>NZ_UETD01000007.1:0-158975 GCF_900116855.1 Ruminococcus flavefaciens
GATGGTACCTACACTCTCGAGGAGCTGGCAGCACCTAACGGATACGAGAAGGCAAGCTCAATAACATTCACAGTTGAAGGCGGTAAGGTCACAACTATCGATGGTAAGCCTGCAAGTGAGAACACAGTAGTAATGATCGATGAGCGTATAGTTACAACAACAACTACTACGACAACAACAACGACCACAACTACTACAACCACAAGCACGACAACTACCACGACAACATCGACCACGACCACAACAACTTCAACTACAACAACTACAACCACAACTACGACCACTACAACATCGACAACCACAACTACATCGACCACAACAACAACGACCACGACCACAACTCTGGCTGTTGTAAAGATCGATAAGCAGGATGTTTACGGTGCAGAGGTTCCCGGCGCTCAGCTGACTCTCACAGGCGTAGACAAGGACGGCAGAGACATCGAATTTGAAGAGGGCAGAATTGTCATCGGCGATGGTGCATCTGTTGAAAAGGGTTCAGGAAATTCACTCATCTGGATCTCCGGCGACTCTGCTACAACTGTAACTCTTGAGGACGGTAAGTACGTTCTTGAGGAGATCGCAGCTCCTACAGGATATGCAGTTGCTACAAGCATCACATTCACTGTAGCTGACGGCAAGCTGGTTACTATCGACAACGTAAGAACAGACAGCGACACAGTAGTAATGATCGATGAGAGGATCGTGACCACCACAACAGTAGATCAGATGGGTCAGGAGATAACAACTTCTACCACAAGAGTTACTGAGGGTGGCGGTGAAGTTGATAGAACAACAACTTCTACAACTTCAACAACAACTACCACAACAACTACTACAACGACCACTACTACAACTACAACAACTACCACAACAACTACTGCAACAACCACAACCACAGCGGAGGAGACAAGCACGACCACCACAACAACAGGCGGTGCATCGAGCACATCGACCTCTACAACAAAGGCTAAGACCTCTACAACTACCAAGAAGGTAACAACGAATTCTCCTAAGACGGGCGTCAAGGGCATAAGCGCAGCATTTGCGGTATTCACACTTGCAGCAGCAGCAGCCTTCGCAGCTCGTTCAAGAAAGCGTGACGACCAGTAAGGTAACTCGAAAGAGGATCAGGTCATAAGTCTATCAGAGCTGTCGGACATAGAGTCCGGCAGCTCTTTTTTTGAGAATATTTTTGTGCAGGTGAAATATTCCCGAAGATATATCAAATATATAGGTAAGAGGAACTCTTACCTCTGGAAAGGAGGCTCAGCCATGGATGACGCTTCGATAACAGAGCTTTTTCGCAAAAGGGACGAAAGGGCGATAGCGGAACTTAAAAAGAAATACGACAAGCTATGCTTTTATATCGCAGGGAATATCCTTTCCTGCCGCGAGGACATAGAGGAGTGCGTGAATTCCGCCTATTACGAGCTGTGGAACAAGATACCGCCCGATGAACCGCGTGACATAAGGACCTATCTCTGCCGCACGGTGAAGAACAAGGCGCTTGACAGGTACAAGTACAACTCCGCAGAAAAGCGCAGCAGCAATTTTGCTGTATCACTGGATGAGCTTTCCGAGTGCATACCCGACTTCAGAGAGGGAGGCGGCGAGGAGAAAGCTCTTGCGGAGGCGATAAGCCGATTTCTGAGGACTCAGGACGAGCTTCGCAGAAAGGTTTTCGTAAGGCGCTACTGGTACGGCGACAGCCTTGCAAAAATAGCGGAGTACTACGGCATAAAGGAACGCACCGCCGCCACCTATCTTTTCAGAACGCGGAAAAAGCTGAAGGAATTTTTGAAGAAGGAGGGCTATCAATATGAATAAGCAGAAGTTTTTCAAGGTCATCGACCTTATCGACGAGGATATAGTCAGAGAAGCCGAGATAAAAGCGGAAGCTCTGACGGACGCCGAAAACGAAAAAGCCATGACGGTCTCGGGCGTTGAAAAGTATCGGAAGATAACATGGCAGAGGACCGCAGCCATTGCCTCGGCGGTGCTGCTCATTGCAGGCGTCGGCACAGGCGGAGCCCTTATGCTGAAGAACCGTCCGCCCCTGCTTGATGAGGTGAGCAATGTGGCTGTCACGGAGACTACCGAGGACATGGGCACAAAGGCAAAGGGCAGCGGTGAGACCGCGGAGGTGACTTCCGATGGCAGGACTGCTGAAACAGAAACAGATACAAAAGAAAGCAAAAATACAACTGCTGCGGAGAAAGATAAACAGCCCATGACCGATGCTCCCCGAGAGGAAAGCACGGAAGCTCCCCGGGAGGAGAACAGCGGTGAGCCGCAGGAGGAGAATAACGAGCCCGAGGGCAGGGAAAATGTGACCACCACAGCCAAGCCCATACAGCCGAATAAGGCTACCACCTCCAAGGCACAGACTACCCAGAAGCCCACAACGGTCACTACAAAGGCGCCTGTTGTAGATGAACCTACTGAGCCTGTTACCGAGCGCCCGACTCCCGAACACGACCCCGGATATATACCCTACCTCACATGGTACCCCGAGGACGGAGCATGGATCATGAGCACTCTTAGCGGACTTTCGTATACGCCCTGGGAATATGACTTCCATGTTGACGGACGTCCTCCCGAGGGCTATATCAAAGGAAGTGACGGAAATTCATATGAGCTGTACTTCACGTTGAAAGCAGTAAACAGAAACGGAAGGGAGCGTGCTCCTATGCCTGATGAAATATACAATTACTTCAAAGGCTGAGCAGATATATACGAAAACAATAAGCCCTCTGTCCTTCGGGACTGAGGGCTTTCCTTTGTATGCAGGTAAAAAACAGAGGGCAGAAATTCTTTTTCAAAAAATACTTGTAATCACCGTGGAAATTTGCTATAATAAAGATATATTGTGATTAGGAGGTGCAATAATGAACCCTGACCCTTATGGGAACGCGGATAATATCCCACGCTTCGGCGGGCAGCTTTGATGCGGCGATCAGATCCTGAAAGCTATCAGAGGTCAAGACCTGATCGGCACATCAAGGCATCATCTCCCACCTGCTGAAGTGAATTTCGGCGAAAGGAGAGAGCTGTCCGTGCTTGCGGACAGCGGTGAAAATATGATAAACTTTTACGGCTACATCAACGGCGTGCTGACACAGTGCGACGCTCCGTCGGTGGGCTGCTGGGTATCGGTGGTGGACCCCACTCCTCAAGAGGTAAGGGAGCTCATCGAGGACTACGGACTGGACAGCGGTTTCGTAAAGTCCGCTCTCGATGAGGAGGAGTCTTCCCGTATTGAGCGCGAGGACGATCAGACCCTCGTTATAATCGACACCCCTGTCTCAGCCATCGACGATGACAAGACCAAGAACTTCTACACACTGCCTATGGGCATAATCATCACGGACGAGTATGTGTTCACCATATCGATCCGCGAGACACAGATAATCAGCGAGGCGACCAGAGGCGGCATACGCAACCTCCGCCCCGACTTCAAGACCAGATTCGTACTTCAGCTGCTGCTGAGGATATCGGCTCTGTTCCTCACCTACCTGAAACAGATAGACAAGATATCATCGGCTGCCGAGCAGGAGCTCCACGACGCCATGAAGAACGAGCTTCTCATGCAGCTCCTTGCATTGGAGAAGTCACTGGTATATTTCTCAACGTCACTGAAAGCCAACGAAGCCACCATCGAGAAGATATTCCGCGGCAGAGTCATAAAGCTCTACGACGAGGATCAGGACCTCCTTGAGGACGTGTTCATCGAGATGAAGCAGGCTATCGAGATGGCGAGCATCTACACGGGCATCCTGTCCAGTATGATGGACGGCTTTTCATCTATCATCTCCAATAACCAGAGTATCGTTATGTGGAGACTGACCATCGTCACTATCATATTGCAGATACCCAATATCATGTTCGCGTTCTACGGTATCAATACCAATGACATCCCCTTCAATCACACATGGGTGGCACTCAGTCTGACGGCGCTGCTGACAGGCGTGACTGCATTCGCTCTGCTGAAGTGGAAGAAAAAGAACAAGTGAACTGCCGCAGAAGCGGTGTCATACGAAGCCTTGTGCCATAGAGTTTCTGATAGAGCTGTCAGATACACTATGGCACTTTGTAATGTCAGAACCGCGTAAAACAGCGCCGTTGCGGCAATGTTAATATGCGTTGCTTGCCTTAGCGGCGGTATCGGTGTATGATAAATGCGAAAGGAGGTTTTCGCAATGCTGAACGAAAACATAAAAAATCTTAGAAAACAAAAAGGCCTTTCGCAGGAGGAGTTTGCCATAAAGCTCAACGTGGTTCGCCAGACCGTATCCAAATGGGAGAGGGGACTCTCAGTTCCCGACTCGGATATGCTGCTATCCATTTCGGAGGTGCTTCAAACTCCCGTCAGCGTTCTACTGGGTGAGACAGTGCAGGAAAAGGAAGCGGAGGACCTGAAAGCCATAGCCGAAAAGCTGGAGGTGATAAACCTACAGCTTGCACGGAAAAATGACGCAGGCAGAAAGCGGCTGCGGTGGTTTTTCATTCTGGTATGTATTTTTATAGTAGTGGGATTTATCATAGCCGCTGCGGCAGGAAGCCCATATCAGGACTGGGACTACAATGATCCCGAGCTTGCCGCTGCGGGGACAATACTCCACGGCATGGAATTTGTATTTGTCAGAGTCGCACCCTTTGTCCTCATAGGCTCAATAGTCGGTATAGTTCTTACCTGCAAGCGAAAAAGATAAACAGTATTAAACGCCCCGATGTGCAGTGAAAGGCACTTCGGGGCGAAGCTTTTTTGCGGTCAGGCTTTCCCGACAGCGGCTTTTTCTCCGCGCGTCTTGCTATTTAAAAATTGTATGATATAAGCGGGGAGCCCCCGCAGGTTTTTTCGCGGTCAGGCTTTCCCGACAGCAGCTTTTTCTCCGCGCATCCTGCTATTTAAAAAAGAGTATGATATAAGCGGAGAGCCCCCGCTGCCTTTTTCGCGGACAAGCTTTCCCGACAGCAGCTTTTTCTCCGCGTATCCTGCTATTTAAAAAATTGTATGATATAAGCGGGGAGCCCCCGCTGCCTTTTTCGCGGACAAGCTTTCCCGACAGCAGCTTTTTCTCCGCGTATCTTGCTATTTAAAAAATTGTATGATATAATATAGGTGTAAAGATCTTTTTGTAAAGGACGGTCCTTATCATGTCGAAAAATTATGATGTTATTATAGCAGGCTGCGGAGCCGCAGGACTCTATGCAGCTATCAATCTTCCCAAGGAGCTCAATATACTCATCATCTGCAAGAGAGACCTGCCGCTGTGCAATTCTTCCCTTGCTCAGGGCGGTATCGCAGGAGTGTACAACTCTCCCACGGACAATATCCAGTACCACCAGAACGACACCCTCATAGCAGGAAGCTTCAAGAACAACGTTGAGGCTGTCCACACTCTTGTCAGCGAGGCTGCACAGGATATCGAGCATATAATCGAGCTGGGAGTTGACTTTGACAAGAACCCCGACGGCACATACCACCGCACACTTGAGGGCGGTCACAGCCACCACCGTATCTTCCACCACGCAGACGCTACGGGCAAGGAGATAACCTCCACACTTCTGGAGAACGTACAGCAGCTCAGCAACGTCACTATCATGGAGAACACCATGATGTGCAGCGTCAAGCAGACAAAGACAGGCTACTCCGCGCTGCTCAAGCTGGCTGATGACTCCTATGAGACCTGCAACTGCCACTTCATGATAATGGCAACAGGCGGTATCGGACGTGTATACCAGTTCACCACAAACTCCGCCATAGCAACAGGCGACGGCATAACCTTTGCCTACGAAATGGGCGCAAAGATAAAGAACCTGAGCTATGTCCAGTTCCACCCCACAGCCTTCAACAACCGCGCTACAAGAGAGTGCTTCCTCATTTCAGAGGCAGTGCGCGGCGAGGGAGCTTACCTGCTGAACTGCCACAAGGAGCGCTTCATGCACAACTATGATGAGCGTCTGGAGCTTGCTCCCAGAGATGTAGTTTCCCACGCCATAATCCTTGAGTCACGCAAGCAGAACTCCACGGACTTCTACCTTGATATCAGCTACAAGGACAGCGAGTTCCTGAAGAAGCGCTTCCCCATGATTTATCAGAACCTGCTTGAGCAGGGCTACGATATGACCAAGGAGCCCGTGCCCATATTCCCCTGTCAGCACTATCTCATGGGCGGTATCGACGTTGACAACAACTCCGAGACCAGCCTGCCCAATCTCTATGCCTGCGGCGAGTGCTCACACACGGGAGTTCACGGCAGCAACCGTCTCGCCAGCAATTCACTGCTGGAGGCTCTTGTGTTCTCACGCCACGCTGCAAACAGCATAGCATCAAGACTGGCAGACGCTCCAAAGGACTTTGAGGAGGCGGAATTCGATCCCCATATCGGAGCTCCCCGCATACCAAAGGGAGTAAGAACAGAGACAAGAAAGATACTCCAGAACTGCTATTTCGTCATTCCCGACAAAAAGGCAGCTGCGGCAGGCTTCAAGAGAGTAAAGGAGATAAGAGAGGACCTGCTCAGCGGCGGATATTTCGTTGACGCCGACTTCGTTCTGGCAAAGTCCATCGTTACGGTGGCATATATAATCCTCGGAGAGGTAATGCAGTAAGGAGCTGCATACTATATATCAAAACACAAGACAGAAGAAAAGTTCACCGCAGAAAAGGTGTCGGTGAGGTTCGGGGGGACGCGCCGACGCTCATACATATGCAAAGGGGGGATATGTATGAAAAAAGCGAAAAAACTCATGGCTGTAACACTTGCGGCAGCTGCCGCTTCGGCACAGCTCACCTGCATGGGCGCAAAGGCTGTTCCCATGCTCATCAGAGGCGACCTCAACAGAGACGACAGAGTAAACATCAGCGACATAGTCATAATGAAGAACTACCTGCTGGGACGCTACGGTCTCAACGAGACACAGTACATCGCATCGGACATCAATGAGGACGGCGAAACAGACTCCCTTGACCTGACAGCCCTTCAGGAAATGATAATAAGCAGCATCAACAGGCTGCCATCGGGCACATGGATCGGAGACTGCATGGGCGGCAAGAGATACTTCAGCTTCGGCGACGGCGTCGGAACTGTTATTGACCCGTCGGCAGGCATCACCGATGACTTCGACATCACATCCGATGAGGACATAGCTGTTTTCTCAATGAAAAAGTCGGGTGCGGAGCTCTCTGCCTTCATCACATGGCTGGACGACGAGTCCTTCGTGCTGAAATGGGACAGCGGCGAGACTGAGACATTCAGGTATTTCTGCGAATATCCCATAAGCTCATCGGAGCTTCTCACGGGACACTGGGTGACCTCTCAGGGACGTACCTTTGACATAAACGGTCTCAGCGGAAAGCTCACCGACAGGAGTGGATATGTCAGCCGTTTCGAGTATGCTCCCTCGGGAGAGAATGTGGTGTTCCACTTCGGCAGCACCGAGGACAATACCGAGGGCAGGCTTGTTCATACAGACTCCATGCACTTTGCAGTGACATGGGCAGACGGCACAAGCGAGACCTTTACCCGTCAGGAGATAGAGGTCCGCGGCGGCATAACCTACGTCAACGGAATACTCATTGCCAACAAGACCTACGGACTGCCCTCCGACTACAACCCGGGGAAGATTCTCCCCGACGCCCAGAGCGCATTCAACTCAATGCAGGCAGACGCCAAGAAGGCAGGACTGTCCCTGTGGATATGCTCGGGCTTCCGCTCATACACCTATCAGAACACACTTTACAACAACTATGCAGCCCGTGACGGCAAGGCAATGGCGGACACCTATTCCGCAAGAGCAGGTCACTCCGAGCACCAGACAGGACTGGCAATGGATATAAACAACGCCAGCGACTCCTTCAACAACACCAAGGAGGCAAAGTGGATAGCGGAGAACTGCTATAAATACGGCTTTATCCTGAGATATCCGCAGGGCAAGCAGGACATAACGGGATACAAGTATGAGTCCTGGCATGTCCGCTACCTTGGCAAGGAGCTTGCAAAGGAGGTCCATGATTCGGGACTTACCCTTGAGGAGTTCCTGTGCATAGACTCGAAGTATAAATTATAATTTTGCGGAGCAAAATTATGATTTGAGTGAATAGTTATTAGTGGTTAGTGTTTAGTTTTGGTGTCGCCTTCGGCGACGTTATTTAAATAATGTGAGCGCAGCGAACACATTAACTAATCACTAACCACTATGCACTAATCACTATTAGCGCTTGCGCTAAATTATGATTTAAAACAGAAAGGAAGATTACCATGAAGCTTTTACAATGCTATGTTGACAATATAATCACCACCGCACTTATGGAGGACATAAACTACATTGACGCCGCTGCGGATAATCTCATCCCTGCGGACCACAGGAGCTCCGCTTATTACGTTGCAAAGGATACGGGAGTTGTCTGCGGTATCGAGGTGGCAAAGCGCGTATTCGACCTTGCAGGCGGCGACGTTGACTTTAAGATACTTCTTCAGGACGGCACAAAAGTTAAAAAAGGCGACATAATCGCAGAGCTTGAGGGAAGCACTCTCACTCTCCTCAAGGGCGAGAGAACAGCACTGAACCTTTTGCAGCATATGTCGGGTATCGCAACTGCCACAAACAAGTGCGTTGAGCTGGTAAAGGGCACAAAGGCAGCCGTTACCGATACGAGAAAGACTCTCCCGGGACTCCGCGCATTGCAGAAGTATGCGGTAACTGTGGGCGGCGGAAAGAACCACCGCTTCAATCTCTCCGACGCAGCAATGCTCAAGGACAACCACATCGACGCTTACGGCGGAATAACTGCGGCTGTGAACGCGCTCCGCGAGAAGATAGGACATACCGTCAAGATCGAGGTTGAAGTTCGCACACTTGACGAGCTCCGCGAGGCACTTGCAACAGGCGTAGAGATAATCATGCTTGACAATATGAGCTGTGACGAGATGAAGGAGGCTGTTGCAATTGCAGGCGGAAAGGCACTGCTGGAGGCTTCGGGAAATGTGACCTCCGAGAACATCCGCTCTGTTGCCGAAACAGGCGTTGACATCATCTCTCTGGGAGCTCTTACCCACTCGGTCAAGTGCTTCGACATATCCATGAAGATAAAGAAATAAACCTTAGGGCGCACATGGCATTCTGACTATGTGCGCCATTTATGAAAGCAGGTTACACCATGATAAAAATGATACTCACCGACCTCGACCACACATTGCTGAAAACAGACGGGACAATATCCGAAAGAACACTTGAAACGCTGAAAAAGTGCAGAGAAAAGGGCTGTATCCTTGTCATAGCCACGGCGAGATACTGGATAGGTGCAGAGCGCTATATAGAGCTGCTCACCCCAGATTACGAGATAACCACCGACGGCACTCTCATACACTCGGGGGACGAATGTATTTACAGCTGCTGTTTTACGGCTGAGGATACCAACGGCATCGTAAAAGCGCTCCTTGAAGCAGCTCCCGATACCGAGATCACAGTGGCACAGGGTAAGACGGTATACTGGAACAGCAGGCATATCGCGGAGTCGGAAAAGCTGCACAAGGCGGTCTATTGTGAGTACGACAAGCCCTTAAAGGAGGGCGGCAACAAGATAGTTGCGGAACTTGCATCTGAGGATATAGCGCGGAGCATAGCGGAGAGCTTCGGCTGCAAGTTACAGTGCTACCGCGGTGAGAACTGGTACGGATTTCTTCCGAAGGGCGCAGGCAAGACCGCAGCCATAAGGGCTCTTGCGGAGAAGTGCGGCATTGCGCTCCATGAGATCGCTGCATTCGGTGATGACAGGAATGATATGGAAATGCTGGAGATGTGCGGTACGGGAGTTGCAGTGTCCAACGCAGTAGGCGAGGTGCTGGATATTGCCGATGAGGTAACAGGCTCAAACGATGAGGACGGAGTAGCCGTGTGGCTTGAGGGCGAGCTGCTCGGCTGAAACTAAAACAAGAGAGGATAACTATGAACGACTGTATTTTCTGCAAGCTTATAAGCGGTGAATTTCAGCCCATGAAGGTTTACGAAGACGAGCATACACTTGTATTCATGGACACAGCAAAGGACGTTGACGGACATATCCTTGCAGTCCCGAAAAAGCACTGCATGAATATTCTGGACTGTGACGAAGAAACGCTGACAAGCCTTATGAGAATTGTGAAAAAGGTGTCGGAGCACCTTGTGGAGAAATGCGACTATGAGGGAGTGAACCTGCTCAATGCAAGCGGCGGGAGCGCAGGTCAGTCCGTGCCACATTTCCATATCCATATCATTCCGAGAAAAAGCGGCGACGGAATTGACGCATGGCCGCGCTTTGATGGAGCAAAAGAGAAAACAGAAGAAGTTTTCAAAAGGCTAACCATGCTTTAAAAGCTGCCTGCATTGTGGAACAACATTCACAGTGCAGGCGTTTTTTATTGTGTAACGGGCGATGTTTACATCGCCCCGTTTTTTGCGGGACGTAGAGGACTCCGTCCTCTACAGGTATAATTTCGCAGTTTCAGCAGATAATACCGCTGAGGTGAGATAATGGAGAAAAAACAACTGCTGCCCTCACTTGACCGCAGTATCGACGAGATTCGCCGCATTTCGGGGAACTCCTCTGACGTACTCATAAACCGCTTTGTCACGGGGGGGATACACTGCGCGCTGCTGTGCTGTGAGGGTATGGTGTCCACATCTGTCATCACGGAGCTGATATTCGAGCCCATAACGGATATACCGCAGCAAAAGGACTCCCACGGGCTGTTTCACTATATAAACGAGAAGCTGCTACTCTCCACCGACCGTCCGCAGGTGGAGGACTACCCCACACTTTTCCGACTGGTGAATTCGGGCTTTGCGGTGCTTATTGCCGAGGGCATGACCACGGGACTTGCATTCGGCGTTCAGGGCTACAACACAAGGGGAGTGCAGGAGCCGTCGGGCGAGGGCAACATCATGGGTGCCCACGAGGGCTTCACCGAGACCATACGCACCAATATGTCCCAGATACGCAGGAGGATGAAAACTCCCGAGCTTGTCATGGAACTGTTCGTCAAGGGCGAAAAGAGCAGCACCGACCTGTGTCTGTGCTACATGAAGGACAGGGTCCCCAAGGCGCTGACGGAGAAGATACGCCGCTCCCTTGAGGGGATAGAGCTGGAAGCCATACTCACCACGGGCTATATCCGTCCCTTTGTGGAGAACGGCAGCTTCGAGCTGTTCAGCTCTACAGGCACTACCGAGCGCCCCGATGTGCTGTGCTCCAAGCTGATAGAGGGCAGGGCAGCCATACTGGTGGACGGCGTTCCCTACGCCATCATCATACCGCGGCTGTTCTGTGAGAGCTTCCAGACCCTTGACGATTATGCGTATAAGCCCTACTACGCCACATTCATACGCTGGCTGAAGTACGCCGCCTTCCTGACGGCAGTGCTGCTGCCTGCTTTTTATGCAGCCATAGTCATGTATCACCCCGAGCTGCTGAACAGCACCCTTTTCATGCTCCTTGTGGAGGCTGAGAAGAAAGCGCCCCTATCAATAGTAACGGAGTCGCTTTTTGCGCTGCTGATGTATGAAATGATACGGGAGGCAGGGGTGCGGCTGCCCAAGCCCACGGGGGGAGCTGTCAGCATAATCAGCGGACTGATCATCGGCGACGCGGCAGTGAACTCGGGACTGGTGAGCACGCCGCTTCTTACTATGACGGCGCTGGCGGTACTGGGGGGACTGGTAGTTCCCGAGCTGGAGCCCCAGATAACGGTGCTGCGTCTTGCCTTTCTCATTGCAGGGGGAGCGCTGGGACTTTTCGGCATAAGCCTCCTTGCCTGCGCGGTGCTGGTGAACATCTGCGCCACCGAGGACTACGGCTTTCCATACACAGCGCCCATATCGCCGTTCAAGGGCAGGGGCATGGGGGACACGGCTGTCCGCAGCGGCATAAAGAAGCTCCAGAGCCGTGGCTTCACCGTGGAGGAATATCATGAATAGTCTGACGAAGAACCAGCTCTGTGCCCTGCTGCTCATTACGGATATGTTCGGGCTGTGCTGCATGAGGGGGAGCATTTCCACAGCGACTTTATGGGGAGTTCTCGGCGGTACGGCGATACAGTTCCTCATAGCTCTTGCATTTGCGGTACAAGGCAGGGGACTTTCAAGGGCGGCGGAGTTGTTCTTCCTTTTGTACGCTGTATTCTGCGGAGGGACGGTGTTCTCGGAGCTCTGGCAGAGCAGCGCCGTCATCTATATCCCCTACGAGAGCAGCCGCGGCGTCTGGGGACGGCTTATGACCGCAGGACTTGTGGCGGCGGTCTGCCTTTATATCTCCTCAACGGGTATGAAGTCCGCAGGCAGGGCAGCTGTTATAGCGGCGGCGGTGGGGATATCCTGCCTTGCCATCGACCTTGCCAGCGCAGCAGTAAACGCTGACTGGCAGAACCTGTGGCGTCCCGAGAGAAGAAGCACTTTCGCGGAGCTCATAAGGGGCTTTGCGGTAAGCGGAGGGCTTGGCAGCTTTGCGGTATTTCTCGGGGAGGTGCGCGGCGACAGAGTCAGGACAACGGTCCGTTATTTTGCGGCAAAGGCGGCGATATCCGCGGCTGTGCTGCTGACCGCACTTGCGGTGGCAGGGGGCATAATGCCCGTGACGGACTTCCCCGTCATAACTGCGGCACAGCTGTCGCAGCCCTTCGAGGCGCAGCGCATAGACTCGCTGTTTCTGGTGGTATTCTCGGTGTTTGCCGTATTCTCGGCAGCGCTTCAGGTGATGACCGGAGCTTTTTTGCTCAGTCGCGTTTTTCCCTCATTCAGGCGGTGGAAAAGCACTGCCGTCATACTATGCACAGTGGGAGCAGCCTGCCTGATATGGGGACGGGAGCTTCTTCTTCTACGCGGAGCGGGAGCAGCCGTGGCACTGATTTTTGCAGCGTTTACGGGCAAAAAAATATCCGCTGTCCAGACAGCGGATAGGTAATATTCTTACTGAGCGTTGCCGCTCTTTTTTATGCGGAGCTGTCGGAAGAACTCCGACAATATCCCTGCGCACTCCTCCTCCATGACTCCTCCCGTTACCTCGGGACGGTAGTTGTAGGGGAGAGCGAACATCTTCTGCACCGACACGGCAGAGCCGCTTTTAAGGTCGTATGCGCCGAAGATAACGTCGTCGATACGGGCGTTGATTATGGCACCGCAGCACATGGGACAGGGCTCAAGGGTGACATAAATGGCACATTCGGGGAGCCTCCAGCCGCCGAGTCTGCGGCAGGCGCTGTCGATAGCCATGAGCTCTGCATGGGCAAGAGCGTTTTTTGCTCCCTCGCGCATATTCCTGCCCTCGCCGACTATTTCGCCCGTGGTCTTTTTCACCACCACGGCTCCCACGGGGACTTCCCCCTCGTCGAAGGCTTCGCGGGCAAGCTCCAGCGCGCGCTTCATATATTTTTCCATTGTATCACCTAAAGAACTATCTTGATAAGGGCTGCAAGAAGGCATATGCACACCGCCGCAGGAACAGGGAAGCTCTTGAATGCGATGAGCAGTCTCTCGGGCATAGTCACCTCTGAGGTGTATTTCGCGATGCGGTGGAGCTTTTTCTTCTTGTTGAACAGATACAGCGCTATCATTCCCACGGCACCTATGATGAAGAATACCAGAATGAAGGTATTACGCTTCAGAAAGACCTTATCGGGAGAGGCAGCTTCAAGGAGCACCAGTGCAAGGCGGTACATCTTGAATATCATCTGTACGAAAATAGCCGTGAATATAGAGCCGCTCCTGAGCATTCCAACAGAGGCGACTGCCGATATCATAAGTGCGGCAGGCAGCTCGCGGAGGTCCTGAGTGAGGAGGGCGGACATCACAGAAGTGATGATAACGGCGAAAACGTCGCCGAACTGTCTGAGAGCGCCGAAGATGGCACCGCGGAAGAACAGCTCCGACAAAACGGATATGATAACGATATCGAAGATGGTATACACCACGAACTGTTCCTGATCCCAGACGGAAATATCCGCGTTTATATTGCGGAAATAATCGAACACCTGACGGGTGCGGTTGGTGTAGATATTGGGGAGACTGAACACGGCGCTGACTGCCATAGCCATACAGATAGCGCCAAGCAGGTCTGAGGCGTGGTTCAGCGAGGTCATGAACTCAAGACGCCGCGGCATCCTGAGTTTAAAGTGGATATAGGTGGCAGGAAGGAGTATCCTTACTATGCCTATAACGATCAGGGAAGTGATTATCTGGTTGCTGCCGCCATAGGGGACGGGGCTGAAAAATGAGGTGTGGATATCAAATCCGAGAGCGTCGAATACCGAAATAATAAGCTTGCTGAGGATATTGTCGGTGAATATCCATATGAGCATAGCGATACCGGCGATGTTCATTATCCTGCTGATAATGCTCTGCTCGGTAGCGGAAGCAGACTTTGTCTCGAAGCCCTTGCCCTCGACGAAGACGCTTTCCTTTCTGTTGAGCTTGAAGTTGAAGGCGTATGGATTCTCTTTATTCTTACGCCACGCTCTGAATTTTGCATTGTAGTTGTCATTCTGGGTAGAGTAGTCGAACTGATCCACCACATTGATTATAGTTTCAGCTGAGGTGTCAGTGAGATCCATGTGCTCACCTCCTACAATTTCTCAATATAATATTACCATATTTCAGGGGAAACAGTGTAGATATTTTAAAGCATTTATGTGAACAAATTGTTAATTGCTTAAAAAGAATAGGGAGTGTGCTATGAGAAGGAGTTTATGTCTTGCGGCTTTATCAGCCATATTGCTTGGAACTACCGGCTGTGCCGCCGGGAAGATACATGAAAGGAGCTATCTGAGAGCTGTTTCTGTCTCGGAAAAAGACGGTATTGGACTGACCATGAGACTGTTCTCCGCCGAGGAGGCTGTGACCGCTTCGGGGAGCAGCATCGACGAGGCGAAAAACAGGGCTGAGCTGCTTACGGGAGAGCCGATGTTCACGGGCTATACCGAGCTGCTGGTGGTGGACGGCAGGGACTGCCGTGATATCCTCGGTCATATGCTCAATGAGTGGAAGGTGTCGCCGTCCTGCATGGTGGTTTGCAGCAGCGACGGCAGAGCTCTCCTTGAGCAGAATGACGCGGAGCTCCTCATGGGCATGACAGAGCAGGCTGTGAAGCAGGGGATAGCTCCCGAATGTGACGTCATAACCGTACTCACCGAGCTTTGCAGCAGCGGCTGTGCCGAGGTGGCGGAGCTGTCCGCAGACGGCTCCGTGAGCAGTGCTGTGATATCTTAATTCTGGTGCCTTACAACGCCGTACTCGTCGTCGAGACGGTAGTAGGGACAGGCGTAATTGGTACCTTGGAGGAACCTGTACATCTCGTCCTCGTCCAGATTTACCATACAGACATAGCAGTCGTAGTCCTCATCGTAGACGTAGTTGGTGCAGGTCTCGCAGTTGGTGGCTTTTTTGTTTTCCATTGTCATACCTCCGCTTGTTATGGTCAGATATCTTCCATGGAAAGGGTAGCTATGGCGTTGAGGCTCTCGTCGGCAGTTATGCCTGCGAGGAGGTTGTAGCTTCCCTGACAGGCTATCATGGCGCCGTTGTCGCCGCAGAGCTTTTTCTCGGGCATATAGAACTCGAAGCCGCGCTTTGCACAGGCATCGGAGAGAGCCGCACGGACTCCCGTGTTTGCGGAAACTCCGCCTGCGAGAGCAACTTTTTTGTAGCCGAGAGCTTCTGCCGCAAGGATAGTCTTGTCGGTGAGTATCTCCGCGATAGTGCTCTGGAGACTTGCCGCGAGGTCGTTTCTGTTTATGTCGGTGCCTTTCTGCTCGGCATTGTGGAGCAGATTGATGACATTTGTCTTGAGTCCCGAGAAGCTGAAGTCAAATTCGCTTCCCGCCACAGCAGGGTGGGGAAGTCTGAACGCCTTGGGGTCGCCTTCCTTAGCGGCGTTGTCGAT
This sequence comes from Ruminococcus flavefaciens, assembly GCF_900116855.1. Lineage (GTDB taxonomy): Bacteria > Bacillota > Clostridia > Oscillospirales > Ruminococcaceae > Ruminococcus > Ruminococcus flavefaciens_R. The sequence continues at coordinate 15,914 of NZ_UETD01000007.1, forward strand.
ATGTACTCCGCCGGGGTACGGGAAGCCCATTGCACGGGCGCACTTGTCGAAGCATTCTCCTGCGGCATCGTCGTGAGTTCTTCCCACAACGCGGAACTTTGTATAGCTCAGCACCTCGATGATGTGGCTGTGACCGCCGCTTGCCACAAGGCAGAGATAAGGCGGTTCAAGATCGGGGAAGGTGAGGTAGTTCGTGGCGATGTGACCTGCGATGTGATGTACGGGTATAAGTGGCTTTCCCGAGGACATTGCCAGCGCCTTTGCGAAGCTTACTCCCACAAGGAGAGCGCCGATAAGTCCGGGGGCGTAGGTGACAGCGATACCGTCGAGGTCACTGAGCTTCACCTGTGCCTCGTCCAGTGCCTGACGCACAACACCGAGGATATTCTCGCAGTGGCGGCGTGAGGCTATTTCGGGAACGACTCCGCCGTATTTTTTATGCTCCTCTATCTGTGTGGACACCACGGAGGAGAGGATAGTCCTCTGATCCTTTACCACGCTTGCGGCGGTCTCGTCGCAGGAGCTTTCAATTCCAAGTATAAGCATATCAAATCTTCTTTCATTTATATTTACCTGAATGGCGGTCTGTAGGGGAGCCCGCCCTCGGGCTCCCGAAGGCAATGATATTGTCATCTCACGGGAGGGCGTCCGCCTGACAGCAGATAACGGCAATTGTCTTGCTGACGGACTGATAAGAGTATCAGCCCCTGCAATTGAGCACCATTATATCGGCGTCCTCCACAGGGTCGCGGTAGAACCGCTTCCGCACCCCTGCCTTTTCAAAGCCGAAGCTCTTGTACAGCCCTATGGCGGCGGCGTTGGACTGCCTTACCTCAAGGGCAATGGTCTCAACATCGTTGGGGACGAGCCGCAGGAACTCTGTCAGCAGAGCTTTTGCAGCGCCCTGCCTGCGGTACTGGGGAGCAGTTGCCACGGTGAGTATCTCGCCCGTGTCTGCGGCGGTGAAGCCTGCAATGAGACCTGCAAGACTTTCCCCGTCATAAGCGGCAAGGACTATCCCTCCATGCTTTTCGGCTTCCGAGCGGAAGTCCTCGGGGGACCAGCCGTCACTGCCCACGCAGGACTTGTCCAGAGCGGACAACGCCGCGTAGTCTAATTGAGAATTGAGAATTGAGAATTGAGAATTATTCATTGTTCTCACCTTAATACATAATTGTTAATATGCGGACGGCGGAACGCCGCCCTACGATCAAACATTAGCCTTTAGCGTCGTACCATGACCTGCCCTGATGAACGTCCACCGCAAGGGGGACTCTCATATCGTAAACGCCCTGCATCTCCTCTTTTAGGAGCTCTGCACAGCGGTCTGCACAGGAGAGGTCCGACTCGATGATGAGCTCATCGTGTACCTGAAGAATGAGCTTCGCGTCAAGCTTTTCGGCTTTCAGACGGTTGTACACGTTTATCATGGCGATCTTTATAAGGTCTGCGGCAGTACCCTGAACGGGAGTGTTCATAGCGATACGCTTGCCTGCCGCCTGTAACATCTTGTTTGAGGAGGAGAGCTCGGGGATGCGGCGCTTTCTTCCGAACATGGTAGTAACGTAGCCGTCCTTGAAAGCATTGTCCACGGTGGTCTCCATGAACTCATTTACCTTGGGGTACTTGGCGAGGTAGTCCGCGATATACTTCTTTGCCTTGGCAACAGATGTGCCGATATCCTTTGCGAGTGAGAAGGCTCCGATACCGTAGATTATACCGAAATTTACCGCCTTTGCGGCGCTTCTCATCTCGGGAGTCACCATGAACAGGGGCATATCGAACACCTGAGCAGCAGTGGAGGTGTGGATATCCTCACCGGAGTTGAATGCTTCTATCATATTCTCGTCGCCGCAGAGATGAGCCATTACTCTCAGCTCGATCTGGCTGTAGTCGGCGTCGATGAGAGTTTTACCCTCAGCGGCAGTGAAGAACTTTCTCATCTGTGCGCCCAGCTCGGTGCGGACAGGGATATTCTGCATATTCGGCTCCGTGGAGCTGATACGTCCCGTTCTGGTCTCGGTCTGGCGGAACCATGTGTGAATACGTCCGTCGGGAGCTATCTTGTCCAGAAGTCCCACGACGTAGGTGGAGTTGAGCTTGGTGTACTGGCGGTATTTCAGCACGTTGTCCACGATGGGAGCGTAGCTTCTCAGCTCCTCCAGCACCTCGGCATTGGTGGAATAACCGCTCTTGGTCTTTTTCTTTGCAGGGAGACCCATTTCTTCAAAGAGCACAGTACCCAGCTGCTTTGGCGAGGAGATATTGAACTCGTGACCTGCATCATCGTAGACCATCTGCTGGGTCTCCTCTATCATCTCGGAGAGGTATGTTCCGAAGTCCTCGACGCCCTTGCGGTCAATGAGAACGCCGCTGTCCTCCATGGAAGCGAGCACCTCTGTCAGTGGCAGCTCCACCTTTTCGAGGAGCTCAGTCATGCCCTCGGACTCTATCTCGGCGCGGAGCTTTTTTATAAGTCCTCGGAGGGAAAGGAGCTCTGCAAGGTCGAAGTTCTCGCTGTAATAGTGAACGCCGTACTCGGCGCAGAGCTTGTCCACAGCGTAATCGGAAGCCGATGTATTCAGCAGATAGCCGCAGATAGCCGCGTCGCTGCGGAGATTTTTCAGCTCGCCGCCGTGAGCCATAGCCCAGCGGTAGTGCGCCTTTGCATCGTCGGTCGCCTTGGAGCAGTCCGAAGCGAAGAACTGTAAGATGAGCTTTTCATCATCTGTATTGTAAACGCAGTCGCCGCTGCGGAGGGAAAGACTTCCGTCACGGAAAAGGTACTCGCAGTCGGTGAGCTTTTCGATAACATCGGCAGTGAGGTCAGCTATCTTTGCATCGATAACGGGAGCCTCCTCCTCCTTTGCCGCAGGAGCGGCATTGGTGCCCTCTGTGGCGCTTATGCCCAGTTTGTCCAGCAGCTTGAACATCTCAAGCTCACTGAGCATGAGACTGACTGCCGCCGTGTCGGGAGTGCCTAATTTGTAGTCCTCAAGGTCGGCGTCTATGGGAGCGTCGCGGACTATGGTCGCCAGCCACTTGCTCTCCTTTGCGGAGTCTGCGCCTGCGGCAAGCTTTGCCTTGACGCCCTTGGTGAGTGACGAGTCCTCGTAATTTTCGTAGAGTTCCTCCACCGAGCCGTACTCCTTTATGAGAGATGAGGCGGTCTTTTCGCCGATGCCTGCAACGCCGGGGATATTGTCGGAGCTGTCGCCCATGAGGGCTTTCAGGTCTATGAGCTTTATGGGCTCGAAGCCGTAGTCCTCCATAAATCTGTCGGGAGTATAGTAAATGTTCTCCTTGTTGGTGGCAAGGACAACTGTGACCTTATCGTCAATGAGCTGAAGGCTGTCGCGGTCTCCCGTCAGCACATAGCATTCGTTTCCGCTGTCGGAGCAGAGCTTTGAGAGGGTGCCGAGGATATCGTCAGCCTCATAGCCCTCGCACTCTACCACCTTTACGCCCATGAGTCCGAGGAGCTTCTTTACTCTGGGGAGCTGTTCTGCCAGCTCGGGTGGCATACCCTTGCGGTTCGCCTTGTAGTAGGACACAGCCTTGTGCCTGAAGGTAGGGGAGCGCAGGTCGAAGGCAACTGCCACAGCGTCGGGCTTAATGTCGCCGATATTGCGGAGATATATGTTCATGAAGCCGAAAATGGCGTTGGTGAATTGACCTTTTTTATTGGTCAGCAGCTTGATGCCGTAGAATGCACGGTTGAGGATACTGTTGCCGTCGATAGCGAGAAGTTTCATAGCAGGCTCCTTTTCATAGGCTATAGCTTTCAGTCTCCCGTCATATAGGGAGCTGATGTGAAATGACTTGCGTTTATCATATCATAAAGCGAAGCGTTATGATATGATCGCCCGATATGCAGGGAGCTGATCTGTGATCAGCGTATCTGCAGGGGCATTCAGATTTATTATACCACATTTATAATGAAATAGCAAACCAATATCCGCGGCATTTGAAAAGAACATTGACAAAAATATAACAACGTGCATTTTTTTATATATCACCTCAACGGATCATCGCGGTTTCAGCGGGGTTGCAGGGGGCTAACCCCGACAAATGCAATATTTTTCGGTAATATTGCTATTCCGAAAAAATACCGTCAAAATATAACATATGTCTATTGACACATTGACAAAAAACAGATATAATAGTATCAGAGGAACGTTTGGCTTTTGCCTGACGTCCCGTGCTGCGGTGTGTATTCACCGCTCTGACATGATAAATTTTTAGGAGGTATTATACAATGTCATTGACTAAGAACCCTAACGTATTAAAGTGGGTAGACGAGATGGTAGCTCTCTGTCAGCCTGATAAGGTAGTATGGATCGACGGCTCCAAGGAGCAGATCGACGCTCTTATCGAGGAGGTAACTTCTCTTCCCGATGACAGCTGGGACAAAATGTACAAGCTCAACCCCGAGAAGTATCCTAACTGTCTCTACCACAGAACACGCGCTAACGACGTTGCCCGTGTTGAGGACAGAACATTCATCTGCTCAAAGGAAAAGAAGGGCGCAGGTCCTACAAACAACTGGATGGCTCCCGATGAGATGAAGGCTCTCCTTACACCTATGTACAACGGCGTTATGAAGGGCAGAACAATGTATGTTATCCCTTATTCAATGGGACCCATCGGTTCTCCTCTTGCTAAGGTAGGTGTAGAGGTAACAGACTCTATCTACGTTGTTCTCAACATGAACATCATGACAAGAATGGGCAAGCAGGCTTTCGAGAACCTCGGTGATACTTCCGATGACTTTGTAAGAGGTCTCCACTCCAAGGCTGACGTTGATCCCGAGAAGAGATACATCGTTCAGTTCCCTGAGGAGAACACTATCTGGTCCATCAACTCCGCATACGGCGGAAACGTACTCCTCGGCAAGAAGTGCTTCGCACTCCGTATCGCTTCCTTCCAGGGCAAGAACGAGGCTTGGATGGCAGAGCATATGCTCATCCTGGGCGTTAAGAAGCCCAACGGCGAAGTTAAGTACATCACAGCTGCATTCCCCTCTGCCTGCGGCAAGACCAATCTGGCAATGCTCATTCCCCCCGAGGGATACAAGAAGGCAGGCTATGAGGTATTCACAGTCGGCGACGATATCGCTTGGATGAAGCCCGGCAAGGACGGCAGACTCTACGCTATCAACCCCGAGAACGGCTTCTTCGGAGTTGCTCCCGGAACAAACGCTAAGTCCAACTACAACGCTCTTGCTTGTACAAAGGAAGGCGCTATCTTCACAAACGTAGCTCTCGACAACAGCGACAATACACCTTGGTGGGAGAAGCTCACAGAGAATCCTCCCAAGGATGCTACAGAGTGGAAGGGCGAGAAGGTAGACGGCGAGGCTTATACAGCAGCAGGCAACAAGCTTGCTCACCCCAACTCAAGATTTACAGCACCTGCTAAGAACTGCCCATGCATCTCACCTGAGTTCAACAATCCCGAGGGCGTTCCGATCTCCGCTATCATCTTCGGCGGCAGACGTGCAACAACTGCTCCTCTGGTATATCAGTCATTTGACTGGACACATGGTACATACATCGGATCAGCTGTTTCTTCCGAGACAACTGCTGCTGCAACAGGTGCAGTAGGCGTGCTCCGTCACGATCCTATGGCTATGAAGCCCTTCATCGGCTACAACGTAGGCGACTACTGGGCACACTGGCTCGAAATGGGCGCAAGACTTGGCAGCAAGGCTCCTAAGATCTTCAACGTAAACTGGTTCAGAACAGATGACGAAGGCAACTTCCTCTGGCCCGGTTTCGGCGACAACATGAGAGTTCTCGACTGGATCATCAAGAGAGTTGAGGGCGAGGTTGACGCTGTTGAGACTCCTATCGGATTCCTTCCCAAGGCTGAGGACATCAACCTCAAGGGAATCGAGGACGAGGTAACTCCCGACGCACTCAAGATGCTCCTTACAGTTGATAAGGAAGAGTGGAAGAAGGAGATCGCTGAGATGAGAAGATACTACGACGAGGACATCAAGGCTAAGGGCGGAAACATTCCTCAGGCTCTCTACGATGAGCTCGACGTTATCGAGGCTAACCTCAACAAGTAATTATCGTAAGATAAAAGGCTGCATCATTTTTCGATGCAGCCTTTTTAATTCTTATGAAAGAGAAATTGCTTTTTCAAGTGCTTCTTCCAGTGAAGAGAAAGTTGCGGTAGGATCAACGGCATATACTCCTTGACAAACTTGAATGTGATTTCCTGCTAAATTACCTTTAGCAGAGTATTCAACATTATAAAGAGAATCATAAAAAATATACTGAGCTTTACTTAGTTGAAAAGGTTGGCTTCTATCTCTTCGTTCAACAAAGACATCGATATAATCACATGAAAACTCATAAAAGTCCCCATAATTGTTTGAATATGATTGAGGAGCGATATAGATATGTGCATCCCAAGCATCTTCGCCATCTCCAGTTTCAGAGCGATAGTTAATATAGCTTTCAAGATTAGAATTTTTGGCTTGTGCAAGTATTTCATCCATGTTAGTTAATTGAGGAATAGTATAATAATAATTGCGCAAATCTTGGATATCCGCTTTTTTTCTCACTGTTGTTTCTGAAACACTGTTTTCTGGCGTACTATCATCAATTGAAGAAGTCTGCGTTGACAAAGTGGTTTCGCTTTTTAAAGTAGTCTGAGAAGTGACAAGTGAATCGGATGATTCTTGATCTATCGTAGCAGTGCTGACTATACTATTATCAGATTGGTTATCAAGAGATATATTTTCACATGATGATAGTGAAAAGAATAAAGAAATGAAATAGGCGGAAAAGAAAAAAAGTTTTTTCATAAAAATCTCTCCATACATAACAGAATTTATTTTTTATATTATTATATCATTTTTGTCGTTATTTTACAATGATAGATTTTTATAAAAAAATATGGAGACATTGGGCGATTTCACAAAGAAAAACGACTATTTTAAAGTAAAAGGAGCTGATAATATGTTCAGAGACATGAGAAGACATAAGCAGGCAGTCTCCGAAAGGGAGTGTCTTGACATACTCCACCTTGCAAAGAGGGGAGTGCTTTCCGTTATTGGCGATGAGGGCTATCCCTACGGAGTGCCTATGGACTTCGTATACAACGACGCCGACGGGAAGATATACTTCCACTGCGCCAAGGAGGGGCACAAGCTGGACGCCATAAAGTCCTGCGGCAAGGTCTGCTTCACCACATGGAACGACGGCTGTCAGAAAGAGGACTGGTCGTGGTATATCACCAGCGTTATAGTTTTCGGACGTGCTGAGCTCATTACCGACAGGGAGACAGCTCTCGATGCCGCCAGAAGGCTGGGACTGAAGTATTTCCCCACAGTGGAGGAAGTTGACACCGAGATAGAAAAGGCGTTCAGCCGCGTGCAGATGGTAGCTCTCACCATAGAACACATGACAGGAAAGCTGGTACATGAAAAATAAAAAAAGCTCCCCATAAGGGGAGCTTTTCATATTCCGCAGGGGTTAGCCGTGGAATGAAAACAGAGCTTTATTTAATTGAACACACTTACGGATGTATCTGCGGAAACGACTTGCTGAAAAGCATATCCGCGTTTTGTAAAATACGATCCGATAAGTATTATAGCATATTTTTTTGTTATTTACAATACGGCATTGCTACAAAAAACTGCTCGTTTTTTAGTGTAATATAAACAAATAATTTTACCGCAAGTATATGTGGTGGATTTCTGTTGCTGAATTGCACAAAAATCGTCGGTAAAATCGAGATATAGGACTACAAAATGTAAAATCTTTGCGGAATTTGTTTGCTTTTTGCTTCCTGTTCCGATTGTTAGTATTGGAGCGGTAAGGCGTTTTTTACGAAAAAAGTGGCATATTCCATGAAAATCACATGAAAAGACTTGAAATTCTGTCCGTAAACTGCTATTATATAAAGGCGATTGAATTTTTTGAAAGGACAGATGAGATGGAAAAATTCATAAAGTGGTGCGTTTCGATACTTCCGAAGCCGCTTCAGAAGATATACTACAAGTATGAGGAAAAATGGCTCTACCTCGTTTTCGGAGTTCTTACCACCGCGGTCAGCTTTCTGACAGCATGGCTGGCAAAGACTCTCCTTGAAAATGCAGGAGGCTTCGGCGACAAGGCAGTAGGCGATATCAGCACGGTATTCTCGTGGGTATGCGCGGTCACATTTGCATACGTCACCAATAAGCTCTGGGTGTTCGAGTCCAATGCAAAGGGCTTTAAGGCGATAGTTGCCGAGGGCGGAAAGTTCTACGGCGGCAGAGTCTTTACCCTTGTGGTAGAATGGGTGATAATGCACATCGGCTTCGGCATGATAGGATTAAACTACTGGCTGGTAAAGATATTCGCCAATGTTATAGTTCTCATACTCAATTATGTTATCAGCAAGCTCTTTGTATTCAAGGGCAAGGCAGCGGAGCAGGCTGATGAGTGATACCATTAAAATAGGAAAGGTGACTATCCCGAGGACTGCCGCACTGGCTCCCATGGCAGGAGTTGCGGACAGGGCGTACAGGCTCATGTGCAAGAGGTACGGAGCTGCCTACGTTGTCAGCGAGATGGTCTCCGCAAAGGGCATATGCTACAGCGACCGCAAGACCGCGGAGCTGTGCACGGTCACCGATGAGGAGCGCCCCATGGCGGTGCAGCTTTTCGGAAGTGAGCCCGATTTTATGGCTGATGCTGTGAAAATAGTCCTTGAGTACCGTCCCGATATCATCGACATCAACATGGGCTGTCCCGTTCCAAAAGTAGTCGGCACGGGAGCAGGCTCGGCGCTGATGAAGGATGTGAAGCTGGCAGCTTCCATTACCGAGGCAGCGGTCAGGGCGGCAGGGGACACTCCCGTTACCGTGAAGATACGCAGCGGCTGGAATGCCGATGGTATCAACGCTCCCGAGATGGCAAAGGCTCTTGAAGGAGCAGGTGCGGCTGCAATTGCGGTACACGGGCGCACAAGGGATATGTTTTACAGCGGCGAGTCCGACAGCGGCGTCATCAGAGCCGTCAAGGGAGCTGTCAGCATTCCCGTTATAGGCAACGGCGACGTTACGGACGGAGCCTCGTGCAGGGCGATGTACGAGGAGACGGGCTGCGACCTTGTCATGATAGGCAGGGGCAGCTACGGCAACCCTTTCATCTTCCGCGAGACGGAAGCAGCACTGAAGGGGGAGGAGTACATACCTCCGACCCTTGAAGAAAAGATGAGGGTCATGCTGGAGCACATAAGGTTCATAATTGAGCTCAGCGGCAAATGCGAGGAGCTTGCAATGCATGAAGCGCGGAAGCACGCCGCGTGGTACATGAACGGCTATTACGGCTCGGCGAAGTTCCGCGGCAGGTGTTATCAGCTGTCAAGCTATGCGGAAGCCGAAGCACTGGCAGCGGAGTTCATTGAGCTCCAGAAAAGCCGTGAAATAAACAATGCGTAATTATTCTGTATACATTGCGGACAAAAAGTGCTGTAATCGTCAGCTTGCACAATTTATGCACAAAAACTTCGTATGAATAAACAAATATTTGAGCAGAATAAAGTTGAGAGCTGAAATTCGCCGTAGATACGCTGTTTGCGGCTGAAATTTAATCTTTCGGATAATAAAACGCGTTGTAAATTCATTTAAGTTTGATACAATTTGTAATTGCCAAATCAAAAATAATGTGCTATAATGATTTTAGAAAGGGCATATTTTCAGGGATTTTATGCCTTTTCGCAAAGGAGTATTTATGAAATTGAGAAAAGGACGCGCTTTCGGCGCACTCGCTGTCGTTATGGCTCTTGCCGTATGCGGCGTGGGATGTGCTATGGGCCGCTCTGTAGGAAAGGCAAACACAGAAGCGCAGACATCATCAGGCAACACAGAAGCAGCACTTCCCGAGGAAACAACAGAGGAGCCTACAACGCTCCCGCCTGACAAGGTGGTCCATGTGATCGCAGCAGGCGATAACCTCATCCACTATTCCGTATTCAAGAATGCGGAGGCTCTCGCAGGAGGTAACGGCTACGACTTCAAGCCCATGTATTCCGAGGTCAAGTACCTCATTGAGGAGGCAGACGTTGCTATAATCAATCAGGAGACAGTCATCTCGCAGAGCAATCCTGTACGCGGAGCTGAGGGCGGTGTGCTGCTGTTCAATTCTCCTCCCGAGGTAGCAGACGCGGTCATCGACTGCGGCTTCGATGTCATCACCATGGCGAACAACCATCTGCTTGACATGGGTACCGACGGACTGGAGGAATCCATAAACTTCTGGAATCAGAAGGCAAAGGAAAATAACCTGACAGTGCTGGGAGCTTATCTCAACGAGGAGGACGCCAACAACATCCGCGTCCGCGAGGTCAACGGCGTGAAGATCGCCTTCCTTGCATATTGTCATCATATCAACGGCTTTGACGCACAGCTTGACGATGTTCCCCTGAGAGTCATCAAGAATGACGAGGAGGATGTCATAGAGCGCCAGATCAAGGAAGCCAAGGAAATTGCAGACGTTGTCATCGTTTCCGCCCACTGGGGTCAGGACGATACGACTGTCGTTACCGAGGACAGGATCGAGCTGGCAAATAAAATGGTAAACTGGGGCGCCGATGTCATACTCGGCTGCCATACACATACGGCGGAGACCATGGAATGGATAACCCGCGACGACGGCACCAAGGGCTTCGTATATTACTGCATGGGCAACTTCATATGTGCTCAGACCGACAACTTCAACGTTGTGGGAGAGCTTCCCGACTTTGACATCGTCATCGACGGCGAGACAAATGAGCTGAGACTCGAGAATGTAAAATGCATACCTACCATCGTTCATTATGAGAGCGAGTTCTCGAATATGAAGGTGTATCCGTACAGCAAGTATTCGCCTGAGCTGGCGGAGAGGCACGGCCTTCCCTATGCTATACCTCAGGGTACCTACACCGAGTTCGGATGGGACGTTATCAACCGCATAATCGAGGAGCAGATACCTGCTGAATTCCGCGAACTCGACAAATAATTTGATAAATTCATTTTTGGTTCAGAATTACTGTTAAACAGTGGTTTTTCTGAAAAAATATCATTGTGCAAACCGTGCAAAAATATCTTTTGCTGTTTATGTAAAATACCAAAAACAGTATGAACCTATTTACTTTTTTTTAGACCTGATATATAATGAAATCATGAATAAATATAGATTTGGGATTAAGTATCTCATCACGGCAGTGTGATGCGTCTTATGGCGAAACCACTGCTTGCAGAGCGTAGTTTTCAGTCGCAGGCTGACGGCAGAGGGGAGCTTCAGAGCGGCGTGTACATACGCCGGATCGGAAGATGATCCGCCGAAAACCGCAGCTCGGACAGCTTAAGCCTCGTCTGTATGACTGAGCAGCGGCAGTTGCCATTGCCCGCCGCTTTGCATGGCTTTCATTCGTTATCGGTGATACGGTTTTGCAGGGAGGGCGGAACAGTAGTATCCGCTGCAACAAGACAAGATATAATTAAAGGGGCACCCCGTTCCTTTGTTATATAACATTATTGAAGAAGGAGGAAAAAATAATGAAGACAAAAAAGGTAGTCGTCGGAGCTATCGCTGCTGCGATGCTTTCACTTTCAGTCTGCTCACTTATGCCTGTTGCTGCTGCTGGCGAAACAGTGCAGATATCCGCTGGCAAAACAACTGCAACAGTAGGTGGGGAGTTCTCAGTGGACGTATCGTTAGCTGATATTCCATCTTCCGGCATTCAGGCACTCGACTTTGCTGTAACATATGACAGCAGTGTTCTTACCATCACATCTGTTGACGCAGGTGCGCTCGTAACAAAGATCCCTCAGTCAGGTGATGCTTCTGCTTCACTCAGCGATCTTTATGAGAGCTCTATCAACAAGAATGAGGGTTATGTAAGCCTGATCTGGTCAACTGCTGCCGAGGATTCTTCTTACTGGCTCAAGGGTGACGGAGTATTCTGTACCATCAAGGGCACTGTTTCAAGCAGCGCAAAGAACGGTACAACAACACCTCTTTCGATCAAGCCTATCGATCGTGAGACATATTCCGGCTCTAAGAAGGTAAACGGAACTATCGGATGCGGCTACGAGTCAAACGGCAAGCCCGTTAAGCTCGAGGTAAAGACCATTGACGGAGAAGTAAGCATCGGTCAGCCTGCTACACAGCCCACAATTGTTCGTGGCGATGCTAACTGCGATGGAGTTGTAGAGCTTGCAGATGCTATTCTCATCATGCAGAGCCTTGCAAACCCCGATAAGTATGGCGTTGGCGGAAAAGCTGACAAGCCTATCACAGATCAGGGTAAGCTCAACGGCGATGTTGATGATGATGTTGTTGGACTCACAGCAAATGATGCTCTGAAGATCCAGAAGTATTTGCTCCATATCATCTCAAATCTTTGATCCGAGATTATCTGATTTGTCCCCCTTACAAAGGAATACAAACCCAATTTATGTTTTATTAATAGGCGTAAAAACCTAAAGAAAGGAATTATTACAAATGAAAAAGTTAATATCTGCAGTCACATCACTGTGTATGGCTGCAACAATGGTTAGCGCAGTAGTTCCTGCAACTGTAGGCGCTGCAGATGCAACCAAGGGATTTTCTATTAAAACATATAATCCTGACAAGCCCGGTATTTCTGATGGCTCTTCTAAAGTAACTGTCACAAAGGATCAGCTTGCTAACGGAGATTATACTTTCCCCGCTGCTGTTTATTTAACAGAGGCTACAAACGGCGGTACAGGTTCATTCTCATTAAACCTGTCCACAAATTCGCCTGACATCAAGTTTAATCTTAAGTCGCCTAACCAGTCTTATTTCGATGAGGAGAAGACATTCACAATTTCTTCAGGCGAGGCTAAGACAGACTGCTACATCTCTTTCGGTGGTAAGTATGACAAGGTAAACGGATACGATTCAGCAGGCCGTTATGTATTCGGCGTAGATGAGTCTCAGTCAAAGGCTGGTACAGACAACTACTTCCTCGGTCTCGCATGGAACAACGACGGTGAGCAGTACAAGTGGGCTGGTACAAAGTCTGATGATTTCCCTGTATATGTATTCGATGTAACAGTACCTAAGGGAACTCCCGCAGGCACATACGATATCGATTTCTTACACTATGATACAGACGACAGAGCTGACGTTACTGTTATGACTCCTCTCGTAGAGGCATACAGAGCTTCTGATTCTGATCCTGCTGCTAAGTACTCTATCGAGGACAGCAACCTCACACTCAACAAGATGACAATCGAGGTTCAGGGTGATGGTCCTGTTGCAACAACAACTACTACTCAGGCTCAGCCTCAGCCCACAACAACAACCACTACACAGGTTACACCTCCTGTTGGCAATGCAGACTTCAACTTCTCTATCGTTGATGAGAACGGTCAGAGCACTGCAAAGGTAAAGGCCGGTCAGGAAGTACTCGTTAACGTAAATGTTAATGCAGGCAGCAACACTTGTGCAGGTATGGACGCTCAGTTCGACCTTGGCGGTCTTGACATGACGACTGTTGTAAACAAGTCAAAGGCTCTCGGCAACGCAAAGGTTAAGGACAACAAGACAGAGGGTCGTATCAGCATCATCGCTACAGATGAGGTTACAGGTGACCCTGTAGCAGTAAAGAACGGCTCAGCAGCAGTTCAGTTCTATGTAACTATTCCTCAGGATGCAGCAAATGGCAAGGAATACGAAATCGGTATGGTTAACAGCGAGCTCAAGATCTTCAAGGAGGGCGGCTCAGGCGACAAGTACACAGGCGCTTGGACACCTCTCAAGCTTGTAGTTGACAACGGCGATGAGCCTGTAACAACTCAGGATCAGCCTCAGCCCACAACAACAACCACAACAGTTACAACATCTGTTGCCAACGCTGACTTCAACTTCTCTATCGTTGATGAGAACGGTCAGAGCGCTGCAAATGTAAATCCCGGTCAGGAAGTACTCGTTAACGTAAATGTTAACGCAGGCAGCAACACTTGTGCAGGTATGGACGCTCAGTTCGACCTTGGCGGTCTTGACATGGAGACTGTTGTAAACAAGTCAAAGGCTCTCGGCAACGCAAAGGTTAAGGACAACAAGGCAGAGGGTCGTATCAGCATCATCGCTACAGATGAGGTTACAGGTGATCCTGTAGCAGTAAAGAACGGTTCTGCAGCAGTTCAGTTCTATGTAACTATTCCTCAGGATGCAGCAGCTGGTACAACATATAAGATCGACATGGTAGCAAGCGAGCTCAAGATCTTCAAGGAGGGCGGCTCAGGCGACAAGTACACAGGCGCTTGGACACCTCTCACACTTACAGTTGGTGCTCCTGTTACATCTACAACAACAAATGTAACAACAACAACTACAACAGTAACAACAACTACAACAACTGTTACTGAGCCTCAGCCTACAACAACTACAACTAACCCCAATCCCGGCACAAAGCTCGTTCCTACATGGGGCGATGTAAACTGCGATGGTTCAGTTAATGTTGCTGACGTTGTAGTTCTTAACAGATACCTCAACAATCCTACATATCCTGTATCTGATCAGGGTAAGGTTAACGGTGACGTTCTTGATCCTCAGGACAAGACAGGTGCAGCAGTTGATCCCGCAGGCGTTCGCCTCACAGCTGCTGATTCAGAAACAATCCTCAAGTCTATCGTTGAGCTTGTAACTCTTCCTCAGTAAGGAGAGTACAGGTACGTACTAATTAAATAGAGCAAATCGCTCGGAAAGGAAATGCACTGATGAAGAAACTGCTTTCGGCAGTTACATCCGTTGCCATGAGCTTATCGCTCATGGCAGGTGCATTTGCTTCGTCAGTTAGTGCTGCCGGCAGTTATACTGCTGTGCAGCCTAACGTTAGTATGGGCGAAGTACTGGATGTTTCTGCTAATAGAACCGCTGCTGACGGTAAAGTAGAATGGCTCATCCCAACAGTAACTGCAGCTCCAGGCCAGACGGTCACAATGCCCGTAGTAGTCAAGAGTTCAAGTCTCGCAGTTGCGGGTGCGCAGTTCAAGATCGAAGCAGCATCTCCCGTAAGCTTAAGCTCAGTCACAGACGGTGACGCTTACGGTTCAAGTGTATTGTACAAGAACAATAAGTACGCATTCGGACAGGGTGCAGGCAGAG
This sequence comes from Ruminococcus flavefaciens, assembly GCF_900116855.1. Classification (GTDB taxonomy): domain Bacteria; phylum Bacillota; class Clostridia; order Oscillospirales; family Ruminococcaceae; genus Ruminococcus; species Ruminococcus flavefaciens_R. Next base: position 31,036 of record NZ_UETD01000007.1, read on the forward strand.
GTATAGTTGCCGCTGATGATTCAGTAGTTCTTACACTTGCTTTCACAGTTCCCGAAAGTGCTGCTGCAGGTACAATATACGACGTTAAATGGTCTGACCAGTTTGTAAGTGATACAGACGGCGCAGACATAACAGAAAAGGTTACTTTCACCAATGGTTCTATTATAATAGATGATAATAAGACCAACGGAAACATTTCCTGGGTTCTCGACAATGTCACAGCAGTTCCCGGAGAGATCGTTAAACTCAAGGCTTATGTAGATGCTCCCAATAACGCAGCATTAGCAGTAGCCGGAGCTCAGTTCCATGTTGATGCAGATCTTCCCATTGAGTATGATTCTGTAACAGATGGCGGAGCTTATAATTCAGCTATCGTAGCAAATGATACCAAGAAGTCATTTGCATTCGGCAACAGCACAGGTGCAGGAGTAGTTGCAGCTGATAGTGCAACTGTTGCCACATTTACTTATAAGGTTCCTTCAGGCACTTCAGATGGCACGTACCCTGTAAAGTGGTCTCAGGGCTTCGTAAGTGATACAAACGGTAAGGACATCACAGCAAATGTAAAATTTGTTGACGGTTCTATCACTGTTAAAAACAAACCCGTTGATGGCAAGGTAAAGTGGGTCCTCGACAATGTAACAGCTGAAAAGGGCGACACAGTTACCCTCAAGGCAACAGTCGATGATTCAGGCAAGTCTGCACTTCCTGTTGCAGGCGCACAGTTCAAGGTAAATGCTGAAACAGTTCAGTATGCAAAGATCGCTGACGGTACAGCTTACGGCGCACCCATAACAGCTAACGATGCTAAGCAGTCATTTGCTTTCGGCAACGCAAGCGGTTCAGGCGTAGCTGCAGCTGACGGTTCACAGATCTATTCCATCACTTACACAATTCCTGCTGATTGTCCCGACGGAACATATCCTGTTAAGTGGGCTGATCAGTTCGTAAGTGATACCGACGGAAGAGACATTACAAGCAATGTTATCTTCGTTGACGGTTCCATCACAGTAGGCAGCCCCGTTGACGGCACTGCTGAGTGGGTAATCCCTCAGGTTCAGGCTGAGCGCGGCCAGCTCGTTACTCTTAATGTTTATGTAAACGGCGACAGCGACCTTTCAGTAGCTGCTGCACAGTTCGACATCAAGGGTACAGCTCCTACAGAATACAAGACTTCTTCAGGTACACCTTACGGCGTTGATCTTGTAAAGAACGACACCAAGCAGCACTATTCATTTGCACAGCCCAGCGGCTTCGGCAAGACAGCATCCGATCAGGATGTTATCGCAACACTGTACTATCAGGTTCCCGCTGATTGTCCTTTCGACAAGTATCCCGTAACTTGGTCACAGCAGTTCGTAAGCGACGCTAACGGCGGCAACATCACCGACAAGGTGACATTCGTAGACGGTTGGATCGAAGTAGTTGACAAGGTTACTACAACATCTTCAGTAACTACAACAACTGTTACTACAACAACAGTATCTTCTTCATCTACAACTTCTACAACAGTAACAGCTCCTCAGGGCGGCATCATCTGGCAGATCGGCACAAGAAATGCATTCCCCGGCGAGACTGTAAAGCTTCCTATCAAGGTAGTTGACATGGATAACGCTAAGCTTCCTATCGCAGGAGCTCAGTTCGATATCACAAACCGCGAGGGCATCAACTACTTCACAATTGAGGGTTCAGACGCTTATAAGGCTGACATCACACAGAATCCTACAAAGAAGAAGTTCGACTTCGCAACAAGCACAGGTGCAGCTGTAATTGCTGAGACAGACGATAATGTAGCAATTCTTACATTCAATATCCCTGCTCAGGCAGCATACGGCACATATCCTGTTGAGTTTGTAAAGGGATCACTCAAGATCTTCGATACAGACGGTAATGATATTTCTGATAAGCTCATCGGTGTAGACGGTGCTATCATCATCGTTCCGCCCGACATTGAGACATCAACAACTATCAACTCAACAACAACAACTGTTGATACTACAACAACAACTGCTGATACAACAACATCAACAGGCGGCAGCGACGTTACTACAACAGGCGGCAGTGATGTTACAACTACAGCTCCGATCACCTCAACAGGTGGCGTAACTACAAGCGGTAACAACACAACGACTGGCGGCAATGTTACTACAACAAGCGGTAACAACACAACGACTGGCGGTAATGTTACTACAACAAGCGGTAACAACACCACAACCGGCGGCAATGTTACTACAACAAGCGGTAACAACACCACAACAGGCGGTAATGTTACTACAACAGGCGGTAACAACACCACAACTGCTGGCGGCGGCGATGTTACTACAACAGGCGGTAACAACACAACAACTGCAGGCGGCGGTAATGTTACTACAACAGGCGGTAACAACACAACAACCGCAGGCGGCGGCGATGTTACCACAACAAGCGGTAACAACACCACAACTACAGGCGGCGATGTTACTACAACAGGCGGTAACGGCACAACAACAGCAGGCGGCGATGTTACAACAGCTAACACAACCGCAGGCACAGATGTTACAATAACAACAACTACCATCGTAGTTCCCAGAGATTCTATTGCTTGGGTAGTTGATACAGTAACAGCTCGTCCCGGCGAAGAGGCAACTGTAAAGATCACTGTAAAGGATCCTAACGGTGCAAACCTCGGAATCGCAGGCGCACAGTTCAAGGTAACTCCCGACGGACAGGTTCAGCTCGTTAAGGCTGGCGATAAGTCAGGCTACGGTGCAGACATCGTACCCAGCGCAGACGGATATAAGTTCGTATTCGCAGACGGTGCAGGTGTTGCTCACGTTGCTCCCGACGGAACAGTAGTAATCGAGCTCACTTACAAGGTTGACGAGAACGCAACTCCCGGTACAATCATTCCTATAAGCATTAAGGATCTCTTTGTATCTGACGAGAACGGCAACAACATTACAAAGTATGTAATGCCCGTTGACGGTGCTATTATCGTTGTTCCTGATACTACACCTATAATAACAACAACTGTAGATACAACAACAGCTGATACTACAACAGCTGATACTACAACAACTACTGTTGACACAACAACAGTTGATACTACAACATCCGGTGATATCACTACAACAACATCAGGTGATATTACTACAACATCCGGTGATATCACAACAACAACATCAGGTGGTATTACTACAACATCCGGTGATATCACAACAACTACATCTGGCGATATCACAACCTCGACAACTGATACCACTTCGACAACATCGGGCGATATCACAACCTCGACAACCGATACAACATCGACAACATCGGGCGATATCACAACATCGACAACTGATACAACCTCGACAACATCGAATGATATCACAACATCGACAACTGATACCACTTCGACAACATCGAATGATATCACAACATCGTCGACAGATACAACTTCGACATCAACAGACACAACCACAACATCAACAGATACCACAACCTCTACCAGCACATCAACCGTAACCACATCGACACTTCCCGGCTACAAGAGCTCTTATGCTATCATCCAGACTCAGGTAGGCTACTACTTCAGTCACGATGACGGAGTTCGTGCAAACGGACAGCCCGGCGGCTTCAATAAGGGTCAGGTAGTAGCTCTCAAGATCATCGATGTTTATGATGACGGCAGAGAGGTTGAGAGAACAGATGTAAATCTTGATCTCATCAACTTCAATGGTATGACTCCTGAAAGCGCTTATAACTCACGCACACACATCAACAAGCAGACAACAATAACCGACTTCAAGTATGACATTCCTGTTTACTACGGTTCGATGCCTCTCGTTGACAAGAACGGAAACGCTCTTAGTGTAACAGCGTATATCGGCGTTAAGGGTGATATCACACTCAGCAATATGGTAGACGCAAGTGATGCATCAGCAGCACTGAGCTACTATGCTAAGGTATCTACAACTCCCGCAAATCTTCCTGACGACTACGGTCCGAAGAACATTATCCTCCAGGATAACGACGAAGGACTGAAGGTAAGCTCACCTGTTGAAGAACTCGACCAGCTCGCAGCATTCCTCGGAGATGTAAACACCAACGAGTGGAGCGCTGACAACTGGAAGACAAGGAAGGAAGGACGAGTAATCGATGCTAACGATGCATCACAGATCCTTTCATACTACGCTAAGAGAACTTCACATCTGTACGATAACACTTCAAATTCTGATATTTGGAATGAGATCCTCGGTGACGCAAGATTCGGCGGTTGATCCAAGCAATAAAAAAGCAGGTCGCAAGACCTGCTTTTTTTGCAAAAATTACCTGTTGACAGAGGGTAAGAACAGTGCTATAATGTCATTGTCGGGAACGCAGGAAACGGCGTAATACCGAGAAATAATACTCAAAGTTCATTTATGAGAAAATATTACTTTTCATATATATTCATATTGTGAAATAAGCACAAAAAAGAAGATGATTAATCGTCAATAATTTTTGAAAAAAATATACTGTTCTGCTTGACTTATTGACGTTTGTGTGATAAAATGTAGTTATGAATTTCTGGGTGAATTATATGCAAACGCAGATCGTCTCCCCGAAATTAAGCCTAATGCAAAGAACGGCTTGTACAAAAACCGCTCCCTTTGCTGAAGGGGAATAAACATGTTAGAGAGGTATAGGACAATGAAGAATTCATTATTCAAGAGAGCCATTGCTACAGCAGCAGCTGTTCCGCTCGCTCTCACACAGTGTCTCACTTATGCAAGCGCTGTATCAACAGATATGATCGAAGCACCCGCAGCAGTTCAGGCTGAAAACGACGCTCTTACTCTTGAGAGCCTGCTTTATATCCCTGCTGATCAGACAGTTTCAAAGTGGAACATGACTGTTTCAAACAGCCTCGCAGCTGTTCAGAATAGAACAGGCGATCTTGACATCACACCTTATGTTGAAGACATCGCAGGCAAGGCAGGCGCTTACAGCGACGCAGTAAAGGTTATACTTACAAAGTATATAATCCCCAACGGTGTTACATATGAGATCACAGGCTCAAACGACATCATCCTCAAGGGTAAGGTAACTTCACCCAAGCAGTATGATGCATACAAGGGCACACCCGGAGAGGCTCTCAAGAATGTCGGCGACAAGTACGGCGTTCCGGGACTCATCAATCAGGTTACCTTTGAAGATGTTGACGTTTCAGGTGAGATCACAGTTACTATCAAGGCTTCCAAGCTTGATACTTCAACAACTGTTCCCGTATCTGTTGAATTCAAGACAGCAGACGGTTCCTACGGCATCGGTCAGATTCCTGCATGGGCTAAGGGCAAGGTCCTCGAGATCCAGGCAGTAGCTGAGAAGGCTATCAAGGAAAAGGTTGCAGCTGACAAGGTTGACGCTGCTATCGCTGATTACGAAGCACAGATCAAGAAGATCACAGATAAGCTTGACAAGGCTGACGCTAAGATCGACAGCGCTCTCAAGTATTCACAGTCAGGTGACTATGCAAATGTTGCAGCTATCATCGCTGAGGCAAATGCAAAGCTCGCTGAAAAGAACTTCAAGAAGCAGATCCCTGCAACAGCAACAGATATCGCTACTAATGCAACAGTTGCTAAGGCATACGATCAGGCACTGAAGATCGCTGCTCCCAACGGAGAGATCACTATCACTGCTGCTGAGCTCGGCGCTTTCGCTGACAGCATCAAGGATATCACAGCTTCACTGGCAGGCGGCGTTGGCACAGGCACAGGAACATTCGATGATGCTGAGAAGGATGCAGTTATCGCTTACTACGCTGACGGCTCAAAGGGCTTCACAGTAAAGGATTCTTACAAGCAGATCAAGGCTACTGTTGATTTCAGCGGAATCAAGTCAGTTGATGCAGGTTCTGTTGACGTTCAGATCGAGAGAGTTCTCGTAACTGAGACAACTACAACAACTTCCACAACTACAACTTCTACAACTACAACAACTACAACATCAACCGATACAACAACAACATCAACAGATACAACTACTACATCTACAGAGACTACAACATCTACAGACACAACAACAACTTCCACAGAAACAACTTCAACTGATACAACTTCAACATCTACAGATACAACAACTACATCAACAACTTCAATGCCTGCTGATGTTACAGTTACAACATCTGTTGTTAAGTCTTATGTAACAGCTGATACAGATTACGCATTCTACCTCAACACTGAGGAAGAGTTCGACAAGGCTCAGGTTTCAAATGTTATCCTCCACACATCTTATGTAGAGGGCTACACAATTGACGGTCAGACGATCATCACTAAGGAAGGCGAGGATATCAAGGATATCACAGCTGACATCAACTTTGGCAGCGCTACACCTTCCAACACATACAAGCAGGACAACACCACATTCAAGTATTCAGTTCCCGTTTACGGCGTTGACGGTGTCCTCACAGACAATGAAGGCAAGAACCTCACAGTAACAGTTTACATCGGCGTTAAGGGCGATACAAACCTTGACAGCGTTGCAAACGCAGTTGACGCTTCACAGGTACTTGCATTCTACGCAAAGACATCTACTCAGGGCGGAGGCGTTTACGACGTTATCCTCTCTGAGAGCAAGCTCGTTTCCACACCCGACGGTCTCTATGAAGAGTTCGCAGCATTCCTCAGCGATGTTCACCACGACTCCAATATGATCGTAGGCAGAGACGGTAAGAAGGACGCAAGAGTACTCAATGCAAACGATGCATCTAACATCCTTGCATACTACTCAAGAAGATCAAGTGCTCAGTACAATGGTAAGAGCGACAAGGAGATCTGGGACGAACTCCTCGGTTAAAAAAGAAATATAAAAGCATGTTCAATCTGCCGCCATTTAGCGGCGGCAGATAACATATATAACTAAAACTATCTGAAAGGAAATAATAACAATGAAGAAGAACATTTTTAAGAGCGCATTTGCTGCACTCGCTGTTTCAGCACTCGCTGTTTCAGCTTCAGCTGTATCTGCATTCGCAGGCCCCGCTGCTGGTCAGGCTTATGATCCCGGCTCACTTGATGTTAACTCATCAACAGTAAAGCCCACACTTTCACTTTCACAGATCAATCTTACAGCTCAGGAAGCTCCCAACTCCATCCAGACAATCAATCTGACTGTTGCTGGTGCAGAGGATAAGTACTGTGCTACAGGTCTTCACATCCAGTACGACAGCAGACTCAAGCTCATTCCCGATGAGGACAATCAGCTTGCTACAAAGGATCGTGCAGGCAGACTTCTCGGCGGTATCTCACAGGCTGATACAGCTAACTCATTCTTCGTAACAACAGACGGAGATGACAATAAGGGTAAGAACGGCGTTCTCTGGTCATTCCAGCTTCAGGTTCCTGCTGATGCAAAGGCTGGCGACAGATATCCTATCGAGATCGCTTACCAGTCAAGATCAAACAATGAGGATCTCTTCACAAACCTCAAGAAGGACACAGAGGGTCAGCTCATGCAGGCTTGGACATTCATGAATGGTATCGAGCAGGGCTACATTCAGGTTGGTGATACAACTTCATCTACAACTACAACAACTACAACAACTACTACAACTACAACAACTACTACAACAACAACTACAACTACAACAACTTCAGGCACAACTACTACATCAACAGCTGTAGCTGGTGGTTCAACAACTACATCAACCGGCAGATCCAGAGTAACTGGCAGCTCTACAACTGGCAAGAAGCCTACAACAACAACTAAGGGCAAGGATTCACCTAAGACAGGTGTTGCTGGTGCCGGCGTTGCAGCTGCAGGTCTTGCAGTAGCAGTAGCTACAGCATTCGCTCTCAGAAAGAAGGAAGACTAATTTAGTCTGACACTTTCCTAAGTGAATAATCAAGGCTCTCCGAAAGGAGAGCCTTTTTATTTTAGTCTTTAGTTTTCGGCGGCGTCCAGTCGATACCGCCCCAGCCGTCAACGTTTGCCCGCTTCATAGCGCCGAATATCCTGTCCTTGAAGCCGTGATCGTTTCGCTCCATATCAGCAAGGAAATCCTTGGTTTTCTGGCGATTGGTGTGACCGTCCGCAGGACATACCGACTTCACCACAGGAAGCTCGTTCTTCCGCGCTGCTCTGCGTACCTCTTTTTCGGGAGCAAGCACAAGCGGACGAATTACAGTAACATTCTTATGAGTGAGGTAGGTGCTTGGCGAAAAGCAGCCGATACGTCCCTCTGTGAACAGGTTCATGATAAAGGTCTCAACAGCGTCGTCGTAGTTGTGACCGAGAGCGACCTTGTTGCAGCCCAGTTCATTAGCGGCATCATGGAGAGCACCGCGGCGCATACGTGCACAGAGACTGCAAGGGCTTGGCTCCTTCCTGACATCGAAAACTATTTCCGCGATCTGAGTCTTTATAATGTGATACTCGATATCGTGCTCCGCGCAGAACCTCTCAACAGGTGAGAAGTCCATCTTTTCGCCCGTAAAGCCCATATCGAGAGTAACACCAACAACTTTATATTCTATGCCGATGAACCGTCTCAGCAGGGTGAGCCCATAAAGGAGCACAAGGCTGTCCTTGCCTCCCGAAACTCCCACCATGATGCGGTCACCGTCCCTGATAAGCCCGTACTGCTGTACGGCTTTTCTCATATATCCCAGAACCTTCTGCATAACTGCCTCCAATAACTTTTTTATGATTATAGCACGAATGAGGGAAAAATGCAAGCAAAGAGCACAGCATATATTTTAAAAAAATATGCAAATATAACTTGCAAAGTATGAAAAAATATATTATAATATAAGAGTGAAGCTTTTCGCAGCGGCGGAAGGCGTTTATATATTCAGAAAGGAGCGGCGCATTGCGCCTTGGGATAAGATGACAGAACAATTAAGAAACCTGCTCATTCTCCTCGGAGCTATCGTTGTAATACTCATACTGATCATGCTGCTGTTCAGCGGAAAAAGCTCCTTCAGAAAATTGCTTTCGGTATTCCTTGAGGAGAGAAGCGACGATGAAGATGATGCTCCCGACAGATCGGGTCCCGTCAAGAAGTCACTTGCGGACCGCAGAGGGGGAAGCGCTCCCGATGAGCCTGTTCAGAAGCGTACTTCCGAGCCCATAGTTGAGATGGCAACTCTTATAAGAAAGAGCGACGACCGACTGAGAGTTATAGAGAGCACAGGACAGGTCAAGCTTGTTGACGAGTATTACGAGCTGGTATTTGTTACCAGAAAGGGACAGAAGCTGAAAATTGAATGCTCTGCGGAGGCATATGAAAAGGTGCCTTTCAATCAGCAGGGTTCGCTTACATACAGAAGAAATACCCTTGTCAAGTTCAAGTACTACGAGGATACAGTTTTCAATTAACAGAGGGGGACGGCGCAGGTCGTCCCTGTTTTGTATACGGGAGGAATTATGGTAAACTTCAATAACGACTGGGACGAGCTGCTCAAGGGTGAGTTTGAAAAGGATTATTATGTGCAGCTCCGACAGAAGCTCATAAACGAGTACAGAACACAGCGCATTTACCCCAATATGTACGATATCTACAACGCCATGAAGTACACTTCCTACGACGCTGTAAAGTGCGTTATCATCGGACAGGACCCCTATCACGGCGCAGGACAGGCTCACGGACTGAGCTTTTCCGTGCGAAAGGGCATTGCTCCGCCGCCCTCTCTGGTGAATATCTTCAAAGAGATAAGGGACGACGTTGGTATTGACAATCTCGGTAAGCATGGTGAGCTTACCAAGTGGGCGCAGGAGGGAGTGCTCCTGCTGAATTCCGTTCTCACCGTCCGCGCAGATCAGGCGAGGAGCCACCGCGGTCTGGGCTGGGAGAACTTCACCACCGACGTAATAAAACTGCTCAACGAAAGAGAAAAGCCCATGGTATTCATGCTGTGGGGAGGTGACGCAAAGGCGAAGCAGCAGTTCATAACCAATCCCAAGCACCTTATACTGAAGGCTGCACATCCAAGTCCGCTGTCGGCGTACAACGGTTTCTTCGGGTGCAGACACTTCTCGAAGGCAAATGCATTTCTCCGCGCCAACGGCATGGAGGAAATAGACTGGTCAATAGACTAACGGAGGCAGCTATGCGTATTAAGGATATTTTTAAAGAAAAGACAGTTTTTTCATTTGAGGTTTTCCCTCCGAAGAAAACCAGCCCCATTGAGGTCATTTACAGTACACTTGACGAGCTTCAGGGACTTCACCCCGACTTTATCAGCGTTACATTCGGTGCAGGCGGCAGCGGTAACAGCCGCTATGCGCTGGACATCGCTTCGAGGATAAAGGACAGCGGCATAATTCCCATGCTCCACCTGCCCTGTATCAACTTCACAAAGGCAGAGATAGACGCAGCACTTACCGAGGCGCAGCAGCGCGGCATCGAGAACATACTGGCTCTCAGGGGCGATATAAATCCCGATATAGAGCCTGTTGAGGACTTCCGCCACGCCAGCGACCTCATTACCTACATAAAGACAAAGGGCTGCTTCGATATAGCAGGCGCCTGCTATCCCGAATGCCATCCCGACGCGGAAAACATGGTGGAGGACATTATCAACCTCCGCAAGAAGGTAGAGGCAGGTGCAGACCACCTCATCACCCAGCTTTTCTTTGACAACGACCATTTCTACGAATTCCGCGAAAAGGCAGCCATCGCAGGCATAAATGTGCCTATCGAAGCCGGAATAATGCCGGTAGTAAACAAAAACCAGATAGAGCGCATGGTCACTACCTGCGGAGCCAGCCTGCCCAGTAAGTTTGTCCGCATAATGACCAAGTACGAGCACAATCCCGAGGCTCTCCGCGACGCAGGCATTGCCTACGCCGTGAACCAGATAGTGGACCTTGTAGCCAGCGGAGTTGATGGAATACATCTATACACCATGAATAATCCCTATGTTGCAAGGAAGATAAGCGAAGCCGTTTCCGGCATAATAGGTGCGTGATGGAGCTGCTTCCCGTATCGAAGTCGGAGGCTGCACGGTACATGGGAGTGAAAGGTGCTCCCGACTCTGCCGTTGCGGAGCTTCTTGACAAAGCCGAGCGCCTTGTCAGGGAGAGAGTCCGCCCGAAGTACGTCTATCTTGAGACCGATGTCACCTTTACGGATGATGAAGTTCTTCTCGACGCTATGACCGAGCCCCTGACAGGGGAGGACATAAAACGCCACCTGAAAGGCTGCAAAAGAGCTGTGCTCCTTGCGGCAACACTGTCACAGGAAGCAGACAAGCTCATCCGTCAGGCAGCAGTGACCGATATGGCGCAGTCCCTCGCCCTTGACTGCATATGCAGTGCTGCCGTGGAACAGGTCTGTGACCGCGCCGAGGAGGAGATATTCACAGCCCACCCCTGCGAGTACAGAACATGGCGGTTCAGCCCCGGCTACGGAGACCTGCCTATAACGTTACAGCGCAGCTTCCTTCTCGCTCTGAACGCTCAGAGACGCATAGGGCTCACCGTAACAGACAGCTGTCTCCTTATACCGTCAAAGTCTGTGACGGCGATAATCGGCGTGTCTGACGCCCCTGTGGAGCGAGGTCCGCGAGGCTGTGCGGTCTGTAACATGAAGGACAGCTGTGCATTCAGGGCATCGGGCACAAAATGCGGCAAAAATATGTGAATTTGTCCGAATTATATCACAGTATTAACACATTATATGTAATAAACTAACCATAAACCCAGCTAAATTCTATGTAATATTTATATTGACATAAATAGCAGTCCCGTGATATAATTAAGAAAAGCGCAGATATACGAATATACGGACAATAGGGCGATATTAAAGGAGTTTGAGGATGAAAAAAGCAAGAACTTTTATTTCAGCATTGCTCCTTACAGCAATGTCAATGTCACTTCTTTCATGCAGCAGCAAGGACAAGAGTTCAGTGTCCGGCAAGGAGCTGGATTCCGCTGTAAGAGAGGAAATACACCAGAATGCCGCCGAGTCTGACCTCCTTACGGGGGATAAGCTGGAAAACGGCGAGATAAAGTGGCTGTCTGACTGGGATATCAATCCCGACGGTACGGGTAAGAACGTACCCACCGACCTTGCGGTCTTTCAGGAGCGCTACGGCGGTACGGTCAAGTACTACCCATGCACATACAACGAGCGCTATGACAAGCTCACCGAGTATATCAGCTCCGATGAGGGCATAGACTTTTTCTACGGGGGCAACCTTGACGCCTTTCCAAGAGGAGCTATCAAGGAGATGTTCGTGCCCGTAGATGATTATATCGACTTCGATTCTCCGCTCTGGGAGGACGTAAAGGACGTAAACGACCAGTTCATCTGGAACGGCAAGCACTACATGGCAGGCGTTCAGGCAACAGGCGACGCCGTAGCAGTGGTCTACAACAGAAAGACCGTTGCCGAGGCAGGTCTTGAGGATCCCGCTGTGCTCTATGAGAACGGCGAGTGGACATGGGATACCTTCCAGGAAATGCTGGAGAGCTATGTTGACGCTGATAACCAGAAGTACGGCATAGACGGCTGGTGGTTCGAGTTCGGACTCATCAATACCACGGGAGTTCCTGCGATAAGCCTTGAAAATAACAAGCTGGTCAGCAATCTCTCCGACCCATCAATGGAAAGAGTGCAGAACTGGATTTACGATCTCTATCAGAAGGGCTGTATAGCCATCGGTGTAGGCGATTTCGGCTGGGAGACAAAGCCGGCATATGTGGGCGAGGGCAAGACACTGTTCTATCCTATCGGTCTCTACGACTTCTATACCGAGAAGTCTCAGTGGCAGGCAAAATACGGCGAGGACGCATTCTTCGTACCCATGCCCAGAGACCCCGAGGCTGACGAGTACTACATACCCACAGGCTTTGAGTCATATATGTTCGTCAGCGGCGGTTCAAACCCCGAGGGCGTTGCGAAGTATCTTGACTGCAAGCGCTTTGCCCGTCTGGACGAGGATACAAAGGCAATGGCTGACAAGCAGTTCATGGAGGACTACGGCTGGACTCAGGAAATGATAGATATGAAGGACAGTATGCAGGAGCTTGCAGAGGAGAATCCTGTTATCGACATATCCAGAGGCGTTTCCAAGGACTGTGGTGACCTTATAAACGACGACCTGCGCCTTACAGCGAGAGGTGTTCCGTGGAACGAGACCTATGACGCTATGAGTGCCGCAGTAGAGAAATATCTTGACAAGATAAATACAGACCCCAAGTCAGCGGACATAGAATAAAATTACCATAGAGATCACCGGTTGCAGTATGCTTACACGATGAAAAGCTGTTGCAAAAAAGAAAAACATATGTTATAATAAAAAAATCAGAGGATATAATATTGATATTATTTAAGCTTTAGAAAGGAGGCTATGATCGTGGAGAAGGTTCTTGTAACAGGCGGCTGCGGTCTTATAGGCCGTCACATCTGCTCCGGACTCCTGAAAAAAGGCTATGAGGTCATAGCTGTCGACATAGAGGAATCAGGCTACAATGTGGGAAAGCTTCATTATTCATCTGTTGAATGTTCACCTACAGATAAAAACACAATCGCAGAGCTGTTTGAGCAGAATAAATTTGATATAGTTATTCACGCAGCCTGCACCGTTGACAACGACATGGGACCTATCGTCACCGAGAAGCAGATGAGTGACAGCGCATCGGTGGATAAGTTCATATTCAGATACGCAATGACGGAGAATATCAAGAAGTTCGTCATGCTCAGCACGGATCAGGTATATCAGTTCCCAAAGACCCGTGAGCCTATCCGTGAGGACAGTGACCTGAAGCCCATCAGCAACTACGCTGTCATGAAGTACAAGTCGGAAAAGGCAATGGTAAGCGAGATGCAGCACCACAAGGAGATCATCGCCTGCATCGCACGTTTCTCACCTGTATATACACTGAATTTTACGGATAATCTTGTATCGAAGATCACAGACCCAAAGGACGGAACACTGTTCGTTTACGGACAGGGACAGTACGGTTTCCAGTTCTGCTGCGTTCATAACCTTGTGGACTTCATACTGTGCTTCCTGAAGATAGCAGAGAGCCCTTCAAATTCGGGCATTTACAACGTAAGCGACAAGCTGCTTACCACGGCTGCGGATATAATCTCATTCATGCGTGATAAGCATCGTCTCGGCGCAGTAGTGCAGAGGTCCTCGGGCGGAGCGATATCCAAGCTCAAGGGACTTTTCGGCGGCGTCAGCAAGGATGAAAAGACCAATTACCGCTATCTTGACCTGAGCAAGATGGAAAACAACAATATGCTGGACAATACCAAGGCTGCGAAGTTTGTAAACTTCCGCTGGGATATCCACAACACCAAGTAAAGACAGGCGCCATAGCAAATGCTATGGCGCTTTTTTATGAAAGGGATCACAAAGGGGCTCCGCCCCTTGATTACGTCGGACACTCCCTGACGGACGGCGGAACGCCGCCCCCTATAACAAAAACGCCGAAGTGAGTATTGACCACTTCGGCGTTTTTCAGCTTATAACGGTATAATTGTCCGCAGCATTTTCCTTTGTGGCGTGTTCCGTCACGCTGAGGACCTTGACTTTTAAAGGGCGTGTACCCATATTTATCTCGATTATATCGCCCACCTTGACGTCATAGGAAGCTCTCTGAGCCTTGCCGTTGACGACAATCTTCTCGGCGTCGCAGGCTTCATTAGCCACGGTGCGGCGCTTGATGAGCCTTGTTACCTTCAGGTACTTATCCAGTCTCATATTATCTCCTTCTATAACAAAACGGGGGAGACAGAAGCCTGTCCCCCCCCTGATTAATTACTTCTTCTTGCTCTTCTTCTTAGGAGCGTTAACAGCTTCCTTCAGACCTCTGCCTGCCTTGAAAGCGGGAGCCTTGCAGGGAGGGCATACCATCTTGGTCTTTGTCTTGGGGTTGATGCAAGTCTTTTCGCCTCTCTCACGAACCTCGAATGTACCGAAGCCAGTGATAGAAACCTTCTCGCCGCCCTCAAGAGTCTCCTGGATAGAAGAAAGTGTAGCCTCCAGAGCTGCAGCAGCGTCCTTCTTTGTGCAATTAGCCTTTTCAGCAATAGAATTGATAAGTTCGGTCTTAGTCATTTTTACGTTCCTCCGTTTTACAAATAATTGATTTTGCCTTGTCCCAATATGTGTCAAGCTCTTCGATAGGGAGCTCCTTCATATCGATTTTTTCTGCGGAAACAAGCTCCTCCGTAACAGAAAAGCGCTTGATAAACTTCTCTGTGGCGTCCTTGAGAGCCTGCTCAGCGTCCACACCTAAATGACGGGCGGCATTGACGCAGGAAAACAGAAGATCACCGATCTCCTCCTCGATATTAGCCTTGTCTCCGTTTGCAATAGCGGCATCAAGCTCGGCTTTCTCGTTTGAGATACAAGCCACGGCGTCCTCGGCACAGCGGAAATCCATACCTGCACGCATAGCTCTTTTGCCGACCTTCTGTGCTCTCATAAGAGCGGGAAGGGACTTTGCAACGCTGGTCAGGGTGTCTGTATATTTTTCCTGACCCTTGGTCTCCATCTTTATGGCGTCCCAGTTTTTCAGCACCTGATCGGTGGTATTGGCTGTGACGTCGCCGAAAACGTGAGGGTGGCGGATAATGAGTTTCTTGCAGATCTCATCACAGACGTCGTCGAAATTGAACGACTCTGTTTCCTCCTCGATCCTGCAATGAAAGACCACCTGGAGCAGAACATCTCCCAGCTCCTCACGAAGCAGAGCCTTGTCCTCGAGATCGATGGCCTCGATGACTTCGCAGGTCTCCTCGATGAGATCGCTTTTAATGGATTTGTGGGTCTGTTCTCTGTCCCACGGGCAGCCGCCCTCGCCTCTGAGAAGTCTTACTATATCGACGAGATCGCCGATACGATAGAACTCCTTCTGCTGATATTCAACCATTGGAAAACACTCCCTTAAAGACGGGCTATGTTATATAATACCCTAAATTTCGAGAAATTGCAACTGTTTTTTGACAAGTTTGTTAATATCGTAGAATATTAAGTTTGTAAAACTCACGGTTTGTATATTTTTGCCATATAATTACTATCGGTTATACTGCTCAAACGGTTTTTCGGCATCTATTGGTACTACCTATCAACGAAACCGACCTTATGAAAAGCTTTTGAAACGATCCTGCCCGAGTATCTCAGAGCCTTCTGAGCGCCCTCGGTGTAGCACTGTTTCAGGAACGCCTTGTCGCTGCTGAGTCTTGCAAACTCTGTGCGGACAGGCTCAAGATGATCGGCAACTGCCTCGCCCACAGCGAGCTTGAAGTCGCCGTAGCCCTTTCCTGCAAACTCGGACTCGATAGCCTTGAAGTCCTTGCCTGTAACACAGGAGTAGATGGTCATGAGGTTATTTATGCCGTCCTTGCCCTCGCGGTAGCAGACCTCAGCCTCGCTGTCGGTGACAGCTCTCTTGAACTTGCGGATGATGGTATCCTTGTCGTCCAGTATGAGGATGCAGGCGTTGGGATTTTCGTCGGACTTTGACATCTTCTTGGTAGGGTCCTGAAGTGACATTACCTTAGCGCCCACATCTATGATGTAGGGCTCGGGCTGAGTGAAGAAGTCGCCGTAGCGCTGATTGAAGCGCTGAGCGATATTTCTTGCCAGCTCCAGATGCTGCTTCTGGTCAACGCCCACGGGCACCAGATCAGCGTTATATGCGAGGATATCCGCAGCCATAAGTGACGGATATGTAAACAGACCTGCATTGACATCGTCGGGGTGCTTCTGGCTCTTGTCCTTGAACTGAGTCATACGGGAGAGCTCACCGAACTGAGTATTGCAGCAGAGTATCCAGTTGAGCTCCGCGTGTGTAGGAGCATGGCTCTGGATAAAGAGGATAGATTTCTGAGGATCAATTCCGCAGGCCATAAGCAGGGCATATGAATTGAGGGTATTCTGTCTGAGCTTTGCAGGCTCCTGCTTTACGGTTATAGCGTGCATATCGGCAACACAGTAGATGCAGTTATACTCATCCTGTAAGGGAGCCCAGTTACGGACAGCGCCTATATAGTTGCCGAGAGTAAAAGTGCCTGTGGGCTGGATAGCGCTGAAAATAAGCTTTTTATCGTCCATTGTACGGTATACTCCTTACTTGGCAGCGTTTCTTCTGTCAGCCTCGTCCTTGAGCTGGCAGGTCCTGATCTCGTTGAGAACGCGCTGATAGAGAACGTAGATGCTTCTGAGCTCCTGCTCCTCCTCGGGGATAGCGCCTGCCTGTATCTGAGCAGCGTAAACGCCGCTTCTTGTCAGGAGGAAGATGTTGTTGGTCCTGCCCTTGGGGAGGTCGAACTGCTTTGTCTTCTTACATTTGGGAAGGAGCTGACCTGCGTTGGCAACGAGGGTATGTGAAGCCTGAACTAAGTTTCTGTACTTCTGAGCAGCGCCTGTGTACTCGCCGCCGTTGTTGAAGTAGATATTTGCAGCGCCGTTGATGAAGCAGACCATAGTGGTGAGCACATCAGCGGACATAGGGATGTCGATGACAACGCCGTAAACGTCGTTCTTGTTCTTGATGAACTGAGCGAAAGGCTGATAGGGGAAGTTTAAAGCCTGTCCTCTGGTCATGAGATATTTCTGTGTGACATTGAATCTGTCGGTCATTCTGTTTGGCATAATGAATTATCCTTTCAAAGTAGTTTTTTCTTATATCAATCGAGCATTTCTCTTGTCATGCGGGCGAGGATATCCATGCCCTTCTTTATCTGCTCGTTTGTAGGTGTAGAGTAATTGAGTCTGAAGGAGTGGCTTACCTCTCCCTCCTCGATGTTGAACGAGTTTCCGGGGACTACGGCGATCTTGTAATCCTGAACAGCCTTGCGGCAGAAGTCGTTCATATCGCAGTTTTCGGGGAGGTCGCACCATACGAAGAGACCGCCCTGAGGCTTGGTGTAGTTTATCTTCTTTGAGAACTCATTGTCGATATAGCCGCACATGAGGTCGCACTTTTCCTTATAGATAGCGCGGAGCTTCTTGAAGTGAGCCTCTCTGTCAACAGTTGACATGAATCTGTAGGAAACCACCTGAGCCCACATATTGGAGTGAACATCTGCAACCTGCTTGCAGACAACCATTTTCTGGATAATGGGAGCGGGAGCGGAGCAGTAGCCTGTTCTGAAGCCCGACGAGATTATCTTTGAGAAGGTGCTGGAATAGATGACTCTGCCCTCGGTATCGAAGCTCTTGATGCAGGGAACGTTCTCGCCTGCGAAGCGGAGCTCGCCGTAGGGGTCATCCTCGAGTATTATGAAGTCGTACTTGCAGGCAAGCTCGTAAACAGCCTTGCGCTTTGCAAGAGACATGGTCTTTCCTGTGGGGTTCTGGAAGTTGGGGATAACATAGAGGAGCTTTACGTTCTTCTCGGTCTTGAGAGCGTTCTCAAGCTTGCCAAGGTCGATGCCGTCCTCCTCCATCTCGATGCCTTTGAGGTGGACATTGTAAGAGCGGAAAGCGTTGAGTGAGCCGATGAAGCTGGGTGACTCACAGAGAAGTGTATCGCCCTCGTTGAGGAGCACCTTGCATGAAAGCTCGTTAGCCTGCTGACCGCCGGAAGTGATGATAAGGTCATCGAACTCCTTGTGGAAGCAGCCCTTTTCAGTCATCCAGCCCTTGAGCAGGTCGCGGAGGGGAGTATAGCCCTCGGTAACGCTGTACTGGAGAGCGAGGATGGGGTCGTCTCTGAGAAGCTCGGCAGAGATCTCGGCTATCCTCTCCTTGGGGAAAGCCTCGGGAGCAGGGTTGCCTGCTGCGAAGGAGATGACCTCGGGGTCGGCAGTAAATTTCAGTATTTCTCTTATGGCAGAAGCCTGAAGCTTGCTTACCTTGTCTGAGAATTTATAATCCATGATAAAAACCAGCCTTTCGTCTGTTTGATATTATTGTACTTTGTTTTGCACCGCCCTTACCAAAGCGGATACAGTGCAGAGTATATAATCAGTCTATCATATATTATAACACATAATTATGATTTCCGCAACATATATTTTTGTGAAAAAGGTATTTTTTATTATAAGGTCGGAGGGGATAGAGCTGAAAAAGCAGAACTTCATCAAAGGGTCCATAATACTTATGGTATCGGCAGCTGCGGCAAAGGTGCTGGGGGCGGTATTCAAGATACCGCTGACAAATATGCTTGGCGGTGTGGGCATGAGCTATTTCAGCTGTGCATACAGCATATTCATGCCTGTCTACTCGCTGACGGTGACGGGACTGAGTGCAGCGGTGGCGAGGATGACGGCTCAGAGCGCTGCACTGGGGATGTATGAGAATGTCCGCAGGATAAGACGGACCGCTATGCTTTTGTTTTCGGCGGCAGGACTGGTGGGGAGCCTGCTGATACTGCTGATGGCGGTGCCTTTCAGTGTATACACCGTGGGAAACACCGACGGAGCGGCAGCGGTAGCGATGATAGCGCCTGCGGTGCTGTTCGGCTGCATTACCGCTGTGGAGCGCGGTCACTATGAGGGCATGAGCAATATGTATCCCACGGCGCTGTCCCAGCTTGCGGAGGGAGCCGTAAAGGCAGGGGCAGGACTTATGCTGTGCAGCTATGTGACAAGCCATCCGCGAACAGTGATGGGACTTTTCCCCTTTATTACCGATATCCGCGGAGCCGCTGCCGCCGCAGGCATTACGGGAGTTACCCTGTCCACGCTGGGGGCGGCGGTATTTTTTGCATTCCTGCGGCTTTTTGACAGGGCTCCCAAGGGCGGCGAGCGCTGTGTTCAGAGCCGCCGCGAGATAGCGAAACGGCTCTTATCTACGGCACTTCCTGTGGGAGCAGGAGCCGTTGTGACGAACCTTACTGCCCTCATCGATATGTGGACGGTCATTGGCTGCATAGCTGTTTTCGGCTATGTGGGCAAAGCCCCCGCAGGAGTATCCGCGTCGGAGCTTCCGGGCTTCATTTACGGATCATTTGCAGGCATAGCTCTTACGGTGTTCAATCTTGTGCCATCGGTGACGAATATGCTTGGCAAGGGTGCCCTGACCTGCATCACCTCCGCCTGCGAGAGCGGAGACCGTGCTGCCATGGAGCGCGGCACTATGCAGGCTCTGCTGACCTCGGCGGCGATATCGGTTCCCTCAGCCGTAGGGCTTGGGGTAATGGCGCCCGAGGTGCTCGGGGTGCTGTATCCTGCCCAGTCCGACGAGGTGACGGTCTGCATTGCGCCTCTGCGGTGGCTCATGGCAGGAATGGTGTGCCTTTGCGTATCCTATCCGCTTTTCAGTATGCTTCAGGCAGTGGGGAAGCCCTCTGCGCCGCTGAAGATAATGCTTCTCGGCACAGCGGTAAAGCTTCTTGGCAATCTTCTGCTGATCCCCTTTATGGGAGTCTCGGGTGCAGCGGTGTCTACCTCGCTCTGCTATGCATTGATACTTCTTTTTGCAGTCCGCACCTATCTGAAAGTTACGGGACTTCGTCTGCAACTTGCGCCTTTTTGCAAGATACTCTACTCGGGAGCCATGTGCGGCGGGGCCGCATACCTTGTCGGGGCTGCCGCAGACCGCGGCGGAGCTTCGCCCGCCGCGGCCCTCTCCGCCTCAGTGATAAGCGGAGGGGCAGTATATGTGTTTTTTATACGCGGACTTTTGCTGCGTCTGAGGCGGAGATACACCGTCTCTGCATAGCAGGGACGGTGCTGCGGCAGCCCACCGGCAAGGAGCTTCGGAAGGAAAAGGGACAAAAAAGCCCGAAAGCAGCTTTCAGCGCCTGCTTTCGGGCATTTATCTTCATATTCGTGACATCTCTCACTTCATGAGCGAGCTGTCAGCCTCCTTGATATCGTCGGCAGTTATCTTGTAGTTGAACACAGTCTCCTTTGCAAGCGGGTCGCTGCCTGTGGGGAAGAAGCAGAGCGTGAAGTCGTTGAGGTCTTCGTCAACGGTATAGCCGCCGATAATGCCGCTGAACTGTCCGTTTGAGGGGATATCAAAGGGGTCTGCGTAGTATTTCTCGGTGTTGAAATACTTGTTTGCGTAGAGCTGGGAACGAACATCGGAGTATATCTCCTCGCCGTCGTTTGTGAGGATATAGAAGTTGTTGAGAGTGCTGAGGGTATAAGCGTCAGCAGTAGCGTTCTTCAGTGTGATATCGAAGAAAAGGAACTTCTGACCGTCATCGCTGTGACCGCCGTCGATAACAGCATTGAGAGTGAAGCCCGTATCGTTTGCGGTCTCCTCCTTGCCGATCTCGGCTTCCACCTTGTTCTCACCGACAGGACCGTGTTTCACGTTTTCCTGAGGCTGGAGAGCAGGACCGTTATCGGGTTCGGTAGCGTCCACGCTGATATTAACGTCTTTGGAGCTGCTTGATTTTTTATCGAGACATCCTGCTGCGGCAGAAGCAGTGAGGACTGCCGCAAGAGTGAATGCAAAAAGCTTAGAAGTTTTCATTTTTCTATCCTCCGGATAATTTCAAGCCGATATACGGCGTTTTTATATAAGCAAATATAGTATAGCACAGATGGGGGCTAAATGTCAAGATGCAATAAAAAAACAGAAAAGACTTGCAAAACATACTAAACCTATGGTATAATTATATTCAATGTCAGTACCTATCACCTGCTTGAAAGGACGTGAAATGATGAAGATATCAACAAAGGGCAGGTATGCGCTCAGAATGTTATATGATCTTGCTATACATCAGGAGGAGGGGTATATTTCCCTGAAGGACGTTGCGGAGAGGCAGAACATATCCAAGAAGTATCTTGAGCAGATAGTGCCGCTTCTTAACAAGACGGGGCTTCTGAGGACCAACCGCGGCAACAAGGGCGGATATATGCTTGCTGGAAAGGCATCGGAGATATCGGTGGGAGACATACTCAGAGCCACCGAGGGCAGCCTTGCGCCCGTAGCCTGTCTGGAGTTCGAGCCCAACGAGTGCCCGAGGGCAGGTGACTGCTCCACACTTTTTGTGTGGGAGGGGCTTTACTCTGCCATTACCGATTATCTTGACGGTATATCCATTCAGGATATCATCGAAAGAAACTCGTCAATGGGCGGCGATTACTGCATATAATTGCAGCACATCATTACAGAAACGGCGGCGTCAGCCGCCTTTTTTCATGTCCTTACGCAAATCAGCCGCTGCAAGTGCAGCGGCTGACCGTTGTTGTATATGGCATAATTGAGGTATTATTCAAACATAGGAGTTGACAGATAGCGCTCGCCTGTGTCGGGGAGGAGAGCAACGATGGTCTTGCCCTTGTTCTCGGGACGCTTAGCAAGCTGGATAGCAGCCCATACAGCTGCGCCGGATGAGATACCTACCAGAACGCCCTCGTTTCTCACGATGGCTCTGCCTGTCTCGAAAGCGTCCTCGTTGGTAACGGGGATGATCTCGTCATAGATATCTGTATTGAGAGTATCGGGAACGAAGCCTGCACCGATACCCTGTATCTTGTGAGGACCTGCTGTTCCTTCTGAGAGAACGGGAGAGCTCTTGGGCTCAACAGCAACGATCTTAACATCGGGGTTCTGAGACTTGAGGTAAGCTCCGACACCGCTGAGAGTACCGCCCGTGCCTACGCCTGCAACGAAGATATCCACCTTGCCGTCGGTATCGTTCCAGATCTCGACGCCTGTGGTCTTCTCGTGAACAGCAGGGTTAGCAGGGTTTGTGAACTGAGAGGGGATAAAGCTTCCCTTGATCTCCTGAGCCAGCTCCTCAGCCTTGGCGATAGCGCCCTTCATGCCCTTTGAGCCCTCGGTGAGTACCAGCTCTGCACCGTAAGCCTTCATAAGGTTGCGGCGCTCGATGCTCATGGTCTCGGGCATGGTGATGATAAGTCTGTATCCTCTTGCAGCAGCAACGGAAGCCAGACCGATACCGGTATTTCCGCTGGTGGGCTCGATAATAACGCTGCCTTCCTTGAGGAGGCCCTTAGCCTCGGCGTCGTCGATCATAGCCTTGGCGATCCTGTCCTTTACGCTTCCTGCGGGGTTGAAGTATTCAAGTTTAGCGAGCACCTTTGCGCCCAGTTCGTTCTTCTCCTCAAGGCTTGTGAGTTCGAGGAGGGGAGTGCCTCCGATGAGGTCTGTGATCTTCTTAAAAACTTTCATGATAATATCTCCTTTACTGAAAAAATAATATTCTTAAAAACTGAAAAATGATACTGACCGCAGTCAACATCGTTTAGAGAAAAGATAGTCCATAATGACACCTCTCAAGTTTCTACTATATTTCCTATATGTTTGGTATGATTATATTATATCAGCTATATTTACATTTGTCAACCCCTTTTTGAAAAAAATCTCCGCAAAACGAAAAAGCTCCCGTAAGGGAGCTGCGTGCGGCATAAAAAACCGAGCCCGTAAAAAGGGCTCGGTGGTGTTTCTGTTATGCAGGGCTGCTGCCGGCTTATTCGGGCTTGGAGCCTACCTTTGTCTTTGCGAAATTAGCGAACTCGCCTGCGGGTCTGATGGACTCTACCTCCATAGCGTTTGCATCGTAGTATACCCAGACGAGGATGCCAGCCAGACCGGGGTTGTTCTTGATATTCAGGTAGTAATCAACGGTATCTCCTGCCTTTGCGGAAACATTGTCGCCGTATACAACGAAGCCTGACTCGGAGGAAACGTTCTGTGCGTCGATATCGCCGCCGACTCTGATAGTACCCTGTACTACCTTATCGGGAGTTATGGTCTTTCCTGCAACGCTGGAGAGATCGGGATTGAATCTTACGGGGTAATCTCTGTTGGGGATATTGTCCTTGAGGTTGAATGTTACCTTGATGAACTGATCATTGAAGACATAGTCCGAATCCTTGGAAATATCGATCCAGAAGCAGTATTTGCTCTCGGTCTTGCTCTTGTAGTTTTCGGAAGAACTGTCAGCAGGCTTTGTAACGATCTGAGTAACGACATTGCCTGCGCTGTCGGTTGCTTTTTCACCGTTTGCCTCGGTCACCTCAACTATCTCGGTAGCAGGCTCCTTGGCAACGGGGTCATCGGAATCAAGGTCAACTTCGGGAGCAGGTATACCGAAATCATCGGATGAACCTGACTGGAAGGGGGTAACAACTACCTGACCCTGATCGTTTACGATATTCTCAAAGTCGACATCGCCGCCGCTGCTGCCGTTTCCGCTGCTGCCGTTGCCGTTGTTGGCGTTGGCAACAGTATTTCCGTCAGCGTCGGTAGCATTCTCGCTGACATTTGAGTCAGCCTTTGAACCTGCATTGCTGCTGCTGCTTGACTTTGAATCCATACATGATGCGAATGATGTAAGCGCTACACAGGCTACTGAAGCCAGCGCGATAGCTTTTTTTCTGAAATTGCTCATAGTTTTGCGTCCTTTCATATATAACCATTTTATAAAAATGCGAAGCAGTGCTCTTCGCTCAGCTTATACTTATTATACACAAGCGGAAATGTTTTGTCAAGCAGAAGCGGGAAATGTAATCAATTCTTTTACAAAACTACACATTTTCACCACCTAATTTCACTGTTCTGTCATTTTTACAGTGCGATAGGCTGTATTATCGGCATATTAATAAATATGATCGCAGGGACGGCACCTATATTGGTAAAAATCATGTATTGCAAATATTGCTCAGGCGTGGTATAATTATAAATAGTGTTTTGAATTATGTTTTTCTGATCCTATGATCAGACGATGAGGAAAGGACATAAAAAATGAAGAAAAAAACAATAGCGCTTTTCACTGCGGCGGCAATGCTGCTGACTGCGGTGTCATGTGCGAAGAAGGGTGGTTCTTCGGCTGTGTCGGAAAAAGAAAAAGAAACGTCAGCCACGAGCATCACGACTGCAAAAACCGAGGAGGAAACTACAGAGATGGCGACCGAGCATATTAGCCCAGTTGAGACCGTTTCGGCGACTCTTGGCTCACAGCTGACTGCGGACAGGACTATCGGAAAAGCAGCGGGCAGTAATACGACAAAATTCCCGCTTGCCGACCTCATTGAGGAAGGCGATAAGATAAGATCATTCACCTTTACCATTTATTCCGATAACGGGGGGGATATCGGAGAATTCAAGGGCGGCTTCGGAATATCCGTGGCGGACGAATGCCCTGCAAAGACAAACGATTACTGGTATCAGTCGCCGGATATGACCTTCCCGACACAGGGAAGCTACGGCGAGATAACATGGAACGTCCCCGAGGAGCTCACCGACTATATCGGCGCCAACGGCGAGGTATTGTTCGGCTACTGGTGGGGAAATGCCGAAAAGATCAGGATAGAGAATGTGGTATGCCGCTTTGACAGGACGAGGAACGTCCCCGTTGACGGCACCGCAGACGCCGATGTTGGCAAGAGCGTCAGCTATGCCGATGAGAACAATATCATCAGCGTGCCTCTTGACTTCATACCCGAGGGAACAGTCCCCGAGGTGGTAACGTTCAACATCAGCTCAGACGGCAGCTTCGGCAAGTACACGGGTGCCTTCGGTATCAATTCATCGGCAGGCTCATATCAGTCCATAGATACAGCCGTATTCACCGACAGCTCCGAGCTGGAGCTCACATGGTTCGTGCCCAATGCCGCAAAGGCTTACATGGCACAGAACAATGAGCTTATACTCGGCTACTGGTGGAGCGAGCGCCCCACAGTCACCCTCAACAAGGTAAGCGTCAAGTACAGCCAGCAGCTTGGCTATGTGCCGCCTGTTACTACAACAGCCGCCGCAGCCGCTGCCGCAGAGACTACTACCACTGCAGCCGCAGCAAGTGCAGGTTTCCGCTCCGCACAGGAGATAGTCTCAGAGATAAAGGTGGGCTGGAATCTGGGCAACAGCCTTGACAGCTACAACACAGGCAGAGCAGGAACGGATACCGAGACAGGCTGGGGCAATCCAAAGACCACAAAGGAAATAATACAGAACGTCAAGAAGGCAGGCTTCAATGCCGTAAGAATACCTGTAACGTGGGCAGAGCACATGGACAACACAACCATACAGGCAGCATGGATGAACCGCGTGCAGGAGGTCGTTGACTATGCGTATAATGAGGGACTTTTCGTTATCCTCGATATGCACCATGACGACTATATCTGGTTCGACCCCAAGGACGCATCCTACGCTGATGACAGTGCCCGTCTCAAGAGCATATGGCAGCAGATAGCCGCACGCTTTGCTGACTACGGCGACAGGCTCATATTCGAGGGCATGAACGAGCCCAGAACAGTAGGTTCATCAATGGAGTGGATGGGCGGAACTGCCTCAGAGAGAGCTGTTATAAACCGCTATGCACAGGACTTTGTTTCCACAGTAAGAGAGAGCGGCGGCAAAAATGCGGCAAGAACGCTGATAGTGACCACCTATGCAGCCTCCGCAGATACCGTTGCACTTAACGATATGGGAGTTCCCGCAGGCGGAAATATCATTCTTTCCGTTCACTACTATGCACCGTGGAAGTTCTCTGACGGCTCGGAAAAGACCTTTACCGACAGCGGAAAGAGCGAGATAGACGAGAAGTTCAAGGAGCTCAAGCGCAAGTTCATAGACAAGAGGATACCCGTTATCATCGACGAGTTCGGCTGTGTCAACTCAGCCGCAGAGTCAGAGCGCAGTGCTTATTATGAGTATTACATAAGCCATGCCAAGGAGCAGGGAATAAAGTGCTTCGTATGGGACAACGGCAAGATGAACGGCGATTCCAGCTTCGGACTCTTTAACAGAAGCAAGCTCACATGGAACGACACACTCCTGAAGGCTATCATGGAGGGCGCAAAGTAATGAAGCAGCGCTGTCCGTCCTGCGGAGCAAAAAATGACAGCGGCGAGGAAAAGTGCGTAAGGTGCGGATATGTGCTTTACGAGAGCAGCTTTGGTGATATCGCCGATGAGCTGGAAAAGGATATGGCAAATGTCAGCTTATCCGAGCTTGCTGCCGTAAGGCGCGAAGCAGGTCCGAGGGAAAAGCTCAGTCCCGAGGAGTTTGAAAAGGCATGGTGCGCCGCAAACAAGATAGTGCCTGTGCATTCGGCTTTTTCCTTCAGAGGTGCTCTTCGCGGAGCAGCCTACGAAAGAAAGCTGCGTCAGGCATATGAAGCGTATCTCCGCGACCTCGGATATGATATCTGAACATTATTTACCTGTTGACACAGAACACGAAACAGTATATATTATGAATGACTGCAAAGCAGTCGGAGGAGGAATACAATGAAGAAGATAGTTTCGGCTGTCCTTGCGGCAGCAATGAGTATAACAGCGATAACAGCATCACCGGCAGTATATGCAGCAGACAAAGCTGCTTCACCCAAGAGCATGGTGGTGCTTGGCGACAGCATAGCCGCAGGCGGTCTCCGCACGGGCAGTGTAAAATACAACTATGGCGATATATGCGGCGATTATCTTGGCTGCAAGGTATCCAACTACGCAGTTTCGGGCTATGACACCTCCGACCTTGTGAATGAGATAGAGAGCTTTACAGATACGCAGAAAAAGGCAGTTTCCGACGCTGATGTGGTAGTCATCTCCATCGGCGGCAACGATATGATGCACGCTCTTTCCAAGTATCTTCTGGACTTCGCAGGCAGAAAGACCTCGGAGAAGTTCCTCAATGACGGCTATACAAAGGACGATATCCCCGAGAAGCCTTCACTGACCGACCTTACACAAATGCTCAACATAAGGGGCGAGGGCGGACTCATGGACTATATGGCAAAGGGCACCTTTGCTCAGAAGCGCGAGGTCACCGACGAGATAGGCTCAGCATTCGCAAACATCTACGGCTCGGGCGGCACTTTCGACAGTGAGACCATTCCCAATCTTGAGAAGGCAGTCGAGGATATCAAGGCGATAGCTCCCAACACAAGGATACTTGTCACCAATGTCTATCAGCCCCTCCAGCTCCAGCCCTCGTATGTAGAGAAGACCTACGGAAAGCAGTCCGACTATGCCACATTCCTGAGCATACTCAGAATGCGCTGCGAGGCTATGATGAAGGAATACGACATAAAGCTCAATGCCATCGACGGTATCGAGGTAGTTGACGTAAAGTCACAGTTCACATCGCAGGAGAAGGAGCCCAGCACCAGTGCCCCCGGAAATGCAAGCTATTTCGTTGACATTCAGACAAGCTCGCTGAGCACCGCAGACGTACATCCCAACCAGAAGGGACATATCGCCATGGCAGCTGCTATCCTTGACAAGATAGGCAGTCTCCATACCGACAGCGGACTTCTCTCAAAGACCTTCAACGGACTTTCCGACAAGGACGCATATCCCGAGATAGCTCTTGCCACATACAAGAAAGTAGCAGGAGTAAAGGACGTTGTAACAACTACCACGACCTCAACAACATCAAAAACAACAACTACGACCACGACTACAAGCACAACCACAACAACCACCACTAAAAAGACCACGACCTCTACCACAACCACAACTACTGCAACTGCGCCCCCTGTGACCACCACGACTACCACACCTCCCGCTCCGAAGATACCCAAGGGAGATGTCAACAACAGCGGCAAGATAGATGCAGTAGACGCATCGGCAGTTCTTTCCGAGTATGCAAAGCTGTCGGGTTCATCGGGCAAGGGCGAGTTCAACGCCGAACAGACCAAAGCGGCAGATGTTGACGACAACGGCAAGGTAGACGCAGTAGATGCATCAAAGATACTGTCGTACTATGCATATATCTCCACTGTAAAGAGCGGAGGTATCATGTCCATCGATCAGTATATAAAGTCATTATAAGAAACAGTCAGCGGACAGTATCATCTGTCCGCTGAGTCGTATAGGGAGGATAATCATGAAAAGGATATATTTCGTTGTAAATCTCGTAGCAGGAAAAGCCGTTATCAGCAAGAAGCTGGGCGTTATAATAGACGAATTCGTGAAGGAGGGCTATGAGGTAACTGTTCACACCACCCAGAGCGGCGGTGACGCCGTAGAGCAGGCGGTATATGCCTGCAAGGAGGGCTATGACCTGCTTGTGGTAGCAGGCGGCGACGGTACACTCAGCCAGTGCTTACAGGGCGTAATGGGCTGCGAGAAGAAGATACCCATAGGCTATGTGCCTGCGGGCTCCACCAATGATTTTGCCAAGAGCCTCGGCATCCCCTCGGACCAGCTGAAGGCGGCAAAGGTCATCACCCACGGCAAGCCTGTGCTCTGTGACGTAGGCGGCTTTAACGACAGCTATTTCTCCTATGTTGCAGCATTCGGCGCCTTCACAAATATCACCTACGAGACCTCACAGAAGGTGAAGAACGTATTCGGTCACGCTGCCTATATCGCAGGCGGAGCTGCTCATCTGGGAAGCATAAAGGCAAAGCCCATGCGCATAGAGTATAAGGACAAGACCATCGAGGGCGACTTCGTCTACGGCATGGTCACCAATACCGCTTCCGTTGCGGGCATGATAAACATGAAGAACTTTCTCCTTGATGACGGCGTATTCGAGGTAACTCTCATAAGAAAGCCCAAGAACGCCGCAGAGCTGGGAAAGACCGCCCTTGCCCTGCTGAAGAACGATATGACCGACAAGAACATCGTATTCTTCCGCACCGACGAGGTGACTATCACCAACCTCTCCGACAAGCCTTTCTCATGGACAAGGGACGGCGAGTACGGCGGCGAGGAGGTCGTTAACCGTATCTGCTGCCACAAGAAGGCGGTACCCTTTATGGTCCGCGGCAAGAGCAGACTTCCCTTTGAAAAGGACTGAGCATGAAGAAAATATACGGAAACAGGGCACTTCTTGACATTCTTGCAGGAATGTCAAGGAGCGGCAGGACAGCTCACTCCGTCATGATATGCGGAGAAAAGGGCACGGGCAGAAAGCTCATGGCGAAGTACTACACTCAGGCGCTGATGTGCGAGTTTCCCCATGAGGGCATACCCTGCGGCGAGTGCAATGCCTGCCTGAACGTGGAAAAGGGCATCCACCCCGATGTGATATATCCCGAGAAGTCGGGAAAGCTGGGCGGATACAGCGTAAACTGCGCCAGAGAGGTCATAGCGGACGCCTATGTGAAGCCCAACAACAGCAGCGGCTGCAAGGTGTACATCTTTGCGGACTGCCACAACGTTGACACAAGAACTCAGAATACCCTGCTGAAGCTCATAGAGGAGCCACCCGAGTATGCCTATTTCATATTCACCTGCGGCTCTAAATCGGAGTTCCTGCCCACCATAATCTCGCGCTGCGTGTGTCTTTCCACCTCCCCTTGCACAGAGGACGAGGCGGAGCAGGCGCTGACGGACATGGGCTATGACAGCAGTGACATAAAGGCGGCTGTGGAGTGTTTCCACGGCAACATCGGTATGTGCGAGAGCTACATCACTGACGAGGAGCTGAGAAAGCGTGTGGATTTGACAAAAGCCATCGCTGATAGTATAATAAGGAAGGATGAGTATTCTCTGGCAGCAGACCTCTTTTCCGCAGGAAAGGAAAGGAACGACGTCAGGGAGGTTCTTTCCATGCTGGACAAGCTTTTCCGCGACGCGGCAGTACTGTCAAGGGACAGGAATGCCGCAGTCATAGGCTGTTCGGGAGCTGCCGCAAGGGCGCTCTCACAGACCGTCACCCCGTCGCAGGCAGCAAGGCTCCATGAGCGCACGGAAAAGGCGTGGGCAGCGGTGGAGAGCAATGTCAGCATACCTCTTGCGCTTACGGCGCTGGGGGCTGAGATAATGGATATAGTCGCACAGACTTTCAGATAGGAGCTTTTATGAAAGAAATAGTCGGAGTACGCTTCAAGAGCGTAGGAAAAATATACTACTTCTCACCGGGCAATATCAATGCACAGGTGGGAGACCGCGCCATAGTTGAGACAGTCCGCGGCGTGGAGTGCGGAGAGGTGGTCATTGCCAACCGCCAGATAGAGGACGCAATGATATCCTCGCCCCTCAAGCCCATAATCAGGCTTGCGGACGAGAACGATATGAAGACGCTGGAAAAGAACAAGCAGCGCGAGAAGGACGCATTCAGGATATGCGAGGAGAAGATAGCCTTCCGCAATCTGGATATGAAGCTGGTAGACGTTGAGTGTACCTTTGACAACAATAAGCTTTTGTTCTATTTCACAGCGGAGAACCGCGTGGACTTCCGCGAGCTGGTAAAGGATCTGGCTGCGGTGTTCAGAACGAGGATAGAGCTGCGCCAGATAGGCGTCCGCGACGAGGCAAAGATACTGGGCGGACTTGGCATCTGCGGCAGGGAATTCTGCTGTAAGGCATATATGGGCGATTTCCAGCCCGTTTCCATAAAAATGGCAAAGGAGCAGGGACTTTCCCTGAACCCCACAAAGATATCGGGAACCTGCGGCAGGCTCATGTGCTGCCTGAAAAACGAGCAGAACGCCTACGAGGCACTGCTGAAGATAACGCCTAAGATGGGCGCTATCGTAGTAACTCCCGACGGTGACAAGGGCAGAGTCGAGGACGTTAACCTCATCACAGGAAAGCTCCGCGTAAAGACCGACAAGTCCGAGGTGCCCGTAACTCTTGACAGGAGCGAGGTAAAGCTGCTGAAGGACACCGAGATAAAGGTGAACCGCGAGGAGCTCAAGGCACTGAAAAAGCTTGAGGACAAGTAATGGCAGGTCAGGCAAAGACCAATTACGGTCTGCTCCTTGACAGGAAGCTGTCAGAGCTTGAAAAGAGCGGCGAGAGACCGTCGCTGCTGCTTCACGCCTGCTGTGCGCCGTGCAGCAGCCATACCCTTACGGTACTGGACAAATACTTCCGTATAACGCTGTATTTCTGCAATCCCAACATAGCTCCCGAGGAGGAGTTCAGCTTCCGCCTCAGCGAGCTGAAAAGGCTGGTAAAGGAGATGGGACTGACCATAGAGGTGGTGGAGGAGCCCTATGACCCTGCGCCATTCTACGAGCTTGCAAAGGGACTTGAGGACCTTCCCGAGAGGGGAGAGCGCTGCCGCAGGTGTATAGCCTACCGGCTGAGGAAGGCAGGAGCAAAGGCGAAGGAGCTGGGCTGTGATATGTTCACCACCACCCTTACCATAAGTCCCCACAAGGACTGTGCCTTCATCAACGAGTGCGGAGGGCAGGTGCAGGAGGAATGCGGAGTGCCATATCTTTTCTCCGATTTCAAGAAGCACGAGGGCTATAAGCACTCAATAGAGCTGTCGCGGCAGTACGGCTTGTACCGTCAGAACTACTGCGGCTGCGTCTTTAGCAAAAAGTAGGGAACGCCGCTCCTCGGCGTCCCGTGCAGAGGCGGATAATATCCGCCTTTTTATGGTGGATAAGATGTTTGATAATTTTGATATTGCACTTATTTTAAGCGGTATCGGTGAGATACTTATATGGTTCGGGATATACTTTCTGTGCGCTAAGGCACATATCCGTGATGCTGAAAAAAACGGATACGAACCTGACCTGAAAAAACTGAGGATAGGTTTTGCCGCCGCATTTATAATAACGCATATGTTCTGTGTATGGACAGGCTTTGAGGTTGTAAAATGGGGCGGACCTGATTAATGTATATTTGGGAGTAAACAATGGGCAAGGAACTAAAGACCAACGCAATGCGTTTTCTGGATAAAAGCAAGATAGAATACACCGTGCAGACCTACGAGTGCGAGGAGTTCATCGACGGCATACACACCGCCGAGAAGCTGGGACAGTCCCTTGCTGAGACCTTCAAGACACTGGTTGCACAGGGAAAGAGCGGAAGCTATTACTGCTTCCTGCTGCCCGTAGCTCTGGAGCTGGATCTGAAAAAGGCGGCAAAGAGCGTGGGGGAGAAGTCCGTGGAGCTGCTCCATGTCAAGGACATCACCAAGATAACGGGCTACGTCCGCGGCGGCTGCACACCCATAGGCATGAAGAAGCAGTTCATGACGGTGATACACAGCACCGCAGAGGAGCTTCCTCTGTTCTACATCAGCGGCGGACGCATAGGCACACAGATACGTCTTTCGCCGCAGGAGCTGGTGAAGGCTATACGGGGCAAATTCGAGGATATCATACTCTGAGCTGCTAATAGCACGGAGGGAAAGGAGGACAGTATATGAGCGGACAGATGAGCAGCAGCCTCTACGTCATAGGCAGAGCCGTGGTGGACAGAAGTCTCCACACCCAGAGCGGTGACGAGGCTTTCTTCACATTTTTCGGCAACGACGTCACCTATTCCATAAGGCGTACGATCCTTGACGAGGACTACCCGAGGATACTTGACTGCGTGGAGAATGCGGCAGTAGGCGAGATAAAGAGCACCGTCATACGCATGAAGGGCGTCAGCGGAGAGTACCGCTGGATACTGGCTTCCGTGAAGCTCCGCATGGCAGAGGGAACGGAGCCCCTTTACAGCATCACATTCAGCGATGTGATGTCGCTGGAGGGACTTGCATTCGACAGGGAGCGCAGGCTCAGCGAGTACCGCCATGTACTCAGCCTCATATCCGACCTTGCCTTTGAGTACAGCTTTGAGACAAAGCACATACGGATATATATGTTCGACTGCTTCCGCGAGATAGTCCTCACTGACGAGGACCTTGAGACATGGAGGAAGAACGCCATTGACAGCGGAGCGGTCATGACGCGGTATATCGAGACCTTCAACGCAGTGTGCAGGGATATCAGCAGCGGAGTCTACCGCTTTGACTATGAGTTCGAGACCTCCGTACTGACGGGCGGCAAAACGAGGGAGATGTGTCTTTTCCGCGGCATAACGCGGTATGACTCGCCCGACAGCCGCAAGGTCAGCGGAATAATTTCCGTAGTCAGCTCCCGCAGCAAGAGCAAGGACGTAAATCTTGCCCTTGAAGCCAACAGGGACTCCCTTTCGGGACTTCTCAATAAGCCTGCGGTGACATCACTCGCCCAGAGGATACTGTCGGAGAAGCCCAAGTACAGAGTAAGCCTTGTGGTGCTTGACATCGACAACTTTACCGAGTTAAACAACGTTTACGGGCACCTTTTCGGGGACGAGGTCATATACACCGTCGCACGGATAATCAAGACGGAGATAGGCAGCCGCGGCGTGGCAGGCAGGATAGGCGGCGGCAGCTTCCTCATAGTCCTTGAGGACACCCGTGACGAGGAGGACCTGCGAGGGATACTCCGCGCCATCAGGACGAACACGGAGTTCTCCTTTGCGGACCGCTTCCAGAATTTCCGTCTTACCTGCTCCATGGGCATATCCACCTATCCCGTGGACAGCCGCAGCTACGACGAGCTGTTCATGCAGGCAGACAAGGCACTGCTCATAGCGCAGGAAAAAGGGCAGAACCGCTACGTCATATACGATGTGGAGAAGCACGGCCCCGTAGAGCGTGACGCTGTCGGCAAGATAGCCTTTCTCAGCGGAAAGGGCGAGGCTTCGGAGAAGCTGGGCTTCGTCAGCACACTTTGCGAGAACCTTGTGCTTGGCAGAGTTCCCGATATGTCGGTGCTGCTGGAGCAGGTCAGGAGCAAGTTCGGACTTGATGATATATGCGTATTTTCGGGCAGCGATATGGGACTCATGCTCAGCTGCGGAAATGCAGCCTCCAAAAATGCTGCCTACCTCTTTGAGAACGGCTATACGGACAGATTTTCGGGTGACGGCATATTCGTCATCGACAATGTGAACGAGCTGGAGGGACGTGATGACAACGCCTTTGCGCAGCTCACCGCCCAGCATATCGGCGGAGCGGTGCAGTACCTCATGACCGAGGACAGCATGGTAAAGGGAGTCATCTCCTTCTGCTACATAGACCGCTTCAAGAAGTGGTCGGTGACGGATATAAACTACTTTGCCATCATCGGCAGGACCATGACCGCCCTGCTGAAGAAGCAGGCATACATATGAATATAGGCGCCGATAGTGCAATATGTGCAAAATCGGCGCTTTCGTTTTGTCTATTCATACAAAGTTTCGGAAAAAAGTGACGAAAACGCCCCTCTAAACGCACTTATATATAGAAAGCCGCGAAAAAGGAGGGGGCACCATGGAAAGAACACTGGCTGCATTTTCGGCGATAGTACTGCTCATAGGCTGCTTTACAGGCTGCGGAATGAGCGATGAGCCGAAGAAAATACGAATACCCGATATAACATTCATGTACACTAACAGCTTTGAGGACACATATGCCATGTGGTTCTGCGACAGCGCAGGGAATTACTACACGGCGGTGTCCGACGATGTAAAGGCAATGGGACTTGACAGGCTCAGGGAGGAGTATGCCGCAGGAACTCTCGGCAGCTCCGATATCAGGCTTGTAAAGAACTGCGACAAGACTGCCCTTGAAAAAGCGTATACCAAGCTTGTAAAAGCTTCGGGAGCTGAGGGCAGAGAGCTTGAATATCCCGAAGCGCTTCCTGCCGTGGAGGCTCCCGAGGAGCGCTGGTACGGGCTGTATTACGACAAAGACGGCAGGCTGAGGACAGTTACCGTACACGCAAACACCTGCATGACAGAAGTCAGCACGGGCAATGAGGACCTTAACGAGGTCTACGAATGGTTCTCCGATACATTCTGAAAAACGACAAATTAGCACTCTCGACCTGAGAGTGCTAATTTTCATTATCCTGTCACAAACCTGTGATATTCCTTTCAAAAAACGGCAGTATCATATAGACAATGAAACGAAAGGAAGCGATACCGATGGAAAGTGCATATAATGAGGAAAACTGCATAGAATAAACTTACGGATAAATATGAAACTATATTGGAGGTATGACTTATGATGTATGGACTTACACCTTTCGGAAGAACAGGCTTCGGTCTCTGGGACGCATTCAATGATTTTGACAATAACTTTTTCGGCGACAGTATGCCGATAAACTCCTGCCGTACCGATATCCGCGATGACGGAGACAAGTACGTTATGGAGGCTGAGCTGCCGGGCTTCGAGAAGGAGGATATCAAGCTTGATATCAACGGCACACAGCTCACCATCGCTGCCGAGCACAGCACGAACAGCGACGAAAAGGACGAAAAGGGCAATTATATCCGCCGCGAGCGCACCTTCGGCTCATACAAGAGGAGCTTCGATATCTCGGACGTTGATTCCGAGGCTATCAGCGCGGCATACAAGAACGGAATCCTCACCCTTGAACTTCCCAAAAAGAAGCCCGAGGAGCCCGTTTCCAAGAGACTTGAGATCAAGTAAACTTTCATATATACGCACCTTTCGATGACTTTTCCTTGCGGGAAAAGCCGGTTACCGAGCCTGAAACTGCGGGCTCGGTATTTTTTTTGCCGCGATTCAGCCGGAAAGGGCTCCCCCTCACCCCGTCAGAGATGACGGGGGATTTTTTTGCCCTGAGGGCGTCGGATTATGCAGTATTTACATTCGTGGCGCCCTAATTCCGTCGGAATAGACAAATTGCAGGCAAGGTAAAAATTTAATCTTCACTTTTTCCGCAAAGTATGGTATAATGATATCATGAGTATCTATGTGATGATTCGGGAGGTGAGGTCATAATTTGAAAAGGCTCTATATCTCAGACCTTGACGGTACACTGCTGGATTCGGGCGGTATCGTCACTGTCAGGACCGCAGATACTCTCAACAGGCTGATCTCGGAGGGTATGTATTTTACCTTTGCCACAGCCCGTTCACCCTACTCCATAGTCCATATCACATCGCCGCTGAAAATAAGTGTGCCCTGCATACTTATGAACGGCGTAAGCATATACGACAGGGACAGGAGAGAATTCGTGAAAAACGAGTTTATCCCCGTTTCAGCGTCCCATGAAGCGCTGAGGGCATTCGAGGAGAATGACGTCCGCTGCTTCATGTACAAGATATGTGACGGAGTGCTGACCTGCTGCTATTCCGAGATGACCACGGCTGTCATGCGAAGCTTTGCGGAGGTCCGCAAAAACCGCTACAACAAGCCATTTGTACAGTACGACAGGCTCATAGACCATGCCGACGGCGAGGTGGTATACCTCACCACCACGGGAGACCATGACAGGCTTTATCCCGTAAAGCAGGCGGCAGATGGCATTGATGGTCTGGACTGTGCATTCTATAAGGATACCTACGAGGACAAGTGGTATCTGGAGCTTTTCTCCCATAAGGCTTCAAAAGCCAACGGAGTGAGATATCTCCGCGAGAGATACGGCTTTGACGAGGTAGTTGCCTTTGGCGACAATCTCAACGACCTGCCCATGTTTGCACAGGCGGATGTAAAGGTCGCCGTGGGCAATGCAAGGGACGAGGTGAAGGCTGCCGCCGACCATATCATCGGCACCTGCGATGAGGACGGCGTGGCACAGTGGCTGAAGTCTGTACATTTGTCAGAATGATACTTTTTGTTAATGATACTGAAGCCAAAATAAAGTGATTCCAAAGGGACTGTGTTCCTTTGGTCGGAGCCACGAGGCAGACAGCCTCGTGCAGGGTACGGGGCAGCGCCCCGAATACGCAAGGCGCCTTGCAAGAGAAGGCGTTCCATTGTAAGCTCTTTTGTGCTCTGCCCTCAAGCCGCTTGACGGCTTGACGAAACTATTATCAATATGCTAAATAACATGAAAGGAATATACATAAAATGAAGAAACTTATGCTTGGAAACGAAGCCTTTGCAAGAGGCTTATACGAGGCAGGATGTCGGGTAGTATCAAGCTATCCCGGAACACCCTCCACGGAGATCACCGAGGAGGTGGCAAAGTACGACGAGGTCTACGCAGAGTGGGCACCCAATGAAAAGGTAGCCATGGAAACAGCTCTCGGAGCTTCCATCGCAGGCGCAAGAAGCTTCTGCGGAATGAAGCACGTTGGTCTCAACGTTGCCGCAGACCCCCTCTACACAGCAGGCTACACAGGCGTTAATGCAGGTATGGTAATCGCAGTTGCCGACGATCAGGGTATGCACTCCTCTCAGAACGAGCAGGACAGCCGTCACCATGCTATCGCTTCAAAGGTGCCTATGCTGGAGCCCTCTGACTCAACAGAATGTAAGGAGTTCGTCAAGCTTGCCTTCGAGCTTTCCGAGCAGTTTGACGCTCCCTTTATAGTAAGAATGTCCACAAGAGTTGCTCATTCACAGAGCATCGTTGAGATGGAGGACCGTCAGGAGCTTCCTCTCAAGGACTATGAAAAGAATCCCTCAAAGTTCGTAATGATGCCTGCATACGCAAAGGGCAGACACGTTTTCGTTGAGGAGCGCACAAAGAAGCTCATCGAGTACGCAGAGACCTCTCCTCTCAACAGAGTGGAGCTTTCCGACAAGGCTGAGTTCGGCGTTATCACAAACGGCGCCTGCTATCAGTACGTCAAGGAAGCTCTTGGAGACAAGGCTTCCGTGCTGAAGCTTGGCATGGTAAATCCTCTCCCCGAGAAGCTCATTCAGGACTTCGCAAAGAAGTACGAGCAGATATACGTTATCGAGGAGCTTGACGGCATAATCGAGGAGCACTGCCGCAACATCGGCGTGAACAACGTAAAGGGCAAGGAGATATTCGGCTATATCGGCGAGCTTCCCCAGTCCGTCATCGCAGAGAAGATACTGGGCGAGAAGAAGGATTTCGTGGCTCTCGAGGACAATATCCCTGTTCGTCCTCCCGTAATGTGCGCAGGATGTCCCCACAGAGGACTGTTCTACTGCCTGAAGAAGCTGGGCGTTACCGTATCGGGAGACATCGGCTGCTACACTCTCGGAGCTGCCGCACCTCTCAACGCTATCGACACAACTATCTGTATGGGAGCTTCCATCTCGGGACTTCACGGCTTCAACAAGGCACGCGGAGCTGAGTCCGAGCACAAGAGCGTGGCAGTTATCGGCGATTCCACCTTCATGCACAGCGGTATGACAGGTCTGGTAAATATCGCCTACAATAATTCAAACTCAACAGTTATCATACTTGACAACTCCATCACAGGCATGACAGGTCACCAGCAGAACCCCACCACAGGAAAGAATCTGAAGGGAGACCCTGCTGCTGCCGTAAATCTGGAGGAGCTGTGCAAGGCTATCGGTATCAAGCGCGTAAGAGTCACAGACCCCTACAAGCTTGCCGAGACAGAGGCAGCTATCAAGGAGGAGCTTGCAGCGGATGAGGCATCGGTAATTATTTCCCGCCGTCCCTGTGCACTTCTCAAGTATGTAAAGCACAATCCGCCTCTCAAGGTGAACGCAGACAAGTGCGTAGGCTGCAAGATGTGCATGAAGCTGGGCTGTCCTGCGATCTCCATGCGTGACGGCAAGGCAGTCATCGACCACACACAGTGCGTAGGCTGCGGCATATGTCAGGAACAGTGTAAGGTAGGCGCGATTGAATAAGTAACTTCAAGGTGTTGAACTTCCCTGACCACGCAGGGAGCGGAGGCACTCCGCCGGGAACAGTGTAAGGTAGGCGCGATTGAATAAGATGTAGGGGACGGCGTCCCCGACGTCCCGGACTTCGCCGGGAACAGTGCAAGTTAGGCGCTGTTGAATAAAATGTAGGGAACGGCGTCCTCGGCGTTCCGGACCTGCACCGCGGAGTTTACACAGCGTTCCTCATAAGACGTTTTATCTGAAATATACCGCCATACACAGCAAATAACGGAGAATAACTATGAAGATCAGAACAATATACTGTCCTTACTGCAATGTACAGATGAAGTACATGGGAACGAAAAGAATACAGCTTGGACGCACGGGCTTTATAATAGGCGACTGGGACAACCTCCTTTCGGGTGCTCTCACAGCAAGCATCTATGAATGTCCAAAGTGCGGAAAGCTTGAATTTTTCAGATTTAAGAAAACAAAGAGGAAAAAAGATGATACAGTTACCGATATATGAGGAATTCGCCCACTGGCTGGACGACCTTCTCGAAAACAACGAAATGCCCGAGGAAACTCAGGCTTACTGCTTCAATTTATATGAGGAGTCCGACGAGGACCATATCTACGGCGTACAGCTGGTTGCCGCAGGGGAGTTTGACCCCGGGGACAAGGAAGGCGAGTGGGCTTGCGAGGAGGTATGGAGCAGCGGTGAGAACATCTTCACAGTTGACACCTCCGATGAGGATGACACAGGCTGGTCTCACGCTCAGGAGCTGTTCAGGGAAATGGCGGAGGAATACCTCAGAAACGGGAAATATGCCGATGTGATCAAAGGGGCAAAGGGCATCGCTATGGGATTTGTTGACGGCGATCTTGAGATCATCGGTTAAAATGATATAGGAGGAAATCGGAATGGACGATCTTATGACGGGAATAAACGTACCAAGCGGCACAGGCGGAGTTGGCGGCGGTCAGCCTCAGCATTCCCAACTGTCAGCACAGGGCGTATACGACCCCACAGGAGGCGCTGCTGCAAGTGCGCCCACAAGCACATCGGATGATATACTCAGCGCACTGGATCAGGTGAATAACGCCTTTGGACACCTCGGCGAAAGCAGCTCCGGGTCAGCTGCGAATGCTCAGTCCGCACCCCAGCCCACAGGCTACGGCGCACAGCAGAGCAGCTACGGACAGCAGTCCGCCCCCCAGTCCGCAGGCTATGGCGCACAGCAGAGCGGCTACGGACAGCAGTCCGCACCTCAGTCCACGGGCTACAGCGCACAGCAGAGCAGCTACGGACAGCAGTCCGCACCTCAGTCCACGGGCTACGGCGCACAGCAGGGCGGCTACGGACAGCAGTCCGCCCCCCAGTCTACGGGCTACGGCGCACAGCAGAGCAGCTACGGACAGCAGTCCGCACCTCAGTCCACGGGCTACGGCGCACAGCAGGGCGGCTACGGACAGCAGTCCGCACCTCAGCCTGCAAAGGTCAATGACATGGGCTATTCCAGTGATGATTACAAGTACGATCCGCGCCGTACAAATTACGGTCAGCGCAGCACACCCTACGGAAATACACCTCCTGCTCAGCAGCAGGCAGGCTACAGCAGTCCACAGAGCGGCTACGGCAGACAGACCGCGGGCTATGGAACCAACCAGAGCGGCTACAGCAGCGATGATTACAGATACGACCCCTATAAGAACTACAACTCCAATGACTCCATGGTGACAAGAGCTGTCGGTACCAAGGATACGGAGTTCATGACGGCTGTCAAGGGCGGTATAGGAGCTATTATAGGCGCTATCCCCGGAATGCTGCTGATGATAATGGTAGCGAGATTCGGCTTTATCGCAGCTATCTGCGGAGCGGCTATGGCGTTCTGCATATTCTTCGGCTACAAGCTCATGACACGAAACAGCTGGGTAAGCGCAAAGGTCGGCATAGTTATATGTGCGGTCGTAATGATAATCGCTGTATACTTATCGGTAAGAATATCGTGGACCCTTGCTCTGCAGGATGCTATACAGGAAGCGGAATCGGCGATGAGATCGCTGCTGGGCGGTGAGTACAGCGGCGAGACCAAAACATTCATCAAGGAGATAGTAGGCGGCGACGGTGAGATCTCCTTCGGAAACTGCTGGGACAACTTCGGAAATATCATGGATATGCTCAATATGAACGGACGCTATATCGGTTCTCTTGCCGAGAACTATGTCTTTGCGGCGATAGGCGGCATAGGAACGTTCATGAAGTTCGGAAGAGAAAATTAAAGAATAATCTTTTAAGGAGTAATATAAAATGGAAACTAAATCTATCATGATAGTCGGCGTAGGCGGACAGGGTTCGCTTCTCGCTTCAAGACTTCTGGGAAATGTGCTTCTTGCACAGGGCTATGACGTAAAGGTCAGCGAGGTACACGGAATGTCGCAGAGAGGCGGCTCCGTTGTAACATATGTAAAGTACGGCGAGAAGGTATACTCTCCCGTTATCGAGAAGGGCGAGGCAGATGCTGTTATCTCCTTCGAGCTGCTTGAGGCTGCAAGATGTCTGCCTT
This sequence comes from Ruminococcus flavefaciens, assembly GCF_900116855.1. Taxonomy (GTDB): domain Bacteria; phylum Bacillota; class Clostridia; order Oscillospirales; family Ruminococcaceae; genus Ruminococcus; species Ruminococcus flavefaciens_R. The sequence goes on from NZ_UETD01000007.1 coordinate 72,680, forward strand.
ATCTGAAAAAGGGCGGAAAGCTCATCACCTCCACACAGCAGATAGACCCCATGCCAGTTATCACAGGTGCTGCACAGTATCCCGAGAATCTTGTTGAGAAGCTGAAGGCAGCAGGCGCAGAGCTGGTAGCAGTTGACGCTCTCTCACTGGCAGAGCAGGCAGGTACCGCTAAGGCATCGAATGTAGTTCTCATGGGCGTACTTGCTTCCCGTATGGACTATCCCGACGAGCTGTGGCAGAAGGCACTGGAGCAGTGCGTACCGCCCAAGTTCCTTGAGCTGAACAAGAAGGCATTCGAGCTGGGAAAGGCTGCTAAGTGATCAGTGCATAGTGCATAGTGATCAGTGCTTAGAGTCGGGGGAGAGATCATGAATAGCTATCGCGAGCTTATAGTATGGCAGAAGTCCATGCAATTAGTCAGGGCTGTTTACCTGCTTCTTGAAGCTTTGCCGCGGAAGGAGTTATATGCTCTTGATTCGCAAATGAGGCGGGCGGTAATATCTATTCCTTCAAATATTGCAGAAGGTCAGGGCAGGAGTACGGCAAAAGAATTCGTACATTACCTTTCTATCGCAAGAGGATCAAAATTTGAGCTTGAAACACAGATGCTCATATGTATCGAACTCGGATATTTTTCTTCGGAAAGCGCTGAAACTGCATTGGGATTATGTGATGAGATCGGCAAAATGATCAATTCTATGATCTCTAAACTAAGTACTAAGCTCTGACAACTAAAAACTTGAACATAATAAACTTCACATAAAAAATCCAAATCAAAGGAGTATGAAGTCCAATGGAAAAATATTGGAACAAGGAGATCGAATGTGCATCACGGGAAGATATGAAAAAGCTTCAGGACGAGCGCCTCGTTGCACAGGTAAAGCACGTTTATGAAAACGTTAAGTACTACCGCGATCTCATGGATGAAAAGGGCGTTAAGCCCGAGGACATCAAGGGAACGGATGACCTTCACAAGCTTCCTTTCCTCAGCAAGGCAGATCTCAGAGAGGCATACCCTTACGGACTTCTTGCCAAGCCCCTTGGCGAGTGCGTAAGGATTCATTCCACCAGCGGTACAACAGGCAAGCGAGTAGTCGCATTCTATACACAGAATGATGTTGATATGTGGGAGGACTGCTGTGCAAGAGCTATCACTGCCGCAGGCGGCGACGAAAACGATGTATGTCAGGTGGCTTACGGCTACGGACTGTTCACAGGCGGAGCAGGTCTCCACGGCGGCTCACACAAGGTAGGATGTCTTACTCTCCCCATGAGCTCGGCAAACACCGAGAGACAGATACAGTTCATGCGTGACCTCGGTGCAACTATCCTTTGCTGTACTCCTTCCTATGCGGCGTACATCGGAGAGACACTTCAGGAAATGGGACTCACTCCCGACGATATCAAGCTCAAGGCAGGTATCTTCGGTGCAGAGCCTTGGACTGAGGAAATGCGCCGTACCATCGAGAAGTCACTGGGCATCAAGGCTTACGACATATACGGACTTACCGAGTCCAGCGGCCCCGGTGTTGCATTCGAGTGCTCCGAGCAGAACGGTATGCACATCAACGAGGATAACTTCATCCCCGAGATCATCGATCCCGAAACAGGAGAGGTGCTCCCCGAGGGACAGGTGGGCGAGCTGGTATTCACAAGCATAACCAAGGAAGCCTTCCCCCTTCTCCGCTACCGCACAAGAGACCTCTGCGTCCTCAGCAGAAAGAAGTGCTCATGCGGAAGAACTCTCATCAAGATGGCTAAGCCTATGGGCAGAAGCGACGATATGATGATAATCCGCGGCGTAAATGTATTCCCCTCACAGATCGAGACAGTTCTCATCGAGCAGGGCTATTCCCCTAACTACCTCATTGAGGTGGACCGCGTAAACAATACCGATACTCTCGACATCAGCGTAGAGATGAACCCCGACCAGTTCTCGGACAAGGTAAAGGATATGCAGAAGCAGGAGCGCGATCTTGCCGTTGCTATCAAGACCATGCTGGGTATCAACCCCAAGGTGCATCTCGTATCGCCCAAGTCTATCACCAGAAGCGAGGGTAAGGCGGTAAGAGTCATCGACAAGAGAAAACTCCACGACTGATATCACGGGGGATAAGATATCAATTATTATAGGAGGTGCATTTATGAAGATAAAGTTATTTTCCACAAATTATATGCCCGAGCAGGAGAAGTACCAGAGGTTTGCGGCTTTTGAGAATGAGCTCAATCAGTTCATCGCGGGGGTGGATGTCATAGACATCAAGTTCAGCACCTCGTCGGGACTCTGCCACGACGCACAGACCCATGTAAACGAGTATGTGGACGAGCTCTCTGTCCTCGTTATGTACGAGGACAAGTCTGCAAACAAGGCGTGATCCTCTCCGCGGAGGACATAGCGAAAAGGAGGAAGAGACAGTATGTCAAATGTAAAACAGATCTCAGTTTTTGTAGATAACAAACCAAATCAGGCGGCAGGCGTTATGCGTATAATCAAGGAGAGCGGCGTCAATCTCAGAGCCCTCAGCCTTGCGGATACCGCTGATTTCGGTATAATCAGATTTATCGCCAACGATACGGAAAAGGCTGTGGAGATACTCAAGGAAGCATCCTATGCCGTAAACGTAACAGAGGTGCTGGCGATCTCTATTCCCGATACTCCCGGTCAGCTCAGCCGCGTCCTCGATGTGCTGGGTCAGGACAACGTAAACGTGGAGTATATGTACTCATTCCTCGGCACTTCCGACAGAGCAGTCTCCTTCGTTATCCGTGTGGACGACAACGCCCTTGCCTCGGAAGCACTCAACAGAGGCGGTATTATTCAGCTTACCGAAAATGATATAGCTGAAATGTAAGTATTGCACAAAACGCAGAGCTCTTTTTAAATTTATTATGAAAACTCTTGACATAATTCAGCTTGATGTTGTATAATGAAAATGCAATATTTAACGAGAAAATATTCGACAGGAGTGATGGAAAATGGGTATTCTCGATAAATTTAATGACGCAAGCAGAGGTGTATCCGAAAAAGCAAAAAGCATCTCTGAGGCAAACAACCTCAAAAGGAAGATCCTTTATGAGGAAGAAAGGATCGTAGAGATCTTTACCGATATCGGAAAGAAATACTACAAAAATCCCGGCGAGGACCCGGCAGCTCTGAAGGTACTTTGCGACGATATTGACACAAGACGCAGAAGGATCAAGAAGATGAGATTTGAGCTCAACGGCATCAGAGGATATAAGATATGCCCCAAGTGCGACGCTGAGGTCAATGAGCGCTTCCAGTTCTGCGGACGCTGCGGTGCAAGGCTCCCCGATATCGAGGACGAGGACTTCATGTCCCTTGAACCCAACGACTATTATACAGAAAGCAGCAATAATTTCTTTAACGCTGATCCCAACAAGAACTATTGATCACTAAGGCTGTTCTGAGGCTATCGGAACAGCCTTTTTGTACATCATCCCTGCGAAGCGGCTGTTCATTGCCATGCAAAGACCGCGGGCAGGTATGCACAGCAGGAACCAGAAACAGGAAAAGGGCACACAGACCTGTCCCAGAAAATTCAGCGGCATATCCGAGTAATCCCACACGTTCCAGTGCATAATGATATTGTCGAAAAATCCCACAGTGAACTCTATGGCGGTTATGAGGAGCGAGCCCGCAAGGCAGCTCCTGATAAGCGTCATGGCAGGGCGGCTGTTGACGGCGCAGAGCAGCGTGAGTACGGCTCCGCCTGTGAGACACATGGTCCAGTGTGTATAGCCGCGGAGCAGTATCTCTATGAGACTGTAGCTGAAATAGCCCATGAGAAACGAGAAGAAAAGCTGCGAAAGCTTCATGATAACACCTCAATAATTCTTTTATGCAGATTATTGCTCATTTTTAGAAGGTTTATTCATTTCAACTGAAAGGTTTAAAATGGTGAATGTATGAAGAATGACAAAAAAGATGTAAGTGGAATTCTTAAATTTCTGGACGAGCTGTACGTCAAATCAATAGATGGTATACCCAAAATCAGTAAGCCCATACCTGAATTAGCAGAGGATTATTTAAGAAAAAATCCCGAAGTTGATACTGCGATAAAGAAAATGCATACAAATCAAATAAAGAAATGTACCACATCAGGTGTGGTCAATGGATTTGGCGGCTTAATAACATTGCCTGTAACCATTCCTGCTAATGTCGGAAGTGTGCTTTATGTTCAGATGCGTATGATAGCCTGCACTGCGTATATGAAAGGCTATGACCTTAAAAGTGATCAGGTACAGACTTTTGTATATGCCTGTTTGGCGGGCATTTCAATTAATGAATTTGTGAAGAAATTTGGCGTTAACTTGGGGCGTAAGCTTACTACTTCAGCAATAAAAAAAATACCCGGAGAAGTTCTTGTGAAAATAAATCAAAAAGTAGGTTTCAGATTCCTGACAAAGTTTGGAGAGAAGGGCTTGATAAACCTTGGAAAGATGGTGCCAGTTGTGGGCGCAGCAATCAACGGCGGTCTTGATTTTGCTGAAACAAAAGTAATTGCCAAAAGAGCATATAGTCTTTTTGCAGACGGAGACCTTTTGCAAATCACTAAAACAGAAAGCGAAGAAAATGATTAACGAAACGGAGTTGAAGCATATGCGTAAAAGCTGCATACTTATGCATATATCCAGCCTGCCGTCGGAGTACGGCATTGGCAAAATGGGAAGAGCCGCATTTGAGTTCGTGGACTTCCTCAAAGCCGCAGAGGTGAAATGCTGGCAGATACTGCCCCTTTCGCCCACAAGCTACGGCGATTCGCCCTATCAGTCCTTCTCGGTGAAGGCAGGCAACCCCTACTTCATCGACTTTGAGGTGCTGGAGGGGGACGGTCTCCTTGAACACCATGAGTTCGCTTCCTATGACTGGGAGAGCGAGAGGAACAAGGTGGATTACAGCCTTCAGTACGACCACTGCTTCGATGTGCTGAGAATGGCTTATGACCGCTTCAAGCCGTCAAAGTTTCCCGAGTACAGGAAATTCTGCGAGGAGAACAAGAAATGGCTGGAGGACTATGCTCTGTTCATGGCGCTGAAATTCCGCTACGATGGCAAGCCGTGGTATGAGTGGGACGAGGATATCTCAATGCACCGTCCCAAGGCTGTGGCAGCTGCGAAAAAGGAGCTGAAAAAGGACATCGGCTTCAATAAGTTCATACAGTTCGAGTTCAGCAGACAGTGGAGAGAGCTGAAAAAGTACGCCAACGACAACGGAATCGAGATAATAGGCGATATCCCTATTTACTGTGCTTTGGACAGCGTTGAGGCATGGGCTTCGCCGAAGCTTTTCCAGTTCGACAGAAAGCGCCGTCCCACCGCTGTGGCAGGCTGTCCGCCCGACGGATTTTCACCTCTGGGACAGCTCTGGGGCAATCCCCTCTATAACTGGGACTATCACAAAAAGACGGGCTATGAGTGGTGGATAGACCGTATCGGTGCAGCTGCAAAGCTATACGATATCGTCCGCATAGACCACTTCCGCGGCTTCGAGAGCTATTACGCCATTCCCTATGGCAACGAGGACGCTACCGTGGGCGAGTGGAAAAAGGGGCCCGACTATGAGCTATTCAAGCTGGCTGAGGAGAAGCTGGGCAGGCTCAACATCATCGCCGAGGACCTTGGCTTCATCACTCCCGAGGTAAGGGCAATGCTGGACAAGTGCGGCTATCCCGGCATGAAGGTGCTCCAGTTCGCGTTCTCCGACGGTGAGAACGAGTACCTGCCCCATAATTACAGCAGCACCAATTATTTTGCATATACGGGCACTCACGACAACGAGACCCTCATCGGCTGGGTGGACACTCTGGACAAGAAGTCGCTGAAGTTCGCCATGAAGTATCTGAACGTCAAGAAGAAAAAGGACATCCCCGGGGCGGTCATCCGTGCGGCATGGGGAAGCGTGGCGCAGGTGGCTGCGGCTCAGATACAGGACTTCCTTGACAGTCCCAAGGAGGGCAGGATGAATACCCCCTCGACTCTGGGCGGCAACTGGCAGTTCCGCACACAGAAGTCGGACTTCACACCCGATCTGGCTAAGAAGATAAGACGCCTTAACAGGCTTTTCAACCGCTGAGTATTATTCAGGACAGCTGCTCTGCACTGTTCCGAAAAGGAGATATTAAAAATGGATAGAAATGCTTTTATTGAGAAATTTACGGGGAAGCTTCCCAAGGATATAAAGTCTGCGTCGCCGCAGCAGCTTCACGACGCACTGGGTAAGACCGTTATGGAGATGTTTGCTGACCGCTGGAATAACGCCCGTCAGCAGCATCTTGCAAAGCGCCGCGCTGCTTATCTGTCTATGGAGTTTCTTGTGGGCAGGGCTGTTTATAATAATCTGCTGGTGCTGGGTATCTATGACGAGGTGGACGAGGCTTTCAGGGAGCTGGGTATAGACCTTGCAGTCCTTGAGGAGATAGAGGACGCCGCTCTCGGAAACGGCGGTCTGGGACGTCTTGCAGCCTGCTTTCTTGACAGTGCCGCAACTCTGGCTCTGCCCCTTGACGGCTACGGTATACGCTACAAGTACGGTCTGTTCAAGCAGTCCATCGAGGACGGCTTCCAGAAGGAGGACATCGACGACTGGACACGCTATGGTGATCCGTGGTCGGTGCGCTGTGACGAGGACACCGTCCTCATTGAGTACAGCGGTCAGACCGTTAAGGCTGTGCCCTATGATATGCCCATTTTCGGCTTCCGCACCGAGAATGTGGGAACTCTCAGACTGTGGCAGGCTGAGCCCGTGAAGGAGTTCGACTTCGACCTGTTCAACAAGCAGGACTACCTTGAGGCGTCAAGGGAGAAGATATATGCCGAGGATATCTCTCGTGTGCTCTATCCCAATGACGATACCGACGAGGGCAAGAAGCTCCGTCTGAAGCAGCAGTACTTCTTCAGCAGTGCATCTCTCACGGACATTATCAGAAAGCACAAGGCTCGCTTCGGAACTCTCGAAAACTTAGCGGACTATATCTCCGTTCAGCTCAATGACACCCACCCCGTTATCTCTATACCCGAGCTCATAAGACAGCTGGTGGACAATGAGGGCTTCACCTTTGAGAAAGCCCTTGATATGGCGAAAAAGATATTCAACTACACAAACCACACAGTTATGCAGGAAGCCCTCGAAAAGTGGCGCACCGATCTGGTGGAGGAGCTTCTCCCGAGGATATACAGCATAATCATTCAGATAAATGAAGCTCTTATCGCGGATATGTACGCAGGAGGCGTACAGAGGGACAAGACCGACCGCATAAAGATAATCAAGGGCGGTCTTATCCACATGGCGGATATGGCGTGTTATGCTTCCAGCCACATCAACGGCGTTGCAGAGATACACACCCAGATACTCAAGGACTCCGTTCTTGCAGACTGGTTCAGCCTTGCGCCCGAGAAGTTCCGCAATGAGACAAACGGTATCACTCAGCGCCGCTGGATAGCCCTCTGCAACAGGGAGCTTTCCGCCCTTATAACCGAGCTGCTGGGTGACGATAACTGGATAAATGACCTTGACAGGCTCCGCGAGCTTGCTAAGTTTGCCGAAGATGAAAATGTGCTCCGCCGCTTCATCGACATCAAGCAGGGCAAGAAGCAGCAGCTTGCAGACTTCATCAAGGCTCATGACGGCATAGACACAGACGCAAATTCTGTTTTCGATATCCAGATAAAGCGCCTTCACGAGTACAAGAGACAGCTCCTCAATGCCTTCTCTATCCTGTGGATATACTACGGCATAAAGGACGGCAGCATTCAGGGCTTCACTCCTACGACTTTCATCTTCGGAGCCAAGTCTGCTCCGGGATACCGCCGCGCAAAGGCAATAATCAAGTTCATCAACGAGGTGGGCAGGATAGTCTCCTCAGACCCAGACACCCGTGACCTCATAAAGGTGGTCTTTGTTCAGAACTACAATGTTTCCTACGCCGAAAAGCTGGTGGCAGCGGCTGACGTCTCCGAGCAGATATCCACCGCGGGCACGGAAGCCAGCGGCACAGGCAATATGAAGCTCATGCTCAACGGCGCTGTGACCCTCGGTACCTTCGACGGTGCCAACATCGAGATAGTACGGGAAGCAGGGGAGGAGAACAACTACATCTTCGGCGCCCGCGTTGAGGACCTTGAAAGGATAGTTCCCGAGTACGACAGCAGAAGCATATTCGCCAATGACCCCATGGTGAAAAAAGTCGTGTCATCACTTATCGACGGTACCGTTTCCGACGGCGGCAGCGGCGACTTCCGCGAGCTTTACACCGCTCTCCTTGACGGCGCAAGCTGGCACGCTCCCGACCATTATTACCTCCTTGGCGATATGAGGGACTACGTTGAGACCAAGCTCCGCTGCATAAACGACTTCAGCGCTGACAGACTTGCCTTCGCCCGTAAGCAGTGGCTGAATATGTGCAATTCGGGCAAGTTCAGCTCCGACCGCACTATCGCGGACTACGCAGCCAATATCTGGGGAATAAAGCAGTAATGAGTTGAGAGTTGCTAAGTCACCTGTCGGCGAGGAAGTGCTCTCATAAGTAGTGCGGAATAACACTGAAACCAACGGAAAAACGTTGCATAACCGAAAAGTTTTTCGGAAGTTCTGTGTTTTGCACAAAGAAATGCGCCTGTATTTGTGAGCTTTCACGGTACAGGCGCTTTTTTAGTGACAGATGTCACTGCGGAAGTGACGGGTGACATCTTCAAAATCTCCCCTTCCTGTGGTATCATGGGTATAACAGAGGAGGTGCAGGCGGCACCTCGGAAAGGGGAGCGATGTTATGAAAAAAGCTGAAAAGATAGTTCTTTACACTGCGGCAGGCGGTATCGCTGCTTATATCGTAAAGTGTATTGCGGACGCTGTCATGGACCGCTTCCGTGTGCCGCTGCCCGATTACTTCGGAATGGGCTATATGTCAATATGGGGAGCGCTGGTCGTAATATGTGTTCTTGCACAGATAGGCGTGCTCATATCGGTACTCCTCCGCAGACGCAGAAACAGCGGAAAAAAAGAGATATCAATGGGCTACACGGTGTCCTTCTTCTGCTCGTTTATCCCATTTCTACTGCTGCTTGCTTACTCCGTTTACTGCATGAAGGCAGGCTTTACATTCCTGTGGTCGGTGTGCTACGGATGGGAAGCCTTTGAGGGCGCGTTTATGATTATGGGGCTTGTGTTCGTTGTTATCCCCGTGTTCCCGTTCTGCGTGTTCTGGCAGGTGTTCTACATCGTCAGAAGGATAAAAGCATGGAAACGGCTGAAGGCTGAAAGGAGCTGAGCTTATGAAAAAATATGAAAAGATACTTATAGCTGTATTCGGCGGCTGTACAGTTTTATCACTTTCATTATTGATGCTCGGGAAAGGGCTCGGATACCTTGATAACCTTGAGGAAGCTCTGCCATATTACCTCATGTTCGGCGGAGTATTCGGTGTTATCGGCGTGCTGGTGTCGTGGAGACTCAGAAAGCGCCGTGAGGCAGGAAAGGCTCCCATATCTGCACTGTATAAGGTGAGCTTCTGGCTCAGCTTTTTGCCCTTAGCGGTGCTGCTCATAGTAGGTATCGCAGGCGCAGTCGGCGGCAGCGGCTTCGACTGGAGCGTTCTCTGGGGCACTTTAGTTTTATACGGCATACTTCTTGGCTGTATACTTATCCCCATTTTTCCCTTTATGCTGTTCTGGCAGGTGCTCTATGTTGCAATGTCTGCAAAATACAAAAAATTGTCCCCGTAACTGTGATGCTTATATGGTAATTTTACGGGTGATATTGAGGAAGAACCCTTTTGAAAAAGGGTTCTTCCTCAAACTCCTTTCCTAAAACTTTCAGCATTAAATTCAGCCCCGACAGGGAGCTCCTCACAAGATGTGAAAAACGGTAGAGTATTACCGTGAGCGCCCTGTCGGGGCTGAATTCAGTTATAAAGTCTTTGGAAAAGGGGTGTAGCATATTCTTATCGTAGTAAAGGAAAACAAACCGAATAGGACGAAAGCCGCCACTTGTATTAAGTGGCGGCTTTCTAACATTAATAAATATCACTAACGCGGATTATTACTGTTTGATTCAACTTGATTCGAGCTATATCACATGGAGTGTATTGTTTAAGATAGAATTGTAAATGCAAGGCATTAACTGCACGAAGTATATTTTCAATTAATATAGAATTACGTCTTTTATATCCTAATTCATTTATCATTATTTCAAGATTAATGCTACAATATGATTTTTCTGAATAAAGGATTTTGAGTTTTTTCAGTTTGAAATATGTACCATACTTATCGAGTTTATAATCGTTAGTTTTAATTTTTAAGTCTTTCAGCGTCTTTTGTATTTCAGCCTGCTCATATGGTCGTGCACTTAGTATTATCATTGAATTATATACTTCGTTCCGGAACTTATTAAAGTCTTTGCGATAATCCCATACTATTTCGTTATTGTAATTTTGAAAAAAGTCTGATATTATTTCGTTTTCACGAGAACGAGAAGAATTAAGAATTATAAGATATCTTGCAATATCCCAAGGTGTAAACTTATATTTGGTATAAACCACTATTTATCACCCTTCCGCTGATTACAGAAACGGCATAATATCTGAAGATTGGATTCAACAGTTCTTCCGCCTTTAGCCATTGGCTTGATATGGTCAACTTGCAAGTCCTTTCTGTTGCTAAATACTTTTTTACAGCTTGCACACACATAATTACCGTCAGCTTTGCGAGCCTTATCAAATACTCTCATTTTCAGCGGTATGCCTACATTAGGATACCTATTGATGATTTCCTCTAATGGAAGGCCTTCCAGTTCGCGAAGTTCAGCCTTTGTTTGTGGTGCAGCATAGTCAGTTTCCATATATCCCTCGAGTTTGTCCATTTCAATATCTATCATGCGTTTAAAAATATATGGACTGGAATAATAGATCTTATATACGCTGTCCTCGGCATCCCATAAGCTATCAAGATATGCCTTGCGTTCACGACCTGTCATAGCCTCTTCTTCAAATTTCTTGGCAATTTCAGAGACATCCAGCTTTTTCCGCACAATATTGTCAAGAGGAACAAATAAAGGATCAACCGCTTTCTGTGCATAGAATAGAAGCAAGTGTTCAACGTCGCTGCGCTGACAAGCAGGTACCAAGTCTTCATCAAAATACTGTTCCATACAATAATCTGTCATTTCTGGTAACACATCATCTGCTATGGTTTCCTCTTCAATCCCATACAATTCCATTATCTGTGAAAGGTCAGCTATTAATGACTGATATGATGACTGAGTGCTGTTATAAACAAGTATCTGATGATTCCATTCAAGTGTACTGAACATATAGTATCCAACAGGAATACGTTCTATCATCTCGATCTGTTCAAGTGCAGATGTATCAATACCTTCATTAAGCATTGCCGCGAATTCTTCGATTTTGGAAATTGAAATCACACGCAGCTCATACTGCTGTTTCTTTGCAGGGGTATCCTGTGGTTCAAATTCGTCTTTAAGTAATGACTGCGGATTTACCCACGCGATTTTTCCATTCCAGTCATCAATGAAAGGAACGATATATGCATCGGTTGTACCACCAGCCTTTTCACCGCGCAACGCTCTGCCAACCATTTGTGTCATAAAAACTCTTGATATAGTCGGTCGAGTAAGGAATACGGTATGTGTTTGTGGAAGGTCAGTTCCTTCGGTGAGGATATTAACATTGATTAGCACATCAAGTTTTCCATCTCGATAGAGTTTGATTTTTTCCTCGTTTTCTTTGCTTGATATTGTAATTCCAAGATCAGCATTACGCACATCAGAAACAATATAGTCTGAACGTATTCCTCTTTCATGAAATATTTTATTTAGTGCAATTGCATTTGTCTTGTTTATTGCAAATACGATGGTTTTACCATATTTATCCTTATTCTTAACATAGTGATTTACAATAAAAGCATTGCGCTTAGTATTATCTTGCAAGAAATCCTGAATATTTTTTGGCAGCGCATCAAAGTTTTCGATTTCCTGTATATTTTTCAGTCCAATTCTATCGCCTAATTCAATACCAGTTTCACACCCCTCAATGAATTTGGGATATGCGAGGATGTGCCTGTCAATAAGAGTCTTTAAATCAATCTTATAAACTATGTCATCAGTAAATATTTGGTAAAGAGCACCTCTTTCCTTTTCTGATGTACGGAATGGCGTTGCTGTAAGTCCCAGCAGCTTCATAGATTTTGCGTATTTCTCGACATACTGTATGGTCTTACGATATGTCTTAGCAACAGCATGATGAGCTTCATCAATAACAAGGAATACATCTTCATTCTTAAGCCATTTATCAAGTCTTTCAAGACTGCGGTTTATGCTATCTTTGCTGACTATAAGTATGTTGTCATCAGTTTTGATATGAATAGGCTTATCATGCATTCCTGATATGATACGATAACGGAAAGATGTATGGTTTATCATAATGTTGGTATAAGCATTGTTGATAAATGTATCAGCCGCCTGTTCGAGAAGGAGGTGACGGTGTGCTATCCAAAGTATTTTCTTGCCCTTATCCACTGCGTTCTGCAAAAGCCAATAGACAGCCGTCAATGTTTTACCACCACCAGTTGGTAATACAAGAAGTGTACGGAACTCTTGCTTCTTATTTATCGCATTCATTGCTTTAAGCGCATCTACTTGATGCTCATAAAGTGTACGTGGATTTGTTCCGTTTGACGGCGTAACGGTTTGGGCGTTCAAGTTTTCAACAGAAATTGGCATAATGATCACCTCATATTTATAATATATCATAATTATACCATATCTCGCATTTTTAAACAAGCGTTTTTATTATATCAGCACAAAAATGTACATATGCACAACAAATCAAGCTGTTTGTTGTTTAATTTTACGATTTATAAATTTGAATAGTTGCTAAAAAATGTCTCCACAAACGAAAAATAAATGTCTCCACATTTTATGCAAATGAAAAAAAGTTCCCATAATACATATTAGAAGGCGAACGCCGCAGTCGGTAAATCTGACTGCGGTATTTTTTATGCCAAATGGAAAAAGAATACTGCTCCCACTTTTTCTCTCAGCAAATAGCAGCGTGACAGTAGTGACGGTAGAAATGTTACCGTCACGCCCGACTTTGCAGACAGCTTGCAAACGTCTATATAGCTTCATCTGCAGGGCGTGTCGGTAGACTTCCGTGTCGGTAGAGTTACTGTCACGGCAAAGTTACCGTCACGCACAAAAATGCCCGTTTTTGCCGCCTACACTGAAATCGGGTAGTTATCCCAAATGCGGCGGTGGAAGCGGTTGTCGCGCAACATGGAGCGAGTGTGGGCGGCTGCATCAGCAGCGAACGGTGGCGTTATTATTTGCAAATGACAGAAGCAGTACCGAGTGACAAAAAGTCTTCCATTTTTGGAAGGCAAGCATCGCAGACGGCATTCCGCCTGCCGCATTGCTTGTCGGGGCGAACCCCGAACCCCCTAACATTACAAGTCAATAAAAGTGAAAGGAATGATGAAAATGAACAACGAAAATCACATCAGAAACATGAACGGGATCAATGGAAGGAGTATGAACGAATGGCTGAAAAAGAAGAAGTCAGATATTATTCTGATAACAAAATTGAAATTAACGGGAAGATTTATAATGTGACCTTTACATTTCCTCTTCCCAAAGATGAGACTGAGACAGCTTACGATAAGCTGAAACACTTGATAAATGGCGAAAAAGTAAGCTGAAAAAGTTCTGGACTTTCGAGTCGGATAGGAGTATACTGTTGGTAGCTCCTATTCGGTTTGATTCCAGAAGCAACAGCTTCGGAAAAGGAGGACAATATGAAAGAATCAAACACGAATCAGATAACAGCGCTGTACTGCCGCCTTAGTCAGGAGGATTTGCGTGCAGGAGAGTCGCTGTCAATAGAGAATCAAAGGCTCTTGCTGAAAGAGTATGCCGACAAAAATGGCTTCAAGAATTGTCAATACTACATAGATGACGGATACAGCGGAGTTAATAAGAATAGACCAGCTTATGTGAAAATGCTGACCGATATTGAAAAAGGTCTAATTAGCACAGTAATCGTCAAAGATCAGAGCCGTCTCGGCAGAGACCACCTTGAAACAGGAAGGCTTATGGAAATACTATTCCCATCATACGACGTTCGGTTCATAGCTATCTCAGACGGTGTTGACAGCATAAACGGCTTGAATGATATGTCGGGCATCAAGAATTACTTCAACGATTTCTTTGCACAGGATACGAGCAGAAAAATCAGAACGATACAGAAAGCTAAGGGAGAACGTGGTGAGCGTGTCGGAGCTTCATTGCCTTATGGGTATATGAAAGATCCGAACGATCAAAAGCGAATTATTCCCGATCCTGTGACTGCACCTGTTGTCAAACGAATCTTTGAGATGTACGCCAGCGGTATCGGTATGAAGAAAATATGCAATACTCTTGAAGAGGAAGAAGTGCTGTCTCCGAGCGTATACGCCTTTAATAAGACTGGCAGTCGTTCGGGAAATCCAAAATTGGACAAGCCTTACGCTTGGTCGATTGCATCCGTTCGCAGTATGCTTCTGAATCAGATGTACTGCGGTGATACAGTCAATTTCAAGACCTATACCAAGTCCAATAAGCTCAAAAAGCGTATCAAAAATGATCCGGAAAAGGTTCTCATATTTGAAAATACCCATGAGCCAATTATCGACAGAGGATTGTTCGAGCTTGTTCAAAAACACTTTGTCGGCAGAAAACGTGCTAACGGCAACGGAGAAATGGACAAATATGCAGGGTATCTCTACTGTGCGGAGTGCGGTTCAAGGCTCTATCTTCACCGAAACAAAAAGACATATAACAACTTTATGTGCGGTCGATACGAAAAGCGAAAGAGCAACTGTACCGCTCATTATATCAGGGAAGAAGTGGTAGATGCGATCGTACTGGAAGCAATACAGCGAGTTACAAAGTATGCGAGGGAGCACTCAGATGAGTTCTACGAGATGGCTATGAGCAACGGCGAGAACGAAGCCGTGTCCCGAACTAAAAACGGCGAAGCCCTGCGTAATGAGTATGAAGCAAAGATAAACGCCCTTGAAAGCGCTATCAGTATGCTCTACATGGACAGAGTTACAGGCAGAGTGACTCCGGAGCGTTATGACAGTCTTGCGGCTGGCTACGAAAAGAAGCAGTCTGAACTGAAGACAAAGCTTCATGAACTCGACTCACATACAAGCTATTTGGCGGTAAGGGAGAAGTGTGTCAGAGAATTCATTGACAACGCAAAGAAATACATTGACGTGTCGGAAGTTACTCCACAGCTTCTCAGAGCGTTCATAAGGCGAATTGAAGTCCATGAAAAGACGGAAAAGCGTTCAAGGAGCTGTATGAACGATATAACTGTTCACTTCTCATTCTTAGCAGACAAGGAAATCAAACTCGACGGTATTATGATCGAGACATTTAAGATTTAACGCCAGATAAAGCAAATCTCCGAGGGAACACTCCCTCGGAGACATAATAAATAATATACTTCCCTAAGAATATGCTTCAGGTTCGGGGGAAAACCTTTCCTCAGAAAAGTTTTCCCCCGATAATACGCATAAACTGCTATATAAGCACCGCAGTCGCGGGTGCTTTTTTTGTATATGAATTATGCATGGATCTGTGTGAGAGTATACCAGCCCTGGAGATAGCCCTCGAGGAACTGTACGTCTGTTGCATCCTGATCGCCGTCACCGTCGATATCAGATGCACGGATAGTGATACCTGTTGTAGGTACATAGCTGTGGTCAACGATTGCCTTGAGCATTACCCAGTCGTAGAGACCTACTTCTCCGTCACCGTTGATATCGCCAACGAGATATGTTGAGGGAGAGAATGAATACTCTGTGTAGGGGATAACATTGTCGTTAGCGTCATATGCAGTGATAGTGCAATTGCTGAAAAGATCATCATGTGTACGGCTGCTTGACTTGATCTCGCTGACTGTCTTGAACATAGTGCCTACGCCTGTAGTGATGTCGCTTGTCTTCCAGCGCTTGTAATGGAGCACACCGTACTGTGTACCGCTTCCTGTCTCATAGTCCATCCAGCCGTTAAGGCAATTGTTTGTTCTTGCACCGCCCTGAACCTTTAGGGGATTTCTGGTGTAAAACTCTACGTCAACTCTTTTTGTCTGCGGAGCACCGCCGCTGTAGTACCAGTATGTTCTGTATGTCTTTACTTCGTTTGCGGGAGTTGCTGCACTTGCTGTGAAAGCGTTAGCCATGGGAAGTGCGCCGAGTACTGCTGCTGAAAGAGCTGCTGCGATCTTGGTAAAAGTCTTTTTCATTTTAATTCATATCCTTTGTAAAGTATTTTCAGAGGTTGCGCAAACTCTATGTTGATTATAGCATTATTATTACTATTTGTCAATGAAAAATAGTAAAATCCTGCGTTTTTTGAGTGCGGTCTGCTGAAAATGCAGACGTATGTACAAATGAGCAGAAGGTATGGCGGCACATAATTCAATGAGATGTTATCAAGTATAAACTTCTTGTTATGCAAGTGAGGGTAGGCTTTTATGTTAAAATATAAAAATATGTAAAGCTGGCTTGACAAAAAATGTAAAGCGTGCTATACTATGATCACAGGAGATGTAAAGCAGACTTTACTTCGTAAGGAGGGTGATCAGTTGAAGAATAAGATTCAGGAGCTGAGAAAGGCGCGAAAGGTCACTCAGCAGGAGCTTGCTGACGCGCTCAGCGTCACGCGGCAGACTATAATATCACTGGAAAACGGTAAATACAACGCCTCACTCACACTTGCTCACAAGGCGGCTCAGTTCTTCGGAGTCACCATAGAGGAGCTGTTTATTTTCGAGGGCGAGGAGAACTTATAAGGAGGATCATTATGGAGAATTTCAGACTTACAATAAAGAAAAGGATATATTTTTTCATTCTTCTTGCTGCTGTCATGGTGGCAGGAATTATCCTGCTTACGGCTTTCGGCAGGGCGAATGACGGATTTAACGCAACAAGCGGAATATTAGGTGCAGTGCTTGCCATCGCTATTGGCAATGTAGTAACATCGAAAATGGCGCTCAGCAATGAAGCAAAGCTGAAAGAGATGTATATAAAGCATACCGACGAGAGAAGTGCTCAGATAACCAAAGAGGCTTCCACAACTACCTTTCGTGTTATACTTCTCGGTATTTCCGCTGCCACTATCATCGCTAACTTTTTGAGCGAGACCGTCAGCTGTACGCTTTCGGTATGTCTGGCGTTCATCTTTATGGTGTATATCGCGGTAAGCAGTTATTATAACAGTAAAATGTGAGCAAGAGGAGAGTTATCATGGAAGAATTCAGAAAAAAACTCAGGACAAAGATCATATTATGCCGGATACTGGCGGCTTCACTACTGATAGCGCTGATAGTTCTTCAGGTGCTGGTGCATAGGGGCGTTCTCAGGGGCGAGACCAACATGGGCTTTTTTGTGGGCGGTATTACCGTTCTGATAATGAATATTATGCGTATGAAAAAAGCTGTGAAGGACGATGCTGCGCTGAAGCAATGGTATGTACGCAATACCGACGAAAGGACCATAGCTGTACAGCAGAAGGCGGGAAACTTCACCTCGCTGCTTACTCTTTTCCTGCTTTGTATAGCCGCTATTGCCGCTTCATACATCAACAATACGGTATATTGGACTCTCGGTGCTGCTATGGGCGTGTACCTTCTGGTCTACCTTGGAGCCCTTGCATACTACAATAAGAAGATGTAAATAACAATAATACAAGGGACGTCGAGGACGCCGTCCCCTACAATACAAAAACTCCCCGATACTTGTCCGTATCGGGGAGTACTTTTATATTCGTATGTGCATAATTCACGTTAAACTGCCGTAAGCGATGGCAGACTATCCGTTTTGCAGAGAGTGAGCGAGCCTGCGGGCGTCAACGTGTTCAGCTCACGCTGCTTACTTCTCAGCGAGCTTTGTGAGGTACTCGTAACGATTAGCTGCTGTCTTCTCTGCCTTCGCGAACAGCTCCTTAGCACGCTCGGGGAATGAACGTGTGAGTGCGCTGTAACGAGCCTCGTTCATGATGAAGTCCTGATAAGACTCTGTGGGAGCCTTGGAGTCGAGCTGGAAGGGATTCTTGCCCTCAGCAGCAAGACGAGGATCATAACGGAAGTTGTTCCAGTAGCCGCACTTAACAGCCTTCTCCATCTCAGCCTGACAGTTAGTCATACCGCCCTTGATAGAGTGCATCTCACAAGGTGCATAGCCGATGATGAGTGAGGGACCCGGATAAGCCTCAGCTTCCTTGATTGCCTTGAGTGTCTGGTTCATGTCAGCACCCATAGCGATCTGTGCAACATAGATGTAGCCGTAGCTCATAGCGATATCAGCAAGGCGCTTCTTAGCGATTGCCTTACCAGCTGCTGCGAACTGTGCAACCTGACCGATGTTGGAGGACTTGGAAGCCTGTCCGCCTGTGTTGGAGTAAACCTCGGTATCGAATACCATGATGTTTACATCTTCGCCTGTTGCGAGAACGTGGTCAAGACCGCCGAATCCGATATCATAAGCCCAGCCGTCGCCGCCGAAGATCCATACGGACTTCTTGGAGAGGTAGTTCTTGTTCTCAAGGATATCTGCACAAGTATCGCACTTGTCAGAGCACTTCTCGAGCTCAGCAACGAGTGCAGCTGTTGCAGCTGTATTCTTAGCACCGTCGTTAACTGTTGCGAGGTATTCATCAGCAGCTGCCTTGAGCTCTGCGGATGCCTTGTCGTTTGCAGCAACTTCCTTTACTTCCTCAATGAGTCTCTCACGGATAGCCTTCTGACCGAGATACATACCGAGACCGTGCTCAGCATTGTCCTCGAACAGTGAGTTAGCCCATGCAGGACCGTGGCCGTTTGCATCAACAGTGTAAGGTGATGTAGCAGCAGGACCGCCCCAGATAGAAGAACATCCTGTTGCGTTGGAGATGTACATTCTTGAACCGAAGAGCTGAGTGATGAGTCTTGCATATGAAGTCTCAGCACAGCCTGCGCATGAACCGGAGAATTCAAGGAGAGGCTTCTTGTACTGGCTGGAGATAACATTTGCATCAGTTGCTACATCTGCCTTCTCTGTTACCTTAGCAACACAGTAATCGAATACTGCCTGCTGAGGCTCCTGTGACTCTCTGGGAACCATCTTGAGTGACTTTGTGGGGCAGACACCGATACATACGCCGCAGCCCATGCAGTCCATAGCGGAAACAGCGAGAGTGTACTTGTAATCGCTCTTTACGATAGGCTTGGGAGCGATCTTGATGTTCTCGGGAGCAGCTGCGACCTCAGCCTCTGTCAGAGCGAAGGGACGGATAGTTGCGTGAGGGCAGACAAATGAACACTTGTTACACTTTGCACAGGTGTCCTGATTCCACTCGGGAACCATAACAGCAACTCCGCGCTTTTCGTATGCGGAAGCACCCTGCTCGAATGTACCGTCAACGTGATCTGAGAATGCAGATACAGGGAGAGTATCACCGAGCATCTTGCCAACAGGGTTCATGATGCCTTCAACCATCTTGACGAGCTTCTCCGGGCCCTCGAGCTTAGCAGGTGCTGAATTATCAACAGCATTTGCCCACTCAGCAGGAACGTCTACCTTGACATAAGCGTTTGCGCCTGCGTCGATAGCCTTCTCGTTCATCTGAACGATCTCGATACCCTTCTTCATGAACTTCTGAGCCTTTTCCTTCATGTAGCTGATAGCCTCAGCCTCGGGAAGAACCTTTGAAAGTGAGAAGAATGCAGACTGGAGAATTGTGTTTGTACGCTTGCCAAGACCGATCTCCTGTGCAAGGTCTATAGCGTTAACCAGATAGAGCTGGATGTTGTTCTTTGCGATGTACTGCTTTGTATCAGCTGAGAGGTGCTGATCGAGCTCCTCGGGCTTCCACTGGCAGTTGATAAGGAATACACCGCCGGGCTTTACATCGTTTACCATCTTGTAGCCCTTGAGGATGTATGAAGGATTGTGACAGGCAACGAAGTCAGCCTTGTTTATGTAGTAAGGGCTCTTGATGGGCTTATCACCGAAACGCAGATGTGAGATAGTGATACCGCCTGTCTTCTTTGAGTCATACTGGAAGTAAGCCTGAACGTACTTGTCAGTGTGGTCGCCGATGATCTTGATGGAGTCCTTGTTAGCACCAACTGTACCGTCGCCGCCGAGGCCCCAGAACTTGCACTCGATCGTGCCTTCTGCTGCTGTGTTGGGAGCATCTTCCTCAGCCAGTGAGAGGTTTGTAACATCATCCACGATACCGAGTGTGAACTGAGGCTTGGGATCAGCCTTAGCGAGCTCTGCATATACAGCAAATACAGATGCAGGAGGAGTATCCTTGGAACCGAGACCGTAACGGCCGCCGATGACCTTGATACCTGTTCTGCCTGTAGTATTAAGAGCAGCAACTACATCGAGGTAGAGAGGCTCACCGAGAGAGCCGGGCTCCTTGGTTCTGTCGAGTACAGCGATTGTCTTTGCTGTTGCAGGAATAGCCTCAACCAGCTTCTCAGCAGAGAAAGGACGGAACAGGCGAACCTTAACGATACCGACCTTCTCACCCTTCTTGTTCAGGTAGTCGATAACTTCCTCAGCAACATCGCAGATAGAACCCATAGCAACGATAACGCGCTCTGCATCGGGAGCTCCGTAGTAGTTGAAGAGCTTATAGTCAGTGCCAAGCTTTGCATTTACCTTGTCCATGTACTCCTCAACGATTCCGGGAACAGCGTTGTAGTAGGAGTTGCAAGCCTCACGGTGCTGGAAGAAGATATCTCCGTTCTCGTGAGAACCGCGCATTGTAGGATTCTCAGGATTGAGAGCACGGTCACGGAATGCCTTTACAGCGTCCATATCGCACATTTCCTTGAGGTCCTCGTAATCCCAGATCGCGATCTTCTGGATCTCGTGTGATGTACGGAAACCATCGAAGAAGTTGATGAAAGGAACGCGGCTCTTGATGGAAGCCAGATGAGCAACAGCAGCAAGGTCCATAACTTCCTGAGGATTTGTCTCAGCGAGCATTGCAAAACCTGTCTGACGGCAAGCATAAACGTCAGAGTGGTCGCCGAAGATGTTAAGTGCGTGAGAAGCTACGCAGCGTGCAGAAACGTGGAACACGCAGGGAAGCAGCTCGCCGGCGATCTTGTACATATTCGGGATCATAAGGAGAAGACCCTGAGAAGCAGTATAGGTTGTGGTGAGAGCACCTGCGTTCAGAGAACCGTGAACAGTACCTGCTGCACCGGCTTCTGACTGCATCTCCTCAACCTTAACGGTAGTGCCGAAAATGTTCTTGACACCCTGAGCTGACCACTGATCAACATAGTCTGCCATCGGGCTGGAAGGTGTGATCGGATAGATACCGGCAACTTCCGTGAAGGCGTAAGAAACATATGCAGCGGCATTATTACCGTCCATTGTTTTCATTTTTCTTTTGATTGCCATAGGAATATACCTCCTGAAAAAATATAAAAGTTGGGTTATAGGAATGCTTAACGTGGTGGGCGTTAACCATGTATAACTACTGAGAATTATTATACCACAAATCTGATTTTTTGTAAACACCTTTTTTGCTTCTTTGTTACAAATTTATCAGGCTAATTTTTGGCAGATTGCCTATATTGCGAGGTCTTGTCAGACTTTTTTAAAGACTCCTTTTGTAAAATTATACACTTGTCAGTATTTTTTACGAGAATGTTATGAAAAATGCCAGAGTAATTCTGCTCAAAGTTGTGCAATTTTACAAAAGTGTGCGGATTTGCTTGACGGGAAAGGGAAAATACAGTATAATAACTGTAGTGTTAAATAATTCTTAATTATTAACACTCGTTTTGTTGTCTCCTTTCTTTTGTTCTACACATATTTATTTTCATCTGTTTATCTAACAAGCAGGGCTTTTGCCCTGCTTATTTTTTTGCAGCGTGACGCTGCACACTGACCACGTTGACGCTCGTAAACTCGCTTACTATAAATTAAGAGAGTCAGCCGTACATCGCTTACGGCGCATAAATGTGCGGCGGATATTATGCTATGTATCGCCGCAGTGCCTACTCGACCGCTGACCACGCTGACGCTCGTAAACTCGCTTACTGTTAATAGTAACGTCAGCCGTACATCGCTTACGGCGCGTAAATATGCGGCAGATAGTATGCTATGTATCGCCGCAGTGCCGACTGCTGATCACGTTGACGCTCGTAAACTCGCTTACTATTAATAAGAGAGTCAGCCGTACATCGCTTACGGCGCGTAAATGTACGGCATTTACTATGCGGACGCCCAATGGGCGTCCCTACTGAGCACTAAAAACTAACCACTAAATAGTAGATCAGTCCGTAGAGGGTCGCGGCTGAACAGCCATAAAGTATAACGGGACCTGCTATGGTAAATATCTTGGCTCCCACGCCGAGGACGAGTCCCTCCGAGCGCGCTTCTATGGCGCATGAGCTTATGGCGTTGGAAAAGCCCGTGACGGGGACAAGTGTGCCTGCGCCTGCACGCTTTGCCAGCCTTTGATACCAGCCAAAGCCCGTACACAGGGCGCTGAGACCCACAAGGATTATGGACGTCCATGTTCCCGATTCGGTGCGGTCAAGCCCGAAGGCTTCCATAAACTCCATTATGACCTGTCCGAGAGCACATATTGCTCCGCCCACAAGAAAGGCACAGGTCAGGTTCACCTTGTAGTTTGACTTGGGCGAGACCTGCTTGGTCATGTCGCTGTAAAGCTCCGGTGTTATTTTCATATTATCAGCTCCTTCCGCAGTATTATCTGCGGAATTTTCTTTTTTATGCGGATATTTATTGAAATGTGGGATACTGCCATATGCAAAAATGTTGTTCTTACTGCCTTGACCTGCGGCATATACATTAGTAAATGCATGGGAAAGAGGTGATTTATTTGAAGGATCAGCCTGAGGGAAGGGCTGTCATGCTGGGCAGGTATATTACCGAAACGGGCGAAACGGTCCGTGGCACTGCACGAAAGTTCGGGATATCAAAAAGCACCGTTCATAAAGACGTCAGCGAGAGACTTCGCAGGGAGGACCCCGAGCTCTTCCGCAGAGTCAAGGAAGTCCTCGAAAAAAACAAGCAGGAACGCCATATCCGCGGCGGTCTCGCCACTAAACGCAAGTACGCGGAGATCGCCTGCCGCCGTAAAAGCTCCTTCCGTTGAGCGGATCAATATAAAAAAGCAGCACCTCTATGGCGGGTACTCATATAGAAGTTATGCCCCTGAGCATTTCAAAGAGCTCAGGGGCATAGTACTTATTGTTACTAAGCTAAATCAGAATTTATATGTGTAGGGGACGCCGCCCTCGGCGTCCCGTTGGACGTGTAATGCATTTCGTGGGACGCCGAGGGCGGCGTCCCCTACATTTCCAATTTTTCGCATACGCGCTAAATTCTGATTTTTGTTAGTAGCAATTATAGCACAGTATTGAAGGTCTGTCAATAGAAATGCCATAGTACTTCTGACTGAATATCAGAAATACTATGGCATAAAGCTTCTATATCAGCGCAGCGTATAAGGGTGCTGCTTTTTATCAGAAGTTTGCTATCTTCTTGAATTTGATATAGAATTCGCTGAGGGATGTTCTGCCCTTCAGCATAGTATCGTTAACATATGCGCCGATGTACTTGCCGTCCTTGAAAACGTAGAGCGTTGAGTCATCTCTTGTTACCAGATCCATCTTTACGGTATTGCCGTCGGTATCTGTGAACCTTGCTGTCATGACGGGGTCCTTCAGCTGGGGCTTTGCCTCGATATCGAGACCTGCGAAATTGTATACGGATGCAGCCTTGAAGAAGTTATCAAAGGCAACGTAGTTGTCCATGGTATCGATGGCGACTTCCTTGCCGTTTACTTTGCATTTCTGGTTATCCATATCAATTTCAAAGGTGTCATCATTGCCGTTGTAGCTGAGCTGCAGTTTCTTGGTGGATGCCGAGTCCGCTGCTATTGTGTTCTGCACGATAAAGTCATAGGGAGTCTTGTCCACTATGCTCAGATCAGCCTTGTAGTACAGCTCCACCTGACCGTCCTCAAAGAGCACCATACAGTAATCGGGCTTCTCGTCGTTGAAGCTGATAGAGAGCTTTCTCTCTGTGCCGTCGATGCCTTTTACGATAAGCTCTCCGTGGGGCTTGTCGTGGCCGTACTTGCTCAGGTCCTCAAGCTTTTCGTCGAGCATTTCCTCGGACTCAAGTCTGACGAGGTTATTGAGCACTGTGGTTATCATTGTAGGATCCACCTTCAATGAGGAGTACTCATCGGGCAGTGACCATTCCTGTGTATCGGGATCGAATGAGAGGTCGAGGGTGGTCTTGCCGTCCTTTTTGACTATGACTTCCTTTATATCATAAAGTGAGTAGGTGAGGAGCTCCTTGTTCTTGAGCAGGAGCCTGTCAAGCTTGAGAACGCTTCCCTCCATGTAGCTGATGGCGTAGACCTTGTCTCTGCCGTCTGCGGTGACGTAGTAGTAGTCGCCCATGGGGCTGGGGTCGCCCACCTTTAAAATGTGGGTTCCGCCCGGCTCGGTGACCTCGATGGTGTCGGGATCGGTAAGGCCGTACATCTCCAGCTTTTCATCGGTGATCTCTCCGTAGTTGGTCTCGGCGGTAAGGTCCGAGAAATATGTGCATATGAGCTGGCAGTAATCCTGATCCATTGCGAATTCTCCGCTGGTGAGAGTCCACTTGTCGTTCTGCTTTACAACTTCGTAGACCTCATCTCCCTTTGAGAAAACTATCTTGGTGGGGGAGTAGGGATCAAAGCTGAACAGCTCGTTTTCGGCAAGCACCTTGCTTGCCTGCTGTTTTTCTTTTTCCTTGCCGTTCTTTACAGCCAAGAAGGCGCCTACGGAGCCTCCTGCTGCAAGAATAAGAACGATAAGGGCGATAATTGCTTTTTTCATCAGGAATGTCTCCTTTTAAGCCATACGAGTATTCCGATAACGGCGATGGCAAGAGGAATGACGTATACTATTACCATTACTCTTGTGGCTTCTTCGCCGCTCTTGAAGGTCATGCTGTCGTAGGAATTGAACTTGTTGCCCACATCGAACTGAACATCACTGTCGTAGAGCCATGTGTTGCTGAACAGTGCGAGCATCTGTGTTCCTGTGGTATATGCGTTGGCGTAGTTGTCGTCGATGACAGCGGATGTGCCAAGTGTGAACATCTTTGCGCCTGTGTGCTTGTTGTACGAGTAGTAGCCGAAGTCGAGAGCGTAATTAGTCAGCATCTCGTCTGCCTGCTGTGCTGTTACATCGTCACCGCCCATTGCCTTGCTGACGGTGGTATATTCGCCGTTTGAGGAGATATTCTTTATAAGTGAGGATATCTCGGTGTATTCGCCGCCTGCGAAGTCGGGTATCTCGGTAAGGCTTCTGGTATTGGCGATGCCTGCAATGAAGTTGCCTGCGTTTACCTGATCGATGATATCGGAGGTAAGGTCCTGTGTGAACTCGTCATTGTAGCGGCTTCCTGCCTGATACTCCACGCGGAAGTAATACTCGCTCTGCTTGGAGTCAGTGTCCTGAAGCATATTGTCGAAGTTTGACTCGGTAACGATGTTATAATCGAGGATGAGTCCGAATTTTTCCATTACAGCCTCTATGTTGTAGAAGCGTCCCTTTGTGTCGCAGGGGTCGATGAGGAAGGAGAGTGCTCCGCCGTTTTCGATGTACTCAAAAAGGAGGTCCTTCTCCTTGTCGGTGATGTCCTGCTGAGGGCCTGCAAGGTAGATGATGTTGGCATTGTCGGGGATAACGCCTGTCTTGTCAAGGTCAAGCTCATCGACGCTGTAATCGTTCTCCTTCATCTTGGTCACGAACAGTGAATAGTGATCCTCGATGGGAGCTTCGCCGTGGCCTGTCAGGAAGTATATTCCGGGGAGCTGTCCGCTGGCGCAGATAGCGATGGCGGAGTCGATGAGCTGCTCGCCTGCGTATTCACGGACGCCCTTGGTGTTCTCCTGGAAGATCTTGCTGTGGCTGACCTTCTTGGAGATGCCGTTGCACTTTACGATGATATCGCCCTCCTGAGGAGAGAGTGTGCCGTTGGGGTCAAGGGACTGTGTGAGAGCTGCGTTCTCGTTTGGGTCGAAGCTCTTGAAGCTGATGTTGTCAAACTCCTTGAGCTGTGTGAGTGTGTGATAGAGAGGAAGGAGCTCGTTGGCGTCAGACCTTGTAAGCTCCTCCAGCTTGTAGAGAAAGTAAATCTCTATGGTCTTGTCGGAGTTGCTGTTTATGAGGTCTACCGTCTTGTCATCGAGAGTGTACTTCTTGGAGGGGGTCATGTCGAAGCCCTTGTCGAAGTAGCTGACGATGAGGTTTATAGGTATGAATATCAGGAGCACAAGGAGTGCCAGAACGATGGCGAATGTGCCTGAAAGGTTGAGTTTTTTCTTCTGTTTCATTTCAGCTTACCCCCTGTTCCAGCGTCTTTTCTCAATGGAGATGTATGTCCATATGAGAAGCACGATTATTGCCGATGCAAAGAATACCAGATCGGAGAGGCGGATGAAGCCCTCTGAGAAGTAGGCAAATCTTGGCTGGGCAGCGAATGCGTAGATAGCTGATCTCAGCTTGGGGTACTGGGAAATAAATGCTGTGTTGGCGATATCGTCAACGAAGAGGAGCGCGAACATTATGACTTCGCCGATGATAGCGGCGATGATCGGCGACTCTGTGAAGGAGGAGATGAGCATACCCAGTGCTATGTACATTGCGCCCCAGCAGAATATGCCGATGTAGGCGCATATGAGCTGGCTCACTACTACCTCGCCCTTCATGGCTGTGATGATGGGGAATATGATGGTTCCCGCAAGCATAAAGAGGTATACGGTGATATTTGCAAGGAACTTTGCGATAACTATTTTAGCGGTGCTGACAGGGGATGTCATGAGCAGCACCTCAGTGCCGTTCTTGCGCTCCTCGGCAAAAGTCCTCATGGTGAGGATGGGCAGCAGGAATATGAAGTAGAGTATTACCGAATAGAACATCTCGGTAAAGGAGAATGCCCATGTGTTTGAGGAGTCAAGCTTTGCGATACCCGTTGAGAAGCTCAGCGAGAACAGCAGCATGAACAGCATTGCCATTGCGTATGCGAAAGGAGTGTAGAAGAATGATTGCAGCTCCTTCTTATAAATAGGAAACATATTATTCCTCCTCCTTTTCTGTCTCGTCGTCCTCGTCGTCATCGCTCTCTGCGCTCTCTGACTCATCGGGAGTCTCATCAAGGAGTTCCTGAAGTCCCGATTTCTTTACAGGGCGGTTGATGAGTTCGATGAATACGTTTTCGAGGTTGGGCTTGTCGGTGTATATCTCGATGATGCTGATGCCGTTCTTCAGGCACTCAGCCATAACAGCGTCCCTGACTGCGTCGGAGTCGCCCTCGAGCTGTACGGTGAAGGAGAATACATCCTCGCCGTCGGCGTCTATGGCGGTTATCTCCTTTACGCCCTTGGTCATCTCTATGATGGACTGAGCCTTCGCCTTGCTGCCCTTGACCTTGATGTGGAGGATGAGGGTGGTGGTGAAGGAATTTTCAAGATTCTCGATGGTGTCTATCGCGCGTATGTCTCCCTTATTAATAATGACAACGCGGTCGCAGACTGCGCTTACCTCGCTGAGGATGTGGGAGCTGAATATTACGGAGTGGTCCTTCTTGAGGCTCTTGATGAGTGCGCGGACCTCTGCTACCTGATTGGGGTCGAGTCCGACGGTGGGCTCGTCAAGTATGAGGAACTTGGGGTCTCCGAGGAGAGCCTGTGCAAATCCCACACGCTGCTTATAGCCCTTGGACAGGTTGCGGATCAGCTTTCCCTCAACGTCCTTGATCTTCAGGAGCTTCATGACCCTTTCGATCTCGGATTTTCTCTTGGTCACGGGAACCTTTTTCAGTCCCGCACAGAATGAGAGGTATTCGCGCACCTTCATATCGGGGTAAACAGGGGGTATCTCGGGGAGATATCCGATGTTGCGCTTTGCCTTCATGGGATTTTTTGTGACGTCGGCGCCGCAGATGGTCACCTTGCCGTCTGACATGGGCAGGTATCCTGCGATCATGTTCATGGTTGTCGATTTTCCCGCACCGTTGGGTCCGAGAAAGCCGAGTATCTCATTATCATTTATTGTAAAGCTTATATGATTCACGGCACGGTTGCTGCCGTAATACTTCGTAAGATTTTCAATAGTAATCATGAGCTGCTCCTTTCCGATCGAAAAATCTAAAATAAACATTAAAAGCATGGTGCTATTATCTCATCATAGCATACTGCTTTATTATCGCAGAATAACATTAACACAAGATGAACAAAATATGAACTGAATGTTAATTCAAAAAAGTGCGGCGAAACAACGTACTGAAAATGAAAAACTGCGCCAAGCTAAATATTATAGCCAAAGTGTGTGGGTTTTGTGAAAGATTATTGAGGGCGTGATGAATGTTTCAGAATTTTGTTTTAAAACGAAACTGGTTAATATTTCGTTAATAAATTAGAATTTACTTGGATTTTTCGGATGGACAAAATGTACAAAAAAGATTTTGACAATGTGTGCATTGCACCAAAAATATCTTGGCGCAAATGTGAAAACAATCTAAACTGTTGACACAAACTGAAATGTGGAATATAATTATCTTGAAAATAGTTTGAGAATTGTGTGCAGTCTGCGTGAAAATGCACACAGTGTACGAAGTATTTTCGTATGCGTCTCCATAGAGGAGGCAAATCATCCATTTTTTAACCACTATATTATTATGAGAGGGGTAAAAACAAATGATAAGCAAAAAGAATAAGGCTCTCGCAGCTGGCGTTCTTGCAGCTGCAATGTCCGCAACAGCAGTTATGCCTGCTATCGCTTCAGCAGCTCCTACAGCTGAGGCAGCAAAGTCAAACGGTTCTTACGCTGAGATGTTCTCATCACTGTATGATGATGTAATCACAAACGGTGTTCAGAACGGTTACCTCAGCAGCCAGACAAACGGAAGCGGCTTCGGTATTCCTTACCATTCAGTAGAAACATTCATCGTTGAGGCTCCTGACTACGGTCACGAGACAACATCTGAGGCTATGTCATACATCGTATGGATGGCTGCTATGCACGATGTTCTCGCTACTAAGGGCGTTATCAACGGCTCCAAGGGCGATCTCGCTAAGGCTTGGAACACAATGGAGGCTATGATCCCCGGTTGGTCAAAGGCTGCTAACAGAAGCGATATCAAGTATGAGACACTCTGGACACAGCCCAGACTCAAGTCTGATCCTGCTGCTGAGCACGATCAGCCCAGCGACTATCCTGCTAAGCCTTTCACAGGTGAGAAGGAAGCTATCAATCCTATGTTCGACATCTTCAAGTCAGCATACGGCAGTGACAAGGGTTACTACCTGATGAACTGGCTGGCTGACGTTGATGACTGGTATGGATTCAGCAAGGGCACAGAAGGTGCAGGCAAGTTCACATTTATCAATACCTTCCAGAGAGGCGAACAGGAGTCTTGTTTCGAGACTGTTCCTGCTCCTTGTCTTGAGGAACTCAAGTGGGGTATGAAGAGCGAAAATGAGAACAACGGTAACGGTATCAAGGCTATCTTCAATGGCCTTAACGCTGTTCCTGCTCAGTACTCATTCACAAACGCTCCTGACGCTGAGGACCGTGCTATCCAGGCTGTTTACTTTGCAAACAGATATAACGCAGGCGATTCATCTATCTCTGCTCTCGCAGGTAAGATGGGTGACCAGTGCCGTAACGATATGTTCGATAAGTACTACAAGGCTATCGCAGCTGATACAACTTCTTCCAGCAAGTCCGCAGGTATGGATTCCAAGCACTATCTCATGGCTTGGTATACAGCTTGGGGCGGAGCTCTCAAGGACTACAGCTGGGCTTGGCAGATCGGATGCTCACATTCACATCAGTTCTACCAGAATCCTCTTGCTGCTTACGGTCTTCTCTACGACAGCTCTATCAACGCTGGTATGAAGGGTACAGACGCAAGCACAGACTATAAGGAGTCTCTCAAGAGACAGATTGAAATGTATCAGTGGCTCCAGTCACAGCAGGGTCCCTTCGCAGGTGGTTGTACAAACAGCTGGAGAGGACGTTACGAGGAGTATCCTTCAGGTCATCCTACATTCTACGGAATGGCTTACGTTCATCACCCTGTATATGCTGACCCCGGTTCCAACCACTGGATCGGTAACCAGGTATGGTCAACACAGCGTCTTGCTGAGCTGTACTACATCGTATCCAAGGATGGCGATGCAACAGGTCAGACATATGGCGGTCTCAAGCTCGACGAAGCTCTTGATAAGCTCCTTGAGAGATGGATCAAGTGGTTCGAGGAGAACACTCACTTTGATTATGTTGATAAGGACGGAAATGAGTTCTCATACTGTATTCCTTCTACTCTTGACTGGGGCGAAAGCGATACAGATTATAAGACTTGCTATCCTGATTCATGGAGCGGTACATACAGCGAAACAGCTAACCAGCACCTCAACTGCAAAATCGGCGGTTATGGTCAGGGAGACGTTGGATGCGTATCCTCACTCTGTAATACACTTATCTACTACGCAGCTGCTAAGGGCGTAGATCCTAAGTTCGCTCAGGAGGAAGGCACATCAGTTGCTGAAAAGGGCCTCTATCTTGCAAACAGACTCCTTACAGCTCAGTACAACGAGGGACGTGACGAGATCGGTATCACATTTACTGATTGCAATCCCAGCCTCAAGAGAGTATTCGATGAGAAGGTTTACATTCCTTCATACTATAAGGGCGAAATGCCTGACGGCTCTAAGCTCGAGCCCGGCGCTACATTCTCATCCATCCGTAAGAGCTACGAGAAGGATCCTGAGTGGCAGAAGGCTAAGAAGTACAACGACGGCGAAGGCACTGATAACAACGGTGACGGCGAGGTTAATATCAAGGACTACCAGTTCCAGTACCACAGATTCTGGCACGCTGGTGATGCTATCATGGCATACGGTACTATGGCACTCCTCTATCCTGAGGTTACACCCGGACCTGTTGTGACAACAACTTCTACAACTACATCAACAACTACAACTACAACTACAACTACCACCACATCTACAACTCCTGTTAAGGATCCCGTATGGGGCGATACAAACTGTGACGGTGTAGTTGAGCTGGCTGATGCTATCCTCATCATGCAGTATCTTGCTAACCCCAACAAGTATAACATTACTGAGCAGGGCAAGCTGAATGGTGATGTTGATTTAACAGTTAAGGGACTTACTTCTAACGATGCTCTCCGCATCCAGGAGTACCTCCTCCACCTCAGATCTACTCTGAATCCTAACGCTTAATCTATATTAAGTAAAACAAAGCTGCACGGCTCGTCCGTGCAGCTTTTTTGTGCTAAAAACCGTTAACATAAATCATAATTTCGAGCTGAGCCAGCTCGACCGCTTGCCACGTTGTCGCTCGTAAACTCGCTTAATAATATCAAAAATGATATTTGTACATCGCTTACAGCGCAATAAGTACGCCGAGCCTATGTAAGGGATTCCAAAGGGACTGTGTTCCTTTGGCAGAGTCCAGAGGCAGCGCCTCTGGTCGCCGCTTTCAGCTTTTAAGGCGGCGAAATAAAACAAAGCGCTCCGCAAGGGTGAATTTCAAAAACAGTCCGGTGGACTGTTTTTGAAAGAGGGACGCCCTGCAAGTGAGGGCGTCCCTTAACGGCGGATGATATCCACCCCCTACAATACAAATTTCGTGGGACGTCGAGGACGCCGTCCCCTACATTTCCAATTTTTCGCGTATGCGCTAAATTATGATTTACCCGAATAAACACAATGCCCCTGAGCGCTTTGACACGCTCGGGGCAAAATTTCTGTATTGAGATGTGGTGTTCTGTTACAGTGATGTCGGAAGTGAGGTGATGCTGTGGAGAAGGAAAAGCTGTATCGCCAGCGCATCGTTGGAGGTGAGTCCCTTTACGCTTGTATCACAGTCGCCGTTTGTGCGTCCCTTCTCGGTGAGATGGTTGGAGTCTGAGCCGCTTGTTCCGTATTTGTCGGGATTTGCAAGCGCCTGCATGATGAGTATTGCGTCTGCGAGCTCAACTGTTCCGTCACAGTTTGTGTCGCCGTACACAGGCTTTTCCACAGGCTGTGAGCCGCTGTAATTGGTGGCGGGGGAAGCCTTTCCTGCTATCTCGCCAAAGAATATCTGTCCCCACTCGGTAAGGCTGTTGCCGTCCCAGTCGTTTGAGAGGTCGAGATACTCAACGCCGCCGCTGTTACCCTTCCATGACCACGCAAGATAGCCCATGTTCTTCTCGGCACAGTAGCTCATTATTGCTGCCTCGTCTACATCGCCGTCGGTGTGCTTATAGCCGAATTCGCCGACTATCACGGGAGCTCCGCAGCTCAGCGCCGAGTCAAGGTTTTCCTTTACCTGCTGAGCATTTCCCCCTGCATACTCATAGAGATGTGCGGAGAATACAGTATTTTTCAGCGGGTCTGAAGTGAATACCTCTGCGCCCTTTTCGCCGATGGACTTGGGATACTGTCCCCAGCCTGCGCTGTCTATCATTATCATGTTCTCGATACCGCCGTCACGGGCTGTCTTTATGGCGGACTTGGCACCCTCTGCCCATGTGCCGCTGTTCCACTGACCGTACCACTCGTTTGCGATGTTGAGGATAACCACGTCCTTGTTTTTGTTAAGTATATCCTTCATCTCGCACCAGTACTCAGCAGCCTTTACGATGTCGGCTATGTTGTCGCTTCCCGTAGCGTCGTGGGCTTCGAGAATGCATATCTGCTTGTTCTCACGGCACCAGCCGATTATCTGCTCAAGTTCGGTAGCCGAGGTCTTGTCCCATTTTGCGCCGTCTGCACAGACTACGCGGATGGTGTTGGTTCCCTTTGCGGCAGCTGCCTTGATGGACTGCTCCGTATTGTTCTTGTACCACGCATGAGCTACGTTTATTCCCCTCATTACAAAGGGATTGCCGTTAGCGTCAAGTATCTGCTGTCCCGAGACCATCATTCCCGAGCCTGTGGGCAGGGGAGTTACTGTCTGCTGTGTTACGGTGGTGGTGACTGTTGTCACTGCTGCGGTCGTAGTAGTTGACGTTGTGGAAGTCGATGTTGTGGAAGTTGAGGTCGTGGAAGTCGTTGTGGTCTTTGGCTTGCCTGCCCAGAGAATGGAATCGTTGTTGATGACCTCCATCATCTTATTTACAACAGGCTCTGAAACAGAGTACCATGTGCAGGAGCTTCTGTCCAGATAGCCGTGGCATTCGCCTGCGGACTGTGATGAGCTTACTACGTTGTTGTCCCAGAGCACGCAGGGGATACCGATCTCCTTTGCTCTGGTGATGTATGTGTCTGTCCACTGTACACGGGCTTCGGTGTTATTGAAGTTTGAGGTGCCCATCTCGCCGATGACAACGGGAACTCCTCTGTCGATGAAAGTGCTCTTGAGTCCGTTGAGAGTGCCCAGCAGGCTGCTTTTGTACTGGTCTGTAAATGTGCTGTGGTCGCCTACGGCGGTGTTCATGGTGAAGTCGTAGGGGACATAGGCGTGTATGGAAACTGCCACAAGTTCATCGTTGGGAACGTTTATCCTCGTGTAAATGGTGGAGTCTGCGGAAGCGCAGTAGCCCGGCACCATGAGGAGACGATTCTTGTTGTTTTCCGATGAGGAGCTTCTTATGAGCTGCACGAAATCCGCGTCCAGTTTGTTTATTGTGTCCACCTCGTTCTGCTGAGGTCCCCACCACTCGTGGGAAGTGCCCTTTGCACGGGGCTCGTTCATCGCCTCGAAGATGAGGTGCTGATCGTAGTCCTTGAAGGTGTCGGCGATCTGCGTCCAGAGCTTTATGAAGCGGGGCTTCATCTGGTCGTAGGCAGTCCCAAGATCGCCGCGGTCGATCCAGTCCTCGTGGTGGAGGTTGAGGATAACGTACATATCGTTGCTGATACCGTAGTCCACTACCTCCTTGACCCTTGCCATCCACTGAGGATCCACATTATTGTCGCCGTCAAGGTGATTGTACCATGTTGTGGGGATTCGTACAGTGTTGAAGCCCTTTGCCTTTACGGCGTCTATCATTGCTTTTGTGGTCTTCGGGTTGCCCCAGCTGGTCTCGGTTGCCAGACCTGTGGCAAATCCGCCGTGTGAGTCGAGAGTGTTGCCGAGATTCCAGCCTATCTTCATGTTCTCGGTTATCTCGAATGCTGTCATATAGTCGGCGGCATCGGCTGTGAGCTGTGTGGTCGGTGCAGCCTTCAGCGAAGCCAGCATACATAATGCTGCCGCGGAAAGGCTCACCACGCGTTTGATGAATTTGTTCTTTTCTCGCATATTATTCCTCCTATTCTAAGAATGTTGCTGGCGACTCAGTGCAGGAAGTCTCCAAATCAATATCCCTTGCAGCCTCGGACTTAAACCCTGCTGCTGCTTAAATGATACAATACAAAGCACGAAAAGTCAATACTTGTAATAGCAAATGGGACAAACTGCAAATAATTCGGGAAATTCTACAATATCGCGGAGTGCGGCTTGTGCGATGTGTCAATACAACGGGTTAAATGAAGCAGGATTAATTTACTGCGAGTTTATTATAAAAACTGCTGTATCCGCCATAAAACAGGAAGATGAGCGGCAGTCACGGAGCACTCGGCGGCTCAACTTAAAATAATGCTGTTTAAGCTTTAATTTAAGCTGGGGACAGGTGCATAAAGCGGTAGGACCAATGCATGGAAAGTCCCCATTATTTTCCGAAAAAAGCTTGCATTTTAGGCAGAATGATGTTATAATAATATAATAGCATAGTTATGCGTAAAAATATCATTCAGAAAGCGGGCGATAAGGTGCTTAGAAGTATGACAGGCTACGGAAGAGCGCAGCAGATACTTAACGGACGCGATATCCTTGTGGAGATCCGCTCCGTCAATCATAGATATTACGAGTATTCCTCAAGAGTCCCAAGAACCTACAGCTACATCGACGAAAAGCTGAAGGCTCTGCTGAAAAACGGGATATCCCGAGGCAAGGTGGAGGTATCCGTCACCATAAACAATATCGAGGGAAAGGATACCGAGATCGCCATCAACAAGGGTGCGGCAGAGGGCTATGTGAACGCTCTCAGAAGCATTGCCGATGAGCTCGGCGTGGAGGACGACATCACCCTCTCAAAGCTCATGAAGCTTCCTGATATCTTCAATATACAGAAAACACCCGACGACGAGGAACAGGTCTGGGAGGACGTCTCAAAGGTGGCTTCCGAGGCTATACAGCGCTTCGTTGAAATGCGTCAGGTGGAGGGCGAGCGCCTGAAAAATGACATCACCGAAAAGGCTGAGGGTATCCTCGCTATGGTGGGCAAGGTGGAGGAGCTTTCTCCCCTTACCGTGGAAAACTACAGGAACAGGCTCTACAAGAAGCTCAGCGAGGTCCTTGAGGGCAAGGATATTGACGACCAGAGAGTTCTTACCGAGGCTGCTGTTTTCGCCGAGAAGATCGCTGTTGACGAGGAGACCGTCCGTCTCAGGAGCCATATCGCTCAGCTGGAGTCAATGATCTCGGGCGACGAGGCAGTGGGAAGAAAGCTGGACTTCATCGTGCAGGAAATGAACCGTGAGGTCAATACCATCGGTTCAAAGGCTCAGGACCTTAATATCACCAAGGTAGTCGTTGATATGAAGGCTGAGATCGAGAAGATCCGCGAGCAGATCCAGAATATAGAGTAAGCCTATGAAGCTCATAAATATAGGCTACGGAAATATGGTGTCATCGGAGAGGATAGTCGCCGTGGTAAGCCCCGAATCAGCGCCTATAAAGCGCCTCGTTCAGGAGGCTCGCGACGACGGCAGAGCTGTTGACGCCACCTATGGAAGAAAGACAAGAGCCGTTATGATAATGGACAGCGGTCACATTATCCTGTCCTCACTTATCACCGAGACTCTTGCAGCAAGGATAAACGGATCGGGAGGTTCCGACGACGATGAATAAGGGCAGACTTATTGTATTATCCGCTCCCTCGGGCTGCGGAAAAGGTACCATACTTGCGGAGGTGTTCAAGGACAAGAGCTTTGCACTTTCTGTTTCCGCAACTACAAGGGCTCCCCGCGAGGGCGAAGTGGACGGTGTCAACTACCACTTCCTTACGAGGGAGGACTTCGAGCAGAGGATAGCAGACGGCAAGTTCATTGAGTACGCAGAGTACTGTGATAATCTCTACGGAACTCTCATGAGTGAGGTGGACGACCGCCTTGAACAGGGACTCAATGTGGTACTTGAAATAGAGACAAAGGGCGCTATGAAGGTTCGCGAAAAGCGTCCCGATGCAATTTTCATATTCGTTCTGCCGCCTTCTGTGGCAGAGCTGAGACGCAGGCTGAAAAAGCGCGGTACAGAGACCGACGAGGTCATCAAAAAGCGCGTTTCACAGGCTGCATGGGAGATAGAACAGGCTCCCAAATACGATTACGTCATTGTCAACGACGCCCTTGAGGACGCCGTAAGCGACTTCTTCGCGGTAATGCGCGCAGAAAAGCTTAAAGCGGAGTTTTCGGGCGATATTATAGAAGAGGTGTTGAAAAATGCTTAGACCCGCAGTAAACCAGATCATCACAAAGAACGAGAGCTGCTATTCGCTCGTTATCGCTGTTGCGAAGCGTGCAAGACAGATCACCGATGAGCTCTGCAAGAACAATGAGACTCTTGAGGAGAAGCCTGTCAAGACAGCTGTTGAGGAGCTTGCAAGCGGCAAGTGCAAGATAGTGAACGCGGCTCCCCAGACTAACGAGTAATGTCCCTTATTGCGGAGACCGCAGTCAGCGGAACAGCTTATTCATTCGATATGCTGTTCAGCTATGCAGTCCCTGACAGGCTTGCGGCTGACATTGCCTGCGGCTGTCGGGTGCTGGTACCCTTCGGCAGAGGGAACAAGCGCAGGATAGGTGTTGTCATGAAGCTCTCACAGGGCGAGGCAAAGGGGCTTAAATCCCTTGTGTCCCTTGTGGACGAGACTCCCGTAGTCTCGGAGGAGCTTCTCGGACTTGCCTTCTACCTTCGCGAGCAGACCTTCTGTACTTATTTTGATGCGGTAAAAGCCATGCTTCCGCCTGCCATGAGCGTCAGCGCAAAAGAGACGTTCAGGCTTGTTAAGAATTTCACGGACATTTCTTCCCTCAGCCCTCAGGCGGCTGAGCTGCTTCAGGTGCTCTCCTGCACCGAGGGCAGCAAGGAGCTCAATGAGGCTGTGGAGAAGCATATCATTGACAACGGAAGGCGGCTCACCGACGAGCTCTGCGACGCAGGCGCCCTTGACTCGGATAACGTGTTCAGGCAGGCTGTGGGCGACGCGGCAGTGAGAATGGTACGCCTTACGGACAAGTATATGAGCACACCCGAGGATTTTGACCTCACACCCAAGCAGAAAACTGTCGCGGACTTCCTTGCGGAGTTCGGAGCAGCTGCGGTCAGGGAGGCTGCATATATGTGCGGCGTCACCGAGGCTGTGGTGAAAAGGCTCTGCGCCAACGGCGCCGCCGAGGAGTACGAGGCGGAGGTGCTGAGAAGGGTGGAGGACTTCGCCGACGAGGTGAGACGCCCCGAGGATATTGTCCTCTCTGCCGAGCAGCAGAGGGCAAGGGACGCGGTATACGAGCAGATGGCCACGGGGAAGCCTGCGGTGTTCCTGCTTCACGGCGTTACTGGAAGCGGCAAGACCTCGGTCTTTGAAAAGCTCATCGACGATACCGTGAAAAGCGGCAGACAGGCTATGCTTCTTATCCCCGAGATAGGACTTACACCGCAGATACTGAAACGCTTCAGGTCGATGTTCGGAGAGAGAGTCGCTGTCATTCACAGCGGTCTGTCACTGGGTCAGAGACTTGACGAATACAAGAGAATAAAACGGGGCGATGCAGACATCGTTATCGGTACGAGAAGCGCCGTTTTCGCGCCCCTTGACAATATAGGACTCATCATCATTGATGAGGAGGGCGAGCGCTCCTACAAGTCGGACAGCTCCCCCAGATATACCACTCATGACATCGCCAAGCAGCGCTGCGCCTTTCACGGTGCGTCACTGCTGCTGGCTTCGGCAACTCCTTCCATCGAGAGCTATTACCTCGCCGAAAGGGGAGCGTACAGGCTCCTTGAGATGAAGGAAAGGTACCGCAATGCGCCCCTGCCCGAGGTGAGCATAGTAGATATGAACCTTGAGCGCGGCGAGGGCAATCGCACGGAATTCAGCCGCAGACTGGCTGAGGAGCTGAACGCTAACCTGCAAAAGGGGGAGCAGTCCATACTGCTGCTCAACAGGCGCGGATATCACACCATCATAAGCTGCTGTGACTGCTATCAGCCCGTGTACTGTCCCAACTGTTCGGTGCCGCTGACATACCACAAGAAAAACAACAAGCTGATGTGCCATTACTGCGGCTACGTCAGCGAACCTGTGACGGTGTGTCCGTCCTGCGGCTCGGAGCGCCTGAAAAATATGGGCTTCGGCACACAGAAGCTTGAGGAGGAGTTGGCTATGTTCTTCCCCAAGGCGAGAGTGCTCCGCATGGACGCGGATACCACCTTTTCACGGTACTCCTACGAGAAGAACTTCACCGACTTCCGCGAGGGAAAGTACGATATAATGATAGGCACCCAGATGATTGGAAAGGGACTCGATTTCCCCAATGTCACTCTGGTGGGCGTGCTGTCTGTGGACAAGGCGCTGTATGCGGGGGATTTCCGAAGCTATGAGCGCACCTTCTCCCTCATCACTCAGGTGGTGGGACGAGGCGGACGCGGAGGCAGCCGAGGTAGAGCTATACTCCAGACCTTTATCCCCGAGCATTATATCATGAACCTTGCGGCGGCTCAGGACTACAAGGGCTTCTACAACGAGGAGATAGCCATACGCCGCGCTATGATATTCCCGCCCCTCTGCGATATGTGCATTTTCTGCTTTTCGGGAAATGAGGACATCACCGTGAGACTGGGCGCGGAGGCTGTGCTGCGGCTCATGAACGGCAGGCTCAGGGAGATACAGCCCAAAACTCCTGTGAGAGTGCTGGGACCCGTCCGCTGCTCATACGGCAGGATAAACGGAAAGTACCGCTACCGTATTATAATGAAATGCAAGAACACCGCCGAGATGAGAGGATTTATAAGCGGTATCCTCACAGAGTCGGCAAAGCTGAAGGAAATGAGAAATACGTCCCTTTACGCCGATATGAACGGCGATGTGGGCGTCTGAAATGCAAAAGGAAATGATCGAATGGCACTTAGAAGAATTTTAACCGATAAGGACGAGATACTCCACAAGGTATGCAAGCCTGTGGATAAGTTTGACGAGAAGCTGGCTCAGCTCCTCGATGATATGCACGAGACACTCAACAAGGCTGAGGGTGTGGGACTTGCGGCTCCCCAGATAGGCATCTGCCGCAGGATATTCATCATGCACCTTGACGAAAACGATATCGTCGAGGCTATAAACCCCGAGGTGACTCAGAAGGAGGGCAAGCAGCGCGTTCAGGAGGGCTGCCTCTCCTGCCCCAATGTATGGGGATATGTCACAAGGCCTGCAAAGTGCCACCTGAAGGCTCAGGACAGGAACGGAAACTGGTTCGAGCGCGATTTCACCGAGCTGGGCGCACAGTGTACCTGCCATGAGAACGACCATCTTGACGGTCATATCTTCACTGAGATAGTGGAGGAATTCTTTGTTCCCGAGGAGAGCAAGTAATGAAGATAGTATTTATGGGAACTCCCGATTTTGCCGTTCCGTGCCTGCGTACTCTCGCTGAGAGCGCACATGAGGTGGCAGCGGTGTTCACCCAGCCCGACAAGCCCAAGGGACGCGGCTATAAGCTCATACCAACTCCCGTAAAGGCTGCGGCGGCAGAATATGATATCCCCGTGTATCAGCCCCTCTCGCTGAGAAAGGGCGAGGACGCAGAGGAGTCCATGAGGGTGCTGAGGGAGATAGCTCCCGACCTCATAGTTGTAACGGCATACGGTCAGATACTCCCCAAGGAGATACTGGAGCTGCCGAAATACGGCTGTATCAATATCCACGCTTCGCTTCTGCCAAAGTACAGGGGAGCGGCTCCCATAAACTGGGTGCTCCTCAACGGCGAAAAGGAGACAGGCGTCACCTCGATGCAGATGAGCGAGGGACTTGATACGGGCGATATGCTCATAAAGAGAGCGACTCCCATAGGCGAGAACGAGACCTGTGAGGAGCTCTATGCAAGGCTTTCCGCAATGGGCGGAGAGGTGCTTGCAGAGACAATAGATGCACTGGAAAAGGGAAGCCTTTCCCCCGAGGTGCAGGACGACAGCCTGAGCTGCTATTCTCCCATGATACGCAAGGAGATGAGCGCTCTGGACTTCTCAAAGACAGCGGCGGAGGTACACAACACCATCCGCGGCGTAACTGGCTTCACTATGCTGGAGGGCAAGCGCCTGAAGGTGTTCGCTTCCCGTATCGCCGAGGGCAGCTTTGACAGCGCAGAGAACGGCTCTGTGGTGGATACGAAGCGATTCGCGGTAAAGTGCGGCGACGGCAGGGCGGTCATCTTCACCGAGGTACAGCCCGAGGGCAAAAAACGCATGAAAACAGAGGACTTTCTCAGAGGCAGGAAGCTCACTGAGGGAGAGCTCCTCGGATAAGGAGGAAGATATATGTATATTATGAATTTCGTTTCGGCAGCTCTGAGATACTACGGCTATTACGGCTACGGCACACGCTCGGCAGGCGGTAACTACGGTCTGTATTTCATACTCTTCCTTGTAATGATGATACTTCCCATCATTGCACAAGCCAATGTAAGCTCAACATTCAAGAAGTACAGTCAGGTGTATAATGCAAGAGGTCTTACCGCCGATCAGGTGGCAAGAATGATACTGGACTCAAACGGGCTGTACCATATAAGGATAGAACGTATCAGAGGCAATCTTACCGACCACTTCGACCCGAGGGATAATGTTGTCAGACTTTCCGATTCGGTGTACGGTCAGCGTTCGGTAGCTGCCATCGGTGTTGCCGCCCATGAGTGCGGTCATGCCTGTCAGCACGCCGAGAACTACGCACCCATAATCTGGAGGACAAAGCTGGTGCCTATCACCAATATCTGTTCAAGGCTCTGGTATTTCGTGCTCATCATCGGTGTGGTGCTCAGCAGCCTTACTATAGGTACTTCACTGATATATGTCTCCATTGCTATGTTCCTTGCTGTTATTTTATTCCAGCTGGTAACACTGCCCTGTGAGTTCAACGCAAGCAGCAGAGCTCTCAAGACCCTTGAAAGAGACTGTATCCTTGAGTCTGCTGAGGTGCCTCAGGCTAAGAAGGTCCTCACCGCAGCTGCTCTCACATACGTTACAAGTCTTGTGACATCCATGATCCAGCTCCTCAGACTCCTTATGTCTGTCAGGAGAAGATAATGGGAGATGCAAGATACCTTGCTGTGAAGCTGCTGGATAAGACCTTCGGCAGCGGCAGCTATTCAAATCTCCAGCTGGACAGCGGTCTGAAAAACTCGGACCTTGACGACAGGGAAAAGAAGCTCTGCTCCGCTATCTACTACGGAGTCATCGAGCGGAAGCTGACCCTCGACCACATCATCGGCGGTCTCAGTTCCCGTCCCATAGCGAAACTCGACAGTATCATCCTGAATATACTGCGCTGCGGTATATATCAGATAATGTATATGGACAGCGTCCCCGATAACGCGGCTGTCAGCGAGAGCGTTTCCCTTGCTAAGAAATTCCGCAAGACAAGCGCTTCGGGTATGGTCAATGCGGTGCTGCGGAGCTTCATCCGCGGCGGCAGGGAGATAAAGCTCCCGAAAGACAGGGAAAAAGCCATGTCCGTAAAGTACTCCGCGCCCGTGGCTCTGGTAAGGAGCCTCAGCTCGGACTACGGCAGCGAGGCTGCGGAAAAATTTCTTGCGGCTTCTCTGGAAAAAAGTGTCACATATCTCCGCATGAATGCGATTAGATGTACTGAGGAAGAATTTCTCGGTGCTCTTGAGGGATTCGGTGCCGAGAAAATCGCGGACTGCTGCTTTAAGACAAGCGGCGGCGACGCAGCTTCTACGGAAGCCTTCCGCAAGGGCTGGTTCCACGTTCAGGGGCTTGCCTCGCAGCTTTGCTGTCAGGCAGTGGCTCCCACGGAGGAGGACAGGGTGCTGGATATATGCGCCGCTCCCGGCGGAAAGACCTTCACCATGGCGGAGCTCATGGGCGGCAAGGGCGAGATATACGCCTTCGACCTCCACGAAAAGCGCGCGGAGCTGATCCGCAGGGGCGCCGAGAGACTGGGGCTCACCAATATCAGGGCAGCGGCAGGAGACGCA
Organism: Ruminococcus flavefaciens; assembly: GCF_900116855.1. GTDB lineage: Bacteria > Bacillota > Clostridia > Oscillospirales > Ruminococcaceae > Ruminococcus > Ruminococcus flavefaciens_R. The sequence continues at coordinate 115,068 of NZ_UETD01000007.1, forward strand.
ACCAGGTTCAACCCCGAACTGCCCCGATTTACCAAGATACTCTGCGATGTCCCGTGCTCGGGACTGGGAGTCATCGGCAGCAAGCCCGAGATAAAATACAAGGACATCTCGGATTTTGCGGGGCTCCCCGACATACAATATAAAATAGTGTGCAATGCGCTGAACTATCTCGAAGCAGGCGGCACTCTGGTCTATTCCACCTGTACGGTGAGAAGGGCTGAGAATGAGGAGGTCTGCGAGAGACTGCTCCGCGAGCATCCCGAGGTGGAGGCTGTGGAGCTGCCGCCCATGCTGGGCAGGAGCTTCGGCACTATGGCTACACTTATGCCGCCTGATTTCGGCAGCGGCTTCTTTATAGCAAAATTCAGGAAAAAGTAAGGTGATAAATTGGAAAAAGTCGATATTCTCAGTCTCGATCTTGAAGAACTGACGGAAGCCCTTTTGGCTATGGGCGAGAAAAAATTCCGCGCGAAGCAGATATTCCAGTGGCTTCATGTAAAAAGGGTCTTCGATTTTGATAAAATGACTGATATATCTGTCCAATTGCGCGGCGCTTTGAAAGAAAAATTTTGTATAAATGGACTATTTATACAGAAAAAGCTTGAATCTGCTATAGATAATACGGTAAAATATCTTTATAGGCTTTCTGACGGGAATTTTGTCGAGACTGTGCTCATGGAGTACAGCTACGGATACAGCATCTGTGTGTCCACTCAGGTGGGCTGCAAAATGGGCTGTAATTTCTGTGCCTCGACCATCGCAGGCTACGTCAGAGATCTTGCTGCCTCGGAGATCCTTATGCAGATCTACGAGGCCGAGCGTGATTCAGGGAAAAAGGTCTCGGGAGTGGTGCTTATGGGAATAGGCGAGCCCCTCGATAACTTCGACAACGTCATGAAGTTCCTCACGCTGCTGTCCCACAAGGACGGCAACGATATGAGCCTTCGTCATGTGTCGCTTTCCACCTGCGGAATAGTTCCGCGGATATATGAGCTGGCAGACAAAAAGCTCCAGCTGACCCTTTCGGTGTCCCTCCACTGTGCGGACAACGAGGGACGGAGCAGGATCATGCCCGTAAACAGAAAATATGATATCGACAGCCTTATGGAAGCCTGCCGATACTATATAGATAAGACGGGACGGCGCATAACCTTTGAGTACGCCGTTATCGACAACGTCAATTCATCACCTGCGGACGCCGACACTCTTGCGGCTCTGCTCCGCGGTATGAACTGCCATGTGAACCTTATTCCCGTCAATAAGGTAAGGGAACGAAATTATCGGACAGTCCGCTCAGGTGTTGCTGAATTTGCCAAGCAGCTGGGCAGACGGGGGATAAACGCTACCGTGAGAAGAACTCTCGGAAGCGATATCGAAGCTGCGTGCGGTCAGCTCAGACGCGACGCGGCTGAACAGAACAAAAAGAATGGGGGTGCGGATACTTGAGATTTCGCTATGGCACGGATATCGGTCTTAAACGCGAAGAAAACCAGGACGCGGTAAGATGCGAATACTTCGGCCACAATGTTCTCGCTGTCGTGTGCGACGGCATGGGGGGCGAACGCGCAGGCAAGGAAGCAAGTGCGCTCGCGATAGAAGAATTCTTCCAGCGTTTTTCGGCTGACTATAAGGAAAGTCTCAGCGATGAGGATATCCGCAAGCTCCTTATCTCCTCGATATCGGCAGCAAATTCCGTGATCTATACACGGGCGAGATTCGACTTCAAGAATTTCGGCATGGGCACCACCTGCGTAGCTGCCTTCGTCAACAAGAAAACCGCCTTCATTGCCAATGTCGGTGACAGCAGAGCCTATCTCATCACCGATACGGGACTTGTTAAGATCACAACTGACCACAATGTCGCCTCGGTGCTCTTTGAACAGGGCAAGATAACCGAGGAGGAAATGGAGGTACACCCTCAGAAGCATATGCTCGTGAGAGCGGTCGGCGTCGAAAAGACCGTCCTGACGGACACCTTTATGCTGGACTATGAGGACAAGATCAGTCTGCTGCTTTGCTCGGACGGCCTTTCGGGCTACTGCAGCGACGATGAAATATACAGCGTCATACTGAATTCCGATTTTGATGATGTTGCAGACGAACTTATTAAATTAGCGCTCCGCAAGGGCGGCCGCGATAATGTGACTGTCGCGGTAATTTCTGACTAACGCAGGAGGAAAGGAAATGGATAAGAATATTGGCAAAAAGCTCGACGGAAGATATGAGATAACCGAGCTTATCGGCGTCGGAGGCATGGCTGAAGTGTACAAGGGCGTCGATGTTATCGACAACAAAACCGTTGCCATTAAGATACTGAAGAAGGAATTCGCTGAGAACGAGGAGTTCCTGCGCCGCTTCAGAAATGAATCCAAGGCAATTGCAGTTCTTTCCCACCCGAATATCGTAAAGATATACGATGTGGGCTTCTCCGAGAAGATACAGTATATCGTCATGGAGTACATCGACGGTATCACGCTGAAGGAGTACATCGAGGAGGAAAAGGTCCTCACATGGAAGGATACGGTGCATTTCGTCATCCAGATACTCCGCGCACTCCAGCACGCTCACGATAAGGGCATCGTTCACCGCGATATAAAGCCCCAGAACATCATGATGTTCACGGACGGCACTATCAAGGTCATGGACTTCGGTATCGCCAAGTTCGCGCGTGAGGAAGGCAAGACCGCTACCGATCAGGCCATCGGAAGCGTTCACTATATCAGCCCCGAGCAGGCAAGCGGCAATGTTACCGACGCAAAGAGCGATATCTACTCCGTGGGAGCTATGATGTATGAGATGCTCACGGGAAGAAAGCCCTTCGACAGCGATAACCCCGTTGCTATCGCAGTTATGCATATGCACGATATCCCCGAGCGCCCCAGAGCTATCAACCCCGATATCCCTGACGGCCTTGAGGAGATTGTCCTCAGAGCTATGGAAAAGGCTCCCGAGGACAGATACCAGACCACAGCCGAGATGATAAGCGATATCGAAGCCTTCAAGGCTGATCCCCATATCACTTTCGGTTACTATACAGAGGACGACGAGGACGCTAACGATGAGATCCTCGACCAGTCCGCAGGCACAGAGGTACAGTCAGAGAGCCGTCAGGAGGTGGCTAATGCCTATGCCGCAAAGGCTGCTTCGGCAGTGGGTGCGGGCGCAGGTGCAGCTGCTATGGCAGCCGGCGGCGGTTCCTCAGCAGGTGCCGTATCGCAGAGATACAACGACGCATATCCCGAGAATTATGACGAGGATTACGACGATGAGGACGATGAGGAAGAGGAGGAGCGCTCGTCACTGGTTGTCCCTGTTCTTACCGCAGTTGTCGTGGTCGTTATCATCGTTGCGGTAATATTCGTAGTTACTCTCCTCAGCGGTCTCCTCAAGAACGGCGGCAGCAGAGGCGACAAGTCAATGCCCGACCTCTACGGCTGGGACTATCAGCAGGCTCTTTCCGCTTACGGAAATACCATCAAGTTCGAGGTAGAGGGTACCGAGTACAACGAGGCTGACCCCAATACCATCATTAAGCAGAGCATTGAGCCCGGCGATGTATTCAGCAAGGGCGATGTCTGCAAGGTAACTCTCAGTATGGGTATGGAGACTGTGGAAGTTCCCCGTGTAAAGGACCTCAATGTCGAGCTTGCCAAGGCTCAGCTCACCGAGCGAGGCATCGTGGCGGATATACGAAAACAATCCGACGCAAATGTCAAACCCAATTACGTTATCAAGTCTGAGCCCGAGGAGGGTACGGAAGTACACAAGGGTTCAACTGTTATACTCTACGTCAGCATGGGCGCTAACGCAGAGCAGTTCGAGATGGAGGACTACGTTGGTCTTACTATCGACGACGCTACAATGAGAGCAGGCTATAAGAACCTGAAGGTCGAGACAGAGCTTATCCCCTCATATGAGAAGAAGGATAAGGTCGTAGAGCAGGACCCTCCCAAGGGCACAAAGATCGAGGGCGGTTCTTCCATCAAGCTCTATGTCAGCGATGGTACTATCCCCGACGGTAAGGTAGATATCACTATACCGCTTCCTTCGGACGCAAACGGACGCTTCAGCATCGACTTCATCCTCACAGACGAAAAGGGCAAGACCACAGCACAGTCATCAGGAAATATCATTTGTCCTGATATGAGCAGTGTTCCCATGACCCTTGACGGTTCCGGAAAGAACGTATCCGTAAGAGCACGTCTTACAAACCTCAGCACACAGCAGAATGCAGTTCTCGGAACATACACCTTTAACTTCGCAACAGGAAAGTACACCACAGAATCCGAGGATATCTACGGTGCATTCCAGGCAGTAAACGGATTCCCGCAGCCTGAGACCGATCCTCCGCATCAGGAAGAACCTCAGACGCAGCCTGAGCCTAATACAGACCCACCAATTGAACCAGCTACAACACCCGGTGTAGATGGTGAGTGGAGACTTGATGGACAAGGTGGCTCCTATTGGGAAAACTATGCTCCCGGTGCAAATGGAAACTGGGAGACTAATGAAGACGGAAGTACGACTTGGCATTGGTGGAACTGATGTCAGACAAGTACAGCGGACTTATAATAAAATGCTTAGGGGGACTCTACACAGTAGAGTCCCCTGACGGTATATGCGAGTGCAAGGCAAGAGGAGTTTTCCGCAACAGAGGTATCAGTCCATGCGTGGGAGACAACGTCACCCTCGAGGACGGCGTCATCACAGAGATAGCTCCGCGCAAAAACTGTATCATTCGACCTCCTCTCGCCAATCTTGACCAGCTCATTTTCATCGTCTCGACCTGTGAGCCTGCCCCTAATTACCTCATTCTGGACAAGTTCATCGCCATTGCCGAGTACAAGGGCATAACCCCTGTGGTGGTCATCACAAAGGCTGATCTGGGCGACAGCCGTCCCGTCCATGAGATATACGGCGGTATCGGCATAGAGGTGGCTGAGGTGAACTACGACGACGATGACTCCGTGGAGACTGTAAGGCAGCTCCTCAGAGGAAAGATAAGCGCCTTTACGGGCAACTCGGGCGCAGGAAAGTCCACACTGCTCAACGCGGTGGACCCGTCACTGAATATCGCTACGGGTGAGATAAGCCGAAAGCTTGGCAGGGGCAGACATACTACACGCCATGCGGAGCTCTATAAGCTCAGCGGCGGCGGTTATATCGCTGATACCCCGGGTTTTTCCACATTTGAGACAAACAGATACGACATTATCCGCAAGGAGGAGCTTGCAGGCTGTTTTCGCGAGTTCGCTCCCTTTACGGATGAATGCCGTTTCAGAGACTGCGCACACCTCTGCGAAAAGGGCTGTGCCGTAGTTGAGGCGGTGGAGCGCGGAGAGATATCCCGCAGCCGCCACGAAAGCTACAAGACTATGTATGAAGAAGCTAAACAGCTGAAGGAGTGGGAGCTGAAATGAACAGATGCGCCATATTTGCAGGCGGCGATATGCCCGACCTGAATGAGTATAAGGACTCTGCCTTCTGGGCAAGTTACAGCTATTTCATCTGTGCCGACTGCGGCTACAGACACGCTGTAAAGCTGGGTATACTCCCCGACCTGATAGTGGGGGATTTCGATTCCTACGGCGAGGAGCTGCCTGTGGGGGTAGAGGTGCTCAGAAGCGTCCCCGAAAAGGACGACACAGACACCCTCATGGCAGTAAAGAAAGCCATTGAACTGGGCTTTACCAATATCGACCTCTACGGAGCTCTCGGCGGCAGCCGTCCCGAGCACAGCTTCGCCAATATCCAGACTATGATATATGCTCTCCAGCAGGGATGCAGCCTTGAGATAAAGGGCAGCAGCAGGATGCTGGTGCAGGAGGCTGACGAGGGCGAGGTCACATACAAGAGTCCCGAGGGCGGATTGTATCTCTCTGTTTTCGCGCTGACCGAAAGCGTGGGTATCGAGTACCTCCGCGGCGTCAAGTACCCTCTTGAGGACTACCGCATGGTGCAGTCATTCCCCATAGGCGTCAGCAACGAGATAACAGCAGGCGAGGCTTCCCTCCGCATTAAGGACGGTCTTGCCCTTGTGATACTGACTCCCAAAAAGGAGAAGTAACAAAAGCTCCTCTGATGAATATAATATTATAGTTCATCAAAGGAGGGAGTACATATTGAAGATAGTTGTCATAAGAAGCCCTAAGTTCATCTCGGGGCTGCTGAGAGCCATTTTCGGCATCAAAAAAGAAGAAGCATAAGTGAAAAGCCCCTGAGCGATGAACTCAGGGGCTTTTTTGTTAAGATAAATCAAAATTTACATTTGTAGGGGACGCCTCCCAACAGGAGCCGCGACCCTCTGTCCTTCGGACATCTCCCTATACTATAGGGAGTCACCCTCGGCGTCCCGTTGGGCGTGTAATATATCTCGCGGGACGCCGAGTGACTCCCTACGGTGTAGGGAGATGTCAGCAAAGCTGACAGAGGGTACGTGCAGCTGTTAGCTGCGGCGTCCCCTACATTAGCTAACAGCTACGGACTAATGGCTCAAATCATAATTTTGCTCCGCAAGATTATGATTTATCCAAGCTTAATTAAGAGTGTCTTGAATTGATGTCCTTGTTCCTGTTGAAGAAGTTGCCTACGTCCTCGCTTCCGCAGAGCAGGAAGAAGCATACCACCGTGCATATAAGAGCTGCGCCGTAGAGCACTCCTGCCAGCACTGTGCTGCCCTTGTGCTGGGGTATCATGGTCAGTCCTGGGAATACCTGCACTATGCCGAACAGCAGCAGTACCAATGTGGCAAGTGACTTGCATACACCCACGCCTGTCATGAGCAGCAGCGAGAACAGTCCGACTGCAACTGCGATGTATATTGCAGAGCCTTCGATGACTCCGCTGAATCCGTCAAGACCGTTCTTGTATCCCAGACCGAGCTGTCCCGAATAGAGCAGGAAGAATACAACAGCGGCTATAACACCCAGTACGGCAATGATTATGGTTACTTTAAAGCCCTTCTTGGCACTTTCCTGTCTTGCCTGCTCCTTCAGCTCAAGCATCATTCGCAGGCTTTCCTTTGCGTCCTTCTGCTCGGAGACAAGCTGTGAGGAAACTGCCTTCTTTGCAGCCTCTGCCTTTGCTCTCTCGAGGTCCTCGTCAACGTACTTTGCCTGATACTTGGGGAGCTCGGGCTCATCGTCAAGTATAGGTGCGGTTATGGGAGCCTCTGGCTGCTTGGGCTCTTCCTTTTTCGGAGGAGGAGTGTAGTTGTCCTCGTCCAGTACGGGAGCCTTTATTTCAACAGGGGGAGCTACTGCGCCCAGCTGAGTTCTTCTCATGTCGATTATCTGCTGCTGTTTATCCTGCGGCAGAGCGTCAAATCTTGCTTTCAGCTCGGGAGTGAGTCCGCTGATTATATCCTCGTCGGAGAGCACGAGCTTGTCATGAGTGTAGGGGGCATTGTCGTCCAGCACAGGTGCGGTAACTCCCGTGGGAGCGCCTTTTCTCTCACTTGTGTAGGACATATCGTCGTCAAGAACGGGTGCGGTAACTCCTGTGGGAGCACCCTTCTTTCCGTTTTCGGGAGCATAGCTGTCCATATCGTCCAGTACGGGAGCTGAAACTCCTGTGGGACCGTCCTTTCTGGAAGACGGCGCAACATACTCAAAATCGTCCAGCACAGGAGCTGAAACTCCTGTGGGACCTTCTTTTTTCGGAGTGCTCGGGGTATAGTCTATCTCCTCGGGCAGTCCGCCTGCAGGGTTATTTTCATCGTACATAATAAACACCTCGTTCAATGAGATTTCATAAAAGCAGACAATGTCGTTTCTGCGCCGCTGGATAGCGCGGCATAGTATGCCAGTACATTTGAAGCGTCAACTGCGTCGATGACACCGTCATGGTTTACATCGGCGTAGCGTGACTGAGATATGGTCAGTCCTGATATTTTTGAGCCTGATATCCGTGCGTACTCGGACAGGATCATGGAAGCATCCACAGCGTCGATCTTGGAGTCTCCGTTGATATTGCCGAGAGTATATGAGGGCTCGTGATATTTTGTATGTGCAGCAGGGTACTTTGCCTTGAACTCGTCCGAGTTGTAGTCGGGGAAGGAGAGTCCGTTGTCATTCTGAGGGATGTGCTGAAGGAATGGGAAATCCGAGTCAAGGTCGCTGCTCCCCTTCAGAAAATAGTGGAAGCTGTCGCCGTTGAACTTCATATCCCATGTGGGGTCCATGAGGTAATACTTATCGTCAAGCTTTACCATCAGCCATACATGATATCCCTCAGAGGCAGGGAAAACGCTGTTGTCACGGGATTTTCCCGCGATTATGCGGCAGGTTATGCCGTTGTCGTTGTAGAGTCTGTACAGCAGCTGTGTAATGCCCTGACAAACTGCATGGTGATCCATTACCGCGCTGTATGCCGTATATACATACGGGTCAGAGATGTCCTCGGAATAGGTGGTATTTGAGGCAACGTATCTGTAAAGCAGGTATATCTTTGAGAAGTCGGAGAATTTATCAAGGCTGAGCTCCTCGGTGAGCCTGTTTATCTCCTCGGTGAGCTTTTTCTCCTCCTCGGCGGTGGTGTAGTAGTCCACATTGTAACTGATGGTGCAGCTGATCTCGTCCGCGTTCAGCTGTGCCCTGCATTTATAGCCCTTTATGGAAAACCTGAGATAGTCGCCCTCGGTCCCGATGCCTGTTTCCTCACAGGCACAGTAGATGGTGTGTGCGCCTATATCCGTGATCGAATAACCGTCAAGGGGCATCTGTACATCGAAGTTGGTGATCCTCTGCTTAAGATTGCTGCGTACAGCTGCGGCAGCTTCCTCCTTGCTCTGAGCAATATAATGGGTGGATATAAGCTGTCCCGACGGTGTGACCGCGTGTGCGTTATATGGTGCCGAAGCGGCTGTCAGCAGAGCGAGAGCGGCTGCGGCGGAGGCTATGACAGCCCTGATATTCATGAGATACCTCCTTTCGGAAGCCGTTGTTTATGCGCCTAAGAATTCTGTTATCCCCATCGGCTCCTTGGTGGTGGAGAGATAAGCGTAGTATGAGAGTATCTTTGAGGCGTCAACTGCGTCTATCTGACCGCTTTTGTCAACGTCGCCCGCAGCATTCTGTGCTGCGGTGAATACTCCCTTTCCGCTTTCCGATGAGAGCCTTGCATACTCGGCAAGGACGTTTGATGCGTCTATTGAGTTGACGGCACCGTCACCTGTCACATCTCCGAGGGCATATGATACCTCGGGAGCAGGATATGCCGAGGCGGAGATTTCGCTGTCGGCAAAAGCATCTTCGGGCTTTATGCCGAGAATGGAGAAGATGTGTACATGGGTAAATTCCTCGGAGCCGTCGCTTTCGCTGTCAAGATCACTGTAGCCCCTGAGGAAGAACCTGTGAGCGTTTCCGCCCATTTTCTTGTCCCATATGGGATCGAGGAAGTAGTACGTCCCGTCGATCTTTGCCATGCAGAGGTAATGTACATCCACCTCCTCATCGGTCAGGGAATTGAAGTTGGACATATAGATCATGGGCTCAACGCCGAGCTCCTCCATAAGCCTGATGAGCAGGTGTATCTGTCCTGCTTCGTTTGCCTTCCTGCCGATAAGAGCGCTGTACGCGGAACTGAGACTGTCATCGATAAGATCGCTGTCGAGGACCATCTGATCTATAAGATAGTCATATGCCCAGAGGAGTTTGTCGTAAACGCTGCTGTCAGCGGCTTTTCTGAAGCCGTCTGTTTCGCGGAGCTTTGCCATTTCTGCGGTGACCTCTGCTTCCTGCTCTGTGGTGGTGAGATATTCCAAGTGGTAATCGCAGTAGATGCCCTCGACCACCTGATAAATGGTGCCATCGTTCTTGTTTGACTGCAAAGCAAGGTAAGCGCCTTCGGTGGGATCTCCCGTAAACTCGAGGAGAGCGTTATTGAGCCTGTCCTCTATGTCCTGATAATCCTCGCCCTCATAGTCGGTGATGACGAGCTCGATATGCTCAGTATGTGCCTTGACCTGCTGGCGGAAGTACTTTTCAGCTTCCTCCGTGGTGAGGAAAGGGATGTCTTCCTCGGCTGTGACCTGCACGGCTGACGGAAGCGTTGTGACGGTGGCGGCACTTACGGGTGCGGCTGTGGTCAAGCATATGGCGGCAGCTGCTATAACAGCCGCAACTGTGGTTTTTCTGAATTTCATGGTGTACCCCCCCTGTTCTTACATTATAAACGAACAGCCGCCGAAGCGGCTGAACGGTCATATTCCTTTATCTTTCCAGTATCTGTGCTCTGTCGGGGCCGATACCAACCATGCTTACGTGGCAGCCTACCAGCTCCTCGAGACGGGCGATGTAGCTCTTGCAGTTTGCGGGGAGCTCATCGAAGCTTGTGCACTTTGAGATGTCCTCGCTGAATCCGGGGAACTCCTCATAGATAGGCTCGCAGCCCTCAAGCTCCTCCAGTGTGGGGGGAAACTCCTTGATAACGCTGCCGTCGGGCTTCTTGTAAGCCACGCACATCTTCAGAGTGTCGATGTTAGCGAGAGTATCCAGCTTGTTGATAGCAAGGCTGTCAAGGCCGTTTACTCTTACTGAGTGGCGGACGATAACTGCGTCGAACCAGCCGGTTCTTCTGGGTCTGCCTGTGGTGGTACCGAACTCGCCGCCTACGTTTCTGATCTGATCGCCTGTTGCGTCGTCAAGCTCTGTGGGGAAGGGTCCCTTGCCTACACGGGTGGTATAAGCCTTGGCAACGCCGATGATGTTTGTGATGACCTTGGGACCAACGCCTGTGCCTACGCACACGCCTGCTGACAGGGGGTGCGATGAGGTAACATAGGGGTATGTACCGAAGTCGATGTCAAGAAGGGTAGCCTGAGCTCCCTCGAACATTATAGTCTTGCCTGCCTTGTGAGCCTCGAATGTGAGAACGGAAACGTCGTCCATGTAGGGGAGGAGTCTCTTTCCGTACTCTGTGTACTCCTTTGTAACTGCGTCAAGGTCGAAAGCCTCGCCGCCGTAGACCTTGGTGATTATCTCGTTCTTGAGCTTACCTGTGGACTGTATCTTCTCAGCCAGTACCTCGGGGTGAACAAGGTCGTACATACGGATACCGCAGCGCTCGTACTTATCCATGTATGTGGGACCGATACCTCTCTTTGTGGTACCGATGTCCTTGCCGCCGCGGAAAGCCTCTGAGAGACCGTCCAGAGCGATATGCCATGGCATAACTATCTGAGCACGGGGGTCAACTTTAAGGTGACCCTGAGTCTTTATACCTCTTGCCTCGAGATTATCCAGCTCGCCGATGAAGTCCTTGGGGTCAAGAACTACTCCTGCGCCGATAAGATTGAGGGCGTTGGGGTAAAGGATACCCGAAGGTACAAGGTGGAGCTTATAGACCTCGCCGTTGTTTACTACAGTGTGACCGGCGTTGTTTCCGCCCTGTGAACGGACTACAACATCTGCACGGGAAGCAAGGATATCGATGATCTTGCCCTTTCCTTCATCTCCCCACTGAGTTCCGACTACAATATTTGCAGGCATTTGTTTTCCTCTTTTCATAAATAATATTTGTGCAGGCAGCGCCTTTTACTGCCAAAAATGCACACTTACAATTTATTATATCATAAATGAAGCAGTAATGCAAGAGTACATTAATCAAAATTTAGCTTTGCTGAATTTTGATTTGAGTTTAGAGTTGAGAGTTTAGAGTTGAAAGTTGTGGAGTCGCCTGCGGCGACAATATTTAAATATTGTGAGCGAAGCGAACACATTAACTCTCAACTCTCAACTTTCAACTATCAACTTATCGAATACGCGCTAAATTCCGATTTATACTAATAAATATAATGCCCCGAAGTGCTTTGAAATGCTTCGGGGCAAAACTTCTGTATAGGGAGCTGCCATAAAGCGTCCCGTTTGTTTCATGTCGGGCTGTAACTCTCAACTCTCAGCTTACGCTGCTCCGCCCTTTTCCGTGGTGAACTCTATGGAGGCACCGTTGCTGACGGCAGTGATATTGCCGTTGAAGCATGTGGAGTAGGTGGGTATCTTCATATCCGACAGCATATCCTGCACCTTGCCCGAGAAAGTGCTTGAATCGGTGCAGACCACCGCGCACTTGGGAGAGGTTGCCTTGAGAAAATCCCCGAGATTGTCCAGCTTCCTGCCGTGATAGGGCATCTTCAGCAGAGTGCATTTGCCGATGTCCATTATCTCGTCAAGGCGCTCCTCCATGGCGTCGCCTGTAAAGAGGAGAGTGTTTTTGTGGTGGACTGCCTTGGTGACAAGGGAGAAGTCGTTCTCGTCGCTGTCATTGTCGCCGTATGAGGACTTTTTCGGAGCGTACACAGTGTAGTCCACATCGTCAAGAGTGAATGACATATCCGATGTGAGCCGTGTGCGCGGAACCCCGTTTTCTTCCAGCACCTTGCAGAATTTAGCATATTCGTCAGCAGCTCCGTCATAGTCGGGGGTGAGTACGTTCTTTACCTCATAGTTGTTGAGCACCTTTGCGGCACCGCCGACGTGGTCCTTGTCGAAGTGGGTGATGATGAGGTAATCTATGGATGTTCTGCCGCTTTCATCAAGTATGGCAGCGATCTTCTTTCCGTCGCCTTTTTCTCCGCAGTCGATGACAACTGTTCCTGTCTCGGACTGCAGCACCATTGCGTCCGCCTTTCCTACATCGATGAAGTCTACCTTGAATTCCTTTGCATCGGCAGGCGGCTTTTCATTGCTGCATGAGAACAGTGAAGCGGCTGCTATAACAGGGGCAGCCACAAGTGCTGCAAGTTTTCTTAAATCGGGCATAGATATCGCTCCTTTCGGGGAAATGCGAAATACACTTTCACATACTACATGATACGCCCGAAAGCTTAAAATAATCTTAATCCTGCTTTGCTTTTACGGAGATGATATACATGACATCTTCATCGGGGTTCTTGGGGCTCCAATCGCGGAGCCATGCGCCGTCGGCTATCTCCTTGTAGGCTTTGTCGGAACGGGCAGTGCCGAGAAGCTTCGCGGACTCCTTTTCGGTCTCTTCACTTGAGTTTTCCAGCAGGATAAAATGCTCCTCACTGTACCAGCTGTGCTCGGCGGCGTCCTTCTTCACGGGATAGTAATGAATGGTGCAGCAGATATCCTCGCTGTCCTTGCCAAGGAAGTGCAGATATATGGTGTAATAGGGTCCTCTGCCGTCTTTGGCGATCTCCTCCGTGAACACAGCGTCAACAGGGGCGGCACCCTTGAATGGGGCGTAGTATTCGCTCTCGCCGCTGTCCGCATTGTCCTTTATGTTGGCAAAGGCACCGTTTACAGCCTTCTCCGCCAGTTCAAGAGTAGCTTTTCTTTCGGCTTCGGACTGCTTCAGACGATGCATGGTCCAACGGTCCGACAGGAAGCCTGTGAGTATAAGCAGGCAAATGCCTGCGGCTATGGAAACAAGAATTATTGCTGCTCTTTTCAGTAAATTCATTGTAAAAGTCCTCCTATTGCGGCTATCTGAATATAATACACGGCAGAGGAGGAAAAGGTTTCACTTTTTTTCAAAAAATATTAATTGTTAACCTCAGTGCTGCGCACTTGAAAAGTTCCTGAAAATATGGTATAATAATTCATTAAAGGATTTTCACGGAAGGAGATGGTCTGCGAATTGAAGGACAATACCGCGGCTATCAGCGAAATAAAGAGGATCATCGGCGAAAAATCGCCGAAAGCATACATCAGGAGCTTCGGCTGTCAGCTGAATGTCTCCGACGGAGAAAAGATAAAGGGACTGCTCAGGCAGATGGGCTACTCCTTTACCGAGGACGAGCACGAGGCTGACCTGATAATGCTCAACACCTGCGCCGTCCGCGAGAGTGCCGAGGACAGAGTTTTCGGCATCGTGGGCAGCATGAAGAAGCTGAAGGAGCTGAAGCCCTCGCTCATTATCGGCATTGCAGGCTGCATGACCGCTCAGAGCCACATCGCGGAAAAGATAAAGAAGTCCTATCCGCAGGTGGATATCGTTCTGGGCACCTCTGCCATAAGCGCCCTGCCGAGGCTGCTGCTGGAGGCTCTGAACGGAGCCAAGTTCTCGGCGGATATAAGCGAGTACGATGACTTCTCCGAGGTGGTGGAGCAGGTCCGCGACAGCAGCTTCAAGGCTTCGGTGCCAATAATGTTCGGCTGCAACAACTTCTGCACCTACTGCATAGTGCCCCATGTCCGCGGACGGGAGCGCAGCCGCCGTCTCGAGGATATAGTGACTGAGGTCTGTCAGCTGGTCAAGAGCGGATACAAGGAGATAATGCTCCTCGGACAGAACGTCAATTCCTACGGCAGGGACCTTGAGGACGATGTGGACTTCCCCAAGCTCCTGCGCCGTCTCAACGATATCGAGGGGGATTTCTGGATACGCTTTATGTCCTCACACCCCAAGGACGCTTCAAAGGAGCTCATTGACGCCATTTTCGACTGCGAAAAGGTGGCAAAGCACCTGCACCTGCCTGTCCAGAGCGGCAGCAGCGAGGTGCTCAGGCGCATGAACCGCCGCTATACCGTGGAAAAGTACATGGAGATAGTGGACATGATCCGCAGCCGAGACCCTGATTTTTCACTTACCACCGATCTTATCGTGGGATTTCCCGATGAGTCCGATGAGGACTTCCAAGGCACCCTCGATATAGTAAGGCGTGTGAAGTACGATAATATCTACTCCTTCATCTACTCAAAGCGCTCGGGCACTCCCGCAGCCGCTATGGCTGACGGAACCTCCGAGGAGGAAAAGGGCAGGCGCATGAGAAAGCTGCTGGAGGTTCAGAGAGAGGTGTCCACAGAGCATTATAAGCGCTTTGTGGGAAGGACCATGAGAGTCCTTGCGGACGATACAGCCAAGAAAAAGAAAGGCTGGCTCACAGGCAAGAGCAGTGAGTTCATCATTGTTGAATTTGAGGGGGACAGCTCCCTCATTGGACAGTTCGTGGACGTGGAGATAACAGGCTCTATGAACTGGGCTGTCACAGGAAAAATAAAGGGATAAACAGGAGGTTTCATTATGAAAAGAGTGATCGCATTATCATGTCTTGCAGCAGTACTGCTTGCAGGCTGCGGAAAGAACGAGTCGGGGGGCTCGTCCGGAAAGAAGACTGAGACTGCCACTGCCGCCGAGACTACGGCAGCAGAGGCGACTGCCGAGGCGACCACAGCAGAGGTGACGACCGAGGCGGAGACAACTACAGAGCCGGAGAACAGCACGTCCGCAGGGGACAGAGAGACTATGTACCCCGAGACTTACAAGAATATGATACAGGATAAATATGATATGCTCGCAGATTATCAGACCGGCGAGATCAGAGTTTCATATGCTCTCTATGATATGGACGCAGACGGCGTTCCCGAGCTTGTGCTGAGCTATGACGAAGAATACATGGGAGAAAAGATCGAAGGCAATCTGGGAATGTATACCTGCGATGAGAACGGTGAGGCACAGGAGGTAGGCTATTTCGGTCCCGATCCCGCTGCATGGGGCTGTACGAGCGACGCAGGCGATCTTGCGCTTATATACGAAATGGACGATTATATCGGTATCCATCATTTCGTCCTGTCCGACGGCAGCGTCGGCATTGATGACTCTGTTGAATTCGACCGCGATGAGAATACGGTCACCAAGGACGTTATGGCAGAGGGCGGCTGCAAATACCTTCCCTATGTCAGCATAGTCGGAAAGGGTGACGATATAAAGTCTTCATACATTGATCCCAATACCGGCAAGACTGAGGAAAAAGACGGTTTCGGCTTTGAATTTTTTGGCTGGGAAGCCTGACCGCTGCCCGTCGGTGCCCTTTGTCTTACGAATAAAACGAAAACTTTCAGGAGAATAATATGAAAAAGATACTTGCTATGTTATGCCTGACAGCAGTTGTGCTGGCAGGCTGCGGAAAACCCGAGGCTGACAGCTCATCGGCAAAGGAGCCCGGGACTGCAGCAGCTGCGGAGACCACTGCTGCCGCTGAAACTACAGAAACCGCAGAGACAACTGCCGAGGCGACCACAGCAGAGGTGACAACGGCAGCCGAGACAACTACAGAGCCCGGCGGAAATGTTTTCGCAGGGGGACTGATGGATATGTACCCTGCTATTTATGAGGGCTTCATAAAGTCCGAGTTTGACAGGGTAGCGTCTGAAAATGACGGCCTCGCAAGCATAGAATTTGCTTTCCGTGATCTTGATGTTGACGGAATACCCGAGCTTATATTCAAGCGCGGCACCTGCGAGGCGGACTATCAGGTAAATGTTTTCACTCTTGACAGCGAGGGCAATATAAAGGACTGCGGACTTATCGGCGGCGGTCATACCGCCTTCGGATATGACGAGAATACAGGAAGGCTCGTTATGATCTGGGGACACATGGGTGCGGCTGATATAGAGTACCTTGAATGGGACAACGGCACCGTGAAGTCGGTGGATAACTATGAGTTCACACTGGACGAGAATACCCCCTCCTATGACACTGTTCTGGAGGAAAAGGGTATAAAGTACATGGATCATGTGTCCGCTTACCAGTCGGATTACGAAACAGGCGTGACTTCATGGTTCTGCCATTCTGACGGTACCATTGATGAAAAAGAGGGACTCTATCTCGACTATATGGGCTGATAGCGCTGTACAAATGCAAAACGGCAGGCAACTGCCTGATATAATCAATTTTAAGGAGAAAAAAAGAAATGGATATTATGGAAATGACAAGAGAGCTGGGAAAGGCTCTCCAGCAGGATGACAGATACACAGCTTATATGCTGGCAAAGCAGGCTAACGACAATGATGCAGAGCTTCAGGAGGACATCGCTCACTTTGAGGACCTCCGCATAAATCTTGGTACTGCCATGAGCTCAGAGGAGCCCGACTCCGACGAGATAAAGGCTCTTGATTCAGAGCTGAAGGCTGTCTACAAGAAGGTAATGAGCAACCCCAGAATGATGGTGTTCTCAGGCGCTCAGCAGGCTCTTGAGAAGCTGGTCACAAATATGCAGCAGATAATCCAGCTCTGCGCAAACGGTGAGGACCCCGATACCTGCCAGATACCAGAGGCAGGCTGCTCGGGAAGCTGCGCTTCATGTGCAGGCTGCCACTGATAAAAAAGCCGCGGGCAGGTCTGCGGAGGCGAATTAAATACCGCCGCAGCTGCCCCGAAATAATAATTCTATAAACCTGTGTAAAGGAGCAAAACCAATGGAAATCGACAGAAGTAAAATATCCCCCATGATGCAGCAGTACTTCGAGGTCAAGGACAAGTATCAGGACTGCGTGCTGTTCTTCCGTCTCGGCGACTTCTACGAGATGTTCTTTGACGACGCTGTTGTGGTGTCAAAGGCTCTGGAGCTTACCCTGACGGGCAGGGACTGCGGTCTGGAGGAGAGGGCTCCAATGTGCGGAGTCCCCTATCATGCGGCGGATATGTACATAAAGAGGCTCATCGACATGGGCTTCAAGGTGGCTGTCTGCGAGCAGCTCACCGACCCTGCCGAGACCAAGGGTATTGTAGTCCGCGACGTTATCCGCGTAGTTACTCCCGGTACCCTTACCGAGAGCAGTATGCTTGATGACGGCAGCAACAACTACATTTGCAGCATATACTACGATGAGGAGGAAAAGACCTGCGGCGTGGCTTCTGCGGACCTTTCCACAGGTGAAGCGGCACTGAGCTTCTTCGAGGGCAAGGACCTTGAGGCAGGCGTCATCAACGAGCTCTCCCGCTGTCAGCCTGCGGAGATAATCTTTCCACAGAACTTCCTGTCGCTGAAAAGTGCTGCGGAGTTCGTGAAGGTAAGGCTCAGCTGCGCTGTTACTCTCCGCGATACCATATGCTTCACTCCTTCCGCAAGAAGGGACATGACCGCAGCCGTATTCGGCGTAAAGTCCGTGACAGAGCTGGGGATAAGCGAGGACGGAGCGGACTGTGCGGCGGTATGCGGACTTTTCGACTATATCAATGATACACAGAAGTCCTCGGTATCGAGATTTACGGAGCTGAAGCTCCTCAGCGGCGACGCTTTCATGGGGCTTGACCTCAATGCAAGGCGCAATCTGGAGCTCACCGAGACCCTGCGAAGCAAGGAGAAAAAGGGCTCGCTGCTGTGGGTGCTGGACTCCACAAAGACCTCAATGGGCAGGAGACTGCTGAAAAACTGGATAGAGCAGCCCCTTAAAAGCCCTGCAAGGATAATCGAGAGACTTGACGCGGTGGAGTCCCTCTACCGCAAGAGCGTGGTGCTGGCAGACCTTACTGACCTGCTGGACAGAGTGTACGACCTTGAGCGCCTTATGACCAAGGTCATGTACAAGAGCGCAAACCCACGCGACCTGAAGTCACTTTCCGCTACAGCACAGCAGCTTCCGCTGATAAAGCAGGAGCTGGAAAAGCTCAGCGACTCAAAGCTGCTGGCAAAGTACAACAGTGAGATCTCCACCCTTGACGAGCTTGTTAATCTTGTGGAAAATGCCATCATGGACGAGCCGCCTATCTCCGTAAAGGACGGCGGTGTCATCAAGGAGGGCTTCAACAAGGAGCTTGACGAGCTCCGCCACATAATGAACAACGGCAGGAGCATCATCGACGAGATAGAGCAGCGCGAGAAGGAAGCCACAGGCATAAAGAATCTGAAAATAGGCTTCAACCGCGTGTTCGGCTACTATCTGGAGGTGACACGTTCCTACTATGACCTTATCCCCGAGGGCTGGATACGCAAGCAGACCCTCGCCAACGCCGAGCGCTTCATCACCGAGGAGCTGAAAAACGCGGAAAACGCCATTCTTGGTGCCAAGGACAAGGCTCTCTCGCTGGAGGCGGATATTTTTGCGGAGGTACGGGACTTCCTCGCCACCAAGCTGGAAGCTGTCCAGCGCACAGCCTCGGCAGTTGCCTCGGTGGACGTTCTCTGTTCCTTTGCAGACGTCGCCCTGCGTAATCAGTACGTCAAGCCCGATATCGCCATTGACGGCGCTATCGACATAAAGGCAGGCAGACACCCCGTCGTGGAGCTCATGCTCACCGATGAGATGTTTGTGCCAAACGACCTTTACATAGACAACAAGGCTGACCGTATGTCCATCATCACGGGACCCAATATGTCGGGTAAATCCACATATATGCGTCAGGCAGCTCTCATTGTCCTCATGGCGCAGATAGGCAGCTTCGTGCCTGCGGATTCTGCCAAGATATCCGTGGTGGACAAGATATTCACCCGTGTGGGGGCCTCGGACGACCTTACCGCAGGTCAGTCCACATTCATGGTGGAGATGAGCGAAGTCTCGGATATACTGAAAAACGCCACCAAGGACAGTCTTGTTATCCTTGACGAGGTGGGCAGAGGAACCTCCACCTTTGACGGCGTAAGCATTGCCCGTGCAGTTGCGGAGTACATCTGCAACTCCAAGAAACTGGGCTGCAAGACACTTTTCGCCACCCACTACCACGAGCTCATAGGTCTGGAGAACGAGCTGGAGGGCGTGAAGAACTACAGCATCGCCGTAAACAAGCACGGCGGCACAATACGCTTCCTGAGAAAGATAGTCCGCGGCGGAGTTGACGAGAGCTACGGCGTTGACGTTGCAAAGCTGGCAGGACTGCCCTCAAAGGTAGTCGCAAGGGCAAAGGAGCTCCTTGAGGAGATGGAAAAGGCTCACGAGAGCGAGCGCCCTGCGGCGGTCCGCGAGGAGTCGGGACAGATAAGCTTCGGCAGTCTGGGCAGGGAAGCGGCTCTGGAAATGCTGGAAAAGACCAATATCGACGAGCTCACCGACGGCGAGTGCCGCGAGCTCCTCAGAGATATGCTGAAGGCTATACAGTAGGGGACGGATACTATCCGCCCGTAAGAAAGAGGGAACGGCATGGAGTGCAGATATTGTGGAAACAAGATGCAAAAAGGCAGGATAAGGTCTAAGGCGAGCCTGCTTAATCCAATTGCTGCGTCAGACCTTGTATGGACTGACGAAAAGGATATTGGAAAAATGAAACGTAATGAAGCTAAGCTTTCAGAGGAAAATGAAGCATGGTACTGTGAGACCTGCAAGCTTGTTTTTTCAGAGCTGCCTGTAAAGCCGCCTGTTTTTTAATTTCTTTGTTATAAAGAAAATGTAATTATGCATTATGCATTATGAATTATGAATTAAATCTGAGGTGACAATTATGCCTGCATACTTTTCAATGACAATGGAATTCAGCCGCGCAGAGCTGGATTTTGACAATATGAAGGAGCTTACCGCTTATATCAAGCACGCAGGGCTTGAATTCAAAGGCGGACTTAAAGGCTACGAAAACGAGTCCATGGAGGACATTATGGACTGGAACCAGAAAAAGCTGGAGGAGGACTTCGAGCTGGGCTATGACGAGGACGCTTCCAACGATTACAAGCAGATGCGCTTTGAATATGACGGATTTTCCGAGGTACGCGGCTTCATCATGAATGAGGAGCCCATCCGCGGAGAATATATCTTTACTCTGCTGATACCTCAGGAGGAGGTTCACGTTGAGGGAGATACCTACAAAAAGGAAGCAGTCGAGAAGCTGAAAGCAATAGCTGCCAAGCTGTGGATACTCCCCAAGGCCCGCACAATGCAGACCGAGCTGGAGCTGGGCGAGGGTATCACCACCGAAATGGATATCAGGGACGGTGCTGCTCCAAGTGCCTGTCCATTCGCCATCGTATCGGAAAAGCAGTTCGGACGCATGGACACAGCCGATTACACCGCCGAGCATATCGAATACGGCGGAGTCATTCTCACCCCCAAAAGGGTAAAGCTGGTCTGAGCTGCTGCAATTCGGAAAGGAAGTAAACAATGCCCCCTATCAACGTCCTTAGCAAGGAAATATCAGAGCTTATCGCCGCAGGCGAGGTCATCGAGCGTCCCTCGTCGGTAATAAAGGAGCTTGTGGAGAACTCCATAGACTCGGGTGCAAGGCATATCACTGTGGAGATAAAAAACGGCGGAACTACCTATATGCGCGTCACCGATGACGGCTGCGGAATGTCCTTCGGGGACGTCCCAAAGGCGTTTCTTCGTCATGCCACCAGCAAGATAAGAGAAAAAGAGGACCTTGACAATATCATCACTCTGGGTTTCCGAGGTGAAGCCCTTGCCTCCGTTGCGGCAGTCGCCCGTGTGGAGATAATGACCAAGCAGCGGGAGGAGATGTACGGAACTCTCTACACCATCGAGGGAAGCGTGGAGAAGTCCCACGAGGAGAGCGGCTGTCCCGACGGTACTACGGTAATTATCCGCGACCTTTTCTATAACGTGCCTGCAAGGCGCAAGTTCATGAAAAAGGACGTCACCGAGGCAAATGCAGTCAGCAATATCCTCCAGAAGATAACCATGTCCCACCCCGATATAGCCTTCCGCTTTATCCGCGACAACCGCACGGAATTCAACTCCAGCGGCGACGGAGAGCTGTTTTCGGCTGTATATGCGGTCTACGGCAGAGACTTTGCCCGTGACCTCATTCCCGTGGACTATGAGTACGAGGGCGTAAAGGTTGGCGGATACGTCATAAAGCCCCTTTACTCCAAGAACAACCGCGCCTTCCAGAACTTCTTCGTAAACGGCAGATACGTCCGTTCACGTCTCTGCTCCGCAGCTCTGGAAAACGCCTACACCAACATGATAATGACGGGAAAATTCCCTGCCTGCGTTCTGCTTGTGGATCTGGCTCCCAGCGCTATGGACGTTAATATCCACCCCACAAAGGCTGAGGTGCGCTTCACCAACGAGAAGTCCGTCTCCGACGCCATCTACTTCGCGGTGAAGAACGCCATGATGAAGGACGGTCTCATTTACGAGTTCGAGCTGAAGCCTCATGCTGACTGGACAAAAGCCGCTCCCGAGCAGGAGGAGATGAAGCAGCAGGAGTTCATGTTCACTCCCGTTGACAAGATAGAGGAGACAGAGCAGAAAATGGCGGAGACTTCCGCTCCAGTTTATACGGCTCCAAAGGCGGAGCATAATGCGGCTGAGGAGCAGCCCTACACGGCGGATATAACTGCCAGCCCTGCCTACGACAGACCCGAGCCTGTGCAGTACACCGCTCCCGTCTATGAGAAGCCTGCGGAGACTGCTGCTCCCGTGAGCGTTACAGCTCCCGAGCCCGTAAGGGAGCCCGAGAGAGTACCCGAGCCTGTGGAACCGCCCAAGCCCGTGGAGGGATTCAGCTACATCACACAGCAGGCGTTCACCGCAGCTCCCGTACAGCAGACTGTTGAGGAGAAGGCTCCCGAGGAGTCTGTGTGGAAAGAAAAGCCGAAGATACGCGTCATTGGCGAGGCTTTCGGACTTTACGTCATCGCGGAGCTGGGCGACGATACCATGATAATGATAGACAAGCACGCCGCTCATGAGCGCATAATCTTTGAGCGCCTGAAAAGCCGCAACTGCCGCCAGTACAGCCAGCAGCTCCTTACGGGGGTCAAAGTTCTGCTCACAGGGGACGAGTTCAGCGCCCTCGAAACAAATCAGGAGCTCCTTGCGGACTTGGGATTTACCTTTGATTTCTCCGAGAAGCCATGCGTTGTGGCAACGGCTGTGCCCACTTTCATCATGGAGCTGGACATGGAGGACATAATCTCAGAGATAGCAAATAACCTGCGCCTTTACAGTCATGACCCGCAGTCCCATATTCTGGACGATATGCTCCACACAGTTGCCTGCAAATCGGCAATAAAGGGCAACGACAAGAACAGCCTTGAGGAGCTGCAATCACTGGCGGAGCAGGTCTACTTCGACGAGCGCATACGACACTGTCCCCACGGCAGACCCGTGATGTTTACCATGACAAAGAGCAATATTTCACACCAATTCAAAAGAACATAAGGAGAACAATATGAAAAAAGCAGTAAAAGTTATTATCCCGTTATTGCTGGCGATCGGTCTGGGAATATTCAGCGTCTGGAACTACATCGACGGATATGCTGTCGATTCATCTCATCTTAAAATAAAGTTCGGCGAGGTTCCTGCGGGAACTGAGTTTGCGGATATACTTGTTAAGGAAGACTGGCACAGGTACCCTGATGGAGCTGTCAATGTATCTTTTGCGCCTACACTGGAACTTGATGAAAACTGCGAACTCGCAAAGTATAACGAGGACGGCTATGCAAGTATGATCCTGAGGACGGGACTGGCTTTACTGGAAGATCATGAGATGTCTCCCGAGGTCTCGGACAAGCACAGCTGTCTCGGAATGATGAGCGGAGATGATGACATATTTGATCATATTCACCATATAAAGGTTGCTTACTGCGATAAAGACGGCAATATCCTCGGTATCACCGATGAGGCTGAGGTGAAAAGTGCCCTGTTCGGCAGACCTGAGTACACCATAAAGGCGGACGGCAGCAAGGTGGAACTTGATACGCACATAAAGCTGCCCTTCTTCTGGGGAGTTGTGCTGCCTGCAATACTGGGAGGTATCCTCTTTATAGCAGCCATCATCATCGCAGTTAAAAAGAGCAAAAATGCAAAGACGTCAAAGAGTGAAGAGTAAAATATACTATGAAACGGGTAATCAAAGCACTAATTGCGGTATATTGTATGGCTTTTATGTGCATTTTCGGCGGTATCGATGCCTTTGCACGGAAACATGAACCCGATCGTCTGAGGGTGGAGTTCGGAGAGGTACCTGATGGAACAGTGTTTGCGGACATACTCGTAAAGGACAGATTGCACGATAAATATGCCATTGACTTCAATGAGGAAAACGGCGCACTTCTTGGAGTCGGCAAGGACTGCGGACTTGCGAAATATGACAAAAATGGCTACACAAGTCTGCTTCTTAGACATAGCTGTGCTGAATTTCAGGGCGCAGCTCTATCACCTGACGATCGATGGAAATATGTATCATACCAATTTAAAATAAGCAGCAAGAATCTTTTCAGGAACTATCGCAGTATAAAAATCGCTTACTGCGATAATGACGGCAATGTTGTCGGAGTCACGGAGAAAGCACTGACAAAGACATTCTTTTTTACGGTATCCGGATACGACATCTATGCTGACGGCAGCAGCCTTGAATTCAGGCTTTTAGAAGCGCCGCTGACATTGATCGTTGTTTCGATAACGCTGGGGATCATGCTGATCATAATTCTGATCGTGACACTGCTTGTTGCAGGCAGAATGAGAAAACGGCGGAATGAGAAAATTATAAACCACATACGATCTGGAGAAGTCGATAATGAACGAAAAAAATAAAAAGCCCTTTGTGCTGGCGGTGGTCGGACCTACGGCATCGGGCAAGACATGGCTGGGCGTTGAGCTGGCGAAGATATACGGCGGAGAGGTCATCTCCGCCGATTCCATGCAGATATACAAGGGCATGGACATAGCCTCCGCAAAGCCCACAGAAGCCGAAAAACAGGGTATCCCCCACCACCTCATGGACTTCCTTGACAGGGGAGAGAGCTTCAGTGCAGCCGATTATGTGAAGCTGGCAAATGAGAAGATAGTGGATATACTCTCACGGGGGAAGCTGCCAATTATCGTGGGCGGAACGGGTCTCTATGTGGACTCTCTGCTGGAGAATGTTCAGTTCTCCGAGGGCGGCAGCGATGAGGCTTACCGCGCGGAGCTCTGCGCCTTTGCAAAGGAGCAGGGCAACGAAGCTCTCCACGCCCGTCTTGCGGAGCTTGACCCCGAAGCAGCCGAGGGCATCCACCCGAATAATCTGGTGAGAGTGGTCCGCGCTATGGAGGTCTGTCATGTTACGGGACGGAAATTCAGCGAGCTGAAAAAAGAGAGCAGGACAGTGGAAAGTCCCTATGAGTCCCTTATTATCGGACTGGGCTACACCGACAGGCAGACCCTCTATGACCGCATAAATCTGCGCGTGGACGAGATGGTAAAGGCAGGTCTTGTGGAGGAAGCACGCGCCCTCTGGCAGGAGAGCGGCATGAAGACCGCCGCCAACGCCATTGGCTATAAGGAGCTTATCCCGTACTTCGAGGGAGAGACCGACCTTGCGGACTGCATTGCCACTATCAAGCAGGAAACGCGGAGATACGCCAAGCGTCAGCTCACATGGTTCAGGCGGAATGACCGTATTGAGTGGATAATGCTTGACGGATTTGATAAAAAGAATGAAATATTAGAAAAATGCAAAAAAACTATAGCCAAATACAAGGAAATGTGATATAATGTACTGTGTGTATTTCTATGCGGTACATTTGGAAAAACATTTTACCCACAGATTTCGCAACGCAAACAAATAAAAAAGGAGAATGTGTATGAACAAAACAATCAATCTGCAGGACGTGTTCCTCAATCAGTGCAGAAAAGACAAGATCATGGTGACTATCATCCTCACCAACGGCTTCCAGTTCAAGGGAATGGTAAGAGGCTTCGACAGCTACGTTGCCATCTTTGACTGCGACGGAAAGCAGCAGCTCGTTTACAAGCACGCTATCTCAACGATCATTCCTGCAAGAGCAGTATCTATCCTCGACGCTTCCGAGAAAAACGATTAAGGGTGATCTGAATGCGCTTTACCAAGTCGGAAGGCAGCTTCCTTGTAAAGACACTGCGAAATGTGGTGCTGGTGCTGCTTCTGATAGTTTTTGTCAGCATAGTCTATAATTTCCGCAACAAGGAAAGTGATACGGTCACTGCCCTGACAGCATCTGCGGTCTCCTCAAAGGAGTACAAGGGCTTGTTCATCAGGGACGAGGAGATCGTCCTTTACAGCGGAAACGGCGTCCTCAGCTACAATGTCGCAGACGGCGGCAAGGTGGGAAGCGATACCATTATCGCGGAAGCCTATCCCGATGACGAACAGCTGAGCATCAAGCGCGAAAAGGCTAAGCTGGAAAAAGAACTTAATATCCTGAAAAAGATACAGAATCCCGGTACACTTGAATCCGCTCAGCCTGCAAGCTTGTCGGAGAATATCGATACAAGCTACCGAAGCCTTATCTATTACAGGGATATGGGCGATTACGATGAGCTGGAAACTGTCAAGGACGACCTCCTTGTACAGCTCAGTACATACCAGATCATTACCAATGAGGTACAGGATTTCAGCCAGAAGATCTCGGATATCCAGTCCGAGATAACCAAGCTTGACGCAAGGTCTGTCGTATCAAAAGAGCAGATCCAGGCTCCGCGCTCGGCGTATTTCGCCAGCTACTGCGACGGCTATGAGGACAAGCTGACCACCGCGTCCCTCGATAAGATAACTTCATCTGATATCGAGGAGGCTGAGGACAGAAAGTCCACAGCGCCCAATGTTGTGGGCAAGCTCATCGACGGCTACGGCTGGTACCTTGCCATCGTTGCGGACAACTCCCGAAAGGAGTACGCTGTCGGCGAATATGTGAAGCTCAGGTTCGACTCCGCTGCGGAGTCCTATCCTGCACAGATAACCGATATCCGCGATGAAAAGGCTGATAAGAGCGTCATCATCATCTTCTGTGACAAGTTCAATTACGATCTTGTCCAGCACAGAACAGAGAGAGTTGAGCTCATAAAGGGTGAGCATACGGGACTGAAGGTGCCCCGTGAGGCTATACGCTTCAAGGACGTCACCGAGACAGTTACCGACGAACAGGGCAATGAACAGACGAAGACCTCCACCTGCAAGGGCGTCTACATACGCGAGGGCGAGCAGGTCCTATTCAAAAAGATCAAGGTCATATATGAGGGAAGCGATTATGTGCTTTCGGAAAGCACCAACGATCCCGACTATCTTGCACTGTATGACGATATCATGATCGAGGAGGTCGATAAAGATGACGAACAGTAACGATCTCGCTTATATCGACGAGAATCTGCGCATAATAAGAGAGAGATGTGCCGAGGCTAAGGAAAAATACCGCAGTCCCGACGACAATATCCGCATTATGGCTGTCACAAAGACAGTGGCTCCAGAAGCCGTCAACCACGCAGTAAAGCTTGGGCTGGACCTTCTGGGCGAGAACAGGGTGCAGGAATACCTCTCAAAAGCCGATGCATATGACAAGTCGGCTGAGGTGCAGTTCATCGGTCATCTTCAGACAAACAAGGTAAAATACATTATAAATAGCGTAAGCATGATACAGTCCGTGGACAGCCTCAGGCTGGGACAGGAGATCAGCCGCCTCGCCGTTAAGAACGGCAGGGTCATGGATATCCTCTGCGAAGTAAATATAGGGGGAGAGGACTCCAAGAGCGGCATCGCTCCTGCGGAACTGAAACAGCTTATAGAGGAACTCAGAGAGCTTGAGGGCATAAGGATAAGAGGTCTCATGACGATCCCGCCCCCTTCCGACAGTGATTTATTCCTCGGAAGGATGAAGGAGCTCTATGACAGTGTATCCTCGGAATATGAGGGAATGGATACCCTCTCCATGGGCATGACCCACGATTACGCCGAAGCAATAAGATACGGCTCAACACTGGTGCGCATAGGCACAGGGCTCTTCGGCGCAAGAGACTATTCCAAATAACTTCCAGCGGAACGCTGAACATCAACACGGGATGCTCCGCATTGATCCTGTGAAGAGATATAAAATATAAATAATGCGGAGAAGGAGTATTAAGATGAAACTTTTTGAGAACATTAAGGAATTTTTCTTTGCTGCAGAGGACGACGATTTTGACGCTGATGTTCCGGTACGTCACGAGCGTGAGCGCAGCTTCTCGCCTGCCGATCAGGACGATGCTCCCGTTAACGAGGGTGCAAGTGCAGGCACAGGCAGAAGGAACAAGGTCGTTAATATCCAGACTACAGCTCAGCTTCAGGTAGTTCTGGTAAAGCCCTCAGCTTTCACAGATGCAAAGCAGATCGCTGATCATCTTATCGCCAAGAAGACAGTAGTTCTCAACCTTGAGACAGCTTCTCCCGAAAACAAGAGAAGGATCATCGACTTCCTCGTAGGCGTTGCTTATGCAAACGGCGGAAGCCTCAAGCCCGTTGCAAACCTGACATATATCATTACTCCTTATAATGTCGGATTTATCGGCGAAGACCTCGTCGGCGAGCTGGAGAACAACGGCGTATTCATCTGATGGACGACAGGTCGGATAAGCTCTTTGCCGCAAGGCTCGAGGATATGACAGCCCTCTGTGAAAGGGACGGAGCGGCTCAGTTCTCCTCATTCCTCGACGAGAGACAGTGCTCCGTCGCCGAGGCTTGGTGCAGGAGAAATGCAGGAGCCCTCGGGTATATGCTCTACGGCGGATATGAGGACGCAAGAAGGCGCATCCTCGCTGTATATCCCGATTACTTCGCCGAATATATCACAGAGGCTTTTCCCATGAAATGCCTTACCTTTACCTACCGCACCGAGGATAAGCTGACCCATCGGGACTTTCTCGGCTCCTTTATGGCTCAGCAGCTCAAACGCGAGGTCATCGGCGATATCGTCGTGGGTGATGGCATTGCTCAGGCTTTCGTGACCGATGTTGCCGCAAAGCTCATCGGCAGCTCTGTCACAAAAATAGGACGAGTGGGCGTGAAGCTTACCGACAATGAGCCGTTCAGGCTTGAAAATGCTCAGAAGTTTCAGGAAATAAGCGGAACGGTCGCTTCTCTGCGCCTTGACTGCGCGGTGGGGCTCGCAGCTCATCTGAGCCGCGAAAAGGCGGCTGTACTTATCCGCTCCGATAAGGTGGATGTGAATCATTTTACAGTTTCCTCAGTCTCCCATGAACTGAAGGAGGGGGATATTCTCTCCGTCCGAGGCTGCGGAAGGTTTGTACTTTCCCGTATAGACGGCTCGACGAAAAAAGGCCGCATACACATTAATCTGAGAAAATATATTTAGAGGTGAATGAAATGATAACTTCAAAGGACGTTAGAAATAAGAGATTTGAAAAGGCAGCTTTTGGTTATAAGCAGGAGGAGATCGACGAGTTCCTCTCACAGCTGGAGGCTGAGCTTGACGAAATGGAGCGCGAGCGCGCTGAGGCAAACAGCAAGATTCAGGTGCTTGCTGACAAGGTAAGAGAATACATGAGAGACGAGGATGCTCTCAAGGACGCTCTCCTCGGTGCCCAGAAGCAGGGACATCAGGTGCTCAACGACGCTAACGAGAAGGCTGAGCAGATCATCGCAGAGGCTCAGGCTAAGGCAGATGCCCTCGAGGACGAGGCTGTTCGTCAGCACGCTGAGGCTATGGAGAAGAACCGCGAGGAGATCGCTAAGGAGAAGGAAGCCCTCATCGAGGCTCAGCAGCAGGTAGCAGACTTCAAGAAGAGCCTGTTCGATATGTACAAGAGCCACCTCGAGCTCATTTCCTCTATGCCTGAGACATTTGAAGAAGCAACAGGCGCTGACGAGCCCCAGACAGCTGAGGAGATCGCTGCAGCAGTTGCTGCCGAAACAGAGGAATAATCAATAATCAATAAGATCGAAAGGAGGATCCCTCAGAGCTTTTGAATGAGGGATCAGATAGTATGGCACAGGATTATAACAGTACTCTTAATTTACCGCAGACAGAATTCCCCATGCGAGGAAACCTGCCCAAGAGAGAACCCGATACTCTCAAAAAATGGGAGGATGAACGCCTCTATTACAAGATGGTAGAGAAGAACAAGGGCAAGCCCTCCTATGTGCTCCACGACGGACCTCCCTATGCAAACGGCGAGATACATCTTGGTCACGCTCTCAACAAGTCCCTCAAGGACTTCATCGTGAAGTATAAGAACATGAACGGATTCTGTGCTCCCTACGTTCCCGGCTGGGATACTCACGGACTTCCCATCGAGCTGAAGGCTATGAAAGCCATCGGCGTTGAGAACGGCGCTATCCCTGCGGTAGACCTGAGAAAGCACTGCCGCGAATACGCTATGGAACAGGTAGCAAACCAGATGAAGGGCTTCAAGAGACTGGGCTCGCTGGGCGACTATGACTACCCCTATCTCACACTCCGTCCCGAGTATGAGGCTAAGCAGGTAGAGGTATTCGGTTCTATGGTAAAGAAGGGCTATATGTACAAGGGTCTGAAGCCCGTTTACTGGTGCCCCGACTGTAATACAGCTCTCGCAGAGGCTGAGATCGAGTACTCAAACGACCCCTGCTATTCTATCTATGTCAAGTTCAATGTCACCGACGACAAGGGCATCTTCACAGGCCTCGGACTTGACCTTTCCAAGATCTATTTCGTTATATGGACAACTACCACATGGACTATCCCCGGCAACCTTGCTATCTGTCTGGGACCCGAGTACAACTACACTCTCGTTCATGTCGGCGATGAATACTACGTTATGGCTGAGGAGCTCGTAAAGACCACTATGGAAACTGCGGGCATCACCGAGTATACAACAGACCATATCTTCACAGGTGCAGAGCTTGAGGGCATGAAGACCAAGCACCCCCTCTATGACCGTCTCTCACCCATCATCGTAGGCGACCACGTTACTCTTGAAAGCGGTACGGGCTGCGTACATACAGCTCCCGGCTACGGTGTCGAGGACTTTGAGGTATGCAAGAACTACGATGACATCGGCATCATCGTATGCGTTGACGCAAAGGGCAGGCAGACCGCCGAGGCAGGCGAGTTCGAGGGCATGGACACAGATCAGGCTAACAAGGCTATCGCTGCAAAGCTGACAGAGCTGGGCGCTATGCTGGCAACTCAGAAGATCGTCCACCAGTATCCTCACTGCTGGAGATGTAACAGTCCTATCATATACAGAGCTACAGAGCAGTGGTTCTGCTCCGTAAACGGCTTCAAGGACGAGGCTATCAAGGCTATCGAGTCTGTCAAGTGGATCCCTGAGTGGGGCGAGGACAGAATAAAGGGCATGGTTCGCGACAGAAGCGACTGGTGTATCTCCCGTCAGAGAACATGGGGCGTTCCGATCCCCGTTGTTTACTGTAAGGACTGCGGCAAGCCCATCTGCAACGACGAAACTATCTCCGCTATCTCGGAGCTCTTCCGCAAGGAGGGCAGCGATGCATGGTGGACCAAGGATACAAGCGAATTCATCCCCGCAAGCGTAAAGTGCGAGTGCGGCTGCGGCGAATTCACCAAGGAATACGACATCATGGACGTCTGGTTCGACAGTGGTGTTTCTCACACATCTGTAATGGAGGGAGAGGACTTCCCGAGCCTTTCATGGCCTGCCGATCTCTATCTTGAGGGCGCAGATCAGTACAGAGGCTGGTTCCAGTCATCGCTCCTCACATCCGTTGTATACAAGGGACAGTCGCCCTACAAGGCAGTCTGCACCCATGGCTGGGTAGTTGACGGCGAGGGCAAGGCAATGCACAAGTCTCTCGGCAACGGTATCGACCCCAGCGAGATCATCGATCAGTTCGGTGCGGATATACTCCGCCTGTGGGCAGCTTCTTCTGACTATCACAGCGATATCCGTATCTCAAAGCCCATTATCAGCCAGCTTTCAGACGCTTACAAGAAGATCAGAAATACTGCTCGTTTCATTCTGGGCAACCTTGGCAACGGTGCAGGCTTCGATCCCGATAAGGACAGCGTTTCCGACGATCAGCTCACAGAGCTTGACAAGTGGGCGCTCATGAAGCTGGATAACCTCATCGACGCAGTTAAGAAGGGCTATGACGATTTCGATTTCCATATCGCATTTCACGCTCTCCATAACTTCTGCGTAATCGATATGTCCAACTTCTATCTTGACATCATCAAGGACAGACTTTACTGCGAGAAGGAGACTTCTGTTCTCCGCCGCGCAGCTCAGACGGCAATGTACCGCATAATCAGTGCGATAACAAGACTTGCCGCACCTATCATTTCATTCACAGCCGAGGAGATATGGCAGTTCATGCCCCACTCCGCAGGCGACGACAAGCAGAGCGTATTCCTCAACCAGATGCCCGAGAAGAGCGGTATAGAGTTCAGTGCCGACTTCAAGGACAAGTGGGAATTTATCTATAACACCCGTCTTGGTGCAAACAAGGCTCTCGAGGAGGCTCGTAACGCCAAGACCATCGGTAAGTCTCTTGAGGCTAAGATCATCATAAAGAGCAGCGATGCGGACTATGACAGATACGCTTCACTGGCTGACCAGCTCAAGGATATCCTGATCGTTTCGGGAGTTGAGGTGGAGAAGGCAGGCGTCGAGACCACATTCGAGGTTGCAAAGGCAGAGGGCGAAAAGTGCGAGCGCTGCTGGTGTTACAGCAAGTACGTCGGCACCAACCACGATCACCCCACTCTCTGTGAGAGATGCGCAATAGCTGTAGAAGCTTAAAACGTAATTATATTGCCTGTCGGCTGTTCGGGTCGGCAGGCAGTCTTATTGAAAGGATAAAACCATATGGCAATATTTCTTGCGGTACTGGTCATCGCTCTTGTGGGAGCAGACCAGCTTGTGAAATACTGGGCGGTCCATGATCTGAAGCCCGTCGGCTCCATGGACTTTATCCATTTCGGGAGCCATAAGATAGTGGATCTTACCTATCTCGAGAACGACGGCGCCATATTCGGAAGTATGTCGGGACAGAGATGGTTCCTCATCGGCTTCACCACCCTTGTGGTCATAGGCTGCGCGATACTGCTGATCAAGGTATTTCGCCGCTCGAAGCTGCTGGACGTTGCTCTTGCACTGTTCATTGCAGGAGGTATAGGCAATCTCATCGACCGTTTCCGCTATGCGTATGTGGTGGATATGTTCGAGATAAAGCTTTTCCACTTTGCCATATTCAACGTCGCTGACATCTGTGTTACCGTGGCATTCGTGCTGCTTTTGTGGTATGCGGTGTTCATCGACCCGAAGATCGAAAAGAAGAAGAAAGCCGCTGCGGAAAAGGCGGAGACAAATGAGTGAACAGGCAGTTCTCACGGCTGCTCCCGAGGATAAGGGAAGCCGTATAGACAAGTACATTTCGGACAATATTGCGGAGCTTACACGCTCGGCAGTACAGGGACTCATCGAAAAGGGACTGGTCCTTGCAGGCGGCAAAGCCATAAGCAAGAACTACAAGCTCAGGGGCGGCGAGGAGGTCATCGTCACCATTCCCGAGCCCGAGCCCATGGACGCCGTTCCCGAGGATATCCCTCTGGATATCGTCTATGAGGACGACGACCTCCTTGTGGTCAACAAGCCCAAGGGCATGGTGGTACACCCTGCTCACGGCAACTACACGGGGACTCTCGTAAACGCTCTCCTGCACCACTGCGGAGACAGCCTTTCGGGAATAAACGGCGTTATCCGCCCCGGAATAGTCCATCGCATCGACAAGAACACCAGCGGTCTCCTTATAGTCGCCAAGAACGACGCTTCCCACCTTAAACTGGCGGAGCAGATAAAGGTACACAGCTTCACGAGAGAGTACGAGGCTGTTGCCTGCGGATACTTCAAGGACACCGAGGGTACCGTTGACGCGCCTATCGGACGGCATAAGACCGACCGCAAGAAGATGTGCGTGACCACGGAGAATTCCCGTAATGCGGTCACTCATTACAGCGTCATAAAGCAGTACGGCGGCTACGCCCATGTGAGACTGAGACTGGAAACAGGAAGGACTCACCAGATAAGGGTACACCTGAGCTATATCGGACATCCCGTTCTCGGGGACGACGTCTATGGAAAGCCCTACAAGGGTCTGGAGGGACAGTGCCTTCACGCCCGTAAAATAGGCTTTATCCACCCCACAACAGGGGAGTACATGGAGTTTGAGAGCGACCTGCCCGATTACTTCGTTTCGGTGCTGAACAAGCTTGAGAAAATGTAGGAGTGATACTTTGTTTGAAGATATATCGAGAGTTGTGCTGCTCAGCGACATGGACGGCACTCTCCTCAACAGCCGCAAGGAGATAACCGACGCCGACCGCTCTGCCATAGAGCGTTTTACGGCGCTGGGAGGGCGCTTCACTGTGGCTACGGGACGGACTATACAGTCCTTTGACCAGTTCCGCAGTATTCTCGGGCTGAAATATCCCATAATCATGTACAACGGAGCGGCTATCCACGATTATATCAGCGGAGAGACCCTCTATACCCACCCCCTCACCCTCCGCGCCAAGGAGTACACGGCGGAGCTTCTGGAGCTCATGCCTCAGGCAGGAGGAGAGGTGCTGAAGACCGAGGGCACCTATGTTTTCAGGAATACGGATTATCAGCAGCTCCACACAAGGCTGTGTGGTATTGTTCCCAATTATGCGGAGCTTGCCGACATCAGCGACGGCGGCTGGCTGAAGGTGCTTTTTTCACTTGCTCCCGAGGATGTGGAGCATATGCAGCTTCTTACAAGGAAGCTGGCTTATGAGGACGTTGATTTTGTAAAGTCCTCGGATATTTTTCTTGAAATGCTCCCTCAGGGCGTGAGCAAGGGCTCCGCTCTGGCGGAATACCGCAGACTGAAAGGCATGGAGGGGTGTACCTTCGTGTCCGTCGGCGACTTCGACAACGATATAGAGATGATAGTCGAAGCCGATGTGGGAGCCTGCCCCGCCAACGCGGAGGATTCCGTAAAGGCAAAGGCAGACCTTGTGCTCTCACGCACCAATGACGAGGGCGCAGTCGCGGAGCTCATAGACTATATAATCGAAAGGTGCAAACAGTAGAACAATGAAAAAGAAGGCGGCAATAAGCATATATGTCATCGGAGTACTCATAGCTCTGGGACTTCTTGCGCTGCTCGTATACAGCAGCGTAAGCGGCATAAGCTCGGGAAGCACGGCAAACTTTACCCTCAGCGACATCGCAACGCTGGGACTGGCTGTCTGGGCTCTCCCCATGTGGGGGGCAGCGCTTTTCCTCATAAAGGCGCTGAGAATAAGAGGAACTCTCCACGAAAAGCAGAACAAGATGCTCATATCATTCCCTGCCATAGTTTGTACGGGGTTCTTCATATTCTATATGATAGTGCTGGTGATGATGTTATTCAGATAGTGAGCAAGAAAAGTCTTGCAATGCGACTTTTTTTGCGCTATAATTATTAAGTGGATAGTGATTAGTTATTAGTGCATAGAGCCAAGCCTTGATTGTCAAGTCATATTGAGAAACAATGGGGTGATTATGTGATAAGCGAAGAAAAACTTAGAGAAGTATTCAGTTCAAATAATGTAATACCTATCCGTTATTTGAACAATGAAAACTGCCGCAGACCATTTGTTTTAGACATAAGCTTGGACGAGTTCGTCGAGTTTATAAAAATCAAAAATGTAGGAATTGTCTTTTATAAATACTTCTTTTATGATTTTGAAAAGTATCTTATTACGGAAGAAACTATTGATTCAATAGATATTGAATTGGATGATGAATTGAAGGCACGGATTGAAAAGTACAATGATGGCATAAGATCTTATGATTTCGATAGACCATGTAGATTAACGTGCCTTATAGAGTGCGAAAACTCTTGCTATTCAATTAACATTGAAGAAAAATGGATAGAAGAACAAGAAAGAATTAATGAACCTGAAATCGCGTTGATATCAATGGTTAATTCTTATGGTACTGACGACACGGACGAAATCTATAATCGGTATTTAAACGAGCAGACAGAGAAGTTGAATGTATTGTTAGCCGAATCAAAAAGGAAATTGGTCGAGTTTTTGTTGTCAGATAGTAAGTTCAAAATGTGCACTAATCAATCACTGCGAAATTCTTATGCACTAACTCTTGAAGAAAGCAACCCAGATTTAGTGGCTGCATTTTATAACAAAAATGGTCGTTATGAAGTTCACAGAGCTTATAGTGCGTTTGAAATAGTGTATAAATGCATGAAATCTGGAATGACAGATGTTGATGAGATAGCAAATTATATTGGTTAATACGGGTAATTGCTGATAATTATTCGTCAAGTTGCTCGTTTAATAAAAAAGTGGTTAGTAGTTATCTGTTAGCGCATAGCTAAGCACTAACAACTAAAAACTAACAACTGACACAAACTGATCGCGGCAGAAGCCGTTAAATAAAATCATGGAGGTCAATATGGACGCAAAGCTTAAAAAGGAATTGCAGAAAACAGCCTGCAAGGTTAGAATGGGCGTTATCGAGGGAACCTATAACGCTAAGTCGGGTCATCCCGGCGGTTCGCTGTCTATAAGCGATACCCTGACATACCTTTACTTCAACAAGATGAACAACGATCCCAAGAACCCCGACGCTCCCGACAGAGACCGTTTTGTGCTCTCAAAGGGTCATACAGCTCCCGCACTTTACTCGGTACTTGCTCAGAAGGGCTATTTCCCCGAGGAGGAGCTGAAGTCGCTCCGCCATATCGGCGCTCTACTTCAGGGTCACCCCTGTATCCATATCCCCGGTGTTGATATGTCCAGCGGATCTCTCGGACAGGGCATCTCCGCAGCCTGCGGCATGGCTCTTGCAGGAAAGATCGACGGCAAGTCATATAAGGTCTATACTATTCTCGGCGACGGCGAGATCGAGGAGGGTCAGGTCTGGGAGGCTGCGATGTTCGCAGCTCATAAGAAGCTGACTAATCTTGTTGCTATCGTTGACAACAATGGTCTCCAGATCGACGGACCTATCACTGAGGTATGCTCACCCGAGCCTATCACAGATAAGTTCGCTGCATTCGGCTGGCACGTTATAACTATGGACGCTCACGACTTCGACGATATCGACAGAGCCTTCACAGAGGCTGAGTCTGTTAAGGACAAGCCCGTTGCTATCATTCAGAAGTCCGTTAAGGGCAAGGGCGTTTCATTCATGGAAAATCAGGTAGGCTGGCACGGTACAGCTCCCAACAAGGAGCAGTACGAGCAGGCTATGTCAGAGCTTAATGCGCAGTTAAAGGAATTGGAGGACTAATATAATGGCAGATGTTATCAAAAAGGCTACCAGAGAAAGCTACGGCGAGGCTCTCAAGGAGCTTGCCGAGGAATACAAGGACCTGATAGTTCTCGATGCAGACCTTGCTGCTGCAACCAAGACAGGCATTTTCAAGAAGGCTTATCCCGACCGCTTCTTTGACTGCGGTATCGCTGAGGCTAACATGATGGGCGTAGCCGCAGGACTTGCTACCTGCGGAAAGATACCCTTCGCAAGCACATTCGCTATGTTCGCAGCAGGCAGAGCCTTTGAAATAGTAAGAAACTCCATCGGCTATCCCCACCTCAACGTAAAGATCGGCGCTACACACGCAGGTATCTCTGTTGGTGAGGACGGCGCTACACATCAGTGCAACGAGGATATCGCTCTCATGAGAACTATTCCCGGCATGACTATCATCAACCCCTGCGACGATGTAGAGGCTAAGGCTGCCGTAAAGGCTGCACTGGACTTCAACGGTCCCGTTTATATGCGTTTCGGCAGACTTGCTGTGCCCGTTATCAATGGCGCTGCAAGCTACAAGTTCGAGCTTGGCAAGGGTGTTGTTATGAAGGACGGCAAGGACGTTACCATCGTTGCAACAGGTCTTATGGTAAACGAGGCTGTAGAGGCTGCAAAGACTCTCGAGGCTGAGGGCATTTCCGCAAGAGTGGTAAATATCCACACTATCAAGCCCCTTGACAAGGAGCTCATCTGCAAGTGCGCCAAGGAGACAGGTCTCATCGTAACAGCTGAGGAGCACAGCATTATCGGCGGTCTCGGCTCAGCAGTTGCTGAGACAGTTACAGAGTGCTGTCCTGTTCCCGTTGTAAAGATAGGCGTAAACGACGAGTTCGGCCATTCGGGTCCCGCAGTAGACCTGCTCAAGGAGTTCGGTCTCTCTGCTGAGAACATCGTAAAGACAGTAAAGGCTGCTCTCAAGAAGTAGTCCTTGAGAATACGAGCAATTCGGGCTCATACAGATACCGATATAAAAGTTTTGCCCCTGAGTGCTTTATAGCACCCGGGGGCATTATGTTTTTTTACTGCTGAACTAAATCGGAATTTAACACCTTCGGTGTTAAATTCCGAAGCCCTTAGCCTTTAGCTTTTAGCCATTAGGAAGCGGCTTCGCCGCTTTATTATCGGGCGGCGGAACGCCGCCCCTACATCAGGCTAACGGCTAATGGCTAAGGGCTAAGGGCTCAAATCATAATTTTGCTCCGCAAAATTATGATTTACGTCTTGTACAAAAATAATAATAGTTATTGACAAATCTCACTAAATGATGTATTATATTAATATGTTTACGGCGTAAGCCGAATTATCTTATTTTCTTTCAAGGGGGAAATGATATGAAAAAAGATTCACTGGCAGGACCTATTATCGTCGGACTTATCCTTATAGTCCTGCTGCCCGGAGCACTTCTGTTCATGGTGCTTAATGCAATGACCGTGCCTGACGGCGGTGTTCTTACGGACTGCGTTGTCTCGGACTATGTCATAGTGGGCAGGACAAGCGACGTCAATGTTGACTACGTCAACGCCGAGGGCAAGACCATAAATGCCCGTATTTCCAACGGAATTGGCAGCAGGTCTGTTTCCGTGGGCGAACACGTTCAGTGCTATGTCTATGAGGATAATCCCTTCGAGGTGTACAGAGAGCCTGATGACGACCTGCTTCCGATACT
The DNA here is from genome assembly GCF_900116855.1 of Ruminococcus flavefaciens. GTDB lineage: Bacteria > Bacillota > Clostridia > Oscillospirales > Ruminococcaceae > Ruminococcus > Ruminococcus flavefaciens_R. Next base: position 153,408 of record NZ_UETD01000007.1, read on the forward strand.
TATGTTTCTGGGCGCAGCCGCTTCACTTATCGCAGGTATCATTATTGTGATAAAGATGCTGCTGAAACGCGGCGTTCAGGGCTATCTCATCAAGAACGGCACTCACGGACAGTGTACCATCACCAACGTGGCAGTCAAGGGCGGCGGACGAGACGGATTTACTCAGTGCGTCTGCGATTACTCATTCACAGACAATTACGGACAGATGCATACCGGCAAGCACACATTCCTGCCAAACAAGCGCATCAGCATAGGAAATTACTTCCCTGTGATCTATGCGGAAAAAAACGGCAAAATGCTGTCGGATATAATCGAATGACAATAAAAGCTCCGCTTAACCGTGATACTCGTACAGCAGTTTTATAGGTGATATTGAGGAAAACCCTTTTGAAAAAGGGTTCTTCCTCAAACTCCTTTCCTAAAACTTTCAGCATTAAATTTAGCCCAGACAGAGCGCTCCCGGTAATACTATCGGGTTTCACATTTTTCGTGAAGCGCCCTGTCTGGGCTAAATTCAGTTAAAAGTCTTTGGAAAAGGGGGTATGGGGGGAAGAACCTTTCCTCAGAAAGGTTTTCTCCCCATAATTACGCATAAGCTGCTATATAAGCACCACGGTTAGGCGGAGTTTTTTGTCGTTTGACAGGAGTAAGACCGCAATAATTGCATAGACAAAACCGTGGTTAACGGTATATTATAAATATATAGATTGGCCGATCTAAATTTAAAATTCAATATTGTAAAGGACGTGGCACAAATGAAACACATCATCAAAAAAGTCTCAGCATTCGCTATGGCAGCAGTCCTCCTCGGTGCAGGCGGCGCAGCTGCAGCAAATACAAAGTCGGCTAAAAACAATACCATTACCGCACACGCAGCGTTCTGCGGAGCAGGTAACCACAGGTATAATTACTCATACAGCTATTCCTTCAAACAGAACGGACGCATATACTGCTATGATGTCTATATATGCGGTAAATGCGGCGCAAGAAATCCGAGGCTTGTGGCTGTATATTGATAATAACACCCAAAGTAAAGCGGAGCAGAAAATGCTCCGCTTTTTTTGAAGAAAACCCTTGACAAAAGGGAAATTATGTGATATAATAATCAAGCTGTGAAATAACAGCATCGTATTCTAAAGACAGCTGGCAGAGCGAAAGCTCAGTAAGTCCCGCCGAGGAATAGCAATCGATAGAAGTATCATTGTCCATTCTGCGCTGTCGGAATGGGCATTTTTATTGCTCTCTCTGAATACGATCATAATTCATTCGGAGGTGAATACACACTATGCCAAGCAATGCAGTACTCGAAGCTAAGAAGGCTAAGGTCGAGAAGCTCGCCGAGATCATCAAGAACTCCGTTTCAGGCGTTCTCGTTGACTACAAGGGTATCACCGTTGAGGAGGATACAAAGCTCAGAAAGGAGCTTCGTGAGGCCGGTGTCAACTACTTCGTAGAGAAGAACACAATGCTTCTCCGTGCTTTCAAGGAATGCGGTATCGAGGGCTTTGAGGAGTCTCTCAACGGCACAACTGCTCTCGCTGTTTCTAACGACGATCAGACTGCTCCCGCAAGAATCCTCGGTAAGTTCGCTGAGAAGGCAGGCGACGACAAGTTCAATCTCAAGGCTGGCTACGTTGAGGGTGAGGTATACGATCAGGCTGGAGTTGTTGCTCTTTCCAAGATCCCTTCAAAGGATACCCTTCTCGCACAGCTCGTTGGCTCTCTGCAGGGTCCCCTTCAGAAGCTGGCAGCTACACTCAACGCTGTTGCAGACAAGAAGAAGGAAGAGGAAGCTGCTTAATAGCTGCCTGAACCTTCACTACACATTTGCGGAGACAGGCTCCGCAGCTTAAATCAAACGCCCAATGGGCAAATATTATTAAAAAGGAGATTATTATCATGGCTTCTGAGAAGATCACAAAATTTGTTGAAGATATCAAGACTCTTTCAGTTCTCGAGCTTTCTGAGCTTGTAGACGCAATCCAGGAGGAATTCGGCGTAACAGCTGCTATCAATGCTGCTCCTGCTGCCGGCGCTGCTGCTGGCGGCGCTGCTGCTGCTAAGACAGAGTTCGACGTAATCCTTGCTTCCTTCGGTGACGCTAAGATGGCTGTTATCAAGGTTGCTAAGGAAGTTCTCGGTCTTGGCCTCAAGGAGGCTAAGGAAGTAGTTGAGTCTGCTCCTAAGGCTATCAAGGAAGGCGTTTCTGAGGCTGAGGCTAACGAGCTCAAGGCTAAGTTTGAAGAGGCTGGCGCTACAATCGAGATCAAGTAATATTAATTACTTTGATGTTTTCAGACGGGACCGTACCTATGGTGCGGTCCTTTGTCTATTGTGTCAAGCAGTCTTACTGCTCTTTGTGGAAAATGTTTCAAAATCATCACATTTGTTGACTTGCACAGTGCTATATGCTATAATGAATGCAAAGCATTCATTATAAATTATCTGAAAGCCCTTGCAGATACGCAGATCAGAGATCTGCTCCCTGCAATCGGGAAATTATAGCATAACGCTGCGCTTATATGCTATAATGAATGCAAAGCATTCATTATAAATTATCTGAAAGCCCTTGCAGATACGCAGATCAGAGATCTGCGCCCTGTGATCGGGAAATTATAGCATAACGCATTGCCTATATACTATAATATATTCAGATGGATATTTGCTATCGTCAGGCTTGCGGCAGCCGAAATGCTGCGAGTCAAGGAGGTTTTACTATGAAAAAAATAACAGCTTTACTAAGTGCCGTTCTTATTGCGGCATCACTTACAGTTCCCACAGCAGCTTCAGCGGTCTCGACAGAAATGGTCATCTCACCTGTTTCTGATAATAACGTAACGGCTACCGACACAATAGGCTTTACAGCCGAGGTCGTCAGACTTGTTAATAAGGAGAGGTCAAGCAGAGGTCTGAAGGAGCTGAGAATGTTCCCGAGACTGAGCAAGGCTGCAATGGTACGCGCTCAGGAGACCTCTGTGGTCTGGGACCATGTCCGCCCCGACGGCAGAAGTATTTCCACAGTCTGCAATGAGATAGGTATAGGCTGGGATCACATTGGCGAGAATATCGCCTACGGTCATAACTCGCCGCAGGCTGTAGTGAACGGCTGGATGAGATCCGATGGCCACCGCGCCAACATCCTCAGCACTGATTACCAGTATATCGGCGTCGGCGTGTGTGAGTCCAAGGGCATTCTTTACTGGACTCAGTACTTCATCGGCACTACCGACAACCACCCCGAAGCCTATTCCGTTCAGTATTACGGCGACGTCAACAGCGACGGCAGGGTGGACGCCGTGGACGCTTCTCTGGTTCTGGAGGACTATGCGTCGGTAATGTCGGGACGTTCCTACACCCTCAGTTCATCACAGAGAGCAAAGGCGGAGGTCAGCGGCGACGACCTTGTAAATGCGGTCGACGCCTCTCAGATACTCGCCATGTATGCCAAGTCGTCCACAAGATAAGGCTTAAAATCGGCAGGAACCGGCTCCGAGAGCCATCTTGCATATAAACTCGGGTAAGTTGCGCTTTCGGATAGGTAAGCTGCATTTTTCGGGTGGTAAGTTGCATTGACTTCAAATATGCCTCATGATATACTTTTCGTAAGTACAGGCTTTCAGTTGCGTTTGCAGTCTGTGTGCTGTTTTGGACTGCGAAGAACAGACCTGCATATGATATTATACGGGAAATGAGGTATTATTATGAAGGAAAGCGGAACTACCAATATCAAAGTGCTGACAAAACGATGTAAGTGCATATTGACAGCAATTTTCATGCTCGCTGTGATATTTGGTTTTATGCCGCCGCAGAAAGCGGTCGCAGCCGAGGAATATCCGCTGTATCTATGCGGAACAAAGGTCACAAGCGAAAATGCAGCCGATATCATGGGGGACGGCAATTTAAGCTATGATAACGAGACAAAGACTCTGACTGTCAGGGGAGACCTTGAATGCAAGACCAAGATGCCTACCGTTCTCCTTTCAAATGACGGAATTGAAGACCTGACCATCTACGTTGAGAAGGATTCTACCCTTACTCAGCCCTTTGTCAATCCTGTTATTTCGATAATGAAAAATACTATTATCACAGGTCCGGGAGTGTTGAACGTCGAAGGCGGTATAAGGACCATCTCGGTCAACAGCTGCCGCCTCACTGTCAAGAACGCGACCCTGAACGCTCTGAACACCAATACAGACCATAATGCAGCTGCTATCGGCGGTACAGACAGTGATACTACAGCGGATCCGCCGACAGAATGCTCGCTGGAGATCATTGATTCCCACATTACAGCCAAGAACGAGAAAAACAAGCAGCTGTCTGCTGTTTCGGGCTTTAAAAAGGATATCCTTTTTGTGGGCTGTGAGCCTGTTGTTCCTGACGCAAGAGAAAGGACAGTCCTGAAAACCGCAAAGGGTTCGATCGTCGATGCAGGCAAGAATAATGTGCAGGATATATTGATAGAGAGATATTACGATCTTCAGATCGTCGAACAGAGGGTGTATGACTCAAACAAGGATGACATACTGGGGGACGGAGTTTTCAGCTATGACGAAAAGACCAAAACTCTTACCATAAAGGGTAATTACCAGACTGATTCAAGCTTTTCGGTCATCCAGAATGATATAAACGGTCTTACAATTACCACTGCTGCTGATTCTATTATTTCATGTATTAATGCATGGTTTATCTACAATCACGGCGATATTACATTGACAACTAATGGAAAGCTCTCTGTTTTAGCAGGAGAAGTTGGTATAGGTTCATGGGGAGAGGTGAACATAAAAGACGCAGATCTGGTCATCGATGCACAGTCAGGTGCAATTGAGGGCTTTAGCCGCAAGGCAGTACTGGATATGATCAATTCAGATGTCAATGCCAACAGTAAGAACCAAGAGGCTGTCACAGGTTTCAGCAGGATCGATCTCAAGGACTGTAAGATAGTAACTCCTGAAGATGGTGTTATTGTCTATTTTGAGCGAACAGCAGCTATTGGCGACCCTCATGGTGATTTTGTATCGGATGTGGTCATAAAGAGGTCTCAGGTAGAGACGACCACGACAGCGACAACAACAACTGCCGCCACGACTACCACTGCAAAAGACGTAACAGCTCAGCTGTGGGGCGATGCAAACGTTGACGGCAATGTTGAGCTTGCAGACGCTATCTTCATCATGCAGGTGCTCTCCAATCCCAACAGATACACCATTACAGAACTTGGCAGAGCCAATGCAGACGTTGACAAGTCCACCGTGGGTCTTACTGCAAATGACGCCCTCTTTATTCAGGAGTATCTTCTCCACCTGAGACCTTCTCTTGACCCGAATGCATAAAAATAAAGGCTGTACCATAAGGGCTACACTCATATAGAATATTATAGCAAATTATCGGGGAAAAACCTTTCTGAGGAAAGGTTCTTTCCCCGAACCCCTTTTCCAAAGACTTTATAACTGAATTTAGCCCAGACAGGGCGCTCCACACAAGATGTGAAAACCAGTATAATACTGGGAGCGCCCTGTCTGGGCTAAATTAAATGCTGAAAGTTTTAGGGGAGGAGTTTGAGGAGAGACC
>NZ_UETD01000007.1:158985-165416 GCF_900116855.1 Ruminococcus flavefaciens
ACCAGTATAATACTGGGAGCGCCCTGTCTGGGCTAAATTAAATGCTGAAAGTTTTAGGGGAGGAGTTTGAGGAGAGACCCTTTTTCAAAAGGGTCTCTCCTCAATAATAAACTGTAAATCTTCTATATTAGTACCGCCCTTATCGGTACAGCCTTTTTGTGTGTATTTACAGAGCAGAGTGGAAGGTTCTTGAAATAACGTCGTCCTGCTGCTCCTTAGTGAGCTTTACGAAGTTAACTGCGTAGCCCGAAACTCTTACGGTGAGCTGGGGATACTTCTCGGGATGAGCCTGAGCGTCAAGGAGAGTTTCTCTTGTGAAAACGTTTACGTTGAGGTGGTGACCGCCTTTTTCAACATAGCCGTCAAGCAGCTCGATAAGGTTATCTACCTGTTTCTGATTATCCATAATAGACCTCCTGTTATATTATTCTGAGGGAACGTCTTTTGCGGCGCTCCTGTGATCATTCGTCATCTTCGGGTTCAAGCTCGGTGGGCTGACAGCAGGCACCCTTTGTGCCGCATACGTCGGTGCTTTTCACGGTATCCACTTTGAGACCGTCATTGCTTCCCTCCGAAACTATATTCACATGACCGCTTCCCTGTTCCATGAGCTTATCGATAAGGTCGGCAAGCTCTGACGGGTCGTCGGTCTTACCAAGCATATCAGGCGTTATCATTTGTCCTCTCCTCTGAGCTTGTCAAGGTCGAGGTCGCCTGTGAATACCTCCATATCCTTGCCGAGAGCGCTGGGGACAATGGAGAATGTGTTGGAGATACCGTCCTGTGCGTGTCTGAATGGCAGCTTAGCTACCGATGAAAGTGAAGCTACTGCACCGTGAGTATCTCTGCCGTGCATTGGGTTAGCACCGGGAGCAAGCGGAACGCCCTGCTTTCTGCCGTCGGGAGTGTTTCCTGTCTTCTTGCCGTATACAACGTTTGAAGTAATGGTAAGGATAGACATTGTGGGAACACTGTCGCGGTAGGTGTGGTGCTTTCTTACACAGTCCATGAACTTGCGGACAACTGTAACAGCCAGCTTGTCAACACGGTCGTCGTTGTTGCCGTACTTGGGGAAGTCTCCCTCGATCTCGTAATCAACGACAACGTTCTTTGCAACGCCTGTGACATTGCCTGCCTTGTCCTTTATTTCGATATCCTTGCGGATAGGCTTTACCTTGGCGTACTTGATAGCCGAGAGAGAGTCTGCAACAACCGAGAGACCTGCGATACCTGTTGCGAAGTAGCGTTTTACGTCTCTGTCGTGGAGAGCCATCTGGAGTCTCTCATAGCAGTACTTATCGTGCATATAGTGGATAACGTTGAGGGTGTTGACATAGAGACCTGCCAGCCACTCCATCATATCCATATACTTTTCCCATACATCGTCGAAGTCGAGGTATTCGCCGTCAACGGGTCTGTACTTGGGACCTACCTGAAGTCCGAGGCGCTCGTCCACACCGCCGTTTATAGCGTAGAGCAGGCACTTTGCAAGGTTAGCTCTTGCGCCGAAGAACTGCATTTCCTTGCCCACTACCATTGAAGATACGCAGCAGGCGATAGCGTAGTCATCGCCGTGGATAACACGCATCATATCGTCGTTCTCGTACTGGATAGACGATGTTCTTATGGATATCTTGGCACAGTATTCCTTGAACTTCCTCGGGAGCTTTGTGGACCAGAGAATGGTCATGTTGGGCTCGGGAGCAGTTCCCAGATTTTCGAGGGTATGGAGGTAACGGAAGCTGTTCTTTGTTACCATGTGATTACCGTCAACGCTTACGCCGCCGATGGACTCTGTGATCCATGTGGGGTCGCCTGAGAACAGTGAATTGTACTCGGGAGTACGGGCGAACTTGACGATACGGAGCTTCATGATGAAGTGGTCGATGAGCTCCTGAGCCTGTTCCTCGGTGAGTATACCGCGGTCGAGGTCACGCTGAATGAATATATCGAGGAATGTGGAAGTTCTTCCCAGTGACATAGCCGCACCGTTCTGCTCCTTTACAGCAGCAAGATAGCCGAAGTAGAGCCACTGAATGGCTTCCTTGGCATTTGCGGCAGGCTTTGAGATATCATAGCCGTATATCTCGCCCAGCTTTTTAAGCTCCTGGAGAGCTCTTACCTGCTCGGCAAGCTCCTCGCGGAGACGGATATTCTTTGAAGTCATTCTCACAAGTGAGGTCTCGATCTGGTGCTTCTTGTCCTCGATAAGGAGGTCAACGCCGTAGAGAGCAACACGGCGGTAGTCGCCGATGATACGGCCTCTGCCGTAGGCGTCGGGAAGTCCTGTGAGTATAGCCGAGTGACGAGCAAGTCTCATCTCGGGTGTATAAGCGTCAAAAACGCCCTGATTGTGAGTTTTTCTGTACTTGGTGAAGATCTCTACTACCTCGGGGTCTACCTCGTAGCCGTACTCCTTGCAAGCCTGCTGAGCCATTCTGATACCGCCGAAGGGCTGGAGAGAACGCTTGAAGGGCTTGTCGGTCTGGAGACCTACGATCTGCTCGAGATCCTTATTGAGATAGCCTGCACCGTGGGATGTAATTGTAGAAACGATCTTGGTGTCCATATCGAGGACTCCGCCTGCTTCTCTTTCCTGACGGGTGAGATCCATGACCTGATCCCAGAGCTGTTTTGTAGCTTCCGTGGGGCCTGCGAGGAAGCTTTCATCGCCTTCATAAGGAGTGTAATTCTTCTTGATGAAGTCTCTAACGTTTACGGAAGTGGTGCTCCAGCGGCCTTCATTGAAGCCGTCCCATTCCTTTGGCCATGTATTGATCATAACACATTACTCCTTTGATTTTATTGTCTAAGGTAATATTACCACATTGTTTAATTTTTGTCAATCTCCGTATTAACCGCGGGCAACGGAAAAAAGTCCGTTTTCGTTTTATCAGATTACAAAGTCTGCTTTTCTTGAAAAAACTGCCGAAGAACTTCGACGGTATTTTGAAGTTTTTCGGCAGCTGCTCTGATGGTGCGTATCAAAAAATTATGAACTTGTTTGGCTTATTTGTGCATTTGACAGATTTTGGCTTTCAGCAGGAAAATAAATGCTGAAAGCTGATCTGAGGACGTCTGAACAGTGCCCTGAATATTACTTTTTCTTAGCCGATGCCTTTGCGGCTTTCTTTGACTTTTTGGAAGGCTTTGGCGTTTTTTCTTCCTCATCGGGAGGGGTTATTCCCAGCTCCGACTCTTTTTCTTCAAGCTTGAAGAATGCAAGCTTGTACAGTGTTGCCGCCAGCGGTACGCCCAGTATCATGCCGAAGACACCGAACAGTCCTCCGCCTACAGTAACAGCGGCGAGGGTCCATATGCTTGGCAGACCGACTGTGCCGCCAACCACCTTGGGGTAGATGATGTTGCCCTCGAACTGCTGGAGGATCAGCAGGAAGATAATGAATATCAGCGCCTGCATGGGGCTCTCCGTAAGGATGATGAAAGCGCTTATGCCTGCGCCGAGGAAGGCTCCGACTATGGGAATGAAAGCAGTGACGCCCACGAGAGTTCCCGACATTGCGGCATAGGGAAGCTTCAGTATCTTCATGCCGATGAAGCAGAGAGTTCCGAGGATTATCGCCTCTACGAACTGTCCGATGAAGAAGCTGCGGAAGGTCTCGTTGGCGGTATTCAGCACGCGCCCAAGCTTCCTGTTGGTATCATCGCTGAACCACAGCGTCCTCAGCCGGCCGCTGTCCTTAATGAGCTTATCCTTTCTGAGAAGGAGATAAACGGCGAATATTAGTCCCAGCACGAGGTTAGTGACCGCCGATGTCAGCCCTCCTATTATGCCCACGGCGGAGCTGAGTATTCCTGCAACTCCCGAAGTGAGCAGCTTTGAAGCCTTTTCGGCAATATTAGTCCAGTCGAATTCCACTGTGCTTATCTGCTCCTGTATCTCGGGGTACTCCTTGAGCTTTCCGAGGATAAAGTCCTTGGACTTGGTGAAGGCAGGCGGTATCTCGTCATACAGCACTCCGAATGCCGAGGCTATCTCGGGCACCACTATATACATTATAAGTATGATTATGGCGATGGTGATGGCGAATGAAGCTGCCAGACACACGGGACGCCGTGACTTTTTCACCAGCTTTGAGCTGCTTTTCGGAAAGTAATGCTTCTCGAAGAAGTTCATGATGATATTGAAGATGTATGCGATCATCAGTCCCATGATGAGGGGCTTCAGCGCACCCAGCACTACCGACAGAAAGCTTACGAAAACCGCAAAATTCTGACTTATGACGCATACTGCGACAGCCAGAAATGCAATGAAAATATATCGTTTGATCTCTCTTTTTTCCATAATGAGCCGAAAAACGGCAAGTTCCCTCCGATCATATCTCTGTGATTTTATTATACATTATATAAGTGCATATGTCACCACTGTAAATGTTAAATTTATGTGAACATTTAGTACTTGACCGACGCTGTTATTCGTGGTATAATGTATATGATTATACTGATCACAATAAGACGGGACCCACTGGGGAATACAGCCCTGCGCGGCTTCCTGTACATCAATAAATGAACGGAGGATAAAATCATGCCGGGTTTAGACGATTACGCACCTGCTGTCAGAAAGGTCATGACACTTTTCTATGTCATCGACACTTCGGGAAGTATGCAGGGCAGCAAGATAGGACAGGTGGAATCTGCTCTTGAGGAGGTAATGCAGACATTGCAGGAGATCAGCGATGAGAGCGATGATGCCGAGATAAAAATAGCCGTTCTGGAGTTCTCCACAGGCGCTTCATGGGTCACACCCGAGCCTGTTTCTCCCGAGGGCTATCGCTTCAAGACCTTTGAAGCCTGCGGCGTTACCGATCTGGGCGCTGCCTGCAAGGAGCTTGACAAGAAGCTCTCACGAAACGAATTCCTTCAGACTGCCGCAGGCGCATATCCGCCTGTAATACTCCTTTTCAGCGACGGAGGTCCCACGGATAACTGGGAGAGCGGACTTGACGCCCTCAAGAAGAACAACTGGTTCAAGCGCTCTATCAAGATCGCATTCGCTATCGGCGATGACTGCGACAAGGACGTTCTGGCGCGCTTCTCGGGAAGCTCAGAGACTGTCCTCGACGTCAAGAACAAGGACCAGCTCAGACTTATGATAGAAAAGGCCAGCGTTATCACCAGCGTATTCGCCAGCCATTCAAGCACCGTTGACAGCGATACCGACCCCGTTGAGATATCAAAGAAGCTTGCAGAGGACGTTCAGACTCAGACAAATGACGCTCTCAGCGACGCCAATACCGCCGACTGGGACGAGTCGGACTGGTAAGGTGAGCCTATGGAGAAACTCAATTCCTTTGCTCAGACAAGCGTCGGCGCTTCACATCTCAGCAGGGATATAGTATGTCAGGACAGCTCGCTCTGTGCAGACTATGAGACCTATTCCTTTGCGGCTGCGGCGGACGGTCACGGAAGTCCCTGCTACCTGCGTACCGAGAGGGGCTCAAAGTTCGCTGTGGAGTGCGCTGCGGAGTGCGTTGCCGAGTTCCTTGACAGCCTCGAGGACGCAGCGGAGGTGCTTGCAGACGAGCGTCAGCGTCAGCAGCTTTTCAATCAGCTCTGGCGGAGCATCATCGCAAGATGGCACGACAAGACCGAAAAGGACTTTACGGACGAGCCCTTCACCGAGGAGGAGCTTGACCGTATACCCGATAAATTCGCCCATTACCGCGAAAGATATGCACAGGGCGAATATATAAGCGCATACGGAACTACACTGCTGTTTGCGGCTGTTACCGAGGACTATGCCTTCGGAGCTCAGATAGGTGACGGCAAATGCGTTGTCATCGACAGCGACAGCAACGTGACAGCTCCCATACCCGACGATCCGCGCTGCTATGAGAATGTTACCACATCTATGTGTCAGGACGACGCAGCTCTCTCCGCAAGGTTCTTCTACCTGCCAAAGGGAATGCTGCCTGCTGCGGTATTTCTCTGCACAGACGGCGTTGAAAACTCCTACTGGAACGAGGAGCAGCTCTTCGGCTTTTTCCGCGGACTGGCTCTGACTATGGTGGAAAACGGCATGGAGGAAGGCGTCCGTCAGCTTGGTGAGTTCCTGCCTGCTATGACAAAGAAGGGCAGCGGCGACGATGTTACCTGCTCGGGTATCATCTCCATGAGCAAGCTCAGCTCCTGCTCGGACGGTATCCGTGAGGACTTGGCGGCAGCAGCTCCCGTTGTGGAGGAGCCCGTGCCCGAGGATATCGTTTACGACGATGAGGCTTCGCAGCAGGTAGTCACAGATGTTATGCCTGTTGAGACTGATACGCCCGTGGAGGCTCCCGATGAGCCCGAGGCGGCTGAGCAGCCCTGAACCTGTTTTATAAAAAATGTGCTCCGAAGTGTTTACAGCACTTCGGGGCTTTTTGGTTTAGTTGAGAGTTGAAAGTGGAGAGTTGAGAGTTAAAGTGTTC
>NZ_UETD01000007.1:165616-236710 GCF_900116855.1 Ruminococcus flavefaciens
GTCGCCGAAGGCGACACCTCAACTGTCAACTCTAAACTCTGAACTCTCAACTTCCAAAAGCTGTCACGGTGCACAAATCGGGACGGCTCTTTTTGTGAGTTATGACATGGGAGGGCTCCGAAAAGACGGAAAATAAGCAAAAAAACAGCTCCGCCTTATTGACTAAGCTCTGAAATTGTTCTATAATAAAAGTTAGCTATTACCCCAAAAATCTACAAAAAGGAGTAAGTCATGAACACAACAGACATCATCATTCTTGGAACGATAATCGCCTACCTTGTGGGTATGGTACTGGTGGGTATCGGCTTTTCAAGAAAAAACGAAAACGTCGGGGACTTCTATCTCGGCGGGCGTAAGCTGGGACCGCTGGTAACTGCCATGAGCGCAGAGGCTTCCGATATGAGCAGCTGGCTCCTCATGGGTCTCCCCGGAGTCGCTTACCTCACAGGCGGAGCTGAGGCAGGCTGGACCGCTATCGGTCTTGCCGTCGGTACATACCTCAACTGGCTCATCGTCGCAAAAAGGCTGAGAGTTTACAGCCAGCACTGCGGCGCTATCACTATCCCCGATTTCTTCTCTCAGCGCTATAAGGACAAGAGCAAGGTGCTCATGGGAGTTTCCGCGCTTATAATCCTCATCTTCTTCGTGCCCTATACCGCTTCGGGCTTCTCAGCCTGCGGAAAGCTTTTCAGCTCGCTTTTCGGCTGGGACTACCACATTGCTATGATTGTCAGCGCGATAATCATCATCTCCTACACCTGCACAGGCGGCTTCCTTGCAGCAAGTACCACTGACCTTATCCAGAGTATCGTTATGACTGTGGCACTTATCAGTATAGTTGTCTTCGGTATCAGTTCCGCAGGGGGCTTCGACAAGGTCATCGACAATGCTGAGTCCATAAAGGGCTACTTCTCACTGAGCCATATCCACAATGTGGAGACAGGCGGCGCTGACAAGTATAACGCACTTACTATTGCTTCTCTCCTTGCGTGGGGACTCGGCTACTTCGGTATGCCTCATATCCTCCTCCGCTTTATGGCTATCAAGGACAAGAACAAGATAAAGACCTCCAGAAGGATAGCTTCCGTATGGGTGGTCATCTCAATGGCTATCGCTATCTTCATCGGATTTATCGGCAACGCCCTCAGCAAGAGCGGCAAGCTTGAGGCTCTCGACGGAAGCAACTCCGAGAAGGTAATAATCAAGATCGCACAGTACATGAGCGAGCACCATGCAGGACTTGCCGTCATCGCAGGTCTGGTATTCGCAGGTATCCTCGCCTGCACCATGTCCACCTCAGACTCACAGCTCCTTGCAGCTTCATCCTCGATGTCGGAGAACATACTCAAGGGCGTATTCAATGTGAAGATGAGCGACAAGGTGTCAATGCTCACCGCAAGAATAGTTCTTCTCGTTATCGCAGTTCTCGGCGTAGCCCTTGCATGGGACGCTGACAGCTCCGTATTCAGAGTAGTTTCATTCGCGTGGGCAGGATTCGGCGCTACCTTCGGACCCGTTATGCTGACAGCCCTTTTCTGGAAGCGTTCCAACAAGTGGGGCGCTATTGCAGGACTCGTTGTCGGTGCGGTAATGGTATTCGTATGGAAGTTCGCAATAGCTCCCATGGGCGGCGTACTTGCCATATATGAGCTTCTTCCCGCATTCGTATGCGCACTGGCTGCAATAATCATCGTATCTCTCGTCACAAAGGCTCCCGATAAGGAGATAACAGCGGAGTACGACGAAGTAACAGCAGGACTTAACAAGTAAGACTAAAGGCGGACAATGTCCGCCTTTTTCTTATGCTTTCTCAGCAACCATTTCATCAAGATATGTAAGCTGTTCAAGCATACATAATTCTTCATCAGTTAATCTTTCAACATATTCTCCGTTTAATATCATATAAATACTCCTTTTAATATATTATTTGATTTTATCAAAAAAATCTTCAATTATAAATTCGTTTCTGTTTCTTTCTCCATTCAAATGTTCAAATTGTAATACATTTTTTTATCTGAATCAAATCCAAAATTAAAATACCCTTTATAATAATCTGTATCATACATGTCAGCTATTTCACCGTATGTTATTTTATTAACATCATAATGCTGCAAAATATTTATCCTATGATTTCCATCCAATTCATGCTCATGAAGCCATTTTGCATAATTAACAGCAAATTCTTCCACCTGATCTGCATTGCAAATGTCTTCATTTACAAATATAATGTCAGAAACGCCAAGCTTCCACTGAAAATCTCCATCTACCACCTCATTTTTCTTAATATCGCAGGCATTGACTTTGAAAAATGCAATGACCTGATCTGAATCAAAATAATCCTTCATAAAGTCGTTTGCCATTTCCTCAGCATAGTCAACTATCGACCTGTCACTGTAATCGTCGGTAAAACCGTCCTTTGTTGCCTTGACTGTAACGGTGTTTCTCCCGTAATCATTGCCTAATAAGCGCGGATAAGCAAACAGCGTTTCCGTCTGATTTGCCGCAGGCTCAAGGTATCCCGCATAGATAAACTCCTCGTCATACTTATCATTGAGGTAGGTTATCATCTCGTAGATACGCTGAATTGAGCGAAGCTGAGCGTCTGTCAGCTGGTCGGCTTCCGTGGGAAGCCCCTCTGCCGCAAGAACCTCTTTCTGCCAGTCGTTGAGTACAGGCTTGCTATTTTTTGCGGTGTGCGGACTGCCACAGGAGAATAGTCCGAGTGTGAGAGCTGCGGCGGTGATGAGTGAGAATGTTCTTTTCATGGAAATCCCTCCTTTTTACTATATTATATCAAGGACAGCGGCAGCTGACAAGATGACGGATATAACTAAAAAAGTGACTGTTGTCACTTGTCGGATATTGTCGGACGAAAAAATAATTGTGAATACCCCCTTGACAAACAAGAACAGATGTTCTATAATATAAATACAAGGAATAGAACAATAGTTCGCAAAGCTATCTTAACATTGCCTGCGTTATTTCTGACGCCGTTTCCGCTTGCGGCGTGAAAGCGCAAGGGTGCAGCCTTAGCTGCTTCGTGCTTCTTTATTTCATTTTTAAGGGGGCAATTTTCATGACAGAACTTATCAGCAACTACACTCACAGCCGCGCGCTGGTCAGACAGCGTATCACCGAGCTCTCACAGCTCCGCAGGAAGCTTCTCGAATGCGGAGACAGCCGCAGGGCTCAGGAGCTTGACCTTGACAGGCGCATACGTCTGCTTTATGAGGAGCATGGGGAGCTCCAGCAGGTCATCTCGCACCTTACCTCGTACAGGAGGGGATAAGGCTGTGGCAAAACGTGATACCTACTCTGACTCATTCACAGGCGAAGCCGACAGGGGCATAAGGCTTATCCTCGGTCTCAATGACGACGAGGACGGGTCAAGGGTACGCCGTGTGATGTTAAAAATTATTAATAATGAGCTCACCCCGAGACAAAAAGAGATAATTATGCTATACTATTTCAAGGACATGGACACTGTGACTATCGGGAAAAAGCTTGGAGTGTCTTCTCAGGCGGTTTGCGCTGTCATGTCCCGTGCAAGGCTGAAGCTATACAGATTCTTGCAGTACTATATTTGAGGTGGTTTTATGGAAACTCCTGTTTATGACTTTCTTGTTGATTATGCGGAGAAAAACGGTCTCCGCGCACATATGCCGGGACATAAGGGCAGGTCGCCCGAAAACAGACTGGCAGAGCTTTTCAGGCTGGATATTACCGAAATTGCAGGGGCGGACAGTCTCTTTGAGGCTGACGGCATAATCGCCCAAAGCGAGAGGAACACTGCTACGCTCTACGGCAGCGCTGCCGCTGCCTTTTCCGCAGGCGGCTCCACTCTTTGCATACAGGCTATGCTCGCCATTATCAAGATGGAGGGAAGACGTATCATAGCTGCCAGAAACGTTCACCGCGCCTTTCTCAACGCTGCTGCGCTGCTGGGACTTGATGTGCAGTGGGTGCTCCCTCGTTACAGCGGCGGTATCCTGTCGGGCGAGCTTGCGCTGCCCGACGTGGAGGCGGCTCTTGCCGCCTCCACTGAGCCAGCCTGCCTTTACATCACATCACCCGACTACACAGGCAGGCTGGCGGATACCGCCGCGCTGGCGGAGCTCTGTCACCGTTACGGCGCAAGGCTCATAGTGGATAACGCTCACGGTGCTCATCTTGCCTTTTTTGAAAAGAATATTCACCCCATAGCTCTGGGAGCCGATCTGTGCTGCGACTCTGCACATAAAATGCTTCCTGCTCTTACGGGAGCGGCTGTGCTGCATACCTCCCGTGAGGAGTATGCTCCGCTGCTGAAGCAGGCAATGAGCCTGTTCGGCTCTACAAGCCCGTCCTACCTTATCATTGCTTCACTGGATCTTTGCAACCGATATATCGCCGAGGACATCCGAGGCGACATTGCAGCGGCGCTGCCATTGATAGCAGAACTGAAAAGCAGCTTCGCAGAAAGGCTGATCTTTGCAGAGGGAGACCCCTTTCACATTACGGTCAGAGCTGCCGAAAGCGGCTTCTGCGGCACTGAGCTGGCAGAACTTCTTCGCAGCAGCGGCGTTGAGTGTGAATACGCCGACGATGAACTGCTTGTACTGCTGATGTCTCCTTTTTCCGATGAATGCGACTTCCGGCGGCTTCGCACCGCGCTTGAGAGCGCGGTGTCGGGAGCTTCTGTGAGAGAAAAAGGACACCGTGATATAAGTGTGAAGCTCCCGAGGATGGCTTGCGCCATCCGCGAAGCCGCCTTTGCGCCTGCGGAGGAGATAGCGGTGGAAGCGGCAGAGGGGAGAATATGCGCCTCGGTGAAGGTGCCCTGTCCGCCTGCGGTGCCCATAGCGGTCAGCGGAGAGATGATTGACAGGGATTGTATAGAGATATTCCGCCAATACGGCATAAAGACCGTGCTTGTGCTAAGGGAGCGATAGGGTATTGCAATTTCAGTGCTTATGTGGTACAATGAGATATATTATTATAGCGGAGGTGCTGTTATGAGCGATATCAACGATAAGGAGCTTGAAAACGAAGAGGAGATAGAGAACTACATCACCCTTACGGATGATGACGGCAACGAGGTCTCATTTGAGATAATCGGCACTGTCGAGTATAAGGAACACCTTTACGGTGTGCTTCTGCCGTGGGACGATGAAGACGACGAGGTTGTCATTCTGGAGATAATCCCCGGTGAGACTCCCGACGAGGACGACTTTGTTTCTGTTGACGATGACGTACTTCTCAACGAGGTCTTTGAGGAGTTCAAGAAGAACTACGACGGCGAATACGAGTTCGAGTAAAAGGCGCGCACAGGCGTGTCACAGATACAGAAGCTTTAGCCATAGTATTTCTGATTTAGTTGAAAGTTGAGAGTTGAACACAATAACTATTCACTGATCACTATTCTCTATATTATAATAAAATGCCCCTGAGCGATCTGTAACACTCAGGGGCATGATTTTTACTTTATAGTGCCTGCCTTGTAGGCTTCCAGAAGCATACGCAGGTCGTTTATCTTGTCCAGTATCTCCTCGCCCTTGTCGGTGTCGGAGATGTTTGCACGGCGGTCCAGCTTCTCCACAAGACGGATAGTGGGGGTATTGCCGCTCTCGCCTGCCACAAAGGGCTTGTGCTCCGCAAGATTGAGACTGTGAGAGTCATAAATGAGCGTGTAGCCTGCAATGCCTGTGGTGGACTGATATGCCTTGGAAATGCCGCCGTCAATGACAAAGAGCTTTCCGTCAGCCTTTATGGGACTCTCGCCGTTCTTTATCTTTACGGGAACGTGACCGTTGATGATGTGTCCCTTTTCGGGGTCAAGTCCGAAGTGCTCCAGCAGTGACATACAGACCTCAGCCTTTTCCGAGAAGGTGTAGTAGGCGTTGTAGTTTTCGGTGTGGAGAGACTTGTCCTCAAGGAGACCTCTCTCAAAAAACGCCATCTTGTCCTTGCCGTAAAGGGGGGACCTTGCGCCGCACCACAGATACCACATGAAATCTCCTGCGTACTCCTTATCCTCGCCGCTGCTGAAATATGCCTGATTTACCAGCTCGCCCAGCTTGTCAAGCAGAGCCTTTCCCGAGTACCTTTCGCCCTTTATTCTCACGCTTTGGAGCCCGCCGTTTTCGTCCATGGGTATACAGCCGTGGAACAGAAGATTGTTGTTGCAGGTCTTGTACATGGCGCCTTTTGCGTATATGAAGCGGATGTGCCGCTGAAGCTTCTCGCTGTGTCGGAACGATGCCTTCAGCACCTTCATGAGCTCAGCCTCGCCCTCGGTGAGGGACAGGGGGGACTTGGGGTCGACTGTGGGAAAGCTTCTGTCAAGAAGCCTGTGTTCCTTGCCGTTTACCATGACAGTGCCGTTTACAAAATCCGTCCTGCCGAAAAGGTCACGGTCGGACATCTCCCATTCGGGATGCTTGGCAATGAGCTGTCCCTCCAGCTTCATCTGTATAACGGTTATCGCCTTGTGCATTTTCGCTGCCAGCTTCAGGTCAACAGGGTCGTAGATGTTATCATCGAGGGCGTTGGGCATATAAAGCGCACAGTCGTCGTTTTCATAGGTCTCTGCCGCAAATACAGCCAGTGCGCGGAGATTGAGTCCGTACCCGTCCTCAAGTACGTCGAAATTGTTGTACCTCATGGCTATGCGTATGACATTGGCGATGAGCACGGGATTACCCGCAGCAGCTCCCATCCATGAGATATCGTGATTGCCCCACTGTATGTCAACGTCGTGCATCTTCATCAGCTCGTCCAGAATGATGTCCGCACGGGGACCTCTGTCAAAGATGTCACCGATAATGTGGAGCCTGTCGATACATACCGACTGTATAAGCTTGCACAGCGAGATTATAAAGGTCTCGGCAATGCCTGTGTCGATTATTGCACTGATTATCTCGTCATAGTAGTAGTCCTTGTTAACGTCGTCGGTGACGTTGAGAAGCTCGTCCAGTATGTATACCATGTCCTCGGGGATGCGCTTTCTGATACGGGAGCGTGTGTACTTTGCCGATACGGTCTCGCATACCAGTATCAGACGATAAATACTCAGCCGCTTCCATTCGTCGGAAAGCTCGCCGCTGACGGTCAGGCGGCTTATCTCCTTTTCGGGGTAGTATATGAGCTCCGCCAGCTTTTCACGGTCGGCAGCCGATACGGTCTTGCCGAGAACAAGGTCTATCTTTATTTTTATCATGCCCGATGCGCTTCTCAGCATATGCAGAAAGGCTTCGTATTCACCGTGCATATCGCTGAAAAAGTATTCCGTTCCCTTGGGAAGACTTCGTATTGCCGAGAGATTGATTATCTCGCTGGCAGCGCTCTCTATTGTAGGGTACTCCTTGGCAAGGAGCCTAAGGTACTTCATGTCCATTTTATCACTCCGTTCGGGTAAATGTACGTTCACTGTAAATTATACCACAGACGGGGGAGAAAAGCAATCTTCACACATAATAAAAAGGCGTCTGCCATATGGCAAACGTCCTCGGAACCGGTATATAAAAACAAAAAAGCGGTTTAGTTTCCTAAACCGCTCCTTGGTGCGAGTAATGGGACTTGAACCCATACGTCTCTCGACACACGCCCCTCAAACGTGCCTGTCTGCCTATTCCAGCACACTCGCATTTCGTGACTGCTTTAACATTATATCAGATATCGAAGCGCTTGTCAAGCTTTTTTTGAAAAAAATTTCAGATTTTTTTAGTTAACATAAAAAATAATGTGCCGCCCTATTGACTTTTGCTTCCCATTGCTGTATAATATTATTTGTCGGTTGCTGATGTGGCACAGTCGGTAGCGCAACGCCTTGGTAAGGCGTAGGTCGTCGGTTCAAGTCCGATCATCAGCTCCAAAACAAATACCGATAAATAGGCGTTTTCCTGACAAGGGAGAACGCTTATTTATTTTACTAAAGACGAATAGGGCACTACGAGGGCACTATTGCATAAAAAAGCAGGGACTTTCCATTTTTGGAGAGTCCCTTTTCTGTTATCCTATTTTCTGCATTATAGACGGTTCTGCCTGCTCCGCAGAGTGTTTTTTCTGAGTGATGAACATATCCTGTAAGATGTTCGCCGCCTGTTCGTCTGCTTCCTGTACAGCGTGGAGATACTTGTTTGTCGTGACTATGTCAGCATGACCGAGCCTTTGTTGTACTGTCTTGATGTTTGCACCGCCATATAACAGGAGTGTGGCGGAGCTGTGGCGCAGTGCGTGGAACTTCTTATGTTCCAGACCGTGACGTGCAAGGAATTTACTGAATTGTACTGTCGGAGTCTGTGGATTGATTATTTCGCCGTTTGCCTGTGTGAATACCCAGTCCGAGCCTTTCCAAGCTGTACCGAGTCTTTGAGCTTCGCGGCGCTTCTCTGCCTGTAAGAGTTTTACAAGCTCTATACAGTGGGGATTTAACGTGATTGTACGGACTTCATAATCTTTCGGCGGCTTTATGGCAATGGGCTGCCCTTTGAGCTTATATGCGGAACGTTCAACGGTCATTTTGCAGGTCTCATAATCAAAATCAGAGAACTTCAATGCACATAATTCACCGCAGCGGCAGCCGCTCATAATAGCAAGCTGTACAAGCACTTGAAACTGTAAAGGCTCATCTTGAAGACATTCAAGCATTCTTGCAGCTGCCTGCTTGCTGAATATCTCTATTTTGGGAGTTGTGACCTTTGGCAGCGTGAGGCGTTTACTGTCAGCAGGGTTCTGTGAGATCAGACCGAGTTTCACAGCCTGAGTGAGTACGCTCTGTAATACCGTCAATTTACGGCGTATAGTCGCAGGGGATAATTTCGGGTTATTTTCGTCGATTTCGCCGTTTTTCTTTCGCCTTACATCGCCTTGAAGCTGATTGACAAAAGCCTGAACGTGTGCAGGGCGAAGTTCTGTGAGCTTGATGTGACCGAGAGCAGGGATAATAACATCATTTAGGGTTCGCTCATACTCAAAGTGTATACGGGGAGAGAGTGAGCCTTTCTTTATTTCCAGATACTGAGGAATGAAGTCACGGAGTTTCATGTTTGCAGCTGTGCCGATCGTTCCATTTCGACATTCTTCCTCAAAGAGTGTGACCTGTCTTAACAATTCCTTTTCTATCTGCTTTTTAGTCATATTCGGAGCAGGCTTATATGTTGTTTCATAAGGTTTGAGCTTGTTTCCCTGTCCGTCATAGCCTCGTGATACTCGTATGCGGTAACTTATGATATTACCGTTTTTGTCTTTGCGCTCTGATACGTTAGCCATTATCTGCACCTCCATGAAGATTGAAATCATCGGGAACAAATTCAAAATTCCCTTTATCATATTCACTTAGAACTTGTTGATACTGTTCATCTGTCAATTTACCTTTTCGATATAAACTCAGCGCTAATTCATATGCTATTCTGAAATCTCTTTCTTCACAGCCTTTGTATTCTTCAATAATTGAGTCAACTAATTTAACAAAGTATTTATTAAGTGCTGTTTCGATTATTTCCTTTGTAGTAACGTAATAAGGTGGCTCTTTATTCTGATTATTCAGATCGACTTTAGTTGAAAGTTCGTTCAAATAGTAAAGGATCATTATAAAATTATCATTTATAAGAATACTATTCAATAAGTCTTCTGTCCAAGTTGCTTTGTTTTCTTCCTTTAATCTTGCAATAGTTTTTACAGCCTCATCGGACAATCCCGTTACATCAACAGCAACCCGGAATTTTTCATCTTTATTGTAGCTTTTTGTACGTCCAAGCAGAAAATCGGTTGGAACATCGAGAAATTCGGATATCATTATTATTTGCTCTGTATTTGGTGTTCTCTCTCCGCTACAAAAGTACGAAATCACATTCGGTTTAACTTTCAGATAATCAGCCAGCTCCTTTTGAGAGACTTTTCTATCTGCTAAAGCTGCATTTATACGAGTGCCTATAAGTTTTTTGTTATTCTTCATTTAGTATCATCTCCAATAATTAACATATTTGTTATGTTATTTCAACTACATAACATAAACTCTTGATTTTTACCCAAAGCTGTGTTATTATGCAAATAGTGGTTGTGGTGTTATGTTGTGTAATAATCATAACATATATGTTATGATTTGTCAACTACCACCACAAAATATTTTTAAGGAGGTGTAACAATGCCGAAAGCTAATACCGAGATAAGGGCAATGCTCAAAGAAAAGCAGATACCTGTTTATGCTGTTGCTGCCGTTATGGGTGTGCATGAAAACACAGTATTTCGCAGATTACGTTTTGAGCTTCCAGACGATGAAAAAGCGACTTTTCGCCGTATCATCAACGAGCTTGCAAGTCAGGCAAAATAAAAAACCTCTAACAGCTGTAACTGTCAGAGGTTAAAGCAAATACCCTATTCACCACAAACAAAATATCTGCCTGCTCCTATTATATCACTTTTATGGAGTAGGTGCAACAGAAAGTGAGGAAAAATGAAACCTACAAACGATTATAGACCGCTTATGCTGCCTATTAATGCAACAGCGGAGCGTTCGGGACTATCTGCATATATTATCCGCAAATGGTCGTTAGACGGCACTATAAAAGCAATAAGAGCAGGTAATAAAATCTATGTAAACAATGATAGTCTTGATGAATACCTCAATTGTACATCACTATACACCGATACGGAGCAGGCTGTAAAACCTATATCCGCAAAACTCACATAAGGGGGCGTTATCGTGTTTAATATCGTTGATTTTCTTCCGGTAGGTGAAGAAAACGCTATTACTATGACAGAGCTTGCAATTATACTCAATTGCAGTAAGCGAGAAGCCAGAGCGCTTATTTATGAAGCACGGTGTAAAGGTGCTGTTATATGTTCAAGTCCAGACAGCGCAAAAGGCGGTTACTTTCTTCCGAAGAATAATGATGAAGTAAGGCGCTTTATTATGTTCGCTGAACATCGTATAAACTCCACTAAGGAAGCTACAAGGAGCGCAAAGAAATTCTTGAAAAAAGGCGGTTTTTCATAATGGCACGTTCTGAGAAAAAGAGCTTTGTCTTATATTATGACCTTGAACAGCACGTCCAACTGCTCAGTGATGAGCAGTTAGGGCGGCTGCTTCGAGCTGTATTTGCTTATGAGATACGGGGAGAAATACCGAATTTTAATGATGATTTATTGTCATTATGCTTCTCTTTTATCAAGGTTCAACTTGATATTGATAAAGAAAAGTATAGGGAGCGCTGCGAAAAAAACACTGAAAACGGAAAAAAAGGCGGTAGACCACCCAAAATTCAGAATTCAGATGAAACGGAAACAGAAGATAATAACAGTTATAATCATATCCCTATACCTGCATACGGAAAAGACTTTAAATAACCAAACGGTTTATTAATAACCGAATGGTTATTTTTAAAACCCAAAAAACCCGATACTGATATTGATACTGATACGATACTGTTATTGATATGATATTGAAACGACAGTGTTATTGATACTGAAACGAAAGTGATATTGGAACGGGGGTATAGGGGGAGAACCATTTTAGAAAGGAGTGATAGCAGTGTATACGATACACAAAAATCGTTATGGGCGTATTGTTATGAGGTATTACCCCGATGAATGGAAAGGAAAAGTTGAGGTAATAGAACGATACGACAGCAGCACTAAAGCAGCTCAGAGAGCAGACCAGATAAGGCATGAGCTGATAAAGGCAAAGAAGGTTGTACGAAACAGGGGGAGAACATGAAGATTTCAGACGATGAATTAATAATAGCTTTACTTGCAGGCGGTTCTGTAAGGAAAGCTGCGAAAGTCCTTTGTATATCTCCGCAGGCTATAACCAAAAGGCTTAAGGGCGATTTAGGGAAGCGCTATGAAGAAGAACGGCTGCGACTGTTCGGAAATATCAGTGATGAACTAAATGCTGCCTCTGAACTTGCAGTGAGTACATTGTCGGATACAATATCGAATACAGAGCTGCCTGCGACTATCAGAGTACAAGCTGCGGACAGCATTCTGCGGCACACTCTGCGTTACTATGAGGCGGCAAACTTTGAGAAACGTCTCCGAGCTTTGGAAGAAGGTGGACAACGTGAAGAACTATAATAAAAGGCTCAAAGCTTTGGAAGATACAAAGCGTATCGAGAAGGATAATGCAGCGTTCACTGAACGAGTGAAAAAAGTGGAGCGGCTTGTTGAAGCTATGACAGAGGAATATAATTCGGAGCAGGCACAACGGGAACGAGCTGCGGAGTATGCAGAAATACAAAGAATAGGAGAGTTAAGAAAGCAGGCTTTTCTCAATGGTGAGAGTATGGATAAATACCCATTACCATTTGAAAAAACAGAATTTGAGCTTCCAGAGGAATTGAAAAGGTTCATTCCTTCAACGGGAGCTTATAAGGAAAAGGAGTAATTAATCATGGAAAGCACATACACAGATATTATTAACTTTAATTTTTCGAGTATCCCTTTCAAGAAGGCAGTAAATGCGGTTAATGAATGCCGTGCTGTATGGGGCGAAATTGATACAAGAGTGAGAGCGCTGCCAGAGGTCGAACCAGTGAGGGACGGAACGGCAGCGGTAGAAAGACGAAAGAAAGAGATTGAAGAATTTGACCTTGAACGCAAGGCTGCTTCTGAGGCTGCCATTGATAAGGTCAAGGCAGCAGCGGCAGAGTTTGGAACTGCATTTGATAATGTTATCCTTCCGCATGGTGAGGATTTTGAGGCAGAGGATAGCAAGGGAGATTATGCACTACTCACAAACAGGCTTATAGTATCGCCTCAGGAGCTTGCAATCATCTATGAGAAACACCGTAACAGTGCAGCTTTTCGCCGACTTATAAGCAGATATGCAAGTATAGAGAACTGGGAAGGGTTCGCAGGGATTGACTCAGGTAATACTATAACAGAGTTTTCCATAAGGTTCTTTGAGGACTGTGTTCATGGCTGTGAAAATCCTTTCGGATACACTGCGGCTGCGATAACGGCAGAGGGGGAGCTTGTACGCCGTCTGAATGCTTACGGCATTACGGATAACTTCACTGAGATATGAAAGATGTACCGTATATTGTTTATGAGGGTGAACTTGCAAGGGCAGAGCGGCATATAAAAAGACTGCACTTTGAGCTGTGTCTGTCTCTGATACTGGCTGTATTCATCTTTGTAATTGACCGATTATAAACAAGAGGCAGGGCTGCGGCTCTGCCTCTTTATTCTGGATACATAGCGGAACGATAACGGCGTTCTGAGGACATAGGTAGTATAACTATACCCCTACGGATAAAGGCGGCAAAAGCGGCTTTATAATACACGAAAACGACAGCCGAAAAAATAAAAAATCGAGGGCACTACGAGGGCACTAAGGGCACTACAAACAAAATTAAGCTTGAATAAGTAACAATAAGTTTTTGCCTATATTTCGATAAATACAATAAGCGTGAAAAAGTCTGAAAAAGCCAAAAGTGCCTTTGGTAAGGCGTAGGTCGTCGGTTCAAGTCCGATCATCAGCTCCAGTTCGCGTTTCACTTTTAGTGGAACGCGAATTTTTTTCGCATATGGAGCCCCCGCTGGCATATTCGCGTCTCAGTATAGCTGGGGCGCGAATTTTTTTTGCGCAAGAAACGGTATCAAAAATATTACAGTCCGCGTTCCGCTTTTTTGAGTATATACATCGCGTAACAATATCATGACTTTCAGACAGGCGAAACATAAAAATAACTACTATGGGTTCCGTTGCTCCTATTCTCACACTAAAAACTTGGCAAAAATATCCTTAAAAAATCCACTTACAAGTCGTATTTTGAGTTGTTTTTTACAATAGAAGGGCTTATAATTGAAGTATATGGGATAATGAATAAACCGAAGACTCCTCTCATGCTTCGGAACAGAAAGAAGGTAGCATACTATGAAATCCCCACGTCTGAAGAAACTCACCGCTGTTTGCTTGTCGGCAATGCTGACAGGTATGGGCAGCAGCATTCCTCCTGCTTCACAGGCAGCAGAAACTGCCGAATATACGGAGCTCCATGCGGTCAGCAAGGGAAAGAACTCCGCACACGCTATACTAAAGGGCACCGATGCCGTAATAATCCCCGACAGCAGTCTCGGCTCGGATGTGCTGTGTCTCCGCGGAAGCCGCAACGGCGGAGGCTGGCTGCAGCTGCCGCCGATATTTGAGAGTGGCTGCAGTGACGGCTTCACGCTGTCAATGAAGTACAGACTTACGGACGAAAGCGCCAAGTTCTCGCGGCTTTTCCAGTTCTCGCCCGTGCCATTTGCCTCGGGAAAGTCGGGTTCATATACCTCCCCCGACATCTCCGTTGACCTGAAGGACAGGTCCGCACTTAGGGCAAGCATTTTTGTGGGAAGCGGCTTTGATACCGTGAATGACGGAAAACACCGCTCCATATTTGACCTTTCTGCAAAGCCCGATACGGGAAAGTGGCATGACCTCGTCATGGTGTGCTCTCCCGATGGCGCCGACTACTATATAGACGGGCAGAAACTGACCTATGACTCCGACACGGTGGGAGCTGCTGTAAACAGCCTGTTTTCGGAGAATGTGCTCAGCTCCTATGTGTACAACTCGCTGGGACGCTCACTTTATACCGATGATGATATTGCCGCCTGTTATGACGATGTGGCGTTCTACACCCGTCCTCTCAGCGACTCGGAGATAACCGCTCTCCCTGAGGACGCGGAATATCTATACACCTTCGAGAGCGACACTCTCGAGGAGGGGGAAGCGGTCCCCGTACCCGAGACTGCCTTTGCAGTAAACGGAGCAAAGCTTAACAGCGTGCCCGAGCTTCAGACCGCTTCACCGGGCGGAGACCTCGTTGTCAAGTTCTGGACTGACGGCAGCACCTATTATTACTCTGTGGAAAGCCGCTCCGGAGCAACTATAATCAAGCCCTCTGCGCTTGGACTTTCACTTTCGACCGTGAACTTTACGGGCGGAGTTACTGTGCAGCCCTCGGCGGCAGTCCGCACGGAGACAGACGACAGCTACACCATGCCCTACGGCAAGCACAGCTATCTCCGCGACCACTGCACGGAGCTGACATTCCCTCTCATGAAGGATAATGACAGGCTTGACGTTATGTTCCGTATCTACGACGACGGTATCGGCTTCCGTTACGGCTACGGCAGCGGTGCAGACATAAAGGAGGAAGCAAGTCAGGTCATATTCCCGGAAAACAGCAAATTCTGGGGCAACTGGCCAAATCATACCTATGAATGGGATATGGTTGAGCTTCCCAAGGAAAGACCAAACGAGACCGCCTCCACCTACTCCTGCCCATATACGGGTGTCATCGATGACAAGTACTGGGTGACGGTCACAGAGGCAGGAGTATTCAACGAGGACGAGCCTTACTGTGCAGGCGCTCTGCAATTCGTTGGCAATTGCCACAGCCTTAAATTCAAGGGCGGAGTCAAGGTAAGCTCCATAAGCATGAAGCAGGCTTTCCATACTCCGTGGAGAGCAGTCGTCATAGGCGACTCACTTGACAGGATGTCTTCCAGTGACCTGATACTCAACCTCAATCCGCCCTCTGTCATTGAGGATACGAGCTGGATAAAGCCCGGCAAGACTGCATGGTCATGGTGGAGCAGCGGCGGTGACTCTCCCATAGAATACCACACCCAGAAGGACTATATCGACTTTGCCGCCGAAAACGGCTGGGACTTCGTGTGTCTCGACTTCGGCTGGGCGCTGTGGGACAAGAGCGAGGAAAAGGTCAAGGAGCTCTGCGACTACGGTGCAGAAAAGGGGATAGGCATCTATCTCTGGTACGGCGTAAACAATACGGGTCATGCGGACTATAAGGACAGCGCAGGCAATCCTGCCTATCCGTATTACTCTCTGCTGGACGAGGAGACCATCTCCCGTGAATTCAGGCGTATAAGCGGCCTTGGAGTCAAGGGCGTCAAGGTGGACTACTACGAAAGCGACACTCAGCAGACCATGAAGCAGATGAATATGTGTGCGAAGATAGCTGCGGAGAACCGCCTTATGGTGCTGTTCCACGGCTGCACACTGCCGAGAGGAGAGAGCAGGACCTATCCCAATGTCATTTCCTTTGAGGCTGTCAACGGCACAGAATACTACAAATGGTTCGAGAGCCCCTCACTTGCAAACCGCGTGTCCTATACCTTTACAAGATGCGTGGCAGGCTCCGCGGACTTTACTCCCACGGGAATACCCGTATACGGCATAAAAGCCACCGCAGGCTTTGCCCTTGCCGATGTGGTCACCATAGAGTCGGGCATACAGCATTTTGCTCAGTCGGTCTACACCTATGAGGGCTCCTCGGCTCTGCCATTCCTCAATGATGTTCCCGTGGTATGGGACGACATGAAGGTGCTGGACGGTTATCCCATGCAGTTCAACGTGACTGCAAGACGCAGCGGAAGCGACTGGTACATAGGAGCTTCCACGTTAGCGGCAAGAAAGGTGGATATACACCTTTCCGACCTTATTGACAGCGGCGTATACAATGCATATATCTTTGCCGACAATTCCGACGGAAGCGACCTTGAGGTGACAGTGCTGGAGGGGCTTACCTCTGCGGACACTATCTCACGGGACCTGCTGGAAAACGGCGGATTTGTCATAAAGCTCACCAAGGGCGTCATGAAGCTCACCACTCCGTACTCGCGATACAGAAGCTATGAAGCGGAAAATGCAGTCCTTTCGGGCAGGGCTTCCGTCACCGCAGGCAAGCAGGGCAAATACTGCTCAAACGATGCCTATGTGGGATATGTGGGCGGAAGCGGTCAGGGAGCCGTTACCTTCAGCGATGTGACAGTTGACAAGGCGGGCAGATACACTGTCAGGATATATTATGTCTCGGGTGAGCCGAGAAGCCTGAAAGTGGATATCAACGGAAGCTATGTAACTACACTTGATAATCTCTACGCCAATAAGAATGACTGGTCGGGAATACGGGCAGTAAACCTTGAAGCCGACCTAAGAGAGGGAAAGAATACCATCAGGCTCTACAATGACAGGGGAAACGCTCCCTCTCTTGACCGTATCGCAGTTGCCATACCCGAGGAAAAGGTAGTCGGCGATGTAGACTTCAACGGGCGTTTGCAGGTCGCAGACCTGATACTCACAAGCAGATACATCCGCGGGATGATCGGATTTTCCGCAGAGCAGTTCAGAACTGCCGACCTTAACGGCGACGGCACAGCGGATGTATTCGACCTTATCAGATACCGACATCTTCTGACTTCTTAATATCCTATGCCCCAAGGCAGTACGAAGCTCCGTTACTCAGCGGAGCTTCGTGCTTTTCTGCAAAAAGCAGAAGGGAGACCGTCTGTGCAGTCTCCCTGTATACTTATATGTAAGAGAAGTTTTTGGCGTGATCGCTGTGACTCATGAAGTCTTTTTGTAATAGTCGCTGATAGTAGTCACGGGTGTCTTGTTTGTGCTGTTGTAAGCGTAGATGCTGAGCAGCATAGAAGCGTCTGTGGCATCGATCTTATTGTCGCCGTTTGCATCAAGGCGCTGTATATCATTCAGAAAAGCTTCATATTTATAGTTTGCAGCCTCTGACTGTGCCTTATATTCCGAAACTGTCTTTTTGAGATTGTCAACCTGTGTGGTAAGGCTGGTATTATTTGTCTTCAGAGTGGAGTTCTCCTTGGTAAGGTTGGTGTTGTTTGTCTTCAGTGTGGAGTTTTCCTTTGAGAGAGAAGAATTGGCAGAGCTCAGTGCTGTGTTTTCCTCCTGAAGAGATTTGATATGCTTGTTGAGATTCGTTTCCATTTCGTCAGCCTCGGCGCGAGCTGCCGAATATTTATTCTCTGCAGCCATCAAATCTCCTTCCATCATACTGAGCCTGTGCTGATAATTTGTTTCCATATCCGCCATCTCCTTCTGTAAGTAATAATAACGGTTTTCCAAATCAGCTAACTGAGCCTTTAGGTCCTTTATCTGATCGTCTTTTGAGGCACCGACATTTTCGGAAGCGGCAATGCCCTCTGGAGATACAGTCGCTGCATTTGCGGTAAAGATATTTGCTCCTGCGGTGAGACAGAATGCTGCAAGAATGACGGATACGGATCTTTTGATATTCATTATAGTTCCTCCTATGGTAAAAAATATTATAGGGTATTATAGCACATCCGCGGAGACGGGGTCAAGTCATTTTGCGGTAATATACGAAACGGAAACAAAAAACGGCAGTTGATACATTTATGTTGAAAAGCTTTATTTGAGTTCCACACAATAATATTACAAATGGTATTTATTGGCAGTGATATTCCAAAATATAAAATATGTATCGGGACTAACGCGCAAAAAGGGGAGTCCCCTCCGCAGAAGGGTCTCCCGAAAGCTCTGTATTACAGATTGCCGCAGTCTTTATTCTGCGCCGCTGGCTCTGAGGACAACGGCTACGGTCTTGAGTATTATTTTTGCGTCAAGGAGCAGGCTCCAGTTCTCGATATATTCGCGGTCCAGCCTTACGACCTCCTCGAAGTCGGTTATGCGGCTCCTGCCGCTGACCTGCCATAGCCCCGTAAGTCCGGGCTTTATGCTCATCCTTATCCTGTGGCCGAGACCGTATTTCTCCCATTCGTCGGGAGTGGGCGGCCTTGTGCCCACAAGGCTCATATTGCCGATGAGCACATTGAAGAACTGTGGAAGCTCATCTATTGAGTGGCGGCGTATGAAGTTGCCGATGCCCTTGGGTCTGCCGTTTTTGTCTTTTTTCTCGCTTCCGATGATACGGGGGTCGTCGTCCATCTTGAACATCATGCCGCTGCCAATCCTGTTTTTCTCCATGAGCTCCTGCTTGCGCTTTTCCGCGTCCATATACATACTGCGGAACTTATACATGACAAAGGGCTTGCCGTTCTGTCCCACGCGCTTCTGCTTGAAAAAAATCGGACCCGGCGACTTTACATATATTATGGGAGCAAGGAACAGGAATACTATCAGGGTCAGGACACAGCCCACAAGTCCGCCTGCTATGTCCGCAAGGCGCTTTACGGCAAGCTTTCCTGCGGGGGCAGCCGATACGCTGCTTGAAAGTACGCGGAAGGGTCCGAGGCTCCGCATCTCCGTGATGTTCCATCTGCCGTCGGTTATGGGCGTAATGGAGTAATTCACGGTAATTCCCATTCTGAAAAGGCTGTTCATCAGCTCTGACGGGAATGTCATATCCTCGGACTGGAGCAGGAACACCTCGTCCACCCAGCCGTGACTGAGTCGGTAGATGGTCTCGCTGTCGAGGGCGTAAACGGGGACCTCTCCCAGCTTTTCGCCGCTTTCGCAATGTCTGTCTGTGATAATGACGCCCGAGATGAAAAAGCTGCTGTGACGTGGGTCGCTCATGAGAGCGGAAAGGGTCTGTTCGGCAATGCCACCCGAGGTTATCAGCACCACCGAGCGGCGGTTCTGTTTGTATTTGCTTGAGTTGAACACTCTCAGCTTGCCCAGCTGTCTGAAAACATAGTCCGCAGCCGTATAGGTGACGGACGTAAGACCCAGCTGGAGTCGTGAAGCCGTGGTGGAGTGCTTTACTGCGAAAAGGTAGATGAGGGCGAGTATCATGACCTCGGCTATGTACTTTATTACCGCCCACAGCTCGTCAAGCCGTCCCCGCCGCAGTATGCCCCTGTAATTATTGGTGAAGACTATGACCAGAAGCTGACTGGTGGTGAGTATGACCGCCTGATACTGAAAGGCTTCGGTACCGTACGGATTTTCAAAGGGCAGGTGCAGCCAGTAGCTCACTATGAAGCACAGCTGGAGACAAAGCAGGTCGATTATGATGAAATCGGCGTGTTTGAGCCCTTCCTTCAGACTTTTGTTTTCCACGAAGCACCTCCGTGTTTTTTATGAGTATACATTAATTATAAACTATATGCTGCTGACTGTCAAGCCTCGGCAGGGCGCTGTGAGCCGAAAACTCCGCAAGTATTGCGTTGACATAGCGGTGCTTATGGAGTACAATAGAATTACGGAAATTATCCTGAGAAAGGAATGATATAATGAGAATAGCGAAAAAATTATCGGCACTGGCAGCTGCTGCGGTCACGGCTGTTTCGGCGGTGCCCTGTGCTTTCACAGCGGACGCTGCGGCAACTCCCTATAAGGCGGATTATGAGGAGACCGACAACAACTGGGCAAAGGTGCTCCAGTACACTCTCCACTTCTACGACGCCAATATGTGCGGAACCGATGTCACAGGCAAGAGCAGGTTCAGCTGGAGGGGCAACTGCCATGTTTACGATTCAAAGGTTCCCATGCACCCCATCGACGATAACCATACGGGTGTGAATATGTCGGAGAGCTTCATGGAGAAGTACAAGGATATCCTCGACCCCGACGGTGACGGATTTATCGATGTTTCAGGCGGATTTCACGACGCAGGCGACCATGTGAAGTTCGGACTCCCCGAGGCTTACGCCGCTTCCGTTGTGTCATGGGGCTATTATGAGTTCAGACAGGCTTATGAGGAAACGGGACAGGATACCCACGTTGAGACTATCTGCCGCCATTTCTGCGACTACTTCATGCGGAGCACCTTCCGCGATGAAAAGGGCGACGTCATAGCGTTCTGCTATCAGGTGGGCGACGGTGCCGTTGACCATCAGTACTGGCAGTCTCCCGAGATAGACGCAATGGGACGTCCTGCATTCTTCGCCACATCATCCCTCCCCACCACCGATGATGTTTCGGAAAGTGCGGCAGCTCTGGCGATAAACTACCTCAACTTCAAGGAGACCGACCCCGAGTACGCCGAGAAGTGCCTCGACTATTCCAAGGCGCTCTTTGACTTCGCAAACAAGAACGAGAAAAAGGTGGGAGCAGGCGGCGACGGACCTGCCAGCTTCTACACCTCCAGCAAGTGGGAGGACGACTTCTGCTTCGCCGCAGGCTGGCTCTACCTTATAACCAAGGACCACGACTACCTTGAAGCCTGCGAGAAATACATCGACTACTACGCTCCGCCCGGATATGTCCTCTGCTGGAACGATATGTGGAACGGCGTCGGACTGGTATTCGGCAGGATACAGGACATCTACCCCGAGGTCTGCGCCGAGACCCGTGACGCAAGAGGCTATAATCAGTACGAAGTGCTGGACTTCTGGAAGATGCAGGCAAAGGCTCTCAATGAGGTAACATCAGGCAAGAAGGGCGAGATATCTCCCGGAGGCTACCTCTACCTTGACAAGTGGGGAAGCGCAAGATACAACACCGCCGTGCAGTTCACGGCTCTGGTATACGATAAGTACAACAAGGGCAAGGACAAGTACAACGCGAAAAATCCTGACTACACCTTTACGGACTGGGCTATCGGTCAGATGGAGTACATCATCGGCGACAACCCTCTGGGCAGGAGCTATATCGTGGGCTACGGCGAAAACTCCGTAAAATATCCTCATCACCGTGCAGCTTCGGGACTTACCATGGCTGAGGACCCGGCTCCCCAGAAGCACGTTCTCTACGGCGCTCTTGCAGGCGGTCCCGACGCCAAGGACGAGCACGTTGACCTGACCAAGGACTGGATATACAACGAGGTGACTATCGACTACAACGCCGCAGTCGTAGGCGCTGCCGCAGGTATGTACCTTTATAAGAACGACGGCACCATGAAGCCCGAGGAGGACTTTCCCCCTGCGGAGAAGGCTGACGACACACAGCTTTTCTCGGGCGATGATTTCTATGTTGCAGGCTACTGCTCCGACGCTCCCGAAAAGACAGGTGCAGGTGTTACAAAGCTGACATTCTTCGTCAAGACCGACTCCCTTGAGCCTCATGAGGATATCTCCATACGCTATTACTTCAGCATTGAGGAGTTCGACAAAAAGGAGATACCGGGAAGCTTCGTGCTCCAGAAGACCTACGATCAGGTGGAGACCGAGGTCACAGGCAAGGCGGCGGTGCTCTCACAGCCCAAGCAGTACAAGGACGACATCTATTATATCGAGATAGCGTGGCCCGAATACGCCATTGCCAACTCCAACAAGAAGTATCAGCTCATCATCGGAAACTACTACGGTGAGAACTGGGACTCCTCCAACGACTGGAGCAAAAAGGGCATGATAGACCTTACCGAGCAGGGTGAGGACTATGACAATATCGTCAGCGGCGTTGAGTTCGCACAGCGCTGCGAGAACGTGTGCGTATACGCTGACGGAAAGCTCATCGGCGGCACTGAGCCCGACGGCACAAAGCCCGAAAAGGTCTACAAGGTGTCTCAGCTGGTGAGACTGAGGAGGATGCTTCTCGGACTTGACCCCTTCGCCTCTGAGGAGGTCGCTGTGCAGTTCGACTTCAACAGCGACGGAAATGTTGACGTTTTCGACGAGGTGGAGCTGAGAAAGCTTCTGGTATCGCAGTCAAAGTAAACAGTAATTAAGAAAGGCTCCCCTCTGCGTGCTATCCTTAACGGAACTTTATTAAATTCATATGTAACCCGAGGGCATAATGTCCTCGGGTTTCTTCATTTTAGCAAGCTATCTGTGCAAACGACTTGTTTTCGGACGGCTTTAGAATCGGCACAGGTTCATGAGTTGTCTGGAAGGTGTAGCGTATCAGTATGGTGTTACCGCAAGTCCGCGAATATTTTTCAGGCTTCTCATAGACTTCAATGCGAGATATGAAAGCCCTGAGAAGTTCGGGAGTAACCTCTTTCAGTTCGATGTTAGCCTTCGCCTTTTCAATGAAGTCAAGCACGTACTTCTCCTGTAAACTTACAGTGTCAAGCTGATCAGAGAGCTCTGCAAGTTCAGTTTTCAGTTCTGACTGCTCCTTTTCGTAGCCTGCCGCGAGGCTGTCGTAACGCTCTGGAGACAATCTTCCCGATACTCTATCCTCGTAAAGGCATCGAATGATGTTGTCGAGTTCCTTGTTACGTTTTTCCAGCTTTGATTTCTTCTGCTCTGACTCTTTTCGGAGTTTCTGAGCTTCCTTTTCACCGTTCTGCATTGCCATTTCATAGAACTGCTGTGGATGCTCACGTGCAAGTAACGTTATTTTTTTGAGTTCCGCGAGAACTACCGCATCCAGTTCCATCGCTTTTATGTGATGAACGGAGCAATAGCTTCCTCCCTTAGTCTGATAACCGCCGCACTGATAATAGTTGTTCTCAGGCTTTATGCTCTTTCCTCGATGAAGATACATTTTCGAACCGCAGTCAGCACAGTAGATATATCCAACGTACTTGTCAGTATCACCCTGACGGTCGGGACGCTTTCTTCCCTCATAGTGTTTCTGAACTAGGTCGAACAGCTCTCGACTTATTATCGCTTCATGCGTATTCTCAAATATGAGAATGTTTTCGGGGGTGTTCTTGATACGCTTCTTCAGCTTATTGGACTTGCTGTATGTCTGAAAGTTCACAGTATCGCCGCAATAAATCCGATTGGACAGCATATCTCTGACCGTACTCTGAGTCCAGAGATATGGATGTTCAAGGTCAGGGTGCTTACTTTTCGTTCCTTTGGTGTGAAACTCATAAACACCGGGGCTCTCAATTTCGTGCTCTTCCAGGTATCTGCATATCGCTCTCGTTCCCTTGCCGTCTGCACATAGTTCGTAGATTGTCCTTACGACTGGCGCGGCGATAGGATCAGGGATAAGCTGTTTCGTATTGTCGGGATTCTTCATGTAGCCATATGGAATCGAAGTCCCGACACGCTCACCGCGTTCTCCCTTTGCCTTGAATACAGCACGTATCTTCTTCGACGTATCTCTGGCGTAAAAGTCATTGAAATAGTTCTTTATGCCTGACATTTCGTTAAAGCCGTTCGCACTGTCAACGCCGTCCGTCACCGCAATGAAGCGGACATCATAAGCAGGGAACACGATCTCCATAAGCTTGTCAGTCTCCAAGTGGTCACGTCCAAGTCTCGACTGGTCTTTCACAATGACCGTTCCTACAAGTCCATCCTCGACATCTTTCAGCATACGAACGTACTCAGGTCTGTTCTTATTGACTCCGCTGAAGCCGTCGTCCACATAATACTGACAGTTGCGGAAGCCATTACGCCCTGCGTACTCACTGAGCATCTTCTTTTGATTTTCTATGGACAGCGACTCGCCCTCACGAGCATCTTCCTGTGAAAGTCGGCAATACAAAGCTGTTATTAACTCATTGTTTGGTTTCATAAATCCTCCTTCTCTGGAAACCAAACCGAATAGGACTCTGTTGGCGTACCTCTCGGTACACCAACAGTATACTCCTACTCGGCTCGAAAGTCCAGTAAAAATTTTGTTAACTTACTTTCACAAGATAGCGGAGTCTGTCCTCTACGGTCACATCTGTGTCAGTAGGGAATGCATTGATTACGGTAAAAGTCTTTCCGTCAACCGTGACCTCATCTATCTCATACTGTGTTCGGCGCAGTTCCGCATACTTGTTTGTTTCAGCTTTTGTGTTCTTTTCATCCATTCAATCATACTCCTTCTCATTGTCTCGTTCATGTTTCCTATGTGATTTGAATTGCTCATTTTAACATTCTCCTTTTTGATACGAAAATGGGTACGGTGTTTTACCGTACCCATTCCGTTTAATTATTATGTTATTTCAGGTTCTCGCTCCTGCCGAACAGCACATCAATTATCAGTTCAGCGCAGTCACGGAATCCTTGTATGTAGCTTTCCGCTGCCATTGTCTCGGACAGCATTCCCTGCATATCCGTTATGTCGTTCAGTAGTTTCTTGTCGTCAGCCGACAGCCTTTTCTCAAGCCTATCGTACATTTCAAGCAGCTCCAGACTTCGCTTTGCGTAGTCGGAGTCCCTTTTCACATCGTGCTGACATGGTATGACGTTTCCGTAATACAGATCCTGCAACTTCATCGCCGCGGTCACCTCCTGACCAACAATCATACCACAGCACTCAGACGAAATCCATTCATCAGACCTGACGAAAACCGACTGTTGAAACAAAGCACACCTCACAGGACTATCCCATGTGTATTCCAAGTGCTTCTTTACGCTCTCGTTCCTCGGCGAGAGCTTTGCTGTCAATGTGTTCCCGAGCGTACTCGGTATCGTCGGCAGGCTCGTCCTCTATCAACGTAGCCACAGCTGCAACGCCGCCGACAATGCTATCAATACCGACTGTGAGATCACTATCCACTTGGCAACTTTTGATCTGAGCCTGTGCTTGTATTCGTCGAGCTCTTTCAGCTTCGAGCCATATTCCTCGTTCAGCTTCCCAGCCTGTGAGGACAGGTCTGATGTTGCTTTCTTCAACTGCTCGACTGCTAAAGTCGCGGTTTCCGACGTTTGATTCAGCAGTTCCCGACAGGATTCTATTGTTGCTCTCTGCTCGGAGCGTACTGTTTTCAGCACCTGTTCTGTCTCTGCTTTCGTTGACAGCACCGATAGTGTTTGCAGTATCTCTAACTGCTCCTGTGCCATTAGCTTGTTCAATTTTATCAGCGCTCTCCAATTGGCATCGAGCACTAAGACTGCTGGCTGAGTTTCCTCCGCTGCTGACAACTCCTTGTCGTACATCTGCTGCAATTCTTCTTGTTTCGAATTCATACTCCATGTTCTCCTTCCTATACTTCTCACCGTGAAGCTTATTATCACGGCACTTTCTCTTGTTCGGACAAGTGTAGGTGATGTATTTGCGGTTGTCCTCCCACCGTACACCATAGCCCTGCTGCTTCATTAAGTAGCAGAACTGCTTCTTGGTTTTGGCTTGTTTCATCACCTGATTAATGACGTTCATCAGCTCCCACTTGAAGCTCTCGCCGCGCTTGGCTAATCTGTACTCGCTATCGGAGAGGTAGTCCCTGTTCATTTTCTTCTTGGGAGTGTCGAGTACATGAACTCCGTAGTGCTGACAAATCTCATCGCTGAGTTTCATCAGCTGCTCAATGCTCTCCTTGTTGGAATGATACTTCTTTCCGTCCTCGAAGCTGACCGAGTTGAACACGAAGTGTGAGTGGATATGCTCTCTGTCAATATGAGTTGCCACAACAACTTCGTATTTGTTGAACGCTTTCTCCGCGAGCTCCACTGCAATTTGGTGTGCAAGCTCGGGTTCAATTTCATATCCGCTGGGGAAGCTCTGCACCAGATGATAGTAGAGCCGTCCGTCGTTTTTGTGGAACAGGTTCTTAGTCGCGGTCATTTCATCGAGAGCAGTCTCGGGTGAGCAGTTGACTCCTGTCACATAACGCTTGTCCTCTGAGACAGTTTTTTCCTTTCTGCTGACGTAGTTGAGGACGTTCTTCATGCCGCCAGCGGTCTGTGTTTTGTTGTTTATGAAATGGATAATCGGCATCATTTCACCTCCTTGGCAATGTCGCAAACGGCTTGAGTGACAGCCTCGTGCTGTTCAATAAGCTCGTCCAGTCGGACTGAGTGCAGCCGTCCTTCGTGCCCCAGCATTGCTATTTGATTGAGGTTCCGACCTATGGACTTCTGCTGTCGAGCCACTTCATCAAGTCCGTCAGCTACTACTATTTTTTTGTCAAGTGCCGACCTGAGAACGAAGTCACTGAGAGACAGCTTGTGCCGCTGAGCCTTACTGTGTATCCGCTCATACTCGTCGTCGGTACAGCGGATTGTGATAGTTCTGTTTCTCTTTCGCATATTTAGACCTCCTTTGCTTCCGTTTTGTGTTTTGTTTTGTCGCGCCGATACGGTGACTTCCAGTCCGTTGGGACTATGCGGAGGCGCCATTGGGCGCGGCACCTCGCCGCAGGGGGTTCGGGGTTCTCCCCGACCAGCAAGCGTTCGGCGGACTGCCGAATGCGATGCTGGCATTTCATACTTCCGTTGCCTGTACTGCTCCGTCAGCGGTAGTTTTCTCCTTATACCAATTCCGCCACACTCGCTCCACGTTGCGCAACAATCGCTTTTGTGGGTACGGGTGGGATAACTACCCGATTTGGACTGCTGCGGCAAAAATGGGCATTTTTGTGCGTGACAGTAACGCTACCGTGACAGTAAAACTACCGACACGGAAACCTACTGACACGCCCCGCAGATGAAGCTATATAGACGTTTGTGAGCTGTCAGGCAGTGCCGGCGTGACAGTAACATTTCTACCGTCACTACTGTCACGCTTGCCGTTGTAGTGAAGAATAATAACGCGACCTTTGTGAACTCTTTCGTACTTGAAATCAATTCCGTACTTGCTGAGCTCGTATCCATTCTGGACTAAGTCTCTTGTAACTCTGTTCGGATAAATGACTTCATCGGTAACTGATTTGAGTTCAGCAACTAACTCAGTTGCAGTACCTTCAAAGTGAATTCGCTCCTTGATGAAAAGATAAACAGCAGAGAGAACAATATTGTCGCGACTCTTTTGCGCCGCAGGTTCGTTCTCAACTATCCAGCGCATGACATCGGTGTCGAAATGCATTCGCAGTTCAGTGTATTCAATGTCACGCCCCTGACAATACATGATCGCTTTTCCTGAGCCGCACTTTGTTTCCTTGAGCGCAAAGTTGCCGTCAGTTGCACCGCCGATACCTGTACTGCCTGTCATCATATTGAACGGATTATCGTCCTTAGCTTTTCGCATATGATGTATCAGCAGTATGCAGATGTTCAAGTGATATGCAAGCTGTTTGAGCGCGATCAGTTCTGCGTAGTCAGCACCATAACTTGACTCAACATTGCTGCGCACCATTTGCATTACATCGACAACAACTATTTTCAAGTCATCATGTTCCTTCTTGAAGTTTTCTATCTGTTCTTCAAGACCTGCACCGATTTTATCAGCGGCAACTGCGAAGTGAAGATTTTCAATCGGTTCGGCATTCATCTTAAACAATCTGCGCTGTAGTCGCTGATAGTTATCCTCGAGACAAAGATACAAAGCAGTTCCCTGAATAGTATCACGTCCGAATATAGGAACTCCTGTTGCAATGCTGAGGCAGATATCCATTGCCAGCCATGACTTGCCTACCTTCTGTGCACCTGCAAGGACGTACAGTCCCTGCGTAAGAAGTCCGTCAATGATGAACTCCTTCGGCTTGAACACCGTTGACAGTATTTCTTCTGCGGTTTTCGTTTGTAACACATTACTCATAGCATTCCTCCTTTCTCATAAGATCCCCGACACAGCCAACAGCTTTTTTCGTTACGGGCAACTGCTCGTGCGAACTATTTGTGTGGGCTGTGTCGGGCGATTCGTCACCTCCTGTTGTTTGCTGCCTGCCTAATAGCAGCATACATATTTGCACTAAAAAAACGCCCTGCCGAATGTCTCAGCAGAGCGTTGATGAAAATTGCCTCCATATATATACCGATGGGAAACGAAAAAAACGAAGATTGTAACGATTGGGAAGCAAATCTTTGTATAGATGCACAAGCGACAAAATAAAAAACATATATTCGATTAGTAATTTTTACCAGTAAAGAAAAATCCCCACAGCAACACTGTGGGGAAATGTTTACGCCGCCGGATCTTTATTGGAAGAACCATTGGGGATAGCGGTCTCAGGCGATTCTTTTTGCATAAAGATGATCTTACACTTTTCAAACAATGCCAATATCCGTTTATAGTTGTAGCTGACTAATCCCGGATAACCGAAGGCTTTAGCTTCTTCATAGAGCGAGATATATTCATCACGAAGCTTGTCCAATGCTCGTCGGCGCAGATCCTGCACTGCTCTCACAGTTGTACCCATTCTTTCTGCGATCTCATATGTATCAAGTCTACTCTTGAAGGAGCAGTAGAGAGCGCTGTACTGCTTCTCTGTTAGAACTTCCATCGCTTCCCTGAGAACCGGATCATCAAATAGATCATCAAATCCGTTTGTGACTTTCTTTTCAGCGCTGAGTACAACAGAAGGTGTGTCCTGAAAACGTTGCTTTCTCGCTTCCGCACTTTCCCACTCGTTGTATTCTTCAAGACTGCAAGCCTTTCTGTTCTCATAATATCGCCTGTCAGAATTCAGCTGGTCTCGCTCGACCTTCTTCCATTCCTCAGACTCATAAAACGATGTCGCCTGTTCGTATGCTTCCTGACCATATGCCTCCTTATAGTTCTGTATCGGCGTATCCAACTCAAGAACGCTCGTATCGTTTTGCCTATGATGTCCATTCACTCTCTTCATGCGTTTTCCTTTCTGGCGGAAGGCTTACTACGTATGTATAGAATGAACGTTCTTGTTTGGTTAATGCTATTTTAGCACACGTTTGTTCGATTGTCAATAGAAAATCGAAAATTTGTTCTTTTATCAAAAATAAAAAAGATGCCTCCAGATATAACTAAAGGCATCGTTCACTATTGTGTTTATAATTTTTCTGATGAAGATTGCTTAAATATGATACTGCGGTTACTTCCATCAGTACGTTTAATCAATTCATCTTCTCCGATTACCTTTACTAAATTGGCAATCTGACTACCTATTGATTCTTTACTATGATAGAAAATCGTAGTTATTGTGTTGTCTAATAATATAAGTCTTCTAAATATATCAGCGTCAGTTACATCCAACGAATGACCGTAAATGTATACATTATTGATAGTTGGACTTGCTTTGGCAAATCTTTTATTGTTATCATTTATTAAACTAACCCAATCGGTATATAGGCAACCTGTTCCTTTATAAATTCTTTGGAAGAACTTTTTGAATTGTATGAACTCATTGTCCTTGTCTTTTGCTTCTCCTGACAAATACTCGTCAATTCTCAACACTAGATTGCAGCTATTTACGTCGTTGGCTATATCCGCTTTAATATCCTTCTTCACATATGAATCAATACTGTTGTTTACCATATTTCTGCCATGTTTGTAATATGTACTCTTGCACTTGAATCTGAAAGATGCACATATTCCGCAATTTCTGCAATATCCTTCGCTTGATCGCCGATACGCTCCATATCAGAAATCATTTTCAGTGCGGAAGTGATGACACGAAAATCCGTTGCCACAGGCTGCTGATGTATCAGCAGTTTCATGCAGTGAGATTCAATATCACGTTCATTGCGGTCGATTTGTTTTTCAGCGTCAATGGCATTTTCTTTCATTTCGGGATCATGCTCTACAAGATATTTCACTTCATAAGCAATCGCTTCCTCACATAATGCTCCCATTCTTATAAGTCCATTTATCTTTCCTTGTCAAAAGAAATCCGCTGGTGATCGCTGTCAATGGCGCGACAGTAACAAGTCCGAACGAACCTACAATTGTATGAACGATCTCCGCAGCTACATATTTGTAATTCAGTATAAATTCTATAGGCGTACCCTGCGCCATGAATACCATAAGCAGTGCGATATAGCTTCCGGAATAAGCAAGCAGGAGCGTTGTCGTTGTCGAACCACAGGCAGCACGTCCGACAGAGAATCCTGAACGGATAGCCTCCCACGCTGAAATTTCAGGTTTCTTCTGCACGATTTCATACACAGCGGAACAAATATCAACAGATAGATCCATAACTGCACCCGATGAACCTAAGAAAATAGACGCCATAAAAATACTTGTCAGATCAAGATGCTGATAGCCTGCATACAATAAGCTTTCACTGGACTCCATAACAGCGCCGTGAATCTTGAACATATCTGTAAAAACAATTCCAAGCACAGCGGTAACTGCAATACCGAGAAAAGCTCCCGATACAGAAGCAAGGCAGCGTTTGTTAAACCCATATATCAGACTGAGTATGATCGTTGTCATAAGCAATACTATTCCTATTGACAGCCATATCGGATTCCAGCCTTTCAGCATACATGGTACAAGAACTTTCCACATAAGCAGTACCGTTGCAATAAAAGAGATTATAGCACGAAGTCCTGTTTTTCCTGCAAACAGTATGAGAAGCAGAAGAAACATTCCGGCAAGAACTGCTTCCTTATCAAGTCTGTAGTGATCTGTCATAGTAACTGCCGTGATCTTGTCATTACTGTAGCTTATAACAATGAACGCTGTATCTCCCTGCGAAAAAATTTTATCCTGTGCCAATGAACCATTCAGCCTGTTGACAGCGGATGCAATTTCACCCTTGAATTTTCCTTCAAGAATTTTTACTTCGCACCGCTGTTCGCCTGTTCTTATCAAACCGTTATCTGTAATATCGCTGTTGTCAGCAGAAATGACTTCTGCCTTAACTCTGTCCGCATTCTGATAGGTGAGCTTTCCCTCATATCCTGTGGGAATCAACATAAGTACGATAATCAGCAATACAGAAAAAACGACAGGCGCATTATTCTTCCACGAAAAATTTATTTTTTTCATATCTACACTCCAATTGAAACGGAGAGCCAGAAGCTCTCCGTTTCATACATATTTAAGGAAACCAATGAACATTAAAAATTTTATTTTACGTCAAGCAAATCCGCCATTTTATGATAAATGTCTGTGTTGTCATAGTAGCCGTCAAAATTTTCTGAACCAACACCATCTGCAAAAACACCTACAGGCAGCCCCGTGTGCGAGTAGCTTGTAAAGTCAATGCCGGATTTATTGTTCAGAATATGTGTAATTGTCACACTGAACGGATTGTACGTTCCGTAAAGCACATACTGTTCCTGAGAATA
Source organism: Ruminococcus flavefaciens (assembly GCF_900116855.1). Classification (GTDB taxonomy): domain Bacteria; phylum Bacillota; class Clostridia; order Oscillospirales; family Ruminococcaceae; genus Ruminococcus; species Ruminococcus flavefaciens_R. The sequence goes on from NZ_UETD01000007.1 coordinate 197,054, forward strand.
TTTTTCTGAATCATATTCTGTCATGGAGAGTTCATATGCGTCCTTCAGACGTTTTACTTCATAGTCTGTAAGAGTTAATCTGTCGTTTTCATCGCCGGAAAGTTTCAGCCCGAAAAGTTCTTCAACGTCTTTCATAGCGTCCTCAAAGGAAGTGTTATTCTCCTTATATTTAGCAATGTACTGCTCGTCAAACTGCGTGAATGATATTTTCTGACTGCTTAAATTTGTAAGATATGTATTATAATCCGTTCCTGCAAATCCGATTGAAAGACCGCCTGTTTCGTGGTCGCCAGTGACAAGGATTAGTGTTTCATCAGGATGTTCTGAGGCAAAATCAATTGCTACCTGAACGGCATCTGCAAACGCAAGAGTATCATTTACAGATGAACCAGCATCATTTGCATGACACGCCCAGTCAATTTTTCCACCCTCGCACATCATAAAGAATCCTTCGTCATTGTTCAGAACGTCAATTCCCTTTGACACATAATCTGAAAGCCCCCACTCGCTTGGGGAACGGTCAATCTCATAACCCATAGCCTCGGAATCCGCAAGATGTTCGTCGATTAAAATAACCTTTTCATCAGCAGCAGTGATTTTCTGAGCGTCTGCCTGTGTATATGTCACCTTGTAGCCTGCCTTTTCTGCAAGGTCATATAGATTCTCCTTATCATTGTCAGAACCGTTTGTTTTTTTCAATCCGCCTCCGGCAAAATATTCAAAGCCGGAATTTACAAGTTCCTGTCCGATCTCATAGTAATTATTTCTGCTTGCCTGATGTGCATAGAAAGCAGCAGGAGTTGCGTGATTAAGATTAACGGAGGAAATAATTCCGATTTTCCAGTTCTTCTGATTATGCAGTTTTTCAGCAATCGTTTCAAACTTTTCTGTACCGCTTATATCAACATTTATCATACCGGAATACGTTTTATTACCGGTTGCAATGGATGTGGCAGTTGAAGCTGAATCCGGAGCAAAACTACATGAGTCAAACGTAATCGCAGAACCCTCTGTTTCAAAATTCATGAAGTTCAGCTTTTTAGGACCGTCAAGAACCGCGCCGTTTCGTTTATCATAGTCAACGCTTGGCTCTGCCTGTTCATAATCAGAGTCGGCACACGCCCCCAGATAGTCAGAAGCTGCCTGAAACTGTGGATAACTCATACCGTCTCCAATAAAAAGAAACACATACTTTGGTGTCTTAACTTCATTTGACAGTGGATCGGTAGCATCTAAACCGGATGTCGGAGTCGGCGCATTAGTTGCCGGAGCGTTTGTGCTTTGTGCGGAAACTTCATTGCTTGACATTCTGCTATCAACTTCCTTTTCAGAACAGCCTGTCATGATTCCCATAGCCACAGTTGCTGTGAGAATCGCAGTACATACAATTTTGGGTGTTTTCATTTTTAACATTTTCCTTTCATCTTTCTTTGCCTTTCAGCATATTAAGTATAACGCTTTTTATGTTAAGTCTGAAATCACTTGTACATAAATTGTATGTTAATTTTCTGCATTTTTAATATTAACGCTTTAGCCTTTTTAAATATGAATTATTTCAGAGTCCATCTATGTGGAATGATTACAATTATCCCAATATGCTGGACTCTGGAAATGTAGCGGAGTATAATATAGCTACAATACATTTTCGGAGGTGCTGTTATGTTGAAAATCCCTGAACCGGCGATGCTGAGAACACGCAAGGTCACGACCGTCTGCAACGGCAAACGTGAGGTCTGGACGGACTATGAGGAAGCTAAGGCGTATTTCCTTGAACTTATGATGTCCACGGAAGGCGAGGAGCATGAACGTGCAGAGTGCGTTTACATTCAGCTATTGCACGGACTTAACGAGTGCAGCGACGAGAAAGAATAATCACTACAAAGCAAGTTATCAGTGACGGTAACTTGCTTTTATTATTTTACCTGAATTTTACATACTGATACTATTCAAATTTACATATCCATGATATACTTATTTTGTAGGAGTGTGATCAAATGCTGATATATATAGTTGAAGACGAAGAAAGCATCAGGGAGCTTGAAAGCTATGCCCTCGAGAAGAATGATTTTGAAGTGATGAGTTTTGAAAATTCAGTGGAGTTCTACAAGGCTCTGGAAATCAGTCTACCCGACCTGATACTGTTGGATATAATGCTGCCCGGTGATGACGGGCTCACCATATTAAAAAAACTGCGAGATAATGCTGAACATAAAAATATACCTGTTATCATCATTTCCGCTAAAGATACCGAGCTTGATCGAGTGAAAGGACTTGACCTCGGGGCTGACGACTATATGTGCAAGCCTTTCGGAGTCATGGAAATGGTCAGCCGTGTCAAGGCGAGGCTGCGAGGAGTATTTGAGCAGAAAGATCATCTTAAATATATGGGAATAACTATCTCTGAAAAAACAAGAGAAGTTACTGTAAACGGAGAACAAATAGAATTGACCTATAAAGAATTTGAACTGCTGAAATTATTTATGTATAATCCTAAAATCGTTCTTAAACGAGATATCATTCTTGATAAAATATGGGGGCGGGACAGCACCGGACGCACCCTTGATGTGCATATCCGTACTCTCAGGGCAAAGCTTGGTGAATGCGGCCGATATATCGTGACAGTGCGCAATGTTGGCTATAAGCTGGATAAGGACGAGTGATATGGAAAGAAAAATACAATTCAGCTTGTTTTATATGGGGATAATCACAGCTATTATAGGTATCGTGATAACTACTTTTGTTTGCTACGGCTTCTTTCATAGAGAGGTCAAAGATAATCTGACACATGAATGCAATATCGTGGCTCAGTGCTATGATAAGATAAGCTCTCCCGATGAGCTTGAACGCTTCGCTCAGGAGGACTTCCGCATCACGCTTATTAAAAAAGACGGTACAGTCTTGTACGAAAGTGATGCCGATGCGGAAAATATGAGCAATCATCTTGATCGTCCTGAGATAGTTCAAGCGATAGAAAACGGAACGGGCAGTGATACACGCTATTCGGACACGATCGGTACAGAGGATTATTACTATGCTGAAAAGCTTGATGACGGCAATATCTTGCGTGTATCTATTCGTTCCGGTTCGATATTCAGGCTGTTTGAACGCTCTATACTTATCATACTCATTGTAACGGTCTGCATCATAGCTGTTTCTATGTTCGTTTCCGTAAAGCTGACGGACAAGCTGATCGCACCGCTCAAACGCATACCCGAAATGCTTGAAAAGAATAAGTCGCCCGAAGAAATGGGGATCTACAGCGAGATCATTCCTCTTGCAGAGGAGATAAAAACCGTGCGAAGTTCACAGGAGCTTATGCGGCAGGAATTCACGGCAAATGTATCTCATGAGTTAAAAACACCGCTGACCTCTATTTCGGGCTATGCAGAACTAATCGAAACAGGTTTGGCTCAGGGGGAGGATTGCAGGAAGTTTGCAGGAAATATCAGAACAGAAACTGCAAGACTGCAAACACTGATCGGTGATATACTGCGCTTGTCAGAGCTCGATACGATTGCTTCGGCTTTCCTTGATGATGTTGTGGATATAGCCGCTGTTGCTAAGGAATGCAAAGAAAGGCTCACAGGGCAGGCTGAAAAGAAAGACGTTCGTATCTCTATACACGGGACTTCCAAACCAATAAAGGGCAATCACACAGAGCTGACCGAGCTGATCTATAATCTCATTGACAATGCGATCAAGTACAATCGTGAAAACGGCAATATCGACATTACGATAGAGGATAACAGGTTTATCATAGCCGATACGGGGATAGGTATGCCGAAAGAAAGTATTCCCCGTATTTTCGAGCGTTTCTACCGTGTTGACAAGAGCCGCAGTCGAGCAAAAGGGGGAACAGGGCTTGGACTGTCAATCGTAAAGCACATCGCAGACCGCCACGGGGCACAGATAGATGTGAAAAGCTCAGTTAATGTGGGAACAACGATAAGTATAAATTTCAGATAGGAGAGAATTATGGATATTTTTTCAATATGTACTTTGTGCGGAGGACTTGCGTTCTTTCTTTTCGGAATGCACATTATGTCAAAAAGCCTTGAAAAAGTCGCAGGCGGCAAACTTGAAAGCACTCTGAAAAAGATGACTTCAAATCCTGTTAAGAGTCTGGCACTCGGTGCAGGCATCACCATCGCCGTACAGTCATCATCTGCTCTGACGGTAATGCTTGTGGGACTTGTCAACTCGGGCATTATGCAGCTTGAACAGACAGTCGGCGTTATCATGGGTTCAAATATCGGCACTACGCTGACAGCATGGCTGCTCAGTACCGCAGGAATTAAAAGTGATAACGTCGCCATTTCAATGCTGAAGCCCGAAAACTTTGCGCCTATCGTTGCTTTGATCGGTATCGCAATGCTGATGATGAGCAAGAAAAAGAAAAGACAGGACATAGGCACGATCATGGTCGGATTTGCAGTGCTGATGTATGGAATGCAGCTTATGAAAGAAGCGGTTTCTCCGCTTGCTGAGACCGAAGGCTTCTCCGATATGCTGATCGCATTCAAGAACCCGATACTCAGCGTCCTGTTCGGAGCATTGTTCACAGGAATCATCCAGTCATCTGCGGCATCAGTCGGTATTTTACAGGCACTCGCTATGACAGGTGCGATATCCTACCGTATGGCTATCCCGATCATTATGGGACAGAATATCGGAACCTGTGTGACTGCACTGCTCTCCTCGATCGGAGTAAATAAGAACGCCAAAAGAGTGACCGCAGTACATATGTCCTTCAATATTATCGGTACCATCGTTTGCCTGACATTATTTTATGGTGCGAATGGACTGTTCCATTTCAGCTTCGTGGATAAGCCAATAGGCGCTGTGGAGATCGCAGCGGTACACTCCATATTCAATATTTTGACGACAGTGATGCTCCTGCCGTTCTCAAATCAGCTTGTAAAGCTCGCCCGAAAGCTGATACCTGACTCCAAAGAAAAAGAAGCAGAAGTGCTTCTCGACAAGCGTCTGCTTGCCAACCCGCCGCTTGCGGCTTCTCAGTGCAGAGAGCGAACCAAGGAAATGGCAGTTATCGCAAAGGAAGCACTGCATGAAGCATTGTCGGCGATGTTTACATATACGCAGAAAGGCGTTCTGAGCGTAGAAGAGAAAGAGCAAAAACTCGATGTCATGGAAGATCAGCTTTCCGACTTCCTTCTGGAACTTTCTTCGCACAGCCTGACAGACGAGGACAGCCGTACTGTCACAGAACTGCTTCATAGTATCAGCGATTTTGAGCGCATCAGCGACCACGCTATCAATATGATAGAGATCGGTGCTGAGATGAATCAGAACAATCAGAGCTTCTCCGATAGTGCGAGAGCCGATTTCGCCACACTATTTGCTGCTCTGACCGAAATATCCGAGATCACCGTCAAGGCTTTTTCCGAGCAGGATACCGGTATCGCTATGACCGTTGAACCGTTGGAGGAAGTCATCGACGACCTGACAGCTACGATACGTGACAAGCATATCTCCAGACTTCGTACAGGCGAATGCAGTCCTGAGCTGGGTGTGTACCTCTCCGATCTGCTCATCAACTGCGAGAGAGTATCAGACCACTGCTCGAATATTGCTGTCGCCATTATCGAGCTCGGACAGGCAAAGCTCCTCAGCCATGAGTATATGACCGCTCTAAAAGCTGAAAGAACACCGCAGTTTATTGAAAGCTATACGGCTTATGGGCAGAAATACAGGCTGGCAGAAAAGTAAATAAGCAAAAACTCCGCAGTATATGAAAAACTGCGGAGTTTTCTTTATTTTGGGAAACATACCGTAATCTTAGTTCCGATGTTTTCTTTGCTTTCAAGTGTGATCTGTGCTTTATGATACATAGCACCGTGCTTTACGATGGATAATCCAAGTCCCGTTCCGCCAATAGATTTTGACCTTGCCTTATCTACACGGTAGAACCTTTCAAATACTCTGTCCTGCTGCTGAGCCGGTATTCCTATACCCGTATCCGTAACAGAAACGATCACGCTTTTTTCATTGTTTATAACTGAAACAGTGACCTCTCCGTTTTCCTTATTATACTTGATTGCATTGTCACAGAGATTAAATATGATCTCATCAAGGATCTTTCTTACGCCCATTATTTCAGCTTTTTCCCCGTTTACAGCAAAATGCACCTTCTTCTCATGTGCCTGTGCGGACAGCCTTGCTGCTATCTCAAGAGATAATGTATACAGATCAACTTCTTCTTTTTCATATGATATCGTACCTTCATCAAGTTCCGATATTTTTATAATATCAGAAACAAGCGTGATAAGTCTCTGTGCTTCATCATATATAGAATTACTGAAATCTATAACAGTTGCTTCGTCCGTTCCGCCTGATCTCATAATCTCTGCAAATCCCGAAATAGATGTCAATGGAGTCTTTAGCTCATGTGAGACATTTGATGTGAATTCACGCCTTAACTGCTCACGTTTGCTGATTTCAGTAATATCAATTATGATGATTATTGCACCAATAATATTGCCGTCAGCATCATATACAGGATTTGAAATAATACTGTAACAACGATCTCCGGATGCCATTTCAGCCTGAGAATGTTCACCTTCAAGAGATTTGTGGATTGCTTCCCGAAAGACTTCGCTTCGGCTTAATTTCAATATATTATCGGGTGTTTCAACTTCAGCACCGAGAAGTTTGAGTGCAGACTGATTATATGTCAGTATTTTTAGCTGCTCGTTGATAACTATAAAGCCTTCGCTCATATTATCTGTAATGATTCTGAACTCTTCCTGTTTCTGCTGAGTTTCTTTCAACTGTTGCTCGATAGTTTTTTTCTGATATGATATTCTCCTCAGAAGTGGAGTCAATTCTTCGTAGGTATCGTTGTCCTGTGGATTATCAAGATCAAGTTTGTTTATCGGATCAACAATTCTTTTTGAAACTCTTAACGCCAGCACTAATGACAGGACTACTGTAACAATTATCAATATAGCTATCGGTTGACTCATTAACAGCAGTATGGTTAAAAGCGTATATTGTTCGGTTGACACTCTGATAATATCACCGTTTTCAAGCTTCTGAGCGTAATAAACGGTTTTTTCGGTCATGGTAGCAGAATATCTTACGCTGTGTCCGGTTCCTGATTCGGCTGCTTCTTTTATTTCCTCTCTGTCAGCATGATTTTCAAGTTCATTTATGTCAGCCTGAGTATCTGCAAGTACTGTTCCGTCGGCTGATATCAATGAAACACGATCGTTGTCCTTTGTTAGTTTTTCAAAATAACCTATTCCTTCTTTTTCTACCGCAGCAGCAACAAAAGATGCCTCCATCTTCAATTGTTTCTCAAGCTGTGCGGTAAACACTTCCTGTAATATCCCTAATATAATAATAAGACAGGTCAGTAATACTATCATGGCAGTTAGAATATTTGAGCGAAATATCTTTTTAACCAATATTGTCACCCCCCAATTTTATATCCAACATTTTTTACGGTCTGGATATACTGTCCCGCCTCTCCGAGCTTTGCCCTGAGATTTCGGATATGCACATCAAGAGTTCTGGATTCACCGTAGTAATCCTGCCATACCTTTGCAAATAATTCTTCACGGCTGACTACATTTCCATTGGCACTTAACAGAATGGAAAGTATGGAAAACTCCTTGAAGGAAAGCGTGACCTCACTGCCGTCAACAAAAACAGTATGTTTTTTTATGTTGACCGATAAACAGCCTATATTGAATTCTTCTTTGTCTTGAGAATTCATTTGTCGGGTTCTTCTCAGTACAGCTTTAATTCTTGATATAAGTTCAGTCATACCGAACGGTTTTGAAATGTAATCATCTGCTCCCATATCAAGTCCAGTGACTTTGTCATACTCACTGTCTTTCGCAGTCAGCATGATTATGGGGAGCATTTCATTTGTTTTCCGCAAACTTTTCAGAATTGACAGACCGTCTTCCTCGGGCAGCATGATGTCTAAAAGAATAAGATCGGGCTGTTCAGTTGGTAAAGCCTTGCGGAATTCACTCGGACGTGAGAAATCCTTAACAGAGTAGCCTTCTTTTTTTAGGGCATAGCAGACAAGCTTTCTTATATTGTCATCATCTTCTACTATATATATTTTATCCATCTTTTTAGCCTCATCAGTATCGTTCATTATGCTTTCCTGTTACCGCAAAGATCACCCATTTGGCTATATTCTCGGAATGATCGCCTATCCTTTCAAAATACTTTGCGATCATGAGAAGATCGAGAAGACATTCGGCGTTATTGCTTTCGGCACTGACGATACTCATGATCTCAGATTTCACTTTATCGAAAAGAGCGTCAACGGTGTCGTCCATCCTGATGACCGAATCTGCAATTGAAATATCCTTCTTCACAAATGAATCAATGCTGTTTGTCACCATTCTTACCGTATTCTCTGCCATTTCTTTTATATCTGTCCTGAATGTCATATCTGCTGTTACATAATCGGCGATCTCAACAATATCAGATGCCTGATCTCCGATACGCTCCAAATCGGTTATCATTTTCAGCGCTGATGTTACCATACGGAAATCCGTAGCGACAGGCTGCTGATGAATGAGCAATCTCATACACATGGATTCAATTTCACGTTCCTTATTGTCTATCAGCTTCTCTGCCATGACCGAGTTTTCTTTCATCTGTTCATCTCTGTCCAGAAGATACTTGACAGCACAGCTTATGGCATCTTCACATAAAGCGCCCATTTCTACAAGAGCATTATTCAGCTTTACAAGCTCTGTTTCAAATTTTTCACGCATATTAACCAAACCTTCCTGAAATGTAATCCTCTGTCCTTTTATCATCGGGACTTGAAAACACTCTATCGGTCTCATTGAATTCCACAATCTCACCCATAAGGAAAAAGGCTGTCTTATCGGATATTCTTGCTGCTTGCTGCATATTATGTGTGACCATGATGATCGTGTATTTTTTTCTGAGTTCGACCGCAAGATCTTCTATCCTTGATGTGGAAATGGGGTCAAGTGCCGATGTGGGTTCGTCCATAAGAAGGATATCCGGTTCAACTGCAAGGGCTCTCGCAATACAAAGTCTCTGCTGCTGCCCGCCACTCATACCAAGCGCCGATTTTTTGAGCCTGTCCTTACATTCCTCCCAAAGAGCAGCTTTTTTCAGTGAATCTTCTACTATCTCATCAAGCCTGACTCTGGACTTTATTCCGTGTATCCTCGGACCGTAAGCGATATTATCATAAATACTCATCGGAAAAGGATTGGGCTTCTGAAAAACCATTCCCACCCGCTTGCGAAGGATACTAACGTCCATATCCTTGTAAATATCCGTACCGCCCAGCGTTATCACACCTTCGATACGGCAGCCTTCCACAAGATCGTTCATTCGGTTGAGGGAACGAAGAAATGTGGATTTACCGCACCCTGAAGGTCCAATCAATGCGGTAATCATCTTATCGGGCAGGGATATATTGATACCTTTCAGCGCATGGTTTTCACCATACCAAAGGTTCAGGTCATGAGCTTCAAGTTTTATTCCGTCATTGCTCATTTTTCCTCTCCTCTCTTAAATTTATTCTTTGCTATTTTTACGGATACATTTATGATTACGGAAATAAACAGCAGGACTGCCGCAACAGCAAAAGCTGTTTCAAAATCTCCTCGTTCCTTTGCATACATATACAATGAAACCGTAAGCGTTGAGCCTGCGTTATCGGACTGTACCGCATCGAGCGGTGACAGCAATTCATTTGCCATTCCTGCCGTGAACAGCAATGCTGCGCTTTCGCCTGTGATCCTTCCGATCGCAAGTATACAGCCTGTTATGATACCGTCAACCGCCGAAGGAAGGACAACGGTACGTATCGTATACCATTTTCCCGCACCGAGAGCAAATGCACCTTCTCTGTAGCTCTGAGGTACGGTTTTCAGACTTTCCTGTGTTGTGCGTATCACGGTCGGTAATGTCATGATAACAAGCGTCAGCGCACCTGCGATCAGGCTCGTACCCAATGTGAAGAACTGCACAAAGATCAGCATACCTACGAGTCCGTAGATGATAGACGGTATGCCTGCAAGCGTTTCTGTTGCAAGCTCAATGACTTTCACAGCTTTCTTGTTGGAAGCGTATTCCTGTAAATAGACAGCGCCGCCTACACCAAGCGGAAGAACGATCATAATTGTTATGATGATGATATAAATCGTATTAAGGATATTTGGCAATATGCCGACTGTTTCTCTTATCATATTTGGCTTTGTTGTGAGAAATTCTCCTGTGATATGAGGAAGCCCTCTAAACAGTATGTAGCCCGCCATAAGGATAACGAGAACGAAAATGATGAGAGCAGCAGAAAATACAAGCGAATTCAGGATAGCATTTATGATCCTTCGCTTTGCAGATATTTTTTCACGCATGACCTCACTTCCTTTCCCTCTTGACCACATAGTTCAGTATGATATTTATCAGCAGAATGAATATGAACAGAACAAGTGCGATTGAGAACAGTGCCTGACGCTGTAACCCCGAAGAATACGACATTTCACTTGCGACTGCTGTTGTAAGGAAACGCACGCTTTTGAACAGCGACGGCATATTCGCAACATTTCCTGCAACCATCATGACCGCCATTGCTTCACCCAATGCTCTGCCGATGCCAAGTACAATAGATGCGAGGATACCGCTTTTTGCTGCTGGCAGCGTCACTTTGAAGATCGTTTCGATCTTTGTAGCACCAAGTGCAAGAGATGCTTCTTCATATTCATGCGGAACTGCTTGTATCGCCGTCTGCGATATGGAGATGACCGAGGGCAGTATCATGATCGCAAGCACGATGATCGCTGAAAAAAGATTTGCGCCGTCCGGAAGACCAAATAATTCTCTTACGTTAGGTACGATCACGATCATTCCTACAAGTCCGTAAACGACCGAAGGTATACCCGACATCAGCTCAATGACCGAAGAAAATACAGACGAAGCTTTTCTGCTTGACGATTTTGCAAGGAACACTGCACACAATACGCCAAAGGGAACGCCGATCAGTATTGCCCCGAATGTTCCGTATACCGATGATAATATAAATGGCAGGATACCGTATTCGGGATTTTTAGCGGTCGATGCCCATGTTGTACCGAACAGAAATTCCCTAATACCGATCTCTCCGATGGCAGGCACTCCTGAACTTACAAGAAATGCAGTGATAACTATTACAAATATGATCGAAAGAAATCCGCAGACTGTAAACAGCCATCTCATTGCAATGTCCACTATCTTATTTTTTTTCATGCCGCTCTCTCATTTCTTTGCAGGAACTGCTCCTGCTTTACGGATATAATCAGCAGCTTTATCACTCATACAAAAATCATAGAAATCCTTTGCTGATTCAGAAAGTTCCTTATCCTTTTTAGTTACAAGAACGAAATTACGCTGAATGCTATAACTGCCATTGAGAACGGTATCCTCAGTAGGTAATACTCCGTCTACGGAAACGGTTTTGACCGAATCACCGACAGATGCGAGAGAAGCATAGCCGATAGCATTCGGGTTAGAAGATACCGTCTGGATCACATCACCCGTAGATGTCAGCTCTTGTGCATATTTGCAGTTATCGGCAGTACCGGTAACGGATTCAAAACCGTCTCTTGTTCCTGAAGCCGCTTCTCGTCCGATGCAGATAATAGGAGAATCGGAACCACCAAGCTCATTCCAGTTTGTAAACTCGCCGGTATAGATCTTTGCAATCTCAGCAACATCAAGGTCTTCTACGGGATTCGAGTTGTTGACGATAACTGCGATACCGTCTATCGCTACAACTTCCGCATTCAGTTCTGCCGTTTCATCATCTTTCAGATCACGGCTGGAAAGTCCGATATCACAGCGTCCTTCCTGTACTGCTTTGATGCCGGCACCAGAACCTGTCGGATTGTAAGTTACCTTTGTGTCGCTGTTTTCTTCCATATAAGCTTCACTTAGATAACCAATGACCTTTTCCATTGATGTTGAGCCGTCTGTCGAGACTGTCTGATCTTTTTTCTTTCCGCATCCGGTTGCATTCATTGCCATCAGCAACACCAATACACTTGCTAAAACCTTTTTCTTACTCACAATAATCACTCCTGTTGAATATTTCCTTTCGGTGATATAAGTATAACATTTTCAATGTAAATTCCGATACCTTTTCTATGTTAATTGTAGGTAAAGCAAGCATTTTTTTCGGAAGGAGTGTAAATGTGCAGTTTAAGCCTGAAACAGTAACATTATATTATAATGATGCTCATATTAAATCTGCAATCACCTCTATGTTAATTCCAAGTAAAATATTCAAATTTGCAAATAATTCAAAAAGAGCAACGTTCCTGAATAAAACGCTGCTCTCTTTAATGAATTGATATGTTGTAATCGAATTTGATTCTGCCTATTGCGTGGGGTTACTTAGTGGCTCTTTGACATTATATCTCGACAGCCTATAAAGTCAACGGCTTTCTTATACCAACAAGCAACATAGTCAAGCTCTCCACCTTTACCTTCAAAAATGAAATCTCTATCATCTTTCTGCTCATCAGATAACCTTGCACTACCAATAAATGGAGGGTTGCCCATGATATAAGACAGCGTATCCTTCGGCACAATGCTCTCCCAGTCAACACGCAGAGCATTTCCTTCACGAATGTGCTCATAATCATTGAGAGGAAGAGTCTTCAGAGGTTTTCCTATTATCTCTTCTGTCTCCTTCTTCTTCTGTATTTCAGCTATCCACAGAGCAGTTTTGGCAACAGCAACGGCGAAGTCATTTATCTCGATCTCGTAGAACTGGTCAAGGCTGACATCTATCATATCCCCAAGGAAGGACTGTCCCTCCTCTACGAGATTGGATATGGCTCTGTTTTCAAGATCACGGAGAGCACAATATGACTCCGTAAGGAAATTTCCGCTTCCACACGCGGGATCAAGGAACTTGAACGAAGCAAGTTTAGCCTTAAATGCAAACAGCTTTTCGTTTCTTGTTTTCTTATATGCTGTCTTTAAAATATCGTTTAGCTCATTTGTTAGTTCATCAAGGAAAAGCGGATCTATGACCTTGTGAATGTTCTCTATCGATGTATAATGCAAACCTCCTGCACGTCTTGTTTCAGGATTCATCATTGACTCGAACACAGCTCCGAAAATAGTCGGGCTTATTTCGCTTCAATCGAACTCGCAAGCAGAGTTGAGAATAATGTCAGCGATCTCTTCAGTGAAATTCGGAATAATAATATCATTACCGCCAAACAGTCCTCCGTTTACATATGGAAAGTCGTTCAGCTTTGCGTCATCATACGGATTGCGTTCGTCAGGAGAGGTATTCAGCACACGGAACAGGTCTTTTAACTCCCTATGCCACTTATTCACAGGAATATCTTTTAGATAGTCACGGAACTGTCTGCGTTTGAAAACCTCTGCGTCTTCAGCATAGAAACAGAATACAAGGCGGACGCATAATTTGTTAAGGTTAACATCTCCCTCGTCGTCAACGTACTGTTTCTTCAATGCATCACGCATTTTACCGACAATCTGACCAGCATCATAAGACAACTGTTCCTCTTTCTTTATACGCTCAGACTTACTGCCGACAAGGAACTTCATGAGGTGAAACTCTTTCGGTAGATCGCTTAGCATGATTTGAACAGGTGCTGCGTTCTTGTCGTTCATATCGTATATATTAAACTCTTAAAAATTACAGGTGATAATGTAATCAGCCTGCTCTTTTTTGTTGAGATTATCATCATAACGCTTAGCCTGCTCATATGGAGTTAGCATTATATCACCTGACTGGTGCAGCTTTTCTGTATAATCTTTCCCAAGGGATTTCTGCTCAACGATTATAGTAACATTATCGTGACGGATATATGCATCAATGTACTGTTGATTGCCGTCCACAGTGACAGTTTTTTCATATTTCACAAGACCAGTGAGTTTCTCAGCACCGAACACGTCAGTCAAGAGCTGATTCCAATAAGTCTGAGTATCACTTTTCTCCGAACCTTTGTCTTTCCAATACGCTGCGAACTCTTTTGCAGCCTTTTTCTGTTCCTTATCGGTCATGTTGGTACCTCCAATGCTCGATTCTTTAAGTACATTTCACCATATTCGGATGAATAAATCAACGGATTTATATAAAAATAAGCTGATACCTACATTATTGTAAGTATCAGCTTGTGTCCTATTCAGTTTGGTTTGTCATTTGTTCCGCTAAGAGCAGCGCACATCGGGGAGCCTTTTTAGTCGATGTTATAAAAAATATTCTGCTTCGGGAGTTATCTCTCAAACTTGTATGTTGAGCTGCTCTCGTACTTTCTGAGCATAGTAAGGTCGTTTGCGTTAACAACGCCGTTATCGTCGATGTCGAAGGTGTAGTAATAGTAGTTATTAGAATTGATAGTTACTACGCCGTCGTAACTTACATTGGTAAATGCGTTCTGGCAAAGACCTGTGTTGAGAATTCCTGAATCTGAACCGTTTACATATCCGTCCTTGTTTATATCACCAACGAGGAAAGCGGGAACAGTGTGTACAGAGTTGTATGACTGTACTCCGCCTGCCTTGTATGCATAGCAGTATACGTTTCTGCCCTCCTCATAGCAAGAGGGGCTGTTGCATAATACGGAGAATGATACAGCGGCGCCCTTAATATAGTTGCTGCCGTTTGCGGTGAGTGTGCCGCCGCAGTTGTAGTAAACGTCGCCTGCGCTGCCGCCGAAGCTGGGTGTGCCTGCAGCGATAGCAGTGATGGTTGCGGGTGAGCAGCCTTCTCTTACGTTTGTGAAGCCAACATTGATCTTCTTAACGTAAGCTGTGCTGTCTATCCAGTATATTTTTCTCATTGTGCAACGTGCGTTGGGGCCTGCTGCTGCGTTTGCAGAAAGAGCGCTTGCCATAGGAATAGCGCACATAACTGCTGCTGAAAGGGTTGCTGCGATCTTTTTGAATGTCTTTTTCATTGTTAATATATCCTTTGTAAAGTATTTTAGAGAAGTCGACCGCTCTATATAATTATTATATACCGCTATGTGAAAATTATGTGATTATTATGTGTGATAAACGGGCGGCAGTGTAGAAGTTGCCGCTCATTTTATTGTACCCTTTGTTGATTGTGGATATCAATATTCGTTTTGTATACCTGAGGTATATAAAAACAATATGATAGTATATGATTTTACCATAGCTGAGGCAAGGAAAAAGCTCCCCGAAGGGAGCTGTGTTCAGTCGCTGACATCTGTGTCAAGGGTTATGCTTACGGTGTAATCGGGGTAAGCCTCCTGAGTTTCCGTAAGGATGTGCCTATAAAGCTCATTTGCGTCGGGAGCTGCAAAGTCGATGATGATATCGAAGTGTATGGTCTTGTGCTCCTCATCGAGATAGAAGCCGTGTATCTGGAGCAGATACTCGTGAGACATGACGTTCCTGCGGATATCGCCGTAAATCTGCGCGGCGCGGTCGCTCTGAGTGTTGACTGCATAGACGCTTATTCCCGTAAGGATAACGCTGTGCTCGGCGAGGACCTTTTCGGTGATGCGGTGCTCCAGCTTGTCGAGCTCCGCAACGGGCATGGTGTCGGGGACCTCTATATGAACTGAGCCTATCATAAGGTCGGGACCGTAGCTGTGGAGCAGCAGGTCATATGCGCCCTGCACCTCGGGAAACGAGGTGACGGTCTGCTTTATCTCTTTGGAGAGCTCGCTGCTTATGCGCTTGCCGATGATGTTGGACAGTGAGTCGCCCAGCATCTCAAGTCCTGATTTTATGATGACCAGCGAGATGACAGCACCCAGCCATGCCTCTGTTCTGATGTTGAATATAAGGTAGACTGCCGCCGCCACAAGGGTAGAGGCAGAGATGACCGAGTCCAGCAGGGCGTCCTTGCCCGAGGAGATAAGCGAGTCGGAGTTTACGCTCTCGCCCTTCTTTTTTACAAAGAGTCCCAGCAGTATCTTCACAAGGACAGCCGTTGCCACTATGACAATAGCTGCCGCGGAATAATCGGGGACTGACGGGTGGATCATCTTCTTTATGGACTCCACAAGGGAGGTGACACCTGCGTAGAGAACAATGACCGCGATGAGAGTGGCGCTGAGGTTCTCTATCCTGCCGTAGCCGTAGGGGTGGTTCTTGTCGGGGCGTTTGCCCGCAAGCTTGGTGCCGATAATGGTTATGACCGACGACAGTGCGTCGCTCAGGTTGTTTACTGCGTCAAGTACGATGGCGATTGAGGAGCTGAGTATCCCCACCACAGCCTTGAATGACGCGAGGAATATATTTGCCAGTATACCGATGATGCTGGTCCTGATTATGACCTTGTCTCTGTTCAATGAAATATGATTCCTTTCAGTTTATTTCCCATTCAAATTCCGCGCTGTCCGTGAGCTTTATGTCGTCGGGGGCTATGCTCACGGCTTTTGCCGAGGCGCGGAGACAGTTTACGTCCATGCCGTAGCCTGTCTGGGAGTATGTGTTAACATCGTGTCTGTCATAGCTTATCCGCAGAAGCTTTCCGAGGGAAGCTCCCGAGGCTTTGCAGAGCAGCTCCGCCTTCTTTCGCGCATCTGCGGCGGAAAGGTTTATGAGCTCCTCACGGGCGGACTCGGGGTCGCTGACGGTAAATCTCACGGATATTTCGGGAGCAGCCTCCGATGAGGATATGCGTCCCAGCACATCTGCAAGGCGCTGAGTGTCCATCGGAAAGCTGACATGGAGGGCATGAGTACAGCAGTAGCCCTTGAACACATTGCGGTAATTGCCGTTTTCGTCGGGAACTGTCTCGTACTCGGTCCTTACACTGAAGTCCGAGGTCTTCAGGTCGTCCCCTTCAAAGCCGCAGCTCACAAGTATGGAGCGCAGCTCCTCAAGGGCGGAGCCTGCCTTATCCATTGCGTTTCCGCAGTCCTTGTCCTTTGTCAGGATATTGAGCCCGAGGTCGATAAGGTCGGGCTTTACCGATATGTTTCCTTTGCCTGTTACGGTGACAGCAGCCATGGTGCAAAACTCCTTGTTATCAGTATTCTCCGCCTCTGACATTTAGCTTGTCCTCGGTGGTGGTGACATCGCCCGAAAGACCGCACCAGCCGCAGGTGATGCGCTCCTCGTTGTTCCAGCAGCTCAGTCTGCCGCAGCGTCCGCACTGCACTATCCTCTTGGACTTGCAGTAGGGACAGCCGTTGTAATCGTCGGTATAGTCAAGGTTTCCCTTTATCTCGTTCCTGTCGAAGCCCTCGTGTGAGGCGCGGCGCTCGTCGATGGGGAATGCCCATGTCCTGAACCAGTCGTCATAGCGCTCCTCGACTCTGACACCGTATATGCGGTTGACCTCGGGGCATTTCATAAGTATAACTTCAGCTTTCATCGTTTTCAGCCTTCCTTTTCTGTTCATCGCGGTATTCCGACGGCGAGCAGCCCTCGCTGGTGCGGAACTGGCGCACGAAATAGTTGTATGAGGAGTATCCGCACTCCCTTGATATCTCTGTGACGGTCATATCCGTCTGGGACAGCAGGGTCTTGGCGTTGCCTATGCGGAACTCTATCATTTCCTCGATTATGCTCTTTCCAAAGTATGACTTGTATATCTTCTGGAGGTAGCTCTTGCTCAGATACAGGCTCTCGGCTATCTCGCTGATATTCCACGGGAGCTCGGGGTTCTTCATTATCCTGTTGCGGAGCAGGCAGAGCTTCTCGAACTGAGGATTTGATGTGGGCTCGGAAATGGTATACGAGAACACCTTGTTCATGGTGGCTTTGTACATTGCATCTGACAGGTCTGCCGCAGGGCTCAGTACAAGACTGCATTTGCCTGCGGAGAAGTCGATGTTGCAGTTCTCCTCGCCGCTGCTGAACTGAGTCTCCTTTATCCTGCCGCAGAGGTCACTGCATATGGTCTCTGCCCGTCCCTCCCCGGGAGTTATGACGCAAAGGGTCTGTGAAGCCCATGCGCCGCATATCTCGCTGCTGCTTATGCAGGAGCGGAGCTTCTTGGCAAAGGCAGCCATGATGCTGTTGGATTTTTCCTCGCCGCTCTGGTAATAGGCTTTTTTCAGACCGTGGAGCTCGAAGGTAACGCACTCCACGCTGCCTGTTTTTCCTCTGAATTTCGCCGCAAACTCCTGCTCGATACCGCTTCTGTTGATAAGACCCGTTATGTGGTCGTAGAGGAGAGCCTTGCTGGTGTTGAGGATGGTGCGGTTCATTATAGCCTTTATACGGACCTGTTCAAGGGCAACATTGACGTAGTTTATCCACTTCAGATACAGCGAGCTGAAGGAGCGGGGCTCCTTTCCGAATGAGACGGCGCAGTATCCGAAGAAGTTGTTATTATAATGAAGGGGAGAGATGAAGAATGCGGAGGGGTAGCTGCGCTCCTCACTGTAATCGGGGAGCAGCTTTGACGAGGAGAAGTAGTCGTGGGTCTCAGCCTCGCGCCAGATGGCGGACTTTGCAAGAATGACCTTCATCTCGTCGCCCTCGCGGAAGCTGAGCTCCTCGGCGTTCTTGTCCACAGTAGCGTCTATGTAGCTCCGCGTAAGGCATATCCTCAGCCTTCTCATCTTGTGGAGCAGGTAGGTGTAGTTGTCGAGCCTGTCGGCAAAGGTGTGGATATTGTCGGCATTGGTGATGTCGAAAAGCATATCGCCGTAGAGGAGCTGTGACTCGAAACGGCTGTTTATGCTGAGATTTCGCAGTATGCTCCTTCGCAGGCTCGGGTTCTCGTCGCAGCCGCAGCTCTCTCCGAGACGGAGCTCGCCGTTCTCGTTGGGCACCTTGCTGCATATCTTTCCCGTGATTATGCGGTAGAGCCTGCGTACAGCCTCTGCGCCCAGCTGGAAGTTGGGGCGGCTGTAGCTGGTTATGGAGGGGCTGGACTGATAGCCCTCTATGGAGGCGTCATAGCCCGTTATGGCTATATCCTCGGGGACCCGCAGCCCTGCGTCGATGAATATTTTTGAAAGGGTGATAGCCATGACGTCGTTTCCGCAGACTATGGCTTCGGGACGGCTGAGCTCACCGCTGAGTATGCGCTTAGCGAATTTTTTGGGAGCCTCTGTCCAGAAGTCGCCGTACTCGCACCAGTCCTTACCTATATCTATGCCGTGGCGCTTCATTGAGTTCCTGTAGCCCTGAAGCCTTTCCTCACCGCTGAATGTGTTTTTCGGTCCCGTCAGACAGTATATCTTTCGGTAGCCGTGAACATTTATCAGGTGGTCGGTTATGGTCTCGAAGGCTTCCAGATCGTCAACCGAGGTGGTCTCGAAGCTCTTGTGGTCATTGTGGTCCAGCAGCATTACGGGCTTTTCCGAGCGCTTGCAGAGCCCGTCTATATATTTGCAGACCTCCTCGTTGTGGAAGGAGTTTCTGTCGTATATGATACCGTCGATATTCTCGGAGAATATCAGGTCGAATATGGTCTTTTCCGCGTCCTTGTGGACGGAATTGATGGAGAAGTTATGCAGCGGCGAGATAACTGCAACGTCGCAGTTGCCCTTGTAAGCCTGTGTGATTATGCCTCTGAGGATCTCACACTGGAAATCTATATGGCAGTCGGCGACTATAACACCCATAAGTATCCTGCGGCTCATTTTATCTCTCCTTTCTGTATCAGCTTGTACGGCAGATGGGTTCTGCCGCCCTATCTATGTACTATTGTATCATATATATAATGGGATTGCAAGATGATTTTATATATTTGTTGTGATAATTTCAAAAAGTCTCCTCAAAAAGATAGTATTTTTCATTGTTTTTGTTCATCAAAGGTGTATAATATATATCGTAAGGCGTAAGCGAAACCTTTCGGACGGCATGAGCAGCTGTCCGTACCCCATCCGATTATGCCTTTCAGGGGATCGGCTGCCCTCGGACAATGTGAGAATAGGCGCTCACCTTGTCGTTACGGCCGCGGCTCACGGAGCCCAATATAGTGCAGGACAGCATATTCAGTTCTCTCTCTTATTTTTTATTCATTATCCCTCGGAAAAGACCTCCCCAGCGGGAGGTTTTTTTCATTTTTCTTGTAAAAACTGCGAAAAACAGCCTTTTCTTGATATATTATGTATAAAATCGGACAAAAACCGACTTTCATTTATATTTACCGTGACAGTTGACTTTTTTCTCGTAACATGGTATGATAAAGTTATATAACTGCAGCCTGCACAAATAATCATTCTTCTTTTTGTGCATAGTGGCAGACAAAGGAAATTCGATATGCTTGCAAGCTTAACTAATGTAAATAAATTCTATAACGGCAATCAGGTGCTATGCAATGTTTCGCTGTCCATCGACGAGAACGACAAAATAGGTCTTGTCGGCAGGAACGGCTGCGGAAAGTCTACGCTGCTGAAGATACTCACAGGCTCCGTGGAGCCCGACCGCTTCACCGAAAAGGACGGCGTCATCTCCATGGCTGCAAAGACTACCGTGGGCTACCTTGAACAGATGGGCGGACTCAATACCGAAAATACCGTCATCGAGGAGATGCGAAGCGTCTTTGAGCCCGTTCACAGGGCGATAGAACGCCTCAGAGAAATAGAGCTGGAGATAGAGAGCGGCGATGATTCCTCCGCAGACGAGTACCAGCAGCTGTCCTCATGGATAGAAGCCAACGACGGCTACAATACCGACGTTAAGATAAGAATGGTGCTCAACGGTATGGGCTTCTCGGGTGAGGAGCTGGAACGCACTGTCTCGGGATTCAGCGGCGGCGAAAAGACACGCCTTTCCATTGCAAGGCTGCTCCTTGAGGAGCCAAATCTCCTCATTCTGGACGAGCCTACCAACCACCTTGACTTCAAGACCATCATGTGGCTTGAGGACTACCTCCGCTCCTACAGGGGCGCCGTCCTCATAGTCTCACATGACAGATACTTCCTCGACAGGCTCTGCACATCTATCTGCGAGATAGAGAGGGGAGTGCTGACACGGTACAAGGGCAACTACACCGCCTTCGTCCGCCAGAGAGAGGAAAACGACGCGCGGCGCGAGAAGGAGTATGAGCTCCAGCAGAAGCAGATAGCCCAGCTTGAGGACTATGTGGCAAAGAACCTCGTCCGTGCTTCCACTACAAAAATGGCTCAGAGCCGCAGAAAGCAGCTCGAGAAAATGGAGCGCATAGAGCGCCCCGTCCATGAGACAAAAAATGCGAAGATACGCTTCACATACGCAGTCGAGCCCCCTATCGACGTCCTCAAAGTCAAGGGCGTGGACATCTCCGTGGGTGAGGGCAGCGCCAGAAAGACCCTTGTGGACAACATTGACTTCGAGGTCCGCAGAGGTGAGAAGATAGGCGTCATCGGTGACAACGGCATCGGCAAATCCACCCTGCTGCGTATCATACAGGAACAGCTCCCTCATAAGGGACTGGTCCGCTGGAACAGCAATATCAAGATCTCCTACTTCGAGCAGGAGAGCACCAACCTCAACAAGGAGCTTACCGTTATGGAGGAGCTCCACAGCCGCTATCCCTCAATGTCCGATCTGGAGGTGCGAAATCTTCTGGCGCAGGTGCGCCTCATCGGCGAGAACGTCTTTAAGGAGACGGGAGTCATCAGCGGCGGCGAGCGTGCCAAGCTCTGCTTCGCCATCATGATGCAGGAGCACGGCAACGTCCTCATTCTTGACGAGCCTACCAACCACCTCGACCTCAGCTCTAAGGAGGCTATCGAGGAGGCTCTGGCTGAATATACGGGTACGGTCATTTTTGTGAGCCATGACCGCTATCTGCTCAGTAAAATAGCCGACAGGCTTATAGAGCTCACTGACGGAACCTACAGACTCCATAATTACGGCTTTGAAAAATATCTCGACGTCCTCCGCGAGGAGCAGGCTGCCGAGAGAAGGACGATAGAAGCCGAAAAACAGCAGAAGGCTGCGGAAGCTGCCAAGGAAAAATCTGCTAAGAATTATCGCAGCAAGCAGCAGAGAAGTGCTGATGCTGCAAGAAAAAACGAAATGAGACGCCTTGAAAAGGAAATCGA
Organism: Ruminococcus flavefaciens; assembly: GCF_900116855.1. Classification (GTDB taxonomy): domain Bacteria; phylum Bacillota; class Clostridia; order Oscillospirales; family Ruminococcaceae; genus Ruminococcus; species Ruminococcus flavefaciens_R. The sequence goes on from NZ_UETD01000007.1 coordinate 219,019, forward strand.
CGACCTGCAGGCGCAGATAGACTCTCTTACCGAGGAGATCGGCAGGGAGGAGGTCTACAGCGACTATGAGCTGATGAACAGCAAATGCGCCGAGATCGAAGAGCTTAAACAGAGGATCGATGAGGATTTCGAGCTTCTTATTGAGCTTGACCAGTGAAAAGGAGTAATTTATGAAGATGAAAACGCTTATGAGCTTTGCCGCAGCTGCGGCTGTCGCCATGTCCTCAGCAGCTTTCACCGCTTACGGTGAGGCTTCGCTGTTCATGATAGGCGACATAGACGGTGACGGTGTGGTGGACGCCGCGGACGCCTCTGCCGTGCTTGCTGCATATGCGTGTACCTCTGCGGGGCAGGATTCGCCCCTCTATTCGTATCAGACTTCGGCAGCCGACCTTAACGGCGACAACAACGTTGACGCTGTGGACGCTTCCCTGATACTTTCGTATTATGCATGGGCTTCATCAGCCGATGACGGCGGTATAATGACCGACTTCCTCGAGAAGAACGGCTTCAAGCAGCGTGAGACCGAGGAGGAGAAGGCTGAGAGAACAAACGAACAGAACGGCGGAGAGACTTCGGGCAGCACCGAGGAGATACCTCCCCTTGAATTCGGAAACTTTGAGTACACTATCCCCCGTATCGACAGCGAGTATGCCGAGTGGTTCTGGGTGGGCGACTCCCGTACCGTTGGTATGGCAAGAGGAATAGATATAGACTATATCGGCAAGGTGGGAGCTACCATAAGCTTCTTCAGGAGCAATGCCGAGTCTATCTATCAGATACGCGATAAGACGGTCATCATTAACCTCGGCGTAAACGACCTTGACAGCAGGGCTTACCTCAACCTCTATAACAGTATGCCCGACGAGTTCCTTGATAACAACAAGGTCATCGTCATGGCAGTTAATCCCTGCGACGGCAACTATCAGTACCTCAACAGCAGGATAGAGCAGTTCAACAGCGACCTGAGCGCAGGTCTCGACAGCAGGATAACCTTCCTCGACTCGTACACGTTCCTCATGTGGAACGGCTTCTCGACCTTTGACGGTCTCCACTACACGGACGGTACCTACGTCGATATCTACAACTTTGTATTTGACAGCCTTCATGCTGAATAAGGTAAAAATCTGAATTATTTGAAATAACTATTGCATTGAAGCTGAAAATATGATATAATATCAGAAAGTACTATGCGGCAGAGTGCCGTACATTCCTATGGAGGGTAAAAAAATGAAACATATCAAGACTATCAATAAGGCTAATCTCAAGGAATCTGCTCAGAAGGGCGGCTGCGGCAAGTGCCAGGCTTCATGTCAGTCTGCTTGCAAGACCTCTTGCACAGTTGCTAACCAGAAGTGCGAGAGATAAGCTCTTAACACTGAAAAAACGGTGGAGGCAGTATGAAAATGCTGCCTCATATTTTTTGAATTGAGGGTATGAATAATGATACATAAGTACAAGCTTAACGGACTGAACATAGTTCTCGATGTGAACAGCGGCGGCGTTCATATCGTGGACGAGCTCACATACGACCTTCTCGACAATGTGGAGCCGCCTTTTGAGGCTGAATGTCCTCAGAATGTGGTGGACAAGCTCTCCAAGGCTTATCCCGAGGAGGATATCCGCGACTGCTATGCCGAGATAGTGGAGCTGTATAACGATAAGATACTCTTCTCAGAGGACGATTACGAGAAGTATGCAAAGTATTCCGTAGCCTCCCCTGTAAAGGCTATGTGCCTTAATATCGCCCATGACTGCCAGCTCAGATGCAAGTACTGCTTTGCGTCCACAGGCGACTTCGGCAAGGGCAGAAAGCTCATGTCATTTGAGACAGGCAAGCACGCTATCGACTTCCTGCTGGAAAATTCGGGCGATCGTCCCAATCTGGAGCTTGATTTCTTCGGCGGCGAGCCCCTTATGAACTTCGGTGTGGTAAAGAAGGTAGTTGAGTACGCAAGGAGCCGCGAAAAGGAATACAACAAGAAGTTCCGCTTCACTATCACCACAAACGGTCTGCTCCTTGACGACGAGAAGATTGACTTCATCAACCGCGAGATGTCAAACGTTGTTCTCTCCATTGACGGACGCAAGGAGGTAAACGATTACTTCCGTGTGCTTCCCAACGGTCAGGGCTGCTATGATATCATCCTTCCCAAGTATAAGAAGCTGGTGGAGGGCAGAGGTGACAAGGAGTACTATGTAAGAGGTACATTCACCAACAAGAACCTTGACTTCTCAAAGGATGTTTTTGCACTCAATGAAGCAGGCTTCGACCAGATATCCGTTGAGCCCGTTGTGGGTGATGACGATGTTTACGCACTTACCGAGAAGGACCTGCCTGCGGTATTTGCAGAGTATGAGAAACTGGCGCTCCAGCTTCTTGAAAACGAGAAGAAGGGCAAGAAGTTCAACTTCTTCCACTTCATGCTTGATCTGGATCAGGGTCCCTGCGCTATCAAGCGCCTCAGGGGCTGCGGCTGCGGAAATGACTATGTAGCCATTACTCCCGACGGAGACATCTTCCCATGTCACCAGTTCGTAGGCATAGACGAGTACAAGATGGGCAACATCGACGAGGGCACCTTCGATCAGGAGATGAAGGCAGACTTCGCAAGGGCTCACGTTTACTCAAAGCCCGACTGCCGCGAGTGCTGGGCAAAGTTCTATTGCAGCGGCGGCTGCAACGCCAATAACTACCAGTATATGGGCGATATCAGAACTGCTCACAAGATCTCATGTCAGCTGGAAAAGAAGCGCCTTGAGTGCGCTATCATGATGAAGGCTGTTAAAATGGCTGAAACTGCCGAATAAGACTGAAAAAGGGGCAATGCCCCTTTTTTAATGCATAATTCATAATGCATAATGCATAATTATGGCGAGGCAGCGTTCCCTACAAGGCTTGCATTTTTGTTCAGTTTATGTTACAATAGTACATATAGTTACTGTAACAGGAAGGGGGAGCGCTTGTGAAGATCAACCGTATACAGCTGAATTGCCGCCGTGATACCGCTTTCGGCGGAGAGCTGGGCGCGGACCCCGTGTTCCTGCTGCTCAGGACTCCCATAATGTATGAGGAGAACGGGCAGCAGCTCCGCACAGATGGTGTTTCCGCTGCACTGCTGACAAGCGGCTACAAGCAGAGCTTCCGACCTGTGAAGGGCAAGCCCATTCGCTACGATATGGTCAGCTTCAGGACATCTGCCGCCGACAGGCAGTATATCTCCTCTATGAACTTTCCTCAGGATACTCCCATAGAGCTGGCGGACGACCTCGTCATTTCGGGCGCCCTGCGTTCAATGCAGTCCCAGTCCATGCACAGGGGCAAGCATATCAGCGAATTCATGGAGCTTTCCATGCGTATCATCTTCATCGCCCTCAGCGAGACCTACGATAACGCACCTGCCTCGCCCGTGGAGAAGATACCCCGTTATGTGGAGCTTCGGAAGCTGAGACAGGCTATTTATGACGCCCCCATGAACAGCTGGTCCATCGACGAGATGTGCGAGGAGATGCGTATAAGCAGGACATACTTCCACAGGCTATGGACCGCAGCTTTCGGCGTTACCTGTCTTCAGGACGTCATCGAGAGCAGGCTCCTCAGAGCGGCTGAGCTGCTGAAAAATACGGACAAGTCCGTGTATGAGATAGCAGTGGAGTGCGGCTACGACAGCGAGTCCTACTTCATGAGACAGTTCAAAAAGCATAAAAACTGCACTCCGTCGGAGTTCAGAAGACGTGCTTTGTCCACGGAAGATAAGTAGTTTTTTGTGGACATTTGGATTTCCTTAGTACACTATGCGCAAATAATATGAAATTATTAGTGCAAAAAATCAAAAAAACTCTTTACAAGTCCAAAAATTTGTGATATAATACAGTGTATGAGCAATTTATGATATATGGATACGCTTGGGGAGCAATTTTTGGAGAGATCCCGCGGCTTTTCGCGGCGTGTATATGCAGACGGTCCGCTGTTGACCCTCTTTCTCAACAGCTGACTGTTACGATTTAACCGAATATTCTTTAAGGAGCGATTTCGTTTTATGGCTAACGGAGATAAACGCAGAAACCGCAAGAGAGAACGTGTATCAAAACGCTATAAGGTCAGATACGACAGACTCGTTGCGGTGGTACTGGTCCTTGTTGTCCTCATCGTTGTGCTTGGCTCTTGCTGTAAGAGCTGTTCCAAGAAGGGCAATGAAAAAACCTCCGCTAAACAGGCACAGACAACCATTACTGACAATACGCAGCAGTCCTCTATCGTGGATAACCTCACATCCAACGGTGAGACAAGCTCGCTTATAACAGGTGCTCCCGACGGTCAGAAGCCCTCGGAGTCACAGTATACAACGGAAGTTCACAAGGCTGACGACGTTAACAGAGGAAACCTCGTCCTCGTAAACTCAGCCCACGAATATAAATTTATCGAAGGCGATACCGAGTTAGAGGCTATCTACTACAACCACGATGACTCACATTACCATGTAAGCGATCTGGTCACAAAGCTGGATACCGAGGCTCTCGATCACCTCAATCAGCTCATGGACGGCTTCTATGAGGCTGAGACAAATTCCGATATCTATGTTATCGGCGCATATCGTACTGCCGAGGAGCAGAGCGATAAGTACAACAACGGCAATTCCCAGTTCCAGGGCGGTTATTCCGACTACCATACGGGCAGGAGCTTCGATCTGGGTATCTTCCCCACAGACGGTTCAAGCTCGGGCTACTATATGCCTACGGGCGTTTACGGCTGGATCGATGAGCACGCCGCTGAGTACGGCTTCGTTGTCCGCTTCCCCGAGGGTAAGGACTCCGAAACAGGCGAGCGCCAGAGAGACTATACATACAGGTATGTGGGAGTTCCCCATGCCGTTTATATGAAGCAGAATAAACTCTGCCTCGAGGAGTATATCGACAAGATCAAGGAGCATACTAATGAAAGCCCCCTTGAGGTCACGGTCGGCAATAAGCTTTACCAGATATACTACGCAGCTGCCAACGCTGCGGGCGATACAGAGGTGCCCGTTCCATCCAATAAGACCTATACGGTCTCTGGAAATAACGTTGACGGCTTCATCGTTACCGTAAGCATGAATTAAAGCTGAATGTCCCCCGTTTTCGGGGGACATATTTTGATTATGACATGATGTGCCGCTGAGTGCGGCAGAGCCCTTATGGGTACAGAAGAAACGGAGAAAAATGTGAAAAAGAAAAAAATACTCGCTCTTGCAGCCTGTGCCCTTATAGGAGCAGGCTCCCTCAGCAGCTGCGGAGGAGGAGACAGGAAGGGCGGCGGTGAAGGTCATATGTACGGCGCCGCTCTTGCAAGCAATCCCGAGAGCCTTGACCCGCAGTTCGCAAACGAGCCTTCATCGGCAACTGTTATAAAGAATATGTACAGCGGTCTTATGATGAAGGATAAGGACGGCAGCATCGTCTGCTGCAATGCTGCTGACTACAATGTGTCGGCTGACGGCTGTGTCTATACCTTTCACCTGAGAGAGGACAATTACTGGTTCTTTGACGAGAACGATGACGATATCATCGACGAGGAGGAGTGCTTTCCCGTTACCGCCGATGACTATGTTTTTGCTTTCAGGCGTATACTCGACCCGAAAATGCACTCGCCATTCGCAAGGTACTTCATGTGCCTGAAAAACAGCCGATATATCTCCGAGGGAAGCTATCGCACCGACAGCCTCGGCGTTGAAGCGCTGGATAACTTCACCTTGCAGTTCACTCTGGACTATCCCTGCGCGGAGTTCCTCGGACTTCTCACATCTCCTGCTGCATTTCCCTGCAATGAGGAGTTTTTCATCTCCACCAAGGGAAGATACGGACTTGACGACAGGTCGGTAATGTCCAACGGACCGTTCTATGTCCGTCAGTGGTTCTACGACCCCTACGGAAGCAATAATATCCTCTATATGCGCAGGAACGAAAAGAATATGCATGAGGGCTATGATATACTTCCTACATTCGTCAGCTTCTCGGTACTGGACAGCGAGTCTGAGGTGAAGCAGGCGTTCAAGGACGACGAGACGGAGTGCTTCTCCACAATGAAGGTGGGAGGCTATAACCCCAAGAAGTACAATATAACAGGACAGAAAGCCACCACCCTCGGCATGATATTCAATCCCAAGGATAAGCTCTATTCAAATGCTGCTCTGCGGAAGGCCGTTGCTCTTGCTGTGGACAGAGAGACGCTGGACAAGGAGCTGGGAAGCGACCTGAAAGCGGCATACGGTATTATCCCTCCTGCGGTGAATGTTGCAGGAAGAAGCTACCGCGAGCTGGCATCGGACAAGCAGTTCGACGTTTACGACCCTCAGCAGGCAGCTTCCCTCGTTGAGCAGGCTAAGGAGGAGCTGAAGGTCAGCTCCATTGAAAGCGTGAAGGTGATCGTGGACTCAAGTACCATAGATTCCCGTTACCTCCATATACTCTCACAGAGCTGGCAGGACAGTCTCGGTATCTATATCGGCATCGAGGACCTTACCGCAAAGGAGTTCCGCGAGAGGATAGAGAGCGGCGATTACAGCATAGCACTGTATCCCGTCAGAGGAGATTTCAACAGCGGACTTGCCGTGCTCGGGAAGTTCACTGAGGTAGACTGTCTTAAAAATGCGGCAGGCGGCGCTGACAGCTCCGAGGCTGTCATGAAGTGCTCTACGGTGAATGAGCTGGTGAACAGCTATACGGCGGCAGAGCGTGAGATACTTCAGCAGTTCGGCTTTGTGCCGTTGTTCTATAAGAGCTCCTACCTTGTGGCAAAGGACGATAATGAGGATATCCTCTACGACCCCTTTACGGGCGCCGTGGACTACAGAATCGCAAGAAATTACAGCTGATTTCAATAACAAAGCCCTAAAGCAGCAAGTTCTGCCTTTGGGCTTTTAATTCTAGGTTTAGGTGTACTTATGAAATCTAATGATTAAAATATAATATTTTTAAGGCGAAAATGCACAAAAAATCGGCTGCAATGATAAATAATACAGCATATATTGACATTTTATGCCGTTTGTGTTATAATTATACAAAGAAATAAATGTCTTTGCATTTTGTATATTTATAATCTTTTGAAAAGGGGTTTGTATTTATGAAAATTATTAATACTATTGGTAAGATTGTTCTTGGCATTGTTATAGTTCTTATCGTTTTAGTAGTTATCAATCAAATAATCATATAAGGAGGTAAAAATGGATAAAGAAAAGAATAACCCGATAGTTATATGGAAGAAATCACCATGGATAATAACGATTTTGATTATTGCCTCTACATTTGGAATATTATTCTATTTAAAAGCAAATGAGAAATGGATTTTTACTCCACAGATACAATATATAACTGATAATAACACTGTTAACGTTGAAGAGAAGTCCGATGGTAGCACTGAACTGACACAAGAAAATGTACATTATACAATTGAATCAAAAGAAATAAAAAGCGAATTGGTTGGAAAAGCAAAACAGAAAAAAGAATTTATTGTTATGGAACAACCAGTTACTGTTGGAAAACAGGAAAAAAAGGAAGGTCTTTTCAAGGCATCAGTTTTCAGGCAGACACAGTATATTGAGTATAATGGTATCGGTAAATATACTATAGATATGAATGATTTTTCTGAGAGCAATATAGAAGTTGATAATAATAATAAAAAAATCATTATAACACTTCCAGAACCTAAACTGAATGTTGAATTCACGGAGATGAAAGCTTATGATACATCTAATGGAATCTTAACATTTGGAGAGATGGATTTGACGTCAGATATGCAGAATGAACTTATTCAAAAAGCAGTAACTGATATGGAAGAAGAGCTTACTACAAATGAAACATTAAAAAGCAATGCTATGCGTTATGCAGAAATGTCAGTTGAGTCTTTATTTCAACCTGTCATAAACACAGTTCAGAATAATTTTAAAGAACAAGGCGAAAACAATGATATTGACTGGTGCTATACTGTAGAAGCAAATATAGGATAATAAAAAAGGACAAGTTTTTAAACTTGTCCTTTTCTTTATTTCATATTTAGATACTCACTGGCAAGGTAGAGAGAGCCGCAGATAACGGCAACTCCGCCGTTTTCAAGGGCGAGAGCCTTTGCCTTTTCGGCACACTCCTCAAGGCTTCCGTATTCGGCTTCCGTGCGGAAGCTTGCAATATCTGCAAGAGTCTCCGCAGATACTGCGTTGGGTGCAAATCCGTCCACTGCGAAAAACCTGTCGGAGAGACCCGATATCTTCTTTACGCAGTCCACATAGTCCTTTGAGTCCACCATGCCCATGACGGTGTATATCTTCTTGCCCCTTGTACTGAGGTACATGAGCATAAGGGACAGCATTCCCACACCTGCGGGATTGTGTCCGCCGTCAACCAAAACAGGCGGCTCGCCGTCTATGTACTGCACCCTGCCGCGTACCTGAGTGGTCTCAACTGAGCGGATAATGGAGCTGTCACTGACAGAAAATCCCTTGCTCCTGAGATAAATACAGGCGGTTATGGCAGTCTGTGCGTTATACTTCTGGTGTATTCCTGCCATTGCAGGAGTAAGCTTTATACCTCTGTACCTGAAAGGTGAGAAAAGTCCTCCGTCACCGTAGGGGGGACAGTCCTCACAGGGAATGAGCTCCGCACCAACTTTTTCCGCAGTCTCGCGGACTAATTCGCGGACGCTGTCGGGATTGTCCTCGGAGAGTATGACTGCCGAGCCGCTCTTGATTATGCCTGCCTTGTGGGAAGCTATCTCCTCAACAGTATCGCCCAGCAGAGCCGTGTGGTCGAGGGAAATGGAGGTTATGACCGATACCAGCGGAGGCGGTATGACGTTGGTGGAGTCAAGGGTGCCGCCGATACCCGTTTCCAGCACCACTATGTCGCACTTCTCGCGCTCATACCACAGCATGGCTATCGCCATTGTTATCTCGAACTGTGAATAAGCCGCGTCACCGATGCGCTCCTTTACGAAATCCGCAATATCGCAGAGGGAGTCCTCATCTATCTCGTCGTCGTTGATGCGTATCCTGTCGGTGTAGCGCAGCACGAAGGGAGAGGTGAACTTTCCCGTCTTATAGCCCGAGAATTGCAGGGCGTTGGCGATATATTCAAGGGTGGAGCCCTTGCCGTTGGTGCCTGCTATATGAACGAATTTCAGTCTTTCCTGTGGGTCGCCCACACGTTTCATAAGCTCCCTCGCGCGGGATAGGTCCGTTATCCTGCCCCCCGACTTGCTGTAAGAGTTTATGAAGCTCATACATTCTTCGATGTTCATGGTTTCTCCTTAGACCATCATATAAGTGATGGGAATAATATAAATTCGGGCGAGCGGAACTCGTCCCTGCGTGATATTTCTACCCTTGCAGGGACACTTTCCGAGCGCCCGTTATGTGTCAGCTCAATATACTCCTGCCTGCTTTTCAGCCTTTGCAACAGCCTCCACAAGGCTCATGCCGCTGAATTCCTGTGCAGCGAAGATGCGTCCGCACTTCTTGTCGTCCACGAATGCGCCCACAATAACTCCGGGGATAGCGCTTTCGGGAGAGTTTGGAGCGTTGGGACCGCCAAGGTCTGTTCTGCACCAGCCGGGGTCAGTGAGATTGATAGTTACGTCAGTGCCTTCGTAGTTCTTGCCAAGGTCGCGTGTTACCTTGTTGAGTGCAGCCTTTGCGGCGGAATAACCTGCCTGCTCGGGCTCAAGGTCGATACCGCTGGTGGTATTGACTATGCGTCCGAATCCTCTTTCCTTCATACCGGGAAGGAAATGATAGCAGATCATCATGGGAGCGGTGGTGTTGATCCTGAAGCTGATGTCGTAATCAGATGCAGGTGTTGTGAGATATTCCGTTCTGTAGGCTATCTGAAGACCTGCATTGTTGAGGATGATGTCGAGCTTTGTCCCTCTCTCGTCGATAGCTTTGCACATCGCTTCAACCTGTTCCATGTCGGAAAGCTCTGCGGTGACTACATAAGCGTCAACGCCCAGAGCCTTCACCTCGCCGAGCACCTTTGCGCAGTGCTCCTCGGTGCGGCTGTGGAGCACCAGATTACAGCCCAGCTTAGCCATTTCTATGGCTGCGAGATAGCCGAGTCCGCGGCTTGCGCCTGTGATGAGTGCCCATCTGCCTTTTACATTTACCATGTTTTCTACCTCCCTTTTCGGGGTTTATATATATGACACCCCCGTGCTGCGTGCCACGGGGACGATCATCAGCATTCGTAGTCTATGCAGGCTCTGTCGGTCTTTACAGTTCCGATGAACTTGCCGAATTCAAGGTGTGCGGGGTGTACCTGATATGCGTTCAGGTCGTCGATGGTGTCGAAGTCGCAGATAAGAGCGATGGTGTAGTTGCTCTCGGGAGCGTCCTTGGAGTTGATGACTACCTCGCCTTTTTTCAGCTCCTTGACATTAGCGATGACGTTATCGAAGCGCTTCTGAGCTTCAACAGCATTTTCGTACTCGCTTCTGCCCTCGGCTTCCTTTAATTTGAACATAACTATGTGCTTTATCATGATAATTCTTCCTTTCGTGATTTATTTTCATCGTTATCATTATTACTGCCGAACCTCTTGTCTCCGAGACTGAGAGGAGAGAGCAGTAAGCCTGCATATAACACTGCTGTCAGAACAAGGACCGCTGTCACTGCCTGTTCATAAGGAGAGTCACCTGACTCGTAGTGTATCGCTGTGAATCCGAGCATGGAAACGTATATCGAGGAGAAAGCCAGAATAACTGACGTTATGCAGAATATCCATATCCCTGCTCTGCCGACCCTGCCGCGCTTTGTGGTAGTATCATCGTTTTCGGGAGCAAAGCACAGCCCGAAGACAATGATCATGTCCGCGTATAATCCCGATCTGTTGAGTGTCTGAGATGCCACAGATATTATGATAAGGATATACAGCAGTACGGTGTAAAGCAGCCTGTTTTTTGGGTGTATTACGCCGAGATAAATAAAAGCGCAGATAAAGCCGCCTGCTATGAAGCATAAGGAGTGGATCAGGGATACTGCCATCATTAACGGTGCATAGTGGAATATGGCGAAGTCTGTGCTTATTAGTGTTTTCAGAGCCTTGACGAACGTTATTGCTGTCACGGCTGCTGCGATAATGAACAGCGCTCCTGTTATTCTGTTCCATGGCGGTGTTCTGAATTTGCCGATAACAAACATCAGTGCTGCGGCAGCTGAAACTGCTTCCCTTATCATTCCGAGCCCGTTAAGATAATAGCGGTTTGTGATATATCCTGTCAGTGTCAAAGCAAAAGCAGCCAGCAGTAGTATGCCAACGGCTGCCTCGGAAATTCTGTTCTTTTTGGTGTTATTCATATTGTAGCCTTTATGATTTGTATATCCTTGATTTGAATGTTTTTAGTCCGTCATAGCTCTTGTACTCGCCGAAGCCCGTAAAATGCAGTCCGCACTTTTCTATCACATGAGCGGAGGCTGTGTTTTCAGCCGCACATTCGGCTCTCAGTTTTATATTGCCGAAGCTTCTGCGCACATGGTCGATCATAGCCTTTGATGCTTCGGTAGCATAGCCCATGCCCCAGCAGTCATATCGGAAGTTATATCCGAACTCCCAGAAGCCGTCCTCAAGGAGCCTTATGCCGCCCGAGCCTATGAGCTTATCATCGTTCCTGCGGACAAAGCCGAACTCAAAGCGCGTATCCGAGGTGACTATGCTGCGGAGCCATTCCCGTGTGGTCTCAACGTTTTCGTGGGTGGAGTATATCATGTACCTTGCCACTCTCTCGTCGCCCGTCCACTCAAAGGCAGCCTCGGCGTCATCGAGGGTCAGGGGACGGAGCAGGAGACGGTCAGTCGTTATGGTCGGACTCATCATCGCCTTCCTCGTCATCGTCATCGTCTTCCTCGTACTCGTCATCATCTTCTTCATCGTCGTCTTCATCTTCATCGTCGGAGCTGAGCTTCTTTACCTGAGCGACGTCCTCAGCCTCTGTACACTTTCTCTCAAAGAGCATGAGGGGAATGAGCAGAACAAGAAGAATATTCAGACAGGTCATAAATAATATGTATTGTTCGCTGCCGTTTGATGAAATATTGCTCTTGCCCGTTGTGATGTATGAGAAGCCGCTTACCATGCCATCGTAATAATGAGCGTAAAAATAGCCGATGGCAACAGGGAGTACGGGCTTTAATGCAAAGGCTGCACAGCCTGTGATGCCCTTTGTGTTCTTGTTCACGGTGTAGTCCTGCATGAGGCAGGGGAGCATAAAGAGCAGGAGTGCAAAATAATCAGCCTGAAGTCTCATGAGCGACATCGCCATATACAAGCCTGTTATGGCATAAGTATAGATAAGGAGATGTTTCCTTGACTTCCATACTATGTTCCTGTTCATAGTCAGAAAAGCTATGACAGCTGCTGCCAGTACAAGAAGGAACATGAGTATATCGGTGAGCATTAACAGGTCATGATTTTCATAATATGAGCCTGACGCAGTGAAAACCGAGTACGGCTCAAAGAGATACCCCAGCAGGATACTGCCGCCAATGCTGTTGAGCAGTAATCCCGGCGCCGTTATACAGTACAGAATCTTTATAGGCAGACAGTGATACAGTCTGAATATGAGCATTACGGCAAGCAGTATCCTGAACAACGTGGAAAGTATAGGGATCAGCAGATAGGGCGTTATCCTTAGCTTGAAATAACTCATATCCGGAAAATATATCAGCCAGAAACTGCGGAAGCTGAGTAAAGAAAAGCAGATCAGAACTATGCCGACAATGATCTCCGCGATCCTTGTCCGCTTTTTTACTGTGATATTCATTTTAAATCCCCTTTATATCATGTTATTATGATCACGCCCGTAAAGGCGTGATCACTCCGTTATTATTTGCCGCCGATCTTCTCCACCTTCATAAGGTTTGTGGTACCCGATACGCCCAGAGGAACACCTGCGGTGATAGCCACAAGATCCCCGTCCTCTACGAGTCTGTGGGACTCGGCAGCCTCAACAGCTGCGGCAAACAGGTCATCGGTATTGGTCTTTTCGTCGATTATGAAAGGTATAACGCCCCAGCTCATGTTCATCTGGCGGCATACCACCTCGCTCATGGTGCAGCTGATGATAGGACAGCTTGGTCTGTATTTGGAGATAAGTCTCGCTGTCTGTCCGCCGAGAGATACGGTGATGATAGCCCTTGCGTTGAGGTCGTGAGCAGTTGTTACCGTAGCGTGGGCGATAGCCTCAGCCACAGTGCCGTTCTGGTCGGCGCGTCGTGAGGAGAAGCGAGCCTTGTAGTTTATGTTGTTCTCGGTGGTCTCTGCGATGAGAGCCATGGTCTTTACGGCTTCCACAGGGTAAGCGCCTGCGGCGGTCTCACCCGACAGCATGATAGCGCTGGTGCCGTCATAGAGAGCGTTTGCAACGTCGGTTATCTCCGCACGGGTAGGACGTGGATTGGTTATCATGGACTCCAGCATCTGTGTAGCCGTGATGACCTGCTTTCCTGCGTTGTAGCCTTTCTTGATAAGGGACTTCTGGATAGCGGGTATCTGCTCGAAGGGTATCTCGACGCCCATGTCTCCGCGGGCTACCATGATACCGTCGGCAGCCTCGAGTATCTCGTCGATGTTCTCAACGCCGTCGGTGTTTTCTATCTTGGCGATTATCCTCACATCGAACCAGCCGAGACTCTGTGTGAACTTCCTCAGATAGTTTATATCCGCAGCTGTGCGGACGAAGCTGGCGGCGATGAAGTCGAAGCCCATCTTTGAGCCGAATTCAAGGTCGTCCATGTCCCTTTCGCTGAGGTAGGGCATTGACAGCTTTACTCCGGGCACATTTATGCCCTTGTTGTTGGAGAGAGTACCGCCGTGAACTACGCGGCAGACTATCTCGGTGGTGGTGACCTTTTCCGCAAGAAGCTCGATAACGCCGTCGTTTATGAGTATCCTTGTACCCATGCTGACGTCACGGGGCAGCTTCTTGAAGCTGATGCTTCCCACCTTGTCGTCGCAGAGCACATCCTCGGTGGTGAGGGTGTAGGTGTCGCCGTCGTGTATCTCTACGGGCTTGTCGTCAACGAACTTGCCCAGACGTATCTCGGGTCCCTTTGTATCGAGGAGGGTAGCTACGGGGAGGTCAAGCTCCTTTCTGAGCTTTTCGATAACGCGGAAACGCTTTTCGTGGGTCTCATAGTCGCCGTGCGAGAAGTTGAATCGTGCAACGTTCATGCCTGCCAGCATGAGCTCGCGCATGATATTCTCGTCATCGGTTGCAGGACCGATAGTGCATACTATCTTGGTCTTTCTCATAATATCACTCCTTGTGTATCAGAGCTTTTTAAGCTTTGCGTAATTTGCCATTATCTTCTTTGTGCCCACCTTGTCAAAGGCTATCTCCAGCATGGAATCATTGGACATGGGAGTTACGGAAACTATAACGCCCTCGCCGAAGATGCTGTGGGATACCTTTTCGCCTGCGGTATATGTAACAGCCTCCTTGGGAGCTGAGCTTGCCTTCTTGCTTCTTGCAAGCTGCTGCTGGAGAGTTGCCGAGCGCACCTCGGTAACGGACTTGTCGTTCTCCTCAAGGTGCTTTTTCATAGCGGCGGCATTGTCGTGTTTTTCGATGAGCTCACTGCCTATCTCGCGCATGAAGCGTGAGGTGACATTGCGCTGTGTCTGACCGAATATCATACGCTGGCTGGCGTTGGTAAGGTAGAGGCGCTTCTTGGCACGGGTGATGGCGACGTAAGCAAGACGTCTCTCCTCCTCCATGTCGTCCTCGCTGTCGAAGGAGCGTGAGCTGGGGAAGATACCGTCGTCCATGCCCACTACGAATATATTCTCATACTCCAGACCCTTTGCGGAGTGTATGGTCATGAGAGTTACCTTGTCACCGCTTCCGTCATCGCGGTCAGCCTCTGTGTAGAGGGCTACCTCCTCGAGGAAGCCGCCGAGAGTAGGCTCCTCAGCCTGTTCCATGTACTGAGCCATGGAGGTGCGGAGCTCCTGCACGTTCTCTATTTTTGTCTCGGCATTCTCCAGAGCCTTCAGGCTGTCAAGATAGCCTGTCTTGTCAAGGAGTACGTCGAGGAATTCATCAAGGGGAAGCTCCTCTGACTTTTCTGTGAGGAACTCAAACATCTGATAGGCACTCCTGAGAGCTGTCACCTTCTTGGAAAGGGGAGCGTACTCCTCGCAGTTCTTCAGCACCTCAAATGGTGATATCTTCAGGTCGCGGCTGATATCCTCGATAACGGTGAGGGTAGAGTCGCCGATACCGCGCTTGGGCTCGTTGATTATGCGCCTGAATCGGAGCATATCGTTATGGTTGTTGATAAAGCTGAGGTAGGAGGTAACGTCCTTTATCTCCTTGCGGTCGTAGAAACGCATACCGCCGTATACTCTGTAAGGTATGCCGCATTTTACCAGCATACGCTCGATGGAGTTGGACTGTGCGTTCATGCGGTAGAGGACTGCGTTGTCGGAATAGCGTCCTGTCTCCTTATAGGAAGCGAGAATGGTATCTGCCACGAATTTAGCCTCGTCTGTCTCGTCCACAGCCTTGTACCAGTACACCTTGTCGCCCTGCTCGCCGGCAGTCCAGAGGGTCTTGGGCTTTCTGCCGTTGTTGTTGCTGATAACGGAGTTTGCCGCGTTGAGAATGGTCTGTGTGGAGCGGTAATTCTGCTCGAGACGAATGACCTTTGCGCCCTCGAACTGCTCCTCGAAGCCGAGTATATTCTCAATATTCGCACCGCGGAACTTATAGATGCTCTGGTCATCATCGCCGACTACGCAGAGGTTTTTGTGTCCGCCGGAAAGGAGGGATACAAGTCTGAACTGTACATGGTTGGTGTCCTGATACTCGTCCACCATTATGTACTTGAATCGGTTTCTGTATTTTTCCAGCACCTCGGGGAACTTCTCGAAAAGCTCCACTGTGAGGACGAGTATATCGTCGAAATCCACTGCGTTTGCAGCTCTCATGCGCTCCTGATAAAGAGCGTAGAGCTTGGAGATCATCTTCTTGCGGTAGTCCTGACCTGCATCGGCGCGGAGCTCCGCGGGAGTTATCATCTTGTCCTTGGCGAAGCTTATCTCGCTGAGTACTGCCTTGGGAGCAAGCTGCTTCTCGGAGACGTCCAGCTCACCCATGACATTCTTTATCATGCGCTGGCTGTCGTCGGAATCGTATATTGTGAAGTCCCTGCCGTAGCCGAGGGCTTCTATCTCGCTCCTGAGTATCCTTACGCAGGCTGAATGAAAGGTGGAGGCATGGATATTCAGAGCCTCCTCGCCAAGCATTGCGGAGAGTCTCTCCTTCAGCTCGCCTGCCGCCTTGTTTGTAAAGGTGATGGCGAGGATATTCCACGGACGGATCGGGTCAACGGCAACGATGTCCCTGAGGGTGTCGAAGTCGTCTGTCCTGCCCTCTGCGTACTCCTTCAGGAAGGCGGTATCATCGTCATTTCCCTGACGGGAGGTATCGAAGTAGGCATTGCCGAAGTTGATCATATTCGCGATACGGTTTACTATAACCGTGGTCTTGCCGCTTCCTGCGCCTGCAAGCACAAGAACGGGACCGTTAACAGTGAAAACGGCCTCCTGCTGCATATCGTTCATACGGCTGAAATAACGTTTCAGCGCTGCCTGTTTTGCTGAATTGTAAGAATTAATGTCCATAAAAAGATCTCCATATACTCTATTTGGTACTTAAAAAGTATGCCGCAGCACACTTCAGTAAAATTGTAAAAGTTTATATTTTGGGATAAATATATTATAGCACATTTATTATGTCTTGAAAAGACCTCGGCGGAATTTTTTTCATATAAAATGTATAACGTCAGAACGCTGTCCGAAAGAATTCTGTAATATTTTAAAGATATTGTAAATCAATGACACCCGAGCGTAAGAAAAATGCAGTCAGATCGTTTTGATATCGGAACTTTCCTGTTATTGTATACGGCAAAGGAAAGGTGTATAATATGATCACAGAGGAATGCAAAATGCTTTTACATTGTTTTTTCGCCGGGACTCCCGACGTTTACATAGAGGTAGTTCAAAAGAAAGAAAACAAATAAGAAAGAAAAATGTATTTATATGCGAAAAGCACGCTCCTGCGGTCGGTCATTTTAACGTGGGAGCTGCTGCTTTTTTTGCGGCATATGCAGTCAAATAAAGTTAAAAAATAAAAATATATTTTACCTATTGACAATCGCTTCGGACAGTGATATAATAATAAAGCTGAATAATTCAGTACATACATTGGGGTGTCGCCAAGTGGTAAGGCAGCGGACTCTGACTCCGTTATTTCGAGGGTTCAAATCCTTCCACCCCAACCAGTAAAGCTCACGCAATTGCGTGAGCTTTTGTCTTTAACGACCAGATAATCATTTCAAATAATATAAATGATGTTATAATTAACAAAAAAGATTAAGGGTGTGATCAGGATCATGATTGAATTACAAAAAATGGACATTGTCAATATAAAGCAATGTGGGGATATTCATCTTAGAGCGTTTCGATTTGAAACGAGCGATGATTATGCTGAACACTCAACTGAATTATCTGATTCTTTAAGAAAATGTTATGATTTTACGCATTATTTTTCAAGGTTTATAGAGGATTACGATAAGTATGCTTTCTGCATAATCAGTGATGAACAGATCGTCGGATACATAACTGCACTTGAAATTCCCAGTCTTGTTGATGATAATGCAATTTA
>NZ_UETD01000011.1:0-7816 GCF_900116855.1 Ruminococcus flavefaciens
GGAATTGGCAGAGTTACAAAGCTTAATGGAACGATAGCATTGATTATTGCTTAATACATAGAGTATGTCGTCAGTTTTGTTATGCCCAACCATATCGTCATGACTAAATTGATGACATGCCAAAAAAAGCCCGAAATATCGGGCTTTTTTGCTACCCAAATCTCGAAAATTTTACTTCGATTTTCATAGATGACATTGGGCTGTTTTAGCCATGTGTAAGGATTTGAACTCTCAAAAGAGCAGATCCAGTCCTCTCCAAAGGTCGAAATACAGGCAAATATCGATTTTCTTGGCAAAAAATAGTATACAAAGTTTCAGACTCGGTTTTAGTGGTTTTCACGAAATGTGAAAACACTGGGATCGAGTCTTTTTTGGCAAAAGTTTACAAAGTTGGATGACGCTTATATACACAAATTAACTGTACGTTTTTTGTGACAGTTACGAATTGACTTTAAACGAATAATGTGATACCATGGGCATATAAACTGGGAGAGGAGTCGGCTGATATGCAGAAGAACAAGATGCTGTTGCTGATCGAGATCCTTAATCATGAAACTGATTCTGAGCATCCTATTACCACAAATGCTTTGATAGAAAAATTATCAAAGAATAATGTACCCTGTGAACGCAGAACTCTTGCAAGAG
This sequence comes from Ruminococcus flavefaciens, assembly GCF_900116855.1. GTDB lineage: Bacteria > Bacillota > Clostridia > Oscillospirales > Ruminococcaceae > Ruminococcus > Ruminococcus flavefaciens_R. The sequence continues at coordinate 646 of NZ_UETD01000011.1, forward strand.
AAATTTCACAGCTCATAGAGATGAATTATCCCATAAGGATCGTGAAGAGCGGTCACAGTAATGCATTTTATATGGAACACAGCAGTTTTTCCATTTCAGAGCTTAAAATTATAATTGATGCGATACAGGCATCCGCTGTTATTCCTGAGGAAACAACTAATTCCCTGACTGAAAAGATAGCAGAGCTTGGCGGACACTACTGTGCTGAACTTCTACAGAACAACAGGATCAGATTTAATATAAGGAAACAAACCAATAACTGTGTCTGGGACTCGATAGCAGTTATCGAAGAATCATTCAAAAGTCAGACACAGATCTCATTCCTGTACTTCAAGCATGATGAAAATGGAAAAAAAGTTTATCAGCGTAATAAACAGCGCTACGTTGTTGATCCGATCGCATTGATATATGAAAATGACAACTACTATCTGCGCTGTTATAATCAGGAAAGAAAAGACTATCGGAATTACCGCATAGACCGTATGGAGAACACACAGCGCCTTGATACGATTATTTGCGATGAGGCTCTTATTTCACCGACAGAATTGGCGACTTACACTGCAAGGACTTTCAAAATGTTTGGCGGTGATGAGACAGATGTGGAATTGGAGTTTACCGGGGAACTGATTGATGTTATATTCGATCAGTTCGGCTTTGAAACGATTATTCAGAGGCAAGAGAATGGCTTGTATTCTGCTAAAGTCAGAGTCCAGATAAGCAGGACCTTTTGGGGATGGTATTTTCAGTTTCCGGATCAGATCCGGATCATTTCTCCGAAGTCAGCAGCTGAAAAATGCAAGGAATGGGCAAAGCACGCCTTGCATGGAGATACAAATTCAAAATAAAAAATCCCTGCTTTTCAGCAAGGATAATGCACAACACTTGTGCGAACGGTTAAACCGAACGATTTGAAAAAATTTTTATTTGAACTCGTAGTGTAATTTTATAGGGTAGTAACTCCTATGCCATTATATTACCACATATAAGGAGGTTTGTCAAGTGGCAAATGAAAAATTTTTCTTAGGACTGGATATAGGCTCAAATTCTGTGGGATGGGCAGTGACTGATGAAAACTACAAGATAAAAAAATTCAAAGGGAACCTTATGTGGGGTGTACATCTGTTTGATGAAGCACAGCAGTCAGCTGACAGAAGGATGTTCAGAACTGCTCGCCGCAGACTTGACAGACGCCAGCAGAGGATAGTTCTTCTTCAAGAACTCTTTGCAGCAGAAATTTTGAAAAAGGACGAGAAGTTTTTCCTGAGATTGAAAGAGAGTGCCCTTTTGCCTGAGGACTCAGATAACAGAAAGCATAATATCTTCTTCGATGATGATGGATACGGAGATAAGGAGTATTATGCTCAGTATCCGACAATACATCATCTGATCGCAGAATTGATGAGCAGTGATTCTTCTCACGATATCAGACTTGTATATTACGCATGCGCTTATATCCTTGCACACAGAGGACATTTTCTATTTAATGTGGAAAAGGATAATATTGATAAGATCACGGATTTTAAACCTTTGTTCAAAAAGTTTTATTCTGATCTGACTGAGCTTTGTGAAACTCCTGCATTTGATGCGAATGCAGAGATAATGGAGGAAGTGCTGAAAAAGCATATTTCCGTTACTGCAAAAGACAGGGAGCTGAAGCAGCTGCTTTTCGGTGGAAAAGTTCCTAAGGATATCGGTGTAATAAAGTACGAGCTCCTCACAAAGCTTATATGCGGCGGAACAGTAAAGCTGTCAGAGCTTTTCCGGAAAGAGGAATATGCAGAACTTGAAAAGAACTCAATATGTGTGAAGAACTCAGACTTTTCCGATACACTGGAAAATCTTGAGGGACAAATTGATGAACTCCATTTTGCACTTATTGCCAGTGTCAAAGCAATGTATGACTGGTCACTTCTCGTTGATATACTTCACGGAGAAACTATGATCTCAAAATCAAAAGTTGAAGTATACGATAAACATAAAGCTGATCTTAAAGAACTTAAATATTTTATAAAGACATATCTTAATAAAGCAGCTTATGATGCTGTGTTCCGTGAAATATCCGATAAAGCAAACTATGTCTCCTATGTTTACAATGCGTCCTCAGATGATGAAAGAAATAAATATAAGAGATGTTCACAGGAAGACTTCTGTAAATTCCTGAAGCCTTATTTGGCAAAAATAACTCCGACCAATGACGATAAAGAGCGATTTGATGAATTAAAGAAAAAATGTGAAGATAATGAACTTTGTCCGAAACAGGTCACTACCGATAACCGTGTTATCCCCTATCAGCTTTACTATGCTGAGCTGAAAAAGATCCTCGAAAATGCCTGCAAGTATCTTCCGTTTCTGAATGAAAAGGATGAGTACGGAACGGTTGCTGATAAGATACTAAAGATCATGGAGTTCCGTATCCCATATTATGCAGGTCCTCTTATCAGCGAAGAAAAGAGCGCTAATGCGTGGCTCAAAAGAAAAGCAGAGGGGAAGATATATCCATGGAATTTCAGAGATATCGTGGAAGAAGATGCGTCAGAAAACGAGTTTATCCGCCGTATGACCTGCAAATGTACTTATCTTGCAGGAGAAGATGTTCTTCCTAAGTATTCTCTGCTCTACAGTAAATTCATGGTGCTCAACGAGATAAATAATATCAAGGTAAACGGTGAGCCCATATCTGTTGAAGCAAAGCAAAAACTGTATCAGAAGAAGTTTGTTGAAAGCAAAGCAAGAGTTACAAAGAAGCGTATCAAGGAGTTTCTTGTTTCTATCGGAGAATATAGCGGAGAAGTCGAAGTAACAGGTGTTGATGATACAATAAAGTCATCACTAAGGTCTTATCACGATTTTAAACCTTGGATTGAGAGTGGTCTGCTAAAAGAATTCGATGTCGAGAAGATCATAGAAAGAATAACTGTTACAACTGACACAAAGCGCCTTAAAAACTGGCTGAAGCAGGAATATCCTCAGCTTTCAGCAAGCGATGTAAAATACATTTCCAAGCTGAAATACAAGGACTATGGCAGGCTATCAAGATGTTTTCTTGAGGAGATCATTCCTATAGATGCTGATACAGGTGAAGTATTAGGTGATAATAATATCATCACAGCTCTCTGGGAAACCAATAGTAATCTTATGCAGCTTTTGAGTATGGGGAAAGGTTATTCAAAGTACATTGAGAAGTTCAATAACAACTACTTCGATCAGCACCCGGATGAAAAGAGTATCAGCAGGCGCCTGAAGAATATGTACGTCCCCACAGCAGTCAGACGCTCTATAACTCGAACCCTTGATATTGTCAAGGAGCTGAAAACGATACTTAAAAAAGCTCCCGACAAGATATTCATCGAAATGGCAAGAGGTGAAGGAGATACCCCAAAGGGCAGCAGAACGAAATCAAGACGTGATCAGATAACAGAATATTTAGATAACTCTGATGCTGAAAATATTGGTGAGCTTCGTGAACGTCTTGAAAAGACAGACGATGGCAGACTTCGCAGCGAGAAAATATTCCTGTACTTTATGCAGCTTGGGAAATGCGCCTATACAGGAAAAAACATCAGCTTTGACGAACTTGATGACAACACCAAATGGAATATCGACCACATCTGGCCTCATGCAAAGATCAAGGACGACAGTATCGACAACAAGGTCCTTGTAGATTCTAATGCTAATGGTGCAAAAGGCGATAAATATCCCATAAGCTCCGATATAAGAAGCAAAATGACCGGATTCTGGCACGCTCTATATAAGAAGAATATGATGAGCGAAAAGAAGTATCAGCGCCTTATGAGAAGTACTCCGTTTACCGAAGAAGAGTTATCAGGCTTCATTGCCCGTCAGCTTGTAGAAACAAGACAGTCCACAAAGGCTGTTGCAACTATTCTGAAAGAGATCTTTCCTGAGAGTGAGATAGTGTATGTTAAAGCAGGTATCGTATCTGAATTCAGACAGGAAATGGATATGCTGAAATGCCGTGAGATAAACGATCTTCATCATGCGAAGGATGCCTATCTGAATATCGTTATGGGAAATGTCTATAATACGAAATTCACAAAGGATCCGCTCAATTTCATCAAAAGCGGTGAGCGCTATTCTATGAAGCTGTTCAAGAAAGATCAGAGCGGAAAGGAAAGCGGACTCCTGACAGGTATTGTTAAAAGAGGAGATAACGTTGCATGGGATCCTGAGACTTCATTTGATATAGTAAGGCATATGATGTCAAAGAATAGTATCAGGTATGTGAGATATACATACAAGCGTAAAGGCGGACTGTTCAATCAGATGCCAGAACGTAAAAAGCCTGGTCTCGTTCCACGAAAGAAGGGGCTTGATACTGAAAAGTATGGTGGATATAACAATACAACAGCAGCTTGCTTTTCATTGATTAAGTACAAGAATGATGTTATAATAATTCCTGTTGAAAATATGTATCTAAAACTCTATGAAACTAATAAAGAATTTCGCATTAATTATTCAGCTATACAGATGAAAGAAATCCTTTCAAGTGATATCAACATCAAAGATATCTCTTTTCCTTTTGAAAACAGAATTATAAAGATCAATACATTGATCGAAGTTGATGGATTTAGATGTAATATAGTACAAAAATCAAACAAAGGCAGAACTATAGTTGTATCATCAGCAGAATCTTTGATCGTAGGTAAGGAAATGAATGATTATATCAAGAAAGTATCTTCATATCTTGAAAAGAGCGAAAAAGGAAAGAAATTCGCACCTGCTGCATACAGCAGGCTTAATACTGATGATAACGTCAAACTTTTTGATTTGTTGTGCGATAAAATATCTAAGAAACCATTTAGTAGCGTATTACAGAAAATCGGCAACAAGATACAGAATAAACGAGAAGACTTTTTGAAATTAGAGCTTAAAGAACAGATACTCTTTCTTAGCAATATGATCTTGCTTCTCAAAACAGGACGCTCAACAGGATGTGATCTGAAGTTGATCGGTGAAAGTGGTCAGGCAGGTGTTATTACACTCAATTCAACATTAACGAAGATCGGTGGAAGGCAGAGTATTCGAATTATAGACCAATCCCCTACAGGACTTTTGGAGAAAAAGTCTGTCAACCTGCTTGAACTATGAGCTGGCGGACAGTAGTCATATCTAAAAGAGCAAAGCTGGATATGAAAACAGGATATCTCGTCGTAAGAAGCGAGGAGGAAACTCATAAAATAAACCTTGACGAGATATCCGTTCTCATTATAGAGAATACAGCAGTATCAATTACAGGATGCCTTATATCAGCTCTTACAGATAAAAAGATCAAGGTGATATTCTGCGATGAGAAACGTGACCCGACCTGCGAACTTGTATCATTGTACGGAAGTCATGATACTTCTGCAAAGCTGAGAAAACAGATCACATGGGACGATGATGTAAAGGCTTATATATGGTCGGAAATAATAGCAGAAAAGATACGCAAGCAGACTGAATTCCTTGAGGAATCGGGAAAGTCCGATGAAGCGGCTCTGTTAAAAAAGTACATTGAGGAGCTTGAACTCGGTGACGTTACAAATCGTGAGGGCCATGCCGCAAAGGTATACTTCAATGCCCTTTTTGGGAAGGAATTTACCCGCAGTCAGGAATGTGTAACTAACGCTGCACTTAACTATGGCTACAGTATTATACTTTCATATTTCAACAGGGAGATAACTGCTCACGGTTATGTTACTCAGTTGGGATTGTTCCACAGCAATATGTTCAATCACTTCAATTTTTCCTGTGATCTTATGGAGCCGTTCAGAGTGATCGTTGACAGATGTGTCGTTGAGAATGGCTTTACAAAGTTTGACAAGGAAGAAAAGCATATACTTGTAGACCTGCTGAATACTACAGTTTATATCAACAGTACTGAGCAGTATCTCGGAAATGCTATAAAGCTATATTGCAGGAGCGTTTTTGACTCGCTCAATGATAACGACGCTTCAAAGATAATGTTCTATTCCTTAAAAAGGCGGGAGTGAGATGAGCTACAGATTTATGAGAGTTCTTGTGTTTTTTGACCTTCCTGTTGCAACTTCTGAAAACAGGAGAGATTACAACCGCTTCAGAAGGTTCCTGATAAAAAACGGGTTTATCATGCTTCAGGAGTCTGTATATTGCAGAATGGTGCTTAATCAGACTGTTGCAGGAGCAGTGCTGAATGTAATAAAAAGCAACCGCCCTCCTGAGGGACTCGTGCAGGTGCTTAATGTTACAGAGAAGCAGTTTGAGAAAATGGAATTCATTACCGGCAGCTTCAAAAGTGATGTAATAGACAGTGACGAAAGGCTTGTGATCCTATGATGATAGCATATCCGGCGGCAGATATATGCTGTGAGATCAGCGAAGACAGGGTTCGTACCATTGTAATCGAAAACCAGCATATGTTTTACAGTGTGGTTTCAGATATTTGTTCTCAGCTTGAAGGGAATAATGGCGAAATTGTTATATCTGAGGAACATACTCCGCTGGATATGCGTAAATCCGCAGACCTGATAACTCAATTCGTGCCGTTTACAGTTAATCAGAAGGAACTTATCACAAAGCTGTATGCTGCATTAAAGAAAAAAGCGGTTGACGAAAAAATGTATCAGTACACTCAGGAAATATACAGAGCTATCGGTGAGTATCTTTATCAGTTGATTGAGGATGAAGAAAACGAGCTTGATATAACGATACCTGAGGATATTACCGGCATTTTAAAAGCATTCGATGTCAGATTTGACGACAGTGAACTGACTCTGCAAGAAAAGCTCTTAGAGTATATGCTGAGTGCAAGTGAGTTAAGAGGGCATCGGCTTTTCATAACAGTAAACCTCAGGAGTTATCTGACAGACAGAGAAACTGAGGAGTTTTTCCGGAGCTTGCTGCTGAAAAAAATTCGCCTGATGTGCATTGAAAGTGCTGATCATCCACGTTTAATTAATGAGGAGGTGATAATTATTGATAAAGATATGTGTGTGATCTGATTTGTTGACTTTTGCTAATATTTGCGATATAATATAGGCGAAACCTTATAAAAATATGCTGATGAGTAGTGTCATTATCTCAAATTTGAGGTTTGAGAGTAGTGTAATTTTATAGGGTAGTAAAACCAAGCCCGATATCGTCAACGACGAGTATCTGTTTGAGAGTAGTGTAATTTTATAGGGTAGTAAAACTA
>NZ_UETD01000011.1:10399-195606 GCF_900116855.1 Ruminococcus flavefaciens
GTTTGAGAGTAGTGTAATTTTATAGGGTAGTAAAACTCCTGCGAGGCGTACGCAAAAGGCTCGCAGTTTGAGAGTAGTGTAATTATATTTGTTCACATATGCAACATCATCAAAGGTGTACTTATCGACTACTTTGGAAAGAGGCGACGATAAATGAATGAAATAGATAAACTAAGACGAGCAAAGCTGTATATGGACAAGCTATCTAACGGCGTTGATCCGAATTCAGGTATGCGTGTTCATGAAGACGATATTGTTCGTGATAGTCGTGTTATTGCTTGTTTTGAGTACATTTCACGTGTGCTTGAATGGGAGATAGAATCGTTTGAGAACAGAACTGCGGCTTCGGAAAAGCCGAGACGAAGACGAGTTTTCATAAATGATGATCAGTTTTCGCAGTTGCAGCTTAATTACGGAGAATGTAAAGTAAGCGATATTGCAAATGAGATAAACAGAGTTATTGCTGATAATGGCACAAAGAAAATGCAGGCTGCCTGGATAAATGACTGGCTTGAAAGTATAGGGATGATGATCAAAAACGCTGACGGAAACCGAGTTGTAACCTCTACAGGAGAGGATATCGGAATTACATCACACCTTAAAACAAGTCAGCGAGGAACAGATTATTATCTTAATCTGTATTCAGTGCAGGCGCAGTCTTTCATTTTTGATAATCTGAGAGCGATAATCGATCATCATTATGACCGCAGCTGAGCAATAGGGAGCAGCAATGGATTGGAAGAAATTATTTAATCCTGTTATCCTTGAACGAGGATTTGACTATCACCGAAATAAGAAAGCTGAGATACTTAACTTATCGGCTGATGAAGTAAATGCAGTAGTTTCAGGTTCAGACGACTATGAGGTCAGCATCTATCTTTCTGACGGGGAAATTGATGATATATACTGCAATTGTCCGTATGCTTCTGACGGCAATAATTGTAAGCATATGGCTGCTGTATTAAATTTGTTAGAGGATTTACAAAGTCATTCCAATCCAGATTATACAGATATTGAAAGTCTTATTGCAGGTACATCTCCTGAGCATTTAAAGAAAATTCTCATAAATGCGATGAGATACTTACTACTGACCTTGATGATGACGGAGATATTAGTTATTTTCAAAACTGCTGTCTTGAAATGCTCTCGACTATCGCTGATGAGTCGGACATAAAAACAAGACGCAGGCTTTTTAATGCTGCTTTCAGAAAAATGGACACAAGTTATAGCTTCTTCAACGAGCTTTATTTTGATTTCATTTGGAGATGCTTTGATGAAGAAGAATTTCTCGAAAAAATGCTTGAATGCTCTGATAAGCTGATTTCAAAGAATAATATCAGTAATTATGAACGTAAAAAATGGATATTGTATCACATTGAGCTTATGGATAAGCTTGGATATTCCGATGAGGCTATTGAACTGTTCTGCAAAAAATATTGGAATGTTATTGAGGTTCGCCAGTTCCTGACAGACAGACTTGCAAACTATGTATTTTCAAATAACAATATATATCTTATAGAAAAATATGAATCTCTCCTGATAGAAAACTATTCTGAGCTTGTTCTTGAAGCATATGCAAACGAGCTTAATAAAGTCGCAGAGCATACCGCTGACCGTCCGACTTACAAACGTTGGGCGGATAAACTAAGACATATGAAAACAATAAAAGGCGGAATTGAAACAGCAGATATGATTATAGACAGGTGGCAAGAATTGTATTGCAATCGCCGTGCTATGTTGCAGGAGATAAATAAGGTCGCAGATGAAAGTGATTATGGCATAAAATAGCCATTTTATATGTATCATCAATTAAGTCATACCCAGACAGAAATACCCGACAGGAAACTGTCGGGTTTGATTTTTGTTGAGACAGAATTAGCTTTCGGACTCGGTTTTAGTGCTTTTGCGAATTGTTATAGCACATAGATCGGGTCTTTTTTGTTTCCGCATAGAGCCGCAGCAGCAGGAATACAACGATGTGGATCTCGTTGGCTTATGGAAAGAGTTGGTATAGTCGGGAGCATTTGATGGAAAGCACTGGTGCAGAGTATGAAAGCTCCCGCTCGGATGAGTGGGAGCTTATTATAAATCATTGCTTTTCGTCTTGGTCGAGTTCGCTTTTTATCTTTAGGATAGCCGAGAGTGTTGAAACCGTATATTCATGCCCAGAGCCGAGTTTTTTTTCACGAATAGCCAAAGCTTTCTCGTAGTACTCCAGAGCCTTGTTATAGTCACCCGTATAATAATATACGCCGGCTATATTGTTGTATGTTGTGGCTGTATCAGGATGTTCTGTTCCAAGTACTTTTTCACGAATAGCCAGAGATTTCTCATAATACTCCATAGCCTTGTCATATTCGCCCGTAGCTAAATATCCGACCGCTATGTTATTATATGTTGCAGATGTAGAAGGATGGTCTGTTCCAAGTACTTTTTCACGAATAGCCAGAGATTTCTCATAATACTCCATAGCCTTGTCATATTCGCCCGTAGCTAAATATCCGACCGCTATGTTATTATATGTTGCAGATGTAGAAGGATGGTCTGTTCCAAGTACTTTTTCACGAATAGCCAGAGCTTTCTCATAATATTCCATAGCCTTGTCATATTCGCCCGTAGAAATATATACGATTGCCATATTATTGTATATGGTGGCTGTATCATGATGCTCTGTTCCGAGTACTTTTTCAAAAATAGTCAAAGCTTTTTCATAGTATTCCAGAGCCTTGTCATAGTCACCCTTATCATCATATACGCCGGCTATATTGTTGTATGTAGTGGCTGTAAAAGGATGCTCTGATCCAAGTACTTTTTCACGAATAGCCAGAGCTTTCTCATAATACTCCATAGCCTTGTCATATTTGCCCGTAGAATTATATACGATTGCCATATTATTGTATATGGTGGCGGTTAAAGGATGCTCTGTTCCAAGTACTTTTTCAAAAATAGTCAAAGCTTTTTCATAGTATTCCAGAGCCTTGTCATAGTCACCCTTATCATCATAAATGCCGGCTATATTATTGTATGTGGTGGCGGTTAAAGGATGCTCTGTTTCAAGTACTATTTCAAAAATAGCCAAAGCTTTCTCAAAGTATTCTATTGCAATTTTGTATTCGCCATTATCCTGATATATGATTGCGGCATCATTTAATGCTTTTCCAAGCAAAGGGCTTTCGCATGAATACTGTTCAAAGTCGATAGCACATATTAGATTGGTACATTCTGCTCGGATGCTTTTATATTTGGCGTGTTCAAAAACGTATCTGACAGCATCAACATATTCCGCAAGAATATCAGCAGAAATGTCTGTGTCCAAGTCTTTGATCTTCTGAAGCCATTTCATCTGTGCTTCTGTGGAATGAGCTTCGCGCACGGCGGAGTTGTAGACCTTAGCACTATTAATACGCTGTTCTGCATTATTGCCTTTCTCGGAAAGCATATTACAAAGCTTTGCCGACTTTTCTTCCCAGTCAGCCAGACACCGTGCAAGAAATACACGGCTGTACTCCTGTTCAAGAAGCGCCGAAAGCCATTTCTTTCGGCTGGAAGTAAGATTGAGCCATGTGTGAAGGAACAAAAATTCACCGATCAGATCTGGCTTCAGCGCAGAGACCGTGTCGGCTTTTTCTTCCTCGCTGAGCTTACCGAAAAATCTGTTGATACCATAGCGGTCATCGGGGAAATGCTCCATAATACTGTTGAGATCATTCTGTATCGCAGGATGTTCATCCTCCCATTTTATACCGTCGCAGGCTGTTGCATAAGCAAGTAACCTGAAGCCGATATCTATGACCTCTTTTTTGTATTCTTTTTTGACGATCTCCTTGGAATGTTCGATATAGTTATAAAGCAGCTCATCTGCACTCATTGTCAGGAACGGATCGCCTTTCAGGTAAGAATCGGTTACCAGCAGCAAAAACAGACACCGCACAGAACAGCTTTCACCTGAGAGCTCGGCTGCCTTTTTTATGATCTGATCCTTTGTGTTTTCGGGTATAACAGCGCTGTTATACTTTTGCTTTGAAAGATCATCCATTATCTCAAAGCATTCATTTCTTTTAAAATCGGATCCGGACAGTTCGATCGATTCTTCGGGGGAAAGCTCCGCGATTATATTGCTGTGCTTTCTGAAGTCTGTGAACCAAGCAGCAGAACGCTCCAACAGCAGGAATTTTACATTCTGACCTGTTCGGCTCATCGAGTCAATAAGAGTTTTCAGATCATCTTCATACTGCGAGGCATAATCGCAGATAAATAGCACCTGTTTGTCATAGCTGAGATCAGTGCAGCTCACTATTGATTTCAGAAGGCTGTGATCGAGCCAGACACATTTGCATTCAGCCGCGTCAAGAGAATTGGCAAAGAAAAATGCAAGACGGCTTTTTCCGCTGCCGCCCGGACCTGTTACAGCCGTGACAGACACACCCGGTCTTTTCATAAAATTACCGAGCTCCCTGCGCTCATTCTCTCTGCCGCGGAATTGTATGCCTGAGTTTCGGAAACTGAGGATATTCTCGCTTTTGGTAAACTCCGAAGGCAGTCCCGCATTGCTGATGTAAGTGGTATACTTCGGAACCAATTTATCTAAAGCTTCTTTTAGTTCAGCCACATTATCCTTCAACGCGTCTATATCCTTGCCGTCCTGTTTTAATCTGTCAAGGATATCCTTAACGATATCCGATAATTCCGTGAATAGGCTGACGCTTTCGTTATTCTGTAAAATAATATGGACCATATTGTCAAGAACAGCATGAAGCGGTTCATCGGATATCTCATCTGCACCGATCTTTTCTCTGCATTCCTTAAACAGTGCAGCTGACAGCTCGTCCCATTTATCTTTGTGAAGATAATAAAAAGTGAGTTTTTTCTTTGCTGTTCTCATTTTCTTCAGATGATCTTTAACGACTGAAAAAATGTTTTTAACAGCTTTTTCGCTGATACTGCATGGGATCAGGTCACGGCTCTCTTTTTCAAAGTGCTGATAGAATCTCTTGTATTCATGTTTGCTCTTAAAAATGTCGAATGCTGCGACCAGAACGCCTAATAAAGTACTGGCTTTTCCGCCAAAATCCTTGATATACTTACAGAAATCGGGGATTTCCGCACAAGCAGTGACCAGAATATCCCATAGATCGTTCTTTTCGTTTTCGCTTAATTGCCTGTAGCTCACCTGCACTCACCGTCCTGTTATCGCTGCCAAGCGAATAATTACCTGCTTCTCATTATATCAGACCTTATTTTTAATGTCAACATTTGCAAAAAAACGATAAAATAAATCAAAAAACATCAGCTTTATCTCCGTGATTCTTGCTATAACACCACTTTTATGATATAATGAATGCAAAGCATTCATTATAATTTATCTAAAAGCCCTTGCAGATACGCCGATCGGAGATCAGCTCCCTGCAATCGGGCAATTATATCATAACGCTTCGCTTTTATGATATAACGAATGCAAAGCATCTGTTATACTTTATAATAATTAAAATGCCGAAATATATCTTGAACCGGAGGAGTGCTCAATGGATGACATAAAAGACAAATTAACTGACTTTATAAGCACATCATTTGACGAACTTTCTGATAACGACGTTCCTGTTTTCAAGCAGATAAAGTCGGTTTTTAACGTAGCTTCCGCAGGCAAGGGAGTAATCGATGCGTCACATGATACACGATTTGAAAAATTTTTAGCGGTCATAAAGAATGATCTGAAAAGACTTGCAAGATATCCCCGTACAGACACTAATCATCTGGAACTGCTGGTGATCAAGCTGAAAGAGCTGATGATCTCATGCGATTACGATCAGCTGGAATTATTCATAGACGAAAATGCACTGGAGAAAAAGCTGCGTGAAACGGAGAGTATCCCGTCCGAATCTGTTTTGCCAAAGGAAGTTGCACATATTATCAGGGATAATATCGCGAGGATAGTTTCTCCCGAAGACTGGCACAAAAAAACGTTTGAAAAGCTGGATGACCTCAGCAGCGTGACAAAAGAGAATATCGAGAGGTTTGACAAGAAATTAGAATGGCTTGATAAAAGATTGTACCAGCTTCAGCAGGAAATGTTGGATGAGGGTACCTTTCAGGAATATCTGGAAAACAAATTGCTCCCTCAGCACTTTATCCACCGTCAGAACAGGTTCCATTATCTTAATAAAAACATACGCTTTCACGGCAGGATAATGGAGATAACACAAATTGAGCGTTTCCTTTTTTGCGAGCAGGAAGTTGCTGTATGGGCAATAAGCGGTCAGGGCGGCGTCGGAAAGAGTAAATTTGTGCGGAATATCTGTGAGAGAAATCAGTACTTTTTTAATGTGGTCTGGCTGGAAAAAGATGATTTTACTAAAATAAACGGCATTACCAAGGGCTATAAGTGTGATAAGCCCGTGCTTTTTGTGTGCGATTATGCAGACGAAAAGGAGAAAGATGTTATCGAGCTTATCAAGAAAATGCGTGATGCCCAAGTAAAGTCGCGTTTTTTGCTTCTTGTACGTCAGAAGGAAATGTATGAGAGATGTGAGCGATATGCGGTAATAAAAGAGCACCACTATTATTACTTGGATGGCGATAAGATCACTCCGCTTGACCTCTCAAGAAAAGAATACGATATCAAGCTCGATACATATAAAGAGATAATCGAGGACTTCAGAGCGGCTTATTATAATGATAAAACGCTTAAAGAGGAGGATTATCAGAATATACTTGATCTTGCAAATAAGATATCACCTAACAATTCACAGAATCAGTCGGCAAGCAGATGCTTATTTATCCTGCTTATCACCGATGCCATCCTTAGCGGTGCGGATAAAACAAAAATGGATTATAATGAGCTGCTTCAAAGTTATTTTAAGCGTAACCAGTCCCATGTTGAAGGTGAGTGCATTGATAACGGAATGCATCTTCTGGCACTTGCTACCGCTTTGAACGGGCTCGATATCTCCGACAGCGGTCTGCCCGAATTTATAAAGGAAGATATTAATGCTATAAATAATGTATATACTAATAAGGAGAAAAGGGCGGATTTTCTGAATAAGCTTTCCGATGGGTATTTTGATAAAGAAACGAATATACTTTATCCCATAGAGCCTGACATCATTGGTGAATTTGTTTTTTTGTGGCAGTTTTTTGATTGCATATTCGATGAAAAACGAGAGAAATGGCTGGATCATCTGAGCGAAAGATTTGATGATGAAAATGATGATTATTTTACCAATTTCCTGATAAGATGTCAGGCTAACTGGAAAGATAAGGGAGAGAAGTTAAGCTCCATGATAAATCAAAGGTGGGAGGAACAACAGGATGAAACGTAATGAGAAATTAACATATATTACCTGCAATGCCATCTTTCAGGTAAATGATTATGATCAGGCAAGGTCACTCCTGCTCACCATTCCACAGTCTATATTCAAAGAAGTTTCCATACCTGCTCTGTCTTACTATGTAGATGCGATCAAGCATATGTATTCGATAGCAAATGCCGATCAGAAATATTTCTGCAATGTTCAGCTTGAGCGCGTTATGCTCTCTTTATATCGTGATGCGCTCAAACGCAGTATAGATGAAGAAGAATCAAAGTATGGACCGGAGGAAACAGAACAGATACTCGGGATACTTTTGATAATGGCGGAGATATACTCTGAACAGGGCGAAAAAATCGCAGAGAACGAGGTTCGGGAAGCCATAATCCTTATAGAAGACCAAAAAGCAAAGCAAGCCGAAGCAGAACAGCGAGATTTGGATATGGCAAACAGCTTTGTGAAGATGGCAAACACATTCAAAGAAAAAGGAGAGTATTCCTCTGCTTTGGAATACTCTATGAAAGCCTTGTCTATTTATGAAGAAATACGTGGAACAGAGCATCCCGATACAGCCACCATCTACAACAATATAGGAAATGTATATAAAGCTATGAGCGAATATGGAAAGGCTATGGACTATCATGAGAAAGCTCTGGTTATTCGTGAAAAAGCACTCGGAACAGAGCATCCCGATACAGCCACAACATACAATAATATGGCAATCGTATATAAAGCTATGGGCGAATACAAAAAGGCCATGGAGTATTATGAGAAAGCTCTGACTATTCGTGAAAAAGCATTTGGAACAGAGCATCCTTCAACAGCAACCATATACAACAACATAGCGGGCATATATAAAGAAGTATGCGAATATGACAAGGCTATGGAATATTATGAGAAAGCTTTGGACATTGTTGAAAAAAAGCTTGGAGCAGAGCATTATTATATCGCTGCCACATATAACAATATAGCAAGTGTATATGAAGCTGCGAATGACTATGACACTGCTATGGAGTATTATAAGAAGTCGTTGGATATCAAATTAAAAGTGCTTGGAGCCGAGCATCCATTAACAGCCAACACTTACAATAATATTGCAGGCTTATATAAAGCTGTGGGGGACTATGACAAGGCTTTAGAATATGCACATAAAGCAAGGAAGATAAATGAGAAAGCATTTGGCGAAGAAAACTCTAAAACTAAAAATGTATACAAAATACTTTCTGATCTTTATGCGGCAAAAGAAGATCATAAATTGTCACATGAATACGCTGTAAAAGCAGGTCCGGATGATGAATGATCTGCTGTGAAACTGAAAAAAGCTCCGATCTTTACAGGTCGGAGCTTTTGTATGTATTATTTGCTTGTATCTTCAAGGAGTGCCCTTCTCATGGCGATAAGGTCGAATACGTCGATAACGCCGTCCTGAACCATATCTGCACTTTCGGGGCTTGCAAGCTCTGCACTGCTGTCTGCAAGGAGCCATTTCTGAAGCAGTACAAGGTCGCTTACGTTAAACTGTCCGTCGTTGTTCACATCACCGATGACTTCTTCCGCAGCTTCGCCCTCGTAGACTGCCTTTACAGTGGCATCTGCGCTGAGTTTAAGGCTTATTTCGGCGGAATTCTTGCCGCCCTCGGTTATCTCCGCGCCGTTAATTATCCAGTGAGAGAAGGTCTGACCCTCCTCGGGAACGGCTGTGAGAGTCACATCGTAATCGGAGTGGTACTTGCCGCTCCATTCCGAGGTCTTGCCAAGATCGAGGGTGTTGAGCTTTATACCGCCGCAGTCGGCATTGTTGCTGACTGTGAGGGTGTGGGGCTCTGAGGAGAGCTTCATTGCTGACCTTGTAGTGCGCTCTGCATAGGAGAAGCGCTGAGCATAGAAGTTGGTAACTGTGGATATCTCGCTTTCAAAGCGTCTCTCGCCGTTGGAGCCGGAAAGGCTGTTGGACTGGAAACGTGCAAAGGTATCTGCGACCTGCTGCTTGTAGGTGTCCTTATACCAGCTGATAACTTCCTTTGTCCTGTCGGGTGTGAAGTTATAGTTGCCGAGGTCCATCATCGTCCTTGAGAAGCCAAGGCGGAACTCATCATTTTTCATGAGGCTGATGAACAGCTTTGCCAGCTCGTTGTTGGTGCTGCTGAGTCTGTTGTAGCAGTTGGCGCTGACAGACTTGTCAGCTGAACCGTAAAGCCCCTGTCCCGACTCGGTATCAAAGAGTATCATGCGCCATTTTCCGTCGGCATAGGGATTTGTCTCGTCGATGGTATCGGCACGCCATGCAGCGTAGTTGCGCTGGGGCCAGTCTGCATTAGCCCAGTATATCTGAGCTGCGAAGTAGTCCATAAAGCCCTGTATATCTACCTTATTGCAGAACTCCTCATAGGAGATGCTTCCGTCGGCAGCATCCTTGCAGAGCCGGCTCCAGTCCTGCTGGTCGGCTTCGGAGCCGTCCTCCAGCTCGCCGTTCTTTATCATGGCGATATCGCTTTCCTTTACGCCGTAGTGCTCGCTGAGGTAAGAGGTGCTTATCCTCTCCATGAGCTGATATATGCCCCAGAACTCGCCGTCGATAAAGACGATGCACTCGGTGGTCGCCTGATGTGCGAAGGCTCTGTCGGCAATAAGTGACTGATTTATGCTGTCGCGGAAGAATGCGAAGGTATTGTCATTTCCACCGTTTCTGAGAACGAGACCGTCGTACTTCTTGACAGCCTTACCGTTCTTTGCTTTTACTGCTGTGCCATTGAAGAAATCATAGCTGAATTCGGATGCACCGTATTCCTTACGGGTGTATACATTGAAGCTCTTCTGGGGGAGACATCTTGAGTAGTTGCCCTTGATGCGTATTCCAACATTCTCCTCAAGGACCTTTTCTCCGTTGTCAAAGAGGGTGAAGTGAGCGGGACGCTCCCAATCCTTGCCTCTCTGTGTGTAGTTTGCTGCTATTTCCCAGACATTGGGAGCTCTCTTGGGCTCCACCCTGCCCTCGGGACCGCCGTGTTCATCGGGACCTGCGTGTTCTTCAGGCTTTTCGCCTTCCTTTGGCTTATCCCCTTCCTTCGGGGGATCCTCCTGCTTTTCGCCGCCGTAGACCTTACCGAGGCAGTATATACCCTTGTCATAGTCAAAGAGATTATCGGGGTCGGTGACGAGGGACACCACCTTCATTTTTGGATAATAACCCGAATTTGTCTTGCCTATGAAGTAGGTCTTGGTGACGGGCTGGCTGATATTACCCTCGCTGTCCACGGATACGGCGCGGATGACCGCTGCCTTGTCCACGCTGCTGCGCGGAGCCTCGGCGTTATTGGGGACAATATCCCTTCTTGCGCTGAGACGGTTCTCGGTATCGGACATATCGTCGATGGTTATGGGCTCGGTGTATTTTTCCGACTCCGCCGTAGGGTCGCTGCCGTCTGTGGTATAGTAGACTGTGCAGCCCTCGTCTGCGGAGAGAGAAAGGGTGAAGCTGCTGTCGTAGAATCCGCTTTCCATGGAAAATACGGGCTGATGCACCGCATTGCTGCCCTCGGGAGCAGTATTTGCCTGAGCGGGGGAGCAGCTGAGCTCATAGAACTCGCCGCTGCCGTCGGGGTACTGTCCGTATGAGGTATCTGCGGCAAGAGCGCCGAAGGTGAGTGTGTCCACAGTGTTGCCCTGAGGGTCCGTGAGCACCAGAGTTTCGCCTGATGTTGAGAGCCCGAAGGGAGCTACCCTGCTGTCTGTGAGAGCGCCGTCGCTGTCGCAGGGAATGAGAAGTCTCTCACCTGCGGCGACCTTAGTGCCCTCGGGGATAACGTAGAGATAGGGCTTGTCGGCTTTGTCGGAGAGCCCCCAGCCGGAAAGGTCTGCGGCGCTGCTGCCGCCGTTGTAGAGCTCTATCCAGTCGAAGAACTGTCCGCTGCCTGTGTCGTATGAAGTGTTCTTAGAGCAGACCTCGTTTATGGTCATACCGCTCTTTGCTTCGGCTGAGGCAGGGAGGTAGGCAGAGGTCTGCATTACCAGACCGAGACAGACCAGCCCCGCAGCCGTTCTGAGTTTAAAGTGATTTTTCATGTTTTCCTCCTGATAATCTGGCGCCCATCGGTTATTATATCTCTTTATTCCGTGTCCGATGAGGGCTCTGACGGTATCAGTGTTCCGTATAAAAAACAATTAGTCTCGGTGATCTGTATTTTTTTCTGCGATCAGACTTTTAATGTATTATAACATATTAGTTTGAAAAAAGCAATACATAAGGCTTAAAATAGCCTTTTCTGCTTTCGCGTTGAACAGAGGAGCGAGGGAAAGCTCCCGTATATGGTGTATTTGCAGTTTCTGCTGTTTGGGATCGGGAACACATTTATACTGTTGAACGGTCATATCAATATATAGTAATACGCAGCCGCTTTATCAAAAACGGGGTATCGTAAAGAAAATATATAAAATTTTCATGCTGCCATTTATCTATTATATACACACGATAGTACAGATTTTTGGTACAATAAATCATTGATTTCTGCTCAAAATGATAGTATAATGATGTAGATGAACTAACGTGATACTTCCGATGGGGATTTGGGGACGATCTGAAACGGAGGAATGTACAATGAAAAAAAGGCTTTCAGCCGCTCTTACGGGCGCAGTTATGGCATTGTCAATGGCACAGGCACTGCCCGCACCCGCAAATGCTGCGGAAGAGTACCTTATCCGCGACAAATGGGGCTACTGTAAGACTGCAAATTACGTTGAATCAGAACACTTTGTAATTTTCTACGGCAACAATGACACCACGGGAAAGGTCAACGACGCCTTTCTCAAGCGTAATCTGGAGGATTACGAGAAGCTCTGGAAATGCTACGGCGAATTTCTCGGCATGGAGAATATGAACGTTGACGTCAACGGCAGGAGCACACAGAAGTACAAGACAAATGTGTACCTGACCTATACGGGACTTGACCAGTACCCCGACGGCTGGGCGTTCATGAGCGCTGAGGACGGCTACGGCATAGAGATAATCAGCCCCGAGGCAATGCTTGACGACCTGACCATAGCACACGAATTCGGTCATGTTGTCACCATGCACCAGAAGGCATGGGAGGGACAGGATATCACAGGCGCATGGTGGGAGCCCCTCGCAAACTGGTTCCGCGAGATGTATCTTGCCAGCGATTACTACACAGGCGACGTAAAGACCTGCTGGTTCGAGCCGTATATACGCAATCTGAGCCTTACTCTCCCTCACGGAAGGAACTACTATGAGGTATGGCCCTTCCTTGTGTATATCTCCTATAATCCCGACAACATCGAGGGACTGGGAATAAACAGCGTCAAGCGCATTATTTCCGAAGCAAAGCCGGGGGAATATCCCTTTGATACCATCACAAGGCTTTTCGGCACCGATGCACAGACCATTTTCGGACACTACGCAAAGCGCATGGCTACCTTTGATTTCGGCGCAAAGGAAGCCTATCAGAAGGAGTTCAATGATAAGCTGAACTCCCAGCCTTTCTACAGAAATCTTGTCTATACTCTTCCCGACGGGCAGGGCGGCGGAGTTTACCGCGTTCCCGAGGAGGAGGCGCCCATGCAGGCGGGCATAAATATCATCCCTCTGAAGCTGACAGGCGGCGATATTTCCGTCAGCTTCCGCGGACTCTCCGACGACGGCAATGCAGGCTGGAAGGCTTGTATCGTAACTGTTGACGGAAACGGCAAAGAGACCTACTCCGATCTGTTCGGTGACGGCGAGTCCATGACAGCTTCCGCACAGGGAGCGGCTTCCGCTTACCTTACGGTAACGGCAATGCCCAAGACTCTCTACAAGTGCAACGCCTTCCATAAGGACGACGTTTCCACATACAAAAACGGTGACGAGCGCAGAAGATACCCCTATGAGATCACTGTGAACGGCGCTGATATCGACTATTCCACAAGGTATCAGAAGGGCAGGGGACACGCTCACCCCAACGGAGGCGGCTGGGTAGCGGACTCCGCCAAGGTGGACAGCTCCGTATATGTGGGACCCGATGCCATGGTACTGGGAAATGCGGTGCTGAAAGGCAATGTCCGCGTTGAGGACCACGCCATAGTCGCAAATCAGGTGACAGCTTCCGATAATGCCATTATATGCGGTCACGCCATAGTTGACGGAGGCGGCTGGGTCTATGACAACGGCTGGAAATCGGGAACAGTTACCCTCAGCGGCAATGCTGTAATAGGCGACAGTGCCGTTGTGTTCAATTCCTGCAAGGTCTCGGGCAATGCAAAGGTGCTCCAGAAGGCATATCTTGCCGATGCTGTGACCATAGGCGATGATGCTGTGGCAAAGGGTATGGCTTATGTCTACGGAACGGCTTCCTACACGGGCACAGCTATCCTCGACGGTGACTTCTGCAACGATCAGTCGAAGAACAGCGGCGTCAACTACGGCTGGCTGGACGACAACGGCGGTCACAGGACCGAGGACGGCTATACCGCCGCATATGAATTTACAGACGAGTCCAAGGTGTGGGCTAAGGATAAATATGCCGCTACGGACGCGCTCATAAGCGGTGCGCAGTGGGAGTCCGAAAGAACATCCGCAAAGGGCGTTCTCAGCTTTGACGGCGAGGACGACTATGTTATACTTGATGATTCGGCAGTCAGGGCAAGAGACCTCCAGATAAGCTTCGGAGCGCTCTGGAAAGGCGGAAAATCCGCGCAGGATATCTTCCGCTTC
The DNA here is from genome assembly GCF_900116855.1 of Ruminococcus flavefaciens. Classification (GTDB taxonomy): domain Bacteria; phylum Bacillota; class Clostridia; order Oscillospirales; family Ruminococcaceae; genus Ruminococcus; species Ruminococcus flavefaciens_R. Next base: position 24,410 of record NZ_UETD01000011.1, read on the forward strand.
GGAGACGACAAGGCTTATATGAGCTTTTCTCCTTCAAATAGTGAGGGCAGGGCTGAGCTCGTCATCACTGACGGAACAAAGACCGAGAAGCTCACGGCTTCATCGGCACTGACAAAAGGCGAGTGGAGCAAGGTGACCGTCCGTATCTCGGGCGGAAAAGGCTCTCTCATAATAAACGGCGTACAGGCAGACAGCAAAGATATGTCCCTTACCCCTGCTGATGTATTCAGCGCAGCGGACAGGGACGACTGCTACATAGGCAGGGGCGGAGATGCTTACTTCAAGGGTGCTGTGGACTATATGAACTTCTACTATAAGGACACTGCAGAGCCCTCTGTTACCTATTCGGGCAGAGAAGAAGCAGACGATACCGATCCCGTATCCGCAAAGCTCAGAGGCGATGTGAATGCGGATAAGCAGTTCAATGTTGCCGACCTTGTAATGCTTCAGGGTTTCCTCCTCGGCAGGAATGACCTGATTGACTGGCAGGCAGGAGACCTGATCGAAGACGGTGAAATAGACGTCTTTGACATGGTATCGATGAGAAAGCTCATCATATCAGGCAAGTAATTCCCGGTGATACGGGATTACTGAATATATCCTTGTAAAGTGGGAAGGGCTGTGTTCTTTAGGCGGACACAGCTCTTTCCATTTTTGTCTTTTATACGGCAAAGTCTTACTGCTGTCGGAAAAGGGACATTGATTATTGATATAGCACTATATGAAGTAATATAATTCGCAAATACTTGTGGTATAATACAAAAATCAAATCATAAATGATTAATGTGTTGACAATGTGAAAATTGCGTGATATAATATGATATATGTCGAAAAATCGGCAAGTAGTTTACTTTATTGCCAACACATCCAAGGGGGGCGTGAAATGAGAAAAGTAATGTTTTTTGCTTCGACATACCTGCTCTATTTTGCAATGGGATTTGTTACACTCAGATTTGTGTATATGTGGCTGATGGATGAATCAAGACTTATGGAGGAAACTGTGGGAAAGACCGCGGTCCTTGAAAAAGTTGCGTTCTTTGCTCCGATGATAATAATGATAGTCGTTGAGATAGCAGCATTTATCATCGGAAAGAAGCTCTTTGGATCGTGGACATGGAAAGATAAGATACTCCTGCCTGTCTGCTCCGTATTAGGGCTTGTAAGCTCTGTGGTCCTTATTGGATTACTCGATCCGTGAATGCGGATCTGTAATAATTATTTTATTTGAAGGGAAATGATATGATGATGAAGAAATTCCTCAGACTTCTGTCAACAGCGGCAGCAGGGATAATGGCATTCACTATGATCCCGAAGCTTCCCGAGACAGAGGTAAACGCAGCAGACCCTGACCGCTATACGGTGCTCGTTCTCGATACATCGGGAAGTATGAGAGGTACACCTATGATTAAGGAGCGCGAGGCAGCAGAGAAATTCTGTACCGATATCCTTAATGCAGGGGGTAACAATTATGTTGCTCTTGTAACTCTTAACACAAGATCAAATGTAGTAACACCTTTTACCACCGATATCGACACGATATCAAGTGATATCGCAGCCCTCAATGCAAGCGGCGGAACAAACTACAGTGATGCACTTAACACAGCAGGCTCTCTCCTTGCGGACGTTGACGCTTCCAACATAAGGAACATAGTATTCTGTTCCGACGGACTTCCCGAGGACGGCTCAAGATCAACAACGGGCCGCTATACTTCTTCCGATGACAGCTACTGTTACAGCTATGCAAATGCAGCTTATGATATAGCAACGGGACTGAAGGAAAACTACAATATCTATACTCTCGGATTTTTCCACAGCCTCAGCGGTAAGAAGCTTGATTTCGGCACACGCCTTATGGCGGATCTGGCAAGCTCGGCTTCACAGGCATATAACGTTACCGATCCCGATCAGCTCCTTTTTGAATTCGGCAATGTGGCTCAGACGGTGCTTACAAACGATAATTACCCCATAGTTCTCATTCCCGGTATCATGGGAAGCAGACTCTATTCGGATTCAGACTGCACAGATATGGTCTGGGAGCCTACGCTTACTTCAACGGGGCTGAAAGATAAAATAAATAAGGATAAGACCCTTTATGTTCATAATTATGATAGCACTGGCGAGCCCATAGATCAGAATGCAATTACTGATGAAGGTGACCGAGAGGTAGGAGCAAACAAGACCATGAAGGATCTCATAAACGAATTATGTGAGAATATGGGCAACAGAGGCGTTTATGTCTTTAATTATGACTGGAGAAAGAGCAATAATATAAGCGCAGAATCCCTTAATGAATTTATCAATGCTGTAAGCGCAAAGACAAACTGCCCTAAGGTAGACATAGTTGCTCATTCAATGGGCGGACTGGTAACTTCCAAGTACCTTACCATATATGGTGACAGCAAGACAGAAAAGATCATTACCTGCGGAACACCCTATGAAGGCGCACCTCATCTCCTTGAGGCTATAGATACTTCAGTAGTTCTTAATGACTGGTTCCTTGATCAGGGACTGGTACTCAAGGGTCTTGACAGTGATACAAAGCGCTCATTTGACGGCGTTGCAGAGCTTACACCTACAGAGAGATACTGCCAGACATATCCTATGCAGAGAAATAATCCTGATCTGCTTTCTCCCACACCTTCATTTGATATGTCATATCAGGAATATACCGACACTCTTAATAATATCTTTGGCACTACAGCTACAACAAATGCCATAACTTTCCAGAATTCTCTGCGTACAGCGAACGGATATAATGCTTTACTTGATTATGACAACGCATATTTTGTAGTCGGTCAGGAAAAGAAGACTGTTAAAGAAGCTGTATTTGCTAACGATGTGGATGGCGACCCGTTCTGTTATGATGTTATCTATACTAATAACGGCGATAATCAGGTGCCCTATACATCAGCTACCATGATGGGACAGATCGATGCATCAGCTTCAAATGTATATCCCGTTTCGGATACACATATCGGAATGCTTAAAAACAGCGGCGTTATCTCATGGATCGTGGGAGTTCTCAGCAGTAATGTACCTCAGGTACAGCCTGTTGCTCCTTCACTTACACCCTACACAGTAATCAGGATCGCCTGCCCCGTTGACGTAGAGATCTCTGACGGAAACGGCTCACTCAGCTCCGTAAAGGGCTCAGAGTCATTCAGCGCTTCATTCGGACGTCTTGACCTCATCGGCGTGGACAACGATATCAAGATGATCTGCATGGACGAGGATACAAACCTCGACGTTAACCTTACAGGTACAGGCACAGGCACAATGAACTACACTATCCGTCACTACACAGCAAACGACGAACTCATTGACGAGCGTACATTCGAGAATGTACCCATCACAGACAAGACAGTCATCAAGACAAAGGCAAACAACGAAGACACAACAGTACTCAGCGTAGACAATGACGGCGACGGAAATGAAGACGCTACATGGACAGCAAAGAAGAACGAGGACGTTACAGTTCCCGATTCCGAGAGAGTTGCCATGACAGGCATCAACGCTTCCATCGATGCAGCAGAGCTTTCAGTAGACGATACAGCAAAGATCACTGTTACAAAGGACCCCGAGAATACTACCGACAATATGACAGTAACATTCTCCAGCAGCGACGAGAACGTGGCAACAGTTGATGCAAACGGCGCTGTAAAGGCAGTAGGAGCAGGCAATGCAACTATCACTGTTACAAGCTCAAACGGCTTCACAAAGGAGATAAATGTCAGCGTAAAGGCTGCTTCCACCACATCAACAACTACAACAACTACTTCAACAGTTACATCAACAACTACCGCAGCAAAGACCACAGCAAACTCCTCCAACTCACCCAAGACAGGCGACACTACACCTATCACAGCTTACGTTATCACAGCATTTGCATTCGGTATCGGCGCAGTTCTTGCAAGACGTTCCAGAAAAGAGGACTAAGATAAAAAGCCCCGTTAAAGGGAACTGATACATAATAATATGAGCCGCAGCAGCTCCCATCATGGGGAAGGGAACTGTTGTGGCTCTTTTTTATATTGAAACATACTCGGGGTCTGTATTCAGCGCGGTCAGGTACTCGTCTATCCTCTGACGGGACACATTGTCGCCGATGACTATGAGCACGGGCTGCCCCTCCGCCACGGGAGCGGTCTCGGTCTTTTCCCTTGTGGCATTTATCTTCAGCCAGCCACCCTCTATGGGCAGTGAGCCCTTTATGCGGAATATCCTTCCGCAGCTCTCGTCGCTGAAGATGCTGCCGATAAGCCCTTCTATACTGTCCTGCGGTATGGCAACGTGCATGAAGTAGTGAACGGAGCTCTCTATATCCTCGGGACTGAATTTCTTCACATAGCTGGAGCCGCGGTAACCTGCACAGCTGAACAGCCGATAGTCCTCATCGGTGAAGCTGTCCCAGTCCTTTGCGATAAGGTCACGCTCAGTAAATCTGCGGTCGCAGCGAATATCCTCAAGGGAGCGGTTTATGTGGGCGAGTATCCTCTGCGAGACCTGCTGCACGGTCTCGTTTTTTATGCGGTTCAGCTTGCTCAGCACCAGCTTACCGCAGCAGGCAGCCTCGGAGCCCAGCAGGTACTCCATCTGGGGCGAGAGCTGCTCCTCCATCTCAGCGTCAACCACCGTGAGGACGTTTCCTATCTCGAACCACCTGTCCAGAGGAGAGTCGTGAAGGATATCGAAAAACTCGTCCATATCGAAAATACCCGAGGGCTCAACGATAACGCGGTCAACGTGCTGCATACCGAGGGAGATGAGCTGAGTTTTGAATCTGCGCCTGTGGCAGTCCGCATCGCAGCCGCCTGCTATCATTTCCAGCTGACAGCTGTCACATTTCAGCTCCTGAAGTATCATCATATCTATATTGACAGCGCCGAAGTCGTTTTCGAGAATGGCTATCCTCTGACTGCTGTCAATGAGGTGACGGGCGTACTTCAGCAGGAAAGTGGTCTTTCCCGAGCCCAGAATGCCCGTTATAAGGTCAATTTTTGTCATGGCTATCGCCTCCTTTAAAATAAGTATAGCACAGGGCTGCGGTGAAGTCAAACACGGTTAGCCGCAGTACATACTCCGCGGACTTGACATATACCGTAAACAGTGGTATACTTTATGCAAATATGCCGATAATATCGGCGGACGCAAAAAGAAAGGACGTAATACCATGAGAGTAGCAGTTACATATGAAAACGGACAGATATTCCAGCATTTCGGACATTGTGCGCAGTTCGCACTGTATGATATCGAAAACGGAGAGATAGTCTCCCGTCAGGTGGTCGACACCAATGGCGCAGGTCACGGTGCCCTTGCAGGCTTCCTGAAAAATGCAGGAGCGGATGTGCTCATCTGCGGCGGCATAGGAGGCGGCGCACAGATGGCTATGGCGGAGGCAGGCATAAAGCTCTATGCAGGCAATAGCGGCAGCGCTGATGCTGCGGTGAAAATGCTTATCAGCGGAAGCCTTTTACAGATAACCAATGCCACCTGCGACCACCACGGTCACGGCAGCGGACATTCCTGCGGCAGCCACAGCTGCGGAGAGCACTGAGGTGGACCATGGACAGAGCTGAGAGAGCAGTAGAGATAAAACACAGCGGCAGCAACTGCTGTCAGGCGGTGCTCCTTGCCTTTGCGGACGAGCTTGGCAGGGACGAGGATACACTGAGAGCTATGGGAGCGGCATTCGGCTGCGGCATGGGTGCCTTTGATGCCACCTGCGGAGCCCTCTGTGCCGCACAGCTGATACTGGGACTGAAAAAATTCGGCGGAAGCCCCGTTCTTGCCGACGCAAAAGCACTCCACGGCAGCTTCAGAGCAGCCTGCGGCAGTACGGACTGCGGCGAGCTAAAGGGCATAAAGACAGGGAAGATGCTGTGCAGCTGTGACGACTGTGTCCGCTGTGCCGCAAAGCTTGCCGAAAAACTTATATAAAAAACGAGCCGTCGGCGGCGAAAAGGCTGACGGCTCTCGATTTTTCAAAAAACTTTTTTTCGCTGCACATTTTTCCGTGTGTCAGGTGTGTTATTAATGAAAGGGGGTCACCTCAATGAATAATGACAGTACTGCATTATACGCTTTCAGAAAATACGGAAACACTGTCCTGCGCGCAGCCTTTGCCATAAGCGGCAGCTATGCCGAGGCAGAGGACATAGTTCAGGACGTATTCCTTTCATTACATACAAAACCGCGTTCATTCAACGACGACGAACACCTCAAGGCATGGCTTCTCAGAGTGACCATCAACAAATGCAAGAACCTCCGAAGGAGCTTCCGTTTCAGCCGCACCTGCTCACTGGACGAGCTGGAGCACTCAGAGGCTATATGCGAGATAAGCACCGAGGGCAGGGAGCTCCGCGAGGAGATATCGGCTCTGCCCAAGAAATATGCCGAGGTCATATTCCTGCACTATTATGAGGGGTACAGCATAAAGGAGATAGCCGAGATACTGGGAAAGAACGAGAACACGGTGGGCTCGCTGCTGAGGCGCGGACGTGACAGGCTCAGGACGGAGCTTGAAAGGGAGGATGAGATATGCAGAGAAAAGATTATCAAGACGCTCTGAATGAGCTTCGGCTCGGCAGTTCATTCTGCGAGGAGATGGAGAAAAAGCTGTCGGCAGAGAGAGCTGAGGCAGATGAATATACAGACGAGGTCACCCACGTCGATGTTATTTCACCGCGAAGGAGCCATAAGGGACTTGCAATAGCTGCTGCAGCTGTACTGCTCATAGGCGGAGCAGGCGGAACTGTACTTTACCGCAATAAGGATACCTTCCTCAGCACCACCACCAACGAGGACAGCTCCTATTACGATGAAAAGTCCTTTGCCTTTCCTTTCGGTACGGTAGACCTTCACGGTCTGGTGGTCAATTATCAGTGCGATAACTATATGGGTTCAGCTCCTGTAACAGTTGCCACCGAGGAAATGGGCGAGCAGCTCATCTCGCTGTTTTCCATAACCGACTTTGAAAAGCTGGATACACTGGAACCCATAGTCAAAGGCTCGGGAGAGGTAATGGATTTCCACACAGATTATTTTTTTGCGGATTTCTATGATAACGGCATAATCGAGATCATATATATACAGGATGATGTTTACAGGGAATACTACAAGATCCCCGAGGATACATTTGAAAAGATGAGAGATATCATCTTCAAAGATTATGATCTGGGATCCCTCGATCAGTTCGGCATAAAAGCTGAGCTTTTCAGAGCACAGCTCCGTGTGGACGACTATGACGGCGGTCTCAGCAATACGGAAGCTATCGCTCTTGCAAGCAATATAAATAATATCCAGTGGAACGAGCGCGATACCGACGGCGTAAAGGACAGCAGTGACACCATAACCCTTGACTTTGAGTCAGAGGGCAAAAAATACGAGATCATACTTGGCGACAACGGCATGGCTTCCGTTGAAGCTGACGGAAAGATGTCATATTACAGCTATGCAGCAGAAGAATATCCCTACATGAGGAGAACGGTGGACAAGGGCGTTGACGCTGACTGTCCCATAAAATACGATGAGAACGATACATGGCTGGCTGTCACCTCGGTCATGGAACGCAGGGGCGGTGCTGTTTATATTGAGCAGGAAAAGGCAGTATTGCTGGACGAAGACGAGAAAAAGGAAATATATGATGCTTTGGCAGGCTTTGAATGGAGAGAACTGCTCAATTCAGCTGTCGGCGGCTTTGATATATATGATACGTCTTTAAATTTCGACAGCTGCAGCATCGGATTCTGGTCTGACGGCAAGTGCATGGTAAGCGACTATACCGCAGAAAGAACATTCATGTATCTCTTGAAAAAGGAAGACTATCAGCATATCAGGAAACTTATCTCGGAAGCTGCTGCAGATTATGAAGATGATGATAATGTTGCAGACTACTGTATCGATCATATACTCTATGAAGATGACAGCGATCAGTTCTTCATGCTCAGGGATAACAGCGTTACCACGGGACTTGCAAATTATACATTCGATACGGGAGAAAAGGAACTGAAAAAGATACTGTTGGATGCTGAGTGGAAAAAGGATATTTCCGGCATCAGTAGTGCAAATACCATGTATCCCGTTTTCAAGGACCTCAGAAGGGGAATACTGTATCTTACCACTGACGGAATGATGATAATTCCCGATTATGGGCTGAAATACAGGTGCAGTGACAGTGAAAAGCTGAGCGCGTACCTGAAGGAAATGAGAAAAAACGCAGCTGAAACAGAAAACACAGAAAAGGAAGGAAAAACAGATAACACAGAAAACAGCGAGGAGTAAATTCTTCGCGCAGCAGCCCTTTTACCGCAGTCATGCCGTCTGACGTCGGCGGCCTGACATAATAAAACGCCTTCGCAGGACTACGGTCGGTCCTGCGGAGGCGTTTTCTGATTTATCTGATCTTTGAACCTACGGGAATGCTGTCGTCAACGAATATGACCTTTACACCGTCGGGAGTATCTGCGGCGCAGATCATTCCGTTGCTGTCAACACCTCTGAGCTTTACGGGCTTGAGGTTAGCGATGAGCTGGAGCTTCTTTCCGATGAGGTCCTCGGGAGCGTAATACTGCGCGATACCCGATACCACCTGACGTCCGCCCATGCCGTCGTCAAGCTGTAAGCACAGGAGCTTGTCGGACTTCTTTACCTTTTCGCAGGCAGTTACCTTGGCAACTCTTATCTCCACCTTGGCGAAGTCGTCAATGGTTATCTCGGGCTTCAGCTCTATCTTCTCAGGCTCGGCAGCAGCCTCGCCCTTTTCCTCTGAGGAGAGCTTTGCCTGAGCCTCAGCCATGTTCTTGGCAAGAATGGCGTTGAGCTCCTCTATCTCCTTGTCAACATCTATTCTGGGGAAGAGTATCTCGCCCTTGTGAACAGTTACGTTCTCGGGAAGAACGCCGAATACGCCCAGCTTTTCGTACTCCACATCAGCTGCGGAAGCGCCTATCTGCTCCCATACCTTAGGCATAACAGTGGGCATGAAGGGTGCAAGGAGTGCAGATGTTACGCGGATAGCTTCAAGGAGGTTATAGAGCACCGATGCTAGACGAGCCTTCTTTGTCTCGTCCTTGCCAAGCTTCCACGGCTCGGTCTCGTCGATGTACTTGTTAGCGCGGTCAACTACCTTGAATATCTCCTCGAGAGCCTGTTTCAGCTTGGTCTCGTCGATGTACTTGTCCACCTCGGGGAGGAGACCTGTTACAACAGCCTTGAACTCCTCGTCAAGGGCATCGCCCTCACGCTCTGAGGGGATAGTGCCGCCGAAGTACTTGTCAACCATTGCAACTGTACGGGAAACAAGGTTGCCGAAGCCGTTGGCAAGGTCGGAGTTTATGCGGTTTATCATTATCTCGTTGGAGAAAAGGCTGTCTGCGCCCAGAGCCATCTCACGGAGGATATGGTATCTTATGGAGTCACAGCCGTAACGCTCGCCCAGTACGAACGGGTCAACAACATTGCCGAGGGATTTTGACATCTTGACGCTCTCGCCGCCCTTGCTCTGCATGGTGATATAGCCGTGAACAGCAAGGTGCTTGGGAAGGGGAAGGTCAAGTGCCATGAGCATTGCAGGCCAGATGATAGCGTGGAAACGCATGATGTCCTTTGCAACCATGTGAACATCAGCAGGCCAGTACTTCTCAAAGTCATTGTGTGCGGAGTTCTCATAGCCGAGAGCTGTGATATAGTTTGAAAGAGCGTCTATCCATACATATACAACGTGCTTGTCGTCAAATGTAACAGGTACGCCCCACTTGAAAGTAGTTCTTGAAACGCAGAGGTCCTCCAGACCCGGCTTGATGAAGTTGTTTACAAGCTCAACAGCTCTTGTCTTGGGGCGGAGATAATCTGTCTCAAGGAGAAGCTTCTCAATGCGCTCTGCAAAGGGAGACATCTTGAAGAAGTAAGCCTCCTCCTTGGCGTACTTTACGGGTCTGTGACATTCGGGACAGCAGCCGTTTTCGTCCAGCTGAGAGTCTGTCCAGAAGCTCTCACAGGGAGTACAGTACTTGCCGGAGTATTCGCCCTTGTAGATATAGCCCTTGTCGTAGAGAGCCTTGAATATCTTCTGAACGGCTTCCACATGGTAGTCGTCGGTAGTTCTGATATATCTGTCGTAGGAGATGTTCATATATTTCCACAGGCTCTTGAACCTGTCAACGATAACGTCAACGTACTCCTTGGGAGTCACACCCTGCTCGGCAGCCTTCTGCTCTATTTTCAAACCGTGCTCGTCAGTGCCTGTGAGGAACATTACGTCATAGCCCTGCATTCGCTTATAACGGGCGATGGAATCGCAGGCAACTGTTGTATAGCAGTGACCTATGTGGGGATTGCCCGATGGGTAATAGATAGGCGTAGTGATGTAAAAGGGTCTTTTTGACATAAAAATCGCTCCAATCTGAGTGTAAGAATTCCCGTTTCCGAATGAAAGAAAAGGGTCAACTATTATTATAGCACAGAATATTGAAAAAGGCAAGTGCCGTACAGAAAAACGCCCCGCAGCTGCGGGGCGTATCGCTTTTTACTTTACTGTTGTGATGTCGCTTCCGAACCACTTCTCGGAGATCTCTCCGAGCTTGCCGTCAGCCTTCATCTCGCTGAGCTGCTTCTGCACCTCATCGCGGAGTGCCTGATCGTTCTTTCTGAAGCCGATAGCGTACTCCTCAGCTTCAAGGTTTCCGTCAAGGATAACGTAGTCCTTGTTGTGGGAAGTGATAAGGTAGTTTGCAACTACCGAATCAAGGAATACTGCGTCGGAGAAGCCGAGCTCCATCTGGTTGAGGGCGGTTACATTGTCCTCGAGAGGTGACTCTGTGATATCGGCATAGAGATCGGCAGCCTCAAGTATCTCCTGTGCGGTAGAGCCTGTCTGAACGCCGATGGTCTTGCCTGCAAGGTCGTCCATAGACTTGATATCGCTGTCAGCAGGAACAACGAAGATCATCTCGTTCTTCATGTAGGGTTCTGAGAGGTTCATAGCCTCTGCTCTTGCAGGATTGATGGACATACCGTTCCAGATACAGTCGATCTTGCCCACGTTCAGGTCCTCTTCCTTGGTATCCCAGTTGATGGGAGTCTTTACCAGCTCAATGCCCATTCTGTCACAGACCTCCTGTGCAACGTCGATATCAAAGCCGATTATCTCGTTGTTCTCGTCAGTGAAGCCCATGGGAGGGAAGCTTGCGTCCAGACCCAGTACCAGCTTCTTGTCGTCCAGTACCTTCTGGAGTGACTGATCCTCGGCAGCAGCATCGCTGTTCTCGGTGTCGGCAGCAGCAGTTGTGTCAGCCTCTTGCGCAGCTGTGGTGGTCTCAGCTTCGGACTTCTTAGACTCAGAGTCCTTGTTGGGGTCAGAGCAGCCTGCGAATGCGCCCATCATTGATACGGCAGCAATACCTGCCAGAATGCTTGTGAAAAAATTCTTTTTCATTGGTGTGTTCCTCACTTTCGTAATGTTACATAGATGCTGACTATATCATAGCACATTTATGCGGCGGTGTAAAGCCTGCGGCGGCAGATTTCGGAACTTCATCTAAATAATCTGAGTTAAGTCGGCGTAATTTGGCGCCTTTTCAATACAAAACAGCTGAGGGCAACGCCACAGCTATTCACTTAAATCATAATTTAGCAAAGCTAGATTATGATTTAAGCCGTTAGCCCATAGCCATTAGCCGTTAGCCTGATGTAGGGGCGGCGTTCCGCCGCCAGATAATAAAGCGGCGAAGCCGCTTCCTAATGGCTAAAAGCTAAAGGCTAAGGGCTTCGGAATTTAACACCGAAGGTGTTAAATTCCGATTTAGCTGAGCAGCATAAACAAAATGCCCCCGGGCGTTTTTATGTGCTCGGGGGCATACTTGCTTTACAAAGGACTGTATATCTTATCTTACTTCTGTTCTCTTACAATTGCCCTGCTTCCGATGAAGGTGAGCAGGAAGTATCCGCCGTAAATGAGTACCACAACTCCTGCGGTAAAGAGCATGGACTTGAATATTCCGCCGCTTACCAGCATTGAAAGCATGAACTTCGCCAGTCTCATACCGAAGTAGGAGTGGAGGCAGGCAAGCAGCAGGGGCAGCGCGAAGAATATTGCCGACTGTGTGAATACGGACCCCGTTATCTCCTTTTCCTCTACACCCAGCTTTCTCAGCATTGTGTATCTGGAAGCGCTGTCCGAGCTTTCCGAGAGCTCCTTCAGTGCGAGGATAGCTCCGCAGGAAACAAGGAATATAAAGCCGATGTAGAGTCCGAGGAATGTAACAAGTGCGCCGAGGTCGATGGCATCGTTGGCAGCCTCTATCCTTGTATAGTATTCTGAATGACCGCCGTCGCCATCGCTGTAAAATTCATCTCTTGCAGCTTCAAAATGCTTGCGGGCTGTCTTTTCAGCTTCTGCCATAGCTTCTTTATCGCTTGCGTCATAATTTCCTATGACCATAGCCGTAGCTGCTCCGCTCTCGTCAACGACGCTGTCGGGAACTATGAATACACCGGCATTCAGGGGCTGCATCGAGGGACGTATGATCTCGTAACAGCTCTTATCGTAGCGAGGCTTCAGCGTATTGCCGAATACTGTTATCTCGGGCTTGTCGGCAAGGAGCCAGTCATATACCGATACCATTCCGCTGAATGTGGCGGTTATTACATACTCGTCCTCGCCCAGCTCCATAGGCTTTCTGCCGTAGAACTTTGCCAGCGCGTTGTAATCGCTGAGCTTTACTATCTCAATCGGGTAGTCCGACATTACTCCTATGGACTGATTTTCTGAAGTAAACTCGTCCATTCTGTCACCAATGAAGCTAAATATAGTGAAATCGGGGTCGCAGTAGGAGTGGAACATATAATGCTCCTTGAAATCATCTGCGATATTGAATCCCTTCATCTCGTAGTACTTTTCAAGATCGGCAAACTGAGGATTATTCCATTCCTTATCGTCTGCATCATAATGTGTCATTTCACCATAGAAGTCCACGGGGAAGTTCTCCTCCACCTGCTTGTTCATGTTGTTTCTGATAACGAAAGCAGAGGAAAGTGTGCAGATGGTAACGAAAAGCATGAGACAGATAACTGTCATGGAAGCAACTGTGGTGTTGACCTTGCTGCTTATCTGACGGAAGGTAAAGCTGTTGAGTCCGCGGTGATACAGTCCCTTGACGGACATTATGACTCTCAGGAGCATTCCTGCCACTGACCAGAAAATGAAGAATGTGGAGACTGCTCCCATAATGATGGCTGCAAGTATCTTCTTGGGACCGAGATCCATCTGGTTCCAGCCCACCATGTAGTAGGCATAGCCCAGAACCGCGGCTGAGATAAGGAATACTATTACGCAGAGCCACGGGTTCTTCATGGTTATCTTCTCGGAGCGTCTGCCCGACTGCATAAGAGTTATGAGCCTGCACTTTCCGATGACGATACCGCTTCTGATGATGACTACTGCATACATGATGCTGAAGTAAATTATAGTCTTTGCGATAGATGAGCCGGAAACAGTGAACCTGAATTCTGTCATATCGGCTTCAAAGAGGTTGGCGACTACTGCACTCATGACCTGTGAAAGTCCCACGCCGATGAGGAGTCCCACAAAAAGGGAGCCTATACCGATCATGACGGTCTCGCAGAGGAGAAGTGCGGATATCTTCCATTTGCTCATGCCCAGCATCATATACAGGGCAAATTCTTTATTCCTCCGCTTCATCAGGAAGCGGCTGGCGTAGACTATGAGGAGTCCCAGCACTATGGCTACGAAGACGCTTACTGCGGATATTGCCTGTACGAGGAACTTGATGAATTCCCTGTGATCCTCGGATACACTGAGGAAAGCGGTCTGTGTCTCGATGGCGTTGAATACATAGAAAACCGCAACTCCCACAACGAGGGTGAAGAAATACACGGCGTAGTCCTTCAGGCTCTTGCGGATATTGCTAAGTGATATCTTAAAGAGCATCGCTTACGTCACCTCCGAGCAGAGTAACAACGTCGATTATCTTGTCAAAGAACTGCTTGCGGCTGTCGCCTCCGCGGTTTATCTCGTTGAACACCTTTCCGTCCTTGATGAAAAGCACACGGGAAGCGTAGCTTGCTGTGAAGGAGTCATGAGTTACCATGATGATAGTTGCATCGTGCACATGGTTGAGGTAGCCGAAGCGCTCAAGGAGCATTTTTGCCGACTTTGAGTCGAGAGCTCCCGTAGGCTCATCTGCAAGGACAAGCTTGGGGTTTGTGACGATAGCTCTTGCGGAAGCAACTCTCTGCTTCTGACCGCCCGACATCTGGTATGGGTATTTATTCAGCACATCTGTTATTCCAAGCTGCTCTGCAACGCTCTTTACCAGCTTGTCGATCTCCTTTGCGGAGCGCTTCTGAATGGAGAGCGCGAGTGCAATGTTCTCATAAGCGGTAAGAGTGTCCATAAGGTTGAAGTCCTGAAAGATGAAGCCCAGCTTCTCGCGGCGGAACCTGTTCAGCGCCTTGCCTTTGAGCTTTGTGATGTCGGTATCCTCAAGGAAGATATTGCCTGCGGTAACGCGGTCGATGGTGGAGATGCAGTTCAGCAGAGTGGTCTTGCCGCTTCCCGAAGCACCCATTATAGCCGTGAACTCGCCCTTGTCAACTGTGAACGAGATATCGTCAACAGCTTTTGTGAGGCTGGACTTGTTTCCGTAGTATTTCTCGACGTTCTGTAATTTAAGTAATGCCATTTCTGTATCTCCTTATTCTGCATTAATTGTTCTCTTTTTTCTTCCCATGTACCATGCGCACAGGTAATAAACTGCAAATGTGCCCCAGAAGATGGCGTCTACCACATTATTGCGGGGGTCGCCTGCGGTCTTGGGTCTGAATATCTCATATAATTCTACGCCGCTGATGGGCACTATGCAGACACTGCTGACAATAAAAAGAACTCTGATGATTTTTGAAGCAAGATTTTTCATAAGATCATTTCCTTTCGGTATTTATCTTCGGGAGCTCTGTTTCCCTTTCCATGATCTTATTATACACCCGTAAACATTTCAGGTCGCGCGTTCAATATTACTCAACATTACAATTTTGTAAGGTTGCGTCAGTAATTAGTAGGGACGCCCATCGGGCGTCCGCTGTATACTTATACCATCTTGTAGAACTTGTTTTTGGCAAAGGCAATGGTGAATTCGGTGTACTTGTCCTTTTCCGACGCGGCAGTTATACTGTGTCCCAGCCTGTCGCAGAGGTTCTTTACGATGTAGAGACCCATACCGGTAGACTTCGCATAAGTGCGTCCGTTCTCGCCTGTGAAGCTCTTTTCAAATATTCGCGGCAGGTCAGCCTCGCATATGCCTGTTCCGTTATCGCGGAAGCGCAGGAGCACTCTGTCGGGGAGGTCCTCGGCGGATATCCTTATAACGGGCTCTCTGCCCTCAACTGTGTATTTAAGGCTGTTTGCCATGAGCTGTCCCAGTATGAACTCCAGCCACTTTCCGTCGGTCATAACAGACAGACCAAGGCCCTCGGTCTCTATGGAAGCTCCGCAGAGCTGTGCGGTCTCGCGGTTTTTCATTGCCACATTCGCCACGGTGCGCTTCAGCGCAGTCTCTTTTATAATGTAGTCCTTTTCCGCGTTCTCGGAGCGTGCGTAGTACAGCACCTGATCGGTATAGCCGTCTATGCGGCTGAGCTGCTCCTGAAACTTCTCCCCCAGCTCATCGCAGTGATTGTGCGCCATGAGCTGAAGGCTCGCCACGGGAAGCTTTATCTCGTGTACCCACATCTCTATGAACTCGCGGAAATCATCGGCAGTCCGCTTGTACGCGGATACGTTCTCGCACATGGACTTGTTTGCGATGCAGAAGCCGTCGTACATTATCTGTCCGTCGAGAAAATCGGGACGTTTCAGCATTTCGTGGATAAGGTATTTCTTGTCAAGTCCGTCAAGCTTGCCCTGCATATCGTCGTAAAAGCGCTTTTTCCTGAAAAAGCCCGCTGTCTCCTCGGCAATGAGGAACAGCCCGAAGATAACGCAGATAGTGGCGGTAAGCTGACCGCTGACCCTGAATGCGGTGAGAAAGAGCAGCATAAGTCCCAGTGAAATGGCTGCGATAAGGAAGAACCACAGCCTGTCTTTAAGATAGTCCCGAAGTCTCATCTCAGTATGTACCCCTGCTTCTTTCTGGTCTCAATAGCGTCTTCGCAGCCCAGCTCGGCAAGCTTTGAGCGGAGTCGGCTTATGTTGACGGTGAGAGCATTGTCGTTCACGAATTCGTCGTTGTCCCAGAGAGCCGTCATAAGCTCGTCACGGGTGACGATGGAGCCCTTTCTGTCCAGCATGAAGCGGAAAATTATCATCTCGTTCTTGGTCAGAGTCATCTCGCGGCTGCCGTCGGAAAGGCTTCCCTTTGCGTCATTGACCTGCAAGCCGTTGTAGGTCTGCACCGAGACTGCGGCGGCGGAGCGTTTAAGCACTGCGGATATCCTAAGCAGGAGTATGGTGGGATTGTAGGGCTTGGTTATGTAGTCATCGGCGCCGTAACTCATGGACAGCACCTCGTCGGTCTCGGAGGTCCTGCTGGTGACCATGATAACGGGAGTATCTGTTTCCTTGCGTATCTCCTTCAACAGCTGCTCGCCGTTGAGATTTGGTATGTTTATGTCCATAAGGATGAGATCAGCGTTTGCACCCAGCACCTCTGCACGGGAGTTGGCAAAGTCCGTAAGGCACTCCGCCTCATAGCCCGAATTCCGCAGTAGCTCCGCAAGCTCCTCTCTTATTGACCTGTCGTCCTCTACTATATATATCTTGCTCATATTGCACCTCGTGAAATTAATTCTGAAACTCCCATAATTATAGCATATAATTTTATTAATAGCAAGATGCGCGTGGATAAAGTGCTTTTTTGTAAAGCTCTGCCGCGAAACAGCCTGCGGGGGCTCCCCGCTTATAGCATATAATTATATTAATAGCAAGATACGCGGAGAAAAAGCTGCCCAGCATAAGAACTCTGCCGCGAAACAGGGGGCGGCGGCTCCCTGCTTATAACATAAAAATGAGGAAAGGGCGACAGCCGCGGAGCAAAAGCTGACTTGCGGACAGCTCTGCTGCGAAACAGCCTGCGGGGGCTCCCCGCTAACTATGATCCGCAAATGCTTGACTTTTTCTGCGGCTTTGTTTATAATATATAATGACTAAGGGTCATTATTATCATCACACTTGGAACGAGGAAACTAACATGAAAAAAATTCAGGTATATTCGGGCATAGGTGCGCTTCCCTCGGGAAGTGCCTCAGATAATATAACAGAGGGCTGCATGGTGCTGGAGGGCGGCGCATTCCGCGGAGTGTACACCTCGGGAGTCCTCGATGCTCTCATGGAGGAGGACATAAATATGCGCTGCACCGTGGGAGTCTCCGCAGGCGCTCTCAACGGCGTCAACTACGTCACGGGACAGATAGGACGCTCGGGCAGGATAAATCTCCGCTACCGCCACGACAGCCGTTATGTGGGCGCAAAGGCTATACGCCGCAACAAAGGCATTATCGGCTTCGACTTTGTTTTCGGCGATATGGACAGAGTTCCGCACCTTGACAAGAAGCGCTTCATGGACAGGTCAAGGCAGTTCTACATAGTTGTCACAAATCTGAAAACAGGCAGGACCGAGTATCTCGAAAAGAATTCGGGCATACCGCCCCTCCGAGCAGTCCGCGCCTCGGCTTCCATGCCTTTCGTATCAAAGCCCGTCATCATCAATGGCACCCCCTATCTGGACGGCGGATGCAGCTGCAAGATACCATATCAGTTTGCCATAGACAAGGGCTTCGACAAGATAATCGTAATCAAGACAAGATATGCGGAGTTCAGAAAGCCCGTCAGCACAAGGCAGCTCCGCGCAGAGAATATAGTATACCGCAATTATTCGCAGTTTGCAAAGGCGCTCATCAACAGCAACGCCGACTACAACAGACAGTGCGACGAGCTGGAGAAGCTGGCTGACGAGGGCAGGATATTCCTCATAACGCCCTCGGAGGCTATTGACATAAGCCGTCTTGAAGGCGATATGGAGAAGCTGGGACATCTCTATCATATGGGCTATAACGACGCCAAAGCAAATCTCCCTGCTCTGAGAGAATACCTCAGCAGGTAAATCATAATGGCAGTATCCCACAGTAACACTAACGGGATAACAAAACGCCCCGAAGCGATACATTATCGCTTCGGGGCGAATATTTTTACTGAACAGTCGCTAATGCAGCGGCTGCTTTTCTTTCCTTCTTTTTAAGACTCTTCTTTGTCTTTCGGAACAGGAAGCCGATGATGAGCTCCGCTGCACCTATTGCAATGAGCATTACCGAGAATGGCAGCAGCAGGCTCTCTGCCAGATAGAAGCATACATTATGTGTGAATGTGAAGCCTATGGCTGAGCCTACGACAATTGCAAGTCCTGTCAGGAACACGATGAGTCCCACAAATGTGAAGATGGTACCGTAGAAGCCTGTGACAAATCTTGCGCGCTTTCTCACTATGGCTGCTATCCAGATAAGGAACAGCAGGAAAAGTGCTCCGAGGATGCCGATAGTGATGAAAGAGGTTGCATAGCTTACCTTGTCCACATCAAAGCCAAGCTTTCTGTTCCACTCCTTAACGTTCATGGTGTCGGAGAAGTTGTCCTTTTCCAGATTTTTCTGAAGCAGGTCGTAATCCGACTCGGTAAGGTCATAGTCGAATTCCTTTGAGGAAGCGTCCTTGTTGCCTCTGATGAAGTCGTTGACGAAGTCCTCAGCGGTTATGGACGGGTCACTTCCGTCGCCGTCTATAATGTAGTCCAGATAGCCCTCTGCAACTTCGCCTGCATACTCGCGGAAATCCGACGCCAGCATAAATCTCTTGAAGCCGGCCTCGTCGGCAGCTCCCTTTGTTGCTGTCCTGAAGCCGAGTGAATCATACAGAGTCTTTGACATTTCCTTGCCGTCGAACTTTGCTGTAAGAGTGGTGTCAGCGTCAAGCTTTTCCGCTCTGCGCCTGATGATGCTTCCGTCTGCACCTACCTTTACGGCGGTGAGGAGACTGACCAGAAGCAGGAATATGATTGTGAATACAGTCACCAGTGAAGCTGCGAAGATACGTCCGCCGCCGACCTTGGCTTTAGCCTTGGGCTTTGACTCGGACTGTGCAGGCATGGGAGCGGGTGCAGGTGACGGTGCAGGCGTTGGCTGTACGGGAGCCTGTGGATGCTGTGCCTGCGGCATCAGAGGAGGCGGAGCAAAGCTGCCGCTCTGAGCACCGCTGCTATTTCCCGAAAACTGATTTGTATGTACGTTGTAGGAGCTGTACGGCTCATTCTGTATCGGTATCTTCATGGTGTCGCTGTTATCGTTGAGACTGTCGGGAGCGCCGTTCACAGGCGGCTCGGGAGCCTCCTCCTGCTTCGGGAAGCTTGCAGGCTCATCGAAAACATTCTCCGCAGGCGGAATAGGTGAGGGCTCGGGTATCACAACTGTATCAGCTGTGCTGAGTATCTCCGTGGGTTCATCATCAAGAAGCTGCGCCTGCTCCTGAGTGAGACTGAGAGTTTCCTCGTTGTCGGCGATGACTTCCTCAAGGTGTGGCAGTATAGAGGTCGGCTCATTATCAACGAATACGTCATGAGCTTCCTCTTCTTTAAGCGAGGAGCCGCACTCGGTACAGAACAGAGCGTCATCGGGCATCTCGCTTCCGCATTTATTGCATTTCATGATATCCCTCCTGTAATAGTATTGAGGTTGATGCTGTAATGATCAATGTCTGCTCCCTGAGCATAGTCAGGGGCAATAACCGCAAAAAGGCGGTTATTGAGTTTACATTAATTATAAGTCATATGGTAAAATATGTCAAGTAAAAAAATTATGACATATGATTACATATCGGTGATATCTCACGATTTTTCGCAGCTTATGTCGCAGCGCATAAAAAAGCCCGCTTAAGGGCGGTACTCTTATAGAAGTTTTACAAGTGATATTGAGGAAAACCCTTTTGAAAAAGGGTTCTTCCTCAAACTCCTTTCCTAAAACTTTCAGCATTAAATTTAGCCCCAACAGGGCGCTCTCAGTATTATTACTGATTTTCACATCTTGTGTGAAGCGCCCTGTTGGGGCTAAATTCAGTTATAAAGTCTTTGGAAAAAGGGGGCTTGGGGGAAAAGAACCTTTCCTCAGAAAGGTTTTTTCCCCCAATAATTACATATAAACTTCTATATAAGTACTACTCTTAAGCGGGCTTTTTTGTTATTTTGCAAGGAAGTCTCTAATGGTCTTATCTCCGCCGGAAGCGGTATATGCATAGTAGGAAAGAATGGACGAAGCATCAACAGAGTCGATAGTGCCGTCGTTGTTTACGTCCTCAACTGCATACTCAGCGGCATCAACGATATGCATTTCTTCGGTCATATTCTTAGCGTACTTGCCGAGTATAGCGGAAGCGTCCACGGAATCCACCTTGCCGTCGCCGTTGACGTCACCGAGGGCGTTGAGCTCCTCAAACTTTATATCGTGCTTCTTTGCGTACTTCTCGGCGTCAGAGCCCTTGTATCCACATATAGTACCGCTGAATACCGAGCTGTATGAGAAAACATCATAATCCTCATTGATATACGGAGCTCCGTTGCTTGCTATGAGACCTGACTTTATTCTGCAATCGGGATTTGCAATGACTATTTTTTTAAGATCACTGCAGCCAACGAAGGCGTTATCGCCTATCTCCTTTATATTTGCAGGCACGAGAATTTCATAAAGACCGCTCTGACCTCTGAAAGCTGCATTGCCTATCTTTTCTGCATTTCTCGGGATAGATGTCACATATCCGAAGCCGCTGAGAATTGTTCCGCGGAACAGCTTGTAGCCATTGTTGTCCATCGGAAGCGAGTCCAGCCACGGAGTGTTCTTGAATGCCAGCTTGCCGAAATCCACATAATGCTCGGGGAAGGTAACTGTGCTGAGAGAAGTGCAGCCTGCAAATGCGCCGTTGTTTATGGAAGCTGTTCCGAAAGGAAACGCAACGCTCTCCAGCGAAACGCAGTCCTTGAAGGCATTCTCGCCTACGATCATGAGCTTTTCTGTCTCATAGTCGTGGAACTTTATTTCCTTCAGTGAAGTACAGCCGTCAAAGCCGTTTACACTGTAAAGTCCCGCAGGTATCTCAACGGACTCGATAGTCTTGTTTCCGCTGAATGCTTTTGCTTCAATGCCTTGTACTGTGACGCCATTTACCCTTTCGGGGATAACAACGTTCTTGTCGCTGCCGCTGTACTTCTGCACGTTCCAGAACCTGCCGGACTGCACATATGTAAAATCTCCCTCTGTGAGGGTCTCGGGTTCCTTGATTTCCCAGCTGAAGTCCTCTGCGGCATTAGCCATAGCGACGCCTGTTCCGTTAAATGCACCAATACAGCTGAATGCTGCTACAAATGCAAAAACTGCTGCTGTTATTCTTTTGCTGTTCATTTTAATGTCCTCCTTGTTGTGTGTGCCGTCATAAATGGCGGCTCTGAGTGCAGAGCCGAGAGCTGTCCCTGATACATATTATTTGCCGACTCATCTCTGCCTGCACATATCAACACTTGGTATCTATTCAAAAAGCCCGCAGATGCGGGCTTTTCTGCTCGTTTATTCTGCTTAGGATATATCGTCTGAAACGTTAAGGTTCGCTGCAGCCCAGTCTGCCCATGAAGCATATCCGTCAGGGAGTACTCCCCATGGGGATGATGTTCTGAACCTGTCAGCTATCTCATCGATATCTCCGTCATAATCGGGGTCCAGCAATGGATCAAGAGGTCCCCACGGATTCAATTTGCCTGCTGCATCACGGAGCTCGCGCAGAGCCTCGATGTCAATGCCATCGGGCAGGCTGCTCTCATCAAGATCAAATTCGGGATCAAGCCACGGATTGTCCTTATCAAACCATTCCGAGTAATCGCCGTTTTTCCACAGATCGAGCCATTCCAGCGGATCAACAGGCTCGTTGGACCATGCTTCGGAGTCGATATCGAAGTTATCAAGCAGCTCCATGAGGAACTCCTCCAGAGCTTTGTCCTCGTCGTCGGTTGCCTGTGAAGCGTAGTATGACAGAACAAGTGATGCATCAACAGCATTAACGCTGCCGTCTTTGTTGACATCGCAGGCAGCCATAAGCTCCTCGGTCAGCTCCTCAGCTTCCACGGATACTCCTGCATAGATGCTCAGTATATTAGAAGCGTCAACTGCGTTAATCTGTCCGTCGCCAGTGGGGTCGCCCAGTTTGCCGACAGATGTTTCCGAAGCGGCTGATGCTGAGACCGCACTCACAGCGGTCAGGAAAGCACCCGCCAATACTCCTGTTAATATTCTTTTTATTCTCATAATGACCATGCCTCCTTAAACGCCGATGGTTTGTTGGTAAGTCCATTATAGTCAAAAACGCCTGCTTTGTCAACAAAAAAGCGATTATTTTTCAGATTAACACGTTTTTTACAGAACTGGGCATATATAAAAGATATACCGCTATATTGCAGATTTATCTGTTCCGAAAGTTTTTTCGATATAAAAAACAATATGTCATTTTTCTGCATATCATTTTATGGAAATATGCCGTCGGGGCTGTTTCTCGGCAGAGCGTAATTAAAAAGGGATTTTAACGCCGTACCCTTGCTTTTTCTGAGCGGATATGATATAATTTCTTAGATTGAGAAAAAAATAACAACCAAGGAGCTGCATATGGATAAATTCAATGACATCATTAGTGAAATAGACAGCTATGTATGGGGGATACCGCTTATAGTGCTGATAATCGTCGGTGGTATTCTTCTTACTGTCAGACTGGGCTTCCTTCAGATCAGGAAGCTGGGCAAGGCGCTGAAGTTCATGGTGAAGAACGAGGAATCGGGAAGCGGCGAGGTATCGAGCTTCTCGGCACTGTGTACCGCTCTTTCCGCAACAGTCGGCACGGGCAATATCGTCGGCGTTGCTACGGCAGTCGCCGCAGGAGGCGCAGGCGCTCTTTTCTGGATGGAGGTGGCTGCCTTCTTCGGAATGGCTACAAAGTACGCCGAGGGACTCCTTGCAGTAAAGTATCGTGTCAAGGACGAAAACGGCGACATTCTTGGCGGTCCCTTCTATTATATTGAGAACGGTCTGGGCAAGCGCTGGAAGTGGCTGGGAAAAACCTTTGCGGTATTTGGTCTGGGTGCGGGACTCATGGGCATAGGCACCATAACCCAGATAAACGGTATCACCTCCGCTGCCAACAACTTCTTTGACCCTAAGTCGGCACATACTGTGACTATATTCGGCATGGAGCAGACATGGACCACCATTATAGCAGGCGCACTGATAACTCTGCTGGTGGCACTCATCGTCATAGGCGGTATAAAGCGTATCGCCAGGATATCCGAGATAATCGTCCCTGCAATGATAGTTGCATACGTTTCCTGCTGTCTTATCATCATCTTCTGTCATGTTTCCGAGATACCCACAGCGGTAGCAGAGATAGTCAAGGGCGCCTTCGGACTTCGTCCCATAGCAGGAGGAGCAGTGGGTTCGGTGATAATGCTCTCTATGAGAAACGGCGTTGCAAGGGGAATATTCTCCAACGAGGCAGGTCTGGGCTCTGCACCTATCGCAGCGGCAGCTGCCAAGACAAACGAGCCTGCAAGACAGGGACTTGTCACCATGACAGGCACATTCATCGATACTATCCTTGTCTGCACCATGACAGGACTTTCCATAGTCATGGCAGGCAGTCACGAAAAGGGACTGGAGGGCGTTTCCATTACCACAGACGCTTTCAATTACGGACTTCCTTTCCCCGAGAGGGTATCCTCCTTCATACTCATGGCTTGTCTTGCGGTATTTGCCTTTACCACCATACTCGGCTGGAATTACTATTCCGAGCGCTGTCTTTCCTATCTGACAGGCTCAAAGAAAAAGGTAACCATCGCATACAGATGGCTTTACATACTTGCAGTATTCATCGGTCCCTATCTCACGGTAGAGGCTGTATGGAATCTGGCGGATATCTTCAACGGACTCATGGCGCTTCCGAATATCATAGCGCTCATATGTCTGTCGGGAGTTGTTGCTGCCGAGACAAAGGACTATCTTGCCCGTCTGAAGGCAGGCAAGGTCGAGGACTAAAATCAAGAGGTCAGCGCGGGAGAATTTCTGCGGCTGACCTTTTTTGTGCGGATATAAAAAAATCCCGACACCGAAGAACACTGAAACTCCGGTATCGGACAATGAGGATGATTTATTTAAGCCTTTGCAGGCTTCAGGAGAGCATCGCTCCCTCGAGAACAGAACACTGAGGACCATTCTCTGTGTCTATTATACCATACATATCTTACAATAGCAACTCATTTTTTGCAGATTAAGTGGACAAAGTGAAGAAAAGACGGATATTGGATAACTCCCATATCCGCCTTTTTTATCATGAAGCTCTCTTTGCGGCTATTTCATTTTCGATAGCCTCTGCTCTGAGGAGAGCTGTATCGATATGGTCGCAGAAGTTCTCCCTGCCTATTTTATCCACGAAGCCAGCCTTGGTCATAGCCTTCATGGGCTGCTCGTTGACGTGGGAGAATACCACCTTGACGTTATGCCTGTCGCAGCGCTTGACGATACGCATGAGGGCTTCGACTCCCGTAGCATCGATGGCGGGAACATTTCTCATTCTTATACAGAGAACATCGATGTTTTGATCGCTGAGGACGTATTTGTACTTGTCCGACGCAGCAAAGAACATAGGACCGTTTATCTCGAATACACGGGTATTCCGGGGTATCTTCTTGAGGAGGATGTTGTCAGGGTCGGTGTCCTCGTCGTCCACATCCACCCATGCGTGAGCCTCGGTAACATCAGCCATACGCTTCATAAAGAGGAGTGCAGCCATTACCATTCCCACGCCGATAGCCACAACAAGGTCGAAGATAACTGTCAGCACCAGTGTTACGAAAAGAACGGCGATATCGCTCTTGGGAGCGGTCTTGACAGTGTTTCTTATGTTTCTCCAGCCGCTCATATTATAAGCTACCACAAAGAGGATAGCAGCAATGGTGGGCATTGGGATATAGCCTGCATACTTCATCAGTGCCACCAGTGTAGCCAGTACGACTACTGAGTGTACCATGCCTGCAACAGGTGTACGGCCGCCGTTCTTAACGTTTGCGGCAGTACGGGCGATAGCTCCCGTAGCAGGGATACCGCCGAAGAATGCTGAGCCGATGTTTGCAGCTCCCTGTGCCACCAGCTCCATATTTGAGCGGTGCTTTGAGCCTATCATACCGTCGGCAACAACGCAGGACAGCAGAGACTCAACAGCCGCCAGTACAGCTATGGTGAATGCGTTGGGGAGAAGTGCCCTTACCCTTGCGAAGGTAACATCGGGAACTGTGGGACGGGGGAGAGAATTTGATATATCGTAGAGAGAATCAATGGTATTAACCTCAAGTCCGCTGAACTTTACCAGCAGTGAACCGACGATAACAGCGATAAGTGAGGCAGGTATCTTCTCCAGCTTTTTCGGCCAGAAAATGAGTATCGCCAGTGATATGACACCCACCAGCAGCGCCTGCCAGTTGATGGTGTCGATGCAGTTGACTATCTCCTTTACCTTGTCGATGGTCTCAATGGGCTTGTTCTTGAAAGTGAGACCCATGAAGTCCTTTATCTGTCCGAGGAGGATAGTTACGGCGATACCGAAGGTAAATCCCGTGGTGATAGTTCCGGGGATATACTTGATGAGAGTTCCGAAGCGGCACAGACCCATGATGATGAGGATAATGCCTGCCATGATAGCGGATATAGCCAGACCGTCCATGCCCTCTGCGGCGACTATGCCTGCAACTGTTGTGGCGAATGCAGCCGTAGGACCTGCTATCTGCACACGGCTTCCGCCTAAGAATGAAACGATGAAGCCTGCGATTATAGCGGTGTACAGACCCTGCTCGGGACCCACTCCCGACGCAAGTGCCAGTGCTATTGAGAGTGGCAGGGCGATGATAGCAACGATGATACCTGCAATGATGTCCTTGATGAACTGTTCCTTGGTGTAGGTCTTCATTACCGAGAAAAGCTTTGGCTTCAGCTTTTCCTCAGTTGGTTTTAATGCTTTTTCAGCCATTTCTCTAACCTCTTTTTCTCATGATTTCTCTTGTAAATAAACGCAGCGTTTACTATTATACTACTAAAAATAGCGGTTTTCAAGAGGTTTTGAGCGCGGAGGAAAATTTTGTCGGATTATATATATTCCTGCGGACTGTGGAGAAATCATTCAGCATTTTTAAGCCTGTTTTCACTTGTAAACGCTGAAAGGGCTGCAATTGCAGCCCTTTCTGTTCATCTGACCTGTTTTTCTCTGATCTCATGTATAAATGCGGCAAGTTCTTCCGATCTTGTCATAGTTGCCGCATGACCGCCTTCGACCGTGCGGAAAGCCTTGTCGGGGGCATTCACCTGTTCAACGTATTTCCTGTCAGCGCCGCAGTGACTGTCTTTGTCTCCCTGCAAAACATAGAAAGGCATTTCAAATTCCGTGATCCCGCTCATTGAGAAATCCGAAAGGATACGATCGCCTGTTTCATCATCATAGCCGGAATATCTGAACCGCGCCCAATCGCTTATGGAATAGTATGGATTGAAAAATATTGCAGCGGCGGGAGAGATATCTGCGCCATCGAACAATCCGCCGAACAGGTCATAGCCGTATTGCTTTCCCAGCTTTTCTTCGATCCTGCCTGCTGCTATCGCTTTCTTTTCCAGTTCTTTATTACTCTGGTCGTGATAATACTCAACATAGGCGAGGGGATCGTAGTTGTCCAGCAATGCGCGGTATTCCTCGTCATTCTCTGTCAGTTCCAGCCAAGCAAGCTTGTTGCCCTCATAGAATTTCTTATGCAGGGCAATATCCTGCGTTGCCTTGTATGGGTCATAGAACAGGAACAATTCATAACCATAGGTGTCGATCGCCGTGCGAAAGTCTATCCTTCCCTCGGTGTAATCAAGGATCGCCTGATCTATATAGTTATCCGCGTATTCATCCGTTGCCAGAGAAAGGCAGATAAGGCAATCCACCTTTTCGGGATGGCGTACAGCAAGGTCGGCACCGTATTTCGTTCCCCACGACATCCCCATGATGGTGAGACTGTCTCTATGCATATAGTCAAGGATATATTCCGTGACAGCATCGATATCCTGCCGCATAAGCTCGGGAGTGATCTCGGTATCCTGCGGATCATGTATCCTCGTAAGTCCCGAATTGCGCTGATCCCAGTTTACAACGGTATAGTCCCCGGCGAGCTTGCGGAGCACTTTCCAGTCAGCAAAGCTGGTGGAACAGCCGGGTCCGCCGTGCAGATAGAGCAGGACAGGATTGTTTATATCCTCGCCGTAAATATTGAGCCATTGCTCCTGCCCGTTCACATCTATGTACATTGTTTCGTTGATACCGCCGTCAGGCGTTTTGTTATAATGCAGCTTTCCGAAAAAACGGACGATCAGCAGGATGATTATCAGTGAAAGCAGGAGAACACCTGCCCATTTGAGCACCTTTAGCAGAGCTTTAAGAAATTTCTTCATAAGATCACCTCATAGGATGATTATATCATGCAAAACGGCGAAAGTCTTTAAAAAACTTTTAAAAACACTGTATTTTCAGCCGGCAGTCTCCTCCTCGGGGATAGCCTGCAAATAGGTGCCGAAGAACCAGAGCAGCATTGCGAACAAAGCAGGCTCTGTCTTGGCGCGCAGTGCCATGGTGTAGGTGGTATTGCCGAAAATGCCGGTGAAGCTCCTGTTGAAAAGTCCCGTCTCAAAAAGTCCTGCGATGTTGAGGATAAGTGAAGCACCGATGAGCAGCAGCATGGTATTGCGGAGAAGCTTCCTGTTGCGCTTTGTGTTGAACTCTCCCTTTGCGGTGTTGAGCAGCATTTTTACAAACTGCCATACTGCCGTGCCTGTCATTGCGAACACTGGCAGGTCGCGAAGATAGCGGAACAGCACCACATTTCTGTATGCCTGCGGCGAAACAGCGTCCTCAAAGGGCAGCCTGCACATATACCTTAAAGGATCTTCCATGATAGAAAAGGGCAGCCACACGCTGTACTCATCACCCTTCATAACGCGGATAAGCTCATAGGTGCGGACACCAAGTCTCCACAGGATAAAGCCTGCGGCTGCGGCGGCGATAACTGCCGACAGTGCTTTCAGCGTCTTTGATGTATTGGCGGAGTCTTTCTTTTCGCGGACCTTTTCGTACATTATCAGCACGAAGGCTCCGCATATCATCAGTAAGGGCAGGACAAGAACATCATATATCTGGAAATAATGCCGCCGCTCGGTGAAAACGCCGATCATGCCGTCAAAAGCCGAGGTTTTTGAGAAAATATTGACTTTGCAATAGGTGTACAGGTTCCCGACAGCGTACAATATGCCGCCGAAAAGGAAGTAACGCCACGCCCTGCCGCAGAAAATGCGCTTTTTGTCGCCGCTGCGCAGAGCCAGTATCAGACAGCCGATAAGCACTAAGAAGGGCACCATGCCCAGATAGCCCAGTGCCTTTTGTGCCGCAGTTTGCTCCGCAGGAGCGTTTATCCTGTCCAGATAGGCGGAATAATCCGCGTCTGAGGCAAAGGAGTTGTCACGGTCGAACTCCACGAAAAAGGTGCCGCAGTACTGGTGAAAGAGGAAAGGGGAGTCCTCAGTGGCGGATTTGGGAATATCGTAGCCCCTTATCTTTTCAAATGCGAACACAATGGTACCCCAGAATAACAGAAAGGCAGTGGCGGCGATCACGCATTTGAGGATAAAATATATCAGATGAAGCCTTTTATGTATCTTTTCGGGGATAACATCGGTGGGTCTTGGTTCTCTTTTTTTCATAGCGAGACCTCCTTTGTGATGTGAATATTGTATATATTAAATATACTCATTAATCATATTTTACACCCTGTTATCCCCGTTGTCAATATATTGCATATATCGTTCATAAAAAGTTTACAGCCACAGGGCTTTTGCTCTGTGGCTGTATGTTTCGGTATGAAAGATCAGACTCTTCTGACGTAGGACAGGCATACCCAGCGGCAGCCCGTGGGACTGATGGAGACCCAGTCTCCGCATATATCATAGTAGCTGACTCTCTTGCCTCCGCAGAGAAGTCCTACTTTCTGATAGCCGGTAGAGGGGCCTGTTCTGATGTTGACGTTCTGCAGTGCTTCGATAGTGCCGAGAGCAGAAGAAGCCTCTGCGTTTATGGAGTTAACGAGTGGTGTGCTGCTGTTGGATGAGATGAGTGTCGATGGTGCTGCGACTGCTGAAAAAACAGCGGCTGCGGCGATGGTGGAGCAGATGAGTTTCTTGACTTTTAGCATGATGTGACCTCCATAAGATTATATTAACGGCTCAGCCGTCAGCACAATAGTATCATACTTTTGCAGCAATGTCAATAGTTTTTTGCCGTAAATACTATTATTTTATGTATACATCTCTCTCCTCGGAGATAACTCCCTCAAGCTCATAGGTGACCTCAAGGGTCAGGGTATCGCTGTTCCGGGAGGACTTGATATCGCGGCTCAGTATTTTCGTATCCCCGGAGAGAAAGTTCTTCTCGTACAGATATACCCTCTCCATGAGCTTGCCGCGCAGTTCTTCCTCATTGTACTCCCTGAGGGTTGGAGCAGTTTCTGTGACGGTGCGCAGCTCAGTGCCTACGGGAAGCTCCCTGCCGAACAGCATTAGCGGCTTTTTTGTTACCTCGCTTGTGGAGACCTTATAGTCGGTTTTGCCGAAAAACAAGGGTATCTTCAGCCCGAACAGCTTCAGATAGCGCTCCTTTGACACATTGCCCGTCGGGGAAAGCTCCTCTGTGCGGAATGCTCCCGAAAATCTGACAGCCTCGGAGTACTTTCCCCGTATCTCTCCCATTGCGTGGTAGACGGAAAGGCAGCCGTTATCAAATTCCCTGACGGCACTGACCAGCATTGTGCCCTTGGGAACATAGTCCCCGACGATGTGGAGGAGCTGTCCGCTTCGCACGCAGACCTCGGTTATCTCGGCGTCGCGGCAGGCGAAGATATTTGCAGGTATCCTTGTTCGGAGCATGGGCGGCTTCGGTTCGGCTTCCCGTATCTGTATCTCTATCCTGTTGCCGCTGCGGCGGATGCCTGCCCACGCGATATCCTCCACAAGGAAGGGAAGCTTTTTCTCGCAGGAGCGCAGGTCGGTGAGTGGGAGAAAGGCTCCCTCCCTGACGTCAAGCTCATCAAGGGCGGAGAGTATGACCTCGTCGCTGACAGCTGAGTTGCCCTGAATGTCGATGACCGCGATGGTCTGGGAGGACCAGAGCACTGCCGCTGCGGCTGCAGCGGCGCCGAGGAGCAGTCCGAGGCGCTTGCGGTAGAGGAAAAACTTCGCCCCGAGACTTTCGTATTCGGTAGCTTTCAGCTCCACACCGCATTCTTCAGCCAGTGCGGAGACCGTTTTCAGGTCACGGTGGAGTATGTCTCCGCGGAAAATATCTCCCTTACAGTATTGCTGCCGACAGCTTACACCGCTGTCGTGGAGCACATTGATGAACTTATACAGTTTTTTCCCCTTGACGTTTATTTTCAGACGTCGTTTCATTTTCACGGCGGCTCCTCCTTTCTGTAAGACCTATCTGCTCGATGCAGCCGCGGATAACAAGTCCGCCTGTGCTGAAATCATAGGCTCTCAGTCCGTTTCCCCTGATGTCAACGGTAAGGCCTCCCGAGACCAATCTCATGTACACCTCGTTGCATTCCTCTATCCTGCGGCAGTTGTCGATGATAAGCTCGCTGTTCCCCGATATGTGCATACCCGTGTTGAGGTACAGCTTCTCACGGGCAAGCTCTGACAGCCATTCAAACATAAGCGTCACTCCTGTATATTTTTTCACTTCCAATAATATGATTAATGGGGTGATGATTATGAGAAAAACGGCTTCAAAGGTCCGTGAAGCGGTGGGGATAGCGGCTGCGGCAGTATTTTTCCTGCTTTGTCTATTTGATAACGCGGGAACTTCCGCGGCGGTCAGGGACAGTGTCAGGCGATGTCTTGATATAGTCATACCCTCGCTGTTTGCTATGATGACAGCCTCCGCACTTATAGTCAGCAGCGGACTTACGACAGCAGTTCCGCGCTGTGTGGGGCGGCTCGGCAGAGCGATCTTCGGCATGGAGGGGAGAGAGCTCCCCATTTTCACATTCGGCATGGTGGCAGGATATCCCGTGGGGGTGAAGATGCTGTGCAGCGAGTATATTTCGGGACACATTACAAAGCGGCGGGCAGAGCTTCTGTCGGGGCTTTGCTTCGGCGCAGGACCTGCATTCATATTCGGCTGCATTTCGGGACAGCTCTACGGCTCCCGCTGTGCAGGACTGCTGATACTGGTATCGACGGTGTCTGCAAATGTGCTACTTGCGCTTTTCATGGCGCCATTTCTCCGCAGGACAGCTTCCGCGAAGCACGCTCCCTGCCGTGTGAGCGTATCGGCAGATATGCTCACGGACTGCGTCCTTCGCAGCGGCAGGGCGATGGGAGAGATATGCGCCATGATAGTGTTTTTCTCCGTAGCTGCTCATTTTCTCACGGCAGCTTTCGGGGCAGCAGCAGGGGAGCTTCCTTGGAAGCTCCCCTTCCTCGGCGGTATTACCGCCGAGGCGCCGATCGCCGCGTTCTTAGATGTGACCAATGTGGCAGGTTTTCCCCGCGGCGATTGGCTGCTGCTGCCCCTGATAAGCGGCCTTACCGCCTTTGGCGGGATATGTGTACTCATGCAGCTTGCTGCGCTGACCCGTGGAAAGCTGTCGCTGGTGCCCTTTATAATAATGAGAGCAGCGGCAGCTGTGCTGAGTTATATCATCTGTCGGGGACTGCTTCCGCTGTTCATGGAGGGGGAGATAACGGAAGTCAGCAGCATAAAGGCGGAGAGCACACGTTCTGTCAGCCCCGTACCGTCGGTGATGCTCATTATAATGACAGTAGCGCTTATGCTGGAATTCGGCAGCAAAAAAGAGACTTACAGCACAGAAATTTGCACCAAATAGCCGCAGATTTGTACACAGTGCCAAAAATTGTGAAAGCTTGCTGAAAAGGCTTGATTTATTGTAAAAAGGTGGTAAAATATAATTAGCACTCAGAGAGAAAGAGTGCTAATATGAACTTGCTAATTAATTATCAGGAGGTATATATCATGACTATCAAACCTTTACAGGACAGAGTTGTAGTAAAAATGGTCGAGGCTGAGGAGACTACCAAGAGCGGTATCATTCTCTCAGGATCGGCAAAGGAAAAGCCTGAGGTAGCTGAGGTCGTTGAAGTTGGACCCGGTACTTCTGACATAAAGATGGAGGTAAAGAAGGGCGACAAGGTGCTCATCTCCAAGTATTCGGGAACAAACGTAAAGCTTGAGGGAGAGGAATACATCATCGTAAAGATGGAAGACATCCTCGCAACAGTAAAATAATGCATAATTATGAATGCATAATTCATAATGGCAGTATCGGCTGAAGCCGATGATCAGAATATGGCTGCTGATAAGCAGACACAATTAATTATGCATTATGAATTATGAATTATGAATTGAAATAAAGGAGTAATTTATCATGGCTAAGGATATAAAGTACGGCGAAGACGCAAGAAAGTCACTTCAGGCAGGTATCGACAAGCTTGCCGACACAGTAAGAATAACAATGGGACCCAAGGGCAGGAACGTAGTTCTTGACAAGAAGTTCGGCGCTCCCCTTATCACAAACGACGGTGTTACTATCGCCAAGGACATCGAGCTTGAGGACGCTTTCGAGAACATGGGCGCTCAGCTGGTCAAGGAAGTTGCTACAAAGACCAACGATGCAGCAGGTGACGGTACAACAACAGCTACACTTCTCGCACAGACCATCGTTCGCGAGGGTATGAAGAACATCGCAGCAGGTGCTAACCCCATGGTACTCAAGAAGGGTATCGCAAAGGCTGTTGACGCTGCTGTAAAGGCTATCGTTGACAACTCAAAGGCTGTTCAGGG
Source organism: Ruminococcus flavefaciens (assembly GCF_900116855.1). Lineage (GTDB taxonomy): Bacteria > Bacillota > Clostridia > Oscillospirales > Ruminococcaceae > Ruminococcus > Ruminococcus flavefaciens_R. The sequence goes on from NZ_UETD01000011.1 coordinate 57,417, forward strand.
CAGCGATGACATCGCAAGAGTAGGTACAGTTTCATCAGCTGACGAGAACGTGGGCAAGCTCATTGCAGAGGCTATGGAGAAGGTAACTGCTGACGGCGTTATCACCATCGAGGAGAGCAAGACTGCCGAGACCTACAGCGAGGTAGTAGAGGGTATGCAGTTCGACAGAGGCTACATCTCACCCTACATGGTTACAGATACAGACAAGATGGAAGCTGTTTATGATGACGCTTTCGTTCTTATCACAGATAAGAAGATATCTTCAATTCAGGAGATCCTTCCCCTTCTCGAGCAGATCGTGAAGATGGGCAAGAAGCTCGTTATCATAGCTGAGGACGTTGAGGGCGAGGCTCTTACAACTATCATTCTCAACAACCTCCGCGGCACATTCAAGGTTGCAGCAGTAAAGGCTCCCGGCTTCGGCGACAGACGTAAGGAGATGCTGAAGGATATCGCTGTTCTCACAGGCGGCGAGGTTATTTCTTCAGAGCTTGGTCTTGAGCTTTCAGAGACCACTATCGACCAGCTCGGTCAGGCTAAGCAGGTTGTTATCCAGAAGGAGAACACCATCATCGTTGACGGTGCAGGCGACAAGAAGGCTATCCAGTCAAGAGTTTCCCAGATCAGAAACGCTATCGAGAACACAACATCTGACTTCGACCGTGAGAAGCTTCAGGAGAGACTTGCAAAGCTTGCAGGCGGCGTTGCAGTTATCAAGGTCGGCGCAGCTACTGAGATCGAGATGAAGGAAAAGAAGCTCCGTATCGAGGATGCTCTTGCAGCTACAAAGGCAGCTGTTGAGGAGGGTATCGTAGCAGGCGGCGGTACAGCATTCGTAAACGCTATGCCCGCAGTAAACAAGCTCATCCCCACACTTGAGGGCGACGAGAAGACAGGTGCAAAGATAATCCTCAAGGCACTTGAGGCTCCTGTTCGTCAGATCGCTGAGAACGCAGGTCTTGAGGGCAGCGTTATCGTTGACAAGATCGTTCGTTCACGCAAGGTAGGCTACGGCTTCGACGCATACAACGAGGTATACACAGACATGATCCCCGCAGGAATCGTTGATCCTACCAAGGTAACAAGAAGCGCACTCCAGAACGCTGCTTCCGTTGCATCTATGGTACTGACCACAGAGAGCCTTGTAGCAGACATCAAGGAGGATGCTCCCGCAGCACCCGCAATGCCCGCAGGCGGTATGTATTAATCAAAGATAAAGCACTAAAGCCCTCTCCGAGCGGGAGGGCTTTATTTCTGTCTTATCAGAACTTACGGAGGTACTATGATAACAGTCAGCAATGTCAGCGTCCAGTTCGGCGGCTCGACGCTTTTCAAAAACGTAAACCTTAAATTCACAAACGGCAACTGCTATGGTGTCATCGGCGCAAACGGCGCAGGCAAGTCCACATTTCTCCGCGTCCTCTGCGGAGACCTTGAGCCTGCCTCGGGTGAGGTGGTAATGCCCAAGGAGGAGCGCCTCAGTGTTCTCAAGCAGGACCACTTCGCATACGACGAGTACACTGTCCTCGACACCGTAATTATGGGCAACGCCCGTCTTTACGAGATAATGCAGGAAAAGGATGCCCTCTATGCCAAGGAGGATTTCTCCGAGGAGGACGGCGTTAAGGCTTCCGAGCTGGAGGGTGAATTTGCCGAGCTCAACGGCTGGGAGGCGGAGTCCGACGCCTCAAAGCTCATTCAGGGACTGGGACTTTCCGAGGATATCCTCTATTCCCAGATGTCCACACTTTCCGGTAACGAGAAGGTAAAGGTGCTGCTGGCACAGGCGCTTTTCGGCAACCCCGATATTATCCTTCTTGACGAGCCTACCAACCACCTTGATATCGACGCGGTACGCTGGCTGGAGGAGTTCCTTTCGGAGTACTTCGGTACGGTGATCGTAGTATCCCATGACCGTCACTTCCTCAACAACGTCTGCACCCACATCGTTGATATCGACTACAACAAGATAAAGATGTATGTGGGCAACTATGAGTTCTGGTACGAGTCCAGCCAGCTCATACAGCGCATGATAAAGCAGCAGAACAAGAAGAACGAGGAAAAGATAAAGGAGCTGAAGGACTTCATCGCAAGGTTCTCGGCAAACAAATCCAAGTCCAATCAGGCAACATCGCGCCGCAAGCTCATCGAGAAGCTGACCGTTGAGGAGCTTCCTGCATCAAGCAGAAGATACCCGTTCATCGGCTTCGACATGGACAGAGAACTGGGCAAGGACATACTTCAGGTAGAGGGACTCACCAAGACAGTTGACGGAGTTAAGCTCCTTGATAACGTAAGCTTCACTCTCGGCAGGAACGACAAGGTAGCCTTTGTGGGCGAGAGCGAGCAGGCTATCACCATGCTGTTCAAGATACTTATGGAGGAGGAGCAGCCTGACTCGGGAAGCTTCAAATGGGGAGTTTCCGTGACTACATCGTATATGCCTGTTGACAACTCCGAATACTTCAACGGCTGTGAGCTGTCCATACTTGACTGGATAAGACAGTATTCCGTAAAGGACGAGACCGAGACCTATCTCCGCGGCTTCCTCGGACGTATGCTGTTCTCGGGGGACGACGTGTACAAGCCCGTAAACGTGCTTTCGGGAGGCGAAAAGGTGAGATGTATGTTCTCACGCATGATGCTTTTCGGCTCAAATGTGCTGGTGCTTGACCGTCCTACAAACCACCTTGACCTTGAGAGCATTACCGCAGTCAACAACAGCCTTATCAACTTCAAGGGCGTAGTGCTGCTGGCTTCTCACGACCACGAGATAATGCAGACCACTGCAAACCGCATAATCGAGATACTGCCTACAGGCTGCCTTGACAGACAGGGAACCTATGAGGAGTTCATCGACTTCAAGAAGTCCCTTGAAAATAAGCAGTGAATAAGCTGTTAGTGATTAGTGCATAGTGCTTAGTAGGGGCGGCGTTCCGCCGCCCGTGAAAGAATTGCACGTTGCAGGGATGGCGTTACTCCCCGTAATATGTGCGTTTACATCGGACAAAACGTAAAGCCCGAGAGCTGACATAGACAGCCTTCGGGCTTTTGCGTTACATATTATCACGTTATGAAAAATAGGGAACAAGGTGCTTGCTGCACAGCTCATGGAAGTAAGCGCTGCGGAGCCTTTTGCGATAGATGATACTGCTTTTCGGCAGTATCAAGAGGGTGTATCTGAATTTACGGTGTCCGTAAAGCTTTGTTTGGTTGGAGGCTGCGGGGTCTGGGGAGCTTTTGCGCCCGCACCGCAGCCAGCCGTTAAGAGGGTTGATAAAGCGGCTGATGTCAGTCGTTTCATGGCATAGCCTCCTAGATCCGTGAAAAAACTTCTCCTATCCTGTCGCAGATGAGAAGGTCGGCGTTCCTGTCCATGGGGGTAGGCGCCATATTTATGATGACAAGGTCTTTTCCTTTGAAATAGCGGATAAGACCTGCCGCAGGGTAAACGTTGAGGGAGGTGCCGCCGATAATGAGGGTATCGGCAGAGGCAATGGCGTTAACAGCTCCGCTTACGGTGCTGTCGTCGAGAGCCTCCTCATAAAGCACCACATCGGGCTTGACGATACCGCCGCACTCGCACTTGGGAACACCCTGAGAGTTCACGATATACTGCACATCGTGGAACTTTCCGCACTTGGTGCAGTAGTTGCGGAGTACGCTTCCGTGGAGCTCATAGACCGTTTTGCTGCCTGCCGCCTGATGTAGCCCGTCGATGTTCTGGGTCACTACTGCGGAGAGCTTACCCTCGGCTTCAAGCTGAGCCAGCTTCAGATGAGCGGCATTGGGCTTTGCGTCCAGACAGAGCATTTTTGCCCTGTAAAAGCGGTAGAACTCCTCGGTCTTTTCCATGAAGAAGGTGTGGCTGAGGATAGTCTCGGGTGGATAGTCCCACTGCTGACTGTAGAGACCGTCAACGCTTCGGAAGTCGGGGATGCCGCTTTCCGTGGAGACTCCTGCGCCGCCGAAGAATACTATACTGTGAGAATTTCTGACTATATCCGCCAGTTTTTCGATATTATCCATATTATAAGTCTCCCATGACCTTAACGTAGAATTTTCTTGTTCTGGGACCGTCAAATTCGCAGAAGTAGATATCCTGCCATGTGCCGAGGAGGAGCTTTCCGCCTGTGATTATGACGGTCTCGCTGGCGCCTACGGCAGAGGATTTTATGTGAGCGTGTGAGTTGCCCTCGGCGTGTCTGAAGCTTTGCAGGTCGGGGAAAAACTTATCCATGCCCTTGATGAAGTCGGTCTTCACGTCGGGGTCGGCGTTCTCGTTTATAGTGATAGCCGCAGTGGTGTGGGGGCAGAATATGATACATATGCCCTCGAGAACACCGCTTTCCTTGACGGCTTCACTGACCTCCCGTGTTATATCCACAAGTCCCTCAGCGGGAGTGCTGAGCTTGAAGTTAAAAACCATTTATATCGATCCTTTCGTATTCCCGCCGCAGTGACGGGAAGCAAGAACAATGTTATTTATTGGCTGACTGATAGAATTTGCAAAAGTAATTCAGGGGACATTCTCCGCATTTCGGCTTTCTTGCCGTGCAGATATCCCTGCCGAATTCCACGGTCCTGTGGCAGAAATCCGAGGAGACCTCGGGGGGAATGAGCTTCACAAGGTCCTTTTCCACCTTGGCAGGCTCCTTGTTTTTGGTAAGTCCCAGCCTTCCCGTGATGCGTATGCAGTGGGTATCGGTGACCATGGCGGGCTTGCCGTAGACGTCGCCGAGAATGAGGTTTGCGGTCTTTCTGCCCACGCCTGACAGGGAGAGGAGCTCCTCCATGGTATCGGGGACAACTCCGCCGAAGTCATTGATGAGCTGACCTGCCATCTCCTTTAGGCTCTTGGCTTTGTTGCGGTAAAAGCCGCAGGGCTTGACGTCCTGCTCAAGCTTGGCAAGGTCAGCCTCAGCGAATGCTTCGAGGGTGGGATATTTTGCGAAAAGAGTCTTTGTGACTATATTCACTCTTGCGTCGGTACACTGAGCCGCCAGCCTCGTGGCGAACAGGAGCTCATACGGCTTTTCGTAATCGAGGGTACAGACAGCGTCAGGGTAGAGCTTTTCCAGCTCACTGACTGCAAGGCTTGCTATTTCTTTTTTAGTCATCAGCGGGACTCCTTCAGTGTTTTCTTCTTTTCCAGTATCCCGTCATATACGCGGTACATCTTCTGCACGGTATTCTCAAGGAAGTAGTAGTGCTTGATGTAGAACATAAGCAGTACCAGTATCATGGTAACAAGAATGAGTACGGGGATATTGGTGGTAAAGACCAGAACGGCGATGAACACTGTCAGGATAAGCGCAAACAGCATAGTCACCAGAAAATGGACTATCCTTTCGTGCTGCATGAAGGCTATCTTGTCAAGGTGTTCAGCCATTATCTCGTCGAGCTCGGCGGAGTCCGTGCATTTTTCCAGTCTTTCCTGAACATATTTCATATAGTTGGTCAGGTATTCGGTCATTTTCTCACGCTCCATGAACAAAGTTAACGAAACTCTACTGAAATTATATACCTTTTTGGCAATAATGTCAATACATCGGACACAAAGTTCAGAGTTTATTCAAATAATGATTTAAGCAGATTTTAAGCTGGTTTTGAGCTATTTGCCAAATGAGAAGCCGTTATGATTGTGCGTACATACGAATTTTTATGCACAAATGAAAACTTTTTGTAACACTTCTTGATTTTAGCTAAACCAAGCGCTATAATTAAAGTACAGATATTTTTGTTTAATGGAGGATATTAACATGAGAAACAATTTACTGAGGAAGGCAGGAGCAGCACTGATGTCGGCAGCTATGGCACTTAACGGCGCCGTATACAGTGCAGCCACAGTTACAGCAGCGGACGAACCGCTGAAGTTCGAGTTCGAGGACGCCAAGATCACAGGCGATGTTACCGTTGAAAAGGACGCATCTGCCAGCGGCGGCTCCGTACTGAAAATGACTGAGAGCGGCACCATCGAGCTGACAGTAACTGTCGAGCAGTCAGGCTCCTACAAGCTCACATTCTATGCGTTCGGTATCGGCAGCGACAAGCAGCAGAACCTGAGCGTAAACGGCACTTCACAGGGCGCTATCGGAATCCCTCAGGGAACCGAGTACACCGCCATAGCAGTTCCCGCAATCATGCTGAAGGCAGGCGACAACACAGTGACCATAGAGAAGTCATGGGGATGGTCACAGTTCGACTACCTTACAGTAGAGTCCATGTCCGCAGCCAAGATAGAGGCAAAGCAGACCAAGCCCTGCGACCAGCTGGCTACTGTTGAGACCCAGAGCCTTATGGCTTACCTTGCCGATGTTTACGGCAAGCAGATAATCTCGGGTCAGCAGGAGATATACAGCGGCGGTCCTCACGGACTTGAGACCGAGTTCGAGTACCTGAAGGATACCACAGGTCACTATCCTGCTATCAGAGGTTTTGACTACGGAAACTTCTGCTGTCCTGCATTCGGCAGCGACGACGGCTCCACAAAGAGAGTCCTCGACTGGGTAAAGAACAAGAACGGTATCGCTACCGCTTCTTTCCATCTGAATGTACCCAAGGATTTTGAAAACTTTAAGATCGGCTCGCGCATCGACTGGTCAAATACCACATATACCGCCAAGGACACAGATTTTTCGCCCTCTAAGGCTGCAACTGAAGGCACCAAGGAGAATGAGTACTACCACGCAGCTCTGAAAACTCTCGCAGCTGAGTTCAAGAAGCTGGAGGCTGAGGGAGTACCCGTTATCTGGAGACCTCTCCACGAGGCAGAAGGCGGCGGCGGTGAGACAGGCTCATGGTTCTGGTGGGGCAGAGAAGGCTCCGCAGCCTATAAGAAGCTCTGGATATACACCTATGAGACGCTCACAAGCGAGTTCGGCTGCCACAACCTTATCTGGGAGTGGAACAGCTATAACTTCGACACATCCAAGAACTGGTATCCCGGCGATGCTTATGTAGACATCATCGGCTACGATAAGTACAGCTGTACAGACTGGTCCACAGGAAGCGCAAGGTACTACCACAACGACAGTCCTTTCGCATCCACATTCTACGGACTCATGGAAAAGTACGACAGCGCAAAGATGATATCACTTGCCGAGAACGACTGCTTCTCAACTCCCGACAAGATGCAGGAGGAGGGCGCAGCATGGCTGTACTTCTGTACATGGTATGACGGCGGAAGCGATACCACCGACTTCCTTTCAAATCCCACATTCAACACCAAGGAAGACACTATCGCTATGTATCAGAGCGATTACTGCGTAACTCTCGATGAGCTCCCCGCAGACCTCTACAACCGCGAGGGCATCACACCTCCCGATCCCTCAAAGACAACTACAACTACTACAACTACCAGCGACCCCAATGTGACAACTACCACAACTGCATACAAGTTCGAGATACAGAAGAAGAACGTCAAGGTTCCCGAAACTCCTGAGAATGCAGTTGGCAAGGAGCTTGAGATCAACATCAAGGGCGCAGCAGGCGCTTCCATCGGCGGCGGAGTAGGCTTCGGCACAAACGCAGACGACTGGCAGAACATTGAGTGGAAGGGCAATGCGGACGCTGACGGAAATCTTACAGTAGTGGTAGACCTCAAGGAAATGCCCGACGCAGTCAAGAACTGCGAGGTTCAGGTATGGTGGTCCAATACATGGAACGCTGCAACAGAGTCAGGCGTTGACCAGCCCTATGAGATAGGTGACTGCAAGGTGAACTTCCTTATGGGCGGCGCACTTGAAAACTTATGGGGCGACACCAACGATGACGGAACAGTAGAGCTTGCAGACGCTATCCTCATCATGCAGGCACTTGCAAATCCCGACAAGTACGGTGAGGGCGGTTCAGACAAGTATCATCTGACAGAGCGCGGCAGAGAGCTGGGCGATGTAGATCTGTCCACAAAGGGTCTCACCTCAAACGACGCACTGTTCATTCAGGAATATCTCCTTCACACAAGAGAGTCTCTCGTACCCAGTGCGGAATAAATAAAAACAGCCCCGAGGCGTATTGCTTCGGGGCGTTTTATTATTTGAAAGATGAGATAAATCGGAATTTATATTTGTAGGGGACGCCGCTCTCGGCGTCCCGCGAAATTTATTACACGCCCAACGGGACGCCGAGGGCGGCGTCCCCTACATTAGCTAACGGCTAAGGGCTCAAATCATAATTTTGCTCCGCTAAATTATGATTTACAAAAAAGCCATAGTACCTCCTTCTATCGGAAATACTATGGCTTGTGTTTCTTAGCTGTGAGCTTATTCGCCCATTCTGGACTTTATGTACTCCTCAAGCAGGTCTACTGTCTTGTCAAGTCCCAGACGGGAGCTGTTTATGCTCAGGTCATAGAGTCTGGAGTCGCCCCAGTGACCCTCGCAGTGATAGTTATGATAGCGCTTTCTCTTGCGGTCCTTTTTGTCGATGAAAGCCTTTGCCTTGTCCTCTGAGAGGTCGTACACGTTCATGACGCGCTTGATCTTCTCGCTCATATCGCCCAGCACAAACAGTGACACAAGACACTTGAAGTCGCGGAGCTTTGTCTCCGAGCAGCGTCCTACGACTACGAAGGACTCACCGCTTGCCGCCTTTTCTCTCAGGAAGCTGAACTGCATCTCGGCGATGTTGTCCTCAATGGAGTTGCTGTAACCGTTTACTCTGCGCGAGAGAAGGTGGTTCTTGGGCTTTTCGTTGTATTTCTCTATCTCCTCGGGAGTGAGACCTGTTTTGTCTGCGATCTCTGTAATGAGGTGACGGTCGTATATCGGGATATTGAAGCGCTTTGCCAGCTGCTCGGCAATTGCCTTGCCGCCGCTTCCGAATTCACGACCTACTGAGATGATGACCTGTGGCATAAGTGATCCTCCTTTTACAATATATATCTGAAATATATTGTATCACATTTTTACTAAAAAATCAACGCTTTATCGTATATCAAAGGTACCTTACAAAGAGATAAACGGTGGATATAGCCAGTACGATGACCGTTGCGGGAGCGATCTTCTTGCAGTATCTGCCCCAGCCGATGGGATAGCCGTTTTTCTGAGCAACGGAAGTGCCCACAACGTTTGCGGAGGCTCCGATGGGAGTAGCGCTTCCGCCGATGTCGGTACCCATAGCCAGTGCCCATGCCAGAGTTGAGATGGGAACGCCCGAGGTCTCTGCAAGGCTCTGGATGATCGGCACCATAGTAGCCGCAAAGGGGATATTGTCCACGAAGGCGCTGGCGATAGCGGATATCCAGAGGATAATGGCTATCATGAGCATTACGTTGCCGCCGCTGATATCGCCGATGAAGTTTGCGATGAGCTTGAGTATGCCTGTCTCCTCGAGACCGCTTACCACGATAAAGAGTCCCACGAAGAACAGCAGGGTCTTGTAGTCCACCTTCCTTATGAGCTCAAGAGCGTGCCTGCCGAAGGCGATAAGGGTAATGGCTGCAATAAACAGACCTATCGTAGCAACGGTGAGGTGAGTTGTAGCGTGAGTGATGAGGAGGAGGACAGCCAGAGCGAAGATGACGCTGCTGATGATGAAGTCCTTCTTGTTGGTGATAGCCTCAGAGGGCTTGGGGAACTTGCTCATATCCACGGGCTCGCCCTTGCCGCCTGCGATCTCCTTGCGGAAGGCGAAGTAGAGGAACACTACGGATACTATAAGCGAGATAGCGGCACAGAGGCCTGTATTTGTAAGGAAGTCGAAGAATGAGAAGCCCAGCGATGTGCCGATGATGATGTTCGGGGGGTCTCCGCACATGGTGGCTGAGCCGCCGAGGTTGGCGCAGAATATCTCCGAGAGTATCATGGGGACGGGATTGAACTTCAGCAGTGAAGCCAGCTCAATGGTCACAGCTGCCAAAAACATGATAACGGTGATACTGTCGATGAACATTGAAAGTACCGCGGACATTACCATGAATGTAATGAATATGGGTACGGTCTTACATTTTACAAGGTAGGCTATCTTCATACATAGCCAGCGGAAGAAGCCAGCCTTAGCCATGCCTTCCACCATTACCATCATGCCTGCGATGAAGATGATAGTCGCCCAGTTGATGCCCTTGCTTTCGCTCTCGGTGACCTGATACCAGAAGTCCTTGGTAATAAAGCCCTTGAGGGCGAGGGTGTCCATAACAGCGCTTCCGCTGCGCATACAAATACCGAATACCACGATCAGGGTCAGGAGACCGCTGCCGAGGGTGACATAGTGCCTTTCGATCTTGTCAAGGACTATCATAATGAACATCCCGACGAAGATAACGATGGCAAAGATCTGTGCTGCTGTCATATATACCTCCGAAAAATGCGGCAGTGCCGCAATATTTGCTTCCCTATTAAATAGGAAAAAACGCACTAAATCGAATTATAGCACAAACGGAGATGTAATTCAAGGCAAAAATTGATATTTTTACGTCAAATATCATTTTTAGGAGAAAATGCGCTGATTTGTCAAATATATGTTAATTTTTTGGTAAGACTGTCAGAGGGTATTGCAAAACCGAGGGAAATGTGATATAATAATATAAGCGAATAAGACAAGAGAACTTATAAAAGGTTCAAAAGAACTTAAAAAGGACGGATCGAAAAGATAATGGTAAAATATTTACTTCTGATAGTGGGCTTTGTCCTGCTTATCAAGGGTGCCGATTTCTTTGTTGACGGAAGCTCGGCTGTTGCAAAGCGGCTGAAGGTGCCCTCACTCATAATCGGAATGACCATAGTTGCAATGGGTACAAGCCTGCCCGAGACCTCGGTCAGCGTTAGTGCTTCGCTGCTGGGCAAGAACGACCTCGCCATAAGCAATGCCGTGGGCTCAAACATTTTCAACCTCATGGTGGTCTGCGGAGTCTGTGCGGTGCTGTGTCCCATGGCAGTCAGCAAAGACACACTTAAAAAGGACATCCCTTTCTCGGTGCTTGCGGCAGCAGTGCTCCTTGTGCTCGGTGCCTTTACGGGGATAGTTCAGCGCTGGGGCGGTATCATTCTCCTCGCACTTTTTGCGGTTTTCCTGTATATGATGATAAGCTCAGCAAAGAAAGCCCGTGCTTCGGGTGGAGCTGCGGAGGAGGACGAATACAAGATAATGCCCGTGTGGAAATGTCTGCTGTGCATAGTGGGCGGCGGCGCTGCCATAGCCGCAGGCGGAAAGATGGTAGTTGAAGGAGCTTCGGATATAGCCCGTTCCTTTGGCATCTCCGACAACATCATCGGCATGACCGTCGTAGCGCTGGGAACCAGTCTCCCCGAGCTTGTGACCTCTGTGGTCGCCGCAAGAAAGGGCGAGATAGACATGGCGCTGGGCAATGTTGTGGGCTCCAATATATTCAATATACTGTTCGTGCTGGGAATTGCAGCCACCATCTCACCGATGGCGTTCACCATGCAGAACTCCATAGACACGGCAGTCCTCATCGCAATGACAATAATGGTACTGCTGCTGTGTATGCCTAAAAAGAAAATGCTCCGCCGTCACGGAGCTCTCATGCTTGCGGTCTACGCAGGCTATACAGCTTATATATTCGTAAGATAAGGGGGAAAGACTATGAAATGTGAGACCTGCGGTGCTGAGCTCAGCGGAATGATGCCTACCTGTCAGTTCTGCGGAACTCCCGACCCTGTGTACATGAGGCGATACGGTCTGTATCCGCCTGTGCAGGGGAACTATCAGCCGCGTGGGATGGATTATCCGCCGCAGGGAAGCTATCCTCCTCCGCCTCAGCAGGGGAGTTATCCTCCGCCTTATATGTACCGCCGACAGCCCTTTGACCCTGCCAACGAACCGCCCGAGGTCGGTATAATAATATTCTCGGTACTTATCCCGCTGGCAGGATTTATATACGGAGTTGCCAGCCTGAGCGGCGGCGAGAAGCGCGCAGGCAAGGCTTACCTGCTGGCAGCAGGTCTGTCTCTGGGAGTTTCATTGCTTTTGGTACTTCTTGCTGCTCTTATGGGCTTTTTTGCTGCCTCACAAAGATAAAAACGGAAAGGGGTTATAAGAATATGACTTGTCCTCACTGTGGAGCATCTGTATACGAAAACGATGTAAAGTGTCCGTACTGTGATTCGTTCCTTGAAAACAGAAACGCCGACAATACAAGGCGTCCTGTGTCAGGTCCGGGGCAGTTCACCATGAACGGACCCGATCAGGTGAATGTGGCGCTGGTGATAGTTTCTCTCCTGATACCTATATTCGGCATTATTTACGGTGCCATAAGTCTCGGAGGCGGCCACCAGAAAAGCGGAAAGGTATACCTTATCCTCGGACTGGCAGGTATATTTGTTTTCCCTTGCTTTATGGGCATAATTCCTATGACATTTGCATTTCTGGGGTTCGCGCAGTAATTTAACATGGCAAAGCAAAAGCCATAGTACTTCCTCTGTATCTGCCGGAAGTACTATGGCTCGTTTTATGTCAGACTATATCATGTTATGGGGTAAGTGCTGTGTTTGCCTTAATATGCCCCATAGGACTGCGGCGTATCAAATGTGAGCTCGTCGGTTATCTCCAAGGTCTCAATGTCAGCAGATACGAACTTACTGCCGGAGAGGACGTAAACATAGTCTCCTATATAGAGGGCCCTGTTGTAGTCAGAGAAACCTTTGGTGTCAACATCGCTGAATGTTTCGGAGATCTCGCCCTTGTGTACGAAGCTGCCGTCCTCGAAGCTGAAGAACTCGTACTTTGTGGTATTTTCCCTGTCATACCAGTCATCGCTGTAATTCAGGATATTTATGGGCACGCCTATGAGGTTCTTTTCGGGAGCTATCAGGAGAGCCTTTCTGTCCCAAACGGCTGTTGATGAGAATTCTGTGCCTGTGTAGTATTCGTCGTAGTAGATGTTGTCCCATGTATAGACGTCAGCCGCCTTCAGGTCGTTGGGGTCGGAGTTGTCGAACATGGTCATTCTTACGCCTGTTATCCTGCCTGCATCATTGGCGTCCTGACCGAAGCCGAAGAGGAGTCCCTCGCCCCAGCTCTGCATATAGGTGCTGAAGCCGTTTATCTTGAACTCGTCCAGCACAACAGGAGCCGTGGGGTCACTGAGGTCAACTGCGTAGAGGGGGTCTGTCTGGCGGAAGGTGACTACATAAGCCATATTGCCGCTGAAGCTTGCTGACTTTATCTCCTCATCCTTGCCCAGACCGTCAACGCTTCCCACTATATTGAGGTCCATATCCATTACATAGACTCTGCTGTCCTGATTTACTCTTTCATAGCTGTAATAGCCCTCGTCGCTGCTTGTGAAGTAGTCTATTATTCCCTCAAAGAAGCCGTCGTCCGTATCAAATCTGTGGAAGGTCTCCTTGAACTCGGTGTAGGTAGCAGCCACGCGGAAGTATCCGTCATACTCGCTCATTGAGAACTGGTCCTTGACTGTGCCGTTGATAACGCCGCTTGCCATGGGGACAATGTCTCCGCCGCTTACAGAGATACGGGTGATGTCGGTGACGTTGCTTGTATCCCAGCGGTCTGACGCAGTGTAGAGGTTGTCGGCTGAGCAGTATATGCTGCCCGAATAGCCTGCCAGTGTCTTTGTGTCGTGTACTGAGGGAGCGCCGCTCTCGGTAAGGTCTATGCTGCCTACAACAGAGTATGACAGCCAGTCGCTTGTGCCGAAGCCGCCCTCGGGAAGGAGTATATCCTCGGGAGGAAGAATGTCACAGTCATCGCCCATGCCGCAGCAGGGGATATAATTGACGGGCTCGTTGCTCTCCTCCACTTCCTTGAAGCTGCAGGTGGAATAATTGGTGATAAGGAGCATATAGCCGTCGGGAGATATCCTGACGTCATTGTAATAGCCGTCCTGAGAGTATACGTCTATGAGCTGAGGCTCGTCACCTGTGGTGTAGAATGCCGCGAAGGTGGTTCCGCAGCGCTGAGCCGTTCTTGTTGCAAAATTGGAATTGAGATATGCTGAGTCGTTGTTGGTTCCGATGACAACTATCATATCGTTATAGACATACATATCCGTAATGCTTATGGTATATGGCTGTGCATCGGGAGCTATGTCATTCTTGATATCAACGGAATAGTTTCCTGTGAACTCACCGTCCTTGACATCGGCAACTCTCAGTGTGGGGTGGTTTATATATTCCTCGTCATTGGGAGAGCATATATAATAAATATGCCTGCCGTCTGTCTTTACGATGTCAGCCTCAAGGACGTTCTGCTCCTGATGGTAGGTGTCGGAGTGCTCGGGAGTCTCCTCATCGGGCTCTGTGGCAGGTTCTGTATCAGGCTCAGTCGCAGGTTCAGTGTCGGGTTCTGTAACAGGTTCAGTGTCGGGTTCCGCATTTGGTTCAGTTGCAGGCTCGGTACCGAGCTCAACATCGGGAGCTATCTCAAAGTCGGGAGCGGAAGCGTCAGGGGAATCCAATCCGCTTTCGATGGCGCCTGATCCTGTGTCTGCGAACTCAATCGCTTCATCCGCCTCAGCTCCATAGACCACATCATTCTTGTAGCGGTTTCTCTTTTCCTGAAGCTTGCGTTCCTTTTCGGCTCTGTCGGCAGCGTCTTTGAACATGGTGTATACCTGCTCATAGTCCTTTGCGCCGCTCATATAGCTTTCCAGCTTTTTCAGCTCCTGATCGGGAGCCGTGGTTGTGCCGTCGGGGGCGGTAACAGCGCTTCCCTCCTTGATGAGAGAGTCAGCGCTCTTTCTATTTATCTTTCCGTTGTTCATGGTGTATGCGGCAGTTCCGCCTATAACGGCGCAGGCAGCCGCTGCTGCGGTTATCCTTCCTGCAACGGAGATACCGCTTCTCTTTTTCTTTGGAGCCTGTTCGTCCAGCATTTTCTTTATGTTTTCGGGTCTGAGCCTGTCGGGAACGGGCTCTGACTTCAGCTGTTCTCTGAGCTTATCGTCATTGTTCATAAACATTCTCCTTTCATATTTCGGGAGTAAGCTCAAGCCTGAGCCTTTCCTTTATCCTTGCCAGCTTTGATCTTACGGTGCCTGCCTTGATACCGCAGACCGTGGAGATCTCCTCACTGGTGTAGCCGCCGAGAACTGACATTGACAGCATAAGTTTTGATTCATCGTCCAGTTTCCCAACGGCGTCTCTCAGCTCGACGGACTCAAAGTCAAAGCCGTCGGCAAGGGGAGAGTCGCTGCTAAGCTCTTCGGCAGGGACGTAATATGTGAGCTGTTTCCTTTTTATCTTTGCAGCGAGTATTGTCATTATCCAGCTCCGGAACTTATTGGGGTCCCTGAGCTTTTTTATTGAGCAGAACGCGTCCAGTACGGTGTCGCTGACGGTGTCCGCAGCGTCATCGGGAGATCGCAGACTGTAAAGAGCGATATGGTAAAGGTCCTCATATACGGTCGAGTAAAGTCTTGCGAAAGCCTCCGTGTCACCTTCTCGGGCGAGTCTGACGTCTGCTGAGTAGTCGTTCATGCGAATCCCTCCTTTGAATTCGAATTCATAACATAAGTGTCGATGAGAGCATAGATTGCTGCAAATAGCACAAAAAATCAGCAAATTTCACAAAGAAAAGCACCGCTGATTGTACGCTATAACGGTATAAAAATATTAAACTGTCAAAAATGCGGTTTTGGTGGAAAAAACGCAGAAAAGTTCATTGACAATTTTGAATAATTCATGTATAATAAAGTTGATTTCTATTGTTTATAGGTTGACTTGTGGATATTCTGCATTTACGGGCGCAGCAGAATACGGGAGTTCGCAGTCAGCCGCTGTAAATTTTATAGGGGTGGAAAACTTGATCAAGAAAAAGAGAATGATCTTCGGCGTAGTTGCTGCGGAGGCAAACAGCATCGAACAGCGCCAGATCATAAAGGGAATTGCAAGATTTGATCAGTGCGTCGGGATCGATACTATTATCTTTTCCAATAACTACAACCCCAATGTCAAGGAAAAAGAGCTGTTCTGCGAAAACAGGATATACGACCTTATCCTCTCGGATGAACTTGACGGGCTTATAGTTATTTCGGAATCATTTGTCAATGAGGAGCTGAGGAAGATGATCGCCGATCATCTTTCACGAAAGAATATCCCTATCGTTGTAGTTGGGACTTATCTCCCCGAAATGGACCTTCCGCACTGTACATTCATCAATACCAGCGACGAGAACGATATCGAGGACATCACGGATCACCTTGTGGAGAAGCATGGCTTTACCGAGATCGACATAATAACGGGCTATGACTTCATAGAGGCGTCAAATCTCCGTGTCAGCGGCTATCGAAAGTCACTGGAAAAGCACGGCATTGAGTACGACGAGAAGCGTGTACACTTCGGAAACTTCTGGATGAACTCGGGCGAGGAGCTTGCCGAGCGCTACCACAAGGGGGAGCTGAAGCTGCCTCAGGCTGTGGTCTGCGCCAACGACTATATGGCTTACGGTCTGATCGACAAATTTGACGAGCTGGGCATAAAGGTGCCCGATGACGTTACCGTTGTGGGCTATGAGTTCGTGGGCGACCGCTTCATGCACCAGCCTCTCCTTACTACTTATAAGAGAAACCGCGAGTCCATAGGCGAGGACGCGGCAAACATGGTATACAGCCGCCTGAAAAAGCGCGAGTTCCTGTTCTCGCCGCCAAGGGGCGAGATGATATGCGGCACAAGCTGCTCCTGCGGCATGGACCGCGACCTCTATACACAGGAGCTGAAAAGCGCCAGAATCAAGAAAGAGTACGACAACTGGAACCTGTTCAACCCTCTGGACCAGAAGCTTACTGAGTGCAGGACCCTCAACGAATTCGTGGATATATGCGGCACCTTTCACTGGCAGGTAAGAGGCATACAGAGCTTCTACCTTTGCCTTTACAAGAACTGGTACGACAGCGACGCGGAGCTTACGGATATCCTCTCCTGTCAGAGCATGGTGAGCTGGGAGGACAGAACTCCCTTTGATATGCAGAAGTATAACTTCTCCGCACTGCTTTCCAAGAATTTTGAACCTGCGGTGTACTATTTCAATCCGCTGTTCTTCAACGACAGGCTTTTCGGTCATCTTGTACTGAAGTACCACGACCCAGACACCTATGACGACATCTACCGCAACTGGCTGAAGTCGGTGTCCAACGGTCTTGAGTTCCTGCGAATGAAGAACGATATACAGTACCTTACCCAGTGCCAGAACCTTTCCGACCTCCGCGATACCCTCACGGGAATGTACAACGACACGGGCATGAGAAAGGCATATCACTCCATTGATATCGACGATCAGGAGAACAGCCTTGTGATGATGAGGATAGGTATATCCAATGCAGGCTTCTATGAGCTCAGCGGCAAGATACCTGCTATCATGGACGCCGCGGAAGCTGTTACACAGTTCTGCGGAAGCAGCGACATCTGCGGCAGGATAAACGACAATACCTTTGCCTGCATAATTCAGGGCGATACCGACCTGTCTCTCCTCGAGAGCAGACTTGAATCCATAATGCTCCAGCACACCGTCTATACGGAGCAGTACGGCATAGACTCATTTGTCTGCGCGGCTGTGAAGTGCAATGAGAAGTCATACACCAAGCTTACGGGAATGTGCTCGGATATTCTTGCGGAGCGCCAGCGCGAGAAGATGGAGATGCGTATGCGTCCCCACTATGACGATATGCTCCATATCAGAAGCTATATATACAGCAATCCGCAGGACAGCTTTGAGTCGGAGAAGCTCCAGAAGCTCTATCCCTACAGTGCAGGACATCTCCGCGAGGTATACAAGAAGTGCTTCGGGGTCAGCATACATAAAGACTGCATAAACGCGAGAATGGCAAAGGCGACCTACTGCCTGACCGTAACACCGCTGAGCATGGCGGAGATAGCGGAGCAGTGCGGCTATGTGGACAGCAAGTACTTCCTGCGCCAGTTCCTTGCCACAGTCGGCGTAACACCCAATCAGTACCGCAATATGGCGAAATAAGGCTTTAGTGGTTAGTGCTTAGTTCCGAGCTGTCAGCTTGTAGGGGCGGCGTTTCGCCGTCCGTGATGATAATGTAATTGTAAGGGGCGTCCTCAGGGGCGCCTCTTTTCTGTGCACAGGGAAAAATGATTCCTCCTTCTCCCTTTCCCCCTTACTTATTATAAAGAGCCCATGCGCTTTTCCGAAAAGTAACAGTGACAATGTTTCACTCTTTCTTTCTTACTTCCTTACTCTCTGTAAAGTTATGCTTATGCTTTTATACTAAAAGTAACAGTGTAAGAAAGAAAGGGAGAAAGTGTTTTTGAGTTGTTAGTGATTAGTGGTTAGTGCTTAGTTATTTGCCGTTAGTCATTCCGTAACAGAGACAATGTATGTCTCTTCCTTCCCTTGCCTCTTGAATGCAGTCAATGTGCTTTATTGCGTTAAATCATTGAATGAAGGGAGAAGGGAAGGAAGAGAGAAAGGGAGAAGGGAGAAAGTCAGTCCCCCATGCAGGGACGGGCAGCTTTCTGTAATAATCAGCAAGGGCGCCCGAAAGGCGCCCCACTAAGCACTATGCACTAATAGCTAATAACTACTCACTACTTACTACTTACTAAATTACTGATTAGCGCGTCCGAGGAATGCTGCACCGATGATACCTGCGTCGTTGCCCAGCTTGGCAATAACTATCTCGGTGTTCTTCTCGGAGTTGCGTGTGTAGACTTCCTTGGCAACAAGCTCCTTCATAGGCAGGAGAAGGGGATCCCCCTCGTTGCACACGCCGCCGCCGATACAGAGGATATCGGGCTGGAAGATGTTGATGGTATTGGTGATACCTGCTGCCAGGTACTTGATGTACTTGTCAACAACAGCCTTTGCATACTTGTCGCCTGCTCTCATGCAGTCAAATGAGGTGCGTGCAGTAACCTTGCCCTTTTCCTTCTCGGACTGAGCCATGATGCAGTCGGGGTGCTCTGCGATAGCTTCCTTTGTCATGCGGATAAGACCCGTAGCTGAGGAATAAGCCTCGAAGCAGCCCTTTCTGCCGCAGGAGCACTGTGCGCCGTCAACTTCGATAACAGTGTGACCGATCTCAGCGCCTGCAAAGTTTGAGCCTGAGTAGATCCTGCCGTCGATGATGATACCGCCGCCAACGCCTGTGCCGAGAGTGATACATACAGCGTTCTTTGCACCCTTTGCAGCACCTGCCACGAACTCGCCGTAAGCAGCTGCATTGGCGTCATTCTCGATGAAAACGGGCTTGTCGATGGTCTCCTGTATGTACTTCACCATGGGAGTGTTCTTGAAGCCGAGGTTGTTGGAGTACTCGATGATGCCTGTCTCGCTGTTTGCGATACCGGGAGTACCCACGCCGATCCACTCTATCTGATCCATGGAGAGCTTTGCGTTCTTGACAGCCTCTATTGCCATTCTTGCCATATCGTCGGCAATTTCCTTTTCGGGTCTGGGACAGTTTGTCTTTGTGCTTGCCTTAGCAATGATGTTGTATTCCTCGTCAACAACACCTGCAACGATGTTGGTTCCTCCGAGGTCGATTCCTACATAATATTTCATTTTATATCCTCCTTATTGGATAGTCGTGACGATGACATCACAATTTCCTTTTATAGCAAATGCGCCTGTTCCTGCGGGAACGAAAACGCTTGAGCCCATAGTAAGTTCCAGCCTGTGGTTATCGGCGACAAGCTCACCGCCGCTTCCGCCTATCATGAGCACATGGGCGAAAGAGTTCTTATCCGCATAGAGCTCCAGCTCCTTTATGAGCCTGTGTCGGTTGACGTTGAAGTACTGACAGTCCGCCAGAAGCTGAGTCACAACGCCGTCCAGCTCCAGACCGTAAACGGGTCTTTCGGGGTCAAGGGGCTTGGTATTGGTGACCTCCAGTGCCTTTTCAATGTGGAGGGGACGGGGCTTTCCGTCCGCGCCAAGCCTGCCGTAGTCGTAAACGCGGTAGGTTACGTTGGAGCTCTGCTGTATCTCCGCAATGAGTATGCCCTTGCCGATGGCATGGAGAGTACCGGGCTCGATGAAGAAAACGTCCCCCTGCTTAACGGGAACGCGGCGGAGCTTCTCCATGAGGGTGTTGTTCTCGATAGCCTTGCGGAAGTCCTCCTTGCTGAGCTCCTCATTGAAGCCGTAGATGAGCTCCGAGTCGGGAGCGGCGTCAATGACGTACCACATCTCGGTCTTGCCGTTGTCGTTTTCGTATTTGTGGGCGTATTCATCGTTGGGGTGGACCTGCACGGACAGGTCGTTCTTGGCGTCGATGAGCTTTACCAGCACGGGGAAGCTGTCTCCGCTCTTAAAGCCCGAGCCCACAGCCTCGGGGTGTTCATTTACGAAGTCGCTGAGCTTCATTCCGTCGAACTCGCCGCCCATGATGTAACACTCACCGTCGGGGTGACAGCTCAGCTCCCAGCTCTCTGCGAGGCGGTCGCCGCCCTCCTTGCCGAAAAGCTCTCTGAGTCTTGTTCCGCCCCATATATAGTCCTTAACGGGTGCTTTTAAATAAAATGGTCTCACTTTTTATCCTTTCCTTGCATTTCTGCGTTGTCACTGCGCTCTGCCTTCCTTGACACCTTTGCGAACTGCCTGTCGAAGTCCTCCGCAGAGCCGTTATACACGTTGAGGTCGATATGCTCCTCGTCGCCGTCATAGCCTGTCAGAGTGCCCTTGTCGCTGTACTGCCAGAAGGTCCAGTCAAGCAGGTCGGGCTCACAGCTTACGCTCCTTATCCACAGGGGATAGTCGGAGAAATCCTTCCTGATATACCTGAAATAGACGGGGAGGGTGCTGTATATTATGGGCTTTACGCCGTAGTAAGCCTCAAGCCGTTCAAGGAGGGGCTTCAGTATAGCCTCGGTCTCCTCGAGAGAGGGCTTGTGCGAGCGCTTGTCGGCGTAGTACTCGATATCGATAACGGGCGGCATATCAATCTCGTCCCTGCCCACGGCGGCAATGAAGTTATCCGCCTGAGTCTCGCCTGCGCTGTCGAAGCTGAAGAAGTGGTAAGCCGACACTCTTATGCCCGTACCCGCGGCTCTGTCAAGATTGCGGCGGACTGACTCGTCTGTGTGGCCGCTTCCCTCGGTAGCCTTTATAAAGGCGAAGGAAACGTTCTGGCTTTCAAGCTCCTTCCAGTCGATATCTCCCTGATAGTTTGAGACATCCACGCCGAAGACCGGGTACTTAGCCTTATTGACCTTTGCGGTGGAGAAAAAGAAGGCTCCTGCCGCCGCAGCTGCCATGAAAGCCACTCCTGTAACTGCGCAGATCATCCTGCGTTTTATTCTGTTCATTTACGGAAACAACTCCTAAGGCTCCGTTCTGTCAGTTAAGGAGCCGATAACGATTTCTTCAAAAAGTCATACAAATATATAATAAACTAAAATGGCGAAATAGTCAACAGTTTTTTTGAAAAAACAGCTTTGACAGGTCAATTCCTGCATTATCGTGAAACCCACCGCCTCCCTCAGAGATTGACAATGCGGCAAAGATATGCTATCATTGTTTCAGAATAATGTCTCGGGGAGGGAAATACCGTGGATTTTGAAGAAGAATACAAACAGAACAGGACTGCAATGAAAAAGTGCAAAAAAACAGAGACCTATATATTCATAATATTTGCCGCGAATATCGCTTTTGCCATATGGATGATGATAGCAGCTCTTATCGCATGGAATATCTGGTTCCTGACAGCTGCCATTCTCGGAGCGGCAGGCTCCGTGCTGGGCATACTGAGCGTGCGCAAAAGGGATTCCGCCCTTGCCATTGCTGCGGCAGTGATAATTATAGCGGAGATAGGTATCATGTTCTTTTTTGACGGCATCTCTGTTCTGGGATTTGCGGAGGTCGCCGTATTCGGGTACTTTGTTGTCACAAACATCATGAACATAAAGAAGTACAGATGGCTTGAGCAGCAGGACGGCTTCCCAAATTTTGAGCCCCGTCTCAAGGAGTACGACATGGACAGGGCACAGCGCAATATAAAGGACCCCTATGCACAGAAAATGGAAGATATGAACAAGAACAACACTCACGAAATGCAGGAGCTCTGATATTACAGAGGTGTTGATATAGAAGTTTATACGTAACTATCGGGGGAAAACCTTTCTGAGGAAAGGTTCTTCCCCCGAACCCCTTTTCCAAAGACTTTTGGCTGGTTTTTCTATGAAGAGGACGCCTTAAACATAATAAAATGGCAGACATTATCAAGCGTCCTCTCCATAGAAAAACAAAACAGAGCCTCGGAAATGGAATTACGGGAAGCACTTCTTCAAAAGAGCTCCCTGATACTGCGTGTAAAACTGCTGTATGAGCAGACCTTTTCCGTCTGCGTTTTTTTGTGCCTTTTCACAGGCAGATATTTTATTTACAAAATGTTCATAATCCTGCTGTCCAATAATACAGGTGCGGTTCGTTATACATATAAAATGGGATTATATATGAAGGGAGATGAGTCAGTGTCGGCACATAAGAACAATAACGACGGTATAACATTTGAAGAAATGTACATGAAGAACAGAAATCTCATGATGTTCACGGCAATGAAGATACTGAATAACTTTGCAGATGCCGAAGACTGCGTATCAGAGGCTTTTTTCAGAGCCGCAAAAATTTTTCCGAAAATTTCCCGCATGGAGTGTCCAAAACTGACCTCCCTGCTCGTTATAATAGTCAGAAACGCAGCACTGGATAAGTACAGAGCTAACAAAAGGGTAGTGGCTGTCGAGGCTCCCGATGAGGAAACGGGGACCTTCTGCACTGACAGCTATTCCTTCGACTCCGTTCAGAGTGCCATCGCTCAGCTTAAAGACGAGTACCGCGATGTTCTGACTCTCAGATTCGTCTACGGTTATTCGGTAAAGGAGATCACCGAGATATTGAGCATCTCGGCAGACAATGCATACAAACGTATACAGCGCGCTAAAACGGAGCTCGGTAAAATTCTTGAGAATGGAGGGGAGAACGTATGAATAAGGATATGCTTAATGAGGCACTGGAAAAAGCGCTTACAGAGTCTTATGAAGAACTGACCGGTCAGGATATCCCCGATTACGATTTCTCCGACGGCTTTGAGGATAAAATGGCAAGGCTTATCAGTGAACAGGACGGCAATGCGGATAAAAAACGCAGACGCGGTATCATACTGTTCTTTGCTGCGGCTGCTGCTGTTGCGGTCATCTGCGCGTGGGCTGCTATGGGAAGCGGTCTCAGACCCGACAGACATGGCGACTATCACGACAGTACCATCATACAGGAGACAACATCTGCGGATAAAAATGAGACTGTGACTGCTACAACGGTCACAGGCGGGGAGACCGCTGTAACTCACACGGCGGTCACTTCCGCAGAAGCTATCACGCAGACGGCGGACAAAACGGAGACAACTGCTTCCGCAGCAAAGGATCCTGCCGTTACCTCTCCTTCGGCAGCAGGCAATAACTCAAATACCAACAACACTAACTCTGCTGCAACTTCGGCAGCAGGCAATACTAACGCTGTGACAACTGCGGCGGCGATAAGAACTACATCGGCGGCTCAGCCCGTGAGAACTACAACAGCGGCTCAGCCCGTGAGGACCACATCTGCGGTTCCGCAGACATTCCTGACCACGGATACACAGCCTGTCGTTACTACCACCACCGCAATTATCGACGAAAGGAGTTTTGAAATGAAAAAAATGGCTGCATTCGCATCTGCACTCATGACAGCTGCTACTGCTGTAAGTGCAAGTGCTTCCGCTTCGGACGGTATCCCGAGACCTCCGTATTTTTCAAATGTATATTATGAGGAGCATTCCTACGACGCTAAGTGCATAATCAAGATGGCAAACGGAGACTTTGACCTCGACCTCAATCAGGACGGCACATTCGATATCTTCGACGTCTATGCACATTACCGCTCGGTATTCAATGCAGGAGCTCCCAAGGAAATGAGAGAGAGGGTACGCCTCAACGGCGACTACAACCACGACGGCTATATCGACAACTATGATACTCAGTTCCTTGTGGATTACTACCTCCTCTACAACGATATAGACACTCAGTGGTTCGACCCCATGTACTTCCGCAGCAACTGCCCCGACAGCTATTATGATCTGGTCGATGAGGTCTACTCAGGAGATGAGCGTATAACAGATTATACCGCATATCTTCAGGAGCTCGGCAAGGATTATAATGAATGGAGTGATGTTATATTTCAGCATCAGCTCTCCAGTGTCCCTCTTTACAACAGCAAGGAGATGTGGATTATAGATATTGAGTCCTTACACGGTATAATTCACGATGATATAGACTTGGACGGGCTGATGAAACAACTCTCAAAAGAGCAGGCTGAGAAGTATGGTCCTAAGATGCTGGTGAACAAGAACGAGGGCGAGGAGTATGCCGTGGAGACATCAAGGGACTGGTCGCTTTTGTATGACAGAAAGGCTGAGTCAGAGCAGCTCCTGCTGGATAATGCTTATTTGTTCTCGAGACTTCTCATGGACCGCGCAAACGCTATGGAAAGGTCCTATGAATTCTTTGAACAGGCTATGGACGAGAAGATAGATGAGCTCGATATCAATCTTGACGGAAGATTTGACTATGAAGATATCGCATATATCTTTGCAGCTCAGACTCTCGACAGCATTATGAAGCGTCCCCGCGAGCTGAGACATACCGAGGAGGAATGGGCTCTGTACAACAGTCTCGACGAGGAGACAAAGGCTGCACTGGGTCCCAATTTCATGAAGGAGGAGTTCTTTACTCCCGATCCCGAAGATGAGGCTCTCTATAACGCAATGAAGGCTGACGGAACATTTGACAGAGCTATTGAAGCAACAAAGATCACACTTTTCGGCTTCTATAAATATGATATGGCTTTCACACTTGACCTGCTGCGCTTCTATACAAAGTATAATCCCATCCTTCCCGAGTACAAGGACGACGCTTTCTTTGATACCGTAAGAGAAGGCTTCTCAAGATTCGGCATCGGCGGTTACTTCAAGTCACTTGACAAGAACGAGTATACCGAGAAGAACTACACTCTTTATGAGCGCTACTATAACGAACTTGTTGAAGCTATCGACAACGGCACAAAGTCAATTCCCGAGATCAACGGCGACGGTGTGGTCGATATCAATGATATTTACGATATAAATGTATTCCTCCGCGAGAAGAGCAACAACGTGGCAAGAGCGGACAGCATCCTCCCCGAGAGAGTTCTCACGAATATCGAGACAAACTGCGACTTCAACGATGACGGCGTCAGCGGTGATATTTACGATATGAGCATTTCCAACATCTACCTCATGCTCTATCTTGATAAGTTCCCCAACGAAGTCCATGAGCACTACGACGAGTACGTTGAACAGCTCAAGGCTGCAAAGACAGGCGCAAGACAGAATATCTCATATGCATACGCAAGCAACGCTGCAATGATGAGCAGTATGAATATCGACCGCAGCGGCGACGCTAACTGCGACGGCGAGACAGACCTTGCAGACGCTATATTTATCATGCAGTCTATGGCTAACCCCGATAAGTATTCACTCACAGAGCACGGAAAATTTAACGGCGACGTATATGAAACAGGACACGGTATCACTGCAAACGACGCCCTCGAGATACAGAACAGACTCCTGAATAAATAATTTCCGCTTACCGTGATGCTTATATAGCAGGTTATGCGTAATTATGGGGGAAAACCTTTCTGAGGAAAGGTTCTTCCCCCATACCCCTTTTCCAAAGACTTTATAACTGAATTCAGCCCCGACAGGGCGCTCCTCACAAGAAGTGAAAAATGGTAGTATTACCGTGAGCGCCCTGTCGGGGCTGAATTTAATGCTGAAAGTTTTAGGAAAGGAGTTTGAGGAAGAACCCTTTTTCAAAAGGGTTTTCCTCAATATCGCCCGTAAATCTGCCGTATAAGCATAACGGCTGCGGGGAGTTATATTATTCCGTAGAGCTGTTTTTCGTCGCGAGGGTCAAAGGGGACGAGTTTCCGGCTGCTGCGCGAGAGCACAAGTCCGCTGTTGCAGCCCACGGGAGTCAGTGAGAACTTTCCGCCACGTCTGTGTGCGGCGCGGAACACGCTTCCAAGCCGTGAGTTCACCGAAAGGCCTGCCAGCTCAAAGGTTATGCCCCGTTCGGTTATCTTTATATCAAGGGCAGGCATATCCGCAAAGGGGTGGCACACCATGCCGTCTGCGGCGTAGTGTCCGCGGAGAGGTGTTACCTTGGTATCGCGGTAAAAACGGTACAGCAGAGCGGCAACAGCCTGCTCGGTGTCATAAAGGCGCTTTTTTATCTCAGCCTCGGGAGAGGATAAGACTTCGGGTATCTCCATTGCTGCCTTCTGAGCGCCTGCATTCAGAGCGGTGGTAAAGCTGCTTCGCATTGCAAAGCGGCGGAGGTGCTCATAGCTTATGGTCTGTTCGGGCACGAACTCGGGATACATTGCGGCGGCGAGCTCCTCATATGAGATGTGGAGACCGCGCTTCTTGGAGAAATAGGTCCACTTGACTGCGTGGGGGAGACAGCACATATCCGACATCATATGCACGGCTCTGCCGAGATAGGCAGCGCTCTGACCCGTAAAGCCTGAGTGGTACATGGTGAGAGCCATGGTGTAGTCCTCCTCGAACATGGTACGGGCGCTTCGTGCGAACAGGTCCTTGCCGTTGCGGAAATATCCGCCCACTGGCGAGAAAGGTCTGCCGTCGGTGTTGCAGGCGCAGTAATAATGCCTGCCGGCGCCGTTTTCGCGGTCGTCCTTGTCGTCGGGCAGCACAGTGTAGGGGAGCATGACCTTTATCATGGGACGGATGAGGTCGGCTGCCTCGGGCTCGGTGTCCTCAAGGAGCTTCATGGAGCGGAGCAGGATATCCTGATGTATCTGTGACGGGGGAAGCTGTTTCTTCTCACTGTATTTTTCCGTAAGAGCGTGGAGGATGTAGACTGTATTTTTCCATTTGTTGTACATAGTGTAGCCCCTTTCTGTATAACGGCGCTTTCGGTCCGCCTGTTGTCTAAACTAATTATACAACTGCGGCGGCGGAA
This sequence comes from Ruminococcus flavefaciens, assembly GCF_900116855.1. Lineage (GTDB taxonomy): Bacteria > Bacillota > Clostridia > Oscillospirales > Ruminococcaceae > Ruminococcus > Ruminococcus flavefaciens_R. The sequence goes on from NZ_UETD01000011.1 coordinate 84,359, forward strand.
TGTCAATCGCAAAAGCCGCGGCAAACAAAAAGGGCGTTCGCAGTGAACGCCCTTTGATATTGCATTAGTTTCAGCTATTAGCCGAGCTCTGCAAAGTACTTGATTGTTCTTACCATCTGTGATGTGTAAGAATTCTCGTTGTCGTACCATGAAACGACCTGTACCTCGTAGAGACCGTCGCCGATCTCAGCTACCATTGTCTGTGTAGCATCGAAGAGTGAACCGAATCTCATGCCGATAACGTCAGAAGAAACGATCTGATCCTCATTGTAACCGAATGACTCGGAAGCAGCAGCCTTCATAGCAGCGTTGATGCCTTCCTTAGTTACGTTGCTGCCCTTAACAACAGCTGTGAGGATTGTTGTAGAACCTGTGGGAACAGGAACTCTCTGTGCAGAGCCGATGAGCTTGCCGTTGAGCTCAGGGATAACAAGGCCGATAGCCTTTGCAGCACCTGTGCTGTTGGGAACGATGTTAGCAGCGCCTGCTCTTGCTCTTCTGAAGTCGCCCTTTCTGTGAGGACCGTCAAGGATCATCTGATCGCCTGTGTAAGCGTGGATAGTGCTCATGATACCGCTCTGGATAGGAGCATAGTCGTTGAGAGCCTTAGCCATAGGAGCGAGGCAGTTTGTTGTGCATGAAGCAGCAGAGATGATCTTGTCATCCTTTGTGAGAGTCTTCTCGTTAACGCTGTAAACGATAGTAGGAAGATCGCTGCCTGCGGGAGCAGAGATAACGACCTTCTTAGCACCTGCATCGATATGAGCCTGTGACTTCTCCTTTGAGCAGTAGAAACCTGTGCACTCGAGAACTACGTCAACGCCGATCTCGCCCCAAGGAAGCTCTGCAGCGTTAGCCTTTGCATAGATTGTAAGTGTCTTGCCGTCAACAGTGATTGTACCAGCCTCATCATCAGCTGTAACTGTGTGAAGGTTCTCACCGATCTTTCCGCAGTAACCGCCCTGAGCTGTATCATACTTGAGGAGCTGAGCGAGCATTGAAGGCTTTGTAAGGTCGTTGATAGCAACTACCTCATAACCCTCAGCATCAAACATCTGTCTGAATGCAAGACGACCGATACGGCCGAAACCATTAATAGCAACTTTAACTGACATTGGATATACCTCCTAAAATTTTTATACTCTCATTATACTCCAACTCGGAAATTTTTTCAAGTGGTTCGATAAAAAAATAACAGAATTTTTGTGAAAAGTGCATATTGTACAAATGTCAGTGTGAGGACAAAATAGAATTTGTTGCTATTTTCTTTTTTTATACCCGTGCAAATAGTATTTCATTTTAGTTTTATTTGTAGTATAATATATTTATATCATTTTTTTCTGCACCGCAGGGAACGGAGTCAGTATGGACAATAACCATCAGCTGAAAAGCTTTTTTGAAAGTCCTTTTGCCGAGGACTATATAAATTGTACCGACTATCTTGTGAGAAAGTCGGTCACGGGCATATCGGCTTCCTGCGAGCTGCTCAGGAAGTTTGCCGAAAAAAACGGAGGAAAAGCCGAACAGGAGCTCATCGGCGGCATCATGACTGCCTGCTGCGAGCTTATGCGCAATGCCGAGCTGAGCCGCGCTCTGTCCGCACCTCTGCCCGAGGAGCAGGAGCTGACTGTTGTCAGGACGGACTTATTCCTCAGCGGCTTTGCCAAGAGCTGCGAGACTGCCGCTCAGGGGAAGTGTACTGTGAAAACGGGGAAGCTTTCCGCTTCTTACGTCCGCACGGACCGCAATGCTCTCAGGCTCTTGCTGCTGAGCTTTGTCAGAAGGCATATCCTCGGCGCAGAGTCGGGAAAAGCCGCGTTTTTTATCGAATGTGGAGAAAACGCCAAAAATCTTGAGATAAAAATTACTGCCTCAGGGACATTTGTGGACTTTGATGACTTCGGTCAGCCTGATGTTTTCAGCGGATATCACAGTCAGGTCTGCATCGGACTTGCCGAAAGGGCAGGTGCTTCGGCGGTGGTGGACAACGGCTCTCTTACAGTGGCTATACCGCTTGCTTACGGCAATTCCGAGCCCGTGGCAGAGGCTCCCGCGCCCGAGCACGAGAACGGCTTCTTCGATGCCTTCAACATCATGCTGAGGGATCTTTCGGAGCGAAAATGATAAAAATGTGACAGAATGATAAAACTTAGCAATTTAGACAGAATAATCTGAAATTTTTGTTGACATTATTCAAAAAAAGTTGTATAATGGTAATGTTGAAAGATTTCATTGTGATTTCGGAAAAGACAAAAGGTCTTTTGGAGAGTGTTTATGTGCAAAAAATATGAGATCGAACGCAAATTCTTGGTGGAATTCCCCGATGTTTCCGAGCTTGACGTAAAGCGCAGGATCGGCATCGTCCAGACCTATCTCAACAGCGCCGACGGCAAACAGCGCAGAGTAAGGTCCGTGGACGAGAACGGCAGGGTGAAGTACACCTATACGGAAAAGGTCTTTCTCACCCCCGTTACCCGCGAGGAGAACGAGTATGAGATAAGCGGCGAGAGGTACCGCGAGCTGGTCAGCAATGACCGCAGAGAGGGTCCGCCTGTTGAAAAGGTCCGCTATTGCTTCGATTACCATGACCAGCTCTTTGAACTGGATACCTATCCTTTTTCGGACAAGCTGGCGATCATGGAGCTGGAACTGGGTTCCCCCGAGCAGAAGATAGATTTTCCCGACAATGTCAGGGTGCTCAGGGAGGTCTCCGCTGACCACAGGTACTCCAACTCCGCTCTTGCTGCCGCAGGCGCTTTCCCCGAACAGCAGATTGGAGAATATATTTAATGTCAGAAAAATTCCTGCCTGCCGACAGTCCCGAGCAGCTCTCTGCTCTTTTCGGTCAGCTGGACGGCAATATAAGCAGAATACAGAAGGACTTCAACGTCACTGTCGTCAGTCGTGACGGCGGCGTTAAGATAATCGGCGAAGGCGATACCGAGGGCGCCGAAAAAGCCCTCCGCGCTATTATGAACATGGCAAAAAACGGAAGCTCCGTCAACGAACAGACCGTAAGGTATGTCACCTCCATGGTGGCTGAGGGAGTTGAGGAGCAGCTTCAGGAGCTGGGCGGCGACGGCATATGCGTCACTGCCTCGGGCAAGATACTCCGCCCCCGTACTGTCGGTCAGAAGCGCTACACCGACGCTATAAAGAATAATACCATCGTCCTCGGCATAGGCCCTGCGGGTACGGGAAAGACCTACCTCGCTGTCGCCATGGCTGTCAAGGCTTTCCGCGAACATAAGATAAAGAAGATAATCCTGACCCGTCCTGCTGTTGAAGCAGGCGAGAAGCTGGGCTTCCTGCCCGGTGACCTTCAGGATAAGGTGGATCCCTACCTGCGTCCGCTTTATGACGCTTTGTTCGATATGTTTGGTGCAGAGAGCTTCGCACGGTACATGGAAAAGGGTATTATCGAGGTGGCTCCGCTCGCCTATATGCGCGGACGTACCCTCGACGAGGCGTTCATCATCCTCGACGAGGCTCAGAATACTACATCTGAGCAGATAAAAATGTTCCTGACACGTCTCGGAAATGAGAGCAGGATGGTCATCACGGGCGATATCACCCAGATAGACCTTCCCGACAGCAGAAAATCGGGTCTGGTAGAGGCTATAAAGGTGCTGAGGGGTATCGACGATATCGAGATACACAGATTTACCGAAAAAGACGTGGTAAGACACAGACTCGTTCAGGATATCATCAAGGCTTATGAAAAATATAATGAAGGGAGAAAGAATAATCATGGCTAAGTTAAAGGTTTACGTCAAGAATAATCAGACAGAGGTGAAGGTGCCTGTGGGCATAAGACTGCTCATCAGAAGATGCTGTCAGGCTGTACTTACCACTGAGAATTTCGGAAAGGACGCTGAGGTGAGCGTTTCCTTCGTAAGCAATAACGAGATAAAGAACCTTAATAAGATATACAGAAATAAGGACGCTGTTACAGATGTGCTTTCATTTCCGCTGACAGGCGAGGACGGCACAGTTGAGATAAATCCCGAGACAGGCGCTGTTCAGCTGGGAGATGTTGTTATCTCCCTCGAGACTGCCGTTAAGCAGGCTCAGAACTTCGGTCACTCACTGGAGAGAGAGGTGGGCTTCCTCACCGTTCATTCGATGCTCCACCTGCTGGGCTACGACCACGAGACTTCACAGCTCGACCAGCGCATAATGCGCGAGAAGGAGGAGTCTGTCCTCGAGAAGCTTGGCATATCCAGAGACGCTACATTTATCGTTAACGGAGAAAACAACTGATGTCAAGAACTGCTTTCGTCACTATCGCAGGACGCACCAATGCGGGAAAATCCTCACTCCTCAATGCTATCGTGGGAGAGAAGATAGCCTCCGTCAGCAATAAGCCCCAGACTACCCGTACCCGTATCACGGGTATCCGCAATATAGACGATGTTCAGCTGGTATTCTTCGATACACCGGGTCTTCACAAGCCCGTGAACAAGCTCAGCGAGCATATGCTCAACACCGTTAAGGAGTCCGTAAGCGACATCGACGCAGTTGTATTCGTCATGGACTGCACAAAGAAGATAAATCAGCAGGAGCTTGACCTTCTGAAGTCCATGAATGCATCAAAGATGCCCGTAATACTTGTGCTCAACAAGATAGACCTGCTGAAAAACAAGGACGAGCTGGCACCCGTTATCGCCGACCTGACCTCAAAGGTGCAGTTTCAGGCGGTAGTTCCCGTAAGCGTTACGGAGAACAGCGGTGTTGACATCGTTATCGACGAGATAATCGCTCTGTCGGAGGAGTCGGTCCACTTCTTCCCCGACGATATGATAACCGACCAGCCCGAGAAAGTGCTGGCGGCAGAGATGATACGCGAAAAGCTCCTTATGCTTCTCAGCGAGGAGGTGCCCCACGGTATCGCCGTAGGCGTTGAGCAGATGAGCGAGAGAGAGGACAAGGATATCCTCGATATCTCCGCTGTAATCTACTGCGAAAAGGAGTCCCACAAGGGTATCATTATCGGAAAGGGCGGAGCTATGCTCAAAAAGGCTTCCACCGCCGCAAGGATAGAGCTGGAGGACTTTTTCCAGATAAAGGTGAACCTCAAGTGCTGGGTAAAGGTCAAGGAGGACTGGAGAAACAGGGAGAACCTCATCAGGAGCTTCGGACTCTCCGAGAAATAATTACCGTATATATCACAGGTCTTTCCGCAGATAATAGCAGGGGAGGAAACTCCACCACATCGTTTTCGCGGAGGCTTTATGAAAGAGGATATTCTCTGGGATATATTCACCGAAACAGGAAGCGTGGAGGACTATCTGCGCTACTCGGACTGCAAGGATGATAACCATGACAACTGTTGAAGGCATAGTCCTTAAAGAGCGTTCTGTGGGAGAACAGGACAAATTCATCGATATACTCACAGGAGAGAACGGGGTGCTCGAGGTTTCCGTAAAAGGCGCAAAGAAAATAAACGGAAAATCGGGGAGCTCCGCTCAGCTTCTGGCTTATTCTCGGTTCTGCATAGACAAGAGAGGAAAGTATCTTTACCTCAACAGTGCAGAGCCGATACATATTTTTTACGGACTGAGAGATTCACTCAGCAAGATATCCCTCGCCTCATATTTCGCCGAGGTCATGCGCTTCTGCATAAAGCCCGAGGCACAGAACAAGGATATCATGCGGCTCATGCTGAACTGCCTGTATTACCTCGAAAAAGGGGAGAGGAGCGAGAGCTTCCTCAAGGCGGTGTTCGAGCTGAGACTTATGTCCGAGATAGGCTATATGCCCGATATCGTCGCCTGCAGGAGCTGCGGAGTCTTTGAGCCGCAGGAGCTTTTCTTCTGTATCTCCGACGGCGGTTTTTTCTGTGCGGACTGCTTCGACGGCAGCAGCACTGACGACTATATGAAAATAAAACTGCCTGTGCTCAGTGCTGTCCGTCATATCGTGCTGGCAGACTTCGGCAGGCTTTTCAATTTCCGCGTATCTGACGGCACTCAGCAGCGGCTCTCTGCCCTTGCGGAGTCCTATCTCCTCACCCACATGGAGAGGAATTTCGGTACGCTGGACTTCTATAAATCTATCATATAAATCATAATTTTGCGGAGCAAAATTATGATTTGAGTGAATAGTGATTAGTGAATAGTGAATAGTTGTGGTGTCGCCTTCGGCGACGTTATTTAAATAATGTGAGCGCAGCGAACACATTAACTAATCACTAACCACTATGCACTAATCACTATTAGCGCTTGCGCTAAATTCTGATTTATAACAGTAAAGGATAACTATGGATAAATATCTGAAAACACTTGAACTGGATAAGATCCTCGATATGCTGGCGGAACTTACCTCCAATGAGGAGACAAGGCGTATGGCTCTGGAGGTCCGTCCCGACAACGACCTTGAAAGGGTCCGCTATGAGTGTCTCAAGACCTCGCAGGCGTTCTCCCTTTCGGTACAGTTCGGAACCCCTCCTTTCAGCAATTTCAAGGACATCAGCACCGTTGCCGCAAGAGCTGCTTCGGGGGCTGTAATATCTCTCCGCGACCTCATGGACATCGCCGCTATGCTGCGCCAGATAAAGGCGCTGGCAGACTGGTACTCCCACTGTGAGAACGTGGAGACAGAGCTGAGCTACCTTTTCTCAAGGCTCCAGCCAAATGACTGGCTGCTGGAAAAGCTGGAACGCTCCATCATCTCCGACAACGAGATAGCCGACGCTGCAAGCCCTGAGCTTGCCGCTATACGCCGCAAGATAAACCGCGCAGGTATGCAGCTCCGCGAAACTCTGGACAAGATGATAAAAAACAAGACCACTCAGCAGTATTTGCAGGAGAGCAATGTCACTATCCGTGACGGACGCTTTGTTCTCCCCGTAAAATCCGAGTACCGCGGACAGGTCAGCGGTCTCGTTCATGATACCTCCGCTACGGGTCAGACTATCTTCATCGAGCCTATGGCAATAGTCGAGGCAAATAACGACATCCGTATCCTCGAGGGCAAGGAGCAGGAGGAGATAGAACGCATAATCCGCCAGCTCTGCCGCGACTGCGGCGACTATGCGGAGATACTCACCGAGAACTACAAGGTGTGTACGGAGCTAAATCTGTACTTTGCCAAGTCTAATCTTGCCGCAAAGCTGAACTGCTCTCTCCCCGAAATAACCGACGACGGAAAAATGAATCTGAAAAAAGCCCGTCACCCCCTTATCAGCAAGAGCAAGGCGGTGCCCGTGGACATCAGTCTCGGCGAGGACTATCAGGCGCTTATCATAACGGGTCCCAATACGGGCGGTAAGACTGTTTCGCTGAAAACTGCGGGACTTCTTGCAGCTATGACTATGTGCGGTCTGCTAATACCATGTGCGGACGGCAGCAGGATATCCGTTTACGACCATATACTTGCAGATATAGGCGACAGCCAGAGCATTGAGCAGAATCTCTCCACATTCTCCTCTCACACCAACAAGGTCATTGAGATACTGGGAACTGCCGACGAGAGGTCTCTGGTGCTGCTGGACGAGCTGGGCTCGGGCACTGACCCCGTAGAGGGCGCTGCACTGGCTATATCTATAATCCGACGCCTTATGGAAAACGGCGCCAAGATAATGGTGACCACTCACTATCAGGAGCTGAAGGTCTTTGCCATCGACAGCAGCGGTGTTGAGAATGCCTCCTGCGAGTTCGATATCGAGACTCTGAGACCTACATACAGGCTCATTGTGGGTTCGCCGGGCAAGTCCAACGCTTTTGCCATATCCGAGAGCCTCGGTATGCCATCGGATATAATCAGGGACGCCAAGTCAAGGGTGAGCGAGGCGAATACCCGTCTTGAGGAGGTGATCGGCAAGCTTGAAGCCAGCCGTATCGAGCTGGAAAGGCAGAAGGAGGAGATATCCCGCCTGAGAGCTGAGACCGCTGCCCATGAGGAGGCTATCCGCAGGGAGCGCGAGGAGATAGAGGCTGCAAAGGCTGACGAGCTGGAAAAGGCAAGGCTCCGCGCCATGACTATAATCGAGCAGACCAAGGCAGAGTCCAATGAGCTCATCGACGAACTGGAAAAGCTCCGCAAGGAGAAGGACAAGAAGGACTTCAGCGCCAATGTTTCGGGCATGAAGTCAAAGACCAAGCAGAGCTTCAACAAGATGTATGACACTGCAAATCCCGTTGAGAAGCGCGACCCCAATGAGGGCTACGTCCTGCCGAGAAAGCTCAGACGCGGCGATACGGTCTATGTTGTGGACCTCCAGCGCAAGGGCATAATCTCGGGAGACCCCGATGGAAGTGACTTCGTTTTCGTACAGATGGGCGTCATGAAGACCAAGATGAATATATCAAGGCTCCGTCTTGAGGAGCCCCAGAAGGTCACTGTGGGCAGCAAGCCCCTGAGACCCAACCGCAAAATGAACAAGATAGGCGTAAAAGCCGAGCGGAGAGGCAAAATGGAGCTGGATATCCGCGGCTGCGCCTGTGACGACGGCGTGTACCAGCTGGACGCATTCATCGATCAGGCTGTCATGTCCAATATATCCACAGTTACCATAATCCACGGCAAGGGCACGGGTCTGCTGAGACAGGCTGTACACAAGCGGCTGAAGTCCCACCCCTCCGTCAAGAGCTTCCGCCTTGGACTTTTCGGCGAGGGCGAGGACGGAGTTACCGTGGCAGAGCTGAAATAAGCCCGCAATGACGGGGTTGAGCAAAAACACATAATATAAAGCAGGGAAGGGGGAACTGCACTGTGAAAAAAAGAAAGACCATCGCAGTAGTTGCTGCGGACGTTTTCAACGAATACATGAACCGCATTTTCGTGGGTATATCCGAGCAGTGCAGAGCCCTCGGATATGATGCCATAACCTTTCTTATGGCGTTCAATATGGAGAGCGGCAGCCTTATCCAGCAGGGCGAGGAGAATATCTTCACCCTCATCAGGAAGGACGTCATCGACGGAGTTATCCTCATGGCAGGCAACAACGCCAGCCAGAACCTTGTGGAAAAGTTCGAGAAGGTCTTTTCACGCTGGGGCATTCCCGTTATCGCTGTGGACTACGACCTTGACTTCTGCGAGAGCATCTATGCCGAGGATGTTGAGCTTATGGCGGAAATGACAGACCACCTCATCGAGAAGCACGGGTGCAGGCATATCATGTGCCTGACAGGTCCCGAGGGGAGCACTCCTGCCATGTCGAGACTGGAGGGTTACAGGCTCTCAATGGAGAGACACGGTCTCGAGATACACGAGGGAGATATAGTCTACGGCGACTTCTGGAAGATAATCTCCCAGAGACTTGCAAAGTACTTTATCGAGAACAGGGATGAGCTTCCCGACGCAGTTGTCTGCGCCAACGATGTTATGGCGAGACACCTGTGCGACTCTGTCATAAAGGGCGGCATAAAGGTGCCCGAGGAGCTGAAGATAGCAGGCTATGATGCCGCAGGTGAGGCGGTCATGCAGATACCCTCACTGTCTACGGTCTTCCCCGAGAACGACAGACTGGGCGCAAGAGCGGTATGCAGGCTCCACAAGCTCATAACGGGAGAGGACTCCGAGCCCGTGGATACCCTGAAAAGGGGACACCTTGTCTTTGCAAAGAGCTGCGGCTGCGGAAGCAACGTGAATTACGCCCTTGCAAAGCGGGAGGAGCAAAGCAACCTTATCGACCGCTTCAACAGCTACTACAACAAGAGTGCCATGCTGGAGAGACTTATGGAGGAGAAGAACCTTGACGGTCTCCTTAGAAAGCTCAACGGCTTCGCATATACCATAAACGGTCTGGACGCCTACTTCCTGTGCCTGTGCAAGAACTGGGACAACGTGGAAGAGGAAGACAATGAGTATATCCGCGAGGGCTATGCTCCCGTTATGGAGAACAAGTTCATCTACACAAGGAACCGCGCAGAGTTCGTAAACCGCGAGTTCCCCTCGGAGGACATACTCCCCGACTTCATAGACGAGTATTGCAGCGAGCCCTCTATGTACTTTCTGCTGCCTCTGCACTTCATGGACCGCTGTTTCGGTTACTCCGTGTTCAGGTTCAATGACGTGAGAAAGGCGGTGAGCAGCGTTTTCGCAAGGTGGAACAGGAATATAAGCATATCCCTTGAGTTCCTCCGCGTCCGCACCAAGCTCACCAGTATAAATCAGCGCATACTCATGAGCTCTATCCGTGACACCCTGACAGGTATCTACAACAGAAAGGGCTTCAACAGGCTCTCGGAGGGCATATTCAAAAGGGCGAGGGACGAGGGAAAGCCGCTGTTCGTCATGATGGCTGACCTTGACCAGCTTAAAATGATAAACGACAACTTCGGTCATATGGAGGGGGACAACGCCATAACCGTTGCCGCAAATGCTCTCCAGACCAGCTGTCAGCTGAATGAGGTCTGCGCCCGTATCGGCGGCGATGAGTACGCCATCGTGGGCTGCGGAGACTACTCCGATGAGCATATCAGCGAGCATATGGAGGCTGTAAGGAGCTACTTCGACAGGTACAACGCCTCATCGGGCAGAAAGTATGAGGTTGGGCTCAGTCTCGGCTATTTCCTCGGCGTCCCCGACAAGGACTCGGAGCTGGATAAGTACATCAATATCGCCGACGAGATGATGTATAAGGACAAGGTGAGAAGGAAAAAGCTGAGAGAGAACTGATATACAGCATATATAAATTAATATGTGTCTGAGTATTGACAAAAAAGACGAAATATGATAAAATAAAATGAATTGCAAAAGAAGCTTCGGTTTCAGAGCAAGACTATTGACCACTCCCTTCGGAGTCGAGGCCATACGGACAGCCGGGTCAAATGCCGACCGCCGATAATTCGGCTGGCAACTTCTGTTGCCTTATTGATTCGACCCTGCGTCGATAAAGTTTTTATAAGTTCTCATCAGCTTGTGAAAGGTCAATAAGAGTAGTAAAAGGTAGTACTTGCTTATATAGACTCTGAAACCATTTGTGAAGTCTCTGCGCTTACTGCATAGGTATTTCATGCACACAACGGCTGATAAGGCCTTTGTGTGCATTTTTTGTTTGAAGGTGTGGTTTTATGGAGAATAAGCTTAAACTTTACGGATTCAATAACCTTACGAAGTCGCTGAGCTTCAATATCTACGATGTCTGTTATGCCAAGACTGCCCGCTCACAGCAGGAGTACATCGCCTATGTAGACGAGCAGTACAACTCAGAGCGTATAACAGATATCATGACCCATGTAACTGAGATGATAGGCGCTCAGGTATTGAGTATGTCCCGTCAGGACTACGACCCTCAGGGCGCTTCCGCTACATTCCTTATCGCGGACGACACTATGGTCCCCGCAGGAGGAAGCGAGACCGTGGCTCATCTTGACAAGAGCCATGTCACCGTTCATACCTATCCCGAGTTCCATCCCGATACCAGCATCGCCACATTCCGCGTGGATATCGACGTTGCTACCTGCGGCAAGATAACTCCGCTGACTGCACTCGATTACCTCATCGGAAGCTTCGATTCCGATATCATCACCATGGACTACAGGGTAAGAGGCTTTACGAGAAATCTGGACGGTGAAAAGCTCTTCATCGACCACGATATAACCTCGATACAGAATTATATCGATGCCAAGATACTGGATAAGTACGACGCCGTGGATATAAACGTGTATCAGGCTAATATGTTCCATACAAAAATGCTCATAAAGGAGCTTGACTTACAGAATTATCTGTTCAATACAGATGTTAATGAGCTTCCGCCGAGACGCAGACTGGAGATAACCAATGCGCTCCAGCGGGAGATGATAGAAATTTTCAGCGGAAGGAACGTGTTCGGAAATGGCTGACCTTTCCCAGACAAATGCGCCTATATATGAGGCGCTGAGGAAATTCCGCCGCATGAGAGTCGTTCCCTTTGACGTCCCGGGACATAAGAGGGGCAGAGGTAATATGGAGCTCACTGAGTTCCTCGGCGAGGACTGCATGAATGTTGATGTAAACTCCATGAAGCCGCTGGACAACCTCTGTCACCCCGTATCCGTCATCAAGGACGCGGAGGAGCTGGCTGCCGAAGCATTCGGCGCGGCAAATGCCTTCTTCATGGTGGGCGGCACCACCTCTGCGGTGCAGAGCATGATAATGTACGCCTGCAAGGAGGGCGACAAGATAATCATGCCCCGAAATGTACACAGAAGCGCTATCAACGCCCTTATCCTTACGGGAGCTGTTCCCGTTTACGTCAATCCCGACGTCAACCACAAGCTCGGTATCGCTCTTGGTATGTCTGTTTCTCAGGTGGAGCAGGCTATCCGCGATAACCCCGACGCCAAGGCTATCATGGTCAACAATCCCACATACTACGGCATATGCTCCGACCTGAAAAGGATAACGGAGCTGGCTCATGAACACGGTATGCTGGTACTTGTGGACGAGGCTCACGGCACTCACTTCTACTTCGGTGAGAGCTTTCCCGTGACTGCCATGGCGGCAGGTGCGGACTGCGCCTCGGTAAGTATGCATAAATCGGGAGGAAGTCTTACACAGAGCTCCTTCCTGCTTCTCGGAAAAAACATCAATGCCGACTATATGAGACAGGTCATCAACCTGACCCAGACCACCAGCGCATCATATCTGCTGCTGTCAAGTCTGGATATATCAAGAAAGCGTCTCGCTCTCGGCGGCAGGGAGATATTTGCTCAGACTGTGGAGATGGCTGAGTACGCACGCTCGGAGATAAACGAGATAGGCGGCTATTACGCCTATTCCCGAGAGCTTATCAACGGAGACAGCATCTTTGATTTCGACGTTTCAAAGCTGAGCATATACACACTGCCTATCGGTCTCGCAGGCATCGAGGTCTATGACCTCCTCCGTGACGAGTACGATATACAGATAGAATTCGGCGATATCGGCAACGTTCTCGCCTATATCTCAGTGGGAGACAGAAAACGCGACATCGAGCGCCTTATCAGTGCCCTTGCCGAGATAAAGCGCCGCTTCGGCAAGAGCGGTGCGGATATGCTGACACAGGAGTATATAAGCCCCGTGGTGGCAGAGACTCCCCGAAAGGCATTCTACGCAAAGAAGCGCTCTCTCCCTCTTGAGGAGACAGCGGGACTGGTGTGCAGCGAGTTCGTAATGTGCTATCCCCCCGGTATCCCCATTCTGGCACCCGGCGAGCTCATCACCGACGAGATAATCGAGTACATAAAGTATGCCAAGGAAAAGGGCTGTCAGATGACAGGCACTGAGGACATAAACATCGAAAGGCTCAACGTCCTCGACTTATAATGATATGAAACGCATACCGCCGCGGCGGAAGACGTTTTATATAATATTTTTTCTTTAAGGAAGGTAAAAACATGAACATGAAGAAAATCGGAATCACAATGAGTCTCCTTATGGGAGTTACGCTCAGCTTCTTCCTCTCGCTGGTGGGCAATCTCACAGGCGGCGGAGGATTCAAGCCTGTCGCTTTCCTCGTGACCTTTGCGGTAAGCACCATAATCAGCCTTATCATCGGCTTTGCCGTTCCCATGGCAAAGGTTGAGAGAGGCGCTGTAAAGGCTATGGGACTCAAGGACAACAGTGTTCCCGCCAACCTCGTTTCAGCTCTTATATCTGACCTTATCTACACACCCGTCATCACTCTGGCTATGATAGCACTTGTCCGCAAAATGGCTATGAAAATGAGCCACGGCCACGCGGAGCTCCCACCCTTCATGGTAATGTTCGTGAAGTCACTCATCATCAGCCTCATCGTTGCTTACATCATCATACTTATCGTAACACCCATATACAAGAAGATCGCTTTCAAGTCCGCAGGCGTTGATCCTGCTGCATCAGGCGGTGCTCCCGCAGGCGGTCCTCCTGCTGACAGAAAGTAATTTTTCAGCCTGAGAGCTGAAAGTAGAGGGCTGAAGGCAGTGTGCAGCGTTTTGCACATCATGGCTTTCAGCTCTGAACTGTCAACTCTCACACCTATTGCTCCATGGCGGTCATGGGGCTTGTCACTGAACGGAGGTATAGTATGGAATTATGGTTCACGGAGAGACATACTCCCAATGTTAAGTTTTCTATAAAGGTCGATCATCAGCTGTACAGCGGAAACAGCGAATTTCAGCGCATCGACGTTTTCGATTCCAAGGAATTCGGACGCTTCCTCACCCTCGACGGCTATATGATGCTCACCGAAAAGGACGAGTTCATCTATCACGAGATGATCACCCACGTCCCTATGGCAGTTCACCCCAATCCTAAGAATATCCTCGTCATCGGCGCAGGTGACGGCGGAGTGGTCCGCGAGCTCACACGCTATCCCTCTGTGGAGAGCATCGACCTTGTGGAGATAGATGAGCTGGTGGTGGAGGTCTGCAAGAAGTATCTGCCCACTACTGCCTGCCGCTTCGACGACCCGAGAGTCCATGTGTTCTACGAGGACGGAGTGAAGTTCATACGCCGCTGCAACGACCAGTATGACGTTATCATAGTTGACTCCACCGACCCCTTCGGTCCCGGAGAGGGACTTTTCACCAAGGAGTTCTACGGAAGCTGCTTCAAGGCGCTCCGCGACGACGGCATCATGGTAAATCAGCACGAAAGCCCATTCTATGATGAGGACGCCGCAGCCATGCAGCGCTCCCACAAGCGCATAGTCGAGAGCTTCCCCATAAGCAAGGTCTATCAGGCTCATATCCCCACATATCCCTCGGGACACTGGCTCTTCGGCTTTGCTTCAAAGAAATATCACCCCACAAACGATTACAACGGCACCAAGTGGAGTATGCTGGGTATCAAGACCAGATACTATAACCCGAGACTCCATACGGGATCTTTTGCCCTGCCATGCTATGTAGAGGAGCTTCTTAAAGATGTTGAATAAGAATATACAGACCTTCATCGCCTGCGACAGCGAGTATGAGGACGCTAAGATAGTCCTTTTCGGTGCAGGCTTCGACGGTACCACAAGCTTTCGCCCCGGTACAAGGTTCGCACCCTCTGCCATAAGGAACGAGAGCTTCGGCATCGAGACATACAGTCCCTACCAGAACAAGGACATGACAGATCACAGCTATTTCGACAGCGGCGATCTTGAGCTGCCTTTCGGAGATACCGACAGAGCTGTTGCGGACATATCCGAACGTGCAGAGCAGATACTTGCTGACGGAAAGCTGCCTTTCATGATAGGCGGTGAGCACCTTGTGACCCTCGGCTCGGTCAGGGCTGTGAAGGATAAGTACGATGACCTTTATATCGTACACTTCGACGCCCACGCCGACCTCCGCGACGACTATCTCGGTCAGAAACTGTCCCATGCCTGCGTGCTCAGGCGCTGCCACGAGCTTGTGGGGGACGGTCATATCTTCCAGTTCGGTATCAGAAGCGGCGACCGCGAGGAGTTCGTCTTTGCCGACGGGCATACCGAGATGCATAAGTTCAGCTTTGACGGTCTGGAGGCTGTTGTTGAAAAGCTGAAGGGAAAGAATGTGTACTTCACCCTCGATCTGGACGTTCTTGATCCCTCGGTGTTCCCGGGTACGGGTACTCCCGAGGCAGGAGGAGTTACATTCGATGAACTGAGGAAGGCTGTTACCCTTGTGTGCAGCAGGCTGAATATCGTGGGCTGCGATGTAAATGAACTGAGTCCAGTTTACGATCAGAGCGGAGTTTCTACCGCTGTCGCCTGCAAGATCATCAGGGAAATGCTTCTTGCACTGTCATGAGCTACTATATGGATAACGGCGGCGGAAATGACTTCGGTCCCGAGAATACGCCGCAGAAGAAAAACACTGCCCTGATAATCGTTCTGATCATTTTCGGCTGCTTATCACTGTTCTGCTGTCTGCCCTTTATCGGACCCGCTTTAGAAATAGTGACAAGCTTCAAGACGGATTTTATTGACGAGCTCAAAAAATATGATACACCTGTTGAGGCTGATGTCATTGATGTTTTCAGGATCACGGAAGTGAACAGTCAAAAACTTGCTCCTGAGGAAAAAGGCTTTTTCTTCACATATGAGTATGAGTACAACGGTCAGAAATATCAGAGCTCATTCACGCACGGTCTGGACAAGCATTACCGCTATACGGGAGATAAGGTGCAGCTTTTGATAAATTCCGATGTTCCGACGGATATCTATGATCCCGAATGCTTTACGAGCCCTGATCATGCTAATTACATTCTCGGACATGAGCCTGAGTACTTTAACGTAAGTGTTGACGCTGCTGTGGTCGATGTCAGAGAGGTAAGGCAGGGCGACTGGGACGAAAGAAAGGGCGATGATTCGGGCTTTGGCATTACCTGCCAATACGAGTACAACGGCAGGAGCTATCAGAGTGATTCCCCTGAGCTTTTCAAGGCTAAGTTTTATAATATCGGGGACAAGGTCGATATAAAAATAAAGTCTTCTTCGCCCAATGAGTTTTATGCCCCCGATACTATAAAGGCAACTCATAAGATAGCATCTGTGATGCTGGCTATTGGCATCGTCGTACTGCTGGTACCTGCAATAGCTATCATAGCGGCGATCCTGCTGGTGCTGAGATCTGCGCGCGGAAAAAAGGATCAGGTGAAGTATCACTACGACTCTCAGGATTATTACGACCAAAACGACGATTACAGAGGATAATTCGAAGTAATACGGTACATCTGTGAGATCAGATAGACTTTTCTGATGAAAGGGAGGATATCTATGGAGAACGGTAATAAAAAGAACAGCGGTCTTATGGCTGTCGTGGTCGTTGTCGCAGTTCTGATAATTCTCGGAGTTGTGACCTTTGCCATTATCCCTTTTCTGACTGTGAGAAAAATGGTGGACGACTCAATGGACATGGCGGACGGCAATTACGACACCGTCATCACTGCCGTTATCACCGAGAATACGGTGCGTTACGACGAGGACGGCACCACCTTCTATACCCCTGTATATGAATACGAATACAACGGCAAGACCTACCGCGTTCCTGCGGGCGTCAGCTCGTCGGATAAGAAGTACAGCGACGGTGACAGGGTGGAGATAAGGATATCATCATCCTTCCCGGGAAGAATGACGGACCCTAACTATAATGTAAGGACGTCTTTCAAAAAAGCCAGCAAGACCATTACAAGTGTGTTCCTTGTGGTGGCTGTCGTACCCGTGATAATTATGCTTGCCATCGTTATAATTATCATTGCAGTCATTAAAAGTATCAGAAAAAATGAGTCGCATCCTGCATATACTGCTCCTGATCAGCAGGATGAGTACAATGACCCAAACGACGATCACAGAGGCTGATAAACACCACAAGTATTAAGTCAGGAGGCGAAAAACTATGAAATACAGAGATTACGATCAGATTTACGAAGAATTATCACAGCAGCCCCGCATGAAGCAGTCTACCGCAAACAAGATCATATTTATAATCATATTAATAGCCGTTATGCCGTTCTTACTCGTCAGTATGCTGTTTATGGGAATCGGAATAATGGCAAACCATAACATGAACAAGGACAAGAAGGTATGCACCGAGCGCGTGATGGGTATTGTATGCGCCTTAGATGAGGACAGGAGAGTGGACTACGACAGCGATGGTGACAGAACCGAGTCTGTGACTTATGCTCCCGTATTCGCCTATTCCTATAATGGCAGGGACTACAAGATCACCGGCAGTACATATTCGTCAAGTCCCGATTACAATGAGGGAGTACAGGTGGAAATATATGTGGATCCCAATGATCCCAAGCGTATCTATGTGCCTTCATACTCGGAACAGAAGAATGTCCACCTTGCTTTCATTATTGGCGGAGGAGCATTTCCCTTATGCTTCCTTTTGGTTCTCGGTATCTCAATATTCAAGCTATTCAAATCTAAAAAGGTCCAAACAAACGAGGGGGAGAGCATATGAATATTTTCAGAGCACAGAATGTTTCCGGACTTGCGGAAATACGAATGAAGTATCTGCGCGAGGATTTCCCTTTTATGACAGATGCTGAGGCAGCAAGGATAAATGCGAAGCTGCCGAGATATTATGCAGATCATCTCAACTGCGACTTTTTCGCATATCTTGCTGAGGACGAGGGAAAGATAATCGGTTCCGCCTTTCTTACGGTGAGAGAGATGCCGCCTAATCCTAACTTCCCCAACGGCCGTGTGGGAACGGTGCTCAACGTCTATACCGAGGCGAGCAAGCGGCGTCAGGGCATCGCCACAGCTCTCATGGAGCTGCTGATAACAGATGCAAAGACAATGGAGCTTGATTATATCGAGCTGAAAGCCACCAAGGACGGCTATCACCTTTACAAGAAGCTGGGCTTTGAAAAGACCAGTTCCTCGTACACGCCTATGAAGCTTATGCTCAGATGAGCGCTTTACGGAGGTAAGATCCGACAGTGAAGGAAGCTCTGTTTTCAGGCTCCAGTGCCGCTATCATGGCGCTGTTCCTGATAACCTGAGAAGATGTGGATTACGCCTATAAACATATCATCAATATAAATACGGAGGAATCAAAATGGGAAAATGTATGATCATCGGCTGCGGAGGAGTTGCTTCCGTTGCCATCCACAAGTGCTGCCAGAACAGTGAGGTATTTGAGGGCATAATGATCGCCAGCCGCACAAAGTCAAAGTGCGACGCGCTGAAGGAGAAGCTCCAGCCCGCTACAAAGACAGTCATCGAGACCGCTCAGGTAAACGCTGACAATGTTGACGAGCTTGTCGCTCTTATCAACAGCTACAAGCCCGATGTAGTGCTCAATCTGGCGCTCCCTTATCAGGACCTCACCATCATGGACGCTTGTCTGGCTACCAAGACACACTATGTTGACACTGCAAACTATGAGCCCCTTGACACAGCGAAGTTCGAGTATAAGTGGCAGTGGGCTTACCGCGAGAAGTTTGAGCAGGCAGGCATAACAGCTCTGCTGGGAAGCGGCTTTGACCCCGGTGTAACAGGCGTTTTCTCGGCTTATGCCATGAAGCATGAGTTCGACGAGATAAACTATATCGATATCCTTGACTGCAACGGCGGCGACCACGGCTATCCCTTTGCCACAAACTTCAACCCCGAGATCAACATCCGCGAGGTTTCCGCTAAGGGAAGCTACATCGAGGACGGCAAGTGGGTAGAGACAGAGCCCATGGAGATAAAGCGCGTTTACAACTTCAAGGGCGTGGGCGAGAAGGATATGTATCTTCTCCACCACGAGGAGCTGGAGTCCCTTGCACTTAACATCAAGGGCATCAAGCGTATCCGCTTCTTCATGACATTCGGTCAGAGCTATCTCACACATCTCAAGTGCCTCGAGAACGTGGGCATGACATCTATCGAGCCCATCATGTATGAGGGCAGGGAGATAGTTCCGCTCCAGTTCCTGAAGGCAGTTCTTCCCGATCCTGCTTCGCTGGGTCCGAGAACAGTGGGCAAGACCAACATCGGCTGTATCTTCCGCGGAAAGAAGGACGGCAAGGACAAGAATTACTACCTCTACAACATCTGCGACCATCAGGAGTGCTACAAGGAGGTCGGCTCACAGGCTATCTCCTACACCACAGGCGTTCCTGCTATGATCGGCGCTATGATGATAATGACAGGCACATGGAAGAAGGCAGGTGTCTACAACATCGAGGAGTTCGATCCCGATCCTTTCATGGAGGCTCTCAACAAGTGGGGACTCCCGTGGGAGGAGGACTTCGATCCCGTGCTTGTTGACTGATGGGGAAAAAACTCGACCATATCGGCAGAGCGGCGATATATATACTTTTCGGAGTTTATGTCATCGCCGCTCTCTATCTGCTCTTTTTCATGAGGAGAAGTATGTGGGACTACCTCACATACAGTGAGTATTTCCGCTATAATACAAATTTTGTCCCATTCAGGACCATTGCGGAGTTCGCAGGATATCTCCGCGACAAGGATGAGGTCTACGGTGACCTGTCCTTTGTGAATATCTGGGGCAATCTGGCAGTCATGCTCCCTGCGGGGATATTTTTCCCTGCCATATGGAAAAAGCAGCGCAGATTTCGTGTATTTGCTCTTACTGCGGCGGCTGTCATCATCTGCGTGGAGCTTTTGCAGTTTCTCACAATGCGCGGAAGCTGCGACATCGATGACTTTATACTGAATTTTTTCGGAGCTGTCATCGGATTTTCACTTACAAGTATTAAAATAATCAGAAAGCTGACTTTTGTCGGCAAAGAATAGAAAACAGGAGGAAAAAATATGAATTTTTTCAAGGCTTTAAAAAAGACAGCAGCTGTTGCTGTTGCAACAACAATGCTCATGCTGGTAGGATGCGGCAAGGACGCTGCAACAAGCTCAAGCGAAAAGACTGAGGCAACTACTGCTGCATCAGCATCGGCATCGGGCAAGACCATCGTTATCGAACTCGACACAAAGGCGGCTCCAATTACCTGCGAGAACTTTGAAAAGCTGGTAAGAAGCGGCTTCTATGACGGTCTTACATTCCATCGTGTAGTTGACGACTTCATGGCTCAGGGCGGCGACCCCCTCGGAACAGGCATGGGCGGAAGCGACGAGAACATCAAGGGTGAGTTTTCTGCCAACGGCGTTGAAAATCCGCTCTCACATACACGCGGAGTTATCTCAATGGCAAGAAGTCAGGACCCCGACAGCGCATCAAGCCAGTTCTTTATCTGCTATTCAGATGACTGCACCTTCCTTGACGGTCAGTATGCTGCATTCGGCAAGGTAACCGAGGGCATGGATGTAGTTGATGACTTCCTCAAGGTTCCCCGTTCAATGGGCGGCGACGGAGCTGTATCTGCACCTAACTCTCCCATCGTAATGGAAAAGGTCCAGATGCTTGACCCTGCCGAGGATGGTTCGCCCAGAGTTCAGATAACAATGAACGACTTCCTTGCAGACGTAAAGTAAAATGTTTGATGTTAACAAAGTGCCGACTCCCTGCTATATAGTGGATGAGTCGGCGCTTATCCGTAATCTGGAGATACTCCGCGGAGTTTCACAGCGCACAGGCGCAAAGATACTCCTTGCTCAGAAGGCTTTTTCCTGCTATCATCTCTATCCCCTTATCGGGGAGTACCTTTCGGGAACGGCTTGCAGCGGTCTCTATGAGGCAAGGCTGGGCTTTGAGGAGATGGGAAAGGAAAACCACGTCTTTTCCGCCGCTTACCGTGAGAGCGAGATAGACGAGATAATCTCATACTGCGGCCATATCATCTTCAACTCCTTCACTCAGCTGGACAGGTACCGCGACCGTGTACTTGCCGCAGGGAAGAAGATAGGTCTCCGCATAAATCCTCAGTGCTCCACTCAGGAGGGGCACGAGATATACGACCCATGCTCGCCAAAGTCAAGGCTCGGCATCACCCGTGAGAACTTCCGCGAGGACGACCTTGAGGGCGTTACGGGACTCCACTTCCACACCCTCTGCGAGCAGAACTCCGATGACCTTGAGACCACTCTCGACGCCATCGAGGAGAGGTTCGGGGACATACTCCCGAAAATGGAGTGGATAAACTTCGGCGGCGGTCATCATATCACCCGTGCCGACTACGATATACCGAGGCTGGAGAAGTGTATCCGCCGTATGCAGGAGAAGTACGGGCTGGAGGTCTTTCTGGAGCCCGGTGAGGCTATCGCTCTCAATGCAGGCTGGCTTGTCACCGAGGTGCTGGACATTACCAAAAACGATATGCCCATCGCTATACTGGACACCTCTGCTGCCTGCCATATGCCCGATGTACTGGAAATGCCATACCGTCCGCCCCTTGTGGGCTCGGGAGAGAGCGGCGAGAAGCAGTTCAGCTATCGCCTCGGCTCACAGACCTGCCTTGCAGGCGACGTAATAGGGGAGTACTCCTTCGACGAGGAGCTCCGCATCGGCGACAGACTGGTGTTCGGCGACATGGCGATATACTCCATGGTGAAGAACAATACCTTCAACGGTATGCCGCTGCCGCACATACTGCTGCTGAAAAAGGACGGCAGCTTTGAGGAGCTTCGCAGCTTCGGCTATTCCGACTTCAGGGAGAGACTTTAATGACCAATATCTATTTTGTGCGTCATGCACAGCCGCAGTATACCTGCGCTGATACAGCTGTCCGTCCTCTTACGGAGGAGGGACTTCGCGACACCGCCGAGGTTGTCCGCACTATGAAGGACATACAACTTGACTACGCCATTTCAAGCCCCTACAAGCGCAGCTATGACACCATAAAGCAGACTGCGGAGGAGCACGGGCTCACTATCGACACCGACGAAAGGCTTCGCGAGAGAATGAACGGCAGGGACAGCAACAACATGGATATGTTCCGCAGACGCTGGGCTGACCTGAGCTTTTCCGAGAGCGACGGCGAGTGCCTTCAGTCTGTTATGGACAGGAATATCGCCGCGATAAACGATATCCTCGACAGCCATGAGGGTCAGAGCATTATCCTCGGCACCCACGGAACAGCACTCAGCACTATCCTCCACTACTACGACAACAGCTTCGGGCTGGAGGGCTTCCTGCGCCTTATCGACTTTATGCCCTATATCGTGAGACTGGGCTTTGAGGGACGCCGCTGCGTGGAAAAAGAGGAGCTTCTCATCGTGAAAAAGGAGTTCAAAAATGGGTTTAAGCGTTGAAAAATACAGCTCCGCCGACCTTGCGGACATGATAAGGATATGGAATGAGGTAGTTGAGGAGGGCATTGCCTTTCCTCAGGAGGAGCTTCTTGACGAGACCAGCGGACGGGAGTTCTTTGCCGCCCAGACATACTGCGGAGTTGCAAGACTTGACGGAAAGGTGCTGGGACTTTATATACTCCACCCCAATAACGTGGGGCGCTGCGGACATATCTGCAATGCCAGCTATGCGGTCAGCAGTGAGAGCAGAGGTCTCCATATCGGCGAGAAGCTGGTGCTTGACTGCCTTGAGCAGGCGAAGCTTCACGGCTTCGGTGTTTTGCAGTTCAATGCCGTGGTGGAGAGCAATATCCATGCCCGTCACCTTTATGAGCGCCTTGGCTTTGTGCAGCTTGGCACCATACCAAGGGGCTTCCGCATGAAGGACGGCAGCTGCGAGAATATCTGCCCATACTACCACGAATTATAAAAAGCGGAATTTAGCGCGTATGCGCTAAGTTGATAGTTGAAAGTTGAGAGTTAATGTGTTCGCTTCGCTCACAATATTTAAATATTGTCGCCGCAGGCGACTCCACATCTTTCAACTCTAAACTCTCAACTCTAAACTTAAATCAGAATTTTGCTTCGCTAAATTCTGATTTATCTTAATAAAAATTGCCCCTGAGTGCTTTGTAACACTCAGGGGCAAACTCTTTTATGATCAGCTTTTTCGTTTACAGTGAAGATATCTTGTGGAGGAGGAACTCCTGAATCTTCAGAGCATCATTGGAGGTAAGTCCCACCGTTGAATCGTCAACGTCGCCGTTGAGCTTACCCTGCTCGCTGATAGTGTACTTGTTGGGATTTGCAAGACTCTGCATGATGAGGATAGCATCTGCCAGCTCCACCGTGCCGTCACAGTTGGTATCGCCTGCTGTACGGGTAACGGGAGGAAGCGTAGTCGTCGTTGTGGTTGTAGTTGTTGTAGTTGTCGTGGTAGTAGTAGTCGTAGTTGTTACCACGGGAGTGCCGTAGGCAACACCTTAACAACGATTATTTGGTAAAGTTTGGACGGTTGGTTTTACAACAATAAAACCGAAAGGACAGATACAAATGATTGATGCGATGTACAATTACAGACAGGGTGAAATCCACTCCGCTGAGTTCTCTGATGAGTTCAACAAGCTCTGTATCCCCTTTGAAGATTCGCTGAGTGAGGAGCAGATTGATGTGTTTCACAAGCTCCTCGACTGCGTGAGCGAGACTGCCTCTGCTGAGATGAGAGCTGCCTACAAAGTCGGATTCAAGGACGGTGCGACTATGATGCAGGAGATTCAGGACTGATATAATTAAAGCATAAGTAAAGGGCTATGTCCTCCGTAAACGTGTACGGAAGATATAGCTCTGTTTTTCTTTTCAGATTTAGTTTGTAAGTTTTTCTTTATTCTCGCTCGATTTGGCAAGTCATCATCACATTGAGTAAAAGCTCATACTCAGGACTGAATACTATAAGGATTTATTTTCAAATATAGCTTAACTACAATGCGATGTTCTGCTATTTTTCTATACACAAAACCAATTGACGCTGCCTGAATTCTATGCTATAATAAAAACAACACAAACCGGAAAGCTGGTGCTAAGAATGAAAATAGACAGGCTGATCGGCATACTCTCAGTACTTTTGCAGCGTGACAAAGTAACGTCACAGGAGCTTGCAGAGAAATTCGAGGTGTCACGGCGGACGATACTGCGTGATATTGAGTCGATCAATATAGCGGGTATCCCCATTGTTTCCGAGCAGGGACAGGGCGGCGGCATTTCGATCATGGACGGATACAAAATAGACCGCACACTGCTTTCTTCCGGTGATATGCAGGCGATACTTTCGGGACTGCGAAGCCTTGACAGTGTCAGCGGCACGAACCACTATCGTCAGCTTATGGAGAAACTCTCTGCTGATGATATGACCTCTGTGAATGTAGATAATCATATCATCATTGATCTGTCAAGCTGGGATAAATCTGCAATCGCCGATAAGATAGAGCTGATCAAACAGGCGATAGAACAGCGGCATCTTATCACGTTCTGCTATTACTCCCCAAATGGTGAGAGCAAGCGCAGGATAGAACCGTATCATCTGATCTTTCAGTGGTCTGCCTGGTATGTGTGGGGATATTGTACCGAGCGTGAGAATTACAGAATGTTCAAGCTCACCCGAATGACGGAGCTTGCTATCACTGATGATAGATGTGAGGACAGAGTTATTCCCAAATACACCTCCGATAAGCTGCGGCATACAAAGGGCGAAATAAAAGCAACCGTAAAATTTGATATTTCCGTAAAATGGCGTATTATAGACGAGTTCGGAGCGGATTTTCTGAAATATGATGACAGCGGAAATTTAGTGATGGATTTCACATGGTCGGACAAGCAATCGTTTTTCAGCTATATCCTGACCTTTGGCGATAGTGCGGAAATTGTTTCGCCGCAGGAATACCGGCAGGAGTTTGCGGAGCTTGCAAAAAACATTTACATCAAATATGAAACATGACATACAGTTGTCACATTTAATGGTGTATAATGAAAGCATATTTTAGATAGAGGGTGATAATATGCCGTCAACAAAGGAATATCTCAGCTTTATTCTCGAACAGCTCTCTGACCTTGATGAGATCACTCATAAAGCTATGATGGGCGAATATATCCTGTACTATCGTGGCAGGATCTTCGGCGGAGTATATGATGACCGTTTTCTCGTGAAGCCTGTGAAGTCCGCCCGTGAGCTGATGCCCGATGCGGCACTGGAGCTTCCCTATGAGGGGGCAAAGGAAATGCTTCTTGTGGACAATGTGGACGATAAGGAATTTTTGTTTCAGCTTATCACGGCGATGTATGACGAACTGCCGGAGCCGAAGAAACGGAGAAAATGATATGCCGTTCGATTTCAAAAAAGAATACAAGGAATACTATATGCCCCCGAAGAAGCCGACGATCGTCACCGTTCCAACCATGAACTATATCGCCGTGCGTGGTGAGGGTGATCCGAATGCTGAGGGCGGCGAGTACAAGCAGGCGATCGAACTGCTGTACGGAATCGCCTATACGATAAAAATGAGCAAAAAGGGCGATCATCAGATAGAGGGCTATTTTGATTATGTCGTGCCGCCGCTGGAGGGATTCTGGTGGCAGGACGGAGTTCAGGGCGTGGACTATACTCACAAGGAACATTTCAAGTGGGTGTCGCTGATACGCCTGCCCGATTTTGTCACAAAAACAGACTTTGACTGGGCGATAGAGGAAGCGACACGCAAGAAGAAAACGGATTTCTCCAAAGTGGAGTTTCTGACCTATGATGAGGGTTTGTGCGTGCAGTGTATGCACATCGGCGGCTATGATGATGAGCCTGCAACGGTACAGCTTATGCATGAATACATGACAGTGCAGGGGTATTCTCTGGATATTTCGCAGAGCCGTTTTCATCACGAGATCTATCTTTCGGACGCAAGGAAGGTTTCCCCCGACAAGCTGAAAACAGTCATACGGCACCCGATCAAATGAAAGGAGTATTTTTATGAGACTTGACGGATTCGGACTTTTTGTCGATGATATGGGCAAAATGATACGCTTTTACAGAGATGTCCTCGGCTTCGAGATCAAAGAGGCGGAAGATACTTCAAACGTGTATCTTGTCAAGGACGGCACGCTGTTCCTGCTCTACGGCAGGAAAGATTTTGAGAACATGACGAGCCACAAATATGAGTATGTAAAGGGGCTCAACGGTCATTCCGAGATCGCATTGTATGTGGACACGTTTGATGAAGTCGATGCAGCTTTTCATGATGTTGTCAGCAAGGGTGCAACGCCTGTTTTAGAGCCGACCACGGAACCGTGGGGACAGCGTACTTGCTATATTGCTGACCCGGAGGGAAATCTTATTGAGATCGGCTCGTTTGGCAGACCGTTTGAAAGCAGAGCTTGATCTAAAAAAGTGTGGCGATCCGGTGCCACCATGCCCCAAAAAACACCGGTATTTCGCCGATGACACGCTCCGTGTCGCCGATGTGACGCAGCGGTTCTTTACATTTTCACAGTTCCATGGTATCCTGAGATCAGCCGAAAGGCAATGAACGAAAGGATCTGATGTAATGGAAAAGAATGGAAGAAAATTGCTACTTGCAGGCTTGGGGATGATGGCAGCTTTCATCGTCTGGACGATGCTGATACAGACGGTGGACGTGCAGCCTGTCGGACAGAACGGAACGAACATCGGCTTTGCTGGACTGAATCAGTGGTTTCATAAGTTGACAGGCGTACATATGGTACTCTACACTGTCACTGATTGGTTGGGACTTGTGCCGATAGCCGTCTGTATGGGATTTGGTATACTCGGTCTTGTTCAACTTGTAAGAAGAAAAAGCCTGTTCAAAGTAGACAGCGATATCCTGCTGCTTGGGGTATATTATATCCTCGTGATCGCAGGCTATCTGATCTTTGAGATGATACCGATCAACTACCGCCCGATTCTCATTGAGGGACGTATGGAAGCCTCCTATCCGTCCTCAACGACATTGCTTGTTGTCAGCGTGATGCCGACGCTTGCCTTTCAAGTGTGGCGAAGGGTACAGAGCAGTGCTGTAAAAAAGATCATATATACTTGTACTACTGCTTTCACGCTCTTTATGGTCGTGGGGCGGACAATATCGGGCGTACACTGGCTGACGGATATTATCGGGGCATTGCTGCTGAGTGCAGGACTGTATCTGCTGTATCACGGCACTGTCAGTCTGACGGAGGAACACAAATGGAATTCAGCGAAAAATTACAGACTTTGAGAAAGCAGAAAGGTCTGACACAGGAAGAGCTTGCGCAGGCACTTTTCGTATCACGCACAGCGATCTCAAAATGGGAATCCGGAAAGGGCTACCCGAGCATTGATTCCCTGAAGGAGATCTCCAAATACTTCTCGGTCACGATCGACGAGCTCTTGTCCTCGGAGGAACTCATCACCGCCGCACAGGACGATAACCGTAAAAATATTGCCGTTCTGCTCGACTTGCTGACGGGCTGCACCGACATCATGGCGCTGATGCTGCTCATCCTGCCGCTTTACCCGGAGAAGCTGGGCAGCACATTTACAGCGGTCAGTTTACTGCGGTATACGCAAATTGCATTACCGTTCGCCTGTGTCTGCTGGGGCTTGATGATCCTGCTGATTGCAGCAGGTGCAGTCAAGGTGCTGATGCAATACAGGCATATCGAAAAGGGACGCAGCGCAGTGACCGTTGCTTCCTTTGTGCTGAGCATTATTGCCGTGCTATTTCTGACCGCTGCAAGACTGCCATATGCGGTGACGGTCGTGTTTCTGCTGCTTATTGTCAAGGGAATACTGGTTTTCAGGGTACACAGCGTTTAATGCAACAGACAGTTGCTTGCAGTATGCCTTGATATATGCTATGATATAGGTGAGGTGATATTATGGAAACTAAAAACATCATTCAGGAACTTAGGATAAAGCACGGTATGTCGCAGGAGGAGCTTGCCAACAAGATTTTTGTCACAAGGCAGGCAGTAAGCCGTTGGGAGACAGGCGAGACCGTACCGAACACGGAAACCCTGAAATTGCTGTCCGAATTTTTCGATGTGTCGATAAATACACTATTAGGCGCTCCAAGAAAGCTGATCTGTCAGTGCTGCGGTATGCCGCTTGATGACAGTATCATAAGCCACGAAGCAGACGGCACTCTCAACGAGGACTACTGCAAATGGTGCTATGCCGACGGTGAATATATGTACAGCAATATGGACGATCTGATTGAAATATGTGTGAAAAATATGGTGAGTGCCGAACACCCCGAGAGCGAAGTCAGAGAATATCTGAGGTCGGCTCTGCCGCAGCTTGACTACTGGAAGCGATACGAACAGCTTTCGGACGGCGGAGAGTTTGATAAGTTCAAGCAAACGCTGATCGCTGAGATCAATGCATTGCAGATTGAGGGTATGCCGAAGTTGGATAAACTCAATGCCCTTGTGGGAAGCTATGTAAATCTGCCGTACAGACTGCCAAACGGAAACGCTGTGAAATTCCTTGACGACAACACGACCTATCTTGGCAATCAGCTCGAATGTGAATTTGGCGGTGATCGGTGCTTTGGTGTGCTGGCGAATATGGAGTTTATTCTTGTCTGTACCTATGAAAAGGACGGTAAAAATCCCGAGCTTATAATTTACAAAAAACGTTAATAACATGATTTTAAGGAGAAATGACTTTTGATTAAAAACAGAAAACTGGAGATTGCAGCGTAACCGGGAGGTTAACTGTGATCCCACGCTCCTCCCGGAAGAAAGGATATATCACACTTTCAGGAGGTATCCCCATGAACAGGGAACATAAGAAAAAAACACTTGAAAAAGGATATTATAAAACACACCCATGCAATGATACATTTATATGTAAGTTCTGCGGCAAACCTGTCGTGCCGACAGGTGCAGGCAGCGATCACCGAAATCATTGTCCATACTGCTTGTCAAGTCAGCATTTAGACAATGAACCGGGCGACCGTTCGGCAGACTGCGGAGGTATTATGGAGGCTGTCAGCGTATGGGTCAGAAAAAACGGTGAATGGGCTATCATTCATCGGTGCAAGATATGCGGAGCACTCAGTTCAAACCGCATCGCCGCCGATGATAACCCTATGAAGCTGATGTCGATCGCCATGAAGCCGCTTGCCACATCGCCTTTTCCGCTTGAAAAGATCGAGGAAATGACAATAGCTATGGGCGGTGACGGAGATTTGAAGTGGTAAGTAATAGGGAGGTCGGTTCATGATCACAAAGAATGATATATTTGAATTTCTGAAAAATTGCGGAGTAAAGAACGATGACAAACTGACGCTGCACTGTTCTCTGCGTTAGATCGGCAAAATCGAAAACGGTGCAGACGGTTTTATAGATGCATTCAGCGAATATCTTTCGGACGGTCTGTTTATCGTGCCGACTCATACATGGAACAGTGTTTGCAGAAGCAATCCGTTTTACGATGTCAGATCAACGATGCCTTGTATCGGTACTCTTGCAAGGGTGGCAGCCTTCCGCACGGACGGTGTCCGTTCCCTGCACAGGGCGCATACGGTATTTGGCAAAAGTGCAGCGGAATGGGTCGAAGGCGAGGAGCATTCAGCCTCTCCTGCACCTGTCGGCGGCTGTCTGAGCAGACTATACGAAGAATCGGGAAAGGTACTGCTGATCGGTGTAGGTCATGACAAAAACACCTATCTTCATGCCGTTGACGAACGCCTGCAAATACCTGACAGACTGAATCCCGAACCATTTACGATCACAATAAAAGATCACGAGGGCAATATGCTTGTGTCTCCACCGTTTCATACGCATTTTACCGCAGCAGCAGACACCTGCGTTTCGGAATACTATCCCAATTACAAGGAGGCATTTGAATATACGGGTGCGGTCACTTATTCACAGCTTGGCAATGCCTTGGTTTATGTCTGTGATGCAAGGAAGATGACGGATACGGCGCAGAGAATATGGGCAAAAGCAGACAGAGACCTTTGCATCTCCCACGAGCCGATACCTGCTGAATACTATCGGTAGAATTATTCGGATTTGCTTAAATACGATCTTTCTCAAACATAAACAAAGCGAGTTGTCATTACATTCTGACAACTCGCTCTTTTCTTTGTTTATTCGTCCTCATCACTGCACTCGTCAAGCCCATGCAAGAGCTGGATATAAACGCATTCGGCACGTTCATGCTCCTCGCCGTCAGTGGACATCATGAGTTCAAGGAAATATGCCTTTGCCTGTTCGTAGTCCGTCCAGACCTCACGCTTACCATTGCAGACAGTAGTGACCTTGCGTGATCTCGGCATAGCCAATTCGGGTATCTTTAACATAGCTGTATCCCTCCTGTGTTTTATTGTAGAAACATTATATCCCATGACAAGACAGGAGTCCAGCCCTGCGGAGTAATTGTAATAATAATTGTGCATTGCGCAGCAATATTATATAAATCCTCGGTGCAATATGCTCATGCAGAAACAGGCTCGGCAATGCCGTGAGTGGCTTCATACTCCCTGACACGGCGGTAAAAGGTGTTTGCCGACAAGCCCATTCTCCGCATAAAGTCACGCCCTGTGATGTTCTTCGACTTCCATTCCCCATAGAGCTGACCAAACCTCGTCCAGTCTATTTCAATGGGCTTTCTGCCCGTGTACTTGCCCTGAGCCTTAGCGATCTCGATGCCCTCACGCTGTCGCTGTTTGAGCTGTTCACGCTCCAACTGAGAAAGTGCAGCGAACACGGTCAACATGAATTTGCCCGCAGGAGTATCGGTGTCGATGTTCTCCTTGTGGCTGATGAGCGTTACCCCTTTGTCAGTGAGGGTGTCGATGATGTTCAGCAAGTCCTTTGTTGAACGTCCCAAACGGCTGATGCTCTCGATGTAGAGCGTGTCACCCTCACGCACATAGTCCAGCATAGCTTTAAGCTGAGGTCGGGCTTTGTTTGCTCCCGAAATCTTCTCGGAGAAGATGCGGTCTACCTGATAGTCGCACATGATCTCCTGCTGTCTTGCTGTCTCCTGATGTTCTGTTGAAACTCTGATATATCCGATTTTGCTCATAGTTGTTGTTTCCTTTCTTTTTTTGTTGATTTAGGGTTGACTTATTAGCGGTGGTGATGTATAATTCTATACATAAGGGGAGCAATGATTATGGATTATACAAAAATATTCACAAGAGCTATTGAGAATAAGAGTAAATATGAATTCAGGTCTGTATGTAGAGCAATTAACGCCTTCAGTAATTTCCATTGTGGAGATTGGGATAATTGGGCGGATAATTATTGGTATTTGCTGAGACCAACAATCGTAGTTAGTTATGATAAGTGTTATGGTTATTTGTGTGCCGAATATCCAGTTGCATTGCTTACTAAACACTGCCCAGATGAATTAATCAATTTTTTTGATGAATTTAAAATTCTTCATACAGCTCTTGAAGAACCAATGAGCTGTAATGAAAATATATTACAGCAATACGTTCATGATAAAATGGTATTTGATGAATGTTTTGTTAACAACTGTGATTACAGCTTTGATGATGAACGTTTCAAGATGGTTCTTCATAGGCTTGATACAGGACAAAAATGCTATGTCGATTCAAGTTGCTTTACAATGAAGGAGCTACGATAATCATACTTAATATGATAGCACGGCAAGGAGAACACCCTCCCTGCCGTTTTTTATTCAAGCTGACTTTTCTTTCTCTTGGCAGCCTGTTCGTTCTGTAAGTAGCGGTCGAGCGTCTTTTGGCTCTGCCGCTTTTTCTGTATCTGCTGGGCAAGTCTGTCCGCTTCTTTCTTTGAGGTATCGTACTTGGCTGACTGCTCGTTGTACTGCTCCTGAATCTTCTCCAATTGCTTACGCAGAAGTTCAGGTGACGGGACTTTTCCCTCCGGAACGATCTCCCGAATTTTCGCAAAAAGCCTGTCATACTCCGACAATTCATAGGCGCATTGCTTGCCGAATTTGGTCTGCTCCTTGCCTGTGAGCGACTTGTATCTCTTGTGAATGTCTGTGTACTTGATGACTTCCTCGACAAGCGGTAACAGTTCTTGTATCTCGTCCCACTGCTTTCGGAGGGCGGATTGTTCGCTTTTGGCAGACATTCTTTGTGAAAAAGCCGTGAGAGCTGCACTCTCCAATTCTTCAAGGGTGGTGTTATCGGCGGTCATTTCGTTGATAGCCTTGCTCGCTGCCTTCATATTCTCACGGTCTGCCCAGTTAGTCAAGCCCTGAGACTGTTGGAATTTCTCCGCTGTGGTGCGGATAATTCTTGCTGTCGGGCGGTGCGACATTTGGTACTTGTAACTCTCGATACGCCTTCTGATCTGCTGGCTCTCATAGAAGTAGCCCAGCGTTTTTGCCCTCGTCATTTTCGCCCTCGGATTGCGTTCCTTTTGCTCCGCAAGCATAAATTTCAGGTCGATTTTGTGGTCGGGATTGTAGTCTACAAGTATTCCGAAATCAGCACATTTCGCAAGGAAATCCTCAAAATCCTCGCTGGCCTTGATAACCTCGTCGATAGTTCTTTTTAGCTGTTCTTTCCACGACAAATTCTGCTGGTCAAGCTCCCACTCCCAATGGCTCTTACCCTTTGAAAGATGCGGATTTTCGATGATAGATAGTCCTTGTTTTCTGCAAAGTTCGTCCGAAATCGTGCGGAGTTTGCTCCACGCTCGTTCGGGAATTTTTCCCTGATTATGTTCAGTCTCAAAGGTCTTGCCCGTGTAGAAGTTCACATTGTTCACGATGATGTGATTATGCACATGAGAGTGGTCTACATGGACGGCAAGCACATACTGATACTCGTCATTGAAAAGCGCCTTGCAAAGTTCCTGCCCGATAAGCAAAGCCCGTTCGGGAGTGACTTCCCCCGGAGCGAATGATTGTATTATGTGCTGGCACTCGCTTCGGCTTCGTCCTGTGCCGACTGTCTGCCTGATGTTCCTAAACTGTTCTGATGCTCCAGATGGAGAAGATACGCACAAGTTGCTAACAACATATTTGCCGTCTGCGGTTTTGTCCGGGTTGCAGATATAAGCAATTGCACCGTATGTTCCCGTGTGGATCGTATGGATACGAGTAATCGCCAAACTTCTTCTAACCTCGCTTTCATATCGGAAATATCTTCATCATAAAGTTTACCGCCTTTGTTGACACGGTGGGCTACCTGATTGAACGAATTTGATATTGAGGAAATATACCTTGCTATCTGCTTGATGTCCTCGGTATCTTCCTCCACGTTCATTACGGTCAATGCAGAATAACGGCAAAAATCGCCCCTGCTTCTGAAACTCGTTTCAGCATATCTGCGGTTGATCGCTTCAAGCTCCATGTCGTTCACTCGGAATGTGATAAGGTGCTTGCGGACTTCGCTCGGCTCGGTGTCCTGCGGTGGAGATTCGCCCTCGGTGGTTTCGGGCGGTTCTGTGAAATCTACCTCGCCCGATTCTGTGACTTCCAACATTGGAACAGGCTCAGTAGCGGTGTCCTCGGCGGTATCCGTTTCAGAATTATCTGACAGCATATCCGCCTGCATTTCCTCCGCATAAGTGTGGGCAAGTTCCTCTGCAAGCTCCTCGACTTGCTTATGCTTGAACAGCTTTGCAAGGAAACCTTTTTCGGGCTTTTTGAATATTGACATTCTGATGTCCTCACTTTCTCGGCGGTTCTGCCGCCGTTCTTCGATTGCTCCTGCAATCGCTCTCAGGGGTCTTAGGGGAAATTTCCCCTGACAAGCCGTATGTGGTTTACGATTTTCCATAATCGTAATACGACATACCGTGCTTGTGAAAATTGATCGGGCGTTTCACGCCCTCACTTGTATTTCGCCGTTTCACGGCGATTTTTCACGCTCCTGCGTGTTTGGAGCTATGCGACTTTATCTCTGTTCCGCACGGCTCTGAGAGTATTTTACTGGGCTTCGGCGCAGTTACTATGCTGGGTGGGCGGCAGTCTGGTGAAACCTTCCGTTCGGCTCTCCCTGAGCCGATTTTGAATGTCGATATGCTTATCGTTACATTCAAATTTTTGCCCTGCCTGACCGCCCATGAAAATACCCTTCTACTTTACTACCGACGTTTTTGAGAAAATGCTCATGATTTTCTGAAAAGTTTACATTTTGTTCATGGCGATTCTCCCTCTTGCATAGATTCAACATGGAATTTCTGTGTATGATGACGGTGATTTCGGAGGGTGGATTTCTCGGAAATGGGATTGCTCTTTCGGGGACGATATGGTATAATTGATGGGGGATTATTAGGCGGTCAGATTATCTGTAGAATTATTTTTTCTTAACATAAGTCAATGACAATTGCTTGTTAATGTGCTATCATCATCTTGAGGTGATGATAATGAACAACACAAAATTTCAAAACGCAAGACAGGCTATTTCAACAACCGTTTTACTAACATTCATTGTCGCAGGATATGAGTTGCTCAGGGCTTGTCAAAGCTATCAGACGGGTATGAATCTGCTCGATATTGCGAGCTTCGCAAATGCCGATTTGAATACCTATTGCCTTGTGCTTATTCTTGCAAATATCATTCTTCTGCCGAAGGCGCTTTTGCTTTACAAGGAGAATAATATTTCGCTGAAAAATGAGATTTACTCAAAAGAAACTCTCAGAAGGGATATAACGCTCGGTGTGGTTCTTGCGGCTGTTTCTTCCGCAGTCAGCCTGCTTTCGTTACTTGTAAGCAAATGCAGAACAGAGCTTGCTTTTCCGGGTTGGAACAGACTCTCCGTCGGTGAGATCGTTCTTATGATAATATCTCTCGGCTTCGTAAGCGGCATCTGCAAGGAGATATATTTCAGAGGACTTGCAAAGTTTTTCTGCGGCGATGTGTTCGGAGAGACAGCGGCACTTCTGCTGTTTAACGTTCTGTTCGGAATGCTCGATTGGTTCAATATGGGACATTCTTTCCTTGTAGGTCTGCTTTGGATATGGGGTTATAGAAAGAGTGGAAAACTTATCGTGCCGATGATCGCACACGGGGGAATGAATCTTATTTCGGTGGCATATTTTATTTTTACTGCATGAGGTGTATCATGAATAAACAAATCATTATTGAACAGCTCACATCACTATCCGAAAAATATGACCTTGGATTGGATACCGAGATACTTGAACGGATAGTTAAGCTCTCGACATTTCGTATCATCGGAAAAGGCACTCTGATACAGCATATCGGTGAAAAAACCAATACCGCCGCATTAGTCCTCGACGGAATTACACGGTGCTATTATATCGACAGTGACGGCAATGACATCACGCGCGGATTTTCCATAACGGGAACGCTGTGTATGGACGAGGGTATGTTCGGCTACGGCGAAAGCCTGACCGAGTGGGAAACTCTCACGGACACCACGCTTATGCTCTTTAATGTGAGCGAGATCAAGTTGCTTATAAATGAAAATGATGCCTTAAAAAGCGCATATATTCAGCTTCTTGAAAATGCTCTAAAATACAAGATATACAGGGAGAACGGCTTTCTTGTGGAGAGTGCGTCAGAAAGGTATCTTCATTTCAGGAAAATGTTTCCCGAAATATGCCAAATGGTCAAGCAACAATACATAGCTACATACCTCGGTATCGCTCCCGAATCACTAAGCCGTATAAAAAGGTCTCTTAAAGAAGGCTAAAGGTATTTCCTTATTTATTCCTAAAAATGGATAATCATATATAGTGCAGGGCATTTCACAGCTCTGCATTTTTTATACTCATTTCAAAATTCCCCATAACAATTTCACGATAAGAAAAGTTTTATGGCGCACTCAACTTCATGCGCACTGCGAATAGACTTTCACCCCGAAAGTGCGCTATAATTTTAGTATGGGGCTGAGGTATCGGCTCGACTAAAATTTCAGAATGGTGGTGATGATATGGCTACGACTTCTATCGCTGACAAGCTGGCGAAGCTCGAAAAGAAGATCGCAAAGCGTGAGAAAACTATCGCTGACGAGACAAAGGAGCTTGATAAGGATAGAGCAGAATATAACAAGCTCTACATCATGTTCCTGTCCGACAAGTACAAGCTGAGCGGCAAAGACCTGTTCTCCGCAATCGAGCGTGAGCATGAACAGCTTGAAAAGCTCCGTGAGGGTGAGCAGTCCGATGATGATGCGGACGGCACTTCCTCGGTCACGGACGATGAGGACAAGCAGGACGATACTGCCGCCAAGCACAGCAGTTTTCCCCATAGCTACTCAGGCAGTAATTGACGGAAAGGGGGCTTTGAATGAGTGACTATGTTTTCCTCGTTGGTGACGATTATGAGAGCAGTAACAAGGAATATGTTTCAATAAATTCTGACAAGGGAAAGCTGATAAGCATTGCCCTCGCCGCAAGCGGTATTCCGTTCAAAGGGCGTTTCGACAAAGAGCGTATGCTGTTCAACTATGACGGCATTTACAAGGAGTCCGTTGATGAGATCATTGCAAAATTCACTTCGGACGATTATGCCGTACAGCGTGACGAGATAGCGGAGCATAAGGGCGATGAATGTCTTTATTTCCTGCCTGCTGTCGCAAAACTTTTGCGTATGACTGAGGGTACGCTCCGCCGCAGACCTCTTGACATTCAGCTTGCCGTCTGCAAGCGGTATGTCGATAACTGGTACTGCGATACTTACACGATCCAGCATGAGCTGAAAGATGCGATGATGCTGATAACCAAACCCGAAATGACAGACAGCGAGAAAGAAAAAGCTGTCGGAAAGGACTAAAAATTTGAATACAACATCTGCCGTAGAGAAAAGAGAGAAGGCAGTTGACTATGTATCTGATGAGGGTATCAAGGTGAGAGTTTCTTACCCCGATGATGTTCCCGAAACGATCAGACAGCAGAAGATCAACAAGATGTACGATATTTTCCTCGGTGCAATGCGCCGCAACGAAACAGAAGAAACAACTGAATGATCTGGCAATCTGCCGAAAAAGATTACAGTTATGATTATGCTGTTGCAATTTTCGGACGGTTGCGCTATGATATAGATGTAAAACCAACCGTCCGATTGCAAACGCAATTGGAGGTCAACAATGAGAAAATCAACTAAAACGAATGACGGTATCACGGCTATCTATGTACGCCGCTCCGTCAGCGACAAGGATAAGGGCAACAATTCGCTGTCCATTTCCGCACAGAAGGAGGAGTGTATCAGGTTTGTGGGCGAATGCAACTATCGTATCTACTGCGATGACGGCAAGTCGGGCAAAGATGTGATGCACCGTCCTGCATTTATGCAGATGATGAGTGATGCCCGTGAGGGTCTTATCAGCAGAATCATCGTGAAGAAGTATGACCGTTTCAGCAGAAATATGAGGGAATACTTGAATATTACGGACGAGCTTGACCGCTATGGTGTGACCGTGTATTCTCTTTCAGAACCGTTTAATACGGAGACAAAAGAGGGGCGAATGATGCGAAACAATCTGCTGAACTTCGCAGAGTTTGAGCGTGAGACGATCGCCGCAAGAGTGGCTGATGCTTTCCAGACTAAGGCAAGGGAAACAGGCTTTTATCAGGGCGGTAAAGTTCAGTTCGGATATACTCCCGAAAGAAGAACAATTAACGGCAAGACAGGCTCGGTGCTTGTTCCCTCGGAGAATGCTGAGGCAGTGCGTGTGGCGTATGAACTGTATCAAAATCCCGATATGTCGCTCCTGAAAATCATTGATTATTTCAGGGAAAATAACATCAATGTCACCAGAGCAACCCCACGAACCAAGACAGGTATTTCCAATATGGACAGGTCGCACCTAAGCCGTATCCTTGAAAATCCGCTATATGTGAGGGCTGACAAGGAGGTCTATGCATACTTTTCATCAAAGGGCTATGAAATGCTCGACGATATTGAAGCGTATGACGGCATTCACGGCTTGTTCGTTCACGCAGGCGGTGAGCAGGGCTATTTTGTTAAGGTCGCATATCATGAGGGGCTTGTCCCAGCGGACACATGGCTGAGAGTTCAGGACAAGAAAAGTCATAATCAGAAATTCAACAACAATGGAGTAGCACTCAACTCATGGCTTGTGGGAATGATGAAGTGCGGTAACTGCGGATATGCTATGCACATCAATCACAGCACTAACAAGCAAGGCAGAACATACCGTTATTTTTACGATTACGGAAGAAAAACTATGACAGGGTGTTCCCATGATTACGCAACGGAGTTGAAGCCCGATCAGGTCGAAGATATTGTTTATATGGAAATGTGCAAGCGCATTGAACAGCTTGTTATCGCAAAGCACGAAAGCACAAAACCCGATCCCGACAGCGAAGCCGTGAGGACGGAAATTATCAAGGTCGATGAGGAGATTGGCAAGCTCATGGGCAGACTTGCCGATGCGGACGATGTGCTTTTCAGCTACATTCAGGACAGGGTGAGCAAACTCCATGAGCAGAAGTCGGCACTTGAAAGAAAGCTCCAGACCAAAACTCGTAAGCGTAAGGCAATCGACACGAAACCGCTGGAGGAGCCGCTGAAAATATGGGACAGTCTGACGGTGCAGGAGAAGCATAATATTGCCGTTATGATGATCGATGTGGTCTATGTGAGCGATGAAAACGGCGTTGAGGTCGTTTTTAGTATATGAAAAAACAGCGTATTTACGCTGTTTGAAGCTGTTGTGAAGGTGTTGCGTAGGGCGTCTCTGCCACAAATGCCGTATAGTTCATGCAGGCACCGCTCATGCCGTTGGTGCCGAGAGTGAGAGTTTCTCCTGCCTTGATCTCCTTTGCGTAAACGTCAAAGGGTCTGACAGCTTCGCTGTCGTTTATCTCCACAACATCGCCTGTTTTTGTGAAACTACCCAGCCATGAGGGAGGAGTTGTGACTCTCTCGTCAAGCGCAACATAGACCGTGATGTCCTTTGCAGCTGTTATGACCGCAAGGTCGGAGTCTGTGTTCTTGGAGTTGCAGGCTGTGATGATATGCTCGCCGCCACTGATCACAGCAGGAACAGATGCGATAACGTGCTCGCGGTCGCCGAATGCCTTGTCGCCAACGCCGAAGCTCTCTGCGATGGACCACTGTGCGCCGTAGCTTGCGTCCTTAACATCAAGGCGAGCGATAAGCGCGCTCTTCATGGGCTGGTCAATGACAACAGGTTCGCCGCCCTGTGATACTGAGCCTGCGTTGTATGCCTTGTTCTGCATACGTCCTGCGTAAGCTGTTACCTCAGCCTTTGCAGCGTCTGCGGACTGAACATTGTAGCTTCCGTAGATCTTTGATGAATCGGTATCGAAGTTGTCGTAACCGTCTCCGCCTGATTTCAGGTTGTTGATGTAAGCTTTGTCAGTGCGGGAGTTAACTATCTGGTAAGCCAGTCCGCTGCCCATATTGCAGCCGTCGAACTTGTCACCGTAGGACTTTATAGTTCCCGAATAAGCATCGCTGCCCATATTTACTGCGTCCAGAGGCAGATAGGTATTCTGGTAGTAATTTGCCTCGGAGAACACCTTTGAATTATAGGAAGCGCCTATTCCGTACTGCTTGTTGTTATAGAAGTAGTTGTTGTAGCTGTGGATATGTGCGTTTCTCGCACGGGGATTACGGGACTCGGTATTGTTGAACCAGTTGTGGTGGTAGGTTATCCAGTCCTGCATATGGCTCGTTCCGCCGCCTACAAGAGAGGTCTTGTGGCAGTCCTGGAATACATTGTACGAAACAGTAACGTACTCCGTCCACTTTATATCCAGTGAGCCGTCACCGTCAGCCTTGTCGGCGTCAACGGTGCCGTTGCCCGCATAGGCATTGTAGCCCTTTTCGATAGTGTTGTTGTGTATCCACATATGCAGGGACTTGCTGTCGGAGCTTCCCGACATAGACACACCGTCATCGGGGTAGTTTCCCAGCCACAGGTTGCGGACCTCACAGCCCTTGCTGCGCTTCATCTCGAAGCCCCACTGCTTGAGGTCGGCATCATAGCCGATACCCTCGATAGTTACGTTCTCGGCGTTCTGGAGATAGAGCATGGATGAACCATCGTTCTGCTTACCGTCGTTAGCCTTTGCCCCCGAGGGAACATCAATGCCGCCGATGATACGGAATACCACGTTCTTGGGCTTTCCGCTGTAGAAGATATTGTAAAGACCCGTCTGACCGCCGTAGGTTATGGAGTCCTTATTGGAGTTGGTGACGTAGATAACATTTGCTCCCGACCTGAGAGTACCGTCGCTGTTATAAGCGCCCACGCCGTCGGAGGTGTTCCAGTGAGCATAGCCGCTGCGGTCGAATGCCATTGTCTTGACTGTGCAGGAGGCTGAGCCGTTGGAGCCTGTCAGGCTGATATTATACTCGGTATTGCCCTTGAGTCCGGGGATATCGACTCTTGTACCGCGTATGAGCTGCGAGTCCACTGCGGTATAGTCTGAGCTGCCTGCCTGAGCGTAGCTTACCTTCACATTATTGCCCAGCTTGGAGCTGTCGAACTCCACGAAGGCTTCCTCGAACCAGCCGCCGCAGAGCTTTATAGCTCCGTCCACATTGCCCGAAGGCTGCTGGGGCTGCTGACTGCTGCCCGAGCCGTTAAGAAATGTGGGAGTCCAGTTGTTGAGGTAGTTCTTGATGTTGATGTTTGCAGCGTCGCTGTCGGAGACAGTATGTCCCTTGCGCTGTGAGAGGTCCACCTTCTGACCGTTTGTGAGCTTTGTGCCGTTCTCCTTGAAGCCGTCAACGGTCTCGGGCTGAACGCCGCTCATTGAATACCAGCCTGCTGCGGTTATCATATTGCTGTTCTGGAGAGTGGTGTTCACGAACAGGACCTTTGCGCTCTGTGCCCAAGGTCTGCCCAGATAGCCGGCAGCTACCGTAAGATCGGGGTTTGCAGTCACCTTGCAGTCCTTGAAAAGATAGCCCGTATAGGGGCTTCCCTGCTCTCTTGCAGCGGTGATGTAGCCGCCTACCGAGCCGCTGCTGTAGCCCTTCCAGCGGAGCTCGCAGTTATCGAAAACAGCGTTGCTTCCGCCGAAGATGTAGTCTGTCTGACCCTCGATGAGGCAGTTCCTGTAGTACTGAGGAGAGCCGCCTGTGTAGAGAGTATCCTGACTTGACAGGAACTTGCAGTTCAGGAACTCGGCATAGCCCGTATCCACTGAGAGAGCTGCCGCGCGCTCGGTATAAGCCTTTGACTTTACGTCAACGCCGTTGGTGCGCTGTACCTTGAGAGTCTCGTTGGTACACTCAACGCCGTCTGCCAGCTCCTCCTGAGTGATGTAGCGGTTGAAGGAATTCTCAAAGACGATATTCTCAGCCTTGAAATATGTAGCCTTTGGCCAGAGCTGCACAGTAGCGCCCCAGCGGTAGTTGGAAGCATTCTTGCCGCTCTTTGAAGCTGCAAGATTTCCGTCGTAATAGCCCTTGGAGTTGGCGCTGTAATACTTATAACCGATACCGTAGTACCATGTGAGGACAACATCGCCCTTTGAGGGCTCGTCGTTAACGAATGAGATGTAGGGCGTCTGTACGATGACCTGCTGACGGTAGGTACCGGGAGCGATGTGAATGGTCACGCGGTTCTGCTCCGATGAGGGGTTAAGGCTTGCAGCTCTGTCAACAGCCGCCTGAACTGTTGAGAAATTGTTGCTTCTGCCCGAATAGCCCACATAGAGGTCAGTGCCTGCCGCAGCAGCTCTGAATGTCGGGAACACCGACAAAGCTGCCAGAAGGACCGCAAGGGCAGAGACAAAAGCGAGAAGCTGCAAGGTTAGCTTTTCTGTTCTGCTTTTCATGTTTTTACTCCTTTTCAATACGCCGCAGTCCGCTGCCTAAGGCGGAGCTGCCGAAAAATCGCGGTGTAACACCTCGAAAGCCCACAGGGAAAGAGCATCCTCGGAATATACACCTATACACCATAATTATATCATGCTTTTCCGTATTTGTAAATATCTTCTTATAATTTGCGGCAATATTTGTGGAATTATACAATGGTAGTTTCTCCCCTTTGGCTATATTTCAGAAATACGCTCATCATTTAATTCACGGCTTAAAATAGCGGAATAAAAAAGTTTTCGCGGCAGTTATTGACAATGTTCACCAAAATGGTATAATTATAATGGAATATTATTTCTGTAATAACAACTATGGAGGAGAACTTATGAAATTTGACAGCACAGAACAGTGGAAAAGCAAGGTCAAGCGCGTCATTATCTCTCAGGAGGAGATACGCGCCCGTCTGAAAGATGCAGGAGCCTACATCGACTCGATATATGACGGCTCGCCAATACTGCTGGTGAGCATACTCAAAGGAGCATTCGTCTTTATGGCGGACCTGTGCCGCGAGGTAACAGTTCCCTGCGAGATAGAGTTTATGGCGGCAAAGAGCTATTTCGAGGGCACTCAGTCCTCGGGACACGTTGAGATCACCATGGACCTCAAACACGACATCAGCGATTATCACGTCATCATCGTGGAGGACATCATCGACACGGGACGCACCCTCAACGAGATACTCAAGATACTGAGAGTCAGAGAGCCCCGCTCCCTGAGAGTCATCACCCTTCTGGACAAGCCCGACCGCCGTGTGGTGGAGCTGAATGCGGACCTTTCACTGTTCACCATCCCCGATTACTTTGTTATCGGCTACGGTCTGGACTACGGCGAATTCTACAGAAATCTTCCATATATAGCTGAATTTGAAGAATGAGGTGCAGAAAATGTTTGAGAAGATATTCAAGCTTAAAGAACGCAATACCAATGTAAAAACCGAAATAGCCGCAGGTCTCACCACTTTCATGACCATGGCTTACATCCTCGCAGTAAACCCGAATGTGCTCTCCTCAACGGGCATGGACCCGACTGCGGTGCTCCTTGCTACTTGCATAGCCTCATTTATAGGAACAGCCTGCATGGCGTTCATGGCAAATCTCCCCTTTGCCCTCTCCGCAGGAATGGGACTCAACGCCTACATGGCGTATACCGTCTGCGGAAACCTCGGCTACTCGTGGCAGGTCGCTCTGCTGGCTGTATTCATCGAGGGTATCATCTTCATAATCCTGTCGCTGACAAAGGTCAGAGAAGCCATTTTCGACTCTATACCACTTTCACTGAAACGAGCGGTATCTGTTGGTATCGGTCTGTTTATCGCATTCATCGGACTCCAGAATGCAGGACTTGCCGTTGACTCGGCTACCCTTGTACAGCTCACCGACTTCCGCGAAAATATCCATACCACAGGCATTTGTGCTATCCTTGCCATTGTGGGACTTCTCATCATGTCCATCCTCTACATCAAGAAGATAAAGGGCTCTATCCTCATCGGTATCTTCGCCACATGGATACTGGGCATAATCTGCGAGCTGACGGGCATATACGTTCCCGATCCCGATGCAGGAGTGTTCACACTTATCCCCTCATTCCACATGACCGACTTCTCAAAGCTGGGCGACACCTTCGGACAGTGCTTCAACGTGGACTTTGACGCAGTGGGCATATTCAACTTCATCGTGGTCATATTCTCATTCCTGTTCGTTGACCTCTTTGACACCCTCGGCACTCTCATTGGCGTCAGCACCAAGGCAGGACTCCTCGACAAGGAGGGCAAGCTCCCTGCAATCAGACCCGCTCTCATGGCAGACGCCGTAGCTACCACAGCAGGAGCAGTTCTCGGAACCTCAACAACCACCACATTCGTTGAGTCCTCGG
This sequence comes from Ruminococcus flavefaciens, assembly GCF_900116855.1. Lineage (GTDB taxonomy): Bacteria > Bacillota > Clostridia > Oscillospirales > Ruminococcaceae > Ruminococcus > Ruminococcus flavefaciens_R. The sequence goes on from NZ_UETD01000011.1 coordinate 128,086, forward strand.
CAGGAGCTGCCGCAGGCGGAAGAACAGGTCTCACCGCTCTCACCACCGCAGTTCTCTTCCTGATATCGATGCTGCTGGCACCTATATTCATTGCTATCCCTGCATTTGCAACAGCACCTGCACTGATACTTGTAGGCTTCCTCATGTTCAGCACGGTCTCAGAGATAAAGGTGGACGAGAAGAACTACACCTCTGCTATCCCCGCATATCTCTGCGTTATAGCAATGCCTTTGTTCTACAGCATATCCGAGGGTATCTCCATCGGAGTCATCTCATATGTTGTCATCAATCTGGTATGCGGCAAGCGCAAGGAGATCAATCCAATAATGTACATTCTTGCAGTATTGTTCATACTGAAGTATATCTTCCTGTAAGGAATAAGTATCACATAAATAATGCCCCGAAGCATTTCAAAGTGCTTCGGGGCATTATGTTTATTAATGTTACTGAGATAAATCAGAATTTAGCGCGTATGCGCTAAGTTGAAAGTTGAGAGTTTAGAGTTAATGTGTTCGCTTCGCTCACAATATTTAAATATTGTCGCCGAAGGCGACTCCACAACTTTCAACTCTAAACTCTCAACTCAAAACTCAAATCAAAATTCAGCAAAGCTGAATTTTGATTTAAAGTAGTAACTAAAAAAGGGCTGCACAACTGTGCAGCCCTGTGTGTTTACTGATTATTCAGCGTCCTCTGCAGGAGCCTCTTCCTCAGCAGCTTCGTCCTCGTCAGCGTCATCAAGAAGAGCACGCATTGAGATGCTGATCCTCTTTGACTCGGGATCGATGTCGATGATCTTAACGTCAACCTCGTCGCCAACGGAAAGAACGTCCTTGACATTCTCTACCTTCTGGTCAGCGATCTGTGAGATGTGGATAAGACCGTCTACGCCGTCGATGATCTGTGCGAATGCACCGAAGCTTGTGATGGAAACGATAGTAGCCTTAACTACATCGCCAACTTTGTAGTTAGCCTTGAAGATCTCCCAAGGATTGTCCTCAGCCTTCTTGAAGCCGAGAGAAATTCTGTTTGCTTCCTTGTCGAGATCCTTGATGTAAACCTCAAGAGTATCGCCTACATTAACGACCTCGCTGGGGTGCTTGATCCTCTTCCATGAGAGCTCTGAGATATGTACCATGCCGTCGATGCCACCGAGATCAACGAATGCACCGAAGCTTGTGAGAGACTTTACCTTGCCTGTGTAGGTCTTGCCGACCTCAGCTGTCTCCCAGAATCTTGCCTTAGCTTCTTCCTTCTTAGCGTTCTGAACAGCCTTGATAGAGCCTACTGCTCTCTTTCTGCTGCCCTCGGAAACCTCGATAACGATGAACTCTACCTTCTTCTTGAGAAGCTGGTCGAGCTCTGCGCCTCTGGGGAGACCTGTGAGTGAAGCGGGGATAAATACTCTTACGCCCATAACAGTGAGAGTAACGCCCTTGTTAACAACGTTTTGAACGATGCCTTCAAGAACTGTGCCTTCCTGCTGAGCCTTTACGATCTTCTCGTAACCTGCCTGCTCGTCAACCTTTCTCTTAGAGAGAGCAACTGTACCCTCTGCATCGTTTACCTTGATTACAACAAGATCGATCTCGTCGCCAACGCTGACGATGTCTGAAGGCTTCTTTGAAGGATCGTCTGTAAGATCGTTGAGAGCAACGTAACCTGTGTGCTTAGTGCCAAGGTCAACGATAACTTCTGTATTGTTTACGGCGATTACTGTGCCTTTAACTTTCTCTCCTGTATGTATTTTTTTGAATGATTCGTCGAGAGCCTGAGCGAAATCGATCTCCTCATCCTGATTAGCTGCAAGAATTTCATTTTCTGCCATTTTGGTTTGTACCTCCTTGATTATATAGGCGGGGGTCGATGCCCCGGCAGTAATGCCGATAATATTGGCATTCGGGAGTTTTAAAGTCCGAAGCTCGTCCGCATTTTCAATATGATACGTTTTACAGAAACGGCTGCACACCTCATATAGCTTTACGGTGTTAGAGCTGTGTCTGCCTCCGACAACGAGCATTATATCCGAGTTCTTTGCGAGCTCGGCTGCGTCTGACTGACGCGCGTCGGTAGCGTTGCATATAGTATCATATATAACGATATCGGGATCGTCCTTCGGGATCACGTTTAAACACTCACCCCATACTACTATATTATACGTCGTTTGCGCCACAATTGCAAGCTTTTTTTGCAAATTTTTATAATTTTTTTCAAAAAAGGCTTTTAGCTCAAAGTTGTCCTTAAAAACAAGGCAATTTTCGTCACAATGACCAACGATACCCTGTACCTCGGGGTGGTCACGGTCGCCTGCAATGAGGATAAAATAGCCTTCTGCGGTCTTCTCGGCAACGATCTTATGTATGCGCGAGACGAATGGGCAGGTGGCGTCCAGCATTTTGTTGCCCTTGGCTTCTATCTGGCGGTAGATATCCCGTCCCACGCCGTGGGAGCGTATGACTACGGTCTCGTCCGGGCGGAGCTCCTCTACGGAGTCCACTATCCTTGCTCCCTTTGCCTGCATATCGTTGACAACGTCCTGATTGTGTATGATGGGACCCAGTGTGGCTACGTTGGTGTTCTTTTCAAGCTCGCCGTAGACCATCTTCACGGCGCGGTCAACGCCGAAGCAGAAGCCTGCGGACTTGGCAACAGTGACTTTACTCATTTGCTTCCTCCTCCTTTGGAGCGTCGGCGGTGTCAGTCTCGGGCTCGCCCTCCACCAGCAGCTTTATATCCGCCATATAGCGGTTTTTCAGCTTTACCAGCTGACGGGGATTGGGAGCGTCGCATATCTCGCAGTATTCCGCAGGATCAATGGGCACGCCGTACTTGACGGTAAGGGGAGTGCGGAACTTCAGCTTTTCGCCGTAGCAGATACCTACGGGGATTATGGGCTTTCCCGAGCGTGCAGCGATGAGAGCCGCACCTGTATGTCCCTTCTTGCCCACCTTGCCGTCCTTTGAGCGTGTACCCTCGGGGAATATCATAAGGCTCCTGCCGTTTTGCAGTCTTTCAACGGCGGTGTCGATGACTCCCATATCGCCCTTGCCGCGGGCAACGGGGAAGGCTCCCAGAGAGCGTATGAGCCATGCAAAGAACTTGTTTTTAAATAGCTCCTCTTTTGCCATGAAGGCGTATTTGCCTCTTGCGCCCGTTCCCAGCAGGGGCGGGTCGGCGTTTGAGCGGTGGTTGCAGGCGTAGATGACAGTGGTATCCTTGGGGATATTGTCCCTGCCCTCATAGCGTAGCTTGTACATTATGCGGAAGTAAAGTCTGACCAGTACCTTTATAACATAATACATATCTGTCTCACCTCAGTAATATTTCTGAAAACTGTGTTCGTCAGCCTATTTTCTCGTTTATTATCTTCACGATAGCCGCTGCGGACTCCTCTAAGTTCAGCTCTGTTGTGTCCACAAGGACAGCGTCCTCAGCCTGCTTCAGGGGAGCGGTCTCGCGGTGCATATCCTGATAGTCGCGCTTGATGATGTCGTCCAGTATCTCCTGATAAGTGGGGCAATCCGGCTTCTCGGAGAGCTCCTTGTAACGGCGGTTCGCGCGTTCCTCGGCGGAGGCTGTCAGGAATATCTTCACATCTGCATTGGGGAGAACTACCGTACCGATATCTCTGCCGTCCATGATGACGCTGTTCTCACGGGCTATTTTCTGCTGAGTCTCAAAGAGATAGGCTCTTACCGCAGGTATAGCCGATGTTCTTGAAGCTGCCATGGATATCTCGGGAGTGCGGATAAGGTCGGAAACGTCCCTGTCTCCGAGGAACACTCTCTGTGTGCCGTCGATGAACTTCAGCGACACATCTGCCTTTTCGAGTGAAGCTTCGATGTCCTCGTCAGCGATATCGTTCTCAGTGATGTAGAGAGCGATAGTGCGGTAGAGTGCGCCTGTGTCCACATAGATGTAGCCAAGCTCCTTTGATACCATCTTTGCGATGGTGCTCTTGCCTGCGCCGGCAGGTCCGTCGATTGCAATGTTGATAGTTTTCATACAGATGACTCCTTTATAACGGGCAGAAGCCCTTATTGTCAGTTTTTAAGATGCTCCGCAAAGGAAATAGCTATATCTCCCAGTATGACCGCGGACATCACAGCGGCTGCGGCAGCGCAGACACCTTTGGGAAGCTTCTCGCTGAGCTTCCCCGAAAGCGGATGGAGCAGATAGAAATACCCAACCGCCAGTACGCCGAATATGGCGCTGGATATGAGACTGGACCTGTCAAGTATGGAGAAGTACCAGTTCTCGTAGGTCCAGAACTGTTCATGGAAGATGAATTCCAGCAGGTAGGAGGCTCCGAGCTCGAATATCGTTGTGACTGCCATGGCGAAAAAGAAGATGAACACGGGGTTACGTTTCTTTCTCAGCAGGGCGAGCAGTATAAAGGCTCCCACTGCGTAGATGGGGATGATGGGGAGGTGGAGCATACCGCGGTTGTCGAAGTAATGATACATGACCCATACCGTCGCCACCTCGTACAGCCAGCCTGCAAAGCCTGCGGCTGCAAATTCAAATACATAGCGGAAGAATATCCGCACAGGCTCGGTTTTTTTGTGCTCTGCCATAGTTTACCTGACCTCTGCGCCGAAGGGCATGAGAGCCAGCTTTGCCAGCTTGAACATCTGCATACCAAAGGGGATACCTATTATGGTCACGCAGAGCAGCAGTCCGAATACGGCAAATTCAAGTGCCATTTCGACTCCGCCGAATATGAGCCAGAGAATATTCACCAGCAGGCTTACTGCACCTCCGCCGTATTTTACCTCCTTGCCGAAGGGGCAGAAGCTCAGCTTTGCCATTTTGAAGCACTGTGCCCCGACAGGTATGCCCACTATGGTGATACACCACAGAAGTCCGATCAGCAGCCAGCTCAGTCCGCTGAGAAATCCGCCGAAAATAAGCCATAAAAGATTACCTAAACACCCCATATTTTTCCCCTTTCCGTTTCGTTACTACATATTCACTGCCGCTGTGTAGGCAGTGGAGAAGGCTATCTGGAGATTGAAGCCTCCCGTATAAGCGTCCACGTCGATTACCTCGCCTGCGAAGTAGAGACCGCGGACCAGCTTTGACTCCATAGTCTTCGGGTCTATCTCCTTGGTGGAGATGCCGCCGCTTGTGATTATGGCTTCATCTATGGGACGGAAGCCCGATATCCTTACGGGGAAGGACTTTATCAGCTCCCCGAAGCTGTGTCTCTGTTCCTTGGTAATGCCATTTATCTTCTGCTCAGGAGCTATCCCCGACAGCCTTACCGCTACGGGTATGAGCTTTGCAGGCAGAAGCTTGCGGATACCGTTCTGGAAGTCCCTGTTGAGGTTCTCCGCGAAGTCGCGCTGTATCCTTGCGTCAAGCTGCTCGGGGGTCAGTGCGGGCTTTAAGTCGATGAGGAGCCTGTACTTATCCGGTGCCATATTGCGTATGTGGGAGCTTGCACTGAGCACAAGGGGACCCGAGACTCCGAAATGAGTGAACAGCATCTCGCCCATTTCGCTGTATATGCACTTTTCTCCCTCCATGAGCTTTACGGTCACATTGCGGAGTGAGAGTCCCATCATCTCCGCGCAGAATTTATCGGGAGAGGTTAGGGGCACCAGCGAGGGCTTCAGCTCCGTAACCGTATGTCCCAGTGCCTCCGCAAGGGAGTAGCCGTCCCCTGTGGAGCCTGTTGCAGGGTAGGATTTGCCGCCGCAGGCAATGAGAACTGCCGATGAGCGGTACTCCTCGCCCCCTGCCTTTACGCCGCATACAGCGCCGTCCTCGGTGAGTATCTTGGTGACCCTCTTATTTATGACCTTTACGCCCAGCTTCTTCATTTCACGGGCAAGGGCATCGGCTATGTCGTTGGCGTTGTCGCTGACGGGAAACACCCTGTTGCCCCGCTCGGTCTTCAGGGGCACTCCCAGCTCCTCGAAGAAGCTCATGGTGCATTCCGCGTCAAAGCCTGCAAAGGAGCTGTACATAAAGCGCGGATTGACGGGTATATTCTTCATATGCTCGTCGGAGGGACTGTTGTTGGTGACATTGCAGCGTCCCTTTCCCGTTATGCGGAGCTTTCTGCCAAGCTTTTCGTTTTTCTCAAAGAGCAGCACTGTCTTGCCGAAGCGTGCTGCATTGACAGCGGCAAAGCAGCCTGCTGCGCCGCCGCCTATAATAATAGTATCGGTCATTGTTTTCCTCTTTTATCCTTGCCCGTAAGCCTGCGGAGCCGCCTTGCGTGGCTGCTGCGCCGCTGTTCGGTGGTACTTGTATCAACTGCGAAGTGCCCGTTCCTTTCGGTAAGCACATCTCCCTCGCGGACTCCCTCGGGGAGACTGCTGCGGAGCACGGTGACTGTGCCGTTTTCGGTCTCCAGCACGGCGTATCCGCCTTCAAATCTGTCCAGAACAGTCATATCATGCGCCCCTTTCCGTTGAGAATGTCAGCTTGCTGCCGTCCGAGGATACCACTATTGAGCCGTTGAGGTCGGTGCGGTATATCTGTGAGGTATACATCCCCAGTCGGCGGAGAGTGCTCTTTGTGGGGTGACCGTAGGGATTGTCACTTCCGCAGGAGATAACTGCCGCCTGCGGCTCTATCTCCCTCAGCAGCTCCTCCGTTGAGGAGTAGGCGCTGCCGTGATGACCTGCCTTGTAAAGTGTTACCTTGCCAAGTCTGCCGCTTTTCAGCATAGCTGCCTCGGACTCTGCCCCTGCGTCCCCTGTCAGCAGGAATGTGTTGCTGCCGTGGGTGATGAAAAGACTGACGGAATAGTCGTTTACGTCCTCGTGGAAGCTGCCGTCGGGAGCGACTATCTCGCCCTCCGCGCTGCCGATATGTATGACCCTGCCTGCTTCCGCTTCGGTAACTGTGACGCCGCTGCTCTCGCAACTGTCGAGGAAGCGCTCGAAGAAAAGCGCCGCAGGTATCTGTTCATCGGGAACATGGGGCACTATGACCTCACCGATGTCAAATGTATCGATGATGCGGTACATACCGCCCATGTGGTCGGAATGGGGATGAGTGGCTATGAGATAATCAAGCCGTCCCACGCCCAGACCTGTGAGATATGTGATAACGTCGTCGGAGACCTCGTCCTCGCCGCAGTCCACCAGCATGGTGACGCCGTTGGCGGCGATAAAGGTGCAGTCTCCCTGACCTACGTCTATGAAGTGCATTACCAGCCTGTCCTCAACGGGAAAGGTGTGGACGGGCTTGCGGAAATGCCTGTATCCTATGAATATGAGCAGGACTGCCGCTATTATGAGCAGCCCTATGGTCTTCAGTGCTTTCTTTTTCCGCTCTGACCGCTCTTTTTGCCGCTCTTCTGCCAGTTCCCTGAGGTATTGCCTCTGCTGCGCTGAGAGCTTGTATTTCTCTCCTGCGGCTTTGACGAAGCTCTCCGTGTCCTTGAAGTATCCTGCCACGACTTGTCACCGCCTTTTCGGGGAGTATTGCTCTTTCCACGGGAGTCATCTGCCACCAGACATTTCGGCGATGAGCCTATGAGGTCGCGCCTGCCTGCGGCTTTGAGAGCCTCCAGCACTATCTCCCTGTTCTGAGGGCGGAAGTATTGCAGCAGAGCTCGCTGCATAGCCTTTTCCTTCGGAGTTTTCGGAACATAGACCTTCTCCATGGTGTAGGGGTCAAGCTCCGTGTAGAACATAGCCGTGGAGATAGTTCCCGGGGTGGGGTAGAAGTCCTGCACCTGCTCGGGACGTATCTTGTTGTCCCTGAGGAAAAGTGCTAAGTCGATAGCCTCGTTGAGAGTGCTTCCGGGGTGTGAGGACATAAGGTAGGGGACGAGATACTGTTCCTTGCCCATGCCCTTGGTTATTTCGTAGAAGCGCTTCTGGAAGCGCTTGTAGGCTTCGATATGGGGCTTGCCCATCTTGTCCAGCACCACCGCCGAGCAGTGCTCGGGAGCGACCTTCAGCTGACCGCTGACATGGTGCATTATCAGCTCCTTCATGAACTCATCGTCCTTGTCCTCAATGAGGTAGTCGTAACGTATTCCCGAGCGGATAAAGACCTTTTTCACGCCCTTGACCTTGCGTATCTTGCGGAGCATAGCCAGGTATTCGCTGTGGTCCACTTTAAGGGCGGGACAGGGGGTGGGAGCAAGGCATTTCTTGCCCATGCAAAGTCCCTTGGTGAGCTGCTTGTCGCAGGAGGGGCGGCGGAAGTCCGCCGTTGGACCGCCTACGTCGTGTATGTAGCCCTTGAAATCGGGCATTTTTGTTATGCGCTCCGCTTCCTTCAGTACCGACTCCTCGCTCCTGACGGTGACACGCCTGCCCTGATGGAGGGCGATGGAGCAGAAGTTGCAGTAGCCGAAGCAGCCGCGGTTGTGGGTGATTGAGAAGCGTACCTCCTCTATGCCCGGGACTCCCCCCAGCGCCTCATAAGATGGGTGGATAGCCCTCATGTAGGGCAGTGAGTAGATGTGGTCCAGCTCCTCTGTGGTAAGGCTGTATGCAGGGGGCAGCTGCACCAGCATCATCTTGCCGTGGCGCTGGATTATGGTCTTTCCGTAGACCTCGTCCTGCCAGTCATACTGTATTTTTACCGCTTTTGCGTACTCGGGCTTGCTGTCTCTTACCTGCTCGAAGGAGGGGCACTGTGCTGCGCCTATGGGAGTGTTCACGGGCTCTGTCAGATAGCAGGTGCCGCGGATATCGTGCATATCGTGGATGCTCTCGCCCTTTGCCAGACGGGTGCAGAGCTCCTGTATCTGGTGCTCGCCCATGCCGTACATGAGCAGATCGGCACCGCTGTCCACCAGTACCGAGGGGCGGACTGCATCATCCCAGTAGTCGTAGTGTGCGAAGCGGCGGAGAGAAGCCTCCAGACCGCCGATGGCTATGGGGACGTCGCCGAAGTATTCGCGCAGCTTCTGACAGTAGACTATGACCGCACGGTCGGGGCGCTTGCCTGCAACACCGCCTGCGGTATATGCGTCATCGGAACGCTTTCTCTTGGCGGCGGTGTAGTGTGCCACCATTGAGTCGATATTGCCTGCGGTGACGAGAAAGGCGTACTTTGGAGCGCCAAAGCGGCGGAAGTCTCTGTCTGTATGCCAGTCGGGCTGGGAGATGATACCTATAGTGAAGCCCATGCTTTCAATGAGACGGGTAACGATAGCCGCACCGAAGCTGGGGTGGTCAACGTAGGCGTCACCCGTTATGTATATGAAATCGAACTGCTCAATGCCCAGCTCGTCCATTTCCTTTCTTGTGGTAGGAAGGAATCCTTCGTACATCATATCACTCCCTGAAAACTGATCTTTACGCCAGAGACATCACATAGATCTGGCAGGGGTTATCGTCGCCCCATATCTCGTTTATGACCTCCAGCTCCTTGAAGCCGCAGGCAAGATAGAAACGGTTTGTCCTGTCGTAGTCCTCATACACGCCCATTTTCACGGTCTTGACCTGCATGAATTCATAGCCCTGAGCCTTGGCGGTCTTTTTTGCCTCCTCAAAGAGCTGCATACCTATGCCGCTGCGGTGGAACTCCCTGAGAACGCCCATGACAGCCAGCTCCACAGTCTCCCTGCCTGTCTCCTTGAGACAGAGGAAGCCCACATATTCGTTGTTTTCCTCAGCTGCGATGAAGGTCTGTCCTGCGCTTTCCGCGATGTACTTCTCGCGGCTCTCGTCCACCTCGAACCAGTCATGGAGAGCCTCCAGCACCTTTCTTGCAACTGCTCTTTTTGTATCTGCATCTGTGATATGTTTTATCAAACCTGTATTCTCCTTATGTGAAATACGAGCCTTATTCGTCCATTCTGCGCAGACGCCACTCGTCGTACTGCATTTTCGACATGAGCACCTTTCTTGGCTTTGCACCCTCGCTGGCGCCGATGACTCCGCGCTCCTCCAGCTCGTCCATTATTCTTGCAGCCCTTGCGTAGCCAAGCTTCAGCTTTCTCTGGAGCATTGATGTGGACAGCTGTCCTGCCTCCACGGCTACCTTTATGGCTGCCTCTACTATATCTTCGTCGCTGTTTCCGCCCGAGTGGGAGCCGCTGTCGCTGCTGCCCGAATCTCCTGCGGACTGAGTGGAATAATTATCAACTGCAACTGTTATCGCGGGGTCGTAGGTGACCTCAGCTTCGGATTTTATGTAGCGCACTGTCTCGGCAATGTCCTCATTGGGTGAGAAGCAGCCCTGCACACGGACGGGTTTTCCGGCACCGATAGGCATATACAGCATATCGCCGTTGCCCAGGAGCTTGTCCGCGCCTGCCATATCGATTATGGTTCGGGAGTCTATCTGTGACTTTACCGAAAGAGCGATACGGCTGGGGATATTAGCCTTGATGAGACCAGTGATAACGTCCGTGGTAGGACGCTGTGTGGCAACTACAAGGTGCATACCTGCGGCACGTCCCATCTGCGCCAGACGGCAGATGTAGTCCTCGACCTCTTTTCCTGCCACCAGCATCATATCAGCCAGCTCGTCGATGAATATGACTACCTGCGGCATGGGGTCACGGTCTCCGTCCACCTCTGCCAGCTCGTTGTAGGACTTCAGGTCGTTGGCGCCTGCATCGGCGAAGATATTGTATCTTCGCATCATCTCGTTGACAGCCCAGCTCAGCGCACCTGCGGCGCGCTTACAGTCGGTGACTATGGGGATGAGCAGGTGGGGGATATCCTCGAATATCTTGAACTCAACTATCTTCGGGTCGATGAGTATGAGCTTTACCTCATCGGGAGTTGCGTTGTAGAGTATGCTCATTATGATGGAACGGGTGCAGACAGACTTACCCGAACCCGTAGTGCCTGCGATGATGACATGGGGCATCTTGGAGATGTCTCCGAGGATTATGTTGCCTGTGATGTCCTTGCCCACCGCAAATGTAAGCTTGCTCTTTGACTCCCTGAACTCGGGGGAGTTGATTATCTCGCGGAGAGTTACCGTGTCCTTGGTGGTGTTGGGTATCTCTATTCCCACAGCTGCCTTGCCGGGGACGGGAGCCTCTATACGGACGCCCTGTGCCGCAAGGCTGAGGGCGATATCGTCCTCAAGTCCCTTTATCTTCGAGACCTTTATTCCGGGGCCCGGCTGTATCTCATAACGGGTTATGGAGGGGCCGCGGAAGATGTCCTTTATCTTGACCTCAACGCCGAAGCTGGAAAGGGTGTTCTTTATTACCTCAGCCTTTTCGCGCATCTCCTCAACAGCCTCCGCACGGTTTGAGCGTACCTCGGGGCGCGTGAGTATGTCGATAGGGGGGAGTATGTATACGGGCTTGACCTCCTCGGGCTCAGGCTCCTCCTCGGGGAGCTCCTCCTCGGGAGTATCGGGCTTGCCGTCGGCAGCCTTGCTTATGAGCTGCTCGAGTCTCTCGTCCGTGGGCTCATCGGCAGCCTCGTCCGTCTCGTCTGCAGCGATGGACTCGTGCTTGGGAGCCTTCCGCGCAGGCTCCGCAGGAGTCTCGTAAATGTCTATATCGATAGCCTTCTCGTCGGGAGCAGGCGCACTGCTGTCGTGTACGATGAGGTGGTCGGTGGGCAGGGGGATATCAAGGAAGAAGCCGTCAGGGAGAGCTTCCACAGCCTTTTTCTGCTGCTCAGCCTTTTCGGAGGGCTTTCGCGAGGACTTTCTCGGATTTGTCATGCTGATAGCTTCAAGGTCTGCGTCGAAGTCCTTTTTCTCCTTGTCGTCATCAAGGTCGTCGTCCTCAAAGGCGTCTACGAATTCGCCGCCCACAAGCATATTCTGTATGCCGTTGACACATCTGCCGATAAAGGTGAACGGTGTGGCGAGGAGCTTGAGGAAGTCCACAAGTCCGCGCCCCGAAAGGAGCATACCGAACACGAAGAAGAACACCAGCGCAATTATCATGGAGCCTGTCCTGCCGAGGAACTTCAGCAGGGGACCTGCTATGACAAGGCTTGCAACGCCGCCGCTTTTCAGCTTGGCGCCCTCCTCATAGAGTATCTTGAAGTGACCTGCGAAGGTGCCGCCGGGGATGCGTCCCACCACGAATATCTGATAAGCTGCACTTGCCAGAAATATCATGGCTATGCACCAGACCGTCCTGCCGCTGATGTCCTTGCGGCTTTTCTCGGTGCCAAGCTTTATGGCGGTGTATATGAGTATGACGGGAATGAGGAATGCTGCGATACCGAAAACTCCCAGCACAAGGTTGTGGAGAGCCAGCCAGCCCTTGTTTCCCTTTATCAGCACCATCAGTGCTGTAAGTATGCCGAGTGCGAAAAGAAGTATTGACCAGAACTGATTGCTTTCGTTCTGGGGAGCGCTCTTTGCGCTGCTTTTAACAGGTTCTCTGCGCTGCGGCTCGGGCTTTTTTGCCTTTGAAGCCGCGGCTTTTTTCTTCGTTTCTGCCATTTCTGCCTCCATTTTGTTCCATATATGTACTGCGCCGCTCCAATAGCGGTCACAGCTGCGGTCAGTCCGCATATCTTTTCTCTGTATTTTCTATCATGCCGTAAAGGCTGTCCATTGCGTCACCGAGACTGCCGAGACTGTCGATGAGCCCCAGCTCCACGGCTTTTTCTCCCTCGAGGACCGTTCCCACATCGAGGACCAGCTCTCCCGTGTTCATGGTGAGCCTTCTAAGCTCCTCCTCGGGGATACGGCTGTTCCGCGTGATGAAGCTGACTATCCTGTCCTGCATCTTCTCGAAGTAGGAGAGGGTCTGGGGGACTCCCAGAACGGTGCCGTTCATTCTTACGGGGTGGATGGTCATTGACGCCGTGGGGACGATGAATGAGCGTTTTGCGCTGACTGCAAGGGGGACTCCGATGGAGTGCCCTCCGCCCACCACAAGGGACACCGTGGGAGTTTTCATGCCCGCGATGAGCTCCGCAATGGCGAGACCTGCTTCCACATCGCCGCCGACGGTGTTGAGGATTATAAGCAGCCCCTCAACGCTCCTGTCCTGCTCGATAGCCACAAGGGCAGGGATTATGTGTTCGTATTTTGTGGTCTTGTTCTGCTCCGAGAGGACGTAGTGCCCTTCTATCTGACCGATGACGGTCAGGCAGTGTATGAGATGCTTTGAGTTCCGTGAGACGGACTGACCCGTCTCTCTTATCATTTCGGCTTCCTCGGCAGCTTCCTCCGCGGAGTTTACGGCTTTTTCCGTATGGTCTGACATGGTATACACCTCCGAGGATATTCTGTGCAGTCCTGCGTGAGCGTATACATTATTATTATATACTTTTGCTGGCTAAAAGTCAATAGCGGCGAATGTCGGAAAATGTGCAGAAAGAAAAGCCCGAAGCAGTATATGCGGCTGCCTCGGGCTCATGACCTCGTTCTCATGTTACGACTAACTTCTTCTTGCCTTTCTTATTGCGGGGATATTCCTGTATACGGCTGACGTAGTCGGTGTTGACGATCTGCTTCTGACCGTTCTTGTCCTCCAACTCTACCCAGTTGTCCTCGATCTTGGTCACGGTGCCTGTGACACCCGATGTGGAGGATGTGTAGACTATTACTTCCTTGTCGATGTAGTTTTTGATAAGCTCATTCATGATATGATCTCCTTTTTGTCTTTTAATGCGGTTTTTCCTTGCTATCCTTGCCTGACGGAGCTTTCTTGCCCTTGCCGCAGGCAGCAGGACGCAGATGATAATGATGAACCATAAATACCAGTAATTCATAAGAGCCGTCCTTTTCAGAAAGTCTTTGATCTGTTAACATTATAACACGGTTCTGTTATTTTGTCAATTGATAATAAAAATACTGAAATCACTGGACAAGAGGGCAGGTATGTGGTATAATAGATGTGTTCTTTGAAAACTACCCTTTAATCCGATCCCGTGAGGTCGGCAAGGTGCGTTCTTTGATACTCTATAACTATAACTGTATCTATAGCTATAACTGTAAGTATGCTCCCTGCCGCGCGGGGAGCATTTTTTGTTGGAAGGTGAACTGTATGGAGACTAAGCGCGTCATAATGGACGATAAGGCTGTGGCAAGAGCCATCGCCCGTATCTCTTATGAGATAATCGAGCGCAACAAGGGCACGGAGGAACTCTGCATCGTCGGGATATTCTCGAGAGGAGTGCCCCTCGGCAGACGGATAGCCGCAAAGCTTTCCGAGCTGGAAAAGAATGAGGTACCCTTCGGCGCTCTGGACATCACTCCATACCGTGACGACAGCCGCTCCTCGGCAGAGACCGACAAGACCGATATCCCCTTTGATATCACGGATAAGAACGTTGTCATAGTCGATGATGTCATCTTCACGGGAAGAAGCTCACGCGCAGTCATCGACGCCCTCATCAAAAGAGGCAGACCACGTTCCATACAGCTTGCGGTGCTCATTGACCGCGGACACAGGGAGCTTCCCATCCGCCCCGACTATGTGGGCAAAAATCTTCCTACCTCTCACAGCGAGGTCGTAAAGGTATCTGCTGTGGAGATAGACGGCAGCGACGGAGTTGCCATTTACTGAATTACCATTCCACCTACCGAAAGCGAGGTATTTATGTCATCTATCCTTATCAGGAATATCCGCGCAGTTGATACTGCACTGGACACCGTAACAGATGTACTCATCAGGGACGGCGTTATCGCAAAGCTCGGAAGCGGTATCACCGAAAGCGCAGAACAGGTCATCGACGGTACGGGACTCGTCCTTATGCCGTCATTGTTCGATATGCACGTTCACTTCCGTGACCCCGGACAGACCCACAAGGAGGATATCCTCACGGGCTGTGCGGCTGCACTGGCAGGCGGCGTTACGGGAGTCCTTGCAATGCCAAATACAAAGCCTCCCTGCGACAGTCCCGAGACTATCCGCTATATCATTGACAAGGCGGAGGGAACAGGCGTTGAGGTATATCCCGTGGGCTGCATCACAAACGGCATGAGCGGAGACGGTCTCTGCGACTACGAAGCTCTCAAGTCGGCAGGCTGCATATGTATCTCCGATGACGGACGCCCCGTTGAGAATGCGGAGATGATGAGAAAGGCTCTGGAAATGTCCAAGGATAACGGCCTCCTTGTGGCTTCGCACTGCGAGGACCTGAGCATCATAAACGGCGGTATCATAAATAAGGGCGAGACCTCAGCAAAGCTTGGCGTAAAGGGCATGGACCGCGCCTCTGAGGACTACATCACCGCCCGTGAGATGATACTTGCAGCTTCGGTAGGAGCACATATCCACATCTGCCACGTTTCCACTGAGGGAAGCGCTGCAATGATACGCTTTGCAAAGTCAAGAGGTGTGAACGTCACCTGCGAGACTGCTCCCCACTACTTCATGCTGACGGATAAGCTCCTCGAGAAGCGCGATGCGGACTACCGCATGAATCCGCCCCTCAGGACTCCCGAGGACGTAAGAGCTATCATAGATGCTGTCAAGGACGGCACTATCGACTGCATAATCACCGACCACGCCCCCCACGCTGCGGAGGAGAAGGCTGACTTCGAGAAGGCTCCCAACGGAGTTGTGGGTCTGGAGACCTCCCTTGCGGCTACGCTCACAGCCCTCTACCACACAGGCGAGATAGACCTGCACAAGGTTGTGGAGCTCATGTGCGTCAACCCGAGAAAGATACTGGGACTCGGTGTGCCCGAGATAAAAGAGGGAAGCACCGCCGACCTCGTAATTGCCGATATCGGCAGGAAATGGACAGTTGAGCCCGAAAAGCTCCACTCAAAGTCACATAACACCGTGTTCAAGGGCATGGAGCTCACAGGAAAGCCCCTTGTTACCATATCAAAGGGCGTCATAAGATATGACGGAAGAAACGACTGATATTATTTAAGGAGGAAATGAAATGTCATTTGACAGACTTATTGAAAAAATAATCGAACTGAAAAATCCTACGGTGGTAGGTCTCGACCCCAAGCTGGAGTATGTCCCCGAGTTCATTCAGCGCCGTTACCTTGACAGCGACGGCTGGACACTGAAGGCTGCCGCAAAGGCTATCTTCGACTTCAATCAGGCTATCATCGATGAGATACACGACCTTGTGCCTGCCATCAAGCCTCAGGCTGCTTACTATGAGATGTACGGACACTACGGCATAAGGACTCTCGAAAAGACCATCCGCTATGCAAAGCTCAACGGTATGTTCGTTATGACAGACGGCAAGCGCAACGACATCGGCGCTACCATGGAGGCTTACTCCAACGCTCACCTCGGCGTAACATCTGTGGGCGAGAATGCTCTGGAAGCCTTCGGCGCTGACGCTCTCACAGTCAACGGCTATCTGGGCACAGACGGTATCGAGCCCCTCCTTAAAGTCTGCCGCGAGCGCGACAAGGGCATCTACGTTCTGGTAAAGACCTCCAACCCCTCATCGGGCGAGCTTCAGGATATGAAGCTGGCTGACGGACGCACAATCTACGAGTGCATGGGCGATATGTGCGAGAAGTGGGGCGAGGATACCCGCGGAAAGTACGGCTATTCCGCAGTGGGCGCAGTTGTGGGAGCTACCTACCCCGAGATGCTGACAGAGCTGAGAAAGAGACTTCCCCACACCATGTTCCTTGTACCCGGCTACGGCGCACAGGGCGGCGGAGCAGAAGGCTTAAAGGGCGGCTTTGACGAGAATGGTCTCGGAGCTATCGTAAACTCCTCACGCGCAGTTATGTGTGCGTACAAGAAGGAGGGCTGCGATGAGCGCGACTTCGCAAAGGCAGCAAGAAGAGAAGTTATCCGCATGAGAGATGACATCTGCCGGTATATCAATCTGAAGTGATAAGTGTAGGGACGCCCATCGGGCGTCCGCTGATTGAGATTGTAGGGGCGGCGTAACGCCGCCCGCAGTTCAGGTTCAGAGCAGGGGATGCTGCACGGTGTTCCGTTACCATATAATTGAAACAGGCATACCACTATAAAGGAGGAAGAATATGTTTAAATTCAGAAATGCAACAAAAGACGAAGAAAATGAAATGAGAAAACTTCCGTACGGCGGCGAGTGGATATATGAGACAGGAAAAGCAGGCGAACAGGAATTTGCACTTTTTTTAGGAAAGGTAATGGCGCGTTTCGGCAGGAATGATTCGCTGAGCAAAAACTGGGAATGTATGTATTCTTATCCCATAGCTGCTGAGGACGAAAACGGGAATAAATACATAGTTGAAATATACCATGGTTCGGGCGGTCCTTCATATTCATTGCCTGTTGAAAACAGCGGAGTTGATCCTGCACCCTATGAAAGTGCTAAGGATGAGCTTGTAAAGTACATTGAGGGCGCGGAACCTGTGGATTATGAATGGGAAAGCATTTATGCAGATATTCCTGCAAGAATAAAGTACATTATCAAAGACGGAAAAGTTACTGTTGAGGACGAGATAATGGACTTTGATGATCTTGATTTCTGAGACAGGATCGGCACCATCGGGTGCCCGGATATAAGAGAAATGATACCTTTTCCGTACAATGGCGTTCGGCAAAAGATAATAAACATCAATTATACGACCTCTATAAAAAACCAAGGAGGAATTTACAATGTCATTATTCAACATGGGAGAAAAAGCTTACCTCATGCTTGCCGACGGGCAGGTGTTCGAGGGCAGGAGCTTCGGCGCAAAGGGCACGGTCATCGGTGAAGTCGTCTTCACCACGGGAGTTACGGGCTATCAGGAAACTCTCACCGACCCCAGCTACTACGGACAGATAGTCACACAGACCTTTCCCCTCATCGGAAACTACGGTGTGAACTCTGAGGACAATGAGTCCGCGAAGTCCTACGTTTCGGGCTATATCGTCAGGGAGTGGTGCAATGCTCCCTCAAACTTCCGCAGTGAGGGCAATATCAACGACTTCCTCAAAGACCACAACATAGTCGGCATCAATAACATCGATACCAGACGCCTTACCCGTACTATCCGTGAGGTAGGCGTTATGAACGGAGTTATCACCACCGAGGATGTCTACGCTAAGAAGGACGAGCTTCTCGAAAAGGTAAGAGCCTTCTCCGTCAAGGACGCGGTAAAGGCTGTCACCAACAGTGAGACCCTCACCTATGAGCCCGAGGAGAAGAAGCTCCGTGTGGCACTGTTCGATTTCGGATACAAGCGCAACATCAGACAGGAGCTCTTAAAGCGCGGCTGCGAGGTAGTAGTCGTACCTGCCTATACCACAGCCGATGAGATACGGAAGCTTGCTCCCGACGGCATAATGTTCTCCAACGGCCCCGGAGACCCTGCCGAAAATGTTGAGATAATCGAGAATATCAAGGAGATACAGAAGCTTGGCATACCCATATTCGGCATTTGCCTCGGCCATCAGCTCATGGCGCTTGCCAACGGCGGAAAGACCGAGAAGCTGAAATACGGACACAGAGGTGCCAACCAGCCTGTTATCGACCTTGAAAGCGGTCTTACCTACGTTACCAGCCAGAATCACGGTTATGCGGTAGTAGGGGACAGCATAGACCCCTCCGTAGGACACGTTTCCCATGTGAATGCAAACGACAAGACCTGCGAGGGCATACACTATACCTCAGTCAACGCAAGAACGGTCCAGTTCCACCCCGAAGCACACGGAGGTCCGCTGGATACATCCTATTTGTTTGACGACTTCGTTAAATCAATGCAGAATGCATAATGCATAATTCATAATTATTGTATCAGCTTCGCTGATATGGTATTTAGATAGTCCGCGGAGCGGACACCGCAATTATGCATTATGAATTACGAATTATGAATTAAATAATCGGAGGAAATTAGTATGCCACTCAGAAGTGATATAAAAAAGGTACTTGTTATCGGCTCGGGTCCTATCGTTATCGGACAGGCTGCCGAATTTGACTATGCAGGCACGCAGGCGTGCCGTGCTCTCAAGCAGGAGGGACTTGAGGTCGTCCTCGTAAACTCCAACCCTGCTACTATCATGACCGATAAGGCTATGGCTGACAAGGTCTATATCGAACCCCTTACACTTGACGTTGTAAAGCGCATAATCGAAATGGAAAAGCCCGACAGCCTGCTGTCCACCCTCGGAGGTCAGACAGGTCTTACACTGTCCATGCAGCTTGCAGAGGAGGGCTTTTTGGAGAGCCACAATGTAAAGCTACTCGGCGCAGACCCCGAGACTATCCACAAGGCTGAGGACAGACAGGCTTTCAAGGATACCATGGAAAAGATCGGCGAGCCCGTTATCCCCTCAAAGGTAGTCGAGACCGTTGAGGACGCTGTGGACTTCGCTCAGGTGATCCACTATCCCGTTATCGTCCGCCCTGCTTTCACCCTCGGCGGAACAGGCGGCGGTATCGCCCAGAACGAGGAGGAGCTCCGCGATATAGCTACGAACGGACTCCGACTTTCACCTATTACACAGATACTTGTTGAAAAGTGCATAAGCGGCTGGAAGGAAATAGAGTTCGAGGTCATCCGTGACGCAAAGGGCAACGTTATCACAGTCTGCTCCATGGAGAACTTCGACCCTGTGGGCGTCCACACAGGCGACAGTATCGTTATCGCTCCTGCGGTAACTCTCAGCGACAGGGAGTACCAGATGCTCCGTACAGCGGCTATCAATATCATCAAGGAGCTGAAGGTAGAGGGCGGCTGCAACTGCCAGTTTGCACTTCACCCCACAAGCTTCAAGTATGCGGTCATCGAGGTAAACCCCAGAGTTTCCCGTTCTTCCGCACTGGCTTCAAAGGCTACGGGCTATCCTATCGCAAAGACAGCGGCAAAAATAGCTATCGGCTATACTCTCGACGAGATAATCAATCAGGTAACAGGCAAGACCTATGCCTGCTTTGAGCCTGCACTGGACTATGTTGTCATCAAGTTCCCCAAGTGGGCATTCGATAAATTCGTATATGCAAAGCGTACCCTCGGCACTCAGATGAAGGCTACGGGTGAGGTAATGGCTATCGGCACAAGCTTCGAGCAGGCTATGATGAAGGCTGTCCGCTCAATAGAGCTGGGACTTGATAGCATGAACCTTAAAAAGCTGGCAAAGCTGTCCACAGAGGAGATACGCGAGAAGCTACACGTTATCGACGACGAGCGCTCATTCTGCGTGTTCGAGGCGCTCAAGCGCGGCATAACTCCCGAGGAGATACACGAGATAACCATGATAGACAACTGGTTCCTCTACAAGCTCCTGAACCTTGTGGAGCTGGAGAAATGGTTGGCTGAGGGCGAGCTCACCGAGGAGAAGTACGACATCGCAAAGCAGTACGGCTACCTTGACAGCACCATCGAGCGCATTTCGGGACAGAAGTGTCCCAAGCACAAGAGCGCTGTCTACAAGATGGTAGATACCTGTGCAGGCGAGTTCAAGGCTGAGACCCCCTATTTCTACTCCACCTTCGACGAGGAGAACGAGGCAAAGCAGTTCATCGAGCGCACCGACAAGGGAAAGAAAAAGGTCATCGTATTCGGAAGCGGTCCTATCCGTATCGGACAGGGCATCGAGTTCGACTACTGCTCCGTACACTGCGTATGGACACTGAAGGAGCTGGGCTACGAGGCTGTTATCTGCAACAACAACCCCGAGACCGTCTCCACCGACTTTGATACAGGCGACCGTCTGTACTTCGACCCCCTCACAAAAGAGGACGTACAGTCCATTATCGAGACCGAGCAGCCCTACGGCGTTGTGGTACAGTTCGGCGGTCAGACCGCTATCAAGCTTACACGCTATCTCTCCGATATGGGTGTCCGTATCCTCGGTACATCCGCGAATATGATAGATGCCGCAGAGGACAGAGAGCGCTTCGACGAGGTACTTGAAAAGTGCGGTATCCCCAGACCTGCGGGACACACAGTCATGAACACCGAGGAGGCTCTTGTGGCTGCCAATGATCTTGGCTATCCCGTTCTGCTCCGTCCGTCATACGTTCTTGGCGGTCAGAACATGATAATCGCTCACTCCGACGCTGACGTAAAGGAGTACATGGGCATCATCATGAGCCACAACATCGAGAACCCCGTCCTCATAGACAAGTACATGATGGGCACCGAGGTAGAGGTTGACGCTATCTGCGACGGCGAGGACTTCCTTATCCCCGGCATCATGGAGCATATCGAGCGTGCAGGAGTTCACTCCGGTGACTCTATCTCCATCTATCCCGCACAGCACCTTTCAGACCGTATCAAGCGCATAATCGTTGAGTACACAAGGCTTCTCGCCAAGGAGCTCAATGTTATCGGACTTGTGAATATACAGTATGTTGTTTACAACCACGAGGTATTCGTTATCGAGGTAAATCCCCGTTCATCAAGAACCGTTCCCTACATCAGCAAGGTAACGGGCATACCCATGGTGGACATCGCCACAAAGATAATGTTCGGCGCAAAGCTGAAAGACATGGGCTACGAGAGCGGTCTTTATCCCGCAGGCGACTACGTTGCCGTAAAGGTGCCCGTATTCTCCTTTGAGAAGCTCACCGACGTTGACACCATGCTGGGACCCGAGATGAAGTCCACAGGCGAGTGCCTCGGTATCGGCAGAAATCTTGAGGATGCTCTCCTCAAGGGACTTATCGCCGCAGGCTTTGACCTCAAGCGCGAGGGCGGTGTCCTCATCTCAGTCCGTGACAGCGACAAGAGGGAGATACTTCCCATTGCGGACAAGTTCGAGCAGATGGGCTTTGAGCTCTATGCCACATCGGGCACACAGAGCGTTCTCCACAGGAACATGATAGCGGCAAACCTTGTCCGCAAGATATCAGACGGCGAGCCCAACGTGGAGACTCTCCTTGACAGCGGCAAGATACACTATGTTATCTCCACCTCCGCAAAGGGACGACTTCCCGAGCGCGACAGCGTTAAGATGAGAAGAAAGTCCATCGAGCGCTCAATATGCAGCCTTACGGCAGTAGATACGGCGAAATCGCTGGTAAAGGTGCTTGAATCGGGCAGGACTATCAACGATGTTGAATTAGTTGACATCACGAAGATCTAAACCTGTAGGGGCTGGCGTCCTCGACAGCCCACAGTAGGGAACGCCGTCAGCCATTAGCCGTTAGCTTGCAGGGGCGGCGGAACGCCGCCTGCAGTTTCAGATATGCAGCAGATATATGAGATGGCGGCAAAGGGGCGTTATAACACAAAAGAATACTTGAAACTTACGGGGCGATGCAGTCATCGCCCCATACATTTCTATTTTGTGGGACACCGTCCCATACACTCTCAACTTTCAACTCTAAACTCTCAACTTCCAAAGGGGGAACTATGGATCACTTCAAGCTATGTTCAAACTATGCTCCCGCAGGCGACCAGCCGCAGGCTATCGACAAGCTCGTAAGCGGCATACAGTCGGGCAAAAAGGAGCAGATACTCCTCGGCGTCACAGGTTCGGGAAAGACCTTCACCATGGCGAATGTCATCGCCCGTGTGAACAAGCCCACTCTCGTCCTTGCACACAACAAGATACTTGCGGCTCAGCTCTGTTCGGAGTTCCGCGAATTCTTCCCCGAGAATGCCGTGGAGTACTTCGTGTCCTACTATGACTACTACCAGCCCGAGGCTTATGTTCCCAGCACCGACAGCTACATCGAAAAGGACTCCTCTATAAATGACGAGATAGACAAGCTCCGCCACTCCGCCACCACGGCTCTTGCGGAGCGCCGCGACGTTATCATCGTTGCCAGCGTGTCCTGCATCTACTCCCTCGGAAGCCCCGAGGAGTACCGTTCCATGTGCGTTTCCATACGTCAGGGTGCCGAAAAGCCCCGTGACCAGCTCATCAACGAGCTTGTGAAGATACGCTATGAGCGCAACGATATTGCCTTTGAGCGTAACAGGTTCAGAGTCCGCGGCGACGTTGTGGAGATATTCCCCGCAATGTCATCGGATACGGCAGTCCGCGTTGAATACTTCGGCGACGAGATAGACCGTATCTCCGAGATAAACGTGGTCACAGGCGAGGTCAAGGCAGTTGTGTCCCACGCGGCTATTTTTCCTGCCTCTCACTATGTTGTGGGCGATGACAAGCTTGAGTCCGCACTTCAGGAGCTTGACCGCGAGCTTGCGGAGCGTGTAGACTATTTCCGGAAGAACAACAAGCTCATCGAGGCTCAGCGTATCGAGCAGAGGACTCACTACGACATGGAGATGCTCCGTGAGGTGGGCTATTGCAGCGGCGTTGAGAACTACTCCCGTGTCCTTGCAGGAAGACCTGCGGGAAGCACTCCCCAGACCCTCCTCGACCACTTCCCCGAGGACTTCCTCCTCATCGTGGACGAGAGCCATGTTACTCTGCCGCAGGTAAGAGCCATGTACGCAGGCGACCGCGCCAGAAAGACCACCCTTGTGGACTACGGCTTCCGTCTGCCCAGCGCTATGGACAACCGTCCGCTGAATTTTGACGAGTTCAACGCGCATATACATCAGGCTATCTACGTCAGCGCTACTCCCGGACAGATAGAGCGCGAAAAGACCGATACCATAGTGGAGCAGGTCATCCGTCCTACGGGACTTGTTGACCCCGAGATAATTGTCAAGCCAACTCACGGACAGGTGGACGACCTTCTCTCCGAGATAAACGAGAGAGCTGCAAGGAATGAGCGCGTGCTGGTGACAACTCTCACCAAGAAAATGGCTGAGGACCTTACCTCCTATTATGAGAAGCTGGGAGTAAAGGTGCGCTATCTCCACCATGATATCGACACCATCGAGCGCATGGAGATAATCAAGGACCTCCGTGAGGGCGTTTTTGATGTGCTGGTGGGAATAAACCTTCTCCGTGAGGGACTTGATATCCCCGAGGTAAGCCTTATCGCCATTCTTGACGCCGATAAGGAGGGCTTCCTGAGAAGTGAGACATCCCTTATCCAGACCATAGGCAGAGCTGCCCGAAATGCCAAGGGACAGGTAATAATGTACGCCGACGCCGTTACGGGTTCAATGGAGAGGGCTATCACCGAGACCGAGCGCAGACGCTCCCTCCAGATGGCATTCAACGAGGAGCACGGCATAGTTCCCAAGACCATCATCAAGGAGGTCAGGGACGTACTGGAGATAACCTCCAAGAACAAGGTGGAGGAAAAGACGAAAAAGAAGAAGCTTTCATCTTCCGAGAAGCAGCAGCTCATTGACAAGCTGACAGTGGAGATGAAGAACGCTGCAAAGCTGCTTGAATTCGAGCACGCAGCATATCTCCGTGACAAGATAAGGGAGCTTCAGGGAAAATAAGTTTTAATATGCGGCAGGAGCAGTTTTGGTATGCTCCTGCCGCAGCCTTTTCTGCACTATATATTGACTTTTTTGCCTATATAGTGTATTATTTGAGTAATGAGCATATATGTTACTGCTTATATTTACTATTTTTATTCGGATCGAAAGGATGATGAATATGCTTAAAAAAAGAGTATTGTCAGTTCTTCTGGCAGCAGCTATGCTTCCACTCTGCGGCAGCTATACGGGCGTTGTGAAGGTGCCTTACGCCGTGGCAGCCGAGGACAGTGAAGCTGCTCAGACAAGACCTATGACACTTGATGATGTAAGAGCACTTTCTACAAAGGGCGAGGGACTGAGATGGTCGGACTTTGACGAGTTCGAGGGTGAGCCGTTCTTTATCGGCAAGGTCAAATACTGCACGTTTATTATGGATGACGGATATGGACTCAGCGTGCAAGGCGAGCCCGACAAAGAGCTTGTCAAAGCTCATCTGTTCCGTTATGTGTATGACCCGGGCTACCCTAAGATAGATATTCGCAGAGATGATGTTGAGTCTTTCATTGAGCAGATGACAACGCAGACTTTGGGAACGCAGTCTGCTCTGAAGACCACAACATCCAAGACCACCACTTCAACTGCCACCACATCGAAAAACACTACAACCACTACAGCTGTGACAACTTCCTCTGCGGAAGTGACGAGCACTTTCACCAAAAAGACAATGAATATGGACGAGGTCAGGAAGCTTGCCAAAAAGGGCATGGACCTTACATGGGAGGATCTGGCACCTTACGGCTGTAAGGCCACCGGCGACGGTATACACAGTGCCGCACACGATTTCTATTTCGGTGACGGCTATTGCTTCTCCGTCTGCGGACAGCCTCCTGTGAAGCTCCAGACTGTCGAGCTTTTCTATAAGGACAGAAGCAACAGCATTGACATCAGAACAGGGGATATCGACCTCTTTATCAGGCAGAACACCGCAGAGGAGGTGCCCGATATCGGCTGTACCTTTGATGAGATAAGAGCAATGAGCACCGAGCAGGTGGAGGAGCTTTTCGCCGCAAGAGGACTCACCGACAAGGACTTCTATCAGGTGTACTGTCAGGACTACACACCCGAGGATGCAGTGGATCACGGCATTATGCGATGTTCGATCATGCTCAAGCCCGATAACTATATGATCAATCTCACAAAGGGCGAGCTGGTCACAAAGGCAGCTTCCATAAAAGAAGCCCGTATGCTCCCGCGTGAAACCGACTTTGCGTGGAAAACCGCAACGGTGTTGAAGTCTCTCGGACTTCCCGAGGACCTTTTCTCCGTTTATGTGAACACTGAAAATATGGTGGGACGCTTCGAGCCCTCGGGCGAATATACCTATGGGCTTTACTGTGACTGCTATTTAGACTGTTATGAGTACGATCCGGTTAAGTGTGCAAATCTCGTCGGTGCTGCTATGAACTACGCTCAGCTCAATCCTGATTTCGCGTTTATCAGATCAGATATCAGCGGCGCAGGAAGCGCACCTATTGAGGACAGCAGGTTCAGCATAGAGGAGCACTGTGTACAGTTCAATGAGACCGTGGACGCTGCATGGGTGCTTACCAATTACAGCTACGATGAGGGCAGCATGGACAAGAACTACAAGTTCTATCCCTCTGAGGGTGGAAAGTATCTGCTGCTAACCCTTGATTACAGCGAAGACGTCAGTGAACTTGCCGATCAGCCCACTATGCCCGGTGTGGACTGCACTATGCAGAGCTACATCATTGAGTGCCGTGACGGTAGGATCAGAGTTATTCCCGATAAGGAGTATACCTTTCCGTATCCGGAGACCGAAGAGGAGATACAGGCATCCCTTGCTCAGAAAGAGGCTATCTTCGCAAAGGCTTTTGAGCTCATGGACAGCGACCATTTCTTCCAGTGCATCAGGCTTCGCGGAGTTGACAACGGCTTAACCAATATCATGCATATCAGGTCTTCATCAGACGGAAAAGTTTTTGTTTCGAGGGAGGATACGGACGGCACTTCCGTGAACACCGAGCTGCTGCCGGCGGCAGAGGACAAGGAAGCAGGCACAAAGAGGTTTGCCGTAAACGGCTCCTATATGATAGGTGATGAGAGAGATCACAGCAAGCCCGAGACTGAAATAAGGATATCAAAGACAGATAATGACAATATCATTACTTACGATGTGGAGGAGTCAGTTGGCTTACTCATGCCCACAACGCTGAAAATGCACAGCTATAAGAAGGGCGATGTCAGCGGTGACAAAAGCTTCAATGTTGCGGATATAGTTCTGCTCCAGAGATGGCTCCTTGGCAAAAAGCCCGAAAACTTCAAAAACTGGAAGGCTGCCGATCTCAACGGCGATGATGTCATCGATGTATTCGATCTGACTGCCGCAAAGAGGTATCTTGTGGAAACAATGTAATATGATCGGAGAGCCCGCTTTTTCAAAAAATGTGCCGCACCTGTGCCATGCAGGTGCGGCTTTTTTGTGCATGGGAGCGCTCCGTGTTGATTTTGTGAAAACCGCAGAAAGTATTGACATTCCGCCCTTGAAATGCTACAATATAGTTAATAATGGTACATTGGAAAAGTGTACTATGAGAGGGGAAAAATAAAATGAAAAAATTAGTACGCACTGCGGCTGCACTTGTGTCAGCAGCTGCGCTGGCGGTAACGGGAGCAGCACCCTGTTTCAGTCAGTCCATGATGGCGGCTAATGCCGTTGACACAAACGGTGACGACTGGCTCCACGCAAAGGGCAGCCGTCTCTACGACATGAACGGAAACGAAGTATGGCTCACAGGCGCCAACTGGTTCGGCTTCAACTGTACCGAGAACTCGCCCCACTATCTCTGGAGCGGCGATATCGACGATATGGTAAGAGAAATTGCCGACCACGGCGTAAATGTCCTGAGACTTCCTGTTTCCACGGAGCTTCTCTATAACTGGATGATCGGCGACCCCGATCCCATAGAGAGCATCAATCCTAACAATGACCCCAGCTATCCTTTCAACGTTGATCTTATCAAGGAGGACGGAAGCGTGGTCAACAGTCAGGAGCTTTTCGACATACTCCTTGCCAAGTGCAAAAAGTACGGCGTAAAGTGTTTCATCGACATCCACAGCCCCGAATCGAACAACTCGGGACATAACTACGGACTCTGGTACGGCAAGAGCTTTGAGGCAAATAACGGCAAGAACGTCGAAGTCACCACCGATGTGTGGATAGAGACTCTTGCATGGTGTGCAGGTCACTATAAGGGCGACGATACCCTTATCGGCTTCGACCTGAAGAACGAGCCCCACAGCAAGTACGGCGGAGCTCCTATAGACGCTATATGGGACGACTCAGACGCTCCCAACAACTGGAAGAAGGCTGCTCAGGACTGTGCAGACGCTGTTCTTGAAAAGAACCCCAATGCACTCATCATCATCGAGGGCGTTGAGGGATTCGAGGGACACGGCGCATGGTGGGGCGGAAACCTCCGCGGCGTTGCAAAGTATCCCGTTATGCCCAAGTCGGGCACCTCACAGATAGTCTACTCTCCTCATGACTACGGTCCTAAAGTAAGCGATCAGAGCTGGTTCCACAAGGACTTCACAGAGGCGACTCTCCTTGATGATTACTGGAGAGACACATGGGCTTACCTTGTAGAGAAGGATATGTACCCTCTCCTCATAGGCGAGTGGGGCGGACTCCTTGACGGCGGCGACAACGAAAAGTGGCTGGGACTTATCCGCGACTACATGATAAAGAATCACATCAATCATACATTCTGGTGCCTCAACGATGACTCGGGCGATACGGGCGGACTCTGGAAGGGCGTCCAGTTCGGTACAACACAGGGCGCTGACGGCAAGATAGTGGGCAAGACCACTATCGACTGGGATCAGGTGAAGTACGACACCTACTACTATCCCGCTATCTGGAAGACCTCAAAGACCAAGAAGTTCATAGGTCTCGATCATCAGGTGGCTCTGGGCAAGGACGGTATCTCGCTGAACGACTTCTACGCCAACTATGCTGCTTCCGAGGGAAGCAATCTTGACGGCGGCAAGACCTCAAGCGGCAATCCTATCAGCTCCGATGATCCCAAGACCACTACAACATCTACTGTCACAACTACCACTTCTTCCGTGACAACTACATCCACTACCTCACAGGGCGTCAGTAATCGCGTTTACGGAGACACTAATCTCGACGGCGAAGTGGAGCTTTCAGACGCTATTCTCATAATGCAGGACCTTGCCAATCCCGATAAGTACGGTCAGAGCGGCAGCGATCCCCTGCATATCACATCACAGGGTCTGGACAACGGCGACGTTGACGGACAGAAGGGCGTTACTTCCAACGACGCACTGACGATACAGAAGAAGCTTCTCGGCTTCTACGACAAATTACCTATTGCTTAAAGCCTTTTACCGCACGGCTTCAGGGGTCTGTGCGGAGAAAAATAAAATATGAGA
This sequence comes from Ruminococcus flavefaciens, assembly GCF_900116855.1. Taxonomy (GTDB): domain Bacteria; phylum Bacillota; class Clostridia; order Oscillospirales; family Ruminococcaceae; genus Ruminococcus; species Ruminococcus flavefaciens_R. The sequence continues at coordinate 156,637 of NZ_UETD01000011.1, forward strand.
GGGAAATTATTATGAAGAAGTTTTTACGCTCAGTGGCTGCTGTAGCCGCTGCTGCAGCTGTTACGGTGTCGGGCGCTGCCTACTATGCACCTACAGCTGCACCTGACACTATCGCAAATGTTGCCGCTGCCGACGACAACAACGACGACTGGCTCCACGCAGAGGGAAGCCGTCTCTATGACATGAACGGCAATCAGGTATGGCTCACGGGAGCTAACTGGTTCGGCTTCAACTGCTCCGAGAACTGTGCTCACGGTCTCTATGCAGCAGATGCCGATGATATGCTCCAGAGCATCGCAGACCACGGTATCAACGTGCTCCGTCTGCCTATCTCAACAACACTGCTCAAGTCATGGATGGACGGCGAGCCTCACGCTGTAAGCTCAGTACAGGCTTCCTACACTCCTCCCCAGGACGTTGTAGGTGAGGACGGAAAGGTAACTCCCGCAGGCTACTATACAAATATCAACAAGGACTTCGTTGAATCTGACGGCAAGACTGTGAAGAACAGTATGGAGATATTCGATATCCTCATACAGAAGTGCAAGAAGTACGGTATCAAGGTATTTATCGATATCCACAGCCCCGACGAGAACAACTCCGGCCATGACTATGCGCTCTGGTACGGCAAGGCAGGCATAACCACAAAGATATGGCAGGATACTCTGGTATGGCTGGCAGATAAGTACAAGAATGATGATACTCTCATCGGCTACGACCTGAAGAACGAGCCTCACGGCAAGCGTGAATACAAGGGCGACACCTGCCCCAGCACCATTGCAAAGTGGGATGACTCAAAGGACGAGAACAACTGGGCATACGCTGCTACAAACTGTGCAGAGGCTATCCTCGATGTTAACCCCAACGCTCTTATCTTCATCGAGGGCATTGAGCAGTATCCCATGACCGAAAAGGGCTATACATTCGACACTCCCGATGTATGGGAGCCCAAGTCTGATGACGAAAAGAGATGGTACGGCGCATGGTGGGGCGGAAACCTCCGCGGCGTAAAGGACAATCCCATAAAGATGTCCACACCTGCCAAGCAGTCCAAGATAGTTTACTCTCCTCATGACTACGGTCCGTCAGTTTATAAGCAGACATGGTTCGACAAGGACTTCACAACAGAGACTCTCCTTGACGATTACTGGAGAGACACATGGGCATATATCAACGAGGGCGATATCGCACCTCTCCTCATCGGTGAGTGGGGCGGCTTCGTTGACGGAACCAAGAATCAGAAGTGGATGGAGCTTCTTGCAGACTATATGGTAAAGCACCACATCAACCACACATACTGGTGCCTCAATCCTAACTCAGGCGATACAGGCGGACTTCTCAGTCACGACTTCCTTACATGGGATGCACCTCGTTATAAGATACTCAAGAGCACTCTCTGGCAGACTGACAGCGGAAAGTTCATCGGTCTTGACCACCAGACAGCTCTCGGCAAGAACGGTATCTCACTGAGCGAGTTCTATGCATCGGGCGCTAAGAGCAACCTTGACACAGGTGCTCCGGGACATTCTGTAACTCCTACAACAGATATCCCCAAGACCACAACATCAACAACCACCACAACTACAACAGCAAAGCCCACAACAACTACCACGACCACAACTGTTGTTTTCCTTGATACAGTTACTACTACATCCACAACAGTTACACAGCCTGTTGTTACCACAACAGACAGTGGTTCCGGTAAGGAAATAATCACATGGGGAGATACCAACTGCGACGGTACTGTTGAGCTGGCAGACGCTATACTCATCATGCAGACCCTTGCTAACCCCAACAAGTATGCTGTTACCGAGCAGGGCAGACTCAACGGCGACGTTGACAAGTCTACAGTAGGTCTTACCTCGAATGACGCTATGTTCATTCAGGAATTCCTGCTGAATAAGAGAACGACTCTCAACCCCGAAGGCAAGTAATATAAGCTGCACCATGCGGCTTACAGCTGAATAAAAACTATACCGAGCCCTGAAAAAGGCTCGGTATTTTTTCGTTTATATACAAAAACGGCAGCCTATGGAGAAGGGCTGCCGTTTCTGCTGAAATATATAGAGATTATTATGGAAAGCTATATGTAAAGTCAGCTTCTTTCGCCGACGAGTATGGAGGCTCTGTTCTGTATCATTTTTGCAGTGTCCTCAGCGGTCTTTTCACCATGGAAGAAGGCGTCAGCCTCCTCCATAACTATGGACTGCACCTCGTAGTCCATTTCGCCCGAGAGTGTATCACAGCTGAGCAGATAGCGCTCGAAGTCATCGCGCTCAGCCTTGGAAAGGGGATAGATGACCCTGCCATCCAGCTTGCTGTCGCTGCTGGGTACCTCCAGCTTCTCTCCGTTTTCGTTATATGTAAAGACCTTTGCATTATTGTCGATGGCAGCCGACAGGTTCTTCTTCAGAGCAGGGTAGCCGAAGTTATTCTCGGGATCCATGAGACTCCTGATGAACTCCCATGCGCCCTCCTTGACCTTGCTTTTCTCGCAGATGCAGAACTGTGTCCACACACTGAGCTTTCCGCCCTTGCCGTTTGAGGAGGGGAAGCCTACCATAGTGTAGTCATCTCCGCCGAAGTCCTCGGATTTAATGTAGCAAAGACCGCTGTCGCCTCCGGGATAGATAGTTGTAAGGAGAGCCTTTTCATCGGCTATCCAGTTAGCCCTGTCGGTGTGATAATCCATGAATTCCTTGCTTTCGGTCATCTTGTCGGGGATATTCTCCTCCAATACGAAGCGGTCACAGAACTTGAGGATATTGATGAAGTCGGGAGAATCAAAGTTGCAGGTGCCCTTTTCGATATCTATGAGATCGGACTGACCCTCGAGGAATGTCCTGAGCATATTTGCCTTTGTGTCGCCGTCATAGCGATGCTCTGCATTAGAGTGGTCGAACACCTCGATCATATCGTCCACAGTCCAGTTTTCGCGGTCAAAGAACTTCCTCTTTACAGCGAGAGTCCTGAGGTCGAAGCCGGGAGCGAGACAGTACAGCTTGCCGTCGCTGCTTTCGAGTGCTGAGAGCAGATTGGGGAGAACAGTATCGCGGTTGATGTCGGGATCATTCTCCATAAAGGGGTAAAGGTCGGCGAGAATACCCTTTTCGCCCAGAAGTCTTACTGAGTTTATATCGTATGCAATTATCATATCGGGAGCATTTCCCGAGATAATATCCATCTGCATATACTTGAGCATCTCGGCGTCGCGCTTCTGCCAGTCATCCTTGTCAGCCTCGGGATCGAGCTCGCCGTGCTCGGCGGTGTATCTTTCGGAGTAGTTGACAACCTTTATCCTGTACTTATCCTGACTGCGGTTGAACTCGTTCACTTCAAAGGAGTATGAATCATACATGGTGCCAAGGGTTATGACCTGAGTATTGGCAGCCTCACTGGGATCGCGCGGTACCAGCTTCATCATCTGAAGGCTGCCGCTGCTTCTGTGATCCCAGCAGTAGAACTCGTCATTGCCTGCGTACAGCACAGATAAGGGCTGGGTATCCGCATCGCTCCAGTTGAGTATCTCCTCAGTGGTGCCGTCAGCCTTTATGCCGAGGAGGTTCTTGTAGTCCGAGCCGATGAGTACATAGTCATCATAACCCTGACTTACCATATCCAGATTATAGCTTCCTGCGGTGTCACAGCTGTAAATAGTGTCGCCGTAGGACTTATTCTCAATGTCGATGTACTTTATGCACTGAGCGCGCTTGTTATAGTCGCCGTCAATGTAATATACATAGGAGACCGCGACAGAACCGTCGGTTGTGCGTACAAGGCTTATGTATTCCTTTTCGCTGTTCTCCTCAATGACGGGAAGCTTCTCGACAGTGCTGCCGTCAGTGAGAATGACAGTGCCGTCGGAGTAGGCGAGCAGTACTTTGCCGCCGCCTGCGCTGATATAGCTGTTAAGATAGCAGTAATCATCTTCGTTTACAAATTCGCTGTCATCGAAATCATGGCTGCTGATGAGACTGCCGTCCGAGTTATAGAAGCACAGCAGCTTTGACTCTGTGATGTTTTCGTAGAAGCTGTCATAGTCGAAGTTTTCATCGTATTCCTTGGGGAGTTCATGTCCGTGGTAGTCCATCAGGGTGTAAAGAGCAGAGATCTCGCCGTCAGGACTCACTGAAATATCGCAGTAGCTCTCGTCCGCAGTGCTGACTTCCTCGGGAGCATTGAGAGTGAGCGCGTTTATCTCGGAGAAATCGCTGTTTGCTTTAAACAGAAAATCCTTATCGGTGGAATCGACATAGCTTGAGATGATATATCCGCCTTCATTCAGCGAAAATATTCTGTCGATATTATCGAACTCGTCTATGGTCTTGTAGTTTATAAGCTTATAGGAGCCCTCAAGGAGCTCGGAAGCCATATCGGGGATATCTCTGATAGCGGAGGCGATAGATGTGCTGTTGTCGGAGCTTGTCTTTTTCTTCTCGGCACAGGATGTCATGGAAACGCAGACTGCTGCCGAAAAAGCCATTGTGCGAAGTATATGTTTGTTCATTTTGTATTGTCCTTTCCCTATATATGTATCATTTCACTTCTTGAGGGGAGTGATTAACAGGGCACAAAAAGACGAGTTCATCTCCGTATAGTGTTTTTGTATAAGAATACGCCTGAGATGTTGTGCAGACCGCCGAAAATATCGGCAAATTCGTCTTTTTGTACCATCCGAAATCACTTTTTTATGAAAGGAATATTATTTTGTCCCCCATATAAAGAAACGTTAGAAAATCTGGTTTTGTGACAAATAAAAAATTTTTTCCGAAAAAATTTTTTCGTGAGGGATATCATCAAAAAATATTCAAGGAGGAATAAAAATGAAAAGAAGGCTGATACTTATGACCGCGGCGGCATTGCTTCTGACAGCTGTGTCCTGCGGCAGAGACAAAAAGAGCAGTTCTGTGATACAGCCGGACGGCGACACTCATGAGGAAAATGCGGCTGCGGAAGTGAAATTGGCTTTTATCGGTGGGGAAACGGGAAAGCTGAGTACAGCACTTGCGGAGTATGACCGTGCAAACAAGGATATAACTCTTGATATCCACCGCTATGACAGTTCGGATATTGAGTACACGGAAGCCTTCAATCAGCTTACAAGGGATATGCTTGCAGGAGATACCCCGGATGTTATCATAGCTCCGCCCGACGGCATGAGAAACTTACAGCGAAGCGGATATCTTGCAGACCTTACACCATTTATGGAAAGCTCCGAAACAGTGACTCCCGATGGTCTGCTGCCCAATGTCCGCGAAGCTGTGGACTGCGGCGGTACCATTCCCTATATGTTTCCCTGTTTCAGCTATGAGACCTACCTTGCAAGTACGGACTTTATAGGCGCAGAGAACGAAAACTGGAGCTATGATGCAGCAATGGAGGCTTACAGAAGCTCTTCCGACAAGGAGGGCTTTCCCGAGGGACCGACCCTGTGGCACTTTTTCCTCAGACAGGCAGGGCGTGAGTCCATTGATTTTGAGAGCGGCACCTGTGATTTCGGCGGTGATTTCCTCCGTGTTATTGATTTCCTTCAGGAGTACCCCTTTGACCTTAATGATTATGAGTATAAGGATAGCAGCGCTGATTATATGAGATCGCTGAATATCGCAGGTATCAGCGGTATAAACCTTTTCTCTGCGTCCTATGTATATTCCATGTACGGCGGTGCCCCTGTCACCTATGCCGGATACCCTTCAGCGGAGTGTGATGGCGCCTTTGTGACGGTGCCTCATCTTTGGGCAGTTCCCGAAAACAGCGGAAATAAAGAAAAGGGCTGGGCACTGATAGAGAACTTTCTGAGACTGAGCGAGCAGAAGAAGATGTCTCTTGAATATGTTTCGGGAGTCCCCGTCACCGAGGAGGCATTGCAGGCTCTTGCGTATGATACGCCAAGCTATATGGCAATGTCGGCGCGTGCGGCTCTTACACCTCCCGACGGCGGAGCCGAGTCTTTATATATAACCGATGAGGCTTTGGTAAAACTTCTCGATCACAGCCGCAGCGTGAAAATTGATCTGGATTACGGCAGTGTTCTTGACAATATGATACGGAATGAGTGGCTTGAGGTCATGCGCGGAGAGCAGACCGCAGATGAGTGCGTTGAATCATTGAACAACAGAGTGGGACTTTACCTCAGCGAGCGTGAATAAAAAGAGAGCCGCCGACGCTGTTGCGCCGACGGCTGATTTCTCTTTCCGAAAGGTGTGTTCAGAGGACGGTGGTGTGCGGCACCGTCATATTTGTTTTGCGCCGGGAGGTATGATCGGCGCAGAAACGAGGAACAATGAAGGTTGTGCTTTTTTCTTTTCCTTTACTGTCTATATTATACATTATGGGGAACAAATATGCAATAACAGAGCGATTTCGGTTTGAATACAGTTCGGAAATGAATTGCTTACGGAAGGTATCAGAGCGGTTACATAATTCTGACAAAGGTGACAGCAATATTGACGGGGAGAAATGCCGCGGCTGTAAGAATTTTCATTGTACCTTTTCGGCTTTTCTGCATAATATAATGTAAGCGGCAATATGGGCGCGCCGTCAGGAGGTGGAGCACAGCTCCCGCGGATAGCTTCCCGACGCAAGGTGTGCTCCTGACGGCTGCTTTCATATAGAAAAAAGCTGCCCGAGAAAGTCTCAGGCAGCTTTTGATGTTTATTTATATGCGGAAGTGATACCGAGGTACTCCTCAAGGCTTAGACCGCTGTTGTATACAGCTGTTGCGGTGTCAACGCCGAGGTATCTTATATGCCACGGCTCATAGCTGTAGCCTGTGTACGCTTCCTTGCCGAGAGGATAGCGGATGATGAAGCCGTACTTATGGGCGTTCTTTGTCAGCCAGTCACACTCGGGAGTGTTGAGGAAAGTATAGTCGATGGAATTAACGTCTATGGCAAGACCTGACTGGTGCTCGGAGTGACCGGGACGGGCAGAATATGTATCAGCCTTTACGATACCGTCGATGGCAACGTAGTTGTTGTATATCCTCTCCTGATCCTTGTATGAGCGATAGCCCGATGAGCACTTTATACTGAGACCAAGCTTTGCAGCGTCCTCTGTCAGCTTGTTGAACTGAGCAAGAGCATTCGGATTGAGAGCGCCTGTGGGGTAATCGGCAGGAAGCTCATAGGTCTTGTTGACGATGAGTATGCCGTCCACAAAGGTAGCTCCGTTAATGTTCTGTATAAGGCGTGTCGTGACCGTGGGGACGGGAGCTGTTGCGGTAGTTGTGGTGGTTGTAGTCGTAGTCGATGTAGTGGTGGAAGTTGTCGTTGCAGGCGGCGGGATAACAGGCTTGCTGCGGACAGTTACCTTTATGTCAGCCTTAACGGCAGGATTTGCCTTGCTGATAACGGAGACTGTGCAGGTACCCTCTGACAGAGCGTATACATTGCCCCAGTTGTCAACGCTGGCGATGGCAGGATTTGAGCTTGTCCAGACCTCGTCGATGTTTGTGGCGGTCCTTGGGAGCATGGTAACGTATGAGATGTCATGTGTACCTATGAGGAGGTTCATCTCGTACTTGCTGAGCTTTATCTCAGCGACCTTAGAGGGGTCTGTTACGGTAACATTTATGGAAGCGCTTACAGCAGGATTTGACTTGCTGTAAACAGTAACTACGCATGAGCCCTCGCTTACTGCATATACCCAGCCTTCATCGGAGACCGTAGCTACTCTCGGGTCTGAGCTTACCCATATCTCAGCCTTGTTGTAAGCGTTTGCAGGGAGCATGGTAACGTATGAGATGTCTCCGCCGCCTATGGGGAGCCTCATATCGGTCTTGGTGAGCCTTATGCTGCTTACCTTGTTGGGGTCCTTGACTGTTACCTTGATATCAGCCTTGACCGCAGGATTGTTGAAGCTGGTGACTGTGACTGTACACACGCCCTCGGACATTCCGACTATCCAGCCCTCGTTGTCAACAACAGCGATGCTCTCGTCTGAGCAGCTCCATATCTCGCGCTTATCTGCCGTTGCAGGGAGCATGGTTACATAGGAGATGCCGCCTGTGCCTACATTCAGCTCTATCTCGGTCTTGCTGAGCTTTATCTCCGATACCTTGTAGGGGTCAGCATAGGTTGTAGTTGTGGTCGTGGAGGTCGTTGTCAAGGTTGTGGTGGTAGTTGTTGTAGTTGTCGAAGTCGTAGTCGTTGAGGTCGTGGTCGTAGTAGTTGTTGTAGTTGATGTGGTAGTAGTCTCCGAAGTCGTAGTAGTTGTGGGGGCTGCTGCCGTAGTTGTAGTGCTCATAGCAGCCGTAGTAGTGGTATCGACAGGTGCTGCTGCAGTGGAGGTTACAGACTGCGCTGTCGTGACAGCCGGTGCTGTTGCCGTTGTTGTGGTAACAGGCGGCTTGACCGTTGTGGTGGTGAATGTCACCTTAGCGGTGGTGGTAACGGGCGGTGCCGTTGTAGTAGTTGTTGTTTCCGAGCTGCTTGCCTTCAGGAAGTCCTCTATGGAGAGGGTACCCTTTGTGGAAAGATAGGCGTAGTAGGAAAGCACGTTGGAAGCATCTACTGCGTCGGTCTTTCCGTCCATGTTAACATCAGCGGCAATAGTCTGAGCAGCCGTCAGATTTGAGGACTTTGCGCTTCCCGAAATACTTGCATAGGCGGAAAGTATTGCGGAAGCGTCGTTGGCGTCGATCTTGGCGTCGATCTTGGCGTCGCCGTTTACGTCGCCCAGCTGTATGGTGACTACCGTAGGCGTATCGGCAGTAGCAGCCGTCAGTGGAGCGGCAGGTATCAAAGCCGTTGATCCTGCGTTTGTCTTTGCATCTGTGATAGTGCTGCTGTTCACCCCCATAGTGACAGCAGCTGTCTCACTCCCTGCCGCAGAAGCGGAAATTGCAGGCGTAACTCCTGCACAGAGGGTGAATGACAGCACAGACGCGATCAGTCTCTTTGCTCTCATTATTTTCTCCTTCTATATTATTTGTATTGCGAACCTTTTACCCCTCGCAATAATACATGATGCTATGCGTATTTTTTGCGCATGATAGTGCAAATACGCTCAATTATTATAACACATAACCGCAATAAATGAAAGGATTTTCGCAAAAAAATACCAATGATCGCCAGTTTTTCGGTGTTTTCCATAAAAAAAGACCGTCTGAAAGACGGCCGCTATATTGAAATTTAAGCCCGACAGCAGATTATCCACCTGCTGTCGGGCTTTTTGAAGCTATCGGGTATTATCGGGTCTGCTCAGAGACCGATCTTTAGTCGATCCACTGCAAACCTTTGATATTCTCTGATCATGTGGCAGGAACGAGAGACTGTCTCAGGTGGAGAAGGTACTCCTGAATGAAGAGAGCGTCATTTGAGGTAAGTCCTACTGTGGACTTGTCAACGTCGCCGTTGAGTCTGCCCTGATCTGTAACAGCATACTTGTTGGGGCTTGCGAGGGTCTGCATGATGAGGATAGCGTCAGCCAGCTCAACAGTTCCGTCGCAGTTTGTATCGCCCCAGTCGGTCACACTGGGAGGAGCAGTAGTTGTGGTGGTAGTAGTCGTAGTTGTTGTAGTAGTGGTCGTTGTGGTAGTTGTAGTAGTCTCGGGAATGTAGTAGTATACCTCAACATTTTTAACGGTAATGGTGTCAGCTTCACCGTAGTAATAGCCGAATACAACATTTCCGTCGGGATTAACGATATTAGCGTCATCAGCGGTCTTGCCTGCTACCTTGTCGGGGAGTATCCACATGATCTCAGCGGACTTTCCTGCGCCGAGGACAACAGAGTTAACAGGCTCCTGATACCAGTAATCATCAGCTTCGCTGGTAGTTCCTGTACCTGTGCCGTATACGAGCTTCTTGATTTCCTTGCTTGCGGATACGTCGAAGCGGATAGCATAGACGTCCATGTCGGACTCGATACCGAGGTCGTCGTAGCCTATCTCAAAGTTCTTCTTGCTGTCAGAAGAAGCTGTGCAGTCGAGAGTCTTTGACTGTGTTGTCTTGGAAGAAGCTGTATAGGGGATAGTCTTTGTAACTGTATATGTGAGGGCAGCGCTTGTGATGGTAACGGGATCGGAAGATGTGATCTCGGTATACTTTGAAGCGTCCTTGGTTCCATACCAGAACTGGAAGCCGATAGAGTCATACGAATGGTGTGTCTGATCCTTCTGAACCTCAGCAGGAACGTCCCAGATACACTCGATATACTTGCCTGCGCCCTCGAGAGTTGTACCCTCTCCGATCTCGCTTATACCGAATTCAACGCCTGCGTCCTCGAACTCCTCCTTGGACTCGGCACCCATTTCGTTGTACCAGTAGCCTGCATCGTCCTTGCCGTCTATGATACCTCTCTTTGCGTACTCTGTATCGGAGGGAGAGCCCATGGCAACGTTTGTGCCGCAGCCGTACATGAACTTGTCAACATCGTAATCGGCTTCTACAACAACGTAGAGCGACTCGATGGTGATATCGTCGCTTGAGGGAACACCGAAGTCCTCATACTTGAACTTGTGGCTGTTGATGGGATCGCTCTCGTCGGGAGTAACGCCCTTTTCTGCATAATAGTCCTCATCGTAGCCTACTGTCAGGTCATAGTCGAGCTCGTCGAGCTGCTTTGTAACAGTAGCACTGATGGTAGCTGTGCCGTCCTTGTTGTCCTTGAAGCTCCATGAACCGCTCTTCTTGTTCTTGGACTCAACGCCTGATGAACTGCCCGGTGAAGATGAGGAGCTTCCGCCGTCGAATTCAACGCCTGTGAGCTTAACGGTATTGTCAACCATGTCACCCTTTGAGTTATCCCAGTGTGCGGAGTAGTAGCATCTGAACTCAAACTTTCCGCCGGGCTTTGCGCCTGCCTTGGAGAGATCGATGGTGATGGTGCTGGACGCCTTATCCAGCTTGCAGGCTGAGCCCTCAGCCTCTGATCCGTCTACCCACTTGCCGCTCTTGTCAAGCTCCAGCCAGTAAGGAGATTCCTGAGTAGAACAGCCGAAGCCGTATGAGAAGCTCTGTCCGGCATAGCTGGTATCAAGAGTGAAGGTAACCGAATCCGCGCCGTCATCGGGGATAGTTCCCTCGTAGACAGAGTCTACCTTCATTGTCTGTGAAACTCCAACGTTTTCTGAAACTACAGAGAGGTCAGGCATGGTGGTGACTGCATTTGCGGGAGCCGCATATGCAGGGAGCATAGCAGCTGCCATAGTGAGGCTTACGACAGAAGCTCTGATCCTTCGTGAGAGGTTGTTTTTCATTGCTTATCATCCTTTCAGAAAAAAATAAAAAATAAGGGTGTGCAAAAGAATTTGTACAGGGTCATTATAACACGTTTATAAAGGCTAAATGTTAATAAACTGTTAAAATATGGTCAAAATCGGTATAAACAATAAATATGTTGTTAATTATTTGTGAATATTAACAACATATAGTTTGCATATATAAAAGCTCCGCCGTATTTTTATACAGCGGAGCTTTGTATCATCCTGTTTTTGTTGTTGTAGTATTGCTGCTTCCCGCAGCCTGAGTGGTCATGCCCTCCTTCAGGGTCTTTTTGATGTTCACCGTGGAACTGGTCACGGACCATATATTGTTGTACTTGCTGCATGATACCGTTACTGCATAGGGGAACTGATCCATTGAATCGTCTGCTCCCAGCAGGTTGACCTCCACGTCGAGGTCGGCGGCGGTCACTTCATTAACTATGTCCGCAGGACCGACGATCTTCACCAGAAGCTGCTGAGTGAGAACGGTGTAATCATAATTCTCATGTGGAGCATTGGTGGTATGGATATTATTGTTTGTGACGGTCAGATCCCGTGATGCAAGCCCTTCGCTGTTCAGCGAGATATTGATGGTATCCGTATCCGACATATTTGTGATGTTGGTTCCCATGAGAAGATTGGATATGAGCACATCCTTGGAGAAGCCTATGTCCAGTTCACTTATCCTGAGCTTGAGATCGATCTTGTCAGGAAGCTTGGTTTCGGTGTTGTTAGTGGCTAATATCGCTGTCTCGGGAGTGATAGTGAAGTTGAGACAGTCTGTATCAAAGCCCGACGGAGCGTCAACTATCTGCGGTACGAATTTGACTGTCTTCTGAGTGAGCACGGGGATATTCATGTTAACGATAGGCGGATCAAATGTCAGCTTATCGGAGCTGATCTGTGTTCCGTCCTCGGAGAAGAGCTGATACTCGTCACTGTTGAGGCTGTAGGAGCTGTCGAGGGTCTTTTCCAGATTTGATACCGCATAGCATTCTGCGATGCTTGCCAGCTTTGAGGCAGGTCCCTTTATGTTGACCTCACCGGGCTCACAGGTGATATCTGCACTGTTGATAGCCTTGTTCTCGCCGCCCGAGATATTGGGCACCTTTGCCTTCAGCACAAATGCCTTGGTCTCATAGTTATCCAGCTCTACTCTTACGGTGGAGGGCGATATGTTCAGATTGGATATCTCCGCATCATTGGTGCTTTCCACCTTGATATTAAGGGTGTAGACTCCCGGTGTGGTTATATTTTTGAAGTCGATGGAAGCCTTCAGCGAGTCGGAGCTGATACGGTTATAGTCGGTACGGCTGCAATCCAGACTGACGCTGATGTGATCCACGTTGCACTCGATGACCGACAGACCGCTGTCAGCAGCGGCAGTGCCGCTTATATCCCGTGAAAGGGCAATGTTGGAAATATGCTTTGAGTCGGAGGGGTACTTGGTCATAGCGATGATGAACCAGCTTGCGATGGCGCATACAAATGCTATGAGGAGGAGCATTGCGTTGCTCCGTGCCTCCTTGATATTGCGTTTGGTGATATTTTTTAGTATGCTCATTTTTTCTTCCTCCTTTCGGAGCGCGAAGAAAACGGCTTCTTTCTGCCGATGGATATCTCTGTCTTGTCGTTGAAGATCTGCTCCTCAAGGAGTACCTTCAGCTTGTCGTGGGTGTAGTCTCTGGTGAGCTCACCGTTGATGGCAACGGATATCTGTCCTGTCTCCTCGGAGACAACGATAACTATGGCATCTGAGTTCTCGCTCATGCCGATTGCGGCTCTGTGGCGTGAACCCAGCTTCTTGTTTATGAGCGCGTCCTTGGCAGGCTTTGGAAGGAAGCAGGCTGCGGCGAGAATGATACCGTCGCGCATTATTACAGCTCCGTCATGGAGGGGAGTCTTGGGATAGAAGATGTTACCGAAGACCTCCTTGCTGGGAGTTGCGTTTAATATGGTGCCTGTTTCTATCTGCTCACCGAGACGGACCTGTCTTTCAACGACTATGAGAGCACCTGTGCAGGTGGCAGAAAGCTCCACACAGGAGTCACAGATAGCATCTATTGCAGGTGCCCATTTCTGCTTCAGCTCGTCACTGTTCTGACCGAGACCAAAGAGGCGGATGCCGAATTTGCTTCTGCCCGCTTTTTCGAGAGCTCTTCTCAGCTCGGGCTGGAAGAGGATTATCATTGCGAGGACACCCATGCTCAGCGCGTTCTGGAGCAGGTAGCTGACTACCTTCAGACCGATGGCTTTGCTGACGAAATATCCTGCAACGAGGAAGATTATACCTTTTACGAGCTGACCTGCGCGGGTCTCCCGTATAAGCTTCAGCAGCAGATAGATAACGTAGGTAAGGATAAGAACATCGAGGACGTCGATGGGCTTGAACGTTGATATGACGCTGAGAAAAGCGTCAAGCACCTGCTGTGGTGAAGAATGGAACATATACTGCACCCCCTCGGGGAAAAATTACACACATTTACTTTAAACATTTATCTATGATATGTATGAGGACAGCTGTCCTCATAGCAGACTGCGCAATACTGCATACTATTATTGTACCACAAATTCAGATAATTTCAATAGTTTTTTACGAATTTGGTAAATTTTTCAATGTTTTAACATTGTATACAAGCTTTCTGACTTCCTCCTCCGTGTTGAAGACCGAGGGCGCGAAGCGTACAGTGCCGCCTTTTGTGCCAAGGGTGGCGTGAGCAAGGGCTGCACAGTGATAGCCTGCACGGAGGCAGAAGCCCCGTTCCGACAGCAGCTCCGCTGCCGCCTCGGATGTGAAGCCCTCTGTATTGAATGAGACTATGGGAGCGTATTCCGCAGCGGCGTCACGATAGACCGTGACGCCCTCCGTGCCCTCAAGCCCCTCGATGAACAGCCTGCAAAGCCGCTCCTCATGGGCGCGGAGCCTGTTCATGCCGTAGGTGCCGATGAAGCCTATGCCTGCCCCTACGGTGACTGCGCCGATAACGTTGGGCGTGCCGCTTTCAAGGCTGTCGGGGAGGATAGACGGCTGAAAAAGGCTCAGTGAATTGCTTCCCGTGCCGCCCTGCATTATGGGCGTTATGGGGTACTGTCCGTCGGTGATGAGCAGTCCTGTGCCCGTAATTCCGTAGAGTCCCTTGTGACCTGCGGTGCAGAGGATGTTTATGCCGTCGGAAAGCTTTATATCATATATGCCGCAGGCCTGTGCGCCGTCGGCAATGAAGCAGATGCCGTTTTCGCGGCAGAGCTGCCCTATTTCCTTGTATGGGAGAAGCTGACCCGTGACGTTGGAGGCAATGGTGCATACCACCGCTCGGGTGTCGCTGCGTATGAGCCTGCGGAAGCTTTCAATGGTACGCTCGCTGTCGGGAAAGACCTCCGCAACGGACAGCGTGACCTGCTTTTTCATGGCGAGTGCGACTGCAGGACGGGCAGCGGAGTTGTGCTCCATGCTGCTGATAATGATGTGACCGCCCTCGGACATTACTCCCTGTATCGCCATATTCAGCGCGTGGGTGCAGTTCAGTGTGAACACGGTGTTCTCGGGAGCTGCTCCGAAGAAGGCGGCAGCGGTCTCGCGGGCGGAATACAGCGCCTCGGAAGTCCGCATGGCAAGCTCATGACCGCCTCTGCCTGCGTTTCCGCCGAAGGACTTTATGGCTCCGGCAGCTGCACGGCGGACGGAAAGGGGCTTGGGAAAGGTGGTGGCAGCGTTGTCAAAGTTTATCATCGTCAGCACCTCCGCCCCTGACAGAATAGGGGACAGCGTATCCCGTGAGGAGCCTTTCCGCTCCTTCGCAGCTGCCGTTTATCAGCACCGAGAAGCCGCAGCCCTCCGAGGAGGTCTTTTCGCGGCGTCTTATCCTGCACGGGTAGCCCCTTGCCCTCAGAAGCCGCTGTGCCTTGACCGCATAGGTGTAGGAGGGCATATCAAGAATGCAAATTTTCAGAAGTATCACCCCTGTCTGCTGCGTATTGCGCAGTGGCAGTATCTGCGGTACAGTATATTATATGACAAAAGAGGAAGCAGTGATATTTCAGCTGTGATGCTAATGTTAAATGAAAAAAATATCTAAACCTACTTGACAAGTGTGTGTTGTGGTGCTATAATGGTTAAAAATCAAACCGATGACGCGGAGATAAAGTTAATTATGATTCCACAGAGAGCCTGCGGTGCTGAGAGTCAGGCGAAAAACAGATTAGCAAATGGACCGCCGAGGGTGCAGTCAAATGGGCTTTGCACAGTGATGTGCCTGCTCAGAGTATTCTGCAACGTAAGGATGTGCGTTAATCATCAGGGATATGATAGTATCCTGCAAAGCGCACGGCTATGCCGTGAATCAAGGTGGTACCGCGGATAGAATTATTCGTCCTTGACAGATCATATTGGTCTGTCAGGGACTTTTTTATTGCCCTGACAGGTCACGGAGGTGCTTTTTATGAAGTTTTTACCCGAGCTCAGCAAGGTCAGAGAAATAGCAGACAGCGGAAAATATGACATTCTTCCCGTAAGCTGCGAGATACTCTCCGACATCTGTACTCCCATCGAGGCGATAATGATACTGAAAAACGTCTCGACCCACTGCTATATGCTGGAATCAGTTGCGGAAAAGGAGAAGTGGGGAAGATACACCTTCCTCGGCTTCGACCCGAAGCTCCAGATAACAGCCGCAGGCAATGACCTCACAATTGGCGACGTAAAAATGACTTCAGATGATCCGTCAGTCCAGATAAGACAGATACTTTCAAAATACAAAAGCCCCAAATTCGACTATCTTCCTCCGTTCACGGGCGGTCTTGCAGGATATTTCTCCTACGACTTCCTCGCCTACTCGGAGAAGACCCTCCGTACCGATGTAAGCGATACGGAGAACTTCAAGGATGTTGACCTTATGCTTTTCGACAAGGTCATCGCCTTCGACAACTTCCGCCAGAAGCTCATTCTCATCGCCAACATGAGACTGGACGAGGGCGAGGCAGGCTACAACAAGGCTAAGCTGGAGCTGCGGCACATGGCTGACCTGCTCAGACACGGGGAGCGCGTAAAGGAGCCCGCAGGCAGGCTCACAAGCGAGGTCACAGCCCTGTTCAGCAAGGAGCAGTACTGCGATATGGTGGAAAAGGCAAAGGGACATATCCGCGAGGGCGACATCTTCCAGATAGTCCTCTCGAACCGTCTCAGCGCAGGCTTTGAGGGAAGTCTCCTCAACACATACAGAGTTCTGAGGACCATAAATCCTTCGCCTTATATGTTCTATTTCTCGGGAACGGACGTGGAGATAGCAGGTGCTTCTCCCGAGACTCTGGTAAAGCTGGAGGACGGCGTTCTCCACACATTCCCACTTGCAGGCACCCGTCCCAGAGGAAAGACCGACAAGGAGGACAAGGCTCTTGAAGCTGACCTCCTTGCGGACGAGAAGGAGCTTGCGGAGCATAATATGCTTGTTGACCTCGGCAGGAACGACCTTGGCAAGATAAGCAAATTCGGCTCCGTTCAGGTTGAAAAGCTCCACAGCATAGAGCGCTATTCCCACGTTATGCACATCGGTTCTACGGTACGGGGCGAGATAAGGGAGGAGTTCGACGGCTTTGATGCCGTAAGTGCTGTTCTCCCCGCAGGAACTCTCTCGGGAGCTCCCAAGATTCGCGCCTGTCAGCTCATCGCGGAGCTTGAAAACAACAAGCGCGGCATCTACGGCGGCGCAATCGGCTACATCGACTTCACAGGCAATCTTGATACCTGTATCGCTATCCGTATCGCCTACAAGAAGAACGGCAAGGTCTTTGTGAGAAGCGGAGCAGGAATAGTTGCGGACTCTGTTCCCGAAAAGGAATATCAGGAGTGCATAAACAAGGCGGCGGCTGTGGTCAACGCCCTTAAAATGGCAGAGGAGGCGGACGAATGATTCTTCTCATTGATAATTACGACAGCTTTTCATATAACCTCTATCAGCTCATCGGTGAGATATGTCCCGATATAAAGGTGATACGCAACGACGAGATGACTGTTGCGGAGATAGAGGAGCTTGCTCCCGACAAAATAATACTCTCCCCGGGACCCGGACGTCCCGAGGACGCAGGCATTATAATCGAAGCCGCTAAGACGGTGTGCAAAAAGATACCCACACTGGGCGTTTGCCTCGGCCATCAGGCTATATGCGCCGCCTACGGTGCAACAGTTACCTACGCCAAGGAGCTCATGCACGGCAAGCAGTCCGTTATCAGCTTCATGAACGATTGCCCGCTGTTCAGGGGAATAGACGAGGGTGCTCCCGTGGCGAGATACCACTCCCTTGCGGCAGACGCGGCTACACTGCCCGATTGTCTGGAGGTCACAGCTCTTGCCGATGACGGCGAGGTCATGGCGGTCCAGCACAGGGAATACCCCATATACGGCGTTCAGTTCCACCCCGAGTCCATCATGACTCCCGACGGAAGGATAATGCTGAAAAACTTTATTGAGCTTTGAATTATTCATTGCCGCAATAAAAAACGAGGTGACAGCTATGGACTATCTTGATGAATTCTACAGAAATTACGACGAGGAGGGCAGGCTCCTCTCACAGTCGGGTCAGGTGGAGTACCTGACCACCATGAAGTATATCCGAGACTGTATCGGTGACCGCAGGGACGCAAGGCTCCTTGAAGTGGGCGCAGGCACGGGACGTTACAGCGTAACCCTTGCAAAAGAGGGCTTTGATGTAACGGCGGTGGAGCTGGTGGAGCATAATCTGGAAAAGCTCCGCGCAAAGCTGGACGGTACAGAGCCCATAAGGACTTTGCAGGGAAACGCCCTTGACCTTTCGGAGCTTTCGGATAACAGCTTCGATGTCACTCTGCTGCTGGGACCTATGTACCACCTGTTCACCCGTGAGGATATGCTCAGGGCGCTCTCAGAGGCGGTAAGGGTCACCCGAAAGGGCGGATACATACTGGCGGCATACTGCATGAACGAAGCGGCTGTGCTCCAGCACGCCTTTCTTCACGGGAACCTGAGAAGGGTACTGGAAAATGATATGCTGGCAGAGGAGTGGCACTGCAAGAGCGAACCAAAGGAGCTCTTCTCACTGGTGAGGACGGAGGAGATAGCGGCGCTGAATGCGGAACTCCCCGTTGAGAGAATAAAGCTCATAGCAACGGACGGAGCGGCTAACTACATGAGCGAATGTATCGACAGCATGGACAGCTTCACCTTTGACAAGTTCATGGAATACCACTTCGCTACTTGCGAAAGAGCCGACCTTATGGGCGCTTCAAACCATACACTTGATATACTGAGAAAAATATAAATGATAGAAAGGAAAGATATTATGTTAAAGTCAAAAGGACGATTCGGCGTTCACGGCGGTCAGTACATACCCGAAACGCTGATGAATGCGGTCATAGAGCTTGAACAGGCTTACGACCACTATAAGAATGACCCGGATTTCAACCGCGAGCTCACTGAGCTCCTCAATAACTACGCAGGCAGACCTTCTCTGCTTTACCGTGCAGACAAGCTCACAAGGGAACTGGGAGGCGCTAAGATATACCTAAAGCGCGAGGACCTGAACCACACGGGCTCTCACAAGATAAATAACGTTCTCGGTCAGGCTCTCCTTGCAAAGAAAATGGGCAAGACCAGACTCATTGCTGAGACAGGTGCAGGTCAGCACGGCGTTGCAACTGCCACCGCAGCCGCTCTCCTGGATATGGAGTGCGTGGTGTTCATGGGCGAGGAGGACACCAAGCGTCAGGCTCTCAACGTTTATCGCATGAAGCTTCTGGGCGCTGACGTCATTCCCGTAAAGAGCGGTACAGCTACCCTCAAGGACGCTGTTTCCGAGGCGATGCGCGAGTGGACCTCACGTATCACCGATACACACTACTGTCTTGGCTCGGTAATGGGTCCCCACCCATTCCCAACAATAGTACGCGATTTTCAGGCTGTTATCTCACGCGAGGCAAGAGCTCAGATACTGGAGGCTGAGGGCAGACTTCCCGACGCTGTTATCGCCTGTGTAGGCGGCGGCTCCAACGCCATCGGCAGCTTCTATCACTTCATTCCCGATGAGGGAGTCCGTCTTATCGGCTGCGAGGCAGCAGGTAGGGGTATCGACACCTTCGAGACTGCGGCTACTGTAAATACAGGCAGGATAGGCATTTTCCACGGTATGAAGTCCTACTTCTGTCAGGACGAGTACGGTCAGATAGCTCCTGTTTACTCCATTTCCGCAGGTCTGGACTACCCCGGCGTAGGTCCCGAGCACGCTCATCTCCACGACATCGGCAGGGCTGAGTACGTTCCGGTTACAGATGACGAGGCGGTAAATGCCTTTGAGTACCTTTCACGCACCGAGGGCATCATCCCCGCTATCGAGTCGGCTCACGCAATTGCCTATGCTATGAAGCTGGCTCCCACTATGGACAAGGACAAAATTATCATCGTAACAGTTTCGGGACGCGGCGACAAGGACTGCGCTGCCATCGCACGTTACAGAGGGGAGGATATATATGAGTAATATCAGAGCTGCATTTGAAAACGGAAAGGCATTTATACCGTTCATAACCTGCGGAGACCCCGACCTTGAGACCACCGCAAAAGTGGTAAGGGCTGCTGCGGAGAATGGTGCCGACCTCATCGAGCTGGGAATACCCTTCTCAGACCCCACCGCTGAGGGACCCGTTATTCAGGGAGCAAATATCCGCGCACTGGCAGGGGGAGTCACTACTGACAAGGTTTTTGAACTGGTGAAGGAGCTCCGCAGAGATGTGAAGATACCCTTTGTGTTCATGACATACGCAAACGTGGTCTACTCCTACGACGCAGAGCGTTTCATGGCGAGATGCTGTGAATGCGGAGTTGACGGAATAATTCTTCCCGATCTTCCCTTTGAGGAAAAGGAGGAGTTCTCGGCAGTGGCAAGGCAGTACGGAGTTGACCTGATATCGCTGATAGCTCCCACATCAGAGAACCGAATAGCCATGATAGCTAAGGAAGCTGAGGGCTTCATCTACATCGTTTCAAGTCTGGGAGTTACGGGCGTGAGAAGCGAGATAACCACCAATATCGGTGATATCGTAAAGGTCATCAGAGAAAACACCAAGGTGCCCTGTGCAGTTGGTTTTGGTATATCCAAGCCCGAACAGGCTCAGAAAATGGCTGCTCTCTCGGACGGAGCCATCGTGGGTTCCGCTATAATCCGCATACTTGAAAAGTACGGTAAGGACGCTGCTCCCTATGTGGGCGAATATGTAAAGGAAATGAAAGAAGCAGTCGCTAAATCATAATTATGCTTGGCAAAATTATGATTTGAGTTTAGAGTTTAGAGTTGAGAGTTGAAAGCTGTGGAGTCGCCTGCGGCGACAATATTTAAATACTGTGAGCGAAGCGAACACATTGACTAACCACTATGCACTAATCACTTTTAGCGCTTGTGGCAAATTCTGATTTATAAAGGAGTTTTAACTATGATCAAGGAAGCAATAGCTAAGATCGTTGACAAGCAGGATCTGACATTCGATGAGGCATACAAGGTAATATCAGAAATCATGGCAGGGGAGACCACTCCCACACAGAATGCTGCCTTCCTGTCTGCGCTTTCCACAAAAAGCACCAAGGCAGAGACTATCGACGAGATAACGGGCTGTGCTGCCGCTATGCGTGATGCAGCTATCAAGTTCGAGAATGACATGGACCTTCTCGAAATAGTCGGCACAGGCGGCGACAACGCCCAGAGCTTCAATATCTCCACCACATCTGCATTCGTAACGGCGGCTTCGGGTATAAAGGTGTCAAAGCACGGCAACCGTGCCGCTTCGTCACTGTCGGGCACTGCGGACTGCCTTGAGGCTCTCGGCGCAAATATAAGTCTTGATCCCGACAAGTGCAGACAGCTTCTTGAGGACTCGGGCTTCTGCTTCTTCTTCGCGCAGAAGTACCACACCTCCATGAAGTACGTCGGACCTATCCGCAAGGAGCTGGGCTTCCGCACGGTGTTCAATATCCTCGGACCCCTGACCAATCCTGCCTGCCCCAGTCACCACCTCCTCGGCGTATATGACAGCGTTCTCCTGGGACCTGTTGCAGAGGTACTGATGAAGCTGGGCTCAAAGAACGGCATGGTAGTCTATGGCAAGGATAAGCTGGACGAGATATCACTCAGCGCTCCTACGGCTGTATGTGAGTACAGAGACGGCTGGCTGAAGAATTACGAGATAACTCCCGAGCAGTTCGGCTTCGAGCGCTGCACAAAGGACGACCTGAGAGGCGGTACTCCCGAGGACAATGCGGCTATAACACGCGGTATCCTTGCAGGCGATATCAAGGGACACAAGAGAAATGCTGTTCTGCTCAATTCGGGTGCTGCTATCTATATCGGCGGCAAGGCTGAGTCCATGGATGCAGGTATCAAAAAGGCTGCGGAGCTCATCGACAGCGGTGCCGCTCTGGCTGCTATGGACAGATTTATTGCAGAGTCCAACAACTGAGGTGAGCTATGACTATTCTCGATAAGCTTGCCGCTCATGCGGCAGAACGTGTGGAGACTGCCAAGAAAAGGCAGTCTCCCGAAGATGCAAGGCGTCTTGCACTGGAGCTTCCCAAGGGGGAGTTTGAGTTTGAAAGGGCACTGAAAAAGGACGATATCGCCTTTATATGCGAGTGCAAGAAGGCTTCCCCCTCAAAGGGCGTTATCGCCGAGGACTTCCCGTACCTCACTATCGCAAGAGAGTACGAAGCCGCAGGTGCGGACTGCATATCTGTGCTGACGGAGCCTGAGTGGTTCCTCGGCAGCGACGATTATCTCCGCGAGATAGCCGCAAATGTGAATATACCCTGTATACGCAAGGACTTTACCGTGGACGAATATATGATATACGAGGCAAAGCTCCTCGGCGCAAAGGCAGTGCTGCTCATCTGCTCCATTCTTTCGGCGCAGCAGATAAAGGAATATATCGCAGTGTGCGACGAACTTGGACTGTCTGCTCTCGTCGAAGCTCACGACGAAGCGGAGCTTCGCACGGCTGTTGCCTGTGGAGCTCGTGTCATAGGCGTAAATAACCGTAATCTCAAAGATTTCTCGGTAGACACAGGCAACAGCCGCCGTCTGAGGGAGCTTGCTCCCTCAGATGTGAGCTTCGTCTCCGAGAGCGGTGTCCGCACGGCTGAGGATATACAGCTTCTCCGCGAGGCAGGGGTGAACGCTGTGCTCATCGGCGAGACACTTATGAGAGCCGCGGATAAAAAGGCAAAGCTCAGAGAGCTGAAAGGGCAGTATGACTAAGATAAAAATGTGCGGACTCCGACGTCCCGAGGATATTGAGTTCGCGAACAGGGTAAAGCCCGACTATATCGGCTATGTTTTTGCGGAAAAGAGTAAACGGTACATAGCAACTGCAAAGGCGGCAGAGCTTACGAAGCTGCTGGACGGAGATATAGTTCCCGTGGGAGTTTTCGTTGACGAGACCATGGAAAACGTCATTGCAGCCGTGAAAATGGGAGCCGTGAAAATGGTGCAGCTCCACGGCAGCGAGAGCGAGGACTTCATCTCGGAGCTTAAAAGCCGCGGTATTCCCGTAATAAAGGCGTTTCAGGTGGGCGCCGCAGAGGACATTGCCGCCGCAGAGCGCTCCTGCGCGGACATGGTGCTGCTGGACTCGGGAAAGGGCTCGGGGCAGACCTTTGACTGGTCTCTCATCGGCAGCATAAAGCGTCCCTATCTGCTTGCAGGGGGGATAACTGCGGAAAATGCTGCTCAGGCAATAAGGCAGCTCCGCCCGTTCGGAGTTGACGCAAGCTCCTGCCTTGAGACCGACGGATTCAAGGATATTGCTAAAATGAAAGCCTTTGCACAGGCTGTAAGGGCAGCTGAATGACTCCTTAAAAACTGTCCGTCAGCGGCGTACAAGCGTATTCACCAAAAATACAGTTTGCGAAGTCCCGATTTTTGACTTTCTGTCAATTGATTTTAACGGCAAAAAGGCATATAATAGATATTGCTATAAAATTATCAATGTTAAAAGGATGATATATATATGAGTAATAAAGTCGTTAAATTCGGCGGAAGCTCACTTGCTGACGCCAATCAGTTCAGAAAGGTAGCCGCTATTATCAAGAGCGATGACAAGCGCAGATATGTTGTGCCCTCAGCTCCCGGAAAGCGCTTCTCCGACGATATCAAGGTTACGGATATGCTCTACAAGTGCTGCGAGCTGGCAGGCAGCGGTGTGGATTTCTCCAAGGATTTCCAGATGATAAAGGACCGCTATAACGGTATTATTTCTGAGCTGGGCATAGATATGTCCCTCGACGAGGAGTTTGACTCCATCGTTAAGGAGCTGAAAGCACGTCCCGCAAAGGATTTTGCCGCAAGCCGCGGTGAGTTCCTCAACGGTAAGGTGCTTGCAAACTACCTTGGATTCAATTTCGTTGATGCAGCTGACGTTATTATTTTCGATACAAACGGCGTTCTGCTCCTTGACGAAACCGTAAAGGCTGTACGCGAGAGACTCAAGGGTCTGGACAACGCTGTTATCCCCGGCTTCTACGGAAGGACCACAGAGGGCTACATCAAGACCTTCTCAAGAGGCGGTTCCGATGTTACGGGCTCCATTATCGCAAATGCTGTAAAGGCTGAGATATATGAGAACTGGACAGATGTTTCGGGATTTCTTGTTGCCGACCCCAGAATAGTTGACAACCCCGATGTTATCGAGGTAATTACTTATCGCGAGCTCCGCGAGCTGGCTTACATGGGCGCTTCCGTTCTTCACGAGGACGCTATCTTCCCTGTTCGTTCCGCAGGTATCCCCATCAATATCAGGAATACCAATGCTCCCGAGGATGCAGGTACTATGATCGTGGGCAATGACTACGATTTCAGCAGAGAGAGCCTCAGCCACACCATCACAGGTATCGCAGGCAAGAAGGGCTTCAGCACTATCAATATCGAAAAGGCTATGATGAACAACGAGACAGGCTTCGGTATGAAGGTACTGAAGGTGCTCTACGACAACGGTCTTTCCTTTGAGCATATGCCCTCGGGTATCGACACCATGAGCATCACTCTCAGCACAGAAAAGCTTGATCCCGTTCGTGACAAGGTAGTTGCGGAGCTCCGCAAGGCAGTTTCACCCGACCACATCGACATTGAGGACGGCATCGCTATACTTGCAGTCGTTGGACGCAGAATGAAGAACACGAGGGGTACTGTTGCCCGTATCTTCGCTTCAATGGCTCATGCACGCATAAATGTAAAGCTTATCGATCAGGGCTCCAGCGAGCTGAACGTTATCATCGGTGTCAGCGAGAACGACCTCCCCGAGGCTATCCGCAGGATATACGATATGTTCATCAATTCGGAAAAGCAGTAAAAGTATTGTCAGACACCTCTGCCTGTCTCGGGCGGAGGTGTTTTTTATTCAGCCCTGCTTCGGTTGACAGTCGCCGCTCGGGCAGATATAATATATGTATCAGGAGGTGCGGAAATGGAAGCTGTTATCAGACAACTGAAAGAGGAGGAGTTCGGCGTTCTCGGGGACTTCCTCTATGAAGCCATCTTTATCCCCGAGGGCGTGGAACCTCCTCCCCGTGACATCATGGAAAAGCCCGAGCTCAGGCTCTACATCGAGGACTTCGGCTCCTCGCCCCACGATATAGCTTTCGGAGCCGTCTGCGGCGGACGCATAGTGGGGGCGGTCTGGTGCAGGATAATGGCGGACTACGGTCATGTGGATGACCAAACTCCGTCTCTTGCCATTTCCTTGTACAGTGAGTTCCGCGGACAGGGAATTGGGAACCAGCTTATGAGGGCAATACTGAATGAGCTCCGCAGCCGCGGCTGTAAGCAGGTATCACTGGCGGTGCAGAAGGCGAACTACGCCGTGAAGCTGTACCGCTCTCTCGGCTTTGAGACTGTGAGCGAGAATACCGAGGAGTTCATAATGATAAAGAAACTGACGGAGGACATATGAAAGTTCTTATAGCGATAGATTCATTCAAGGGCAGTCTTACCTCCCTTGAGGCAGGACGGGCTGCGGAGCGCGGCATACTTCGCGCAATGCCTAATGCCGATGTAACAGTGAAGCCCCTTGCCGACGGCGGCGAGGGTACTGCGGAGGCGCTTATCACGGGCATGGGCGGACGGACTCAGTCCGTCACGGTCCATGACCCTCTCGGCAGGGAGATAACTGCGGAATACGGTATCATGCCAGACGGTACTGCGGTCATGGAGATGGCTGCGGCGGCAGGACTTACCCTCCTCGGCGAGGAGGAGCGTGATATCATGTCAGCCTCCACCTGCGGCGTTGGAGAGATGATAGCGGACGCTGTCCGTAAGGGCTGCCGTGACTTTATCATCGGCATAGGCGGCAGTGCCACCAACGACGGGGGAGCTGGCTGCCTTCAGGCGCTGGGCTTCGGGCTTTTTGACGGCAATGGCGCTCCTATAAGCCGCGGTGCAAGGGGACTTGCCGACCTTGCGGAGATAACTGCGGACGGTGCCCTGCATGAGCTCAGGGACTGCCGTTTCAGAGTTGCCTGCGATGTGAAAAATCCCCTCTGCGGCGAAAAGGGATGCAGCAGGGTATTTGCTCCGCAAAAGGGGGCTGCCGAGGAGGACATTCCCCTCATGGACGGCTGGCTTGGACACTATGCAGAGACAATGAAACGAACTTTTCCACAGGCTGACCCGAACTGCGAGGGAGCAGGTGCGGCAGGGGGCATGGGCTTTGCGCTGATGTTTGCCCTTGGCGCAGAACTGCGCTCGGGTGCGGAGCTGGTCATGGAAGCCGTCGCCATGGAGCAGGCTGTGCAGCAGGCAGACATAGTGGTCACGGGAGAGGGCTGCCTCGACGGGCAGACCGCCATGGGAAAGGCTCCTGCGGTATTGGCTGCGCTGGCAAAAAAGTACGGCAAGCCCGTACTTGCCTTTGGCGGAGCCGTGGGCAGGGGAGCGGAGCTTCTCCGCGAAAAGGGCATAGATGCCTGCTTCTCTATACAGACCCGTCCCTGCACTCTTGCGGAGGCTATGGACAGCAGAACAGCTGCGGAAAATCTGTCGAAAACCGCAGAACAGGTCTTCTGTACTGTAAAAATAGCATCTTCGTGAGGTCGTGCCGCTGTTTTATGGTACATTGATGACAATTTTTGAGCAAAAAACCGCACTTTTTGAACAGTGATATATGACATTCAGCAATATTCAGCTTGCAATACATAATTGCCGATAATATAATTTTAGGTAGGAGGGAATTGGGGGAAAACGTATAAGGCAGCGTTTTCCGTATTGACCTGTTTTATGAGGGAACTGCACTCCCACATAATAAAGAAATTTGTTGTAAGGGACAAATCAGAAAAAGCTGTACCGCGGGGTACAGCTTTTTTCCTATACAGTATGAGGAGGCAGCGCCTCCTTTTTTATTTTCTCGTCAGCAGGAAAAGTCTGCCGCTGAAGGGCGGTATATCCATGTTCAGCCTGCCGTCTGCAAGGGTGAACTCCGCCTTGCCGTCGGGAGTGGTGCCACTGTACAGCTGATTGTCGGAGTCAAGGAGCAGCTCCGCTTCATAGTCCTTTCCGATGGTGACGGAATAGCCGAACTGGTACCAGTCGGAGAAGTTCAGAACTGCCAGTATATCGCCCTCTGCCGCCTTTCTGCGTATTGCGTATACACACCGCTCCACGGAATTGCAGTCCTCCCACATGAAGTTGGTGGGGTCATAGTCGTAGTGGAGCGCCTTATGCTCGAGGTATATCTTGTTGAGTGCCCTTATGTACTCTCTGAATGAGTCGTGGAGGGGATATTTCAGCATATCCCAGTCCTGCTGGCGCTTTTCGTCCCATTCGCGGAGCTGTGCAAATTCGCTTCCCATGAAGTTCAGCTTCTTTCCGGGATGTACCGTCATGTACATATACAGTGCTCTTGCCTGCGGGAACTTCTCGGGATACTGTCCGTTCATCTTCTGCGCCACAGTCGCCTTGCCGTGGACTACCTCATCGTGGGACAGGGGCAGTATGTACTTCTCGTTGTAAAAATACAGCATGGAGAAGGTCAGCTTGTGATAGTCACGGGATCGGTACATGGGTGCGCTCCGGAAATACTCAAGAGTGTCGTGCATCCAGCCCAAGTCCCATTTGTAGTCAAAGCCCAGTCCGCCGTCAAATACGGGAGCTGTTACCTTGGGATAGGCAGAGGAATCCTCGGCGGAAATAATCGCGGATGGGTGACGGGCTTTGAGACCGCTGTTCATGTCTTTCAGGAACTGTATGGCAGTTCTGTTCTCGCCGCGGCGCTCGTCGCCGTTCCAGTATATCATATTGCGGACAGCGTCCATGCGGAGCCCGTCAAAGTGGTAGACGCTGAGCCAGTAGTCCGCCGCGGACTGTATAAATGAACGCACCTCGCCCTTTGAGTGGTCGAAGTTGCGGCTTCCCCATTCGTTATAGCCGATGTCGTCCGCAGGGTATTCGTAGAGCTTTGTGCCGTCAAACTCCGTAAGGGCGTAGTGGTCAACGGCAAAGTGTACGGGGACAAAGTCGATGATGACACCTATGCCGCGGCGGTGGCACCTGTCCACAAGCTCCATTAACTGAAGGGGAGTGCCGTACCGCGAGGTGGGAGCAAAGAAGCCTGTGCTCTGATAGCCCCATGATTCGTCGCATGGGTGCTCACTGAGGGGCATGAGCTCTATGTAATTGTATCCCAGCTCGCAGACGTAGTCGATGAGCTCATCGGCTATTTCCGTGTAGCTGAACCAGCCCTCCTCGTCCTCGTCGGAGCGGCGTTTCCATGAACCCAGATGTACCTCATAGATGTTAAGAGCCCTGTCACGGCAGTCCGAGCGCTGAACGAGCCAGTCCTCATCGACGAATCGATAGCCCTCTATGCTCCGTATGACAGAGCAGGTGCCGGGGCGGAGTTCCATGCCGAAGCCGTAGGGGTCGCAGTGGTCGATGAAATCGCCCTTTGCATCGTAGATACGGTATTTGTAGCGCTGTCCCTCCTCAGCCTCGGGGACCACGAGCTCATAGAACCTTCCGTCATCCACAGCCTTCATGGGGAGCTCCTCCCACTTGCTGAAATCCCCGATAACAGAGACTTTTGAGGCGTTGGGAGCGTATACCCTGAAAACAGTTCCGCTGTCTGTGAGGTGAGCTCCCATATACTCGTATGCCGCAAATTCCCCGCCATTGTAAAATCTCATTATGTCCATAAGCTCACCTCGTCGTTTTTTCTTGATTATACCACGATATATCGTTAAAGTCAATGACGTGGAACTGTACAAAAAGAGCTGCACGGGTCTATACAAAATCACTATATACTTTACCACTTTGAACCTGCAAATCGTTAAATTGCCGTGTTGACATATTTTTACCGAAGTGGTATAATTTAAAGGTGTTCCGCGGGCGTTTTCACGCTGTTCGGGACCTTATACAGACCAGAGGAGATGTATATATGAAAAACACCTTCGGTTCCAGCGTTTCCGTCACCGTCTTCGGCGAGAGCCACGGTGAGGCTATCGGTGCCGTTCTCGACGGCATAGCACCCGGAATTGCTGTAGATGACGAATTTATCGCACATCAGATGAAGCTCCGCCAGTCAGTCAGTGCGCTGTCCACCGCACGCCGCGAGGCAGACAAGGTAAGGATAGTAAGCGGAGTATTCAACGGTAAGACAACAGGTACACCCATAACTTTCATAATAGAAAATCAGGACACAAGAAGCAAGGATTACGGCGAGCTTGCCTATAAAGCCCGTCCGGGTCATGCGGACTTTTCGGCTCAGATGAAGTATCACGGATTTCAGGACTTCCGCGGCGGCGGACACTTCTCGGGCAGGATAACCGCAGGAGTGGTGGCAGCCGGTGCAGTTGCCATCAGCGCTCTCCGCAGTAAGGGCATTGTCATCGGCACTCACATACTGTCCTGCGGCGGAGTCTTTGACCGCCCCTTCGGCGATATGGAAAGCGATATCGCAAAGCTGGGTGATATGGAGTTCGCAGTCCTCGACAGTGAAAAGGCTGAGGAAATGCAGGCTGCCATAACCGCTGCTAAAAATGACGGAGACAGCGTAGGCGGCAGACTTGAGACAGCTGTTATCGGTCTCCCCGCAGGCGTCGGCGAGCCGTGGTTCGACACCGTGGAAAGCCTTCTCGCCCATGCGCTTTTCGGCATCCCTGCCGTCAAGGGAGTGGAGTTCGGCGCAGGCTTTGCCGCAGCCGATATGCTGGGCAGTCAGTGCAACGACTGCTTCAGCTCCGTGAACGGCGCTCCCGTATCGGAGACCAACAATAACGGCGGTATACTGGGCGGCATAACCACGGGACTTCCCGTTGTGTTCAGAGTTGCCGTGAAGCCCACACCTTCAATTTACAAGGAACAGCAGACAATCGATATAAACACCATGGAAAATACCACGCTTCAGATAAAGGGGCGCCACGACCCTGCTATCGTGCACCGTGCAAGAGTTGTAGTTGACAGCATTACTGCACTCGTGGTCTGTGACCAGCTGGCAATGAGGTTCGGTACAGACTGGCTCAAATGATCTGGAAAGGAAAATACTTATGGCACTTAATATCATCCGCGAGCTGCCTCACCCCTCGGAGCTGAAGGCTGCTCATCCGCTCTCTCAGGAGCTCATCGACATCAAGGCTGAACGTGACAGGGAAATAAAGAAAATATTCAGCGGAGAGTCCGATAAATTCCTGCTGGTGATCGGTCCCTGCTCTGCTGACAACGAGGACAGCGTCCTCGACTATATAACACGTCTCCGCGGACTTCAGGAAAAGGTCAGCGACAAGATCATGATGATACCTCGTATATACACGGGTAAGCCCAGAACCACAGGTGACGGCTATAAGGGAATGCTCCATCAGCCTGATCCCACTGCTATGCCCGATCTGAAAAGCGGTATCATCGCAGTAAGACACCTTCACATGAGAGCCCTTGCGGAAACAGGCTTCAGCTGTGCGGACGAGATGCTCTATCCCGAGAATTACAGCTACCTCGACGACCTGCTGTCATATATCGCCATCGGAGCACGTTCCGTTGAGAACCAGCAGCACCGTCTGGTGTCCAGCGGTGTCGATATACCCGTGGGTATGAAGAACCCCACCGGCGGCGATATCTCGGTAATGATGAACTCCATTACCGCTGCCCAGCACCACCACGCCTTCATCTACAGAGGCTGCGAGGTGAGAAGCGACGGCAACCCCTACGCTCACGCTATACTCCGCGGATATGTCAACGACAGGGGACAGTCCTTCCCGAATTATCACTTTGAGGATCTTATCAGCCTTGCAAGGATATATGCGGAAAAGGACCTGAAAAATCCTGCACTCATCGTTGACACCAACCACTCCAACTCCGGCAAACAGTTTGAGGAGCAGATCAGGATATCCAAGGAAATACTTCACAGTATGCGTCACAGCACGGATATAAAGAAGCTGGTAAAGGGTCTCATGATAGAGAGCTATATCGTTGACGGCTCCCAGAAAATAGGGGAGAACGTCTACGGAAAGTCCATCACCGACCCCTGCCTCGGCTGGGAAAAGACTGAAAGACTGGTTCTTGAACTGGCAGACCAGCTCTGATGATAAAGCAGATGATCTTGCGATGTTTCGGCTCGGAGGATCATCTGCTGTTTGTTATAATATTTATTTTTTGCAGAGCTCTTGATTTTACCGCTCCTGTGTGATATAATATTATAGTGATTTTATGCAGTGGTATCGAAGTGGTCATAACGGACATGATTCGAAACATAGTCGTTTCTGAGTTTGCCGCACTTTGATTTATCCCTGTTCTGCGTGGTTTCGGCGGTGTTTGTGATTGCGTTTGCAATTGGCTTTCTCGCAGTTTTCTCGCAGTTTTATAGTTAAATTAAATACGCAGTGGTATCGAAGTGGTCATAACGGACATGACTCGAAATCATGATGCCCCTTGAGGGACGTGGGTTCGAATCCCACCCACTGCGCCAAGCCAAATGCGGAGTATTCCGCGTAGTTCCGCCCTTTCGAGATGCGGAACTTTTTTATTAGGTGGTGTTTTTATGCAGCTTAATTTAGATTTAGACGGAATTGAATTTCGATTTCGTATCACAAAGTATGAGAAGAGTAATTCTGAAAACCTTTATAAACTTTATGATCAGTGGTGTATTGTTGAATTATCCTTACGCTCTGGAAGCTGGCTTAACTATCAAATATCATCCGAGGTTTTATTATCATACGAAGTTGAGGAAATCCGAGATAAGATATCCGATTTTCTCGAAGATAAAATACAGCTTCAGGAGGAATTGGGATTTGTCGAGCCTGATTTGACATTTATTATAAATCCTAAAGTAGATATTGATCTTCAAATACATTTTTGGGACGAAGGCTTAACAGCTAATTACTTATCTCTTTGCTTTGACAGAAATAATTTAGAATGTTTGTTAGTTTATCTGCGATATATCACAAAGGAAATTCAAACAGATGATGAAATGTTGCAAAAATTGATTGCAGATAATGTTATCCGGATTTGATGATATTATTCTAATGCTTTAGCTATCGCCTCCGCACTCAGCTTCTTGCTTTCGCTGTCCACATGGCTGTACACGTTGCTCGTTGTACCTATGTCGCTGTGACCGAGCCACTCCTGAATCAGCTTCATCTGCACTCCGTTTGCAAGGAGCAAGCTGGCACAACTGTGCCGCAGATCATGGAATCGTATCTTACGCAGACCGTTCTTGCGGAGCACTATGGGGAAATGGTCCGACACATAGTTGGGACGTATCAGCTCTCCCACAGCGTCCACGCAGATATAGTCCTCGTACTTCTTGCAGTATCCTCTGCCGAACGCTTTCTTCATCTCAGCCTGATGCTCACGCTCGGCGATGAGTGCCTGCTCGACTACGGGTATCAGCGGAAGCGTTCTGTACGACGACTTTGTTTTCATCACATCGTAGCCTGCAACTCCGTCCTCGTCCTGCAACACCTTGTGCTTGATGCTTATGGTCTTGCCTACGAAGTCCACCGCCGACCATTTCAGCCCGATGACCTCGCTGCGGCGAAGTCCGTAATAGGCAGCTATAATGATGACGATGTGCAGCGGATCGTCCTTTGTGCAGTCGATTAGCTGCTTTATCTCCTCAGCGTTATAGTAGTTTCCGATGAACTGCACCGACTTCGGACGGTCAGCCTGATCGACGGGATTTGTCGGAATGATACGTCTTTTCATAGCAGACTTGAATGCAAGGTGCAGGAGCGAATGGTGCCGCTGACAGCTTGTGCCTTTCAGACCTTTGGCTCTGAGGTAAGCGTAGTACTCGTTTATCTCATCGCCTGTGATCTCCTTGACCTTTATCTTCATCTTCTTGAAAAAGGGTATCATGTGTACGTCCATGTACCGCTTGTAGCTTGTGTATGTGGACTTAGTGATGTTGCCCTTGTAGGACTCCAGCCACTCCGCAAGGTAGTCCTCAACACGCATATCAGCTATGCGGTTGCGCTCCTTGTCGGCTCTCGACATTCCTTCGTGCAGGTACTGGTCACCAAGATTGTACTGCTCAAGCACCTCGTTCAGACGGTGGTTGGCTTCGGTCTTGGTGCCTTTCTTTGCGTCCAGTCCGAGGGAGCGCCACTTTTCGTGACGTTTACCGTCGGCATCGTATAAGTTTATAACGGCATACCATTTGCCGTTCTTCTCAGCTAAATGTCCTGTGGTTATTTTCATTGGCATCCTCCTTTCAATTTCCAAATCGTTCCTTATCGTGACTTTCGTCACGACAACAATACCACACTTCTCCCGAAAAATCCATACCTTTCACCTCATTTCGGCAGAAGCACTAAATAGTTTCTCTCGTTTCGGCAGAAGTCAACAAGAGCCGGCTTTGGGATAATTATCTTCTTGCCCAGCCTTATTGCTCCGAGACTTCCATTTTTCACGAGCTCGTAAGCCTGATTCTTTCCAATGCGGAGCAGCTTTGCTGCCTCGGGAACTGTCAGAACATCTGGCTCGTTTCTGAACATTTCTGTATATCTCATTCGTTCCTCCTGTTATTCTTTCGCTTGTGTTTCTCGTATGATCTGCATTGTTCATTTTAACTTTCTCCTTTTGAATTATTAAGAGAGCGGTGGTTAGCCGCTCCCTTTGATACGAAAATGGGTACGGTGTTTTACCGTACCCTCTCCATTTGATTTATTATTTCAGGTTCTCGCTCCTGCCGAACATCACATCTATTATCAGTTCGGTGCAGTCACGGAAGCCTTGTATGTAGCTTTCTGCTACCATTGTTTCGGACAGCATTCCCTGCATATTCGTTATCTCGTTCAGCAGTTTCTTGTCGTCAGCCGACAGTCGTTTCTCCAGTGTGTCGCACATCTCGAGTAGCTCCAGACTTCGTTTTGCGTAGTCGGAATCCTTTCTCACATCATGCTGACACGGTATGACATTTCCGTAATACAGATCCTGCAACTTCATCGCCGCGGTCACCTCCCGACCAACAATCATACCACAGCACTCGGACGAAGTCTATTCATCATTCCTGACGAAAACCGACTGTTGAAACAACGCACACCTCACAGGACTATCCCATGTGTATTCCGTGAGCTTCCTTACGCTCTCGTTCCTCAGCAAGTGCTTTGCTGTCAACGTGTTCCCGAGCGTACTCGGTATCATCGGCAGGCTCGTCCTCAATTATCGAAGCCAGAGCAGCAATGCCACCGATGATATCAGGTGCAGCACTTCTATCAGCACCACCAGTCGAAGCAGTCTGAAGCCGTGACTTCTGCTCTGCTCTTCGGAGCATTTCAGCTGCGATAAGGTCTGCTCGTTCAGCTTCCCAGCCTGTGAGACGAGTTCCTTCGCCGTCTGATCCAGCTTCGACACCTCTGCCGTCACGTTCTGTGACGTCTGCTCCTGAATCTCCTTTCCCTGTTCCAGCAGCTGATCGTAGATTATCCGCTGATTTTGCAGGTACTGTTTCATCTGTGCATATGTCATTGTCTCGTCTGTCTGAGCCTTGACATCGAACATCGTATCTGTCAGAAGTTTCAGCTGTGATATCAACGCCAGCCAGTTGTGTTCCTGGACGCAGACCATAGTTGGTATGTCCTGTACCTCCTCCAAATTCTGCTTGGAGGCTTCTTTCGCTTCTTCGTATTTCGAATTCATATTCCATATTCTCCTTCCTGTATTTCGCTTCGTGAAGCTTGTTGTCACGGCATCTCCTGCCGTTGGGACAGGTGTATGTGACGTACTTTCGGCTGTCCTCCCATTTCACATCGTAGCCACACTGTTTCATGTAGAAGCGGAATTGCTTCTTTGTTTTGGCTCTCTTCATGACCATGTCAATGGTATTGGAGAGAGTCATTTTCCAACTCTCACCTCGCATTGCAACACGATACTCACCGTTAGTGATACCATCACTCTGCTTGTGAATCTCAGGTTTGCTGAGAGTTGTCACTCCGTACTTCTGACAAATTTCATCGCTGAGCTGCCGCAGGTCTTGCAGTGAGAACTTGTTCGAGTGGTACTTCAGACCTGTCTCAGCATTAACTGCGTTGAGTATGAAGTGCGAGTGTATATGGTCAGCGTCGGTGTGAGTTGCCACTACAACTTCGTGTCCCGGGAATGCTTTCTCCGCAAACTCAACGGCGATCTTGTGAGCAAGCTCGGGAGCAATGTTGTAGCCGCTTGGGTGTGACTGTACGAAGTGATAGTAATGAACTCCGTCAGTCTTGTTGTACATCTCCCTTGTGTTTTTGAACTCCTGATAGGCCGTCGGCAGCGAACAATTGAGAGCCGTCACGAACTTTTTATTCTCAGTCTTGTCATCTCGACAGATGTAGTCGAGACTTTTCTTTCCGCTGCCACCGCCTTTCGTGCTTATCGCTGTGACCGTAGCCACTATTTCACCTCCCGAAGCAGCTGACCAATCATCTCCGTGACCTTCCTGTGCTCGTCGAGGAGCGGCTGGAAATTCACGGCGGTCAGCCTGTCCATGTTTGCAAGTGTAGCTATCTGATTGAGGTTTCGCCCGATAGCTTTCTGCTGCCGAACTATCTCATCGATGCCGTGTGCGACAAAGATCTTCTTGCCGAGAGCGCACCGCATTACGAAGTCATTCAGCTTCAGTCCGTGCCGCTCAGCCAGTTTATGGATATGTCTGCTTTCTTCCTCTGTGCAGCGTATCGCTATTGTGGTATTCTTCTTTCTCATATTATCTACCTCCTGACTTTTGTTGGTGTATGCCTATGAATTGAAGTGGGTTCGGGCTTCTGCCCGACAAGCAAGGCGGCAGGCGGAATGCCAGCTGCTATGCTTGCCGGCTTTTCCAGAGCCGATTTTCTCGGGTACCGTCACTTTTTCCTTCGCCGATAGTATCTGTGCGGTATCGCCACACTCGCTCGACGTTGCGCCACAACCGCTTTTGTGTGCGTAGGTGGAATAACTACCCGATTTCTGTATCGGAGGCAAAAACGGGCGTTTTTGTGCCTCAAGGCTGAAACGGCTCGACTTCAATACCTTGCTCCGCTAACTTTTCTGTGATTCGGGTCGCTGCCCACTCAATAAGTTTATCACCAACAGGGACAGCAATTGTTTTAACATCACTGGCAGAAGGAGTAACGGTTTGCGAAGATATATCAGCGTTTGAAGACGTTTCAGGGACGGCAGGGGCACCACTTTCAGGGTACAGTAATTTACTGCCACTGCTGTCCCTATCAGCTTCGTAACGGACACAGATACTGCGAGTGCCGTTACTTTTTGTTTTGCCATAGCTGATACCGAGCGAGTGAACTTCTTCATCGTGCTGCAATAGTTCACGGTACATCCAGTTGTTTTTGAATTCCTCTGACGGAAACTTTTTGCATAACAGTTCACACAGCTCAGACGCACTTCCGCGGAACTCTTTTCGCTCCAGCATAAAATCATGTATCACTGACGGGAAGTTATCAGGCTTGTCATCGGGCGGCTTGTCAAGCAGTTTCCACTTTGCTCCGTCCCTGATAACATTTATGTCGAGCGACGGAGCACCGCGACCACTGATATTCAGCACAGCATTCTTGCTGTCTCACTTGCGCGGAAGAACAAGAAAACCGTCTGATGCACCCGGGATACCATTCGTACCAAGTATCATGTTGTTCGGATTGGAGTCTTGCTGTTTTCGGTTGTGATGAACAAGAATAATTGCGATGCCTAACTCGTCAGCAATAGATTTCAGCGTTGATACGTCCTTGTAATCACTGCCGTACTTCATATCAACTGTATCGCGCACTTTTTGCAGAGTATCAATGACTATCAGCTTCAGGTCTGAGAATGTTTCCTTGCACTTACGCAGGTCATCTTCAAGACCGTTGCCGAGAGTGTTGACGAGCAAAACGTATTGCAGATTATCCGTCGGCTCATCTGTCAGCTCATACATTCGCGTCTGCAAATTATCAGACGTATCTTCAAGTGCCATGTAAACCACATGACCTTGTTCTGTTTTGCGTCCAAGAAACTTTTCACCTTTGGCAATCGCAAGACACATATCCATCATCATCCACGACTTGCCAATCTTCGGATCACCTGACAGTACATGGAGACCGGGATAGATCATTTCGTCAACGATGAAGCGTCTCTTTTTCATCGGCGTGTTCATTATCTCGACGCTGCTTTTGAACTCGATTTCGATTCGTTTTGTCAATAAAAATCATCCTTTCTTCATAAAAATGTGGGAGCAGTATCCTATATGCAAATCAACCTGTTTTTGCATAAGATTTTGACCGCTCTGAAACGTTTTCCGAAACACAAATTGATTTTCATGAGAACTGACCATTTCTCACTAAAGCATAAAAACAGCTGCATTGCTCATAGAATAGAGCTTTACAGACATTTAAACTCAAAACTGATATTATGACAGTTTTGAATGTTTTTCAGCCAAAAATGAACGTTTCGGAATGAAAATGTGGGAGCAGTATCCTTATTGCATTTTGGCAGGTTTTGTGATATACTTTTAGCAGGTGGTGAGACCATGAAGTACAGGATATATGATCTGTCCGTCAGAGCAATGCTCAACTACTCAAAGCCTGACGGACTGTTTTACAAAACAGTTATTGATAAAAACGCACTGCGGAGCTGTCTGAAACACTCCGCTCATGAGCAGGACGACAATGCACTTTTCTATCAGATAATGTGCGTGCTGCACGGTGACGACTTCAAGTATGAGAACGCTGACCTTGTGACGGACCTGTCCGATGTTATTTTTTACGCAGACTTCTCACGGGTGTTTGACCGTGACGCATCGCACCCTTACTATGCACAGCTCCAAGAGAAGGCTGCGTCATTGTTTACGAACAGAGGAGTGGAGATAGATTTCGGCAACGGTATGCACAAGTACGTTGCGTTTGAGCGCTCAGCCAGCATGAGCAGAAATGCTGTGCTGTCATTTATCCGTGAGGACATTTTCTGGAAGGTCACTGAGCGCATACGTCTCGGCATGGAGATAACAAAGTGTCAGCTCAGCAAGCTGTACGCATACAACGGACTTATGCTCTCGGGCGGTATCCGTGTTGACGGAATCGGCATCGACAAGCCCCACAGAGTTATAGTTGTGGAAAATCAAAAACACACCGTTCACGACACAGATGTTATCACTGTTGAGGACGACGGCAGCGACGCACCTGTGCGAAAGTATCATCGTGTTGAGCGCAGGGAAAGTGTTGATATTCTCGGCTATGACGGCGAAGGAGTTATCTCTAAGGAGTTCGCCAAGGTCATCAATAAAAAGTTAGGCGGCGAGCACACCTCGTTTCAGATTCGTCTGCCGTACATCAAGGGTATGCTGCACCAGATAGATATTCACGACTTCTTCAAAAGCGCAGGAGTTGCAATGCTCACCGACATCTGGGGAGTTGAGCACAAGGTTGCTGACGTTGACATTATCCTAACCAAGAGTATGTTCAAGGGCTACGGCTGGCTCTGCGATAACAATATGAGCTGGGAGAACTATTGGGACGCATTCCGCAGATACAAGCACGCTCTGTACATCTCTGGTGTCAGCAAAGACAGTCCGCAGAAGTTTACGGAGCTGAACTATCAGTTCCTCAACACACTTTCAATGACAGCTGACGAGTTCCGACCTCTTGATCTGCCGCTTTCCTTCCCTGTGAATGATAACCGCCACTGGCTCACCAAGGAAACGGAAAGAGAATACCACAGGCTTTGTACCGACAGGGAGTACCGCCTGAGCTTTTTCACAAGCCCAAAACACAGACGTGGTACTAAAGAATACTATCTCAAAAAGATTCTGGAGAAAAATCCGAAGTTCATTGCCGAGCCTGTTTACGCTGACAGATTGAAGTCACGGGCTCAGGCGGTGCTGAAACAATATGCTCTCGGACGTCTTATCGTTGCAGGCGACAACCGCTACCTCTCCGCAGACCTGCTCGGTTTTCTTAGAAGTTTTATTCCTGCCAAAGCGAAAAGAAATACAAGTCAGCGCAACTTCTTCAACGGTGCAATACAAAGTGAATTTGAGAAGAACGCTTTCTATGCTCCGTCAATGGCGTATACTCACAGCAATGAATGTACGCTCTTGCGAAATCCGCATATTTCCCGAAACGAAGAGGTTCAGCTGCAAGTCTATCCCGACGTTGAGAATATGAGGAAGTATTATCTCAGCCACCTCACCGACGTTGTTATGGTGAACTGGGACTCGCTGACTGCGGAGCGTCTCGGCGGTGCGGACTTCGACGGCGATATGATAAAAACTATCTCCGATCCAATCGTCAACCGATGTGTCAAGCGCAATTCAAAGGCTGAGACTCC
>NZ_UETD01000012.1:0-41582 GCF_900116855.1 Ruminococcus flavefaciens
TGCTGCTTGCGATATACAGTGGTTACCGCCGCAGCGAAATGCTTGGCTTGGAATGGAAAGACATTGACTTTGAAAACAACATTATCCATGTCCGCCGAACATCACAGTATACTGCTGAGAAGGGCATTTATACCGACACTACGAAAACGAGAAAGTCGAAGCGAGTGTCCAAGA
Organism: Ruminococcus flavefaciens; assembly: GCF_900116855.1. GTDB lineage: Bacteria > Bacillota > Clostridia > Oscillospirales > Ruminococcaceae > Ruminococcus > Ruminococcus flavefaciens_R. The sequence continues at coordinate 175 of NZ_UETD01000012.1, forward strand.
TGCCTGTCTCTATAATGAACTTGCTCAGGCAGTTCAAGGCGGAACAGGACACGGAAGCCAAGCAGCTTGGCACCAAGTGGGAAGACCATGACAGACTGTTCACCAAATGGAACGGAGCACCGATGAATCCGCAGACACCGTTCGAGTGGCTGAAAGGCTACTGTGAGCGTATCGGAGTGCCCTTCAAGAATATCCATTCACTGCGACATCTCCATGCAAGCCTCCTGATATTTGAAGGCGTAGACGTAGTAGCGGTATCATCGGACATGGGACACAGCGTCGTAGGAACTACCTTGAACCTGTACTCCCATATGTTTCAGGAAGCCAAGGCTCGCAACTGCGATGCGATAAGCAACGCCCTGAGCTTCACAAACGATATAGGCACAGAGGAAGAAAGTCCTGCCGAGGACGATACCGAAGCCGAGACTGAACAGCAGGCACTGGCATTATGAGCAAAAAAGTACCGCAGAGCGAAAGCTCTGCGGATACCCAAATTAATAGTTAAAAGATAATAAGTGCCAAACAAGTGCCAAAGCCTGATTTTTAGAAAATAAAAAACCCACAAACGGCTATTTTAAGCCGTCTGTGGGATTGATGAATGGTGACCCGTACGGGAATTGAAACGAAAAAAGGTCCCATACTTTGTGAGACCTATCATTTCACATCGCTGGGAGCCTTTCTGTATTTTGAATTGTTCAAGTGTATCGAAGAAAAGTTTATGCCTGTCAAGTGCCGTAACTGCGGTCGGTGGTTTATCATGAAGCATACAACGTTTTCACACTACTGCAAGCGCCTGGTCAGCAGCAATCCTCCGAAGACTTGTCGTGACAATGCAATGAGCCATAACTTCAAGGAGAAGATAAAGAGTGATCCTGTGTGGGAAATATACAACCGCGCATACAAGCAGCACTACGCTCGCTATATGAAAAAGAAAATGAGCAAGTCCCAGTTCGCAGAGTGGGGCGACTACGCTATTGAGCTTCGTACAAAAGCTTCGGACGGCGAGCTGGAGATTGAGGAGTATCAGAAGCTGATTAGGATATAACGCTTATTAATTACTCACGTATTCCCCTTTTATGTCAGTGGAGGCATATCTGAGTTATAATCAACATCTGATCTTATACGAATTCTCAATTTGGAAAACAACGGCATAGTATCTCTTCTAAAGACAGCAATTGTTTTGTCATATGGCTTATCTTTTTTTGTAATCAGGATACTGAATCGATATTATAAACAGAGCATCGTTTGATCACAATGCTCTGTGTTATCCAGAATCGTAAATACTCGTTACGCCATATTTGTTATGATCAACGGAACAGCATCGATCATTTTTCTCTCGCTGTCCCATGAGAGCTTTCCGAAAAATGATAAGGATTTGAAATGTCCTCTTGAACCTAATCTATATCCGCTATTTTCGTCAGTTCTTCGGCGGTATAATGACAGTCTGTATTCAGAGTTATTGAAGTAATACTTGTTGAAATATATGTAAACGGGTATCTCCTCGCAGCCGTATCTGAAGCGTGTACCGACTCCGTCGGGATTCCATCCGAAGTACAGGTAGAAAAGCTTAGACGCCTTAAACGAAGCATAAACAGGTTGTTTGTTTTTCTTCAAGGCGTCTATTATTTCTTCGGATGTACAGTAAAGCTGATTTCTCTCTGAAAGTTGCTTCTTGATCTCGCTTTTGAAATCAACGACTGAATGACTGTTCTCAGGCTTATAATCAGCTATAAGCGTTTCGGAGAGATGTAATTGTGCTATGTGTTTTTTTACGACATCTGTATCGGCAGCAAAATAGAATTTGTTATCGAAGTAGCGCTTCTGCCTTTCTATGGCGTCGTACACCTTATGATACACTACCTGATTCGGATAGTATTTATAATCTGTAAAAATAGAAATGCCATTGTGATAGAAGTATTCTAAAATAGCCGCAGCACAGCCTGCACTTCTGCTCTGACCGTATTCGCACTGACAGATGATATTCTTGCCGTACGCGTGCGCTTTTACGATAAACATTGCCATATCGTCAGCTTCGGGAAAATAAATATCGTATGTATATCCCTTGCGCTTGAGAACTTCAAGATCGAGATCCTCAAGCTCACTGTAAAACACGTCCTTGCACACTCCGCTGTAATCAACATGAGTGTAGTCCTTGTCTATGCGCTTTATCGCGGGATCGTAAAAGCTGATAACTACCGTATTATCAGGGAATGAGCCTTCTGCTATGATTCGTTCGATTGCTTCTCTTGAATATACAGATACGGTCATAAGTACCTCCGCACATTAATCAATATTTAACCTGAACATATGAATTGGAGATTTCTGCATGATCTCCCCAGAAAGCACGACTTATCAAACGCTCTTTTAGTCCGTGATGCCCCTCTTTCAAAGAAGAAGTCATCATGATACGCTTGCCCGATTCGTAGAACGCATTGAAAAGAAGTATGAGCTCGTCCTGCGTTTTTTCTTTTCCGGCAAGTTCCTGTATATCGTCAACAAGAAGAACATCCGCCTGCATATACTGTTCACGGAACTTTTCAGCTGTATCGCCGTTGCTGATAATGTTTGTCAGAGAGGAAACCATATCCGTTGTTGTTGTAAGAATCACATGAAGCCCAGGCGAATTCTGCTCAATTGCATTTTTTACAGCATAGAGCAGATGTGTCTTTCCTGTTGCGGTTCCACCGAATATTGCAAGTGGTTTGGAATCTGCGTTCTCGGCAAAATGCTTCGCTTTCTCAAAGGCTTTACTATTCTCTTTGGTTACCTCAAAGCTGTCGAATGTAAATCTGCCGCCTTTCTTATTATACTGCATATTTCGCCCTCCTTTTCAGCGTTCTTTTATCGTGTAGATTGGATGACCAGTACCATAATCCCTATATATACGATTTCCTTTAATCGTGAAGAGAGGATGTCCTGTTCCATAACCATGATAGACCTGATTTCCTTTGATAGTATAAACCGGATGACCGGTGCCATAGCCCTGATACACCTGATTACCCTTGATAGTGTAGACAGGATGCCCGGTACCGTAGCCCTGATAGACTTGATTTCCCTTAATTGTATAGACGGGGTGACCTGTGCCATAACCACTATAAACTACCATAACAGACCTCCGTTCTGTGCAAAAGCACATTAGATTTATTATTTCCGAGCAACTGATACGGTTTTTATGCTTATTTTTCGATATTGTTTATGAACTTATCTACCCAGAAGCCCTCTTGCTTATCTGAGGCTGTCTGTAAATCCACGCCTATGGAGTGACAGAAAAGATTATATGCGTCTATGTATTCCCTGTAATCGTGATTATCGGAATAAGAATAATGCTCTTTTAAGTAGATCGCGTTAACACTGTCGTATATCGGGAACATATTAGGATTACAGTGATGACAGTATTTCGATGCAAAAGAAAGCAGAAAACGTCCTCTTGTTTTTGCAGCCTTAGCTAAATCCGTAACAAGGGCTGCAGCAACATCCTTGTCTGTTGTTGTTATTCTTGACTGAAAACTATCGCTGACAATAAAATCAGCAAGCTCGCCACCCTCGTCAGGAGCTGACGACTTTCCTAAAGAGAGATGAGTGGAATACTTTGAATTGATAGTTATTATCTGCTGCAACGCAGTCTCACGATCGACGTTAACCTTGAAACTGTCAAGGAACTCCTGCTCATAGTCAAACCAAGGAAAGTCTTCTCTGTTAGCTTTTAAATTCTTTCTGAACTGCTCGTAACCTTTGTTGTTAACTTCGTAATTTAACATAATCTATACCTCCTGAAAAGTAATAGAATTTGAATTAAACTATCTGCATATAAGACGCTAGCCTGAAACCGAACTTCCGCTGACAGATAAAGTTTTATTAAAGTTCTCACATCTGTCAGACATCTGATAATTCGGTATAATATCCACTGACTATCACGAAATCATTCTTCTTTTGAGTACACCTCATTCCAGATATGATTTGTGAATTGAGGAATAACGTTCTCAATAACTTCTGCCGCCGAATGTAAATCAAAATTAATTAAGTCTATATAATCACCATCAACTGCGAAAATAAGACAGCTTTCTCCTCTATGAGGTCCACCAAAATATATCGAATGTGCGTCCGGGATATTTCTATCAAAAGCGTTAGAATAAAAGTATATATCAACAGTGCCTTCTGTTGTAAGAATTCTGATATTCGGAACTATCGCTGACGGATCTTGACTCAGATTATCGTCTTTGCTGATCAAAGATGACAATATTTCCTTATATTTATCTAAGGGGCTATCAGCCCAATTAACAAAATTTGATATTATATCGTAAAGATAGTCATAAGAATTCTCACTATAACATTTTAACATATAACTCCTCCTTATCAATATCACATTTTTGAGTGTATTAAAGCAGATCACCTCAGTGCTCCCCATTTTATAAATGATGAGCATCCGCCGTTTGCCTGTTTTGTCTGTTTCCAGCATCCCGAATTTTGATTAAGGCATTTCCCCGTAGCCATAGGACTGCTTACCTCCTGTCTTGAGCCAAAATGATCGCAGATCTTCCGCTCACCTGACCAGCAGGAACAGGTGGCACAATACTTTGAATCGCAAGTGTACTGATACATATACTTACCTCCTGACTTTAACCAAATCAACGAATATGTTTTCCTTTTGTGATTTTATTATATCATACGACATAGATCAAAAACCGCCTATGTCATATCCGCCGTCAACACAGCACCATTTCGCTGTGAAAACGTATAAAATCGGAAACGTCAAAGGATGGTATCTCGTTATAAAGCTCAAGCATAAGACGGATAATTGCTACTGATTTCGCCTGAGTGTTAATACTTCTCTGAGGATTGAATTCGATATCCGTAAAATGAGTATATTCTGTAATACGTCTGATCTCTTCGGGGGAGAGTGTTTGTTTTACTGCGTTAATGTAAATATAGTCATAGAAAACTGTTTTGGGTTCCAGTGGAAAATCTATTCCGGCGTAATTGAACCCGATAAGCGCTCCTGAATTATGAAGTCTATCGTCTCTTTTTGCTTCTTTGGGACTAACTTCCAGTAAATCGCGATACGGACCGCCGTTTGAAAAAACTTTGGAACTCTGAAAAATATTCTCTAATGTGTATCCGTTAAGTTTGAGATTGAAAGCGCTTAGCTTAACGCCAAGTTCAACCGTTCCCTTTGTACTGATCTCCAGAGGAGCCGCTTCCTTGTTGACTGATTTTACCGAATTATGCAGTGCAGCGATAGATCTCTGCTTCTGAGCCACAGAAAAGCCTGCGAACCACTGAAACTCGTATTCTCTTTTGATGACCTTACCGTTTGATACTAAATAAACTGGTCTTATTGCCATAATTATATCTCCTGACTGAGATTGGATTGATGAATGTTTTCCTTTTGTATTTTTATTATATCACAGAGACATGAGGCGGAAACGCCTCGTGTCGATTATACGGATTCCCATGCGAGTTCCTGAATTCTCCATACAAGTTCTTCGCCGATTCTCTCGATTTCTCGACAGCGTTTAGGAAGTTCCATAGTAAATTGTTTTTCTGTTTCCATGCAGTCTACAATGATTTGCAAAGCATCTTCCTGAGGCTCGAATTTTAATCTGATCTGTCTGTTGTGAAGTACAAGAATTCGTTCTTTGATAACTACGCCGTTCAAACTGTGAAACCAGCCAAACGGAAAGCGCTCGATCAGCAGACCGTCATCTGTACGGCTGCTGACCAGATAATCTCTGATCAGCTCGTGCTCCCATTCGGAATCGGCAGTGCTGAACTCTAAGATCTCCGGTTCAGAAGCCATATCCTGAAGAAGTCTAATGATCTCTTTCGGCTCCTCTTCTTCCTGATGCACAACAGTCGAGCAGATTCTGCCGGTTTCGTAGCAGAAAAAAGCAGCGTGTATGTATCCGTTGACATCCCACATAGCATTGGGAGAAAAGTGAACTTTTAACTCTCTGCCATAAAGCATGATGATAAATTTTTCCTCGCCTGTTTCTTTCCAGTAATCCTCCTCCCAATAAGCGTCGTAACACAGACGGTATTTCTCTGTCAGTATCCTTCTGAGCTGCTGATACTCTTCTTCGGGATCTGCTGTTTTTATAACATAAGAATTTCTTTTCTCTGCCTCCCACGCAAGCCAGTACAGCATTCTTATTATTCCCTCTGTATTTTTTGCTAACTTGCCATAATAACCGTTCAGACTTCTGAGTACCTCCGGACAATACAGCTGTACCTTAACGAAGTAACCGCAGTCAATAAAAGCGATCTCGATGTTTCTGTAGTTGCACTCGTACCAATGTGATTCTGTACCGTCGATCAGATACTTGACATACGCATCAAAGAACATCTGACAAGTCTTTATCCACTGTGCCTTTTCGATATACTCCATATAATACCTCCTGAAAGCAAGTCAAGGTTTGGGTTCTCTTCATTATACTAATCAAAAACTTGAATTCCGAAGATTCAGTGGGCAGAACTTTAGCTGTAATTATAATATATCACAGGGACATGGGGCGTTTCCGCCCCGTGTCAATTATATGAATTCCCAAGCGAGTTCCTGAATTTTGTAAACCAGTTCCTCGTATACTTCTTCTAACTCGTTATAATCACTATCCTTAGGAAGCTCTAATGAGCAAGTTTTGCCGGTTGTAAGACAACTGACAATAATATTGATGTATTTTTCCTTCTGATCGAATTGTATTCTGATAATCCTTTTATGGAGAGTGATGTATCTATCTGGTATTATTTTACTTTCCATAATTGACGAAGGACTAAAAAAAGGCCATCTGAATATATATCGCCTATGTTTTGTCTCCAAGCCTATTAAGGCTTCTCTTATAAGCTCATGTTCTCTTGTGGAATCTGAGATACAGAACTCTGCAATCTCTGGTTCTAAAGACATATCCTGAATTAGACTAACAAGGTCATCAAGATAATCTTCTGTTTGAGAAATGAACATTGAACAAGATAAATTTGTATCGAAACAGTAAATATCGACAACTACAGAGCTGTAGGTATCCCACAAAGCGTCTGGATAAATATATATATGAAAACGACGATTATGAAGATTTAGAATAAAGCTTACTTCGCCGATACCTTTCCAGTATTCCGCACATTCGTTCTCGTAGCAAAGACCAACCTTTTGTACAAGCAACTCTCTCAACTTTTTATGCTCTTCTTCCAAATCGAATGTATTTATTTCGTAAACCTCCAAATCCTCGACATTTAGTGTGAGCCAAAGAATCATCCTTATAATTTCTTTTGTATTTTTAGCTGAACCGTCATAGCACCCAAGCATTGCCTTAAAAGTGCTGGGGCAATATAGCTCGACGGAAGTATAACTAACATGATCAAAAAAATAGATTTCTATTTTCCTGCCGTTATGTTCTATTAAATGTTCTGATGTCCCATCAAGTCGGAAATTGACATATGCATCGAAGAATTCTCCACATACCTTTACCCAAGCTTCGCCTGAAAAATACTCCATACACTACCTCCTGAAAGAAAGTCAAGGTTTATATTTTCTTCATTATACTACTCAAAAACTTGAATTCCGAAGATTCAGACGGTCAAACAGAAAAATCTCTCTTTTACACAAATTGACAGTGCTCAAAATATGCAGTATGTATAAGTGCTTGGTGAAGTGAACGTTGCTTCTGCTGTAGTCATATTATAACACAGGGGCATGAGTACAAAAGCGCGTATGTCTGTATGGTATAATAATAGTTTTCGCACTTTAATTCTTTCCTATATTATAACAAAAGACATAGGGCGTTACCGCCCTATGTCCTAATTATAGTTATTCTGCTTTTTTATTCTTTTCTTCATCCATCTTATAACAGATGAACTCCTCATAGCCTTTCATCTGATAGAACAGTTTATCCATTTCTTCTCTTATCTTTTCTTCGTTTGTGCTGTCATTGATTTTGTATTCATAGAGGCATAATCTCCTAAATTGAGTAGGAGGCGTGACATCATCATGTGGCATCATCTTATATTTTTCTAATAATTCTTCGCATTTTTTCCTAGTCTCATCAGATATATTCTGATAGTTGATCGCCAACCGTAGCTTTAATTTAGTCACGAGACATTCAATCTCATATGCATAGTGATCTGGGCGCGTGTTATCGTCAAAACCACTATTTTTTCCATCAGAATTATTGGGAATTAACAATGTCATGTTAGACGTTTTATAACGAACAACCGCATCTTTACAAAATGTCTTGTCAAACTCAATTTCTCCTTCTTTAGCTTTTTCTTCAGCCCATTCAATAATAATATCTGTTATCTTTTTTATTCTTTCGTCGGTACTCATAAATTTTCCTCCTTAATGATTATAGAATATCCTTTATTATAATATCACGTAGTATGCGACATTATTGTCTTACTCGTTTTCGTATTTACTGAGAGCGCTCCTCAGTGTTTCTGCTATCTGTTTGCGCAGGCTTTTAGGTGAAAGCACCTCTACCTCATCTGCGAACTGTATCACCCAATGCAGCATTGAGGCTTCGCTTGCTTCAATGTGAACTCTTATCATATCGTCAGACATCGTTTCAATTCTGTTATTCGTACCAAAACTGTCCGCGATATCGTTCATCATATAACGTTTGCACTGGAATGAGATATGTTCCGGAGTACCGCTCCAAAGATTCGGATGTGTTTTTATGTAATCTGAAAGCCTGATACCGGTTGAAAAGCCTTTGAGTGTACGAAGCTGAGTTGCAGGTTCATCGTTCTTTACGCAGCCTTTGATTCGGTCAATGCGGAAATGTGTCAGGTCATCGTGTTCCGGAAGATTACATATCAGATACGAGTGACCGTTACGTGAGACTATCTGATATGGATTGACTGTATACAGCTTCTTTTTTCCATTGGAATCAAGTTTTTCTTTCAGCTTACCGTCTATACCGCAGTCACAGTAGTGGAATGACACCTGCCTTCCATCAGCGATAGCACTACCGATATTTTCAAGTGTGATATAGATCTCTCTGTTAATGATCTTATCAAATACCTCCATATCGGTATTCTTAATTGTCGAGAGAAAAAACTTGCTTGTTAAGCCTTCAAGACGTCCTATAAGGCTAAGGCGTTCTTTCTTTGAAAGGCCGTCAGAAGCGAGGACATTATCAATTAGCAGACGCAGCTCTCCGTCCATAAACTCATGAACATAATACCAGTCTGTCAATATTACTTCATCTTTTCCATTCTTACCTTTACGGATAATAGCATCATTTTCATGTTCGCTGCCGCGATATCTCACCGGGAAGCCGAATTCTATCAGCTTGGACAGATTACGTTTGACGGTCTTTAGCGCAACCTCCATTCCATATTCCGATTTTATCAGGTTTTGTATCTGTTGCTGAGAAAGTCTGTGATCAACATCAGAGTGTTTCTGTAAAATATGAAGAATATCAAGTATTATAACTTTTTTAGGCTGATCATTTGGCATAGTTTGCACCTCACCTTTTAAGCGTTATGTTAATTATATATCATTTATTTACACAAGTCAAGCGAATATTGTGAAGATATTATAAATGTTGGCATGGCTTATCGACAGCGAAAATGCCGAGAGCAAAAAAATCCTCACAGCCGAAACTGTGAGGACTCATTGTTTTCATTCAGATAAACACATTGACTTGAATACTGTGCCGATTCCTGATTTTTGCACTTTTTATCTTATAAAGCTTTTCGTCAAACATCGCTTTATATACAGCCCAAGGCCCAAAAAACGCCAAAAAGCAAAAGCCGCTTAGAAGGCTATTCTAAGCGGTTTGTCATTGGAGCTTGTGACGGGACTCGAACCTGCGACTACAGGTTGTCACATAGAGGAAACAGTCGTTTCCTCTATGCTTATTTTACGCTGCTTTCCTAGTAGTCTGATTCAGATTTCCCACAAATTTATAATATATCTCGACCTGCTGAAAGGTCTTTCCGTCAATGTCTTCTTTATGATGGACAAATATCTTATCAATGAACTCATTTATGATAATATCATCAAGCTCTTTGATGTCAGTGTACTTATCAATGACACTCGTAAACTTTTCTGTCTCGTCAGTTGTAAGCTTGTATTTTGCAAGCTCTGATGACATCTCATTTACCGACTCCTTCAGTTTGGACTGTTCATCTTCAAATCTATTTGACATCTGAACATAACGGTTATCAGGAATCTTGCCAAGAGCGTTATCCTCATAAAGCTTATTCAGAAGATGGTCAAGCTCGGCTACTCTTCCCTGTGCCTCATTGAGCTCATGTTTCAGCATTACTATTCTTTTACTGCTGATACCGCTGCATCTGTTTTCAAGGAAGGCTCTGAAACCGTCTTTGTTTTTACGGTAAGATTTCAGCAGCCGCCTTATGTCCTTAAGCACAAGGTCATAGATAACATCGTAGTTGATGTAATGCGATGCACAGTATTCCTTGCCATGAGTTTTGTACAGCCAACATGAATATGCTCCGTGGTATGTACCGTCGCGGCGTTTCTTTTGCGAGTAGGTAAGAGCGTGACCGCAGTCTGCGCAGTACAAGTGTCCCGCAAATATTTGGAACTCTCCTGTCTTGGTAGCACGACGCTTAACACTCATCATTCTGTGTGCGCTGTCCCATAGCTCCTGAGAGATTATAGGCTCATGACAGTTCTCAACTATTATCCATTCCTCACGCGGGCACTTGACCTTCTTCTTACTTTTCATCGACCTGGTCTTCTGTTTTCCATATACGAGCTTACCAAGATAGACCTCGTTTTCAAGTATCACTCGGATAGAAGTAACGTGCCAGTCGAATTCCCGTCTCCAATAATCCGATTTGAAGTAGTCGGGATTATGAAGATTAAAGTAAGCTATCGGCGTAAGAGTTTTTTCCTCGCGGAAGATTTTGGCGGTTTTATTGTAACCAATCCCCTGCGCCGCCATTCGGAATATCCTTCGTACTGTCTCAGCGGCAGGCTCGTCAATCACAAGGTGATGCCTGTCATTGGGATCGAGCTTGTAACCGAACGGTGGCTTTGAACCGATGAACTGACCGGCCTTTGCTTTAGCTTTCTTGGCTGTTTTGGTTTTAATAGATGCCTCCCTCGCGTAGTAATCATTCAGCACGTTTCGCATAGGGAACATCATATCGTTTTCATTCTTCACCGAGTCATAGTTATCGCTGACTGCAATGAAGCGTACTCCAAGCTCATTAAACTTTTCGACGTACATTCCAACTTCAATATACGATCTTCCGAATCGTGACTGGTCCTTGACCAGCACCATATTAATCAAGCCCTTTTTGATGTCCTCATACATTCTCAGGAACCCAGGGCGATTGAAGTTAGTGCCGCTGTATCCGTCATCATCGTACACTTCGTAATTATCTATTGCATGATCCTTGCAGTACTGCTCCAGTAATAATTTTTGCGAGCCAATGCTTACGCTTTCGCCCATTCGCCCGTCATCGACCGAGAGTCTGCAATACAGCGCTGCTTTTTGGGGCTGTTTGTTTTTCATTATTACTCCTTTCTCAGCCGTGCAGCAGCTCCTTACACGGACAGTATACCACATATCCGATTCGGAATCCAGTGCATTCGGCTGATTTCGTAGGACTGAACAAAAAACGTTTTCCGGTTTTTATACCGGCTTTCTCTCGGTCTGCTTTGCATCAACGGCAGGAGTTTCATACCCCCTCTCGAGCTGTCGGAGCATGAGAGCTCCGAGTGAATCTTCAGCTTTTTTCCTGCCGAGGAAAGCAGACCAAACACGATAGGTGACACCGTCAACAGTGCAGTCGTGATGCGTTACGGACTGCACCTCGGGATCTTCACTGCAATGAGTTTTTTCAAGGTTTCCACTCATAACATCTGCCTCCCTCCAAATATTCAATTAAAATCGACAAGTACGAAATCAAATCGTACTGCATTTGCTGGGCTCGCGTGTTTCAAACCCAGACTTTTTTGAGCTCCCTTTCGGGTCGGCTCAGTGTATCTATATCACTCCTCTCACAGCGGCGTTTTTGCTGCTCAGACGCCTCCCATATCTCCCTAAACATAGCCTTTATCGGGCGATTCTCTCAAAAAAGACGCCTGATTTTTCGGAGAACTCAGGAAAAGACGCCTCCATTCGCATCTCAACAAACGCCGAAGAATCGGCGGGCTTTGCCCGTCCGATGTGGAACGGCGGGCTCAAATGACGCCAGCCTTTAACCTGCAAACTGGAAAGGGGCACGGGTTCTCCCGTTTTCAGCGGCAGGCGGAATGCCAGCAGCTATGCTTGCCAGTCTTGCGGACCGACCTCCGTGACTCCAACTTTTCGTTTCTTTCGATATCTGTATAATCCCCACACTCGCTCCACGTTGCGCGACGATCGCGTTCAACGCAAGCGGTGGGGTAACTATACTATTTCCCTTTTGAGGACGGCAAACTCGGGGCTTTCTGCGCGTGTTTCAGTTCTTATCAACTGAACATCATTGTCATAGATATTATAGCTGAAGAAAAAAGGCGCTTACTTGATTTTTAATTATCATGTAATATATATCTTCCTTCTTCGTATTAGTATTATTATATATTATCTTGTATACTTAATATATAAGCCTATGACATCATGACACAGCCCCTATGACAATTAACTTTTAAACAGCAACGCCAACTCTGCGTCACGGAGTTTGTTTTCGTCCATGTCATAATTCAGGAATGCGACCTCGTAAGAGTTCTCGACCTGCCGACCGTTGTCGGCGTAGTTATTGTGAATACGAATGATATCCTTCTGTGCAAGTGTTTTCAGCGCACGCTCAACGTTGCTCACCGACATCGCAGTGTCTCTTGCGATACCTGTGCGGCTTATGGTCGAACTTTTCTTTTCCGCGTCATAGTGACAGAGTAATTCCATCACCACCTTGAACTCGGCAGGCGTAGTGATGTTGAGATACTCGAGCGGAGAGTTGACGCCGTTAGAGTAGCTTGTGCAGTTAGTCACGTTCATGTTTTTCATCTACATCTTCCTTTCGCGTTTCGAGTTTATTCTTGTGATGTCAAGAACTGTCCGGACGTCTTAACTGCATTCAGTATACACCAGTCCTTGACAGAAGTCAATAGATGTTGTATAATAACTCTATCACCGTCAATCTATAATCTATTTTTATGAACAAATTGTAAACTTTTGATTTTCTGCCATTTAATTAGCAATTTTGAAACTAAAGCACGGCAATTAGCACTCCGAGCAAATAGAACACTATTTCTGAAAGGAGACATTATGTTTGAGATAGAAGCACACTACCATGACAGAAAGATCTATCTTTCTGACGGAAGAACATATCCGCTTGGTGAAATACTTCTGCGCTATTTTTCGATGAATTCGACTGCTCTTGAAGAACTGTACGACATATGTGAGCGCGCAAAGACAGACTTGAACATCAGTTCCTTGTTCTGCCCCGCTGACATCGGAAAGCGCGCACGCGATATCGAATTCACATACGACAGCATCATGGACATTGCAGAAGCACTTCCGCCCTATGACAAGAAACATTTCAGACGCGGTCTCCTGAGAAATCTGTTTGCGTACTATCACGACATTTTTGACGAACCATTTTACGAAGACTCTGAATTTGATTCCGACGATTACAACGAACACTTTGTCAACGCAGAGAGCACTCCTGTGTCTTATGAGGAAATGTATATCACAGAAGATTTGAATGAGCTGCGAGCACTTGACGATTATGATTTCGACAGCAAGAAGGTTTTCAGCAACTATGAGAATAGAAAAGACGCCGCCGACTTCACAACCTGTATCGAACAGATAACGAACGAGTTTGCGGAATTTGTTTCCGACCTTATGCGCGTTAAGAATGTTTTTATGCCATTTGCAGACAAACTTTGTGACCACAATAACTATCCGTCCAATCAAAAGGTAATTGAAGTGTTTCAGCAGTTCACTGAGAAGTGTTATTCAGAATCGCATTTCAATCTTGTATCAAGTGGCAGTATGTGCATGGGACATACGATTCTCGCTACGAAAAAAGGTCCCATACTCTGTGAGACCTATCGTTTCACATCGCTGGGAGCCTTTCTGTATTTTGAGTTGTTCAAGTGTATCGAAGAAAAATTTATGCCTGTCAAATGCCGCAACTGCGGACGCTGGTTTATCATGAAGCACACCACTTTCTCGCACTACTGCAAGCGCCTGATAAGCAGTAACCCTCCGAAGTCCTGCCGCGACAATGCTATGCGTCACAACTTCAAGGAGAAAATAAAGAACGATCCCGTATGGGAGATATACAACCGCGCCTACAAGCAACACTACGCTCGTTTTATGAAAAAGAAAATGAGCAAGTCTGAGTTCGCCGAATGGGGAGAGTATGCTATTCAGCTGCGGCAGAGGGCTGCTGACGGTGAGTTGGAAATCGAGGAGTATCAGGAACTTATTAGGATATAATCAATCCTACTATCTCCTGATAATTAAACGACCCGACATGGTACGCATAGCTTAGAGGCGTGTCGGGTTCTGTTAAATGTATTATACCCTATCTATGCGAAAAAGTCAATAAGAACCGATTTCCGATTTTATAAGCTATAACTGATAAAAATCTAAAAAATCTATTGATTATCAGTTATAACTGTGATTAGTGTTACGAAAAAGATGCTCGATAACTTTTCTAAGTATTTTGTTTCTACGTATGAAATTGATTTCAGCAGAAACGGGATAAAACATGTGAACATAAGGGTCTTTCTTTTGAATGGCGTTTGACAATTTGCGATTTCGTGGTAAAACCGCTTAAAACAATTTGCGAAAATGGCTGCTGACAAAATCCAATTATGGATTTGTTGAAAACCGCAGCGAGATATCCGAAACTGTTTAAAATATAGCATAAAATTGATTTAACAAAGCTCTTGATTAAATCGCCCTGTTGTGGTATAATAACTACACTAAATGAAAGGAGGCAGAGCCATGACTTACGAACTTAGACACTTTGATACTCCGCTGATGCGCTTCACAGCAACAGAAGATACAAGCTCACCCGAGATAGATATTCTCTGGGTAAATGAAGAAAAAAAGGCGTTGCTGCCTCTTGATATGACTATTGACGGAGACAGCGTTTCAAGTTGGCTGAGACACAGGACTATACCGAAGAATCGTGCATACGTCCACAGCTTTCTAAGTAAATGTGGACTAAATCTCAATCGCCCTATGAGCATACTCAACGTATCAAAAGGTTTGTCGCTGAACGACTGCTACTGGGTTGTTGAGGAAGGCTTTGAGGGCAGCTTCTCGCAGTATAATCTGTATGAGAACAGGTTCAGCCGAGTGCTGGGACTTATCGCATTCACTGGCTATGGCAGCTCTGTGAGAACATCTCTTGCATCATGCCCAGAGTTCACAACTAATGGTATGCTGCCTAAGTGTTGGCGCAGAGAAAATGGTATTATACGACTTTACAAGGGTGGAACGAGCGGAGCTTCCAACACGGGGAACGAGCCATATTCAGAGTTCTATGCCGCTCAGATAGCAGATGCTCTTGGTATCAACGCTATCTCCTACGGACTGTCAAAATGGCAGGGAGAGCTGTGCTCCACCTGCGAACTGTTCACAAGCAAGGATTATTCATTTATGCCTATCGGCAGACTGGTCACAAAAGGCGGTATGAAAGCTGTCCGCGATTATTACAAGTCACTGGGCGATGAATTTATTGCCGCCCTTGACGATATGCTGATACTTGATGCGATAATATGCAACGTGGACAGACATTTCGGCAACTTCGGATTTCTGGTGGATAACCACACAAACAAAATAGCTGCTCCTGCGCCGCTGTTCGACCACGGCAACTCACTGTTCAATCTTGCTGGCAGGGACGATCTTGTCTCTGATAAGGCACTCAACGATTATGCGGATACGCTCGTACCGTGCGTGTATGACGACTTCATCGGCACTGCTAAACATGTGCTCAGCAGCAGGCACAGAGAAGGGCTTCGCCGCTTGCTCGACTTCCGCTTTAAGCGCCATTCAAGATATAATCTCGACAGCAAGCGTCTGAAACTAATCGAGGAGCAGATTCACAAACGTGCAATGGAATTGCTGAAATAATCGTTTAATAAGTATAATAGCCGCAGGGAAAACTGCGGTTTGCTTTTTCATATTGCAAAATCTGCTTTCGTGTGCTATAATGAGAAAAAACGTCAGGAAGTGATAATGTGAAAGTATATATTCAATCCTATGAAAACGGTATTCCGCATAATTATAATTTTATGAATGCCTATCAGGGGTTTTATGAAATGGGATTTGAAGTAGTACCGTTTCATGATAATGACAAATTTCAAGAAAGCAATAAAGAAGATGTCGTGGTCGGATATGTTGGAACGGTAAGAGCACGGCTTGCGGATTTTGGAATTATCACTCCTGAAATGGACTATCCCGACGAACTGCAAAAATATCTTGGACGTAAGATATGGCAGACAAAAATGAACGAAGTAAACAATAATCCGGATTGTTGGCCTGTATTCGTTAAACCTCTTGAAGATAAACAGTTCACGGGTGTTGTTGTGCGTTCTCCGAAAGACCTTATCGGCTGTGGAATCCAAGGCGTTAATCAAGATGTTTACTGCTCCGAAATCGTAAAATTTGAAGCAGAATGGCGATGTTTTGTGAGATATGGCCATATCCTCAGTGTAAGACCTTACAAGGGTGACTGGCGCAAGCATTATGATTACAGAGTAATTGAAAATGCTGTAAAGGAATTCACATCAGCTCCCGCAGGCTATGCCATTGATTTTGGACTAACCGATGACGGAAGAACATTACTTATCGAGGTTAATGACGGTTACGCACTCGGGTGCTACGGATTGTTTTACATTGACTACGCTAAGCTGTTATCCGCCCGCTGGGCTGAACTGACTGGAACAGAGGACGAATGTGCTTTTGATATAAGATAAAGAAAAGACCGCAGAATTAACTGCGGTCTTTTTATCATTTCAGCTCCCAGCCGTTATCGCCGTGATATATCATCAGCTTGGTCATACCGCCGTCGATACAGATATTCTCGCCTGTGATGAAGCCTGCCTTGTCGGAACAGAGGAACATCACCATATTGGCAATATCAAGCGGATTCCCCACGCGTCCGCAGGGTTGCTGATAAGCGTCGGGACCTTCGTAGACCTTGTAGGACGTATCTATCCAGCCCGGGGAAATGGAGTTCACGCGCACCTTTCCTGCAAGGCTAACCGAAAGAGCATGAGTGAGCGCAGCTATACCGCCTTTCGCGGCAGTGTAGCTTTCGGTCTGAGGCTGGCTCATACGGTCACGTGAGGACGAAATATTGATGATACTGCCGCCCTTGTTGAAGTGAGGAGCGAACAGCTTAGACAGGTAAAACGGCGCGGTCACGCCCACCGCCAGCGCGTACTGGAACTCCTCATAGCTGCACTCGTCAATGCCTTTCATCAGCGGCAGAGCGTTGTTCACGAGGAAGTCGATGTGTCCGTGCTCGGCTATGACCTGCTGTGCGAATTTTTCAAGCACATTCTTGTCGGAAATATCGCCCACAAAATGGTCGCCCTCAGCCTTGTCTATCACGCACACAGCCGCTCCGTTTTTGTAAAATTCCTCGGCTATACACTTGCCGATACCATTTGCGCCGCCTGTTACTACGGCTACTTTGTTTTTTAACATATTTTACTCCTTTATTTCACCAGTCAATTAATATTTCGTCCAACAGAATACAATCTGGCGGAATTTCATCGCTGACTTCAATAATATCTCCTATCCAT
Source organism: Ruminococcus flavefaciens (assembly GCF_900116855.1). Classification (GTDB taxonomy): domain Bacteria; phylum Bacillota; class Clostridia; order Oscillospirales; family Ruminococcaceae; genus Ruminococcus; species Ruminococcus flavefaciens_R. Next base: position 17,897 of record NZ_UETD01000012.1, read on the forward strand.
GCCCCAGCTTCTCCGTATTTTCCATAACGAAAAAGGACGGGCAAAGGATCAATTTTATCAATTATATTATTTCTACTGTCGAGAACTCTTGTATGTCCGAGGGAATAATACACTTTCTTCGTGTCGTTTACTGTGTATCTAAAAGTCTTTCCCTCTCTGAGAAAAAGTCCCTCATATGGATTTTTAATGTCTATCCCATATTCATTTGGCGGAATATATCCATCACTTTTAAGGCAATCAAGATAGTAGCCTATTTCGTTGCGGACTTCTTTTTCAGTAACTTTGAACAGCCCCGAAACATTCTTATAGGTTTCATATACGGTATCAAAAAGATAACCTGAGCAGTTACTTTCTTTGCTGTGTCTTATTATAGTTTCAATAACATTGTTTTTGTTATTATCAGGAGCATTACATTCATCTCCAAGGAATACAATGCGACACCCCTTCCAATCTGTTGCAAGAAGATTATGTAAAGCTCTAAGAAAAATATTATCCTCAAATGTTGATTCCCGGCTTTTTTGTCCTAAATCGAAATCACCAGGCTGAATATATTCTTTTTTATCCACATTCACCCAACTAAAATATTCACCCATATCGCTTCCTCCTGTATGTCCATAACACACCTTTATATCAACGATTGCATTGATAATCTTTTTCATTGATTTGCGACTATTTCTCCCGTCCAGTCAATTATTCCGCCGAATTCATAGATATGTGTATAGCCCATATCAGCCAGCTTTTGCGAAACCTCCTTGCTTCGGCGACCGCTTCGGCAGTATATGAGAATAACCTGGTCGAGGTAGGGCAATTCCTTCGGCTGCTCTGTGCCAATGGACTCGTTTGGAATAAGTATCGCACCGGGGATATGACCACTGTCGTATTCGTCCTGCCGCCGAACATCGACAATAATATGACCGTCCTCAGCCTGCATCATTTTCTTAGCCTTTTCCTGTGTTATTTGCTGATAGGTTGCATTTTCAGAAGCAGTAGTTATCTGGACTTCCGACTGAGCACCTTCCGACGAACTTGTCCCATTGCCGCAGGCTGACAGTAACAAGCACACTGAAGCAGCAACTGTCAGTACTATTATTCTCCTCATTTCACACACCACCTTATTCCTTTAGCTATACGCTTCTCAGGCTCATTGAAGTGTCCGCCTTCATTCCATTCAAGGATATGACGGGAAACGTTTTTATCGCCGCACACAAGCTCATACTGCCTGCGAGTGCAATCACCGACAGTCGCCATAATACGGTCACGAGCCTTTTCCTCACGGTCGCCGAGGCTGAGATATACGGAGCTGTTCTGCGGAGCGGTATGGCTCTCGGCGTAGCTTATCCAGTCCCCGAACCACAGCGAGCCCGAACAGCTTATAACTCCGCTGAACACCTGACTTTCATAGAACGCCCACAGGCTGAAAAGACCGGCGAGCGAGTAGCCGCATAGGATACGCATTCCTGTCAGACCGTACTCCTTCTCGCAGCAGGGAACACAGTCATTCATGAGCCAATCCAGCGTTTTGCGTCCACCGCCTGAGAAAGACATCTTCTTATTGAGCGTAAACTACCACGGCGAGAATTCAGCGTTCCAGTCTTCGACCTCATAAATGATATAGTTGCACTTCACGTCCTCGCATAACGCAAGGACTTTTTCAATCGTCTCGGAGCTGTTCTTCATCTCGCCCCAGTATATCGTAGGAAGATCAGCACCGTTTATTATAATATGGCTGGTTCTGCCGTTGATCTCAATTGTTTTCATATTTCTCCATATACACAAATTCCAGTTCGTCGTTTACAGCTTTCCGAGCGAATATCGTGTAACCCAGCTTCTGATACAAACGGATATTATCAAGACTTCTCGTACTTGTGAAAAGCTCATATCGCTTATGAGGAAAGCATTTCTCTATCTCGGACAGAAGCATTGTACCATAGCCCTTATGTTGGTGGTCAGGGTGTACCATGAGCTTGCCAATGTATGCCGTTCCATCACGTTCTATTGCGCGAACTGAGCCGATAATAGTATTCGTATCATCAGTCATTTTCAGTATCACTCCACTGTTCCACTCTTCGATGACCTCATCGAGAGTCTGTTTCAGCGGAGAAATGTCCCTGCTGCCGAACAGATTAGCCTCACTCTGATAGGCAAGATATTGAAGCTGTAATATTTCTTGCAGGTCTTCACGTTCAGCTTTAAGTATCATACCGGTTTTCTCCTATAATTCTATCAGCCTGTTCGACTCAAAATAGTAAATATTCTCTTTCTTATATCCATATTTCGAGTTCGGGACACTTATATGCGGTTCAAATGTAAAATAATCCACTGACGAGAGCAGTGCGTTGTTACCTTTTTCGGTATAGATACGTTCGTTTTTGTCCTTCACGATAGAGTGACCGAGATTGCCGAGAAAATCAAGGTTGATAAATCCACGGTCGGTTATTAGCTGATTGATATGGAAATACAGCTCCTCAAATGTGGTCTGCGGAGTCGCAAAGCTAAGCAGCTCTGCGTGAAGTTCCTCCTCCATAAGCAGACCGCTTCGCCACTCATCGTTGCGAATATTGCTTATATCATCAACTACTTTACCGTCCTCGAGAATTATCGTTCTTGCATAGTCGCCCCATATATTATCATTCTGCGGACTGAGGTCGATCGTTATGATGTCGTCCGCAGCGATAAGTCTGTCTGAGGTCACATACTCTCTGCCGGAGACTGAAACTGTGGTCTCGTCACCTAAAAATACAAATGCACCAATGTCCCAGTACCAGAACGAATCTGCTCCCAGCGTGAGCATTTTATCCTCGCAGAGGCGACGCACCTCGGTCAGCTTCATACCTGTATGTATCTCATTTTTTATGTATTCTATCGTGTCTTTCGCTATTTTCTGCACTTCGGAGTATTTCATACGATTGCCTTCTTTCTATACTAATGAATTTCCCAACTCATACGCCTCTTCCAGTGCAGAGATATTTTCGATGTCACCTATGTCCTTTACTCCGCGAACCAGTACAGTGCCGATACTTTCAAGCTTGAAGAAGTCCAGTACCATTTGGTACTGCATCAGTATCGGATCAAACAGATTCGGAAGCTGAGCTGCTCCTATAAGAAGAAGTCCGAGCTTTTTAATGTGAAAGGTATTCCGCATGGGAGTATGAAGCCTGTCCACGATAGCTTTCAGCTGTGCGCTGATACCATAGAAATAGACAGGTGAGGCGACTACAACAATATCCGCATTCCGCAATTTTTCATATATCTGTACCATGTCATCATCCTGAAAGCATTTATTGCCTTCGCGCGAGAAACAGCTGTTGCAGCCTATGCAGGGATTCACCTTACAATCGGCAACAGAAACTATCTCTACATTATTATTCAGGGCAGCTCCTTCCGCAAAGCTCTGCGCCAGCCGTGCTGTATTGCCGTTTTTTCTCATGCTGCCGACAAGTATTACTATGTTGCTCATTGCAGTTCCAACTTTCATTGTTTTTACATTATGTTTGATTCTATAGCATTATTTTTTTCAATTATATTCTACCATTTTATCTTCAATAAAGCAATGGTCAGGTGCAGAAATAATTGCTAATCCGGTGTTATAAATGAAGAATCCCTGTAATCAGACATAAAATCGTTCTGATCACAGGGATATTGTTATTTTATTTCCTGTTCAAGGTCATCAAACTCGGGCGAACTGAAAAACTCGCCTAAAGTCATATCTAATCCGTCACATAGAATTTTTATCGTAGTTATAGAAGCATTTTTACGTTCAGGATTAAGGAGACTGTAAACCGTTGACGGTGTCACACCTGAGAGATTTGCCAGTTCATTTGCAGCTATCCCTCTGTCTTTACATATGCTCTTTAGTCTCTGAACAACAGCTTCCTTTACAACTGACACATTTCTCACCACCAACTATTATTTCTTATATTATACAAATTATTACGCTTCTGCGTGTACGCACTTGCGTATATTGTAAAATAATGATTTAATAGGAGAAATAAAACAGGAAGGTGAGTTAAATTGACGTGTACAATAATATCAACAGGCGAGGAACTGAGCCTCGTCTGCAAAAATGAAAATGAACCTCCATATCCCGAGATAAAAGCAAAGCTCCGCGAGAAGATATGGGAGCTTTACTGCAAGGGATATGACAGGTTCCGGATAAACAGCGAGTATGGAGTGCCGCTGTGGTGCGGAGAGATAATAACAGCGTTGGCTATGTACAACGACATTGAGCTGAACATCGCTATGCCCTATGAGGAGCAGTCCACAAACTGGGTCGAGGAGCATCGTGACCGCTTCTTCAATGTTCACGCTGAATCGGATAATGTTGAGATAATTTCACTCCAATACACCGATGACTGCTATGAACTTGCAGACGAACATAGTGAGTATATAGCTATCTTAGTTAGCCATTATGGTCAACTCTTAGTCTGGGATCAAAGTTGGCTTTATTATTTGCATTTACATAGAGATTGACTTTTGAGCTTAAATCTGATATAATTATATGGAATATATTGTGCATTTGCAACAAAATCAGGTTGCTGATGCATACGGTGAAATTATATTTACTGTGATAATATTATTGACGATAAGGAGAGTGTATCAAATGAACAGATGCAAATTTATCGAAAAGTTCAACAAGCTTAGAAAATCTTCGAGTAATTCGATCGATAATATTCAGATCTTTGATGGTTTTAGGAAATATATGCACGTTATAAGAGCTACAGAAATGGATTTAAAGAAAATCCTTTCGGCTGTTAATTTGTCTGGCAAGAAGACACTTGTGTTGCTATGTGGAAGTGCAGGCGATGGCAAATCTCACTTGTTGTCGTATTTGAAAAATTCAGATACCGATCATTTACTTGATGGCTATAGTGTTTTTAATGACGCTACAGAAAGCAATGCCCCTGACAAAACAGCTGTTGAAACACTATGTAAACGTCTTGAGGACTTTAATGATGATAACATTGGCAAGCCCGGCTCAAATGCTATTATAGCAATTAATCTTGGAGTTTTGAGCAATTTTATTGAATCTGAATGGGCGTTAAATTTTAGCTTCCTTAGGAAATATGTAAAGAGTTCTAACATAATGACATCCGAGGTTACTAATACCACTTATGTTGATAATAGCAATTTCCAACATATAAGTTTTTCTGACTATCATATGTTCTCCATGGATAAAGGTAAAATCACTCCGGATTACATAGAAGCATTATTTGAAAAAATTGCTTCTAATGATGAAAAGAATGAATTTTATGCTGCCTATACCGATGATTGCAGTGTCTGCCCTTTAGGCTCACAATGTCCGATTCGCATGAATTACAAATTTCTGACAGATGCCAAAGTGCGCCATTATATAGCCCTCATGCTAGTTAAAGTAATTCTTAAAGATAAAGAAATACTTACTACCAGAGAACTTTTAAATTATATATACGACATAGTTGTTGCACCTGGTTTTGATTATGCGAAATTCTATAAATCATCGGCAACTCCTTCTCTATTCTTAAAAGAGTTTCTGAATTGTATCATGCCTTCACTGTTATTTGATAACGTTGACATATCTGCGATTATGAATAAAACACGTAAGTATGATCCTCTTTTAAACAGGAATGAGGCAGAGGATGATATTGCCATTGAATACTATGTGTCCGATGATGTTACCAAAACAGTAAAATCGATTGTTGATGAATCAGCATACTCCTCTATACTGTGTGATCCATCTTATGCTGACATTATCAACGAAGATAAAACTGTTAAGAGCAAGTTGTTCAATGTGCTTATTAGAATAAGAGACTTAATGAATGATAACGGTTATGAAGAGATGTTCCTGAAATATATTTCAGATCTCTATAACTACAATATTGGAAAAACGCCTAAACTTGCAAGTCTTTATTCTGATATCGAGGATGCCGTAATGCGTTGGTGTGGTAATGAGGACGACGATAATATATGTATCGATGATAGCCATAAAAACTTTGCTATTTATGAAGATATTAAGTTTGATCCATTTTTAGACAACATCCCTTCACCATCTTCAAGTGAAAAAATAGAGAAGTTTTTGCCTTATGTCGTTGCTGAGTTTAAAAACGGCAATGATGCACCTATTCATATAGACATTGACTATTCACTTTATGAACTAATAGAAAAATTAAAAGCCGGATATGTTCAAACTGCTGAAGATAGAAATAACCACGCTGACTTTATCAGCTTTATTTCAAAAATACTCAAAACGGGTTCTTCAAATGAATCTATCACTATATTGTCTGAGACAGGACAAAAAGCTAAGCTTGAAAAGACTAAATTCGGTACATATAAATTTGAGGTGGTGAAGTAATGACTGATTATTCTTTCAATGAAGCGTTATTTAAGAAGAGCTTTAGCGTAAAAGAGGATAAGCCTGATAATACTTATCGATTAAACCATACTACAGATAAGTGCTTTAAGCTATTTCCGTATAAAGCTACACCTAAAGCTTCATCACCCATTGTTTATGATATGGGAGATTGCATAAGTGAGTTTTTCAGAAATGCACTTGAAATAACAACCGAACCAGTAGATTACGATCAGCTTTGTGAGAAGCTAAAAGAAAACATTGATATTGAAGACGATGATATCGATATGTTCAATGACATTATCAGCTCATTGTTTTTTAAGAATGGGGATTTCTACGCATACAATATCGGATTATATCCATACCAGACAATAGTTGATAATAAGAGTTCCGAAAGAATCGCAGAATTCCTTTATTGCGTGCTTGGTTTGGACAGCACTGATAAGGAGAATATAATATCTGCAGGAGATAAATATTCTTTCAATGTTTTAGAGAGAATGATAGTAGATTCAATTGATACGCAAAGCAATGAACCTAAATTAAAAACCGAGAAATATTATCAGGTCATCACTAGCATTCAGAAACAATTCAAAGCTGACTTTGCTTTCATGCTTTCTTCTGGTATGACTTCCGTAGAAGATCTTACAAACCTTTTATCTTTCTACTATTTTTATTATGTTTCACAAACTTGTCTTACTCTTGATCAATTCGGAAATGGAGAGCGTGAACAAGTTAAGCAGTTGTACTTCGCTCTTGATTGGGAAAAAGTAAGTAAAAACAGAAAATGTTGCGAAGAAGGCTGGTCTAAGCTGCAAAACAACATTTCGCAGATGTTTAGTCACGCTATTACACTGGAAATAATCAATCAAAACGATAATAACGAGATGCTGGATTATATAGATTTCAAATCCGCAGCTGATACAAGTGACGAAAACGACATTAAAATCTCCGATGAGATTAATAAAGCTGAACGTATATATGTATCCTGTATAGGAGATTGTCCTAAAATTAAAGATATCCCTGCTGAAACAGGTGCGAATCGCACAGATGCTGCTATCAGGCATTTGTTTAAGTGTATAAGCACTCAATTTGCAGAAACTGAAAGAAAACGTGCAAGCCAGTTTTATTCAGAAAAATTCTCTGAATTCTGTAAAGCAAGATTTGTAAAGAACAGAAAAAAATCAGGTTTAACACTTAACTTAACAGAAAGAGACATTATCTTCCTTACAAAACTTGCAATACAACATGATGAAAAGATACGATTGAACGACTTGTATAAGGAATATGAAAACAGAGGTATATACTTAGATTCAACATCTAAAGGCCTGCTGCAAGAATTCTTTACAAAGTTGAACCTCATAGACAAGAAAAGCGATAGTGGAGATGCTCAGTATGTTAAACGAATTTTATGATTTCATAGCAAAGAAAATCGATACATATTTTCAGACCACCTATGCCGAGGGGAAATTGCTTACAGGCGAGACATTTTGCTTAAAGCTTGACACAGATGAAATGGTTAGTGAAGTATCTGATGCTTTACATAACATAGCTGAGGCTAAAGGTATATGTGGAGAATTTAAGCTGTCATGCGAAAGTGGAGAAACTTATAGTACTTACACATTAAACTTAGGTGGCACAGAGGTCATCATCGCACCGCAGATCAATGGCATGACAAGCGATTTTCTGTGTGCGACTTTAAGAAACGAAGCAAATAGCGCTCAGATGCCTATTCTTATGATATCCGCCAATCCTATAGATAGTGCTATAAGCGGTTCTAAAAATATGGCCGCAAACGGTATGCCTTTTTATGGCGAAGAATTGATGAAAGAAATTCGTGAAATGGTTAGCGATAGTACTCAATTAACAACCGTTGAAAAGCAAATATTAGAATTTGAGCTCAAAAGAAGAGACACTGATGTTTTTAGTGATAAGGCTTCATTATACGAATACAGCGACCTCCTTGCAATTATGTCTTCCGGTAGAATACAAAGAGAAAGCTTTAATGGTTTCAGGTTATTCTATATAGATGGTAAAAAGGAATACATCAATGAAGGTTCTGCTGCTGTTGATAAAGAAATAAAAGAAAACCACAAGCTGTTTGATAAGATCGATGTTTGGTTCAGATTTGGTAATGCGTCTTCTGAATTAACTAAGTTATTTGATGACGCCTTTGCGTCTAAATTAGAAGCTGAACAGAGACAGGATCCTGAAAACTGGAGCAACAAATTTTCATATTCAGAGATATCTTCACAAATACAAAAACATCAGGCTAAAATTGACAATCCTCTTAAAATAGAAGCAGAAGATATTTCTGTTTATGGCTCGCTTCCAATTGATTCTCTTGCTTATGGTACTGAGTGGTTATTACGCAACGAAGGCTCTCAAACAGGAAAAAAGAGACAAAAGAACATTATCATTTTCAATAAAAACAAACTCAATGAACTTCACATAAGGTTTAATTGTAATGCCCGTGTTTTACAAAATGATGTTCAACATGATAACCTTCACTATGAAAAAGAGGGCAAGGATTTCATTTTTACGATTCCTGCCGCTGGAATTTGTTTTCATAAAATTGAATTACATGATTCTGCTAATGATATAAGATACGTTTTCAAGATGTGTATGATAGATCTTGCATCAGATTATATGCTATCTGTGATTAAGCATTGCTACACTGTTGATTATAAGAAGAAAAAAGATCTCCGAATTCGTCTTGCAGGTATTGGCAATGATTTGATATTCAATGAAAATGCAAGCACAGTTAAGGCAGAAAAACTTGATGATAGCAACTCATACTACTGTGCGTTTGATCAACGTCTGCATCTTTATGCTACCGAGGAAGAATTATCAAATTATTCTTCAGGACTTCATATAGATATAGACTTTGCTGGTGTAACTGTACCTTTCCTTATGGTTCCTGATGAAGCAAAGAGCAAGGAAATCACAGGAAAAGGTGTTTTGAAAGAAAAATATACCATAAAGCAGAGTCTGGAGTTTAAATCAGATAGAATTTACTCTGATACTCAGGAATATTTTGCGAAAAAGGAATTATTAAGAGAGCTTCATGCAGAAGAAAAGATAATCAACAATTGTATTTTAGTTGGTAAATGTAAAAAAGATTATCTCACAGAGCAAATAACAATCACCTCGGATGAATTAAAGCAAAATGATCTGTTAAAACAATCCTACTTAGACTTAGTAGAGAAAATGAAATCGTTACGAACGCTCCCAACCTTAGCTTACTACAAAAATGAACTTAAAGAAGCGGCACAAAAATATGTTGATTCATTTATGGATCTCTACGTAGATTTATCTGAAGGCTCTACACTAAACGAAGAACAAGAAAATGCTTTGTCTATTGGTACGATAGCTGTTGGAAATAATGACGAGATTATACTTACACCTCTCCACCCTATCAATGTAGCTTATCAGCTTGCTTTGTGTTCAGAAAAAGGAATTGAAGACGCAACTGACGTGATAATTGAACGTTTAAACTCATTAAATTTACTTCCGTACATCAAAAAGAAAAAAGCTATATTTAAAGTATCTGATCAACAGAATTCTCTGGAGTGGAAATACTATGCTTCTGTGGGAAATAAGAAGTATCGTGGTAACTGGCGCTTTGTTCCGAGGCTGATTGAAGAAAAAGTTACCGAGTTTATATCTCATTTCAGATATATCTTTAATGATATCAACAACAGAACAATAAAAATCAATCTTATCAATATGGGCGATTGCAGTGAGGTCTTTATTGGTATAGCACAGTATTTCATTCATGCTATCAATCGTAATCCTAATGTCGAAGAACTCACTAGATTTGAATTGCACATTTATTCAGATAACCGCTTAGACAATGCGTTTTCAAATATAAGAGAATACAATACACTCAAGCAGTATCTGTCAAACTATAAGCTTGAGATCGCATCCGGAGTATCTATGAACACTCTGGAGGGCATTTTCTCAAAGAATGTTGAATGTTATTTCCATCTTGATAAGGGAAAAGCCTATAACTATGCACACATATCATTTTATGAGATGGAATCTGAAATCACCTCAGAGCAGGCGTTCATGTCCGATATCGAAACAGGTATTTCATTGAACGGTATACTGTCCGGAATTCCTTCAAGTAAATACTCAAATAAGTACAGAACAGGATATGGCTCAAAATACGCTCCTAACGATGTGCTTATCAAACTTTCCAATCTGTACAATTCACTTATTCAGGTAGAAACTACGGGCAATCCATATTACAAGGGGCTTAGTATCTCTACTCAGATCGATGAAAAAGCTGAAAATAAAATGGACGAGATCTATTCTGCATCAAATTGGGTAGTCTTTGTTGAGCCCAAAGTTGATCTTGATTTCTTCTGTGAAAAAGAAGCTAACAGCGACCTGCTTATCATTCACTACAGTGACCAGTATACTACCAGCAGTGGATACGATGCCATTACTGTAACACGTAAATCGAAGCAGTATGAAGCTGTTATACACGATTATTTAAAAAGCCGTGGCGTAGATACATCATCTGAGGATATTCACAAGATCATCAACCTTTTTAATGCAGTAAACGGAGATTGGCTTTTAAGGTTGGTTTCATCAAAGAAAGCAACTAAAGACAGCACATTTAGCCGAGAAAAGATAAGTATTGTGGCAGCTATCAAATTATTGTTAGCTATACTGCGTCACAAGGATATGATCTGGATCCCAATTTCGCTTGAAGAGATGCTGAGAGTTTCCAGAGGTGCAGGTTTATCTCAGGATGAATCAATTCTTTCTGCTAAAAATCTCGGCTTTGAAAAAGGACCGACCAGCGATGATATATTGTTTGTCGGTGTGGATAAGTCTGGTCAGAAGCCCAAAATTTATCTTTATCCAACAGAGGTCAAAACAGGAATCAATCCTAATGATGTAATCAATAAGGCATTTAAGCAGGCTTCGGCAACGGCAAAAGGTCTGCAGAACGCCTTTGGTGAAGGCGATATTGAAAAAATCGTTCCAAAGGTCAATCGTAATTTCTTGATGCAACTTATAATAACAAGCTGCAAAAAGATGAAAGCATATCATGTTGATGATTCACAGAATTGGGACATTGTGCTTGATACATTCAGAGAAGCTCTTCTGAATGAAAACTACGAACTCTCATGCAACATTCGTGAGATCTTAGGTAACGGTGCTGTACTTTCATTCAGGACAAGCGTATTAGGTCGAAAGACTTCATTTATGAATGATTATATAAACTTCATAGAGGTTCCAGAAACTGACGAATATGGTCTCATTCTAAAATCTGTAGCCGAAATCGCACAGGAAATACGTTCAGAAAAAGACAGTGAGCTACTGACAATTGATGATGTTTCTCTTGAAAATCTTAACGGAGATACATCTAAACTTGTTGCGTCTGATTTATCGGATGAGGGCGCAGAAGAACTGCCCGATAAGGACAATGAACTTAATGAGCCAACTGAAACAATCATAAATAACGAAGATCAAGACGGCAATGACGATGAACCTGAGCATATTACTCTTGTAACAACCGAACCTGGTATGAAAATTCTGTTTGGTACCAACGAGCAAAATGGTGAAGAAGTTATATGGAAGCCAAACGATACGACTCAGTTGTTCCACACGAATACTGGCATTATAGGAACTATGGGAACGGGTAAAACTCAGTTTACTAAATCCCTGATAACACAACTCTATCAAAATCAAGCTGATAATGTTGACTCTAGAGAACTTGGAATCCTTATCTTTGATTATAAGGGAGATTATAACGAGAGCAAAGCTGACTTTGTTGATGCAACAAGGGCTAAAATATACAAACCTTATCATCTGCCATTCAACCCATTTGCACTTACAAAATCGACAGTATTTAAACCATTGTTACCCACACATACAGCTAATGCCTTTAAAGACACACTATCTAAAGTATACAACCTCGGTCCCAAGCAGCAGGCAACGCTGCTTCAATGCATAATGGATACGTACTCAGCAGCTGGGATTAGTCCGGGCAATCCCTCAACATGGGATAATGAAGCTCCAACGTTTTATCAAGTATACCAAAGATACATAAGTGACGATGATATCAAAAAAGGAGATTCATTATCTGCTGCCTTAGACAAACTGAGTATGTTTGAAATATTTGAAGCTAAACCAAGCGAAACAAAGTCTTTATTTGAACTTTTGCAAGGCGTTGTTGTAATTGATATGTCTGGTTATGATCCCGACATTCAAAGCTTAATTGTTGCTATAACACTTGACTTGTTCTACTCTCAGATGCAGGCTGCCGGCTCCAGCAAAATGGATGGACAATACAGGCAGCTTACGAAAATGATCCTTGTAGATGAAGCCGATAACTTCATGAGTGAGGGATTCCCTTCACTTAAGAAAATCCTCAAAGAAGGACGTGAATTTGGTGTCGGCACCATTCTGTCTACGCAGTTCTTGAAGCACTTTGGAAGCGGAGATGATGATTACTCCAAATATATCCTTACATGGATCGTACATAATGTCTCTGATCTTAAAAACAGTGATGTTGACTTTGTATTCCATACTGAACCGAAGAGCAGCGAAAGCAATATGCTCTTTAACCGTATCAAGGGATTAGAGAAGCATCATAGCTTAGTTGCAATTGGTACAGGAACTCCGATATATCTGCATGATAAAGCCTTCTGGCAACTATATAGTGAACTCAAAGACAAATCGTAACAGAAAAGTCAATTGTTCTATTATAGTTCAAATTAACAGTACAGGTGGTATAATGAAATGATAAAAGTTGAATGGTCGATTGAAGAAATGGTCGCAATTGTAGCCATTTATTTCAAAAGCAAACTATCAGACAGTTATGAACTTAAAGAAGAGTTGCTTGATCTTTCCAAGAGGTTAAATAAGCGTGCCGATATCCTTGGTATAGAACACGACGAAAAATACCGTAACTATAACGGAATGAAGAAGATGTTTGAAAACATTCGCTATATTGACTCAAATGGCGAAAAAGGATTATCAGGTGCAAGTTTACTAATGAAAGAAGTAGTTGGCTTATATCATAGTAACAACTATGTTTTTGAGCAGATAGCCAAGGACTTCAATGAAAAATATTAAATATATCCCAAGACTATTATTGACATTTTTCTCGCAGTATGATATACTTAAGTATATACTTAAGTATATCATACTTTTTTTGAGGTGTCAAGATGAATTTTGCATATCGTTTCCCGGCTGTGCGAGGAATACAGTCCCATAGAGAATATTATATATCTATGGTCCCCATGAAATTGCTGGTTAAGTTATTCCCAGAAGAGGAAGAATCGCTTCTTCCCGAGTACAGGGCACAGCGAAAAATCAATGAGTCGAGAATCCCAGAAATACGAGATTATATTGTAAACAATCGTGATTCCTATGTTTTTTCAGCACTTTCAGCGTCAATAGACGGAGAGTTTGAATTTAAGTCTTCTGATATTAATAATGATGTTGGAATACTTGAAGTCAACATGGAGGCCACGTTCCTGATAAATGACGGTCAGCACAGAAAAGCTGCCATACAAGAAGCTATAAAAGAAGATCCTTCAATAGGAGATGAAACGATATCTATTGTATTCTTCAAAGATGAGGGATTGTTGAAAAGCCAGCAGATGTTCACCGATCTGAACAAGCACGCTGTTAAAACCTCTAATTCTCTTTCAACATTATACGATTCAAGAGATACTATTGCTGTAGCTACTAAAAAGGTAATAGAAAGTGTTCCATTCTTAAAGAAATACACTGACAAGGAGAAAGACAATCTTGGCAAAAACTCTTTGAATCTATTTACACTTACGTGCATTTATAAAGCTAACACTAAGATCCTGCATAATGATTGTAGTGATGAAGATACACAATTCCTTATATCGTTCTGGAATGGTGTCGCTGATAATATTCCTGAATGGACAGAGCTTCAAAAGAAGCAGCTTACAAAAAAGGATCTCAGAGAACACTATATCACTACACTGGCGATAACAATGTATGCCTTTGGAAGACTTGGCAGATATTTCTATGATAATCGTTCTGTTGAAATGAACGATTATCTCTGCAAGCTTCAAGACATCGACTGGCTTCGCTCTAATCAAGAAAACTGGCTTGGCAGAGCTATAAAAAGCGATGGTAGGATCAACAATAATGAAGAGGCTGCCATCCTCACTTGTGCAAAAATCAAACAGCTGATAGGAATTCCATTGTCTAAAGAAGAGAAGACAAAGGAACAACAGCTAACAGAAATGAATCATAAATAATAGGAGCATAGATCATGGAAGATAATACAACCTGTAAGAGTTGTAACTCGGAAACCACTATAACAAAGGAAAGAATAATTCAGCTGCAACAAACAATTCGTGATTTGTATCTTGCTGATGATATACCTTGGGTTATAGGTTATTCCGGCGGTAAGGATAGTACAGCTACACTTCAATTAGTATGGCTGGCATTAAAGGAACTGCCTAAAGAACAATTAAGCAAAACTGTACACATCATTAATACTGATACTTTGGTAGAATCACCTGTTGTAGCAAAGTGGGCTCAGAATTCTCTGAAACAGATGGATCAGGCGGCAGAAGAACAGGGATTACCTTTTATTACTCATAGATTAACTCCACAGACGGATAATACGTTTTGGGTAAATCTGATTGGAAGGGGCTATCCTTTCCCGAGAAAGCGTTTCCGTTGGTGTACCGACAGATTGAAGATAAGACCTGTAAATGACTTTATAAAGAATTGCATCGCTGAACATGGTGAGATTATTCTGGTTTTGGGAACACGAAAAGCGGAAAGTGCCAACAGAGCTAAGACCATGGCTCACTACGAAAAACTCAGAGTACGTGAGTTATTAAGCCCTAATCCTACATTGGCAAATGAACTTGTTTTTTCTCCTCTTGAGGATTGGAATAATAACGATGTATGGCTGTTTTTAATGCAGTACAAAAATCCCTGGGGTTATAATAACAATGATCTTCTGACTATGTATCGTGGTGCAACCGCAGACGGTGAATGCCCGATGATGGTAGAAGCTGGACTTCCAAGTTGTGGAAAGAGCAGATTTGGATGCTGGGTCTGCACTATGGTTGAGCAGGACAAATCAATGGAAGCTATGATAGCCAACGATTCTGAGAAGGAATGGATGACACCACTTCTTGAATTCAGAAATGAGATAGGTAATGAAAGTCTTGATAGATCACGACGTGATTTCAGAAGAAGAGGAGGTTATTTACAAGGCTTCAATGGCCGCTTAAATCATGGTCCGTATACAAAAGAGACCCGTGAGATGTGGCTTGAAAAACTTCTGCGTATGCAAATTGAAATTAACGAAAACGGTCCCGAAGATTTTGATGAATTAGAACTTATTACTATACCTGAGCTTATCGAGATAAGAAAAATATGGGTAATAGAGAATCATGAATTTGATGACTCGCTGCCTAAGATCTATGAAAGAGTTATGGGTAAACCGTTCCCTGATAATTCAATTTATACATCAAACTCCTACAAGGAAAGAGAATGGGATATTCTTAAAGATATATGCAATCCTGAGAACAATAATGATGAAACCATGTTGTTTGAATTAATGTATACCCTTATAGATATAGAAAGCAAATCAAATATGATGAACAACCGCAAAGGTATTCTTAATCAAATAGAACAGACTATAAAGAAGAATTTCTATAAAGATGCTGATGATGCAGCAGAATACTATTTTGACAGGGTAAAGCGTAAGAAGGAACATGGTGCAAAATACGATGATAACATACTACAAGAAACTGAAGATGAATTCGAGGGTGATGAAGCATGATAATCAATAAATTACAATTACATAATTTCGGCGTATATGCTTCAGATAACACCTTTGTATTCAATAGTGAGAAGCCGGTTGTTCTTATAGGTGGTATGAACGGCCGAGGGAAAACCACATTTCTTGAAGCTATTCTTCTGGCACTTTACGGAAAGAATTCTTTTGCCGTACAAGAGAGCATTCATGGTGCCTACGGAAAATACTTAAAAGCACATACCAATATTGCTGACGGTACAAATGAAAGCTTCGTCGAGCTTGAATTTTCAATTGAAGAAGATGGAAAAAACAATATATATACCGTCAATAGAAGTTGGAACACAAACGTAAAGAATATTAAAGACAAGGTCACAGTAAAGAAAAACGGCAACGATGATTCTTTCCTTGCCCAAAACTGGACCATGTTTGTAGAGAGCATATTACCGAGTGCTTTGGCTAATTTCTATTTTTTTGATGGAGAAAAAATCGCTGAACTTGCAGAAAGCGATACTAGTATTCAAATGAAGAGTTCTATTAAGGCTCTTCTTGGAATCAATGTTATTGACCTTCTTGAAAACGATATTACCCGTATTATCAAAAAAATGGATACCGAACAGACCGACAGTTATAACGGTTCATATATAGAGGAATTACGCCGTATAAAAGATGAAAAAGCGGATATTCTCAAACAGATAGATGATGATATCGTTGAATTAGAAAAAAAGCTTAGTCGTACTAACAAGAAAATCGACAAGAAAACAGAGGAATTTAATGCCAAAGGCGGACAGATAGCAAGTCAGTCTCAGGAGTTATTTTCGGAAAGGATCAAGCTGAATTCTGAAATCAATAAGATACAAGAAACATATCTTGAATTGGCTGCAGGAGAGCTTCCTCTTTTAATGGTAGAAGATTTACTGTCGTCTATAAAAGACAAGTCAGAAACCGAGCGTGAAAACAAATCAATGTCGGTTGCCGTTAGAAAAATAAATCAGATGTTTAAGGAGTATTCTTATAAAACACAGCAATCATCTGATGAAATATCGCAGTTTATAAAGTATTTGAAGAAGCAGGCAAAAAAGAAACAGACCAAAAGTGTATTTGATCTGTCAGAAAACGGTTATATTCAGCTTTCTGTGCTTCTTTCCAATCAATTGGAGAATACACAGAATAGTTATAATTCCTCAAAAGTCAATGAGCAAAAAATCATGAAAAGGATCAATGAAATCGATAATTATCTTTCTGTTGACATTGATGAAAAGGCAATCGCTCGTCTTTATAAGAGAATAGGTGAGTTGCAGAATGAACGTATGGATATTGAGATCCAGATAGAAGCAAAGAAAAAACAGCGTATTACAGCAAACGGTGAATGTCAAAAAGCAACTACAGAATTTAATCGTTGCGTAGATAAAGCTATCGCTTCCATGGAGCGTGGCGATGATGTTCAGCGTATCCACAGATATGCTTTGAAAGCACAGCAACTGGCAGCAAGATATAAAATCGAGCTTCAGAGATCAAAGATTTCAAATTTAGCTGATACTATGACAAAATGCTATAAAAAGATACTTGGCAAGAAGAATCTTATTGACAGGATAGAAATGGATGCAGAAACACTGGACTATCATTATATTGATGTCAACGGAAATGAAGTCATGAAAAGTGGCCTTTCTGCCGGTGAAAAGCAGCTTATGGTAATTGCAATGTTGTGGGCGTTGGCGGAGTGTTCAAATAAAATGCTTCCTGTAATCATAGATACACCGCTTGCAAGACTGGATTCGCTTCATAGAAAAGCACTGATTGAACGTTATTTTCCTAATGCAAGTTCTCAAACAGTAATATTGTCTACAGATTCAGAAATAGATTCTAATTACTACAATATAATTAAGCCTTTTGTCAGCAATGAGTTTACTCTTGTGTATGACGAGAACGAAAAGCGTTCCTATGTCAGAACAGGTTATTTTGAGGAGGAACAGGCATGATCGTAAAGCAAATAAAACTTTCTAATGCCGCAAAAGATAAGCTGGCTAGACTTAAGGGAAAGACAGGGATTCAGAATTGGAATGTATTGTGCAGATGGGCTCTTTGCTATTCTCTCAAAGAAGGTACGATCCCAACTGATATAGAAATAGCATCTGATAGTAATGTTGAAATGTCATGGCTTACTTTTGCAGGAGAATATCATGAAATATATGAAGCTCTTATAAAAGAATGGTGCATTGTTAATAAGCTGGGTACAGATAATGATACTTTAGCAAAATATCTGAAACTACATCTTGAAAGAGGAATCGGATATTTAAGCGGTACCAATTTTGTTAAAGACCTTAAGGGGTTACTTGATAAATCAATAAGTGAGGAATAATTATGGGCATTTATCTTGATTATAACGCATCGACTCCACTTGATCAGAGAGTACTCGATGTAATGATCGACGTTTATCAGAATAAATATGGTAACGCAGACAGCAGAACACATGATTATGGCGAGACAGCACGTTCTGCTGTTGAAAACGCTCGCAAACAGGTGGCTGACTTATTGGCTATCAAGAAGGACGAAGTGTTCTTTACAAGTGGCGCTACAGAAAGTGATAATATCTCTATATTGGGTTTACAGGAATACGCTGAAAAAAATTCAAAGAAGCATATTATTACAACAGCTATAGAGCATAAAGCTGTTCTGGAACCGTTGCACCATCTTGAAAAGCAGGGATTTGAAGTAACATATATCTCACCGGATTCAAGTGGACGAATAAATGCCGATGAGTTGCTTAGTAAGGTTAGAGATGATACTTTACTTGTCTCTGTTATGCACGCTAATAATGAGACGGGTATCATTCAACCTATTGAAACAATTGGAGAAGAGCTCTCCAAAACAGATACCTTCTTTCATGTGGACGCTGCCCAGAGTTTTGGAAAGCTCGTTGATGAGTTGCGAAATGTTAAATATAACTTTTTGTCTGCAAGTGCCCATAAAATGTATGGACCGCAGGGAGTTGGTGTTTTAGTCTTAAAAAAGAAACGTTATAAGATGCCACCAGTGAATTCGATTATGTTCGGAGGAAGTCAGGAAAGAGGAATACGCCCCGGTACTGTTCCGACCGCATTAATTGCAGGACTTGGAAAGGCCTGCGAAATAGCCGCTGAGGAACACGCTTCTAATTACATTAAGTATCAGGAGAACAAAGTGTCCATTCTAAATGCGTTGAAATCTTCCTGTATTGATTATAGTGTAAACGGGGATTTAGAATATGCTATGCCAAACACTCTGAACGTTTCCCTTAATGGCGTAAACTCTGAAGCACTGATGCTTGTTACCCGACAGTACTGTGCTGTATCAAATGGTTCAGCTTGTAATTCCAGCAGCTATAAACCAAGCTATGTGTTATCTGCTATGGGATTATCCTTGAATAGGATTGAGAGTGCGATACGTATTAGTTGGGGATCTGATATTATAAATCAGGATTTTTTGAATCTACTTCTGGAATCTATTAAAAGAATATACTAATCAATGGATGCCAATGTAGAATGGAGGGAACAGATGATGACAAGACAAGAAAAAACAAAAAAATTGAACACTTTACCATGGCAAGCTTTAATTGAATTAGCTAAAGAAAATAAGATACCCGAAGAAGAGATAAAAGGCTTAGGAAAAGATAATCTAATTCAACAAATTATATCTTGTGTGGACTTGGAAGATGAAAGAATAGAATCACTTGTTAACGACTATATCTATGGTGATAGGGTAACATTTACATTATGGTCTTTTGAAAATAGTCTTTCAGATAAAGATTATAGTAAAATACTAGCTCTAGAAGGCAATACTGAAGAATACTTGGATACTAAAGATTTTAGAAATCTAAAAATACTATCTGTAAAGCAATATAATGATAGATTCGAGCTTCTTTACACATATAGTAAGATATACTCATTTACAAACGAAGAAGGTAAAAATGATTCTGTGTGGGAACTTCATAGAGGATGTGTCTGGATTGGGATTGAAAAATCATATATCGCCTCTATTAGTAAACATGATAAAATGACGAATTGTTTATTACGTTATCTATATCAAAATTTGAGGAATAACATCAGTCCTATAAAACCTCCTAAAACTGCAATAGAAAGATGCATACAGATTATGTACATGAGCAGAATAACGCTTCAAAGAGTGGATGGTGCAAAAACAACTATATCAAAATCAGATGGCTTTACTATGGATCAAGAGGAGGAAATAGCAAGAATTAAAGAAGGACGTTTTGATACTTCAGGAAGTTATAGAGCAGAGATTAAAGATAAAACAACTGCAACAATAAAATACAACATAAAAAAGGGAAGTATCGGGATATATAGACATTTGTCTGCAAATGATTTATTCTATTGGACTAATAATACAATTAATATCATTCTTGACGAAATAGAACATCTAAAAAGTAAATCAGCTGAGATCATATATTCAGAGCTTGGCTTGCCATTAAAATGGAATATTCTTCATAATGGAAGCGATAGTTGTTTGAACTGGTTCTTATCTCAAGTTATCTCAGCACAAAACAATGATGTTCAAATTGTAATCCCCAATAGTATAATAGGTATTCTTAGCGATACTAGATTGTTTATAAAAATTCCTAGAATCTACTGTGAAGAATGCGAATCATACGATATTCCAATTTGTGCTGAGTGCGGAGAACCATTATTATGTGAAAACGGTTCATTCACTTGCAGTTGTGGAGCTCCCTTACATATTATGTGTGGGGAAGGTCATAAAAAATGCAAACAAATTAATTGGTATATTCCAACAGGACGTTTTATATCAGAGATTCAACGGAATTACAAATTGGCTTTTCAAGGGCAGCAAGCAAGTATAAATATGTGTATAATGGAAGATACACTATTATTGCAGTGTAAAAAGATTGAAGTTGATACAGAAATCGAAGTTGATTTTGACAGTATTAAAGAGTTTCAATATCCACAAAGCAAAGACTTAATGAAATGTCAATCATTTGCTGTTAGATTAAACGAAAAATGTTCAAAGAGCTGTACAAATAAAGAGATAAATAATTGTATTCAGAATAACAATCAAGTATGTTTACCTAAACTATTCTGGGGATTAATATCAGGGTATCGCCCTCAACCTCATAGTGGTTATGAGTATGGCGATGTATCCGGGCAACTTCAAGTTGGAAACACCTACTTGGAATTCAAAGGAATAATAAAGAAAAATTCGCTACACAAGAAAAACAGCAACAAAACTACTGAAGAATTAATATCACAGCATCTATTATCTACCTCTCGTGAAGGAGAGGAAATGATAAGACAATTTGTTGAACAAGGTTTATCAGATTGCCGTTGCCAAGTTATAGCAGTAATTGTTCCACAATACTTTGATTTGGGATTTAAGGGTACTCTGCGATTTTTAGCTCGGTTAGGAAGTAAAAAAGTTCTATTTATAGGATTGGATGAAATATCAAAGATGATATCCATGAATGATAACATAGCTCTATCATAGTGGATAACTTATTAATAAAAAAACCTCACAGTGCAAATTTGCGAGGGCTCAGTGTTTTTGTTATAAGCAAAGCATCATATAAGACGGTATGCAAACAATGTCCTCCTTGAAGCTGAAAGTACGTGGGTGTATCACATAGCACTCGCCTATCCGAACCTTAAACTTCTCATTGTAGCGTTTGAGCGCCCCTGCCGAATATTTCTTGCCTGACTTGACCTCTATCGGGAACATCTTGTATTTAAGCTTGCTGTTGTTGGGAATCAGGAAGTCTATCTCAATAAGAAGTTCCGTGTGCGTCAATTCCAATGAAGGCTTGTATTTTACTGCTTTTATCGCGGAACTCCTTTATAGAATCTTTTAGTCTAAGAACGCCACTATTTTTCGCAAAAGCTGATACAATAACAAAAGCTTTGTATTTATCTTCAGAAAGCTTATCTATAAGAATGTTTCCTAATTGACCGTCAAACGGTTGATTGATTAATTGTAACATATATATCGCCTCCTAATCATTGCAACTGCTTATCAAATTAACTCTGTTTATTTATTGCTAGTTTATCAATTTTATTAATGAATGCATCCCTTGCGATCTCCCAAGTGTTCTGTTTTAATGGTTGCAAGTTAAACATCTGCTCAATCTGAGATTTAAATGTATTAAGTCGAAATTTGTCGTTAGCTTTGAAATCTATTTTTTCTTTAGGAAGTAATCCGCCTATTTTATTCCTATCAAATCCAGGCATCAATATTTCCTGATAAGTCTTTTTCATTGCCCATACAGCACCCATTTCATTTAAACAAGCCTGACTTTCAAAATAGTTATCAGTATACCATAAAATGAAAAATACGTTTTGTTTGCTATGGAATTGCTTCAAAATCTCATCGTCAATCATTCTGCCGTTTTCAATATACGCATCTGGATGTGAAGAACAAAAAATACAACCGTCTTCTCCTTGACTTGGACGTGGTATACCTATGGCATATAATAATTCCATTAGGGCAGCGATTTGATCTTTATCTTTTTCTCTATGACTTATAAATATTTTTTCAAACAAACCTGGAAATAGCAATTCTTTTAAACATATTACTGCTTTTAGAATTATATTTGCTTCTAATATATTTACAGTGTATGTTCTACCTTCCCAGTGATAATCGTTAATGGTCTTTAGTACAGAAGCCATTTGATTTGAGGTAGTGTGACTCAAATTGTACTTTTTGTAAAATTCTTTTACAAGCAACTTATATCTTTCATATAATTCATCGCCAGTTTGAGCTTCGCCATATAAACGTATTTTTTGAACCAAGTTTTCGCACACTTCTATTATTTCGTTTAACTCGATAATTTTTATATCCATAATATTTCTCCAATCCGGCATAATAAATAGTGATGAACGACATATGTAACCTTCTACAAATTCATAAAATGCTTTTCTTGAAACCTTTTTATTCCGTCACAAAGGTCACATATTATATCTACTGAATATTAGTTTTATAGTAGCTCTGTTTTTATAACAATTATACCATATTTCGCACAATTAATCAATAGATGACGCTGAATATATGTGAATTATTATCAACGGTCGTTTTATAAGCAATCCAAGGTCAAAATGAAAGGGAGGCAAAGCAAAAACCGCTTAGAAGGCTATTCTAAGCGGTTTATAATTGGAGCTAGTGACCCGACTCGAACGGGCGACCTGCTCATTACGAATGAGCTGCACTACCAACTGTGCTACACTAGCATTATTAAATTTTTGAATTTGTAAGGTGCTGCACGGTTGTCGCTTTATAATCAGTCCGAGACCTGCGCATTACGAATGCGCTGCACTACCAACTGTGCTACACAAGCATTATTAAATTTTTGAATTTTGTAAGGAGCTGCACGGTTGTCGCTTTATTTTCAGTCCGAGACCTGCTCATTGTCGGTCAGAAATAAGTCGTACTGCTTCGCTTACGCTCCCATTGCTCCATATTTCTTTCCTTCGCAGGCTCCCTTCCTCTGCCACTGGCAGCGGTCGTCTGCTCAGCAAATTCGCTGCACGGGGAGCTGTGCTACACAAGCATTTTTAAATTTTTGAATTTGTAAGGGTGCT
>NZ_UETD01000012.1:41881-108416 GCF_900116855.1 Ruminococcus flavefaciens
GGCAGCGGTCGTCTGCTCAGCAAATTCGCTGCACGGGGAGCTGTGCTACACAAGCATATTATATTTTTGAATTTGTAAGGTACTGCACGGCTGTCGCTTTATTTTCAGTCCGAGACCTGCTCATTGTCAGTCAGAAATAAGTCGCACTGCTTCGCTTTCGCTCCCATTGCTCTGTATTTCTTCCACGGCAAGCCAATTTCACGAACTGTCCGCAGAAGCCATACCCTTAACAGTATAATTATACAATATCAGCAGAAAAAAGTCAAGGGGGAGACCATATTTTTCGCCTGACAGAAAAAAACGGCGGAGCGACCGCCGTTTTTTCTGAACACACTTTCTATTTTCGGTTATTAGTTTGCTTCTGTTACTGTAGTGTCGAAGTCCTCTTCATCGAACTCAAAATCGCCTTCAGTTGAGAAATCGAAGGAGAATTCCTCGTCCTCAGGGATCTCACTGAACTCGTTGACCTTTTCAAGGTAAGCAACGAACTCACTTTCATCATCACTCATATCCATAACAAGCTTTCCGTCCTTCAGTGACATATCGAAGTCATCCTCCTCGTCAGAGAATTCCTCGTCGATGAGCTTGATGTTGCCATCATCTGTAAGCTCCCACTCGATCTCGGTAAACTCATATTTCTCCTTGAACTCAAGGGACGAGAAGAAATTAGCCTTGCCGTCTTCGAGGAGCTCGATCTGGAACAGTGCAAATGCATCCATTCCGTAGAAGTTATCTGACTTCTCGCCGTCGATAACGATCTCCTTGCACTCCCACTTGCCGAGATAATCGGAAACATCAGCATCTCCCTCAGCCTTCTTCTCGGCTGTAGTATCCTCAGCTGTGGTATCTGCGGCAGTTGTTGCAGCAGTAGTAGTCTCAGCATCCTTGGATGATGAATCCTTCTTATCTCCGCAGCTGAAAAGGCTTGCAGAGAGGCAAAGAAGAGCGGTTGATAAACATAATAACTTTTTCATGGTAAAAATCCTCCTAATCATTGATCAAACAAGTTCCGAATAACTCTGTACGAGTTCTTTTGAACCTTTGACATATGCATTATACCATAAAAAAATCCGGATGTCAAGTTTTTATCAAAAATTATTAATCTGCACTTTTTGCCTGCAATACGTTGAAATCTCACTTATTGTTAGCTTGTACCAACAAAAATAACTATTTTACACAGCACTTTTTTCACACAAAACATAAGCCCGAAGGCGGTTCCAAAACCACCCTCGGGCAATAACTTCATAGGAAATATTATCAATAGTCCTCGCCGTCGCTGCTCTCGTCAGCGCTGTCCCCGGTCTCCTCGCTGTCAGTATCCTCATCGGAGGTCTCGCTGTCCTCGAATGACTTTGTGGGAGCTTCCTCCACAACGGGCTTCTGACCCTTATATACTGTTACGATGAAGCCGTCCACATTGTTGCCGGATATCTCATATCTTGTACCTGTGGGAACGGGCACTGTGGTCTTTTCGGAGCCGTCATCGGAGGCAACGAAATAAACCTCATAGTCATTTCCGTCGTTGTCTGAGAACTCAAGATGTTCTCCGTCATATGGGTGCTCGCGGACGAGGTCGATGTACTCCTCAAGGCAGAGGTCCTTGCTGTCCATGTAATAAGCATGGGGAATGCCAACATAGCGGAAGTGCCAAGGCTCGTCCTGTATCTTGGTCAGTCTCTGCTTTGCCTCGGTATATCTGACGATAAAGCCGTATTTGAAGCAGTTTGCGTTTATCCATGCGAAGTCGCCCGTACCATTATAATCGTGGTTCACCGACTCGGTAAAGTCAAATGCAAGACCTGTTTCGTGCTCGCTGAATCCGGGCTTTGCGACTCTTGTGGACTCTCCGTCGTCCGACTGGGCAAGGTCGTCCTCGTAGAGCTGCTGCTGGAACTCGGTAGTTCTGTACGAACCGTATATTATAAGGGTATCGTTGTTGTACTTATCGTAGAAGTCCTGAATCATCTCTGCCATAGGACCGTAGACATGTCTGAGAATGGTATAGGTAGAGTCAACAGCGGTAAAGCAGCTGATCTCGTTTTCATAGTTCATATCGGTTATGCTGACAAGGTCCTCATCGCCGCCGAAATACTGGTGCTCCTCATTCACAAGGATGAGATCGCCCTTGAACTTGTCCGTTGTATCTACCTGAAATGACTCATAGATAGTCTGGTTCGGGTCGGGTACAGTAACGTCCGTAGTATCGGGGATCTCTATATCGTTCTGGTCGAAGTAAGGCGACGAACCTACGTCCTTCATATTGGAAAAGGTATTCTTTACAAAAAAAGCGCAGGTGCCTACAAGTACGAGGCTGATGACAGCTTCTGTCATAGTTTTGGCACGCCTTATGCTTTTTTCCTTGCTGATCTTCTGCTTTGACATATGTTCTGCTCCAATCCGCTGCCTGTGCAGCTGAAATAGGGAGTCTGAATAACTCCGTTTACTTTTGTTCTTTTTATCTCTCTTTTTCTACGAATATCGGAACCATAAAATATATCAGACCGTATAAACACACGCGTCTAATAAGCATTATACCATATTTCTCTGTGAAAATATAGAGGTTGGGGAACATCTTTGTAATTCTGCTGTATGCAAACTGATATCCGCCATGTTTGATTGTACTGTTTTCACAAAAAGTTTCCCCTCATACAGCTGCTTAAAATCCCATATATTTAGCTAAAAGCCTCATATCTCCGTCATATAGTGGTAATCTGTACAAAAAGCAGGTATATTTTAAAGCTGTATTGCACAATCTTTTATGTAAGCACTTGAAAAAGAATTAAATTAATGCTATAATGTATATTGTGAAAGTATGGGCACAGCTTGCTGCGGGCGGCATTTGGGTACCGCCTGTTTCGTTTTTTCTATAAAATCACTGTATTTTCACTATAAGGAGTGATTTCTATGAAATGTCCCCGATGCGGAACTGATAACGAAGCGGGTTTCAGATTTTGCGTAAAATGCGGAGTCAATCTTGAAGATCCGCAGGATATCAATATTGAACAGGTCGATATGGGCGGATATCATTCTGAAGAAGATCCTGCTTCGGGTGGCTACACCTTCGGAAGCGGAACATTTACAATTAGTGACACACCTTCGCGCGAGTCTTCTTCCGATCTTTATACCGCCGATGAGCTGAACGACTCAGATGAGGAGTTCGATTTCAGCAGCTTCGACGAGCCCTTTATCCCCAAGCTCGATACAGGACGAGTTACACTCCCCGAGCAGTCAAGGGCTGTAAGACAGGCTCAGTTAAACAATCAGGGCATGATGCGCCCACAGAACAATATGCACACGGCTTCCCGTCAGGGTATGATGAACGGTATGCCTCCTCAGGGCAGTATGCAGGGACTTCCTCCCCAGCAGGGCATGATGAACGGTATGCCTCCTCAGGGCGGTATGCAGGGACTCCCCCCTCAGCAGGGCATGATGAATGCCGTATCTCCTCAGGGCGGTATGCAGGGACTTTCCCCTCAGCAGCCCATGATGAACGGTATGCCTACTCAGAACGGTATGCAGGGTATCCCCCCTCAGCAGGGCATGATGAACGCCGTACCTCCTCAGGGCGGTATGCAGGGACTTCCTCAGCAGAATGGTTCTCAGCAGATGAACGGTATGCCCATGTACGGTCAGCCTATGATGTACGGTCAGCCTCAGATAGTCGGCTACGATCAGAACGGTATGCCCATGTACGGTCAGCCCATGATGTATGGTCAGCCCCAGATAATCGGCTATGACCCCAATGGTATGCCTGTCTACGGTCAGCCCATGATGTACGGTCAGCCCCAGATAATCGGCTACGACCCCAACGGTATGCCTATTTACGGTCAGCCCATGATGTACGGTCAACCCCAGGCTCCTGATACTCACGAGGGCGCTCCCATGGGACAGATGGCAGGTATGCAGGCAGCGCCGTTAAAGCCCCTGAAGCCTATCCCTCCTCCGCCTCCCGCAGAGGATAAGGAAAAGGTGGAGGTGCCCGATGATTTCTGGGAGTTCTTCGACGGCGGAAAGGCTACCGAACACGCAGAGGTGGACTCTGCCGACGACTTCTTCGGAAAGCGCGGCGACGAGATCGAGGGCATGAAGCGCTTCGAGAAGAAAAAGGACGCCTATATGAACGATACGCCCCTTGTGGACGCAAGCAAGCTCAGAAAGAATGAGCCTGCAAAGTTCAACAAGTTCTATATGAAGGCAGCAGGTATAGCCGATCCCGACCAGCTTGAAGCCAAAAAGCAGGAAAAGCATATAGACTATATGAGCGCCACAAAGGACGTTGACGCAAGCGAGCTCCGCGTACACGAGAAGTCAAAGTCGTGGAATATCATGAACAAGGCCGACAAAGCCAACGCAGACGAGCTGGAAGCCAATGTGACCGAGCATAGAGAGGCTCTTATGGCACAGGCAGACCACGCTGTTCAGGCTATGCCAAAGAAACCCAAGACCTACAACGACGAGATCGACGCCATAGAGCTCCCCGAGTCCATGAAGGCGAAGAAAACCCAAAAACAGGTGGAAATTCCCGGCTTGCCGGAAATTTAATAAATCATAATTTTCATATTAAGGAGATGTTGTAAAAAATGAAGAAGTTTTTACAGGAATTCAAGGAATTCGCACTCAAGGGCAACGTTATGGACATGGCAGTCGGCGTTATCATCGGTGCAGCTTTCGGTAACATCGTTACTGCTCTCACAGAAGATTTCATCAACCCCCTTATCGCTTGCATCGGCGGCGCTGAAGTAGCAGGTAAGATCAAGCTCGGCGACACAGGTCAGTACCTCAACTGGGGTCACTTCGTAACAGCTATCATCAACTTCCTCATCATGGCATTCTGCATCTTCCTCATGGTAAAGGCTGTAAACAAGCTCATGAGCCTTGGCAAGAAGAAGGAAGAAGAAAAGCCCGCAGAGCCTCCGAAGGAAGAAGTTCTTCTCACCGAGATCAGAGACCTGCTCAAGGAAAAGAAGTAATTATCCTGTATTACATAAAGACCTCCGCTGCTGCGGAGGCTTTTTGTTTGTCATGGCATAAAAAAGCCGTCACTTAAGAGCAACACTCTTATAGAAGTTTTACAAGTGATATTGAGGAAAACCCTTTTGAAAAAGGGTTCTTCCTCAAACTCCTTTCCTAAAACTTTCAGCATTAAATTTAGCCCAAACAGGGCGCTCTCAGTATTATTACTGATTTTCACATCTTGTGAAGAGCGCCCTGTCGGGGCTAAATTCAGTTATAAAGTCTTTGGAAAAAGGGGGCTTGGGGGAAAAGAACCTTTCCTCAGAAAGGTTTTTTCCTCCAATAATTACATATAAACTTCTATATAAGTACTACTCTTAAAGTGACGGCTTTTTTATAATCTTTCAATTACAGTCTCATAAATACTCCTGCAACGGAATTGAGGAGAGATAATCCAAGACCGATACAGCCCATTATTAAACCTGCCTTGCCCATACCTGCCTTGTTCGACTCCTTGCCCTTGTTGCCGAGGGTGATAGCTACGATGGAAAGGGGGATTCCTGCGATAGGCAGACACCAGAAAATACAAGCCAGTATTCCGCATACAAGTGCTCCTACAGCCTTGCCGTCGTTCTCGCTTCCGTATCCCATATTCACGTTGCCGTAGAAATCAGGAGCATTATTGTAGGGATTCTGTCCATAGGGATCATTGTACCCATTCTGTCCGTACTGGTTATTCTGCTGTGCATTTGAATAACCGCTGTTCTGCCCGTAGGGAGCATTGTAACCGTTCTGTCCGTACTGGTTATTCTGCTGTGCATTTGAATAGCCGCTGTTCTGTCCGTAGGGGGCGTTATTCTGTCCGCCTAAGTTGTTGGGGTCATTATTGTAATTATTATCCATAACACTAAACTCCTTTGACTTTTATACGCCGGAGGCTTCCTGTATTATCCTTATCACAAAGCCTATATTGAAAAATACACCAAACAAGCCGCTTATAGAGGAAAGAACTATTCCTGCAATAGCAAGGCCCTTTTTTCCGCCTTTGCGTCCCTGAATGCCGAGTATCAGTCCGATGAGGCTGGTACAAAGCCCCAGAACAGGAATACACCAATCAAGCCAGCTGAGAATGCCGACTACCAGTGCAGCTATACCTCTTCCGCCGCTTTCGTCGGGAACAGGCTGTCCATAGGGGTCTTTGAAGCCACCGTAATAATTCGGCGCTGGGTAGGGCTGTCCGTTGGGATATCCGTAGCCGCCGTTCATGGGAGCTCCGCCGTAATTTGGAGCACTCTGCTGTGCATTTGAGTAACCGCCGTTCATGGGAGCACCGCCGTAATTCGGAGCACTCTGCTGTGCATTTGAGTAGCCGCCGTTCATTGGAGCGCCGCCATAGTTCGGAGCACTCTGCTGCGCGTCCGAGTAGCCGCCGTTCATGGGAGCTCCGCCGTAGTTCGGAGCGCTCTGCTGTGCATTTGAGTAACCGCCGTTCACGGGAGCTCCGCCATAGTTCGGATCGCTCTGCTGTGCGTCTGAGTAACCGCCGTTCACGGGAGCGCCGCCATAGTTCGGAGTGCTCTGCTGAGGATCATAGCTGCCGACAGACTGAGTGTCGTACTGTGCTGATATATTGCCTTTAAAGCTGTGCTGACCGCCGTACTGCGGCTCAGGCTCAGCACCGCCTGAATTATTCTGATCGTTATTGTAATTGTTATCCATTGCTTTTTAGCTCCTTGGTATCCTGCACTTTTATCGGAACATTATCCGATGCAGGACAGGCTGCGCCTTACGTTCAAGGCACAGCCTGAAAGACTTGTTTTTGATCGTATGAAGTAATGGCTTACTTTATGTCAGCGTGGTGAGCCTGGAGAGACTTTACGCCAAGGTGAGTATTGTTCTTGATAGCCTTGATTCCCTCTGCACTTGCCTTAGCAGCAGCCATAGTTGTCATGTAGGGAACTCTGTGCTTGATAGCAGCCTTTCTGATATAGCTGTCGTCGTGAGCACTTGTCTTGCCTGCGGGAGTATTGATTATCATCTGTATCTCGCCGTTTGCGATCTGGTCAGCGATATTGGGACGTCCCTCGTAGATCTTGAAGATCTTCTCGCAGGGGATACCTGCTTCCTTGATCATCTCATAGCTCTTGCCTGTTGCGATGACCTTGAATCCAAGCTCGTGGAAGGACTTGGCGATGTCAACAAGCTCGGGCTTGTCCCTGTCGCATACGCTGAGGAGAACTGTTCCCTCGAGAGGAAGCTTGTTCTTTGTAGCCTCCTGAGCCTTGTAGTAAGCCTCGCCGAATGAAGGTGATATACCGAGAACTTCGCCTGTTGAACGCATCTCGGGTCCAAGGAGAGGATCTACCTCCGGGAACATATTGAAGGGGAATACAGCTTCCTTTACGCCGTAGTGACCGATCTGCTTATCCTTGAGCTCGGGAACGGGTGAGGGTCTGCCTGTGAGCTTTGAAGTGATGATATCTGTTGCGATACGGACCATGTTGATGTCGCATACCTTTGATACCAGCGGAACTGTTCTTGATGCACGGGGATTAGCCTCGAGAACGTAAACCGTATCGCCTTCGATAGCGTACTGCATATTCATAAGACCGCAGACGTTCATCTCAACAGCGATCTTCTTTGTGTACTCCTTGATGGTAGCTACCTGCTTTTCTGTCAGGTTCTTTGAGGGCAGGATACAAGCGGAGTCGCCCGAATGTACGCCTGCCAGCTCGATATGCTCCATAACACAAGGAACGAAGCAGTGTGTTCCGTCCGAGATAGCGTCAGCCTCGCACTCTGTAGCGTGGTTGAGGAAGCGGTCGATGAGGATGGGTCTGTCAGGAGTTACGCCGACAGCAGCATTCATGTAAACTCTCATCATCTCGTCATCGTGAACGATCTCCATTCCGCGTCCGCCGAGAACGTAGGAAGGACGAACCATAACAGGATAGCCGATCTTGTTTGCGATAGCGATAGCCTCGTCAGCGTTTACAGCCATGCCTGCCTCAGGCATAGGAATGCCCAGCTTGTCCATCATAGCGCGGAAGTGGTCTCTGTCCTCGGCAAGGTCGATGGTCTCGGGAGTTGTACCGAGGATATTTACGCCGTACTTCTTCAGGTCGTTTGCAAGGTTGAGAGGAGTCTGTCCGCCGAACTGAGCGATAACGCCAACGGGCTTTTCCTTCTCGTGGATAGCGAGAACGTCCTCAAGAGTAAGGGGCTCGAAATAGAGCTTATCCGATGTATCATAGTCAGTGGAAACTGTCTCGGGGTTGCAGTTTACGATAATGGACTCAAAGCCCAGCTTCTTCAGAGCAAGTGCAGCGTGAACGCAGCAGTAGTCGAATTCGATACCCTGACCAATTCTGTTGGGACCGCCGCCGAGGATCATGATCTTGGGCTTTTCGGTGCTTACGGGGCTCTTGTCCTCGTCAAGGTGATATGTTGAGTAGTAGTAAGATGCATTCTCTGTACCGCTTACATGAACGCCCTCCCATGCTTCCTTGACGCCGATAGCCATGCGGGCATTTCTGATCTCCTCCTCGGTAACATCAAGGAGAGAGCTGAGGTAGCGGTCTGAGAAGCCGTCCAGCTTAGCCTGCTTCAGTGCGTCAGCAGCAGGAACCGAGCCCTTGTTTGCAAGGAGAGCCTCCTCCTCGTCAACAAGCTCCTTCATCTGCTCGATGAAGTACTTCTTTATCTTAGTGAGCTCGTGGAGCTCGTCAATAGTTGCGCCCTTGCGGAGAGCCTCATACATAACGAACTGTCTCTCGCTGGTGGGGAAGCGAAGCTCTGAAAGGAGCTCCTCCTTGGACATACTGTTGAAGTTCTTTGCGAAGCCGAGACCGTATCTGCCTGTCTCCAGTGAGCGGATAGCCTTCTGGAAAGCCTCCTTGTAGGTCTTGCCGATGCTCATTACCTCGCCGACAGCTTTCATCTGAGTGCCCAGCTTGTCCTCTGCGCCCTTGAACTTCTCGAAAGCCCAGCGAGCGAACTTGATAACTATATAATCTCCGTCGGGAACGTACTTGTCAAGAGTGCCGTACTTGCCGCAGGGGATATCCTTCAGTGTGAGACCGCAGGCGAGCATAGCTGAAACGAGAGCGATGGGGAAGCCTGTTGCCTTGGAAGCAAGTGCGGAAGAACGTGAAGTTCTGGGGTTGATCTCGATAACGACGATGCGTCCTGTCTCGGGATCTCTTGCAAACTGGCAGTTACAGCCGCCGATAACCTCGATAGACTCGATGATCCTGTATGACATCTCCTGGAGCTCCTTCTGAACGTCCTCGGGGATGGTGAGCATAGGTGCGGAGCAGAATGAATCACCTGTGTGAACGCCGATAGGATCGATGTTCTCGATGAAGCATACTGTGATCTTGTTGTTATCAGCGTCGCGGACTACCTCAAGCTCAAGCTCCTCCCAGCCGAAGATACATTCCTCAACGAGGACCTGTCCTACCAGTGAAGCCTGAAGACCTCTTGCACATACGACCTTCAGCTCGTCTACATTGTATACCATTCCGCCGCCTGCGCCGCCCATGGTGTAGGCAGGACGGAGAACTACAGGATATTTCAGCTTCTCAGCTATCTTTACAGCCTCGTCAACGGAGTAAGCGACCTCGCTCCTGGGCATACCGATGCCGAGAGCGCTCATAGCGTTCTTGAACTCGATACGGTCCTCACCGCGCTCGATAGCGTCTACCTGAACGCCTATTACCTGAACATTGTACTTCTTGAGCACGCCTGCCTTGTCCAGCTCGGAGCAGAGGTTAAGACCCGACTGTCCGCCCAGATTGGGGAGGAGAGCATCGGGGTGCTCTTTCTCGATGATCTGGGTAAGTCTTTCCAGATTAAGGGGTTCGATGTAGGTGATATCCGCAACATCAGGGTCTGTCATTATAGTAGCGGGGTTAGAGTTTACGAGAACTATCTCATAGCCCAGCTTTCGCAGAGCCTTACAGGCCTGAGTACCCGAATAGTCGAACTCACAAGCCTGTCCTATTATGATAGGACCCGAGCCGATAATCATGATCTTGTTGATATCCTGTCTTTTTGGCATATTATTCTCCTGACCCGTACACAGAAAAATGTACGTTGATATATTTGCCATGAAACGTCATGGCGCAACTTCTTACCTTATATAATAACATAAATCGCAACAAATTGCAATATAAAAAATCGCTTTTACGATCAGTACAATTTTGGGGAAATTGCAAAAATCAGGCTGTTGAAGTTTGTTCCCTCTTATAAAACGGCATAGAAAAATCGGAATTTTGCTTTGCAAAATTCCGATTTAAGCCCTTAGCCATCAGCCGTTAGGGAGCGGATTCGACGCTTTATTGTCGGGCGGACATTACCGCCGCGCAAGTGCTGAGAGTGAAGAGCCAATGTGTTCGCTCCGCTCACAATATTTAAATCCTGTCGCCGAAGGCGGCTCCGCAACTATTCACCGTTTATCACAAAATGCCCCTGAGCGTTATAAAACCGCACAGGGGCAAAAATTCTATATGGGTGTTCCTCTTAAAGCAGTCCCTTTTTTATCAATATCTTCACAGCGCCGTAAGCGATGTACAATTATTGGTTATGATAATGTAAGTAAGCTTGCGAACGTCAACGTGGCTGCGGTCGAGCCGGCTCAGCTCGCGCTGCACCTTGCAAGCATAGCAAGGGTCAGGGAAATATTCTCGTTATGTACCGCAACGCCCTTGGGAGCGTTGAGATGTACTGCGGCGAAGTTGAGGATAAAGCGTATCCCTGCCTCAGCCATACGGTCACAGACCTCCTGTGCCGCGGTCTCGGGCACGGTGATTATGCCGATAGTTATATCGTTTTCCTTGCAGAAGCTTTCAAGCTCGTCGATATGGCGGACAGGCTTGCCGTTGATGGAGCTGCCCACCCTTTCCTTGTTGCAGTCAAAGCCGCATACGATATCGAAGCCGTAAGCCTCAAAGCCGTTATATTCCAGCATAGCTCTGCCGAAATTGCCCATGCCTGCCACCACGACCCTGTCATGGTTGGCAAAGCCGAGAAACTTTCCGATATCGCCGATAAGCTCGGCTGTGGAGTATCCCACCTTGGGTCTGCCGCCGCTGCTGACGGAAGCGAGGTCCTTTCTGACCTGCACGTCGTTGAGCCCGAGGGCTTCTGCAATGGCTGTGGCAGATATATTGCCCTTTTTGCGCTCCTCGGGGAGCGAATCGAGGTAGTTGAAGTACATGGGGAGCCGCGAAAGGGTCTGTGAGGTAATATTCTTGGTCATATCATACCTCCGTGGGGAAGGCTCACTTGCTCTGCATATACTTGTCCATAGCTGCCGCAGCCTTCTTGCCTGCTCCCATAGCGAGGATAACGGTAGCCGCGCCTGTTACGGCGTCTCCGCCTGCGTAAACGCCCTCCTTGGAAGTAAGACCGTCCTCGTCAGCGATGATACCGCCCCACTTCTGGGTGTCAAGGCCCTCTGTCGTGGACTTGATAAGAGGATTGGGCGAGGTACCGATGGACATGATAACGCAGTCAGCCTCGATATCGATGAAGGCGCCCTCTATGGGAACGGGCTTTGCTCTGCCTGAAGCGTCGGGCTCCGAGAGCTCCATCTGCTGGCAGTGAACGCTCTTTACCCAGCCGTCCTCAGTAGCCTCTATCTCAACGGGGTTGGTGAGGAACTTGAAGATGATGCCCTCTTCCTTGGCGTGCTCGACCTCCTCTGCTCTTGCAGGGAGCTCAGCCTCTGTACGTCTGTATACTATATAGACCTCAGCGCCCAGTCTCTTTGCACAGCGGGCTGCGTCCATGGCAACGTTTCCGCCGCCTACGATAACAGCCTTTGTGCCTGCCTTGATGGGAGTAGCGCTGCCCTCTTTATAAGCCTTCATAAGGTTGATACGGGTGAGGAACTCGTTAGCTGAGTAAACGCCGTTGAGGTTCTCGCCCTTGATGTTCATAAATCTGGGAAGACCTGCGCCTGAGCCGATGAAAATGCTCTCGAAGCCCTCCTCCTTCATAAGCTCGTCAACGGAGATAGTCTTGCCGACAACAGTATTTGTCTCAACCTTTACGCCCAGAGCCTTGAGACCGCCTATTTCCTTCTGAACGATGGACTTGGGAAGTCTGAACTCGGGAATACCGTAGGAGAGAACTCCTCCTGCAACATGGAGAGCCTCGAATATAGTAACATCATAGCCCTTCTTTGCAAGGTCGCCTGCGCAGGCAAGACCAGAAGGACCCGAACCGATAACAGCAGCCTTGTGACCGTTGGGAGCGGGCTTCTCTACGGGAGCCTCGGGCTGTGCATTATGCCAGTCAGCCACGAAGCGCTCCAGTCTGCCGATAGCAATGGGCTCGCCCTTTTTACCTCTTACGCACTTGCTCTCGCACTGTGTCTCCTGAGGACATACTCTGCCGCAGACAGCAGGAAGCGAGCTTGACTTTGTGATTATCTTGTAAGCCTCTGCGAAATTGCCCTCAGCCACCTGAGCGATGAAGGCAGGGATATCTATCTGTACGGGGCAGCCTGTTGAGCAGGGCTTGTTCTTGCAGCCGAGGCATCTCTTAGCCTCGTCGATAGCCTGCTCCTCGGTATATCCGAGAGCTACCTCACTGAAGTTCTTGTTTCTCACATCGGGAGCCTGTACAGGCATCTCGTTTCTTGTAGGCGACATATTAGGCATATCACTTTACCTCCTTGAACAGATTGCAGGCTTCCTCATAGGCGTGGCGCTCAAAGGGCTTATACATAGCACCTCTTGCCATAGCCTCGTCGAAGTCTATGAGATGACCGTCAAATTCGGGACCGTCAACGCAGGC
Organism: Ruminococcus flavefaciens; assembly: GCF_900116855.1. GTDB lineage: Bacteria > Bacillota > Clostridia > Oscillospirales > Ruminococcaceae > Ruminococcus > Ruminococcus flavefaciens_R. Next base: position 54,641 of record NZ_UETD01000012.1, read on the forward strand.
AAACTTTGTCTGACCGCCGACAGTAAGGCGGCAGCCGCCGCACATTCCCGTACCGTCTATCATAATGGGGTTCATGGAAGCAACTGTGGGTATCTCGTACTCCTTGGTGAGACGACAGACGAACTTCATCATGATAAGGGGTCCGATAGTGATGACTCTGTCATACTTCTCGCCGCTTTCGATGAGCTTCTTGAGGGCGTCTGTAACGAGACCCTTCTCGCCTGCTGTACCGTCGTCGCTCATGAGCACGAACTTAGAGCTGGAAGCTCTGAACTCGTCCTCGAGGATAACGAGGTCCTTGTTTCTGAAACCAACTATCGAATGCACCTCAACGCCAAGCTCGTGGAGCTTCTTTGCCACGGGGTAAGCGATAGCGCAGCCTACGCCGCCGCCTACGACAGCGACCTTCTTCAGACCCTCTGTCTCTGTGGCTCTGCCGAGGGGACCAACGAAGTCCTGAAGGCAGTCGCCCTCATTGAGGTGATTGAGCTTTTCTGTTGTAGCGCCAACTATCTGGAAAATGATAGTAACGGAGCCCTTCTCGCGGTCGAAATCAGCGATAGTGAGGGGGATACGCTCTCCGTCGGCGTCTGTCCTTAAAATTATGAACTGTCCGGGTTCAGCCTTCCTTGCTACCTTGGGAGCATTTATACGCATGAGGGTAACAGTGGGGTTGAGGCTTCTTTTTTCAAGAATTTCAAACATAGTCCATACCTTCCTTGCAATAGATTTGCTGCGCGGGTCACTTCCGCAGCCGTCCCCATTGACCGCCGCAGATACAGGCTCAGCATTGATATATTCAATATTATATCACACAAAACCATGTTGCACAAATATAACAGCGGAATATCGATATTCCGATATCGATATTCGTGTAATGATTCCCGTGCTGACGATTGTCAGAAAAAGCCCTGCCGAGGACGGAAAAGAATGGGAATTATGAAAAAGGGCAGCTTTATGCTGCCCTTTTTATCGGTATGTTTTCGGGAAATATGCTATTCTTTTTGAGAATAGCAGCATTCCCGATGTTATATATTATTTGTACTCCGCAAAGGCACTTTCGTTCCTTACCTCATAGAGCCTGTTTACCAGCTTCAGCTCGTTGTCCGAGAGCTTGTGCCCCGAGGCGTAGATTATCATGTCCTTGAAGCTGTTGTCGGGGAATGAGCACTTTCTCTGCACCAGTCCGTACTTTCCGCAGAGCTCCGCAGGCATGGGAGAGTCCAGCATATAAGCCTGAGGTACGGTCAGCAGGAAGTCCAGAGCGCTTCCGCGGTCGTACATACACACCTTTCTCACGGGAACGTCCGCAGGACGGTTTGCGGCGTAGAGCTTCTCAACAGCTCCCGAAACATAGGGGACTGCATCGTCGCCCTGACCCAGCTCGGTGTAGTTGCAGGACAGGTCCGCATAGGTTATGGACTCGGCATCTGCGGCAGGGTGCTCGGCAGACATTACCGCCAGCATACTGAACTCCCACAGGAGCTTGCCGTCAAGATTTTTCTCGGCGAGGAAGTCGGAAAAGTACTTCTCATGTGCCGTATTATAGCGGATAACGCCGAAGTCATAGCCGTTTTCGCGGACATTCTCGATGGTTCTCAGAGAATTGGTCTCGCAGAAGAATATCTCCATATCCTCGGGAGTATTCAGTGAAGCGATGTAGTCCGAGAAAGCCTTTGAGATATAGCCCGTTCTCGGCACGGATATGCGGAGTCGGCTGTTTTTCGGCTTGTCGGGGGAGTGTATCGCCTCCATATTGTCTATCTGTATGAGTATCTGCTTGGCATATTCAAGGAATTTGAGTCCCTGATCGGTGGGGATAACGCCCTTCGAGGTACGTCTGAATATGGTTATGCCCAGATTGCTCTCAAGCTCCTTTATCGCCTTGCTCAGATTAGGCTGAGCCATATAAAGATTTTCGGCAGCCTGGGTTATTGAACGTGTTTTCTCGATCTCTACTGCATATTTGAAGTGCAGAGTGTTCATGGATCAGCCTTCTTTCGTCAGTTATTTTCTTCTGTCGGGAGCTCCTCCGTTATTTCGGGGATCATCCACTCTTGTCAGCTCAATGTGCCTTCTGCGAGGAGGCTCGGCAGGTCTGATACTGCCGTGCATACCGCTGTTTTCGGGGGCTGCCGCCTTTTTCTCCTCGGGAGCCTTGGCAGGTTCCTCGGGAAGGGGCTCCAGTGTCCTGATGACACGGCAGGGATTTCCTGCTGCCACACAGTTTGAGGGTATATCCTTTGTAACAACGCTGCCTGCTCCGATAACGACATTGTCGCCGATAGTAACTCCGCCGATGACATTGACACCGCCGCCTATCCACACATTGTCTCCTACGGTTATGGGCTTTGCGTATTCAAGCCCCTGATTTCTGAGAGCTGCGTCAACAGGGTGCTCCGCGGTATAGAAACCGCAGTTGGGACCGATAAAGATATTATCGCCGAAGACCACCTGAGCACAATCAAGGATAACAAGATTGTGATTTGAGTAGAAGTTATCTCCGAGAAGGATATTGTATCCGTAGTCGCAGAAGAAATTGGGCTCGATAACGGTCTTCTTTCCCTTCATAGCCAGAAGCCTTTCGAGTATCCTCTCCCTCTTCTGGAAATCGTTGCACTCAACGGCATTGTACTCCGAGCAGAGCTTTTTAGCCTTTATCCTTTCATTTACCAGTTCTCTGTCATCGGCGTTGTAAAGCTCTCCCGCCTGTTGTTTTTCTTTTTCGGTCATTTTCAAACCCTCCTTAAAGTTTTTATATTTATGTTCAGTAATACTTCATCAGCAGCATGGCTCCCCACATAGGAGATGAAAAAAGCAGCAGGAAAATGATCAGGAAGATCAGTTTTTTTATTTTTTTCCCGTTGTATAAGGACATCTGCCTGTAATAACAGAACTCGGGCTGTTGGGGATCCACCGACAGTTCAAGTTCGCCTGTCCTTTCAATACCGGTTGTAAATCCATCCACGATCAGACGGTAATCATTTCCCTCATAATTATATATGTATATGAAGTTGCTTTCCTCATCGCCGCCCGAATCGGGGTCGAGAGGAGATACTGTCATGCCTGTCAGTTCCGCCAAAACAGCCTCCGTGCATCTCTTCTTCCTTGCAGATATGGCAGCAGCCGTGACGATAAGGAATACAGCTCTTCCTATGAGCAGCAGTGCTATGACGGCTATGAGCACCTTCATGCAGCCAAAGAAGACCACATCGCCTTTTTTGTCATCTTTCAGTTCAAAGAAGGTGGTAATACCGATAATAATTATGAATAACCCCGCCATAATGGCCGGTGTCCTGCTCCACAGGGTATTTTTTGTAATTTTGCCGTTGCTTTTGAGCCTCCCTGTATTATTCAGACCCGCAAGAATACATACTAAACCGAAAACAAACATCGCTATAACAGGTAATAAAAAGAATAACGGGAACATTGAGATAAAAAGCACTAAAAATACCTTAGTCGGTATATTAAAGCCCATACCCTTTTCGGTGTAGACATGCCCCTGCGATGATCGTTCATCTGAGGGTATCCATTCAGCTTTTGGCAGCAATTGAAGTTTCATTGCAGACTCCTCCTACCTTCGGCAGAGCACAGCGTTTGCCGACGCACGCTGTTGAACAGCTTATCCTGACTATTCTTCGCTCAGCACGAATGCTGTTGGCGGCTCCTTTCGATATTTGGCCTCGATCTTCCATGCGAAGAACAGGAACGTCACGACAGCAGCTGCCGCAAGAAGCAGGAGCACTGCATTTTTTACTGCCTTTCCGAGATCATATCTCATAAGCCTTTCGTTATAGTATCTTTCGGGGTGCTCGGGGTCTGTCATAATGTCAAATTCGCCCTTATAGTCTATATTTTTTGCGTCCTTTGTGCTGACATACAGCTTGTATCCGTCACCCATATAATAATATGAGTAATAGCAGCCTTTTACTATAGGTCCGATGCCGCTTTCGTTATCGGGCTCAATGACATCCGATGAAACAAACTCTGCTTTTGCAGGCACAGTACATCTGCGGCGTCTGCTCTCCGCGGCAACTGCCCTTATAAGAGGACCTATGCCGAAGATAAGAAAGGCGATGACCGCAGCGATATCTGTGAATATGATCAAAAGCTTTATTGTATTGACACCGAAGAACGCTGTCAGAGACAAATACAGCCCAAATGTCATTATACATATGCCCGGAATTATCGATATCATCCGCTTTTGAGTTTTGTCATTTATTGTCCTGTAGCCTGTTACATTAGATCCCACATTTACGTTTGTCCTGGGATCAAAGCTTGCGGCTATGAATACAACGCCGATGAAGAGTATAAAACCCGGAAGAAATATAAAGAACGATGCTATTGCACCTATCATAGCAAGGCCATATATACAGTTCAAGATCATGTTCCTTATCTTATTATTCTTTTCTGCAGCTGCTTTTTCTTCGTCATTGAACAGATAATTTGCCTTTGCCCTTGGCAGAATTGGTATTATCATTCTTTTCACCTAAATGCAGCCGCGCCCGACGCTTGCTGCCCCCCTATATCCGGCAGCTTTCCGAGCTGCCCTGTGTTTTTCACTTGATAATGTTCTTTATAAATGCAATTATATACGGCGATGTGAACAGAGCGATCAACAGTAATGACCGCATGGCGTTCCACGCCTGAAGTGTATCCACCTTGAAATAGCTGTACAGAAAGAACCTGTCGGGATGCTTTGGGTCAGCGTAGAACTCGGGCTGCTCACCCCTGAGGTCTGACAGATATTCCTTGTCCTTTATCATCACCTCATAATACTGATCGTTGCAGCAGTAGGAATACACGGGGATAGTTACCCCGATCGCTCCCTCCCCCGAGGGATCATCCGAAAACAGGTTTACCTCTCTGAAAAAATTCGAGGGCACCTGCTGACTGCACCGCTTATACCTAAGCCATATGGCGATAAATGTACCGAGGGGCTTTACAGTACATCTGTAAAGCTGTCTCAGGATAAATACCAGCACATAGGCAAAAAAGGGGTGCATACCGCTGTCATTGCCTCTGTCTTTCAGAAAAAGCCCGAGGAACCACAGAAAGATAAGTACTGCCCAGAATATCAGGCCGCCTTCCGCCTTTCCGCCTTTTCTCGACATTATTTCCGCGACCTTTCCGTCCACCATCACTACCATGGTGTTTGAAATAAATTCGGCAACGAAAAGCAGCACGATCATGCCAAAGAATAAGATGCCCAGTATCAATTCCCCTATGGTGACTACCGATGAGCGGCTGACACTGCTCATCAGTAAAGCCGACGCGACGATAACAGCGACGATAACAGCAAACACTTTCATCGGTATATCCAGTTTCAGTATACGGTCATTGAAGGTAGCATTTTCCATGTCCTCCCGTGATATCTTAGTCGCTCTCGGGATAAATGAAGGTAATCTCATATCAGCCTCCGACTAAAGCTCCTGCCGGCTCTCAGCGCTTGCTGCCCTTTGAACCGAAGCTTCCCCCCATTGAAAGGATATTGGTGTCAAAGGTGTAGCTTATCTTCTCGCCCTGTCTGTAACGCTTGAGCGCGAGCTGGATAAGTCTCTCGAGGAGCTCTGTGTACTTCACACCCTTGGGCTCCCAGAGATAGAACGCCAGAGAGCCGGGGATAGTGTTTATCTCATTTATGTATACCTTGTCAGTTGCCATATCTATCATGAAGTCGATACGGGTAACGCCGTTGAGACCCAGATAGCGGAATGCGTCAACTGCTGTCTTTCTGATGAATTCGTCCTGCTCGGGAGTTATCTCGGCAGGGATCTTTCTCTTGAGAGTAGCCATACCCTTGCTGCCGCCCTTGCCGCCGCCGACGTACTTCTGATCGTAGCTGAGGATATCGTCACCGCTTGCCTGAACGGGCTCCTCACATACGGAAGCCTCTGCGGACTCGCTGTCGCCTGCAACAGCGCAGTTTATCTCCTTAAGCTGAACAACGCAGGGCTCAACGAGGATACGGTCAGCGAACTCGAAAGCCTCCTCGATGGACTTGATGAGGCTGTCTCTGTCCTTTCCCTTGGAGATACCAACACTGGAGCCGAGATTGATAGGCTTTACGATAACGGGATAACCGAACTTCTTCTCGACCTCCTCAACCATTCTGTCCATTTCGTTTATCTCGTATGAGGAGAAACGGCAGCAGTCCAGAACAGGGAAGCCTGCGTCCTTGAGGAGTATCTTCATTACGAATTTATCCATGCCCACAGCCGATGCCAGAACATCACAGCCAACATAGGGCAGGTCAAGTGTCTGGAGGTAGCCCTGCAAAGCGCCGTCCTCAACATTGGTGCCGTGAACGATGGGGAAAGCCACGTCTATATCGGAAATGACATTTGAGCCGAACTTCTTCATCTTCTGGCGGATGAGCTGCACCTTGCCCTCGCTCCTTACGAAAACACACTCTGTACATTCCTTCAGAAGTGCGGGGATATCCTTGAAGCTGTTGATATCCATGAGCTTTTCGCCTGTCCAGAATTCGCTCTTTTTGGTCATATAGACGGGGATGATGTTGTATTTCTCCTTGTTTATGCTTGCCATAGCCTGAACTGCCGAGATGACAGATACCTCATGTTCAACGCTTCTTCCACCGAAAAGAACTGCAAGATTGATCTTCATTGTAATTACTCCTTTTATTTAATGCATAATGCATAATTCATAATGCATAATTAATTGTATTCGCTTCGCTCATATATTTATTTTTTCGCCGTAAGGCGACACCATAATTATGAATTATGCATTCATAATTATGCATTGATCAATAGTTGTCGGGCAGGTCGTTTTCAAGAAGGACTATCTTCTTCTTGTCGGTCTGATATGCCCTTACATGGTCCAGAGCCTCTCCGAGGCTGTCTGCCACGAATACGTTGTCCATATCATAGCCTGCGTCCTTGATGCCGTTGTATATGGGAACTGTCTGAGCCTTGCCCACAAGAACTATGTGGTCGCAGGCCTTTGCAGCCTCCTGACCGAACTCAAAGTTCAGTTCCTCCTGCTTTGCACCCAGCTCTACCATACCGGGAGTTACCAGTATACGGCAGGCATCAAAGAGTCCGAGGACATTGAGGGCTGCACGGCAGCCGCTGGGGTTTGAATTGTATGCGTCGTCGATAAAGGTCATATTGCCGCCCTTGTCGAGAAGCTGCAATCTGTGGGGAACTGCGGCGATACGCTTGACGGGGAGAGTCAGCTTGTCAAGGGAGATGCCCGTGCCGTGAGCGTAGGCGATAGCGCCGAGGACGTTCTGAACGTTGTGCTCACCCAGAAGCTTCATGGAGAAGCGCTGTGTCTCGCCGTCGGGAGCAGTTACCGTGAACTCCGTACCCCTGTCGGAAACGGAAATATCAGTCGCGCGGTAGTGGTTGCCCTCGTTCAGACCGTAGAGCACCGCATTGGGGTACTCGGGAGCCTTTTTGCGGATAAGCTCATTGTCGCCGTTGAGGTATATTTTTCCGCCCTTAGCCTTGACGTGGTCGGCAAGCTCGAACTTTGTATTGAGCACGTTGTCGATGGAGCCGAAGGTCTCAAGGTGCTGAGGACCAACGGATGTGATGATACCGTCGTGTGGGTCTGCGATGCCGCAGAGCTCCTTTATCTCGTGAACTCGTCTTGCGCCCATTTCGCAGATGAAGTATTCATGCGTGGGCTTCAGGTCGCGGCGGATAGTTATTGTAACGCCCATGGGAGTATTGAAACTCTCGGGAGTTTTCAGTGTGTTGTACTGGGAGTTGAGAAGCTCGTCAAGGTAGAACTTCATGCTGGTCTTGCCGTAGCTTCCCGTGATACCCACCTTGTGAAGTGTGGGGCACTCGGAGAGTATGCGCTTTGCGTCGTTGATGTACCAGTTCTGTACTGCCTTTTCAACGGGCTTGTTGATAAGATTGGAAAGGGGGACAAGCAGGGGAGTCACATACAGTGCAGAGCCTGCAAGTATATAGGGAAGTCCGTTTGCAAACCAGCGTTTTTCCATAGAATCGTAGGTAAATTCCGTATGAGCTTCATTCCATATACGGCATATATATACCGTAGTTTCGCCTTTAAGGACAGCTATGACGTAATAAACGGCAACGAGGATACAGAATGTAACCATCATGCGCTTCATTCGGGCTGTGTAGACCAGCGGCTTCTTGAACTTCTTGCCCGGCTTGTTGAGCAGTCCGATCATGATATTGAAAAGGCTCAGCACTATTATAAGTGCCACTGCCGCGCCGCTGTGCAGGAAAAGCAGTGCGAACTGCACCACGAACAGCACCGCAGGGAGGATATACCTCTTTGCGTTCTTCTTCATCCAGCGTGAATGCTCGGGGGTCTTGTAGCCGTTGAGCTGGAGCATATGGAACTCTCTCAGTCCCAGAAATACCGTGGCTCCCAGCGCAATGACCGCATATACCACAAATAAAACTATATTCATAAACATCTCCTTAAAATGCGTAATTCGTAATTCGTAATTCGTAATTAATGGTATCGCCTTACGGCGATGAATCAGAAATTTTCCGATCCGTCCGCACAAGCGGACACCTCAATTACGCATTACGCATTACGCATTACGAATTAAAATCATTCTTCTATCTTCATAAAGCTGCACATCACGCGGTTGAAGGTGAACTGCTGCTCTAAGAAGGAATAATGTCCTGCGTTTTCCAGCTTTACAAGACCGGCATCGGGAATGAGCTTCTCCATTTTCTCGCCGTCGGAAAGGGGAGTCGCTGTATCGTTGACGCCCCACACAAGCAGAGTGGGAGCCTTGATATTGGTCAGATAGGGCTCTAAGTCCTCGTTTACCACCTTTACCATGACCTGTCTCATCATGGGTGAAGCGGCGGCGTAGTCCGCGCTGCCCATCTTCTTTCGGAAGTTCTCCAGCGCGTCGGGGAAGAACTTCTTAACTATGCCCCACGAAAGGACAGTCCTGCCCAGCTTGTAATAACGTGTGCGCCAGCTCTTTTTATTGGACTTTGGCGGCATTATGCCTGCACTGTCCACAAGAATGACCTTTGTGACCTTGAAAGGGAGATCGTCGCGGCTGTGCATTTTTATGATGACACGTCCGCCGAAGCTGTGACCCAGAAGCATTACCTCCTTGGTGTCATAGTCCCTGAGGAAGTCGATGACGAACTGCACATACGAGCTTACGTCCCAGACCTCTTTCGGCTCATCGCTCTTTCCGAAGCCCGGCATATCCATTGCCACGACCTTATACTTCTTCGAGAGAAGCTCGATCATATTTGCAAAGAGGGTTATATTGCTTCCCCAGCCGTGAAGCAGGACGATGAGGTCGCCCTCGCCCTTTTCCTCGTAGTTTATCTTTAAACCGTTAACTGTTTTTATCAATTCTTTATCTCCAAACTGTTATTATATTGGGAATGTAGAATGCAGAACTGAGAATGAATGTATTGGCTTTACTCACATAAAAGCAGAATAACTCTCAACTCTCAACTCTATATCATATACGGCATACAGCCGCAAATATACATATATAATTTATTATATCACTTACAGTATTCAATGTCAATCACAGAAGCAAAAAAATTACACAGCTGTAAAAAGTCCCGATAACGCCCTGTTTTCGGGGATAAAAAAATTCTTGACAAAACTCTCCGTTTATGGTATCATATTAAAAGAGCATCGTCTGCTCGTATAAACGGGTATGAAATTCCGAAATATAGATGTGTGGGCCCTGTGCAACAAGACCCCGTGAACCATGTCAGGCGGGAGACCGAGCAGCATTAAGCGGTGCGTGTTGTGTGCCGCAGCAAGCCTGCACATCTATGTTCCGGAATTTTTCTTTAACAGGGGGTGTGCCGTATGTTCCTCAATATGCTCGCCATAAGAGCTAAAAGAGTGCTGCTGTGTATAAAGCGCTCTCTGGTGAAAGCGGCTGCCTTCGCGTTTCTTTGTGTGGCAGTACAGATGCTGTACTACTTCATAACCGACGGTGGCAGTGACGGCATGGACTGGTTCATGATATTCAATATCATCATAACCTCATTCATCGGCTCACTGGTGGGAGCCACACTGCTCTCCCTCAGGGACTACAAGGGAAACCTCTACCACCGCGCCGATGAGGAGATAATCGGCAAAGCCTTTACGGGGCTGGGAAAGAAGTCCCTCATGTTTGAGAAGGGTCTGGAGCTGTTTGAAAAGAGCGATTTCCGCATGGCTCTCGAGGTCTTTACAGACCTTGGAAACAGCAATTTCAAATTCACTCAGCACGAGACCGCCGTCAATGAATTTTACCGCGGACGCTGCTATCATATACTGGGAGCCTATCCCAATGCCCTTATGTGCTATGACAATGCCCGTGAAAAGGGCTTCTATATCCCCGAGCTGCCCATCTTCATCGGAAGATGCATGGCTGCCAACGGGAGTACAGAGCGTGCCGCCGAATACTTTCAGGAGCTGCTCCGCGATGACTATCTCTTTCACGGAAGGATACGCTTCGAGATAGGCAGTATCTACCTGAAAGCCGAACAGGGCGAAAATGCCCTCAAATGGTTCACAGAATCCATCGCACACAATGAAAAGACCGCAGACTCTCTCGGAGGTGCTGCCCTCGCCCATGTCATGCTGGGCAACTGCGAGGAGGGCGAGCGCTGCTTCCGTCAGGCTCTGGTAAACCATATAAGCGACCCTGTGGAGTTCACAGCCTTTTTCAAGGAGATGCTGAGCTCTGCAAAACGAAGCGCAGACAAAGAACAGTGAAAGGAGAAAGGCTGTGTACAAGGCACTCTACCGCAAATGGCGTCCCCTTACCTTTGATGACGTCATCTCTCAGGAATACACCACGGAAGCCCTGAAAAATCAGATAATCAGCGGAAAGACTGCCCACGCATACCTTTTCACGGGTTCGAGAGGCACGGGTAAGACCACCTGCGCCCGTATCCTCGCAAAAGCAGTGAACTGCCGCAACATGAAGGACGGCAATCCCTGCCTTGAATGTGACATCTGCCGTGACGCCGACAGCGGCGCACTTACCGATATCGTGGAAATTGATGCCGCTTCCAACAACGGCGTGGACAATATCCGCGACCTCCGCGATGCCGCAGTTTATACTCCCGAGCGCGGAGCCTATAAGATATACATTATAGATGAGGTGCATATGCTCTCTCAGGGAGCCTTCAATGCCCTCCTTAAAATAATGGAGGAGCCCCCTCCGTATGTGAAGTTCATACTCGCCACCACCGAGATACACAAGGTGCCTGCGACCATAGTCTCACGCTGCCAGCGCTACGATTTCCGCAGGATAAAGGCAGAAGACATCGCTAAAAGGATAAGCTATATCGCTCAGCAGGAGGAGCTTAACCTCACCGAGGACGGCGCCGCCATGATAGCTAAGCTTGCCGACGGAGGTATGCGTGACGCTGTTTCGCTTCTGGACCAGTGCTCCGTGTGTGCCGAGGTAATAAACGCCGAGTCCGTATCCGCTGCCGCAGGTATCGCAGGCAGGGACTACCTATATGATATGCTGGACGCCGTTTCCGACTCCGATGCCCCAAAGGCTCTGAGAGTTACGGCAGCCCTCTACGATATGTCAAAGGACCTGACAAGGCTCTGTGAGGAGCTTATCACCCAGCTTCGCAACATCATGCTCATAAAGGCTTCTCCCGATACCGCGGAAAAGCTCATAGTGTGTATGCCCGACGAGCTTGAGCGGCTGAGAGCTCTTGCGGAAAAGACCGACCTCTCCACCGTTATGGACAGGCTGTCCGTGCTTCAGGAGTGCCGCGAGCGTATGCAGCGAGCCATGAACAAGCGCGTGGAGTTCGAGATGACGCTGATAAAGCTGTGCTCGGGTCCCGCAAAAACCGTTCAGGGTATTGACAATTCAGAAATATATGATAAAATAAAACAGTTGGAGGACAAGATAGCTTCCGCACCGAGAGCCGCCGCAGGTCAGGCTCCCGAGCAGCCCGAGGTCCTTGAGGCAAGTGCCGCACCCTCGGATGAGAAGATAGTCCCCACTATTGATATCAAGAAGCTCAACCCCGAGGATATCGTTAATTGTGAACGCTGGGGAGAGATACTTGAGGAGTTCAAGAACATCAATCCCGCCGTTGCGGGAAGCCTTGACGGCTCCTTCGCAGGCACAGCAGGAAACTACATCTTTATCAAAGTCAAAAACCGTTTTTTCATGGATCTGTTCAAGGTCAAAGAGAACGCAAATTCCCTTGAAATAGCAATAGCAAAGGTGCTCGGTCAGCGATATATAATGAAGGCAAGCTGTGCTACTACCGTCAATGAGCAGAAAAACCTCGCCGAGAGCATCATCAAAAAGGCTATGGAGAGCAAGATAGAGACAGCTGTGGAAAAGGAAAACGCTTAAAAGCAAATACTATTTGCTTTATATAAATATGAAATCAAATTTTCAAAGGAGAATTTAAAATGAAAGCAAGAATACCAAGGAACGTAAACGGCGGCGGCGCCCAGAATATGAACCAGATGATCAAGCAGGCTCAGAAGATGCAGGATCAGATCACAGAGCTCCAGGAGGACATCGAGGCAAGAGAGTTCTCTGCAACCGCAGGCGGCGGTGCTGTTGAGGTAACCATCTCAGGCAAGAAGACTATCAAGTCCCTCACACTCAAGCCCGAGGTAGTTGACCCCGAGGACATCGATATGCTTCAGGATCTCATCATCAGCGCTGTCAACGAGGCTATCAACAATGTTGAGAACACAACAGAGACCGAGATGAGCAAGATCACAGGCGGAGTTTCTCTCCCCGGTCTTTTCTGATAGATAATGGCAGATCATAACGCGCTCCCGCTGGTCATACTGGCTGAGAAGTTCGCTTCTCTCCCCGGTATCGGCATGAAGTCCGCACAGAGGCTGGCTTATCACGTCATGTCAATGGACGAGGAAGCCGTGGAGGACTTCGCAAAGGCGCTTATCGACGCAAAGAAGAATGTTCACTGCTGCAAGTGCTGCCAGAATCTGACGGAGAGGGATATTTGCCCTATCTGCGACGATCCCCAGCGCGACAGGAGCGTTATCTGCGTGGTCGAGAACCCCAAGGACGTAACTGCCTTTGAGCGCACAAGAGAATACGGAGGAGTATATCATGTGCTCCACGGTCTCCTGTCACCCATGGACGGCATAACTCCCGACAAGCTCCGCGTAAAGGAGCTCCTTGCAAGGATAGCCGAGGGCGGTGTCGAGGAGGTCATCATGGCGACGAACCCCACTGTTGAGGGCGACGCCACCGCAATGTATATAGCAGGTCTGCTGAAGCCCATGGGCATAAAGGTGACCCGTCTCGCATTCGGACTTCCCGTTGGCGGTATTCTGGAATACGCCGACGAGGTAACGCTTTTCAAAGCGCTCGAAAACAGGAATGATATGTAAAAAACGGGCATCAAGCCCGTTTTTTTCTGAGTATTTTGTTTTTAAAGGGGCTTTCTCTCAAAGAGCAGCACAGGATAGCCCTCGTAGTAGGGCTTGACTATCTCGGGATGGAGGTCGGCATAGGCAAAGATGGTATCCGCCAGCCCCTCCTTCAGAAAGCCCACAAGCTGAGAAAGGGGTCTGTGATAGAGCTCGTCGCATATGGACGCAAAGGTTATGGCGCGTCTGCCCCCTACCTCCATTATGCGGTAAGGCCAGATACGGCAGTCAAAGGGCTTGTCATCCCCCAGCATACAGCCCTTGTCCGTAAGTGCGGGACATGAGAACAGCTCGTCCCCTTTCAGCTCGCCCACTCTGAATATGTAGCCCCCGTCCTTGGTGACGAACTCGGTCTGCGGACGGGCAGCCTTTATCCTCTCGCAGAGCTCCGCGGTGAAAACGGGGGTCTCCCAGACGTCATAGCGGTCGAATATGCAGCACAGGCGGCACTTCGCACAGGCTTCGCCGCTGAGTATCTTTTTCAGCATGGCTCCTTCTCCTTTCATCAATAAAAAAGGGGCATTTCCGCAATGCCCCTTTCCCGATCACTTCTTGATCTTATCAACGATATCCTCGACCTTGTCCTTGACCTTTTCGAGGTTCTCCTTGGTAGCCACCTTGCCGACTACATCCTTTACCTTATCGATGTTTTCCTTTGTAGCGACTTTGGAAATTGTCTTCTCGATCTTCTCATCGGGGAGGTCGATGCCTGTTTTCTTTTCAACTGCTTCTACTGCTTTTTTGATCTCCATAGGGGGATACCTTCTTTCGTAAAAATTTGTACTTATATTATACCACATCGGGCAGCAAAAATCAATATCTTTTTGAACTTTTGCTCCCGCACCCGACATTTTACCGAAAAACAGGCAATTGCAACCGCCGTGTGACAAATTGTAAAGCGCGGTTGCTTGTATGTAACCGCCCGAAATGATAGAATTTAACCATAGACCACGGGGGATACTCCCGAGGAAATCTTACAACGGAGGAAATAAATATGATACTTGCAGACAAGATAATCGAACTCAGAAAAAGGTCGGGTATGTCACAGGAGGAGCTGGCTGAGAAGCTGGGCGTCAGCCGTCAGTCGGTCTCAAAGTGGGAGGGCGCACAGTCCACTCCCGACATCAACCGCATACTTCAGCTCTCGGAGATATTCAGTGTGAGCACAGATACATTACTTAAAGATGAAGCAGACCTCCCCGCAGCGGAAGCCTCTCCTCAGGAGCCCTCGGTAGAGACCGAGCCCCCTCTCAGAAAGGTATCCATGGAGGAGGCAAACAGCTTCCTCGCCGTAAACGAAAAGCGCTCTGTACGCACACCTCTTGGTGTTGCCCTGTGCATACTCGGCATAGTTCCCACAATTCTCATCGAGTGCTTTGACACCACCGAAAAAATCGCTGATATGCTGGGAGCTCCCCTGCTTTTCATAATGGTCGCCATAGGCGTTGCCCTGTTCATAATCTCGGGACAGAAAATGAAGCCCTATGACTACCTCAGCAGAGAGGGCATCGACACTGAGTACGGAGTTTCAGGCATGGCAGGCGACAAAAAGGCAAAATACGCGCCAAAGCACACTATATTCATCGTTGTGGGCGTTATCCTGCTCATACTTTCGGTTATCCCCACCATCATCATCGACGCCGCATTCCCTGACAGCAGCACTGCCGACTCCGTATCGGGAGCACTGTTCTTCGGCATGGTGGCTCTGGGAGTAGCTTTACTCACCCACACAGGCATAATCATGGGCGGCTACAAGAAGCTCCTTGAGGAGGACGACTTCACACGCAAAAGAAAAAAGCGCAGAAGCAAGCCCAATCCTGCAATGGGAATATACTGGTGCTGCATAACAGCTGTATATCTCCTCTGGAGCATCATCACCAAAGCATGGGATGTATCATGGATAATCTGGGTGCTGGGAGCTTTGCTCTGTCCCCTCATTGCCGTAGCATTCAGAAATAAGGACGAATGATTGACAGTTCCCCTCTTTCGTGGTATAATCAGCACAAAGGAGGGGGATTTCCATGAAAAAATACGAAGACCAGCCCATGAACTACGACGAAAACGGCTATTACTCCGACGAAAAGCCCGAGGACAGCAAGCAATTCAGAGTATTGGATAAGATCACAGGCATTCTTGTGCTTATGCTTTTTGCAGCCGCCGTTATATATATGTTTGTGATGGGAAAACGCAGCGGTGAGCAGTACAAGGCTATATACGCATTTTTCGCCCTTTTCGGCGGAATCGGACTCATCGTCATCATAACCGACCTTATCAAGGGAAAGAAGCTTCAGGCAGGCGCTTTCGTGGCGTTAGCAATAGGTGTTGCAGGCATTGTGTGTGCCCGTATGGTGCTGACAGGCGGCGACAACATGAAAATGAAGCTGGTAAAGCTGTTCGCCTATGGTATACCGCTGTTTTTCGCCTGTCTTGGCGCATACTACGCCTCAGCAGGCATAAAGCACTCCCTTGTGTCAAAGGATAACTGCACAACTCACGTTTCCGCGGTCTGCAAGAGCGTCACCACCGAGACCACCTCCACCAATGGCAGGATAACAAGCATAAAGTACCGTCCCACCTACGAATACACCTATGAGGACAAGACCTACACCGCTGCAGGCGGACGCACATCCTGTCTGCGTGTAAACGGCGACATTTACGACATATTCATTGACCCCGAAAATCCCACTCTCGTATCCGACCCCGAAGCAGAAAAGGAGTCCTTGGGCGGTGCCCTGCTCCGTGCCTTGTTCCTTGTGGGAGGTCCCCTTGCGCTGATGGCGCTGTTTATATACGCTTTTCACGAGGCAGGAATATAATACCACATATCGGACAATAATAAAAAGGCAGACCATTTCGGTCTGCCTTTGGTGTTTTTATCAGAGCTTGTTCTTCTCTTCCTCTATGAGCTTGAGGAGGTCGTCAACGGACATATCCGCAGCCTTCTTCTTGCGCTCATTGTGCTCGGTCTTGCTGATAATATCGGAGATATCGGGAGTGCTGCTCTTTCTGGGCGCCTTGGGAGCCGCTGCTGAAGGAGCGGACTGGCTTCTCAGAGGAGTTGTCTTGGGAACGTCGTTTCTCGACATCTCTGCAAGCTGGCTCTTTGAGAGGATTCCTGTGTTATCGCTTACGGGCTCGGAAGCCTGCTGTGAAGTGCTTGTGGTCTTGATATTGAATGTACCTGTGCGCTCAGCCTCTGCTGTCTTGCGGAGCATTTCCTCTCTGAGGGCGTCGGCTGTGGGAGCTGTAGATGACGAACCGCCGAGGTTTCTTGCGGCGAATGTGCTCTCAGCACTGCGCTGTGCCTTGAACTGCATGGTGCGCTCCTTCTCCTTCTGATAGGGAGAATCGGGGTTTACCTTCTTCTGGCTGAAGTTCTCGGCAATGGACATCTTCTTGCGCTCAAGCTCATTGCTGGGCTGTATCTCCTGAGAGGGCTCAAAGAGGGGATTTGCAGTCTTGTCATGGATATTCTTCCTGCTCTCGAAGTCTGCTCTCTCCTTTTCCTTCTCGTCGTACTCGTAGAAGCCGAACTCATCATCGTCGTCATCGCCCTTTGAGGAAGCGATCTTTGCAATGAGGAATATAACGAGGAGAACGCAGGGGAGAACGAGGAGTGCGAGTATACCCTTGATGCCCGAAGCAAATCTTATGAGTCCGCCGATCTCATCGCTCTGGGTGTGACCTGTGCAGAGAGCAGCAATCTTGTCCTTGGTTATAGGCTCCTCACTGCCTACGTTGGCAGCGTCTGCGGTAACGTACTTCTCTGTGCCGTCCTCTGCGGTAACGATGTCGTAGATGCTGAGAACGTGGAGCTTTTCGGGATCAGCAGCAGGATAGGCGAGAACTATGTCGCCCTTTGCGATGGTCAGATCCTTTGCGTCGGGAGCTATGAGAGCCGAGCCTGTGGAGACATTGTTGCCCATATTGTCGGATTCCTTGACAATGTAGACGTAGTTTCCGAAGAGCTTGGGAGTCTTGCCGCCCGAGAATGCAATGTTGACGAAGATCGAGATAACGATCAGTATTATACAAAGTACGATAAGAACGAATTTAAGTACCGAGAAACGCTTTTTCTTTTCCATTAAACATCACCTTTTTCATTTTCTTTTGTTGTCTTTTTCTACACTATTTTTCTTCGCGGGTCTGTTTTTCGGGAACCGCTTTATCTATTATATCACATATTATTACAAATTTCAAACATTTTCTAAGTTTTATCTTTTAAAAATATAGAAAATTTTTTCAAACCAAATTTTTTCGTTTTTCTGCACAAATACAGACTTGGTTTTCTTCTCATTCAGTCAATGTGCACAACGCAAAAACGCACCTTCGGGGCACGTTACACTGCTTTTTTGGCGATTTTCCGCAATATGTAAATTTAGTGGACAAATATTTGTTGAAATAAGCACTTGAAATCTCTTATAAATCATAGTATAATTAAAGGTGTATACCGCTTGTAGAATAATTTCTCCCCATTTACCGAAAGCACGTTTGTTATCGGAGAGAGGAGTTATACAAAGGGTAATAACGCCGCTTCTGCGGCAGAATGGAGATCAGATATGGCTACAAAAAAAGCAAACCCTCTCATGGACAGGATCAAGGAAGAGTTCCCGAGAAAACTTCAGCTTTTGTACAGCGTTTCTCCCGAGGAAGCTTCTGACAAACAGGTTTACCATGTTCTTTCCTCGATAATCGTGGAAATTCTTGGTGCAAAGAGGCAGAGCTTCATCAATCACACCCACTCGGTGGGCGGTAAGCAGATCTACTACCTTTCAATGGAGTTCCTCATGGGACGCTCCCTCAAAACAAGCATCTACAATCTCGAGCTTGCTGACGGCATAAAGTCTATGCTGAAGCAGTATGACATCAATCTCGATAAGATATACGAAAACGAGCCCGATGCAGGTCTGGGCAACGGTGGTCTGGGAAGACTTGCTGCCTGCTACCTTGACGGTCTTGCTACCATGGGCTTCCCCGCAATGGGCTATTCTATCTGCTATGAGTACGGTATCTTCCAGCAGAAGCTGGAGGACGGCTGGCAGACAGAGCTCCCCGACAACTGGCTCCCCGGCGGCTCGGTATGGCTGGTACCCAAGCCCGAGCTCTCCATCGACGTCCACTTTGAGGGCGACCTTCAGGAGTACTGGGACAACCAGTATCACTACATCTCTCATGTGAACTACAATACCGTTGTGGCTACACCCTACGATATGTACGTTTCGGGCTACGACTCAGAGGGCGTTTCCGTGCTCCGTCTGTGGTCCGCAAAGGCGCCAAACTTCGATATGGAAATGTTCAACAAGGGCAATTATGAGAGCGCTCTTGCACAGAACTCCATCGCAAACGCCATCTCGAAGATACTCTATCCCAACGACAACCATCTCGAGGGCAAGAGCCTCCGTCTCCGCCAGCAGTACTTCCTCTGCGCGGCTTCAATCGGCGACATCGTAAACACCCACATGAACGTTTACGGCACACTCGAGAACTTAGCCGACAAGGTGGCTATCCACATCAACGACACTCACCCCACTCTGGCTATCCCCGAGCTCATGCGAATACTCCTTGACGACTGCGGCTACAGCTGGGAGAAGTCATGGGATATCGTTACAAAGACCTTTGCCTATACAAACCATACCGTTATGGCTGAGGCTCTGGAGAAGTGGGACGTTAACCTCGTCAAGACGGTCATCCCGAGAATTTTCTCAATCATCGTTGAGATAAACAACCGCTACTGCGCTTCTCTCATGGAGAGAAACGGCGGCGACAGCGCAAAGACTACCCGTATGTCCATCATCAAGGACAACCAGATACACATGGCTACTCTCTGCGTTGCGGCTTCACACAGCGTAAACGGCGTTTCCAAGCTCCACTCGCAGATAATCAAGGACTCCGTATTCCATGATGAATATGAGAATACTCCCGAGAAGTTCAAGAACGTCACCAACGGAATCGCTTACAGAAGATGGCTCTATCAGTCCAACCCCGGACTTACAAAGCTCCTGAAGGACACCATCGGTCCCAAGTTCATCAAGGACGGCGCAGAGCTTGAAAAGTTCCGCAAGTTCGAGAACGACGAGGAAGTCCTCACAAAGCTCATGGCAGTAAAGAAGGAAAACAAGGAAGCCTTCGCAAAGTACGTCAAGAGCGAATCGGGCATCATCCTCAATACAGACAGTATTTTCGACGTTCAGGTAAAGCGTCTCCACGAATACAAGAGACAGCACCTCAATGTCATGAATATCCTTACGGATTACGCATATCTCCTCAATAACCCCGACGCTCCCTTTACTCCCAAGACCTATATCTTCGCAGCAAAGGCAGCTCCCGGCTATTATCTGGCAAAGCAGATAATCAAGCTCATCTGGGCTATCTCCGAGGAGATAAGAAAGAACCCCAAGATAAACCAGAAGCTCTCTGTTGTGTTCCTTGAGAATTACTGCGTAACTCTCTCAGAGCACCTCATGCCTGCTTCCGATGTTTCCGAGCAGATATCCCTTGCGGGTACAGAGGCTTCGGGTACGGGCAATATGAAGCTCATGCTCAACGGCGCAATTACTCTGGGTACTCTTGACGGTGCAAACATCGAGATAAAGGAAGCCTGCGGCGACGATAACATCGTCATCTTCGGCATGACGACTCCCGAGGTCAACGACCTCAGGGCAAGAGGCTACAATCCCTGTGAGCGCTATAACAACGACGGACGCATACACGAGGCTATCGACCGTATGTACCACGGCATAAACGGCTGTACCTTCAACGATGTGGCAAACTCACTGAAGGACAGAGACCCCTATATGGTCCTCGCCGACTTCGACAGCTACAGAAATGCACAGCAGTATATCACTGAGTGCTATAACGATAAGCTGAAGTGGGCAAAGATGTCACTCAACAATATCGCAGGCGCAGGCATCTTCTCGGCAGACCGCGCTGTAACGGAATACGCCGACAACATCTGGCATTTAAGATGACCGGAGCATAAAATACAATAAGGGGACGTTGTTTTCTTCGTCCCCTTTTTACCTTTTTGCAGATACACCCATAAGGGATTATTGATAACGGAGTGTTTTGTTTATATGAGACCTATCTATGATACATGGAATTTAGGCTATAAATCTATATTCGGTGCGGTAAGGCAGTTCGAGACCTGCCGCTTCACCATAAGGCTTCCCAAGGATATCGTCCCCGACTTCTCTCCCGTGCTGGTGCTGTTCAGAACAGGCTTCAAGGAGCGCTTCATCACCATGAACGAGGTCACCGAGGAGGAGGACTGCATAGCCTATACAGCCGAGTACAACGCCAGATACACTGACGTCCACTACTACTATTTCTCCTATACCACAGGAGGAATACGCCACTATATCAAGAAAGTGAACGTCCACGAGGGCGGTCTGGATCAGGGGGATATGTTCCAGCTGACAGTATATAAGAATACCTACGAGACCCCCGATTTTCTCAAGGGCGGCGTTATGTACCAGATATTCCCCGACCGCTTTTGCAAAAGCGGCAAGCCCAAGGAGAATATCCCCGATGGCAGGATCCTACGCGAGGACTGGGACGGCACTCCGTTCTACAAGCCCGATGAGAACGGCCATGTATGGAACAACGACTACTTCGGCGGCGATTTCGCGGGAATACAGTCAAAGCTCCCCTACCTTAAAAGTCTGGGAGTAACCTGCATATACCTCAATCCCATTTTCGAGTCCCACGAAAACCACAGGTACAATACTGCCGACTATATGAAGGCTGACCCCCTCCTCGGCACCAACGAGGAGTTTGAGGAGCTGTGCAGAGAAGCCGAAAGCATGGGGATCTCCATCATTCTCGATGGCGTTTTCTCCCATACGGGCGCTGACAGCGTATACTTCAACAAGTTCGGACGCTATCCCGAGGTCGGCGCTTTCCAGTCAAAGGACAGCAAGTATTACGACTGGTACTCATTCATAGATTACCCCAATACATACGAGGCGTGGTGGGGCATCGACACCCTCCCCAACGTATGTGAGAACAACGAGGACTACACCGAGTTCATCTGCGGCGATGAGGGAGTCCTCCGCTACTGGCTGGACAGAGGTGCCGCAGGCTGGCGTCTTGACGTTGCCGACGAGCTTCCCGACCAGTTCCTCAATAATCTGAGAAAATGCGTAAAGGGCTATGACAAGGACAAGATAATCATCGGAGAGGTCTGGGAGGACGCCTCCAACAAGGAGAGCTACGGCGTAAAGCGCCGCTACCTCCTTGGCGACCAGCTTGACTCCGTTATGAACTACCCCTTCCGCGAGGCTATAATCAGCTTCATGAAGGGCGGCAAGCCCATCGACTTCATAAATTCCGTCATGACAATAGTGGAGAACTACCCCAAGCCCACCATTGATGTGCTCATGAACTTTGTCTCCACCCACGACATCGAACGCGCTATCAACCGCCTCGGCGGCGAGAACTGCGACGACAAGAGCAAGGACTGGATGGCGGAAAAATGGCTCTCAGAGGAGCAGTATGCCCACGGCAAGGAGCTTCTCAAGGCAGCAATGGCGCTCCAGTTCTTCCTGCCCGGAGTTCCCAGCATATACTACGGCGACGAGGCAGGACTTCAGGGCTACAAGGACCCCTTCAACCGCCGCTGCTATCCGTGGGGACACGAGGACACCGACCTTATCTCCTACGTTTCCGAGCTCAGCCGCGTGAGAAAATCCATACCCAACATGATAGACGGCAGGATATACTTCGTCATCAACGAGAAGGAAGTCCACGACAGCCGCCTTATCGGCTTCACCCGTCAGGGTCAGAAGCTGGACTATATCATCTTCGTCAACAGAAGCGGCGATACCGTTCACCTCGGCAATATGAGCGGCATTCTCTCACGCTTTGAGGACCTCCAGCCATTCTACGGAGAATTCATGGACGATACCATCACCGTGAAGCCCTACGGCTATACTATCATCAAGGCAAGATTCGTAAAATGAGCAGAAGCGGCACAGTCCGCGGTATATTGACATATCCTTACTGCTGTGATATACTGTTAGTAACATAAACATCTGAAAGGGAATACAAACATGAATAATCCTGAAATTCTTTACATGGTAGTACCCTGTTACAATGAGCAGGAGGTACTCCGTGAGACCGCAGCACAGCTCAAAACAAAATATAATGATCTGATGTCGGCAGGTCTTATCTCCAAGGACAGCCGCGTGGTCTTTGTAAACGACGGCTCAAAGGATAACACATGGAGCATAATCAAGGAGCTCCATGCAGCCGACCCCCAGCTTTTCTCGGGCATTGACCTCGCCCACAACAGCGGTCACCAGAACGCTGTTCTCGCAGGTCTTATGACCGTAAAGGAGCTCTGTGATATGTGTATCACCATGGACGCAGACCTCCAGGACGACATCGACACCATCGACGAAATGGTAAAGCAGTACTATGAGGGCAATCAGGTGGTCTACGGCGTAAGAAGCGCCCGTGACACCGATACATTTTTCAAGAAATTCACCGCCGAGAGCTTCTATAAGTTCATGAAGGTAATGGGCGCAGATGTGGTGTATAACCATGCGGACTTCCGCCTCATGAGCAAAAGAGTGCTTCAGGAGCTGGCAAACTTCAAGGAGGTAAACCTGTTCCTCCGCGGAATGGTGCCCCTTATCGGCTTCCAGAGCACAAAGGTATACTACGAGCGCCATGAGAGACTGGCAGGCGAGAGCAAGTATCCTCTCAAGAAGATGCTGGCATTCGCCATCAACGGCATCACCTCCTTCAGCACCAAACCCCTGAAGCTCATCACGACTCTCGGTATCATTATGTCCATCGCCAGCATACTTGCCTTTATCTGGGCATTTATCGCCAAGATAGGCGGCTTTACCGAGCACGGCTGGTCAAGCACCATGTGCTCGATCTGGCTCATCGGCGGCTTACAGCTCTTCTGCCTCGGAATCATAGGCGAGTACGTCGGAAAGATATACGCGGAAGTAAAACAGCGTCCGCGCTACATAATCGCGGAATTTCTCACCGATGCCGAGAAAAAGGACGATAAATGATAAGGAATATTTAATATGGACGATATTATCAACAGCATAACCGGTTTTCTCTCGCAGTACTGGGCTATAATCTTATTTATCATCGTACTGATAATACTCATCAAGATAAAGCACAAGATAAAAAAGGCGATATTCTTTGCTATTCTCATAGGTGCAGCCCTGTTCGCATCGGGCATTACCTTCTTCAATTTCCAATGATATTAATGTGTAGGGGCTGGCGTCCCCGACAGCCCGTTTTATGGGACGTCAAGGATGCCGTCCCCTACATTTTTTATTTGTGTCGGGACTTTCTGGCGGTGAAAGAGCGCCCCTGCGATCACGCATTGACTGGAGCCCGTGAACGGGCGCCCCTGCAATGGCTAAAAAGTCTTGACTTTTTCCCGCGTTTGAGTTACAATATAATGTGACTATTAAATTTTAAAGCGAGGTTGCTCATTATGCTTAAAAACAATGAAAAAGTAATGGATAAGATCGTTGACCTTTGTAAATCCAAGGGCTTTGTATACCCCGGCTCGGAAATTTACGGCGGTCTTGCAAATACATGGGACTACGGTCCTCTCGGCGTTGAGCTGAAAAACAACATCAAGAGAGCTTGGATGAAGAAATTCGTCCAGGAGAACAAGTACAACGTTGGTCTTGACTCCGCTATCCTCATGAACCCCCAGACATGGGTGGCTTCGGGACATATCGGCGGATTTTCAGACCCCCTTATGGACTGTAAGGAGTGTAAGACCCGTCACCGTGCCGACAACCTCATCGAGGACTTCGACGGCACTAACGTAGCAGGCTGGTCAAACGAGCAGATGATGGACTACATCAAGGAAAAAGGCATAGTCTGCCCTAACTGCGGCAAGCAGAACTTCACAGATATCCGCCAGTTCAACCTTATGTTCAAGACATTCCAGGGCGTTACAGAGGACAGCAAGTCTGAGCTCTATCTCCGTCCCGAGACTGCACAGGGTATCTTCGTAAACTTCGCAAATATCCAGAGAACTACCCGTAAAAAGGTGCCCTTCGGCGTTGCTCAGGTAGGTAAGTCATTCCGTAATGAGATCACTCCCGGAAACTTCATCTTCCGTGTAAGAGAGTTCGAGCAGATGGAGCTTGAGTTCTTCTGCAAGCCCGGCACAGACCTTGAGTGGTTCGATTACTGGAGAAGCTACTGCAAGAACTTCCTCCTCTCACTGGGACTCAAGGAGGAGAACCTCCGTCTCCGTGACCACGATCAGGAGGAGCTCTGCTTCTACTCAAAGGCTACTACCGACTTCGAGTACCTCTTCCCCTTCGGCTGGGGCGAGCTCTGGGGCGTTGCCGACAGAACCGACTACGACCTGACACAGCACATCAACACCAGCGGAAAGTCACTTGAATACTTCGATCCCGAGACAAACGAGAAATACATCCCCTACGTTATCGAGCCTTCACTGGGCGTTGAGAGACTCTTCCTCTCCATCGTTACCGAGGCTTATGACGAGGAGGAGCTTGTCTCCACAGACAAGAACGGCAACGAGAAGAAGGAAACAAGAACAGTTATGCACTTCCATCCTGCTCTTGCACCTTACAAGGCAGCTGTTCTGCCCCTCGTAAAGAAGCTCACTCCCAAGGCTGAGGAAGTATACGATATGCTCTCCAAGAAGTTCATGGTAGACTTCGACGAGGCAGGTACCATCGGTAAGAGATACCGCCGTCAGGACGAGATCGGTACACCTTTCTGCATCACATACGACTTCGATACACTTGAGAAGGACAACTGTGTAACAGTCCGTGACCGTGACACAATGCAGCAGGAGAGAGTTGCTATCGATGACCTTGTAGCTTACCTCGAAGCTAAAATGGTATTCTAATCCATTAGCCTTTAGCTGTTAGCTATTAGCTTTTAAGGACGCCCAATGGGCGTCCTTTTTAATTTGTAATCACGATGTCTGCCTATGCGGACGAATAAAAAATTAAGGACTGCTTTTGCAGTCCTTTCAGTTTGGCAATAAACCCTGTTCTCGCTGAAACAGATGCGGACGGCATTCTGCCGCCCCTTAATTATGCATAAAAAAGGCACCCTATGATGCCCTTTTTTTATTTCGTTACCTGTCCCTTGCGGTATCTTCCGAAGAATATACCGTCATCGACATATTTATCAGCCTGTGATACCCACATAGGGAATTTTCCCGTAGCCAGAGCAGTCTGACCGTTGAGCATTCCCGTGTGGAAAGAGATATGCCTGAACTGTCTCAGTACCAGCTCCATGCGCGTGTACTCGCAGTTTTCGGGGCATTCATAGAGCATTTCGTCCGTGAGACTGTCGATGTAATCGAGAGTCTTTTTCTCAACAGCGTCCAGATACTCTAAAAGCTGCTCATCCGAGAGAACTACCGTCGTGGGATTATCGGGATTGTCCATGCCCTCCTCATGGAAAGGCGGCTCATCGTAAACACAGGGATTTATGAACCACTTGTCCGCTGAATGTATAGCGTGATACGCCCATCTCCAGCAGGGAGAGCCGCAGCAGAGAGCGTCTCTGTCGTAAGTTCGCAGTGAAGTCCTTATGTTCATAAAGTTAGGGATCACCATTTCCCTGATTATCTTGCAAAGTTCGTTCATAAATATCCCTCCGTTTATAATAATATTGATATAAAAGCCGCCGCCCTCAGACTAAGGGCTAAGGGCTGACGGCTAAAGGCTTTTTTACAGTG
This sequence comes from Ruminococcus flavefaciens, assembly GCF_900116855.1. Lineage (GTDB taxonomy): Bacteria > Bacillota > Clostridia > Oscillospirales > Ruminococcaceae > Ruminococcus > Ruminococcus flavefaciens_R. The sequence goes on from NZ_UETD01000012.1 coordinate 80,745, forward strand.
TATCGATGATGTCGAGAGAGTGCTCCTCGTTCATAGTTCTGCACATCTCGATGAACTTGTCAAGAGGCACGTTCTTGAGCTGCTTGTTTCCTCTGATGTTGATGGAGACCTGCTCGTTCTCAGCCTCGCTGTCACCGATGATGACAACATAGGGATCCTTGAAGTCCTTGAACTTTCTGATCTTGTTCTTCATGTTGTCGTCAGTGTAGTCCACCTCAGCTCTGATGCGGTTCTTCTTGAGGAGATCGGCTACCTTCTTGGCGTAGTCGTTATGCTCTGTTCTGATAGGAACGATACCTACCTGCATAGGAGACAGCCAGAAGGGGAATGCTCCTGCGAAGTTCTCGGTGATGATACCGATAAATCTCTCGAATGAACCGAATATAGCTCTGTGTATCATTACAGGCTGCTTCTCGGAGCCGTCGGAAGCGATGTACTTCATCTTGAAGTTGAGAGGAAGCTGGAAGTCGAGCTGGATGGTACCCATCTGCCACTCACGTCCGATAGCGTCCTTCATCTTCAGGTCGATCTTAGGACCGTAGAATGCGCCGTCGCCCTCGTTGAGCTCGTATCCGTCGGGACCGTACTTCTCCTCAAGGATAGCCTTCAGGTCAGCCTCAGCCTTGTCCCATACCTTGATATCGCCCATGAAGTCCTCGGGGCGTGTTGAGAGCTCAGCCTTGTATTCAAGACCGAATGTGTTGTATATTTCTGTAGCGATATCCATGATATCGTTGATCTCGGAAGCGATCTGCTCCTCAGTTACGAGGATATGAGCATCGTCCTGTCTGAACTGCTGTACGCGGAAAAGACCGTTGAGCTCGCCTGACTTCTCCTTACGGTGGATAACGTCCACCTGATTGAACTTCAGAGGAAGCTCCTTATAAGAGCGCTGTTTGTTCATATATACCTTGATAGCGTTGGGGCAGTTCATAGGCTTAGCGCAGTAGACCTCGTTGTCCTCCTCAGCAGGGATAACGAACATACCGTCCTGATAGTGGTCCCAGTGACCCGAAGTCACCCACAGCTCCTTCTTGGAAAGAACAGGACCCGATATCTCTGTATAGCCGTGATCCTCATGAACACCTCTCCAGTACTCGAGAAGTGCGTTGAACAGCTTCCAGCCTCTGGGGAGCCAGTAGGGCATACCGGGAGCAGTGTGGTCGAACATGAACAGAGCCAGCTCCTTGCCCAGCTTCTTGTGGTCGCGGAGCTTAGCCTCCTCGATCATCTTGAGGTACTCGTCAAGCTGTGAAGCCTTGGGGAATGCGATAGCGTAAACACGGCTGAGCATCTTGTTCTTCTCGTTTCCTCTCCAGTAAGCACCTGTGCATGAGAGGAGCTTGAATGCCTTTACGGGACCTGTTGTCATAAGGTGAGGACCTGCACAGAGGTCAACGAACTCGCCCTGCTTGTAGAATGAGATAGGCTCGCCCTTGTCAACGTGCTCCTCGCAGAGCTCTACCTTGTAGGGCTCGTCCATTTCCTTCAGCTTTGCAACAGCCTCAGCAGGAGAAAGCTCGAACTTCTCAAGCTCAAGGTCCTCCTTGACTATCTTCTTCATCTCAGCCTCGATCTTCTCCAGCTCCTCGGGAGTGAAGGGCTTCTCAAGGTCAAAGTCATAGTAGAAGCCGTTGTCGATAGCAGGACCGATAGCCAGCTTTGCAGCAGGGTAGAGTCTCTTTACAGCCTGTGCAAGGATATGTGAAGCTGTGTGCCAGAGGGTCTTTTTGCCGTCGAGGCTGTCAAATGTACATACCTCGAAGTGGCAGTCACCGTCGATGACTGTGCGGAGGTCCTTGACCTCGCCGTTTACCTTTACGCAGCAGGCAGCCTTGTAAAGTCCCATGCCGATACCCTTGATTATCTCAGCAGCCGACTGTGCAGCCTCGATCTGACGGACACTGCCGTCTGGAAGTGTTAAATTGATCATATCGATCTCTCCTTTTTATTGATTCATAATTCATAATGCTTAATGCATAATTGTTGCGTTTTTTATGCGATGACCAGTTATTCCTTGCAGAATAATCCATCGTTTTCACGGTTTGCGGGCTTGTTTTCAATGTATTGCCATGCACCGCAGTATTCAAATTCATTCCGCCCAGCCCGATATCTCAAACAGCTCACCGAACAGCTCCACATGGACATAATTTTCCATATAGCCGTCATCGGTGCCTGTCTCGAAGCAGACCACAGTCTCGTCCTCGTCGATATCCACATAGACGTTTCTCAGCTTCAGCAGCTTTGCGAGAGCCTCGGCGTTTCCGCCCTCATAGAAGCCGTCGTCGATAAGCATTGCTGCTATGGTGCTTCTGCCGCCGTCCAGCCTTGCCAGCTTTTTGGCTATATCCGAGAGGTTGGCGATGATAGTCTCCTCGCTGTCGGTATAGAAGCGGACTGTCATCATCTCGTCCCATAGCTTATAGGGCAGCTCGTAGGCTTCCTCCCTCTGGTTGTAGCTGATATTGCTCATCTTGTCACCTCCCCGAAGACAGAATAACAAAAAAGCCCCTTACGCCTGTAATTAGGCACAAGGGACGATAGTCTACCGTGGTTCCACCCTGATTCACACGGAGCTTTCTCCGTATCTCAAGTGCTCTGTAACGGGAGCTCCCGACGCTTATTGGGCGCACTCAGAGGCGGTGTGCTGTATATCCTTTGCCGTGCAGCCTTGCACCGAACGGCTGCTCTCTGTAACGGCTGGGGAAAAGCCTTCCTCATCGACGTTTTACGGGATATTGTACACTTATCTTAGCACAGATTTTACTATTTGTCAAGAGGGAAAAGTGTGAAATCCAAGTTTTTCCGCAATGGATTAAACATTCTGTTGAAACTCACGTTAAAAACCACAAAATAACGGGTTGAAATAGTTTGAAATCTGTGGTATAATATTAATGTATAATCAAATCACGGTCAGAAAAAGAGACGAAAATAATAAAACGTCTTAATGACTGAGAATAAGGGAGATATGCATGAACATCGAGATCGCAAGAATAAATCAGGGGATAGAGAAAGACCCTAAGGAATACGTCAGGACCATCAATGAGGACTACCTCTACAAGCTCAGCAAGATAGCTGACGATATAGCCGAAAACCGCAATGAAAAGCCTGTTGTGCTGCTGTCGGGACCCTCGGGCTCGGGCAAGACCACAACGGCTATGATGATAGAAAAGCTCCTCGATGAAAGGGGACTCCAGACCCACACCCTCTCCATGGACAACTGGTTCTGTCCGCTGACAGAGGCTGAGAAGGCTCTTGCCGCTGAGGGCAAGATGGACCTTGAATCCCCTCTCCGCGTGGACAGCCAGCTCCTCAACCAGCAGATAGAAGCCATAAGCGCCTGCCGCGAGATAGAGCTCCCCAAGTACAACTTCAAGACCTCTACACGCACAGGCTCGGGCAAGAAATTCAAGCGCAACAAGGGCGAGATAGTTATATTTGAAGGCATACACGCCCTCAATCCCTCGGTAATAACCGTTCCCGACACCATGATAAGCAAGATATACGTCAGCGTCCGCACGAGGATATCGGGCGACGGGATACTCCTTCACCCGTCAAGAGTACGTCTTATGCGCCGCATGATAAGAGACAAGAACTTCCGCAAGCGCTCTCTCCGCGAGACCATGAATATGTTCCACAGCGTGGAGGCAGGAGAGAACAAATACATAATGCCCTACAAGTACCGCTCGGACTACGATGTGGACACCTTTATGGCGTATGAGCTCTCCGCTTACAGAAACGACCTGCTCACTCAGCTTGAGGAGATGCTTGATGTCCCCGAGATAGCCGAGTCCGTAAAGGTACTGGAGCAGCTTGTTCCCCTGAGCAAAAAGGACATTTCCCCCGACTCGCTCATATGCGAATTCATAGGCAACGGACAGTTCAAATACTGATAACAAGGGAGACTATATATGGAATATCTTGAAAACAGAGAGCTGTCATGGCTCAAATTCAACAAAAGAGTACTGGAGGAGGCAACAGACCCCGATACTCCGCTGCTTGAGCGGCTCTCATTCTCTGCTATATACCAGAGTAATCTGGACGAATTCTTCATGGTCCGCGTGGGCTCTGTCACAGACAAAGCCAAGAGCGAGGGCAAGAAAAAGGATAAATTCTCGGGCATGAACGCTGCCCAGCAGCTCGATGCCATATTCACCGCTGTACGCAGGCTCCAGCCCTCAGTGGAGGAGGCTCTCCGCAGCACTATGAAAGAGCTGGCTCCCTACGGCTTTGAGCACGTTACCTTCGACAAGGCGACCAAGGAGGAGCAGACCTTCCTTGAGCTCTATTTCAAGCGTGAACTGAAGCCCTTTATATCGGGAATAGTGGTCAACGACGCGCTGCCCTTCCCCTTTCTCAAAAACAAGTATATCTACGCAGTTGTGCAGCTTGGCGCCAAAAAGGGCGTATCCATAGGCGTTATCCCCGCCTCCACCAGCCGCTCCGAGAGGATAATCCACCTTGGCAGGGACGGCAAGAGGTTCATACTGGAGGAGGAGGTAATCCTCCGCTTCGCACACCTGCTGTTCAAGAACTACAAGGTCATGGACCGCGCTCTCATCAGAGTCACCAGAAGCGCCGATATCATGGTATCAGGCAGAGGTCCCGAGTTCCGCCAGCGCATGGAGGAGCTTGTTGACAAGCGACAGAAGCTGGCACCCGTACGCCTTGAGATATCCGACGTCTTCAACCGCACTGCTCTGGACTACCTCTGCAAGAAGCTGAAGCTGAAAAACGTCAATGTTTTCACCTCCCGTATCCCTCTTGACCTTTCCTACCTCTATACTTTGCAGGAATACGACGAGGACCCCAAGCTCCATTACGCCCCCAGAACGCCCAGAAAGCCCGCGGCTCTGTCGGACACAAGACCCGTTTTCTCACAGGTAAAGTCAAAGGATATGCTGCTCAGCTTCCCCTTTGAGTCCATGAATCTGTCCTTTATAAGGCTCCTTCAGGAGTCCGCCAACGACCCCAAGGTCACTTCCATAAAGATAACCCTCTACCGCCTCGCAAGGAACAGCAAGGTCATCGACGCTCTCTGCACTGCCGCCGAGCAGGGCAAGGAGGTACTGGTCATGATAGAGCTCCGCGCAAGGTTCGATGAGGAGAACAATATCGAATGGTCAAAGCAGCTTCAGGAGGCCGGAGTCAAGGTCATCTACGGTCCCAAGGACTTCAAGGCTCACTCAAAGCTTCTGCTCATCACCCGTAAGGCTCAGGGCGGCGGCTTCGACTATGTGACACAGATAGGCACGGGCAACTATAACGAAAAGACCGCTGCGCTCTACACTGACCTCATGCTCCTCACCGCCGACAGGGACATCGCTGCCGACGCCGAGGCTGTATTCTCGGGACTGCTCAACGGTACCTTCGTTGAGAACACCAACAAGCTCCTTGTGTCTCCTCTTGCTCTCAGACCTCAGGTTCTGGAGCTCATGGACGGACAGATAGAGCTGGCTAAAAACGGCGGAAAGGGCTATATCGCCGCAAAGGTGAACTCCCTCAACGACCCTGTCATCATCGACAAGCTGGTCGAGGCTTCGCAGGCAGGGGTAAAGATAGAGCTCATAGTCCGCGGACTCTGCTGCCTTATCGCAGGAGTGCAGGGCTATACCGAGAATATCACCGTCCGCAGCATCGTGGGACGCTTCCTCGAGCACAGCCGTATATTCATCTTCGGCGAGGACAGTCCCGACCAGAAGATATACATAGGCTCAGCCGACTATATGAGCAGGAACACTGTCCGCAGAGTAGAGGTGGCTGCACCCATTGAGGACGAGCGCCTCAGAAGACGTATCCGCGAGATGTTCCGCGTGCTCATGCACGATAACGTCAAGGCAAGGATAATGCTCAGCGACGGCAGGTATATCCGCGAGCGCAGGAACGCTGATACTCCCCTCAATTCGCAGGAGTACTTCTATGACGAGGCTTACAGACGCCTTGAGGACAAGACCGCAAGACAGGAGCAGCTCCGCGTGAACCGCGAAAAGGGCGCTGCAAAGAAAAAGGCAGCTGCGAAAAAAACCAAGACTGCTGCAAAAAAGACAGCCGCAAAAGCTGCCGCCGATACTTCCCCCAAGCCCGCTGCAAAGCGCGGAAGGAAGAAAAAGTCCTCATAAGTCATTTATATGCGAAAAAGCAATAAAACACTTGAAACTTTGCCGATAATATGATATAATATCTGTTATACTCTATATAAAAAACGGGTATGCGCGGCAAAAAGTTTTATTTGAGGTTTGGATAATGATTGGATATTATAACTATACGGTTATTCTTACATATATGAGTCTCATCTCGTCTGTCATAGGTATGTTCTTCGCGGCAGGCTTCGGCGGGATGGAACGTCACCCCGAATATGCCATAATATGCCTTATGGTGTCGGGACTTTGCGATATGTTCGACGGTAAGGTCGCCCGTACAAAGAAAGACCGCACCGAATGCGAAAAGAAATTCGGTATTCAGATAGATTCGCTTTGCGACGCCATCTGCTTCGGCGTCCTGCCCGTGGTCATCGGCTATTCCGTAGGCATGAGAGACTGGGCAGACCTTCCCATACTGGTGATATTCCCTCTCTGCGCCGTCATAAGGCTCGCATACTTCAATGTGGCTGAGGAGGAAAGACAGAAAAAGACTGCGGAAAACCGCAAGGTCTATGAGGGTCTCCCCGTTACCAGCGTGGCACTGATACTCCCCCTGCTTTACAGCTTCCACAAGGATATCGGTGAGTGGTTCCCCGAGGTGTACGGCGGCGCTCTCCTGCTCATAGCTATCGCCTTCATCACCAGATTCAAGGTCAAGAAGCCCAGTATGAAGACCATGCTCTGCTTTATCGGAGTAGGTGTGGGCGAGCTTGTCTGGATGCTCTACAAGACCAAAACAAGATGAACGGAGGGCTGCTGCGGTCTGCGGCAGCCCTTTCGGATTAACATACTTTTTACCGTGATGCCTTATTCGGTATCCCATAAGGAGCGTTAATATGAAAAGTTTTTCCTGCTTTGCATTTCTCGCAGCTGCCATGATGTGTTCTTCAGTATCATGCGGCAGCCGCCCCGTCTCCACAGATAGTGTCACTGCCGAGGCAGATGTTCACAACACTATGACAAATGATGAGATAATCTCAGCAGTCACAGGCAACTGGGAAACAGTTTCCGAGCTCGTTGACGGCAAAGACATCATGACAGACATAAAGAGCTATACCTTCCACGATAACGGCAACGGAGGCTACTTCGACCCCGAGGGTGTCCCCCACCAGATAGGCTGGAGCATCGGCGAAGGCGGCACCATACAGATATTCTATGTTGAGACAGAACAGCTCTCGGGAAGATATACCCTTACGGGCGATGAAATGGTCATCACGGAACAGGACGGCGACAAGGTCTGTGAGACCCACCTAAAAAAAGTCGCCGAATTCTCGAACAAAAACATTAAGGAGAGTTGATAATGAAAAGGTTGATTCTGATAGCATCTGCTGCCCTTATGCTCATGTGCTGCGCCATAGGCTGCGGTGCAAAGCGTGACAAGAAGTATGTGGGCAAATGGGAAGCCTCGGAGATGATGGTGGACGGTACCAAATACACCGATATGCTGGGAGTTCCGCTGTCTGCCCTGTTCAGCTTTGAGATGACAGGCGACGGCAAGGTCATCTGGAAGTCGGCTGTGGATAACAAGGTCATCCAGAATGCAAACGAAAATGTGGACATAACATGGAAACAGACCGATGACGATATCATTCAGATAAGAGTCACCGACCTGACAGGCAAAGACCCCGACAACACAATGGACATGAGATACCGTGACGGAATGCTGGTAATAGAAGAAGAAGGCTCATACATCAATATGAAAAAAGTAGATGAATTTACCGAAATAAATCCCGATGATATCAATGCTGCGGCAGGTGTCATCCAGAACTTCGGTATCACGGAATAACAGGAGTTTATCATGAAAAAACTATTTTGCTATTGTATGACAGCTGCCCTGATAGCAGGATGCAGCTTCGGCTGCAGCGGCAAGGGCTCGGGCAAAAACAGCAGCTCCTCCGCAGTTTCGGAGCCTGTTTCGGAAAGTACCGTCGTAAATAACGCGGCAAGACCTTTCCTCGGAAAATGGGAAGCCTATAAGGCTTTCGTTCTTGATGAGGAGTACGAGGACGAGTATGCAGGATATCCCCTCAGTGCCCTTATGAAGCTGGAGATCTTCGAGGATCACACAGCAGCTATCACCACAGCCACCAACCCAAGACGCAAGGACTACACCAACGACTATTACAAATGGAACATCACCACCGAGGACGGCAATGATACTCTCCATATCAACAGTCCCGAGGACAACTACGACTGCCGCATAGAGCAGGGACAGCTTATAGTCACCTATACCGACGCAAATGACGGTTCTGTGATCTACCTGCTGCCTGTGGATAAGTTCAGCGAAAACCAGTCCACTACGGAGGCAGGTCTCGATAAGGTAGACTTCAGCGGATATTACGGCAAATGGGAGTCAGAGGAAGCCACCGCCGAAGGCGAGACATACACCGAGACCATGGGAGATTATCCGATCAACGTTGCATTCAGACTGGAGCTCAGAGGTGACAGCAGCGCGACTCTGTCCGTGTTCGGCGAGTCCATGGATTACGAGTGGGAGCCCGATAAAAAGGATGAGCTCTATATGTGGGACGACTATGAGGGCTTCTCCATAAAAACAGACGGCGACAGGCTCGTACTGGACAATGAATACGGTCTGGTGATAAAGCTCCGCAAGGTAGAGGAGTTTGAGGATTATGACTTCTCAGCCGCCGCGGACTCAGCTCCCGACGATGACGCTATCCTCTATCCCGAGGAGCCTGAGGAAACTACCTGACGTCTTTTTCCCGATTTTTATGCAAATACACAGGCTTTGCCCCGAGACGGTCTTTGGATCGCTTCGGGGCTATTTTTGTTCCGGACATATTTTTCACTGTCCGCCATCACCGGTATTTGACTTTATCCCCTATAAATGGTATAATTATATTAAGTATGGACTTTTTGAAGTATTAAAGGGCATCTCTAAAAATCCATTTCAGTAAGAAAAATCAGATAGGTGCGGAAGATGCAAGGAAAGCTCCCGAAGGCGTGCTGTCGCACTGCGAGGGAGGTTGACGCAGCAGATGCCGTGCATAGCTGGTTTTCCTTGGAAGGGGTTTTTAGAGATACCCTAAAGGAGGATACTATGCATAAGGAATTTTTAATGGGTAATGCTGCCATAGCACGCGGCGCTATCGCAGCAGGTCTGAATTTGGTTTCAGGCTACCCGGGTACTCCCTCCACGGAGGTACTTGAAACTACCGCAAAAGCCAACGACGGCTCAATATACGTCGAGTGGTCGGTAAACGAAAAAGCCGCTATGGAGCTTGGCGCAGGTGCGGCTTACAGCGGCGCCCGCTCAATGGTAACCATGAAGCAGGTGGGTCTCAACGTGGCTTCCGACCCCCTCATGAGCCTTGCCTATATAGGCGTAAAGGGCGGCATGGTAATTCTTGTGGCTGACGACCCGGGCCCCATTTCTTCACAGACAGAACAGGATACAAGACATTTCGCCTCTTTCTCAAAGCTTCCCTGCTTCGACCCTTCGTCTGTACAGGAAGCATATGACATGATACAGGAGGCTTTCGAGTATTCCGAGAAATACCACACTCCCGTGCTTTTCAGACCTACAACAAGAGTCTGTCACGGCTACGCTTCCATTGAGGTCAAGGACAAGGAGGAATACAAGGTAAACAAGCCCGAGGGCTTCGTCAAGGACTCATCAAAGTGGGTCATCTTCCCCCGTCTTTCATACAACGCTCATATCCACATCGAGGAGCGCAATGTTGAGCTTTCCAAGGTATTCTCGGAATATGAGAGAAACATCATCACCGAGGCAGGCGATAAGAGCTGCCGCAGGGGTATCGCTACCCACGGCATCAGCTACACCTACACCATGGAGGCACTCCGCGGAAAGAGCGCACCCAGAGTGTTCAAGGTGTCAACACCCTTCCCATTTCCCGAGCAGGCTGCCGTAAAGTTCCTTGAGGGACTGGACGAGGTGCTCTGTATCGAGGAGCTGGACCCCATCATCGAGAGAGAGCTGACCTACATCTGCGGAAAGTACCACCTTTCCACAAAGATACTGGGCAAGCTTACTCACAATGTAAAGACCGCAGGCGAGAACACCTGTGCATCAGTTGCCGCAAATATTGCCGAATTCATGGGCTGGGAGAAGCCTGCTTCCGCAGAGACCGAGACTCCCCCCGCACTTCCCGTAAGACCTCCCGTGCTCTGCGCAGGCTGTCCTCACAGAGCCTCATTCTTTGCAGTAAAGGAAGCAATGAAGGGCAAGAAGTCAGTATTCTGCGGTGATATCGGCTGCTACACCCTCGGAAATGCCATGCCCCTCGACATGGTGGACACCTGCCTCTGCATGGGCGCAGGCGTGAACATCACTCAGGGTATCGGCAAGATAGAGCCCGACACCAACTGCTTTGCATTCGTGGGCGACTCCACATTCTTCGCATCGGCTATAACAGGCGCCGTGAACGCTGTCTACAATCAGGCTGACATGACACTGGTAGTCCTTGACAACTCCACCACCGCCATGACAGGTCACCAGCCCCACCCAGGCACAGGCCGCACCATGATGGGCGAGGTCGTTGAAAAGGTCAGCATTCAGGAGGTCCTGAAGGGCGTGGGCGTAAAGACAGTTGAGACCGTTGATCCCCTTGAGCTCAGCAAGGCTATCGACACGGTAAAGCGTGTTTCCGCCGAAAAGGGCGTAAAAGCCATCGTGTTCAAGTCACCCTGTGCTGTGCTCATCAAGGGCAACAAGCCCGCTGTTATCGACAGCGTAAAGTGTACCTCCTGCAAGAAGTGCATAAAGACCCTCGGCTGCCCCGGCATCGTACTGAGGGACGGCAGGGTAACTATCGAGAATTCCCTTTGTACAGGCTGCGGACTCTGTTCGCAGGTATGTCCTTTCGGTGCTATAGGAGGTGGCGAAGATGCAGAGTAATATCCTTATCTGCGGCGTAGGAGGTCAGGGAATAGTCCTCACCTCAAAGCTCATCGCCGCAACAGCTATGGAGCATGATATTCCCGTTATGAGCGCAGAGACCATCGGTATGGCTCAGAAGGGCGGAAGCGTTTTCAGCTTTCTGAGACTTGGCGACGATATCTACTGCCCTATGTTCCCCGAGAAGACCGCTGATATAATCATCGGCTTCGAGCCTGCCGAGGCTGTCCGTATGCTGCCCTATCTCAGGGACGGCGGTCAGGTGGTAGTCAATACCCACCCCATAATGCCCGTTACAGCTACTCTCAGCGGCTCTGACTACACAGGGAACGAGATGCTGGATTACCTTCAGCGCAATGTGGAGAATGTGGTTCTCGTTGACGGAAACCGCGCTATCGAGGAGATAGGCTCACCAAAGGTGCTGAACATGGTAATGCTGGGTGCAGCTGTCCGCAACGGCGTGCTCCCGTTCTCGGTGGATGATATCGAGGACACCATGAAAAAGACAGTAAGACCCCAGTTCGTGGAGCTCAACAGCAAGGCTCTGCGATATGACATAAAATAAACCGACACAGACAAGGAGCTATACAATTAATGGAAATTAACTATGTTGACCCAAATACTGCCGCAGAAAATGCAGGTAACGTCTTACCATCAAGAGAAAAATTCGACTACATAAGGGATGAGATGCTTCATGTAAAGGGCTTCAAGAGAGTCTACTTCAACAAGCAGTTCAAGCGTCTCGGAGGCTACCTCATGAACGGCGATACACAGCCCGCAGTCGTGGTATCCGTATCACCGCTGATAATATCCGCCTACTCAGACGAGATGGACGGTGTGCTGTTCCTGAAGTTCCCCGATGCTCTGGCTGATATGTACGGTCTGAGCGTGGGTGCGAGACTTGTTACATCAAACATCTATATCCCCGGAAACAAGCCCGTCAAGGACGTCTACGCAGGTCCTTACTATATGGGCAATTACTGCGACTTTACACCCACTGTACAGCTCTTTATGTGCGACGGCGAGGACAGTATAAGAAACCGTACCGCTCTTTTCGGCGAGGACGTCTGGAAAAGGGTCGAGGAGATGTCATTCTCACGCTTCTCTCAGAAGCACAAGACAAGGGACGGCTTTCAGCTCATGACGAAATTCAGACTACTGTTGCTTATCTTCTGATAAATGTTAATGTGAAAGGAAAGAACGATCATGCAGATCTCTCAGCAGCAGCTTGACCTGGTCAACGACCGCATACGCGCTCTCGTTGAGGCAGGCAGCTTCTATGGAAAAAAGCTTGCAGAAGCAGGCATTACCCACGTTGAAACTCCCGAGGACTTCACAAAACTGCCCTTCTCCGAGAAGAAGGACCTCCGTGACGCATATCCCCTCGGACTCATGACTGCTCCCGAGGAGGAGATAGTCCGCATACATTCATCATCGGGAACTACCGGTACTCCCGTAATTATCCCCTATACAGCCAAGGACGTTGACGACTGGGCTATCATGTTCAAGCGCTGCTACGAAACAGCAGGCATAACCAATATGGACCGCATTCAGATAACCCCCGGCTACGGCCTCTGGACAGCAGGTATCGGCTTCCAGAACGGTGCCGAGAAGCTGGGCGCAATGGTAATACCAATGGGTCCAGGAAATACCGACAAGCAGCTCCAGATGATGCAGGATATGAAGAGCACCGTGCTCTGCTCAACATCTTCATATGCACTTCTTCTTGCTGAGGAGATAGAGAAGCGCGGCATAAAGGATAATATCCACCTCAAAAAGGGAGTTATCGGCTCTGAGAGATGGAGCGACAAGATGCGCAAGCACATCTCCGAGTCGCTGGGCATAGAGCTCTACGATATCTACGGACTTACCGAGATATACGGTCCCGGTATCGGCATAAACTGCGAATATAACGAGGGTATGCACTACTGGGACGACTACCTCTACATAGAGGTCATCGACCCCAAGACAGGCGAGCCCGTGCCCGACGGAGAAATGGGCGAGATCGTCATCACGACCCTCGTCAAGGAGGGCGCTCCCCTTATCCGTTACAGAACACATGACCTTTCAAGGATAATCCCCGGCAAGTGCAAGTGCGGACGCTGCTATCCCCGTCTTGACACCATCATGGGACGTACAGACGACATGATGAAGATAAAGGGCGTCAACGTGTTCCCCAGCCAGATAGAGGAAGTTCTTGCAAACTTCAGCGAGATCAACAGCGAATACCAGATCCGCATATCTCACCTTGACGGCAAGGACACCATGCGTATCTACGTTGAGTCAACAGGCGATGTGGACTTCGATGCACTGAGCAAGAGGATAGCCGAAAAGGTAAAGAGCAGGATAGGCTTCACTCCTATCGTAAAGGTAGTAGAGGTGGGAGTTCTGCCCAGAAGCATGAAGAAGACCGCAAGAGTTATCGACGAGAGATTTGACTGATGAGACACAGCTTTATTGCAGCTGTTATGGGGGCGCTCCTTGCAGCGCCCCTCATTTCGGGCTGCTCGGATAACAATACCTCATATGAAAGCAGCTCTGAGCTCACCACCGAAGCACCAGAGACTACTGCTCCTGCCGAGGAGGAGACCACGGAAAAGGCGTCTGAAGCCGAATCGGAAGAAATATCCGCAAACATGGCGGACGTTGTCTCCAACGGCAATGATATCCTTTATATCATGGACAACGGCGACTATGTCTATGTTACCGAAAAAAACGATCAGGACGGTCCTCACGAGGTCTATGTCCGCGACAACAGAAAGGGCAGTACCGAGGAGCTCGACCTGCCCGAATACAGCGTGGTATACCACTGTGACGGGGAAAAGCTCTATTACTACTCTCCCGATGAGGGACTGTGCGTTTACGATGAGGGGAAGTCCTCCCTGCTCAGCAAGGATACAAAGTCCGCGGACTTTGTACCGAGGAGAGAGAGCTTTTACTTCTTCGATGACGGCATACTTTTCTGCTGTCCCGACGGCGAGGAGACCGAAATAAAGATCATGGACTACTCGGGAAAGCTCTCACAGGAAAGCTTTCACATAGACCATAAAAACGCCCGTATCGTGGGATATGCGGATATCGGCGGAAAGACCTGCCTTATCTGCTCCTATGATGTGGGAGTCAAGGAGCATATCATCGCATTTGACGGAGCCTCCTCAGCCTCCTACAAGGAGCTTGCTGTGGGCGAGCGCCCCGTTATCACAGGCGGAAAGCTGTACTATATCGACTTCAACAAGCTGTACAGCATCCCTGTGGATGGCGGAGAGCCTAAGCAGGTAAGCGAAACTCCATGCATGAAATACTGCTTCCTCGGGGACAAGCTCATCTTCACGGACACAAAGTCAGTCTTTTCCCTTGACAGCAGCGGCGAAAAGGAGATCATGGACTGCAGCGACCTGACAGAGTGTGACTTCATAAAAGAAATAGGCACAGCCGACGGCAGGCTCTTTGTACGCGGAGGCTCGGGAGCTTTCTACTCCTGCCTTGCGGAAACAGACGAAAATGGCAGTATCATCGAGGAGATATACTCGGGCGAAAAACGATAACTGATATATGGATATAAACGAACTTCTCGCGCTGATATTTATAATAGCCCTTATCGCTTTTGCGGTATGGCTGTACAAAAGGCTTCACAAGCCCGATATTACCAAGCTCTACAACGCCAAGACCATCCTCACCGACAGGGAGTATGAGTTCTACACCCGTCTGAAGCCCCTTGCGGATCAGTACGGGCTTAATATCTACACCAAGGTCAGGCTTGCGGACCTTATCGAGCCCAAGCCCAAGGAGGAGAACCCATACTGGATGGAGTGCTTCAACAAGATAAAGGCAAAGCATATCGACTTTGCCCTTGCCGACGATGAGACCTGCATCGTGGCGCTCATAGAGCTGGACGACACCTCCCACGCCCGCGCTGACCGCGTGGAAAGGGACGATTTCGTCAACGCCGTGCTGGAGAACACGGGCTACACCCTGCTCCGAACCTACGGCGACCTTGACGTTATCGAGGAATACCTGAAATAAAAAAGCATGGCTACTGTGATGCTTATATAGAAATTTATACGAAACTATCGGGGAAAAACCTTTCTGAGGAAAGGTTCTCCTCTGACGGAGGCGCGCCCCTCTGTCACTGCGTGACATCTCCCCGCACTGCGGGGAGTCACCCCGAACCCCTTTTCCAAAGACTTTTGGCTGGTTTTTATCAGGACAGGGCGCCTTAAATATAATAAAAAGGCATATATTATCAAGCGCCCTGTCCTGATAAAAACAAAACAGAGTCCTCAGAAAAAGAATTAAGGGAAGCACTTCTTCAAAAGGACTTCCCTCAAAATTACGCGTAAAACTGCTATATAAGTATACCGATAGCCATACTTTTTGTAGGGGCGCACAATGTGCGCCCCTGCGCTTTCAGCTCTCAACTGTCAATCTGTATACCTTATCCACGGTATGTAAGCTGTATGTCAAAAAGACCTCACCGCCGGCACCGACCATGGTGTTCTCCACATTATGTATACTGTTGAAGGATATTCCGTCCTCCTGCCTTCTGATGTCCCCATATATGCCCTTTTCGCAGACAGGGTAGGTGAGTCCCAACTCGGGCATTATGCAGTATACAGGCATCCGGAAGGTATTGCTCCTGTTTCCGATGAACACCATTCCGCAGCTGTAGGTTATCTCGTCACCCATGTCCGTGATGTCGGAGATATAGTGCTCCATCTTCGTGATATCATAGGTGTGGAGCTTATTCCCCGACCTTATGATGAAGCACTCTGCGTCGGCATATACGATTATGCCCGTGGAGACAGAGGTCTCCGCGTGGTAAAACTCGTTGTCCATATCCAGCTTGCGGCTGCCCTCACGCTTTACCAGATGGCTCTGTACACCGTTGAAGCGGTCGTTTGACACCGAATTTTAGGGAGCTTCTATATCCTCGCTCAGCACAAATCCATCCTTGTCGCTGTCAAACTTGTAAAGCACCCCGTCATCATCGCTGTCCTTTGGATATGCGAGTATGCAGACAGCTCCCGTATCATCGCTCAGCACAAATCCGTCCTTGTCGCTGTCAAACTTGTAAAGCACCCCGTCATCATCGCTGTCCTTTGGATATGCGAGTATGCAGACAGCTCCCGTATCATCGGTATGGAGCCATAAATACTCCTCGGTGCTGCCCTCAAAGACCTGCTCCGTCTCATGGGTATAGAGGTCGGTCTTATAGATCACGCTGCCCTTTTCACCCGAGGAGTCGTAGACCTCACTGAACAGGGCTCCATTTCCGAAGCATGGGGGATTAAAGTGATCCTCCAGTCTCTCGGCTGACCAGCTGTATACCTCCTCAGTGCTTCCGCTTTTCGGGTCATAGCATAACACTTCCCAGTCATATATGTCAAACTTGAAATTGGGGTAGGAAATGTAGAGGAAGCAGAGGTCATTCTCGGTATAGCAGTTTTCTATGACTCCCTCTATGGGCTTGTCTACGAAATCCTGCCAGTTATATACAGTCTGGTCGTTCCAGTATTCCTGCCCGTAGCATTGCTCGGCGAACTCCGCCCTGTTGCAGACAGGTATCCTCTCGCCCACCTCAATGCCGCTGAGGTCTGTGCTCTCCACCTTTACGGGAGCCTCTCCCTCGGGATAGCTCAGTGTGACGTTCAGCACCTTGAAATCGCTGTCGCTGTACTCAGCCTTTGTACTTATTTCGTTTTCCTCGGTGTAGTCGCCCGTGATGTCATCGGTCACCGAGCTGACCTTTTTCTTCTCGGCGCAGCCCCAGCCCAGCACCGAAACTGCCGCCAGTATCAGGGCTATTCTCTTATTCATCGTTTTCATCCGCAGTGAACCAGAAGTATATGTACTCATAGTCAGAATACTCCGTATGTGTGAAGTCACCGTCAGGGGTACTTACCGTCACTGGCTTTGATTTTGTAGGACGGTAGGTCATGAACATCGCATTTTTTCTGTCATTGCCGAAAAGTCCCGTACTCATGTTCATCAGGCTTCCGTCATCATGAGGAGCTGACTCAATAGGGAAAACAAGTCCCAGAGAAGGCATGATGTAGTAAGCGCCACCTGTACGCATACCGCCCATATATGTGATAACTCCGTCACCGAAGGCAATGCAGTTTCCGCCGTAGTTGGTATAATCAATGACATAGTGCTGCATGGTCTCAAAGTCGAATTCGTGCAGGACATATTTAGAAACGCCGCCATTTCCTCCGCCGTTGGAAAGGGTAAGAATAAGCTTATCCCTGCCCGCATATACTATATCGCAGTTGTTGAGACCTGTTGACACTCTGTATTCCTCGGTTACAACGTCGTATTTTCGTGTGCCCTCTGGCTTTTCCTTCCACGCAAAGAGCTCCCCGTATATGTTGGGGAACTCCTCTGTGCCCCATTTGCTTTCTTCAGCAGGGCTGAAAACGGAATAAAGCTCCTTCCACTCCCCCGTATCGAAATCGTACTCCTTCATGGTCATGTCCGAGCCATGCTCAATGAAGAAGTTCTCATTGTCGTTGGAGTATACTATCTCTCCTTCCTTGGGCTTATAGTCCTTGTCCACCTTTTCCCTCTGAGGGACGGAAAATGTAACTATGAGCCTGTCGGCGTCATTGGAGACCATGTGGCCATAACCGTCATCTTCGCTTTCCAGTATCTGCTCCATCTCGCCTGTTTCCCCGTCAAAGCGGCAGATGCCCATAGTATCCGTATCCACGAAAAGCTCTCCGCGGACGGAGCATATCTGCCTTATCTCAAGGCTGTTTTCGGGGTCGGAGTGATGGAGTATCTCCTTCAGCTCTCCCTTTTCCGTATCATAGCGGAAAACCGAGCTCTCATGGCATCCGTAACAGAGCGTATCGAAATTTACGGCTATATAGGCAGTTGTGCCGCAGCCAATTGCGGAGGTGATCATAAGATCATCGGGGGTGACAAAGCTCGCTTCCCATTCCGCTACCCTGTCTGCTATAAATCGTTCCTCACGGTAGCCGCTGTCTAAATATTCCATGAACCTGTCGCGGTATTTCTCGTCCCTGCACGGGGATATCCTGCTGCCGAAGTCCTGCTCCTTAGATGAAAATTCGCAGCGCTTATAGGGGAACTCCCTGTCCGTAATGGTAGTATTCACATCCACTGTGGCGAAATCCTCGGCGGAATATGTCATAAACTCCCTTTCCACGGGCTCTCCCGAAATGTCCTCACCTGTCTCCGACACGGGAGCCGAGGACTTTTTATTCTTATTCTCACTGCATGAGAAAGTGCTGAAAGCAAGCATTGAAGCCGCAAATAAACATAATACCCTTTTCATGATGATGCTCCTTTCGGATAGTCTTCATATATAAGTGATTTCAGAGGGCGGAAAAGACGAAGATTTTTCATGTTAAAACAAAAAAATATATATCCATTATATCGCACCGACCTCACACTGTCAATACCAAACCAAGCACTAATCACTAACAACTAATATCTCAATACTTGCTTTATCAGTAAGTTTATGTTATAAGCGGAGTGCCTCCGCTGCCTGTTTCGCGGCAGAATACTGTAAAATATCGGCTTTATCGCCGCGCCACTTGCTTTATCAGTAAGTTTATGTTATAAGCGGAGTGCCTCCGCCGCCTGTTTCGCGGCAGAATACTGTAAAATATCGGCTTTATCGCCGCGCCACTTGCTATTTTAAAGCATTTATGTTATAATAGTAAGATACACAAACTATTGACATTTTTCCACACGCTATGAACCAACGATACTATATTCCCATAGGAGATACAAATGAGTACTGAAACTATAATGAAATACGATTCTCCCGCTGAGAGCTACATTGAAGCTCTGCCTATCGGAAACGGACGTATCGGAGCTATGATATGGGGCACACCCGATAAGGAGTCGATCACTCTCAACGAGGATTCTTTCTGGTCGGGCGGTCTGCGCCACCGTATCAACCCCGACGCAAAGGAGGGCTTCAAAGAAGCCCGCAGCCTGCTCATGGAGGGTAAGCCCTCGGAAGCCGAGGACGCTGCCTTCACGAAAATGCAGGGTGTCACGCCCAATATGCGAAGATATATGCCCCTCGGCGAGCTGAAGATAGACCTCCGGCTGGACGGCAGGGCAAGGGAGTATTCACGCAGTCTCGACATCGGCAGCGCCGTTGCGGACGCTTCCTTTACCGTCAACGGGGTAACATACACAAAGGAGTATTTTGTCTCCGCACCCGATGAGGTCATGGCTGTGCGCATAAGCGCATCGGAGCCGCAGATGGTGTCCTTCTCCTGCTGCATAGACAGCCCCGAGGACCTTTACGACGACAACCGTCCCTGCGGCGGAAATATGATACTTTTCAGCGGCGGCACAGGCGGTGCAAACGGTATACTCTTTGCTGCCTGTCTCGGAGCTTCCGCCAAAAACGGCACCGTAAAGGCGGTGGGAAGCAGACTTGTGGTGGAGAATGCCGACGAGGCAACTATAATTCTCTCTGTCCGCACCGACTTCTACAGCCAGAGCTACGCCGAGTCCGCAGAGGTGGACACGGAAATGGCTTTGCAGTGCGAATATGACGAGCTCTACTACCGCCATGTCAACGACTACCGCGAGCTTTTCGACCGCGTGGAGCTTTCTCTCAGCGACAACAGCGAGGAGGAGAACATCGAGTTCCTCACAACTGCCGAAAGGATAGACCGTCTCAAGGGCGACGAGCTTGATAACAAGGACTGCCGCCGTCTTATAAACGATAACAAGCTTTTCGAGCTTTACTTCAACTTCGGAAGATACCTCATGATATCATGCAGTCGTGCAGGCACTCAGCCTGTGGGACTTCAGGGACTCTGGAACGACCTGACAGCTGTACATATCGGCAGCAGGTACATACTCAACATAAATACCGAGATGTGCTACTGGCCGGCAGAGAACTGCGGTCTCCCCGAATGTCACCTGCCCCTTTTCGACCTTCTGGAGAGGGTCTGCGGCAACGGCAGAGTTACCGCAAAAGAGATGTACGGCATCTCAAAGGGCTTCGTATGTCACCATAATACGGATATCTGGGGCGATACCGCTCCTCAGGACGAGAACAGGACGGCTACCATATGGCCTATGGGCGGCGCATGGCTGGCTCTGCACATCTTCGAGCACTATGAGTACACCCTCGACAGGGATTTCCTCAGCGAGAAGTACCACATAATGAAGGAAGCCGCTGAATTCTTCCTTGAATACCTCGCGGAGAACAAGGACGGCAAACTGGTAACAGGGCCCTCTGTATCTCCCGAAAACACATATATCGACGAAAACGGCACAAAGGCAAGCCTATGCATGGGACCTGCCATCGACTCACAGATACTTACGGTGCTGTTCTCAGACGTCATAAAGGCTGCCGGAATACTGGGCAGAGATGAGGCTCTTGCAGGCAAACTGGTGGAAGCTGTAAAGAAACTGCCTCAGCCTCAGGTGGGCAAGTACGGACAGATAATGGAGTGGTCGGAGGACTTCGACGAGACCGATATCGGTCATCTTCATATCTCTCAGCTATTCGCTCTCCATCCCGCCGACCTCATTACTCCACACAGCACACCAAAGCTGTCAGACGCCGCAAGAGCTACTCTTGTGCGCCGTCTTATCAACGGCGGCGGACGTACAGCCTGGAGCTGCTCATGGGTCACAAATATGTGGGCAAGGCTCTATGACAGCCGCATGGTCTCGGAAAATCTGAAAAGACTGCTGTCACACTATACCGCTCCCAACATGATGTCGTGGAAGCCCTCCATGAGCATTGACGGCAATCTGGGCGGCACTGCCGCTATTGCGGAATCGCTCATTCAGAGCTGCGGAGGCTGTGTATACCTGCTGCCCGCCCTCCCCGACGAGTGGAGCAAGGGTCACGTCAGGGGACTCAGAGCAAAGGGCGGCTTCATCGTGGATATGAACTGGATAGAGAACAAGCTGAGCTCCGCGGAGATATATTCATCTCTGGGCGGCGAGCTGCGTCTGAGGACCAACTCCGTAGTCAGCATAACCTGCGGCGGAGAATCGGTCAACTCTCGCATAGAGGACGGCGCTGTGGTATTTGCCACGGAACAGGGCAGAAAATATACTGTCAAAGCCTGATATAGGAGGAACAAATGGATATTCGCAAGATCATCGCTCTTGCAGCTGCTGTGGGAGCTGCCGCATCGGCATTCTCAGCCTGCAGCAAAAGCAAAAAGGTTTCGGTAACGGCTTCCGTGCCTATAATCGAGGAAACTACTGCTAAAAAGACCACCGAGCCGACTACCACGGTTCCTGTGGAGACATTTCCCGATTACCCCGTTACCTTCCCCGAGATAGAAAAGACCCAGTCCGGCAACCTCTATGAGGCGGAAAAGGGCGAGCTGAAAGGCGGCGCAAAGGCTGCAACAGATCTGCCCGAATTCAGCGGAGATGGCTATGTTACGGGCTTTGGCGACAAGGGCGAGGCTTCGGTAACATTCGAGGTTGACGTCCCCAGCAATCAGCACTATGACTTATCCTTCAACATCTCAGCAAAAAAGGCTGTGGACTGCCGACTGACGCTGGGCGACGAGCAGCTGACAGTGTTCAGGACCACCGACAACGACCAGTTCACCTATATCACCATATACGGAGTATTCCTCACAAAGGGCAAGCAGAAGATAACCTTGACTCCGCAGAACGGCGATATGTGCATAGACTATCTCAAGATAGAAAACAATACCTCCCTCAGCGACATCAGCTATAACGCCAAGGGCGAGCTGGTAAACAAGAACGCAGGGGAGTCCGCAAAGGAGCTCATGAGCTTCCTCACGGAGAATTACGGACAGTATATCATCACGGGACAGTATGCCTACGGCGGAGATAACTCCGAAATGGACCTTATCTACCGCACCACAGGCAAATACCCCGTTATACGCTTTTCAAACTTTGAGGTGCCCGACGAGAGCTTCGATGAGAGCTTCAAAGAAATAGACGCTGCCGCAGACTGGTATCTCGGCGGCGGCATCACCTGTGTAAGCTGGTTCTGGGAGTCTCCATCGGACAAGAAAAGCGGCATCCGCACCGAGGATACCGACTTCGACCTTTCAAAGGCTGTCACAGAGGAGGATATCTCACTTCTCACAGAGGAGGAGCTGAGAGAGATGTACAGCAAGGGCACTATTTCCAAAGAGTGCTACGGTCTCATCCTTGACATCGACAGTATGGCAGGACAGCTCACATCGCTGAAAAACAGGGGAGTCCCCGTGCTGTGGAGACCTCTACCCGAGGGCTGCGGCGACTGGTACTGGTGGGGCGCCAAGGGAAATGCTCCCTATAAGTGGCTCTGGCAGCTCATCTACGACCGCTTTACCAAGTATTTCGAGCTGGACAACCTTATCTGGATATGGAACGGTCAGAGTGAGAGCTCTCTTGTGGACAAGCGTACCTTTGATATTGCTGCGGTAGACCTCTACCTCGACGGCGAAAAGGACTACGGAAACAGATTTTACGAGGAATTTGCTGCTGTACAGAAGTTCGTGGGCAGCGATAAGCTCATTGCCCTCAGCGAGTGCGGAAGCGTTCCCGATATGGACACCGCCTTCCGCGACAACGCAGTATGGTCCTTCTTCGGACTGTGGTACGGAAAGTACATTCAGGACGAAAAGGGCGAGTATTCCGAGAAATACACCAGCAAGGACGCAATCGTCAGGGCTTATAACTCCGACGGTGCAATGACTCTGGACGAGTATCAGAAAATGAGAGGTCTCGAACCTCAGCCTGCTGAGGCAGATACCGACGAATAAGCAAGGAGGCTTCCTATGAACGACGATATTTCGCCAATCAAGCCCGATTCCGACACTCAGGCGGAGCTGATGGTAAAGATGCTCCACGAGGTGGCAAGGAACGACCACAAGGCAACAAGCTTCAAAATTTGGGAGACCCTTGTGCTCACCCCTTTCTCTCAGCCCGAGGACCTTTTCCTGTTCATGGAGGACGACTTCGCCCTGCTGAATACGGGAAACAAGACCTTCACCCAGCTCAGGACAGAGGCACAGAAGGCTGCCGAAAAGAAATACGGTCTCAAGGGAAATGTGACCCTCGAAAAGATATACGACATCTTCACCAAGATGAGCGGCATCACTCCCACGGGAAGGGAAAAGCTGTTCAACCGCGAGTGTGACCTCATCCACCATTTTGCCTTTGCCAGAAATACGGGAAAGCTCCTGTTCGATAAGGCTAAGGACTGCAAGAACAAGATAATCATCACCTCGGAGTCCATATATCCGAGAGATGTTATTGTAAAGATACTCTGCGACTGCGGCTACGGAGCATATGACGCTCTGATAATCCCTGCCGAGCAGAATATCCCCGATTCCGCAGAAACTGCTTACCTCGATGTGGTAGTGAAAAAATCGGGATTGGAAGCTTCAAATATCCTCCACATCGGCGGCGACTTCACAAGTGACGTAGAGGCTCCTATTGTAAGAGGTATGCGCGCGCTGATGCTACAGCCTGCCATGGCTCTTATGATAAAGTCGGGAAGGCTCCGCGGCTTCATTGAGGATAAACACCTCTACGACATAGATGAACCTGCATTTACTGCCCTCAGGTGCGCTCTTGCACTGTATGCGGCTTACGGTTTCGATACTCCCCAGAATAAGGTGCCAAAAAGCGATTTCTGCGGTCAATGCCGTATGCTGGGCTTCATGGTGCTGGGTCCTCTTATGTTCATTGAGGAATTCTCCCCCGAGACAGAGCTTCAGAAAGAGCTCATAGCCGCTATGGAGAATAATAAGGAGATATCTGAGGGAAAACGGGACTTTGAACAGATGGTCTACCACCATTTCGGAGATTTCATCGGGAAATACGGCGGCGAAGGCTGTCAGCTGCCGCTGGAATTCATCGAAAAATTCAGCTATATCGGCGACAGAGAACTGATAAAGCCAACTCTTTCCGAAATTGGTCTCAAAAAATGGGGAAAACCCGCCAATGAACCAAAACTCGCTCCCGTACATACAAAAGCGGTCAAAAAGAACCCTCTTCAGAAGCTTGCCGACAAGCTTTTCCCCCAAGGCACAAGAGTCAGGGAGATATCAGAGGGCATACTCACGGGAAAAAAGAAAAAGTGACCGCAGCTTTTTCCCTTATAACTTCAAATGCGACAGCCGTTTTCGACGGCGTTTTATAACAGCTATGGGTTATTACATTTCCCACCCAAAAATACCGTAAGAACCTAAAAAATCCCGTTGCCGCCCCCTTTTGCTTTGTGTTATCATTATTGAGCGGTCAGAGACCGTCAAGCAAAAGGAGGTATAAATAATGAATAACAAGATCAAGGTACTTATCGGCGATGATTCAGCCGAAACAGGTGTAAGCGTGGCTAATAAGCTCCGCGAAAAGGGAATGTACGCCTATACAAGGCGCAGAGACTGCGGTATCATACTTGAGTCTATAAAGAAGGATCCCCCCGATGTTGCCGTCATGGACATCTCATCACAGAACGGCGACGTCATCTCAGTCATGAGAACTGTCAGGGATTCGGGCGTAAAGCCCCCTGTTTTCATCATAACCTCTGCCTATGACAACGAGTTCATCGAAAGGCAGGTCATGGAAAACGGCGCTTCACGCTTTATGCTCAGACCATACAGCGCAGACGACCTCTGCACCGCCATCAATTCTTCTCTCGGAGACAGGGTAAGCAGTCTCAGCGACGACATGGAGGTGGTTGTCACCGACATGATACATCAGCTGGGAGTGCCCGCTCATATAAAAGGATATCACTATCTCAGAACTGCTATCCTTTACTCTATCAAGGACAAAACTCTACTTGACAGCGTAACAAAGCTCCTCTATCCCACTGTGGCAGGTATCTACGATACCACGTCATCACGGGTGGAACGTGCTATCCGCCACGCTATTGAAATAGCATGGGACAGAGGAAATGTGGATACCCTCAACTCGTTCTTCGGCTATACCGTCGATACGGGCAAGGGCAAGCCCACAAATTCGGAATTTATCGCTCTTATAACAGATAAGCTCAGACTGCGCTATAAAAGCACTCTGAATACTCACTGATAACGAATAAGCCGTGACAGTTCCGAATATAATTCCCGTGATGAATAATTACAAGGAGGAACATCATGGCTTTCAGAAAAATCGACATCAGCGAGCTTTCATTCAATCCCTTCGATAAGATAGGCAAACAGTGGATGCTCCTGACAGGCGGAGATAAGGACAGCTTCAACACCATGACAGCTTCATGGGGTCAGCTGGGAGTTCTCTGGAACAAGAACGTCCTTACCTGCTACATCAGACCTAACCGCTATACCTATGACTTCGTCGAGAAAGGTGAGTGCTTCACAGCCTCATTCTACGGCGAGGAATACAGAAGTGCCCTCTCCTTCTGCGGTTCCCATTCGGGCAGGGACTGCGATAAGGCTAAGGAGACAGGTCTCACTCCTGCCGAGGTAGACGGCTGCATGGCTTTTGAGGAGGCAGAGCTTGTACTGGTCTGCCGCAAGCTTTACAGCTATGACCTTCAGGAAAGCAGTTTTCTCACAGATGACGGTATCCCCGAAAAGTTCTTCGGCACGGATCCGTATCACCGCGCTTATATCTCCGAGATAGTCGGAGTCTATGTGAAAGATTAAGCGCAAAAGGGGCATAATAACAACACGATACTAACCACACGACAAGTGCTTTTCACAGTAAAAGCCGCTATTGGAGGGAATATGGATATCAACAACATTTTAAAGGAAATAGCTGTAAAAAACGGAGTAACCGAAGCAGAAGTAAGACGCGAGATCGAAGCATCTATCGCGGAAGCCTGCAAAGACCCCAAAAACCCCATAAATAACATCGGTAAAGGCAGAGTTCCTACTACCGAGGAGGTCATGGAGCACGTCCTCAGGGAAGTTGCTAAATCCAGAATGAACTGACTTTTCATATAAAATATCCCCGAAGCTTTTACAAAATGCCTCGGGGTTTGTCTTTATGTCATTTGTATCGGAAAAACAAAACCCCCTTGCAGGACCGTGAGTTGTCCGCAAGGGGTTCATTTCTTATATGATCAAAAAAGACCTTATTCAGCAGAGTTGAGCTTCTTAGCGAGCTGTGACTTCTTTCTTGCAGCCTTATTCTTGTGCATAAGACCCTTTGCGCAAGCCTGATCAACTCTCTTGATAGCAACCTTGATTGCCTCTGCCTTGTCAGCAGAACCAGCTGCTACAGCTGCGTCAGCCTTCTTGAGGATAGTCTTGAGATTAGACTTTCTTGCCTTGTTGGCAGCAGCCTTTGTTGCATTGACCTTTACTCTCTTCTTTGCAGACTTAATGTTTGGCATTACGTTACACCTCCTTGGATTATGCAGACCGAATAATCACCTGCATTTTACAGATAATAGGAGCAAACACGGGTTCGTTCACTCCCGACAGCTGCAACGCACAGCTGCCATACTGAGACAAATATAATTATAACATTTTTCCACACCTTTTTCAATAGCCAAAAGTGAAATTATGACCCGAAATATTTTCCACAATTAAAGCAATATGCACAATATGGAGGAATTCATGGATATTCGTACTGATCTTGCACTTGAAAGCATATCTCCCGACAGCCTGCCCGAAAGCGTTCACATTTCCACAAGGGGAAGGGCTTTCAGGATAACGGAGATAACCATTGACGACGACAGCTGCCTTGACACCATCGGCAAGGGCAGGGGACGCTACATCACCCTTGAGGGCAGCAGTCTCAGCCGATTTGCCGAGGACTATCAGTCCATGACCGAGGAGCTTGCCGCGGAGCTGTCCGCACTTGTGCCCGAGGGGGATATTCTGGTGGCAGGTATCGGCAACAACGATATTACGCCCGACGCCATAGGTCCCCAGACTGCCGCAAAGGTGCTTGCCACGCGGCATCTCAGCTGCGATACCGTGGAGGAGGAGTTTTTCGCGTCCCTGCGCCGAGTCAGCTCCCTTGCAGGTGGAGTCATGGGACAGACGGGCATTGAGTCCGCGGAGCTTATACGGGCAGTAGCAGCGGAGCTCCGCCCTGCCGCCGTCATAGCCGTGGACGCCCTCGCCTGCACGGACATAAGCCGTCTGGGCACCACCATACAGCTCACCGACACAGGCATATCCCCGGGAAGCGGAGTTTCCAACCACCGCATAGAGCTGTCGGAAAAGGTGCTGGGAGTTCCCGTCATCGCCGTGGGAGTCCCTACGGTGGTGGATATGCACACCATAGTCCGCAGCCTGACAGGTGAGAAAATAAACAGGGAGCTGCCAAATATGATGGTAACTCCCCGTGATATAGACCGCCTTACAGAGCGAGCCTCCCAGCTCATCGCCTTCGGCATAAACCTTGCCCTGCAGCCTGCCCTAAGCTTTGAGGACGTAAGAGGGCTGTTTTAAAATTCATAATTCATAATGCATAATTCATAATTATAAAATGGGATTTATGTAAGCATATATATTATTTACCTCTATTCTTTCTGCTTTCAATTATTATTTTAGCCTTTTCTTCGCCTACTAATTTGGAATATAATTCAAACATTTCCTGCTCTTCTGAAATACCGGCTTCTCTTCTCTTTTTTGTCTCCACTTCTCTGTTGTGTTCATCAACCTTATCTTCACAGTCATTAAGTAAATTCATTATTTCATGCTCAAAGCTCCACGAAGATGGTTTAAGCTCCCAAAACAGATATAT
>NZ_UETD01000012.1:109249-164857 GCF_900116855.1 Ruminococcus flavefaciens
TAAACATATTCTTGTCCTTTCATTTTACCACATGAACTCCACATCGGGAGCTTTTACCATGTTGATCTCGGGCTCTGGCTGGGACTTTTCCTCCTTCAGCAGAGCCTTTGCAAGCTCCTCCATTTCAACTATCTCGTGGAA
The DNA here is from genome assembly GCF_900116855.1 of Ruminococcus flavefaciens. Classification (GTDB taxonomy): domain Bacteria; phylum Bacillota; class Clostridia; order Oscillospirales; family Ruminococcaceae; genus Ruminococcus; species Ruminococcus flavefaciens_R. Next base: position 109,391 of record NZ_UETD01000012.1, read on the forward strand.
ATAATCGTTGAGGGGCTGGAGCGCCTTGAATATTTCAATAGCGTGATCGGCTATTTTATGGGAAAAAAGCTCCTCAGCGCCGCTGACCTTGGTGTAGACGCTGAACCCCTTTTTGATGAAATAGGGCTCCAGCTTCGGGTCGGGACAGGGCTTTTTCCGCTTGTACTCGTCACCGCCGACGGTGAGTCCGTACTTTTCAACAAGCTCATCCACCATGTTGATAAACGGCTCCGAGTCCTCAAGAAGTCCGCTGCGGAAACGCTCCATAACAGCGGCTTCGGGCTTGGAAATACGGAAGCCGAACTCCGCTCCCTCGGGGGAAAGCTCGAAATACAGCGTGGGAGTCTTGCTCCAGTACCACGCATCATAGCGGACATATATCCACATGGTGTCACGGTAATGTAGATAAGGAGCAAAATTCTCGTCACGGTATATCCTGCCCACCTTGTACATCATGCCGTCAGTTTCGGCAAATGGCGCAAAAAGCTCCTCGCCGAGAGCCTTCATAGGCTCATATATCTTTTCGGTGTAGACCGCCTTCCGCGGCTCGAACCACTCTTTATTGTTGTTATGCCTTATGCCGAGGAGGAACTCCAGCGCCTCCTGTGAAAATCCTTCAAACATAGTTTATCCTTTCATAAATCGGAATTTAACACCAAAGGTGTTAAATTCCGAAGCCCTTAGCCTTTAGCTTTTAGCCATTAGGAAGCGGCTTCGCCGCTTTATTATCGGGCGGCGGAACGCCGCCCCTACATCAGGCTAACGGCTAATGGCTATTGGCTAACGGCTCAAATCATAATTTAGCAGAGCTAAATTATGATTTATTATATCACAAGTTGCGACATAATTCAAGCGGAAACAACTTTTAACCAATTTTTTACAGCAATATCGTCCTAATTTCATTTCACAAGCGGGTGGAAAAGTTTTCAACACGGTGTTGAATTGATTGTGGAGTCATATGTTCGATTGTTGATAACTCTGTTGAAAGGGTGGAAAACAACGCAGAATTAACTTTCTGGAAGTTCTTAAAAGTTGAAAACGGTGTGGATAATCAGGGAAAATGAGTAAACAATAAAAATACGTTGTGGAAAACGGCTCCACAACAATTCACTGTAAAGGATATGATTTGTATGAAAAAGCTTTTAGCAATATGCTCCATATTTTTTACCGTTTGTGCAACTCTCACAGGCTGCGGCGATAATAACGACGGACATTATACGGACGACGGAAACGGCGCTGTCATAGAGGACTCCACTACCGATAAAAAGTACGAAAGCAATGCTGACAACGACATTCGCGACCGCGTTGACGACGCTGCCGACGGTATCGGTGACGCAGGAAAAGACATTATAGACGGTGCAGGTGATGCAGGCAAGGAGGCTATCGACGGAGCCAAGGACGCTGCTGACGATATCATCGACGGACTTGACGGCGATAAGGAGCACGACGAGGAGGAGACTACCTCCCGTAAAAACCGCAAGGACAGGTAAAACATGAGCCCCGGGGCAATGCCTCGGGGCTTCGTGATTATCTGTTGTAAGGGGCACTGCCCCTTGAAATCCCATACATGGAAGATTGCAACTATTCAACATTCAGCCTTTAATTGTTGAAAAATCAGCCGCAGAGCTCCACCATAGCTTCCGCCATTATCTCCGCATTTTTCAGCAGATTTGCAACAGTTATGAACTCGTCGGGACTGTGCATACGGCCGTCCTCGTTGGGAAACTCCGCACCGAAGGCGACTCCGCCCTCGATATCGTGTACATAGGTACCGCCGCCGATGGCTATGCAGTGGCCTTTATCCCCTGTCACCCGCTCATAGACTCGGAGAAGTCCCTGCACGAACTCGCTGTTTTCGTCGGTGCAGTGGGGCTCCACGCCCTCGCAGCTGTCCACCGTAAAGCCAGCGCCCTCAAGGGCGTCGCAGATGATACTGCTTATCTCAGCTTTAGTGCGGTCAAGTGGGAAACGGATATCCACAGCACCGCATATTCTGCCGTTCTCGGTATTCAGCATTGACAGCACACAGGTCATATCACCCGATAATTCGTCACGGAAGCCAAGTCCGCAGCTCTTGCCGCTGAACTCTCCGTGAGGGAAAAGCTCACCGAGGGACTGGATCAGCAGATTTTCGCCGCAGTAGCTGTCCAGAAACATTGTTATGGCATTCTCGCCCTTTTCGGGAGTGGAAGCGTGTGCGGAAACTCCCTCATAGACAGCCTCCTCAGGCTCTCCCTCATCGTTCTCCATTGTCACCGTGCAGAACTGCGGAACGGCATTGATCACCGTACCTGCCTGTATATCGATGATCTCATCATCGTCGAAGTCCGAGGATAACCACACTCTCAGCATTCCCTTTTCCGCATTGATGACAGGGTACTCACCGTCGGGAGTGAACACCATGGGCGGAAGCTCCCTGTGCTTGCGGTAATATTCCATATCCGCAGATCCGTTTTCCTCATTGGTGCCGAAGATAAGGCGAATGCCCTTTTTAAGGGGAAGTCCAAGCTCTTTGACGGCTCTCGCCGCAAAGAGTGCCGCAACAGCAGGTCCCTTATCGTCAATGGCTCCGCGTCCCACAAGCTTATCGGTGTCGGACTCATAGCGCAGAACAAAGGGGTCAGTGGTCCAGCCCGCGCCGACAGGCACCACATCAAGGTGAGTCAGCACTGCAAGCCCCGCAGGCAGATCGTTCACATCTGCCGAGCCTGCGTAGTTTTCCACATTATCAACAGTAAAACCGAACTCCCTGCACTTATCCAGCATAAGCGAAAGAGCCTCGGCAGGCTCCTTACCGAAGGGAGCTCCCTCCTCGGCTTTGCCCTGAACGCTCGGAATAGCCACAAGTGCTCCGAGAAGGTCGATCATTTCCTGTTTGTGTGCTTCAAGATAGTTTCTGATATTGCTCATTAAAGTCTCCTTTATATATGACCATAGCGGTACACAGCCGCGCAAATTACCTATATACGCAAAAAACCGCAGTAGGAGTACTGCGGCAGTTTGCTTGCACACAACGTCTCCCGACGCTGTGTACCAAGAAAGAAAGGATAAATATGAAAAGAATTAATCAGTTTACAATAGCCTTTTCAGTTTCCTTATCGAAAATGTGGATCCTGTTGGGATCAATAGCGACCTTGATATCGTCTCCGGGTCTTGCTGTTGATCTCGGGCTTACTCGTGCTGTGAGCGGGATACCTTCACAGAGGAGGTAAAGGTATGTTTCAGCACCCATCATTTCTGTAATTTCAACGTTAGCATCGATAACGCCTGTAGAAGCATTTGAGAGGTACATTTCCTCATCGTGGATAGACTCGGGACGAACGCCGAGGATGATCTCCTTGCCAACATAGTTGCCGAGGTCTTCGTTTACCTTAGACTCGGGAACGATGATCTGGTATCTGTTTCCTCTGCCGTTTGTTGCGCCGAATTCAACGATGAACTGACCATACTCTTCCTTCAGCTCAGCGTCGATGAAGTTCATCTGAGGTGATCCGAGGAAGCCTGCAACGAACTTGTTAACAGGATTCTCATAGAGGTTCTGAGGTGTATCGATCTGCTGAACGAAACCGTCCTTCATACAAACGATTCTGTCACCCATTGTCATAGCCTCTGTCTGGTCATGAGTTACATAGATAAATGTAGTACCGAGCTTCTTGTGGATCTTAGCGATCTCGGTTCTCATCTGAGCACGGAGCTTAGCATCGAGGTTTGAGAGAGGCTCGTCGAGGAGGAATACCTTAGGTGAACGTACGATGGCACGACCGAGAGCAACTCTCTGTCTCTGACCACCGGACATTGCCTTAGGCTTTCTGTCGAGGAGGTGTGTAAGGTCGAGTATCTTAGCAGCCTCGTTTACCTTTCTCTCGATCTCTGCCTTGGGAACCTTACGGAGCTTGAGTCCGAAAGCCATGTTATCGAAAACTGTCATGTGAGGGTAAAGAGCGTAGTTCTGGAAAACCATCGCGATATCTCTGTCCTTGGGAGCGATGTCGTTTACAAGGCGGTCGCCGATGTAAAGCTCACCCTCAGAGATCTCCTCGAGTCCGGCGATCATACGGAGAGTTGTTGACTTACCGCATCCGGAAGGTCCAACGAGAACGATGAACTCCTTATCTCTTATCTCTAAATTAACATCCGAAACAGCAACAACGCCGCCGGGATATTTCTTATAAATGCCTTTAAGTGTTAAGCCTGCCATTTAATCCAGTCCTCCAGTTCAAAATAAAATGCCGATCAATTATTCTTTACAGTATCAGCTATGATAATATGATACCACATTTCCAAAAATATTGCAAGTCTCTAAATTGACAAAGTTACATCTTGTTTATTAGAAAGTTTGCCGAAAAAACAGCCGAAAAACCTTGGCAAAAGGCGTCGAAATCCGACTCTTTAAACAAGTTTTCAACATCTTTGTGCAATAATTCCATACACTCTCCGATCGCCAGTTTTTCGGGCAAAACGAGGGCTCCCAGAGAAACTCGCATCAGCACCTCGACGTGATTTCCAACAGAGGCGAACATTCTTTTCACCTGATGATACTTTCCCTCGCAGAGCTCCACAAATGCCAGATTATCGCTGTTTTCAGCCTTTTTTACGCGAGCAGGCAGACAAGTTTCACCGTCAGCGAGAGTCAGTCCCTCACTAAATTTGTTAACATAATTATTTTCAAATGGTCTGGCAAGTTTCACAATATAAACTTTAGGTATGTGTCTGCGCGGTGATAGCATACGATGGGCAAGCTCACCGTCATCTGTCAGCAGCAGAGCGCCCATGCTGTCCTTGTCAAGCCTTCCTGCGGGAAACATCCCCTTTGTACGCATATCCTCGGGAATGAGCTTCATAACGGTCTCGCCGTCCTTGTCGTCGGTAGAGCACACATAGCCCTGCGGCTTATTCAGCAATATATATCGGAACCTGCTGTTTCCCACAGCCTTTCCGCAGACCTCCGCACGGGCGGTATCCGGGTCTATCTTCACATCGCAGCGCTTCACAACCGCTCCGTCAAGGGTTATCTTTCCCTTTGCCGCAAGCTCCTTTATCTGACTGCGTGTATACTCCGTTCTCTCGGAGATGAATTTATCAAGTCTGACCGACGCCATAGAAACTCCTTTTGTAATAATCCCCCTCTGTGACGGAATAAGATTTACAGTCGGGGAGTTTTCCCCTAATTTTGTCACAAGGGAGCGATATAATGAAAAAGCTCACATTCATGTTCATTGCGGCGGCTGCCTTTGCACTTACAGCCTGCAGCGGCAGGGGCGACAGCTCCGAAGCAGCCATACCCGCAGGCGAGTCCTCTCAGCGCATAGACTACTTCGCCTCTCACGGCTGGGAGGTGGAGGAGATTTCCGAGCGTGCCGTAACTATTCCCTCGGATTTTTCCGCAGTATATGAGGAATATGCCCTCATGCAGGATAGGCAGGGGCTTCCTCTGAGAAAATACGCAGGTCGGAACGCAAAGCTTTTCGTATATGAGGTAAAAAATTACAGCCCCGACAGCAAAAAAATGCTTGCAGAGCTGCTTGTCTGTGATGATACTGCCGTTGCCTCAATGGTATACAGTGAGGACAGCGGCAGTATAAAAATGCCTGTCAGTTAGATCAGAATACGTTCAGAAGGCTGCCGATAAAGGGTATTCTGTAAGCCTTGCCCTTATATGCGCCGATGATATATACGATGAGAACTGCTAAAACTGCAAGTGAGATAACCGCATTGCAAATGAGACCGAGTACGGGTATCTTACCGAGAATAATTCTTACGATATTTACAACGAATATTGTTATGAGCCATGTAAGAGACTGATTTCCATGGAATTTGCAGTAGGTAGAATTCTTATCACCTGCAACTGTGGGCAACCAGCAAAGAAATGGAAAAATATAGGCAAGAATAGCCAAAGCCTTATGCTTCTCCACCTCATTCTGAACGAATGTCTGCTCTGTGTTGATGTCGTTGAACTGCTCAAGGAAATTATCCATGATTCATACCTCCGTATTTTTATTTTCGGAATTTTCTTCCGAATTTTGCTCCTTCCTGTCAAATTCGCTTATTGCGGCAACGAAGCTGTCAATATCCGTGAAGTCCTTGTACACGGAAGCGAATCTGATGTATGAGATAGGGTCGATATTCCTGAGCTTTTCAAGGACCAGCTCGCCTATCTCCGCAGACCTCGCAACTGTTCTCAGTGCGTTGGCGTAGTAATTTTCCACATAGTTAGCTATCTCGGTGACCTTCTCAGCGGAGACGGGTCTCTTTTTTATTGCCGAGACTATGCCGTTTATCAGCTTTGCCTTGTCGAACAGCTGAACGCTTCCGTCCCTCTTTTCGACCATGAGCAGCGGCACCTCAACAGCCTCATAGGTGGTAAATCTCTCGCCGCATCTTGAACACTCGCGTCTGCGTCTTGTCTTATCGTCAACAGGACGCGAATCTATTACTTTTATATCTTCATATCCGCAGTATGGACACTTCATAGCTTCTGCTCCCCGCAATAAGACTCAGTCATTCTTGTAAGTATATTATAGCTGGAAACAAGGTCGCTTATGCCGCTCCAACCGCTTCTGTACAGCTCAAGTATGACGCCGCAATCGGGGTTATAGCCTGCAAGCTTGTCAAAGAATTTCCTGAAGTCGAACCTGCCCTTTCCGATGAGAAGGCAGTCGCCCATTTCTCCCGAGTCGCTGATATGGACATGGGCTATCTTGTCGCCCACCACATCGAGGAACCTCATGGGATTTTCGTTTGAGCGTATCGCCTGTTTTGTATCGAGTACAAAGGCGAATTCATCTCCCAGCATATTCTTTATTTCCTTTATAAACGCCGAAGAACCGCTTTTGCACCTTGAAACGTTCTCAACAGCCACAGTCACCCCGAATTCCTTTCCGAGGCGGTACAGCTTTGAGTACCTTTCGCAGTAGAGCTCGGTATTGCATACCGACGAGGGCTTTCCTCCGTGGAAAACGAAGATATCGGCTCCCACGATATTCATGAAACGGAAATACAGCTTATAGTATTCCAGCATATCGTTTACTCTGCGCTCGTACTCCGAGAAGAACATCTGAGGCTCTATCTCGCAGGTAAACGGATGTACAGACGGGCATTTTACATCAAATCTTTTCAGAAGATTGGCGACGCCGTGGGCGAAACCCTTTTTCAGCTCCGAATGGGTATTGATGAACACCTCAACGCAGGAAACGCCGTTGACAGAAAGGTCATAAAGGGCTTCCTCAAGGGGTTTTGGATACAGGCAAGCTGTAGAAACACCTGCTATCAATTATACCCCTCCTTGCACTGATCTGATACAATTTTATTATATCATATTCAGCCCGAAAGTCAATAGAACAAACAAAAAATTTACATTCCGGAGAAAAGCATTATTCTGCGTCTTCCCCGTCATTTTTTTCTGTTTTCAGCTTGTTGACGCGGCACACCTCTATGCGGTGGTGTTTCACCTCGAGAACGGCTATTTTAAGCCCTCCTGCCTCGAGAGTGAGCTGAGAGCCGTCCTTGGGTATCTCGCCCAGCTCGGCTATGACGTAGCCGCCGAAGGTCTCATATTTATCCGCAGGGAGAGTTACCTCAAGCTCCTCGCAGACGTCGCTGAGAGAGCTGATACCGGGAACTGTCCATGTGTTCTCCCCTGTCTGTTCAAGCCTTGCAGCAGGCTCGTCCTCGGGGTCATCGGCGAAGTCACCCACAAGCTCCTCAACAAGGTCGGTGATGGTGATGATACCGCTCATGCCGCCGTATTCGTCAACTACTATGGCGAAATGGTCTGCACCGCGCTGTTTCATCTGGTCGAAAAGGCGGTCAGCCTTCATATTCTCGTGTACGAAGCAGGGCTCGCGGACTGCTTTAGCCATTATGTTGTCCATGCTCTTGTCCTCAAGGCGGAAGTAGTCCTTTGCGTTGAGGACGCCTATGACGTTATCCACACTTTCTCCGCAGATGGGGAAAGCCGAATGACGGGTTCGGTGGATAGTCTCCTCCCAGACACTGACGTCGTCGGCGCTCCAGAGAACGTCAACATCGGTCCTGTGTGTACATACCTGCTCTGCGGTCATATCATCAAAGGCAAAGACGTTTTTGATTATTCGGTTCTCGTCCTCGTCGATGGTGCCCTTTTCCGCGCCTGCGTCGGACATCATGAGTATCTCCTCCTCGGTAACGGTATCGTCATCGCTCTCGGGGTCGATGCCCATGAGTCTGAGTATACCGCCTGCTGAGGCGTTGAGCAGCCATACCATAGGCGCAAACAGCTTTGACACGAAGGTGATGGCTCCGCTCATGGCGAGAGCTATCTTCTCGGGGTCTTTCATGGCTGCACGCTTGGGTATGAGCTCGCCGAAAACCAGTGTGAAATATGAAAGTATCAGTGTTATGAGAACTACCGATACCTTTTTTATGACAGCCGAGGGTATACCTATGCCCGTCTTTGATATTGCAGACGTAAGGTATTCCGAAAAGCTGTCCGCGGCAAAAGCCGCTCCGATAAAACCTGCCAGAGTGATAGCCACCTGTATAGTGGCAAGGAAGCGGGTGGGACTGTCCGTCAGCTTTTTCAGCCTTGCAGCCTTTTTGTTGCCGCTTGCAGCAAGCTTTTCAATACGCATATCATTGGTAGAAATGACAGCGACCTCCGCACAGGCAAAGACCGCATTTAGCGCAATAAGTATTATTTGCAGAATTATCTGCCCTAACATTTTATATCCTCCGTTTTAATATATTTTTTTCCATAACCTCATAAAGGCACAGCCTAACACAAACGATAGTGCAGACCATGCCTCGGTATCATATATTCAGCGGAGTATATTCCGTAATTATCAGGATTACTGCCGTCGGGGGCACCGTCCATCTCAGTTTTCATCTCCTGTTCTGCACAAATTATTTTTTTTCCGGCGAGACTTTTTTTATCCTTAAATAACAATATCTGAACCTTAAAGGGAATAAAAAAATATATAGTGTTCGCCTTGCGAACATTATATCATATATTTCAAAATAAAGCAACACTCAGCGGAAAATTTTTTCACAGTCTCCAAATCAGATGCATATTATAAGGCGGAGGTGTGATATTTTGCTGAAAGAACTTTTCCTCTCCGTAATTATCAGCATCGACATATTCCTTGCGGCAGCCGCCTGCTGCAACAGCGGAATACGGATACCACTGCTGTCTGCTGCGGTCATAGACCTTATATCTGCGGCTGTACTTGGTATTTCCATGACATTTTCCGACATTATCTGCCGCGCTCTCCCTACGGAGCTCTGCCGCACGGCAGGGGAAGCTGTCCTAATCATCATTGGCTCTGCCACCATCGCAAAAAGCCTGTTCCGCAGCCTTGTGCGGCGGATAGCCGACAGGGGGGAGCTGCTGTTGAAGCTGAGGGGGAGCCCTCTCATGGTGAAGCTGTGCATTGACGATACCGCAGCGGATAAGGACTGCTCAAAGGTGCTGTCCGCAGGGGAGGCTGCCGCCCTTGCTCTCGCAAGCTCTCTCGACTCGGCAGCAACGGGACTCAGCTGCGGATACGGCGATATATCGCCGCTTTCTGCTTCTTCAATGACCTTTGTGTGCGGAGCCGCGGCACTTACCCTCGGCTCTATGGTCGGCAGAAAAATATCCTCCCTGCGGCATGATCTTTCATGGCTGGGAGGAGTACTTCTCATAGTATTTGCCTTTTTTCAGGCTTAGATCTCGTAAATCACGATCTCGGCAGGGTCAAAGAGTCTCAGCTTGCCCAGTCCTGCGGACACAAGGAGCTTCATTTTACCGAAGGTATACACTCCCTTTGCGTTTTTCGGAAAGAATTTTCTCTCGGGAGAGAGCATTGCAACGCCGAAAAGCCTTACGATACCGCCGTGAACATGACCGCTGAAGGTATAATCTGCGCCCCATTCCGCGTAGGCTTCCCCGAAAAAGGGATTGTGCGCCATGAGCAGCACCTCTCCCTCGGGACAGCTTCCAAGGAGGGCTTCCAGATCATCGGCGGTAATGCTGTCAAGACCGCGGTAGCCGCCGTTTTTCTTATACACGCCGTAATTTTCAAGGAGACCGTATATTTTCAGCTCCCTGCCATTTATACTCACCGTTGTATGCTGATTTTTCAGCAATACAGCCTCAGACCTTGCGAACATAGCCTCCAGCCCGGGCTTCATTTCCGCGGAAATGCTCTGCTCGTGGTTGCCGTATATCATGTATACGGGAGCGATCTTACAGAGCTCCCCGAGAGTCTTTTCGACGCATTTCAGATCGGTGATATCCCTTGAAACGAGGTCTCCGCTGAAAATGATAAGGTCGGGTTTCTCCGCTCTTACCCTGCTGATGAGCCTGCTGTTGCCCCTGCCGAAGCGCCGCCTGTGGAGGTCGGAAAGATGGGCTATCTTAATGCCGCTGCCCAGCTTCTCACGCCTGACCGTAAGGATGTAAAGGTTCTCCGCTGCCGCATATACGGCGAGTAGTATTACTACCAAAAGTATAATATAAATCAATTTCTCTCTCCAAAAAACAGGTCGTGAAAACTTTTCTCCTCGCCCTTGGGTATTCTATGGGGACTTCCCGAAAACAGCAGCCTTATGGGCTGAGGCTTAAAGCCCTCGTCGCAGAAATGCTCGTAGGTATACTCGTCTATCTCATAATAATCGCTGTAATACATGAAGCTGTCGTTCTCCAGCGTATTCATCACATACATATTCAGTGCAGGAGACCAGCCCGCATACATGATATTGTTCGGGTGCATCTTTTTACGCTCTATAACTCCGCCCATACCTCTCATTTCCTTTCTCTGCGGCTGTCCTGCCCGTGTTTTTTCATTATCAGGGCGTCAACTACCCCGAAAATCAGCAGATACAGTGAGGTGAAAACAAATCTTCCTGCATATGTGGCTATTACTTCCCGTACCGTTCCTCTGTATTCCGCTTCGGGAGAAAAAACGCTTATGTCTGGAGCTGCCAGCAGCATTATCACTGTCAGTATAATTCCCGTAAGCAGGGGCACGGCTGCCGAAAATATAAAGAAGAACCGCCGCGAGAAGCTGCCTTCCCTTCCGCTGTCAAGCTGTACGAAATGATACATCATACATAGCACGAGGGGCGTCACCAAAGTGAAGCCCCATGCGTAGTTTATTTTTTCGTATACGAACCAGTTAGCCCACTGGCAGAAAAGGCTTACCAGAGTCACAGCTATGGCTGTGAACGGGCTTTCGCGGAAGCTGAGGAAGCTCTCCTCAGACTTATTCCTCATTCTCCTCGTCCTCGGGCTCAGCCTCGATGATAACCTCGTTCTGCTCCTCAAGTGCAGCCTCTGCCTCGGCAGCCTTTGCCTGCTCGTCGGTGAGCTGCTCCACCTTTTCGGTCTCGGCGTTGTCATCGTGCTCAGCACGGGTGAAGGCAACTACATTTGCGCCCTCATTTACCCTCATTACGCGGACGCCCTTTGCGATACGTCCCATAACTCTGATATCGCTGGCGAGTATCCTGATGATGATACCGTCGCTGGATACGAGGATTATATCGTCGTCCTCGTCAACTATCTTTATTCCGCAGACATGACCGCGGATATCGTCCACCTTGTAGTTGGTAAGTCCGTAGCCGCCGCGGTTCTGGATACGGTAGCTGTCAAGCTCGGTGCGCTTGCCGTAGCCGTTTTCGGTGACTGTCAGGAGAGTTGCTCCCTCGCGGACTCTTGCCATGCTTACAACATAGTCGCCGTCGCGGAGCTTGATAGCTCTTACGCCGTGAGCGGAACGTGAAAGTGCTCTGCCCTTGCTCTCCTCAAGGCGGATAGCCATACCGTTATGGGTAGCTACAAAGAGCTGTGCATTTCCGTCTGTCATGCGGACGCCTGCTATCTCGTCGCCCTCGTCAAGACCAATGGCGATAAGACCGTTCTTGCGGACGTTCTTGTACAGTGACAGGTTTGTCCTCTTTATCTTGCCGTTCTTTGTGACCATGGTGATGAACTTCTCATCGCTGAAATCCGTGGTCTTTATCATTGCCGCTATCTTCTCGTTTTCTGTGAGAGGAAGCAGATTGATGAGGTTGAAGCCTCTTGATGCCTTTGAACCATCGGGTATCTCATAGCACTTGAGCTTGTACATGATACCCTTGTTGGATATGAACAGGATATTGTCGTGAGAGCCGCAGATGAACATCTCCTCCACGAAGTCCTCCTCACGCTGCTTCATGCCTGTTATGCCGCGTCCGCCGCGGTGCTGGGTCTTGTACTCAGTAAGGGGCATACGCTTGATGTAGCCGTTGTTTGTGAGAGTAACGACGCAGTCCTCCTCGGGGATAAGGTCCTCTATATCCACCTCGCCGCTGACATTCTCGATGTCTGTGCGGCGCTTGTCGCTGAACTTCTTGCGGATAGCGTTGAGATCGTCCATGATTATAGCGTAGACTCTGTTTACGTCTGCAAGGATATCCTCATAGTCGGATATCTTTGTGAGCAGTCCGTAGAGCTCGTCGGTTATCTTCTGTCTCTCCAGACCTGTCAGCTGTCCCAGACGCATCTGGACGATAGCCTCAGCCTGTTCCTGTGAAAGACCTGTCTGCTCCTCGATGTGGAGACCTGTCAGGTCGTACTGTGCGCGGTCCAGAAGTGCGGACATATCAACGTCCTTGAAGCGCTCTATCATGCGGTCCTTGGCTTCCTGAACAGTAGAGCTGGAGCGGATTATGTCGATGACCTCGTCGATATAGTCGGCTGCAAGCACGAAGCCCTGAAGGATATGAGCTCTTTCGAGAGCCTTGCGCAGGTCGAAGCGTGTCCTTCTCTGGATAACGTCAACCTGAAATTCGAGGTAGTGCTGGAGCATCTGCTTCAGAGTGAGTATCTTTGGCTCGCCGTTTACCAGAGCCAGCATGATTATGCCGACTGTATCCTGAAGCTGTGTAAGTGCAAAGAGCTTGTTGAGGACGATATTCGGAACAGCGTCCTTTTTCAGCTCGATAACTACTCTCATGCCGTCCTTGTCGGACTCGTCGCGGAGGTCGTAAAGTCCCTCTATGCGCTTGTCTCTTGCAAGCTGGTTTATGCTCTTGAGGAGTCTCTCCTTACGGAGCATATAGGGTATCTCGTCGATGATGATACAATTTCTGCCCTTTATTTCCTCGAAGTGGGTACGGCTGCGGAGGATTATCTTGCCCTTTCCTGTGCCGTAAGCAGCGCGGATGCCTGCTCTGCCCATGATTATGCCGCCTGTAGGGAAGTCGGGACCCTGAATGTGCTCCATGAGCTGTTCAAGAGTGCAGTCTGGGTCGTCGATAAGGAGCTGAAGTGCGTCTATGACCTCGCCCAGATTGTGGGGAGGGATATTTGTAGCCATACCTACGGCGATACCTACCGAGCCGTTTACCAGCAGATTTGGGAAACGTGAGGGGAGCACCACAGGCTCCTTGAGACGGTCGTCGTAGTTTGAGGTAAAGTCAACGGTCTCCTTGTTGATATCGGTGAGCATCTCCAGTGTGAGCTTTGCCATCTTAGCCTCGGTATAACGGTAAGCCGCAGGGCCGTCACCGTCGATGGAGCCGAAGTTTCCGTGGCCGTCAACAAGGGGATAGCGCATTGAGAAGTCCTGTGCAAGTCTTACGAGAGCGTCGTATACTGACGCATCGCCGTGTGGATGATAACGTCCCAGAACCGCACCGACGGTATCGGCGCACTTACGGTAAGGCTTATCGGGAGTAAGTCCGTTTTCGTGGAGCGTATACAGTATTCTTCTGTGTACGGGCTTCAGACCGTCTCTTACATCGGGGAGCGCTCTGGAAACAATTACCGACATGGCGTAATTGAGCATGGAATTTTCCATTTCGTCAACTATCTCGGTATTTATTACCTTTGAGTTGTCAGTGTAAAGCATTTTTTCCTCCTGAGAGAATTTATTTTGTCCGCAGTATCATGCGTTATTCTCATTTTTTTAAGCTTCTTACGGTATCGAGCTCATTCTCGGAAAATCCCTCTTTCGGGAGTATATAGAACATTTCCTTTCCCGACATGAGCATGAAAAATCTTTCATATTCCATGAGCTGAAAGCTTTCATCGGCGGCAAGTCTGGTCTTTTCGGGAAGGGGATCGATATCCTCGGGGATATCATCCTTTTCCTCATCGGAGAGATCGCTGAGATCGTCCGAGACCGTGGATATATCCACAAATTTGTCGCCTACGCCTATTTTGTACACAGGCTCGCCCAGAGCCTTTACCGACTCTGTGAGACTGCGGCGGAGCTTCTTGGGGTTGTACCACTCTCTTGCCGCAAAGGCAAATGCTGCTACAATGGCGATATAGACGATGTATTTCTGTCTTGTGGAAGCGCCGCTCATTGCAAATATCCCCACACAGAGCAGAGCTATGGCAATAACAGTGAATATTATCATGTATATCCTGCTCTTGGGGTAAACGAATTTTTTCTGGAATTCGCCGTAAGCCTCGCTGAAAAGCTCTGAACTTACCTTGTATTCCTTTTCAAGCCTGTAATTTTCCATTGCAGCTCCTGTCATATATCAAGATCCTGAGCGAACTTTGCGTTCTTCTCGATGAAGTTTCTTCTGGGCTCTACCTTGTCGCCCATGAGTATGCTGAAGGTCTCGTCAGCCTTGAGGGCGTCCTCCATGCCAATTCTTACGATGGTACGGTGCTCGGGGTCCATAGTTGTCTCCCAGAGCTGTTCGGGGTCCATCTCACCAAGACCCTTGTAGCGCTGTACCTCTACGTCCTTGTACTTGCCGTCCTCGGAGAGCTCGGCGATGTACTTATCGCGCTCCTCATCGGAGAATGCGTAGTATATCTTCTTTTTGCGCTCGACTCTGAAAAGGGGAGGCTGAGCGATATAAACATTGCCGTTGGTGATAAGAGGTCTCATGTAGCGGAAGAAGAAGGTGAGGAGCAGAGTTCTGATGTGCATACCGTCAACATCGGCATCCGCCATGATTATTACCTTGCCGTAGCGGAGCTTTTCGATGTCGAAGTCCTCGCCTATTCCCGTTCCGAGGGCAGTAACCACGGGCTCCAGCTTGTCATTGCCGTAGATACGGTCTATACGGGCTTTTTCTACGTTGAGCATCTTGCCCCAGAGAGCAAGGATAGCCTGATAGCGTCGGTCACGTCCCTGCTTAGCAGAACCACCCGCAGAATCTCCCTCGACAATATATATCTCGGTATAGCGGTTGTCGCGCTCGGCGCAGTCTGCCAGCTTTTCGGGCATTGTCGCCTTTCCGAAAGCGTTCTTGTTACGCTCTGCTTCACGGGCGCGCTTTGCAGCTTCACGGGCTTTGAGAGCGGAAACGCTCTTTTCAAAGATGAGGTTTGCGGTCTCGGGGTTCTCCTCTAAGAAATTCATGAGCTTTTCCTGCACCATTTTCTCAATAAATGGTCTTACCTCGGGATTTCCGAGACGTCCCTTTGTCTGACCCTCAAACTCACATTCTGTCAGCTTTACGGAGATGATAGCAGTAAGTCCCTCGCGGACGTCCTCGCCCTTGAGCTTGTCCTTGGCGTCCTTTATCTTGCCCATCTTGACGCCGTACTCGTTGATGACCTTGGTCAGGGCATTCTTGAAACCTGTCTCGTGGGAGCCGCCATCCTTTGTGTGGATATTGTTTGCGAATGAGAGTATTACCTCATTGTAGCTGTCGTTGTACTGGAGAGCTATCTCCGCGAAGGAGTCGCCCTGAGTTCCCGAAATATAGATAACATCGCCGCTGAGTGACTCAAGTCCTCTTGTGGCATGGATGTGCTCTACGAACTGACGGATACCGCCCTCATAGTGGAGAGTCTCGCTGATGATATTGGCGCTGTCGCGCTTGTCAGAGAAGACTATCTTTATTCCTGCGTTGAGGAAAGCCTGCTCACGGAGACGCTTCAGAAGCACCTCATAATCGTAGACAGTGCTCTCGAATATCTCATCGTCAGCCTTGAACATTACGCTGGTACCTGTCTCCTTGGTATCGCCGATTATCTTCAGCTCCTCATCGTAGTGACCGCGCTCAAAGCGCTGGAAGTAAACGTGCTCGCCGTCCTTGACTGTGAGCTCCAGCCATGAGGAAAGGGCATTTACTACCGAGGCGCCAACGCCGTGGAGACCGCCCGATACCTTATATCCGCCGCCGCCGAACTTACCGCCCGCGTGGAGAATGGTATAAACTACCGTAGCAGCTGAGATGCCCTCCTTTGGGTGGATACCTACGGGGATACCTCGTCCGTTATCGGAAACGCGGATGATATCTCCCTCAAGTATCTCAACGGTTATCTCGGTACAGTAGCCTGCAAGGGCTTCGTCGATGGAGTTGTCCACTATCTCGTAAACGAGGTGGTGGAGTCCTCCGGGACCTGTGGAACCGATGTACATACCGGGTCTTTTGCGGACCGCTTCAAGTCCCTCCAAGACTTGTATGTCGTTTTCATCGTAATTGTTGTTCTGCTGACTCATGTTTTACCTCCAAAAATTCTGGTTGTATATGTCATTGACCCAATTTATGGGATTATTGTCTATGTAATTGCAGATCTCAAGGAATTCCCTTTCATTGCGGATTATGTGGTCGTGAAATGATTTCTGCCATATAGAGAAACCTATCTGTTTTGTAGAAATAGATTTAAGCCCGTTGATTATCTGAGAAACGTTTTTTGTAGGGAACGCCGCCCACGGCGTTCCACAATTTACAGATTTATCTTCATAATCCGAAATGAACAAAATCATATGAATATGGTCGGGCATTATTACATATTTCGTAACCGCAACATAGCGGTATATATCATTTATTTTTTTGATATTGTTATCAACGATCTCACCATATTCCGTTAATTTTATGATCGGAACGCCGAGGGCGGCGTTCCCTACATCACGGATATCTGATAAATACCTGATACGGTCTTTCGTGCAAATGGTAATGAAATACAGACCATTCCGTGAATAATCGTAATTTTTCAATCTGTTCAGCCTGCGATCCTCCATCAGAACCCTCCGCCATTTTTCAGGCGCTTACGCAGTGTAGCTGCCGAGAGCTGGGAGATATACACCCTCTCGCTGCCGTTCTTCACTGTTATTATGAAGCTTTTCGGCATTTCGTAGGTGGTGTATATACAGTGATGTTCCTTTTCGGCACGTTCAAGGAGCTTCTTGGTACACTTTTCAACAGTTGTGTTCTCAATGTCGAAAATTCCCACAACGTCCCTGACGTCCACGGAGTAATTATTCCCTATGTGCAGATACATTTTCTTCCTCCTCCACAACGCTTCCGCCGCTTATCCTGAGAATTTTTCCCTTTATCTCGGGAAGAAGCGCATTTTCGTTTGGTGTGGTTATGAATACCTGCATATCTTTTATCATATCGAATACGAACCTCTGACGGCTCTCGTCAAGCTCCCCCATTACGTCATCAAGGAATATGACGGGAGCTTCCTTTGACCGCTGCATGAATATCTCAGCCTGAGCCAGCTTCATGACCAGCGCGGCACTTTTTATCTGCCCCTGCGAGCCGTAGTCCTTGGCGCTGACGCCGTTTATCTTTATGATTATCTCATCGCGGTTCACTCCTGCATGGGTGCTTCCCGTTCTGATGTCGTAATCCGAGGTCTCTTTCAGCTTCCTGTAATACTGCTCGTAAGCTTCCTCGCCGCAGGGCTTTTCAAAGTCCTCGGGTCTGAAAACATTTGACTTGTACTCCAGCTCAAGCTCCTCTGTTCCTCCCGATATAGTGCGGTAAAGTCTGCCGCAGATACCGTTGAACTTTTCTATATACTCATGGCGCATATAGGAGATGACTGCTCCCTCACGGGAAGCTTGTCTGTCCCATACATCAAGGATAGCTCTCTCGGTATTTCCCTGCATTATGCCCTTGAGGAGCGCATTGCGCTGGTTCATGATGGCGTTGTTCTTGTTGATGTGCATGACAAAGACGGGATTGAGCTGTGAAGCTGCCATATCCACGAAGTTACGCCTTTTTTCGGGCGAACCCTTTATTATGTCCACATCGTCGGGGATAAAGGCAATGCACTTGAAAACATCAAAGAGTGCCCTTGTTCCCTTTTGTTTTACGCCGTTGAGAGTTATATTCTTGCTGTTTGCGGCGCTTCTGGTCATCTCAAAGGTTATCTTCTGTTCGCGGACGCTGTCCATGATCTTGACCTTTGACTCCATACGGCTGCCGCCGAGGCAGATATAGTCCTTTTCCTTCGAGCCGCGGAAGCTCTTGCAGCCCGAAAGTATCCACATGGCTTCAAGAAGATTGGTCTTTCCCTGAGCATTTGGACCCACTATGATATTATACTTCGGGTCGGGAGCAAATGATATGCCGCTCAGGTTCTTGAAGCCGTCAATATCGGCGTAGGTGACTATCACTCTACGATTACCTCTTGACCGTCCAGCTCTACTCTGTCACCGGGGCGTATCTTCTTGCCTCTCATGGTGCAGACCTCTCCGTTCACGAGGACCTCTCCGTCCTGTATGAGCTGCTTTGCCTCTCCGCCGGAGCCCACAAGTGAAGCGAATTTCAGGAGCGCATCCAGCTTTATGAACTCAGTGGTTATTTTTATCCTGTTTTCGGGCATATATATCACCTCTTACGGTAGAATACTTAAATAGCGGAACAAAAAACGATACATTTTGTACCTTGCTAAAGGGCTGAAACATGACTTCAGCTGCTCATACAGCAGCTGGAAGTTTCAGCCATTCCGCAGCTCTCAGTTCTTGAGCTGTATGGGCATTAC
The DNA here is from genome assembly GCF_900116855.1 of Ruminococcus flavefaciens. Lineage (GTDB taxonomy): Bacteria > Bacillota > Clostridia > Oscillospirales > Ruminococcaceae > Ruminococcus > Ruminococcus flavefaciens_R. The sequence continues at coordinate 128,085 of NZ_UETD01000012.1, forward strand.
AAGGAATATGAAGCTTTCGCCCTCGAGAGGAAGTATCTCGATGACCTTCATTGCGCCGTTGAAGCGTATACGTACCTTGTCGCCCTCCGCAGCACGGAGCGCCTCCAGAATGAGCTTGTTATTGAAGCCGATAGTAACGGTCTCGCCCGAAATATCGGCGGAAATTGCATCGTTAATCTTACCGATGCCTGTCTTGCAGCTTATCTTCATTACGCCGTTGCCGACCTCGCAGCGGATAGGCGACTTGTTCTTGTCGTCGATAAGCAGGGAGCAGCGCTCGAGACAGGTGGAGAAATCCCTCTTGCTGATGATGACCTCTGTCTTGCAGCCGCTGGGGATACTGAGCTTGTAGTTATGGAAAACGCCCTCGAGAAGTCTGGATATAACGAAAACGTTGCCTATCTCGAAGATGATGTGTCTGTCATTGGTGCAGACTGTACAGAGCTTTTCGTCATCGTCGTCCTTGATAAGTGTTGACACTTCAAGGAGAGCCTTTTTCGGAACTACGAAGTGATACTTTTCTGTGCAGTCGGTGAGCTCGCTTCTGATCGCGAGTCTGAAACCGTCGATAGCTACCATATTGAAGCTTCCCTCCTCGATATCGAAAAGCTCACCTGTGAGAACAGGCTTGCTCTCATTGAGAGAAGCAGCATAGCTGGTCATATTTATCATTGATTTGAGTATGCTCTGCTTTACGGAGAAGCTTCTTGCGGAGTCAACCTTGGGAAGCTCGGGATATTCGTTTGCTGACATTGCGGGGAAGCTGCACTCCGTAGCGCTGCATGAGATGGTGATAACGAGGTTTTCGTCGATAGCGAAGGTTATCTCATCTCCCGACATACGTCTTGTGAACTCACTGAAAAGTCTTGCACTTACTACGAATTCGCCTTCTCCCTCGGTGCTTGCACCGATAGAGGTACGAATACCCATTTCAAGGTTATAGGCGGTAAGCTCCACGCTTCCCTCGGATACGCGGACCTTTATGCCCTCGAGAGCGGGAATGGTGGATTTCTGTGAAACAGCTCTTGAGACATTTCCTATAGCCTCGCTGATCTCTGTTTTATTGCAGATGAATTTCATTGTATAAGCCTCCGTGATATCTTGGCTGTGATAAGATAAGCTAAGATAAGAATAAATAATATTGTTGTTGTTATTGTGTCGGTGGAAAAGTTGGAACAGGCGCTTTTTTAAGATATACGCCGCAAAGCTCGTCCACATGGCACTGTTGTGAAATTTTTGAAATGGGGGAAAAGCTGTGAGACTGTCCGTTTTTGTGTGAAAAAGGTTCAAGGCTGTGGAGTTGAAAAGGAAAAAAAGTTGAGAAAAAAGTGGAAAACGGAATATTGAAATATTTTTTAGCGTAAAATTTCACAATGATGTTGAGTGTTGAAAGTTGTCCGTGTTGAAATGATATCCGACAGCTCCGGTCAGTAAAGGCGGACTGTCTTTTTCTTATCGGGGATAATTTCAGACGGGAATTTTCAGAATAGTTTTTAACACAGTGTTGAAAACTGTGTGGAATGAGCAGTTTTCAACATTTTTAACGTTGACCGCAGGTTGACTCAGACCTTGCTCTTGTCCTTGATGTTCTTGATGATATCGTTTACAAGGTTCTTCAGGTTTGAGTCCTTTTCCATCGACTCTGTAACGCTTGTTACCGAGTAAACGATGGTGGAGTGGTCTCTGCCGCCGAACTCCGTACCGATGGAGGCAAGGGGCATCTGTGTTATCTCACGGACAACGTAGATAGCTACCTTACGGGCAGTAGATATCTGTGCGGAACGCTTGCTGGAGCGCAGATCCTCGGGAGATACGCCGTATACTGTGGATACCTCGGAGATGATCTTCTCAACGGTGATGGGTATAGGCTGCTCGTCTGCGAGGACGTCGCGCATAACGCTCTGAGCCATGGATATAGTTATGGGGCTTCCTGCGAAGTGGTTGAGAGCCTTCAGGCGGACAACTGCGCCCTCAAGCTGTCTGATGTTGGATTTCAGGCGGTTAGCCATGAATTCTGCTACCTCGCTGGGCATTTTAAGCTCAAGAAGCTCGGATTTTCTGTTGATGATAGCAAGTCTTGTCTCGTAATCGGGGGCAGAGATATCTGCGATGAGACCGCCCTCGAAACGGGTGCGGAGACGTTCCTCAAGAGTAACCAGCTCCTTGGGGGGCTTATCCGACGTGATGACGATCTGCTTGCCCTCCTGATGGAGCTTGTAGAAGGTATGGAAGAACTCCTCCTGCATACGCTCTCTTGTGGAGAAGAACTGGATATCGTCGATGAGGAGTATATCAGCGTTCCTGTACTTGTTGTGGAAGTCGGAGATAGTACCCTTATTGAGGGCATTTACCAGATCGCTTCCGAAGGTCTCGCTGGTAACGTATACGATATTGAAGTCGGGGTGATTTTTCCTTACATCGTTGGCGATAGCCGTGATGAGGTGGGTCTTGCCCATTCCCGAGGGTCCATAAATGAACAGCGGATTATAGTCGGGAACGTCCTTTGTTCCACAGTTCTTTGCCACTGATTTACTGCAGGCAAGAGCGAACTCGTTGGAACGTCCCTCGATGAATGTATCGAAGGTATAGTCGTAATTAGCGAATTTATATGACTGTTCAAGCTCTGCGTGCTTCTGCTCGAGCTCTGCGTCAGTGGGAACCTTGATCTTTTCGGGCTCATCGGATTCAACATTGATGGTGATGCTGACATTGAGACCGAGAACGTTGAAGAATGCGTCCTTGACAGCATTGGCATATGAGTTCATTACAATATTCTTCTGGAAATCAGTCTGCACGCTGAAAATAGCCTCGGAACCGTTGAAATCCACAGGCACAAGAGGATCTATCCATGTCTTGATGCCGATCTCGGGTATTGTTCCGTTCTCGAGGCAGTAGCTCTTTACTTTCTCAAAAACCTCGTCAAATGAATTCATAATAACCTCCGAATGTATGTAAGTATAGTTGGAGAAAAAAATACCGTGCTCTCCTATTAATAATATATAAGACAATTATACCATATCCCGTTGAAAAATGCAAGTGAATTTCCTTGGTAAAGAAATAGAAAATAGACCATCTTTCCACACACAAATTGACATATTGTTGAAAACTGTGTTGAAACACCTTAAAAAGTCGGTGGACGGACTTGTTTTTACCGCAAATACCGTGTATGAAAATGTTGAAACAGGTCGGTGGATAAGTTTTTTTACCCTGAAAACCAAATAATTCAACTATACGGGCTGCTTTGTGAGCCGGACTGTTAAAATCGGACAAAGTGTTGAAATTTCAAGTGTTAAGGTTCAGAATATATTGTCAAAAAGACAGAAAATCATCTCCCCGATAAAAAAATTTCGGGAATTGCTTGACAGAAAGGGCTTTTTAATATATAATGATTTAGTGTAATGCAGGGCGAAGTGTCCCTGCGCGTAAATCGCGTCAGTCAGAGCGGTTTTTACGCTCTTATATACAATTGGCAGAGAGGAGGACACTGAATATGAAAAGAACATATCAGCCTAAGAAGCTCCACAGAAAGAAGGAGCACGGCTTCATGAAGAGAATGGCTACTAAGAACGGCAGAAAGGTTTTAGCTCGTAGAAGATCTAAGGGCAGAGCAAGATTAACTCACTGACGAGGCTGACCACAAAATCTTTATTTTGTGGTCTTTTTTGTTAGGACGGCTTTTACAGGTGCGATTATGCTTTATACGGAAATATTGAACGACAATAAGGACTTCCTCGCCCTGTATAAAAAGGGCAGGTATGCCGCTTCAAAATACTCGGTCATCTATGTCAGACCAAACGGCAGACCCTTCAATCGACTGGGTATAACCGCAGGGAAAAAAGTTGGCAACGCTGTCTGCCGCAACAGAGCTAAAAGGCTTATCCGCCTCGCTTACAGAAGCTTCGAGGTGAAGCTCCCCGTGGGCATGGATATAGTCATAGTTGCAAGGAATGCCATTTGCGGAATCAAGTCACAGGAATACTGCGGCTATATGGAAAAGTACGGAGTTTCCGACATCAATAGGATGTTCAGGAGCTTCGACAGCAATAAAAAGCGGATATGAAGTATCTGGTGCTTGGACTTATAAAGTTCTACCGAAAGTTCATATCTCCGCTGTTCCCCCCTAAATGCAAGTATTATCCGACCTGCAGCACTTATGCTCTGGAAGCTGTCAGGCGCTTCGGCGCAGTAAGGGGCTCGGCTCTTGCCGTGTGGAGGATACTCCGTTGCAACCCATGGTCTATGGGCGGCGTGGACCTCGTCCCCGAAAAATTCACCTTCAGGGTGAAAAAATACGACTTCATTGACCCTGACTACGGTGAGGATGAAGACAACAAAAAGATTTAAGAGGGATGAATATTGAACGCACTTTATGATATTATCGGTGTCCCTTTCGGATACCTGATGAGACTTATTTACTCGTTTTGCAATAACTATGCGGTGGCTATAATCATATTCACCATAGTTACAAAGATACTGCTCTTCCCCGTCAGCTACAAGACTCAGAAGGGCGCAGCAAGAATGCAGCTTCTTAACCCGAAGCTGGAAAAGCTCAAGAAAAGCTTCGCCAATAACCCCCAGAGACTTCAGGAGGAACAGCAGAAGCTGTATCAGCAGGAGGGCGTAAACCCCATGGGCTCATGCCTGCCTATGTTCATACAGATGTTCCTGCTCTTCGGTGTTATCGACGTTATTTATAAGCCTATAACCCATATCCTTAACATATCCAAGAACGTCATCAAGGATGCTGTTGCCATAGCTGCACAGAACAGTGACATCAAGGGTCTTGATATGAAGAACCTGAGATGCGAGCTCCTTACTATGGAGAACCTCAGAGACCACAGCGACAAGTACGCTTCTCTCGGTGAGAATTTTCTCTCAAAGGTGACCGAATTCAATGAGAAGTTCACTATTTTCGGCGCTAACTTGGGAAAGACTCCTACACTTCATCCCGAGGGCGGCTGGACAAGGGAAGCTCTCATTCTGGCAGCTATCCCCTTCCTCGCAGGTCTCGCTCAGATGCTGGTATCAGTTTACAGCCAGATCCATCAGAAGAGAACAAATCCTTCTGCTCAGGCAGGCGGCGGCTGTATGACTATCATGACCTTTGGTATGCCTATCATCTCTATCCTGTTTGCCTTCGGTCTCCCCGCAGGTATCGGTTTCTACTGGATATGGTCATCCGTATTCTCATTCCTTATAACCTTTGCGCTTAACTGCTACTTTACTCCCGAGCGTATTACGGCAATAAATGAGAAGGAAAAAGAAAAAGCACGAATTTATGCAGAAAAACATCCGAATAAGAAGACCTTCATGCAGAAAATGATGGAGCAGCAGGCTGCTCTCGATCAGCAGAACGGCGGCTCTTCGGCTTCAGGCAAGGCTAAGGGCATCTCACGTTCTGAACAGAACAAGCAGAACCGCGACAAGCTCAAGGAAGCAAGGCGGCGCATGGCTGAAAAATACGGTGATTCTTACGACGATGATGATAATGATGAGGACTAAAGTCCTCAGGGAGGTAAAAGTATGACTGAAATTTTTACAGCAAGATCCGTCGAAGAGGCTAAGGAATTAGCCGCAAAAAAGTTCGGAAAAAAGATCAGTGAGATCAGGTTCGAGATCATCGACGAAGGAAAAAAGGGACTTTTCGGACTGGGCGCTAAGGAAGCAAAGGTCAAGGCGACCGTTGAGACAGCTTCCGCAGCAGCAGCTACAGCTCCCAAGGCTGAGGCAAAGCCCGTGACAACTGCTCCCGCACCTAAGACAGAAGAGCCTGTAACAAAGGCTCCCGTGGCTGAGAAGCCCATTGTAACGACTGAGACAAAGGCAGTAGAGAAGATAGCTGACAAGGCAGATAAAGCTGAGGAAGCTCCTGCTGAGACAAATGCCGCTGAGGATATGGAGGAGGAGGCTTACTCCCTCGACAACTTCACCCTCATCGAGGACGAGGCTCTCATCAATCCCAAGGTAAAGCTTGCAAAGGACTATATCACAAGCATTCTCAGAGCTATGGACGTTGACGCAGAGTTCACCGTTTATCAGAACGAGACAGGCGCTGTTATCAACATCGAAAGCAACAATAACGGTACTATCATCGGAAGACGCGGCGAGACCCTCGACGCTATCCAGTACCTCTGCTCTATCATCGCTAACAAGGGCGACAAGGACTATTACAGGATCACAATTGACTGCCTCGGCTACAGAAGCAAGAGAAAAGAAACTCTTGAGCAGCTGGCTGCAAAGGTTGCTAAGTCTGTCCTCAGAACAGGCAGATCACAGCCCCTCGAGCCCATGAATCCCTACGAGAGAAGAGTTATCCACTCCGCTATCTCAAATATTGAGGGTGTTTCCTCACGCTCTGTGGGCGAGGAGCCTTACAGAAAGATAATCATTTCTTCAAATAATCCCAGAAGCGGCGGCAGACGCCGTGACGATCGCCGCGGCGGCGGAAGAAGAAACGACAGAAGAAACAACGGCGGCGAGAGAAGAAACCGCGACAGAGAGGTAAATATGGAGCGCAGAAGCGTTGACCTCTCAACAAGCTTTGAAAAAGACTATAAGAGACCCAAGCCCGAGGACAGCATCGAGGGCGGTCTCTACGGAAAGATCGAACTTTAATATCTCAAACAACGGCTTAATTGCCGTTGTTTTTTTAGGAAGTGATAAAATGTCTACCATAGCTGCCATTTCGACTCCCAATGCTGTCGGAGGCATAGCGGTGATAAGGATATCGGGTGAGGACGCCATCGCTGTGGCGGAGCGAATTTTCTCCCCTTACGGCGACAAGAAGGTTGCAGATATGGCTGGGTATACCTGTGCCTACGGAATCGCTCACGACGGCGGAGAGCGCCTTGATGACTGTATACTGACGGTGTTCAGAGCACCTCACAGCTACACAGGCGAGGACGTTGCGGAGCTTTCATGCCACGGCGGCTTATACGTCACGAGAAAGATACTCCGCGCTGCTCTTGCTAATGGAGCTGTCAACGCTGAGGCAGGCGAGTTTACCAAAAGGGCTTACCTCAACGGAAAGCTTGACCTGACTCAGGCTGAAGCGGTCATGGATATAATCTCGGCAAAGGGCGAGCGCGAGCTGAAAATGGCTGAGAGTCTCCGAGAGGGAGCTGCTTTCAAAAAGGCTGAGAAGTGCTCTCAGAAGCTGCTGAAAATTCTCGGTGATCTTGCGGCGTGGGCTGACTATCCCGAGGAGGACATCCCCGAGGTGCGTCCCGAGAACCTTGCTGCGGAACTGACTGAGGTGCGCGGTGATCTTCATTCTCTTGTGAAGAATTACGACAGCGGAAGGATACTTCGTGAGGGAGTGGCGACAGCTATTATCGGACGCCCTAACGTGGGTAAGTCAACGCTGTTCAACTGTCTCAGCGGCTGCGAGAGGAGTATCGTCACCGAGATCGCTGGCACTACCCGTGATGTTATCGAGGAGACGGTCCGCGTGGGAGACATTACTCTGAGGCTTTCTGACACGGCAGGTATTCACGATACCGATGACAAGATAGAGGGTATCGGTGTTGAGATGGCTGAAAAGATGATCGATAACTCAGAGCTGTGCATTGCTGTATTCGACGGAAGTTGTCCGCTTACCGAGGACGATTTATATTTGATTAATAAAATAAACAAAAATAAAACGATTGCTGTCATCAATAAAAATGATGTTGATCAGCAGATCAATACTTCCCTTTTGCAGGATAAAATTCAACATATAGTATTTTTATCTGCAAAGGAAAACACAGGTGTTGAGGAACTCCATAAGCATATTGAGGAAATATTCAAGCTTAATGAAGCTGATTTTGATACTGCAACAGCTGCAAACGAGCGACAGAAAAAGTGTATCGATAAGGCTCTTGAAGGTATTGAAAGTGCTATTTCATCACTTGAAATCGGTGAAATGCTTGATGCAGTGAATGTTCTTATTGATGAAGCGGAGCAGTCACTTTTACAGCTCACAGGTAAAAAAGTTACCGACGCTGTTGTGGATGAAGTGTTCTCACGCTTCTGTGTAGGAAAGTAATGTTTCATGTGAAACAATGGAGGAGGGATAAATTTGACATATACGATGGGAGAATTTGACGTTGCAGTTGTCGGTGCAGGTCATGCAGGCGTTGAGGCAGCTCTCGCCTCTGCCCGACTTGGATGCAAGACTGTGATGTTTACTATATCGCTTGACCAGATCGCAAATATGCCATGCAATCCGTCAATTGGCGGAACTGCTAAAGGGCATCTTGTACGCGAAATTGACGCTTTAGGCGGAGAAATGGGAAAAGCAGCGGATAGCTGTTTCATACAGAGCCGTATGCTCAATCGCGGAAAGGGACCTGCTGTACACAGTTTAAGAGTTCAGGCTGACCGTGTCAGATACCATGAATACATGAAAAATGTCTGCGAAAATCAGAAAAATCTATATGTGAAACAGGCAGAGATTTCCGAGATTATCACTGATGATAATAAGATCGTCGGCGTCAGAACAAGTCTCGGTGCTGAGTATAAGGTCAAAGCTGTAATAATTGCCACAGGAACATACCTTAAAGGGAAAATCCATATTGGCGAAGTTTCATATGAAAGCGGTCCCGATGCAGCTCTTCCGAGTAAAATGCTGTCAAAAAGTCTTGCAGAAAACGGTGTTGAGCTTCGCAGATTTAAGACAGGAACTCCTTGCCGAGTTAACAAAAGAAGTATTAATTTTGATATAATGGAAAAACAAGAGGGCGACGACAAAATTGTCCCCTTCTCATTTGAAACAGATACAGAAGGGCTTGAAAACAAAGTCAGCTGTTATGTCACATATACAAACAGTAAAACACATGAAGTTATACTTGCAAACCTTGACAGATCACCTCTTTACTCGGGCAGAATAGAAGGCGTTGGACCAAGATACTGTCCGTCAATTGAGGACAAAATAGTCAGGTTTTCGGATAAGCCAAGACATCAGCTTTTTGTTGAGCCCATGGGAATGACCACAGAAGAGTACTATTTGCAGGGAATGTCATCGTCGCTGCCGGAAGACGTACAGCTGGCATTTCTCAGGACAATAGACGGACTTGAGGACGTAGAGATCATGAGACCTGCATATGCGATAGAGTATGATTGCTGTAACCCTAACCAGCTACTTCCTACTCTGGAGTTTAAAAATGTTGCCGGACTATACGGTGCAGGACAGTTTAACGGCAGTTCAGGCTATGAGGAAGCTGGTGCACAGGGGCTCGTTGCCGGAATTAATGCTGCACTCAAGATAAAAGGGCGGGAGCCGATGATCCTTGACAGAGCAAGCTCTTATATTGGCACTCTTGTTGATGATCTTGTGACCAAGGGGTGCTCCGACCCTTACAGAATGATGACTTCACGTAGCGAGTACAGACTTATTTTAAGGCAGGATAACGCAGATCAGCGTCTAACTCCGATCGGTCATAGTCTTGGACTTATCTCTCATGAGCGGTATGAAAAGCTTCTTGAAAAGGAAAGACTTACTAAAGAGGAGATAGAAAGAGTTTCAAAGCTCAACGTTTCCCCGACTGAAAAGCTTAATAATTACCTTGAATCATGTGGAACTTCTCCTCTCACAACAGGCTGTAAGATGTCTGATCTTATACGACGTCCACAGCTTAATTATAACGATCTTGCTCAATTTGATCCTGAACGTCCTGAGCTTCCATGGGAGGTCTCCGAGCAGGTCGAATTGCAGATAAAGTATGAGGGATATATTGAAAAGCAGCTCATTCAAATTGAGCAAATGCGTAAAATGGAGTCAAAAAAGCTTCCGGCAGATCTTGATTATTCACAGATATATGGTCTCAGACTTGAGGCAACTGAAAAGCTTAATAAGATCAAGCCGCTTTCACTTGGACAAGCCTCGCGTATTTCTGGAGTTTCTCCTGCTGATATTTCAATGCTTGCGGTCTGGCTGATGCATGAGAAAGGAGCTTCGGATGATACCTGATTTTGCACTATCTTGCTCTGAATTTGAGTCGGTTGGACTGACTCTTTCAAGAGAGCAATATGAGAAGCTTTCAATATATGCTGAGTTCCTTGTGGAATATAATGAAAAGGTTAATCTTACGGCTATAACCGAGCCCATGGAAATTCTCCGTAAGCACTTCATCGACAGCATACTTCTCACAAAATATGTTGATATACCGCTAAATTCAACGTTGATTGACGTTGGGACCGGTGCCGGTTTTCCATCAGTTCCTATAAAAATATATCGTCCCGACATTAAAATCACACTTCTTGACAGCCTTAACAAGCGCATTGATTATCTTAAACAACTCTGTGAAAAACTTGAAATAGATGCTGAATTTATTCACGGACGTGCTGAGGACTTCTCAAAAAAGGAAGAATACAGAGAAAAGTTTGATTTTTCTTGTGCTCGTGCAGTTGCTAATATGGCACTTTTGAGTGAGCTGTGTATTCCTTTTGTAAAGCAAAATGGCTGTTTTGTGGCTATGAAAGGACCAAATGAGGATATTTCTCTCGGTGCTAATGCTGTTGAGATCCTTGGCGGATTGATTGAAAAAGAGATCGAATACAAGCTTTTTGATGAGGAACGCAAGATAGTTCTTGTGAGAAAAATATCGCAGACTCCGTCAAAATATCCGAGAAATAGCAGTCAGATCAAGAAAAAAACTCTATAATAATAATTCTTTATGTCAGTTGGATCGCCATTTTGAAACAAAATGGCGATTTTTTTGTATGGAAACTATTTCCCGCAAGTGTTAGAATAAAGAAAAACACTTGGAGGTCATTATGGCAGGATTTTTGAATTTTACTAAAGAAAAACTCGTTAACAAGGTGATTGAGATAAGTATTGAGCAGATCATTCCCAATCCCTATCAACCAAGAACTGATTTCTGTGAAGATATAACCGCGCTTGCTGAGTCGATTGCACAGAATGGTATTCTTCAGCCTTTGTCCGTGCGAAAGAAGGATAATGCTTATGAGCTTATTGCAGGTGAAAGGCGCCTCAGAGCCGCGAAAATGTGCGGTTTTACTGTAGTTCCTTGCATTGTTTATGATATCAGTGACAGACATTCGGCAGTTCTTGCTCTCGTTGAGAATATTCAGCGTCAGGACTTATCATTCTTCGAGGAAGCGGCTGCTATTGAAAAGCTCATCACTCATTATGGAATGACTCAGGAAGACGCAGCGTCAAAGCTTGGACGCGCTCAGAGCACCATTGCGAATAAGCTTAGATTGTTGAGACTTACCGAAAAGGAGAGGGAGCTTATTACGCAATATGGACTTACAGAACGTCATGCGAGATCACTTCTCAGACTTGGCAGTCCGCAGGACAGATTGTTTATTCTTGAAAAGATAATCAAGAATAATCTGAATGTAGAGCGTTCAGAAAGACTTATCGACGAATTTATTGGAAGTGAACGCAATAAAGTAAGTTATAAGAAAAGGTCGGTGGTTTTTCAAAATGTGAAGATGTTCGTTAATACTATCAATAAAGCAGTTGAGACCATGCAGGCGGCAGGAATTTCCGCTGACTCCAGAAAAATTCAGAGTGAGGATTATATTGAGTATAGGGTCAGAATTCCAATACAGAAGAAAACTCAGCCCTGAAATTGTTTCACATGAAACATTTTATATGTTTCATGTGTTTTTTTATCTGAAATTGTTTCATGTGAAACAATTTTTAGAAAAAATCTTGCTTTCGTATTTACAATAGCTGCAAAAAGTGATATAATAGTATAAGTAAATCTGAAAGGAAGATAATATGGGCAAGATCATCGCTGTTGCCAACCAGAAGGGCGGCGTCGGAAAGTCAACTACCGTTATAAATATAGCGGCTTATCTGGGCTCGAGAGACTTCAGAGTGCTTTGCGTAGACTCCGATCCTCAGGGCAATACAACCACGGGCTTCGGTATAAAGAAAAAATCTGTTCCTGCATCGACATACGATGTGATAACAGGGAAGACCCGTATTCAGGACGCAATCATACCTACTGAGTTCAAGAATGTATCCATAGTTCCTGCAACAGAAGATCTTGCAGGCTGTGAGCTTGAGCTTGCACAGAACGAGAACAGAGTGAACAGGCTGAAAATGCAGCTGCTCACCTGCAAAGAGGATTTTGATTATATTTTTATCGATTGTCCTCCTGCACTTGGCACCATTACTATAAATGGTATAGTTGCCTGTGACAGTGTTATCGTTCCGATGCTGGCTGAGTTCTATGCACTTGAGGGACTTTCACAGCTTGTGAATACTATTAAAATAGTTAAAAATAATTATAATCCCGCGCTTCAGATAGAAGGCATACTCTTTACCATGTTTGATGGACGCCTTAATGTCGCAAATGATGTTGTGGCTGAGGTGGAGAAGTATTTCCCCGATAAGGTCTTTAAAACAAAGGTTCCGAGAAATGTCCGTATCTCAGAAGCTCCCAGTCACGGAAAGCCTGTGATGTACTATGATAAAGCGTCAAAGGGATCGGAAGCCTATGAGCTGGTATGCCACGAACTGCTGGGTGAACCTCTGGAGCTTCCGCAGAAGAAAAAGATCTTCTCTTTCAAAAAACATAAGAAAGGAAAACGTTCGTCTTGACGAATGAGGACAAAGTATGGCAAAAGGTGGCTTAGGTGCAGGACTTGATACCTTGCTCAGCGATAACAACTTCGATGTGCAGGTAAAAAAGACTCTCCGCACTTCAGAAATAGAGCCCAATCGCTATCAGCCCCGAAAGGCGTTCAGCGATGAGGCGATAACTGCTCTTGCAGATTCTATCCGCGAGCACGGTATGCTTCAGCCCATTGTTGTCAGACCAATTGACACAGGCGGCTATCAGATCGTTGCAGGCGAGAGAAGATGGCGTGCAGCAAGAATGCTGGGACTGGACGAGGTTCCCGTTAATATCCGCGAGCTTTCCGACCTTGAGACTATGCAGATAGCCATTATCGAAAATCTTCAGCGTGAGAACCTTAATCCCGTTGAAGAAGCAGCCGGATATAACGAGCTTATCGAGAAGTTCGGCATGACACAGGAAAAGGTCGCAAAAATGGTGGGAAGATCGCGTTCAGCGATAGCAAATGCCGTAAGACTTCTTTCCCTTCCCGACAGAGTGCTGAAAATGCTTGAAAACGGCGATATATCAGCAGGTCACGCAAGAGCGCTCCTCGGCTTTGAGGACGAGGAAATGCTTATTGCAACAGCTCTCAGAGCTGCTGACGGCGGTCTGACCGTGCGTCAGGTGGAGAAGGCAGCGCAGAAGTCTGCGGAGCATAACGAAGCTCCTGCTGAGGAAAAATCAAACAAGAAAATCGACAACTACTTCAAAGAGATGGAGCTGTCACTCAATGAGCGTCTCGGCAGAAAGGTCAAGGTCGACTACGGTAAGAACAAGGGCGCTCTCATACTTGAATTTTATGACAAAAATGACCTCGCGGCACTGGCTGAAAAGCTTGCCAAGGAGGACTAAGGAGAATAAATATGATAGATATCAAGCTTATTAGAACCAACCCCGAGCTGGTAAAGGAAAACATCAGGAAGAAGTTTCAGGACGAAAAGCTGGAGCTCGTTGATAAGGTAGTTGCTCTCGATGAGGAGTACAGAAAGACCAAGACAGAGTGCGACAGCCTTCGTAACGTCCGCAAGGTAAGAAGCAAGGAGATCGGCGGATACATGGCTAAGGGCATGAAGGACGAAGCTGAGAAGGCAAAGGCTGAGGTAACTCAGCTTGGCGACAAGCTTACCGAGATGGAAGCTCTTGAGACAAAGCTTGAGGGCGAGATCAAGGAGATCATGATGGTCATTCCTAACATCATTGATGACAGTGTTCCGATAGGTAAGGACGACTCCGAGAACGTTGAGGTGGAGAGGTTCGGTGAGCCTGCTGTACCTGATTTTGAGGTTCCTTATCACGTTGACATTATGGAAAAGGTCAACGGTATCGATATAGACAGCGCAAGAAGCACCAGCGGAAACGGTTTCTATTACCTCAAGGGAGACATCGCACAGCTCCAGAGCTGTATCCTCTCTTACGCAAGAGACTTCATGATAGACAAGGGCTTTACATATTACATTCCGCCCTTTATGATAAGAAGTGCAGTCGTTACAGGCGTTATGAGCTTCGACGATATGGCTAACATGATGTACAAGATCGAGGGCGAGGACCTTTACCTCATCGGTACCTCCGAGCACTCAATGATCGGTAAGTTCATCGACACTATCCTTCCCGAGACTGATCTTCCTCAGACTCTCACAAGCTACTCTCCCTGCTTCCGTAAGGAGGTAGGCTCAAAGGGTATCGAGGAGCGCGGCGTTTACCGTATACATCAGTTTGAGAAGCAGGAAATGGTCGTTGTATGTAAGCCCGAGGAGTCTATGGACTGGTTCCACAAGCTTTACAGCTATACAGTTGAGTTCTTCCGCACACTGGACATTCCCGTCCGCACACTTGAGTGCTGCTCGGGAGACCTTGCAGACCTGAAGGTGAAGTCCATCGACGTAGAGGCATGGTCGCCCCGTCAGAAGAAGTACTTCGAGGTAGGAAGCTGTTCAAACCTCGGCGATGCACAGGCAAGACGCCTTGGTATCAGAGTCAAGACCGAGGACGGAAATAAGTACTTCCCTCATACTCTTAACAATACAGTTGTTGCTCCTCCGAGAATGCTCATCGCATTTGTTGAGAACAACCTCAACGAGGACGGCTCTATCCGTATCCCCAAGGCACTCCAGCCATACATGAGAAAGGACCTCATCAAGGTTCCCGAGAAGAAGTGATAATAATGAGCGGTACAGTTTTCTGTACCGCTTTTTTTGTGGGGCAGGGGAGTTACTGGCGGTCGATGTGCTGGTCTCCCCACTTTGCAGCAGTGCAGAGACACATAGTAACAACGCCTACCACCCCGCCGCACATACTGCCTAAAACGAAACCAAACATGAATTTACTCCTTTACTCTCGGTAGCGCACGCTGGCAGCGGAGGCACTCCGCCCACCAAACATACTACCTAAAACAAAACCAAGCATGAATTACTCCTTTTTTTCAAAAAATTTTCCGCGCACATTTATAGTATGCGCTTTTTTTATCACAATAATCAAAAGCGCTGTTGTCGTTCTATATTTTTAATATAATAAATCGGAATTTATATTTGTAGGGGACGCCGCCCTCGGCGTCCCGCGAAATTTATTACACGCCCAACGGGACGCCGAGGGCGGCGTCCCCTACATTAGCTAACGGCTAAGGGCTAAGGGCTCAAATCATAATTTAGCTTTGCTAAATTATGATTTATGTTAGCATCCATGTCATTTAACAGAAGGAGAGGGGAGAGAGTCTGCATATTTTTCTGAAAAGTGGCAATAGTAATATTATACAAAGGCAGTGGAAAACAAGCCCCTCCCCTACCGCAGAATGCCCGAGAGAGGTACTCCCCTGCCTGAGAATAAGGCTATTTTCCGTGAGAGCTGTTTTGCGGAGCCGTAGACTAAAATATCATATCTTAACAAAATATGATGCCGCAGAGAAGTACGGCAGGTACAAGAAAAAACTTTAAATTTGTTGCAAATGCCACTTTTCATTATAATGTATTTATGTTATAATATTTTTACAGCGTGCAGGAAAAATCTGCACCTACTTGAAAGAAAAGAGGTAATTTCCAATGAATAACATAACCAACGACATTTACTACATCGGAGTCAATGACCACGAGCTCGACCTCTTTGAGGGACAGTATGACGTGCCCAACGGCATGGCTTATAATTCATATATAATTCTTGATGAGAAGATAGCAGTCTGCGATACAGTTGACGGAAACTTCACAGACCAGTGGCTCGGCAATATATCTGAGGTGCTCGGTGACCGCAAGCCCGATTACATCATCGTTCACCACATGGAGCCCGACCACTCCGCTAACCTGAAGAACTTCCTTGACAAGTATCCCGAGACTGTCGTTGTGGGCAACGCCAAGACATTCACAATGATAGACAACTTCTTCGAGGATATGAACATCGCAAACAAGCTGGAGGTCAAGGAGGGGGACAAGCTCAGCCTCGGAAAGCATGAGCTCACATTTGTTTTCGCTCCCATGGTACACTGGCCCGAGGTAATGTTCTCATACGACAGCACAGACAAGGTGCTCTTCTCCGCAGACGCCTTCGGTAAGTTCGGCGCTCTTGACGTTGAGGAGGACTGGGCTTGCGAGGCTCGCCGTTACTATTTCGGCATCGTTGGCAAGTACGGTATGCAGGTACAGGCTGTTCTCAAAAAGGCAGCTGCTCTCGACATAAAGATGATATGCGCTCTCCACGGCCCCATTCTCAAGGAGAACCTTGACTACTATCTGGGACTTTACAACACATGGTCAGGCTACGGAGTTGAGTCCGAGGGCGTGTTCATTGCTTACACTTCCGTATACGGCAACACCAAGAAAGCAGCAGAGCTTCTCAAGGATAAGCTGGAAGCCAAGGGCTGCCCCAAGGTAGCTATCGCAGACCTTGCAAGAGAGGACATGGCTGAGTCAGTTGAGGACGCATTCCGCTACGGCAAGCTGGTCATCGCAACAACTACCTACAACGCAGACATCTTCCCCTTCATGAAGCACTTCATTCTCGACCTCACCGAGAGAAACTACCAGAACAAGACTATCGGTATCATCGAGAACGGAAGCTGGGCTCCCATGGCTGCAAAGGTAGTAAAGGGAATGTTCGAGAAGTCCAAGAACATCACATGGACAGACACAACAGTATCTATCAAGTCTGCTTTTAAGGCTGCAAACATTGAGCAGATAGACGCTCTCGCAGAGGAGCTCATGAAATAAAAATACAAGGAGGGACTAAGCGTGAAAGTTACACTCAATCCCGACAAAGAAGTAGTGGCAAGAATAAAGGAAGGTCTGAAAATGAAGGACGGCTATTGCCCCTGCCGTCTGGCAAAGACTCCCGAGAACAAGTGTATGTGCAAGGAGTTCCGCGACCAGATAGCAGACCCCACATTTGAGGGCTTCTGCCACTGTATGCTCTATTATAAATCTCTGGAGGATTAAGGAGAAATATAATGG
Source organism: Ruminococcus flavefaciens (assembly GCF_900116855.1). GTDB lineage: Bacteria > Bacillota > Clostridia > Oscillospirales > Ruminococcaceae > Ruminococcus > Ruminococcus flavefaciens_R. The sequence goes on from NZ_UETD01000012.1 coordinate 145,093, forward strand.
ATGGCAAAACAGTGGAAGAGGAAGTTCAGCTGGCAGCTCAGCATTTCTCATGGTGACCGTAAGCAGAGTCGTAAAGGACTCACCTATGGCACAGCAGCTCATGAGCTTCGTTGAGAATTGCTCATGGTATGAGGTCAAGGAGCATATCGCGGAAATGCTCAGGAAGTGGGAGTTCACCGACTGGGAGTGTATGTTTGCCGCAGTTGAGAACGGCGAGATAGTTGGAATGGCTTCAATCATGAAGACGGACTACTATCCGCTTCCGGAAATATTTCCGTGGATCTCCTGCATCTTCGTAACGGAGAGCTCAAGGGGACGCCGCATAAGCGGCGAGCTTATAAACTCAGCCAATGCTTTCGCAAAGGAGCTGGGCTTCACAAAGACCTATATACCCACGGAGTATACGGGACTTTATGAGAAATACGGATACACCTATATCCGTGATATAGTGAACTACGGCGGCGATACCGACCGCCTGTATGCAAAGGAAATTTGATAACAGATCAGAAGGAGGTCTATTATGAATGAAATAATCATCACAAAGGAAAACTTCGACGAGGAAGTGCGCAACTATAAGGGTATGCCCATTCTTCTCGACTTCTGGGCAACATGGTGCGGTCCCTGCATGATGCTCTCACCCATAGTTGAGGAGATAGCCGACGAGCTTGACGGCAGGATAAAGGTCGGCAAGGTAAATGTTGACGAGCAGCCCGAGCTCGCAGCAGCTTTCAGAGTTGAAAGCATCCCCCTTCTGGTAGTTGTCAAGGACGGCGCTATCGTAAAGCAGGCTGTGGGACTTCGTCCCAAGGAGGACATTTACGATATGCTCGGAGTTTATCCCGACGTGAAGTAAGCCTGAGGGCTCACCGAGAGATCGGTGAGCCCTTAAATTTTTTTCAGACTTTGCACGGAAATGCTCCTCAGCATTGTATATATTAGTGAAGCGACGCTTCTGACGGAAAGGAGGAATACCATGAATGATAATTCAGCGCTGTATGCATTCAATAAATTCGGCGATACGATCCTGCGTGCAGCCTTTGCCATGACGGGCAGTTATCCCGAGGCAGAGGACATAACACAGGAGGTCTTTCTGACACTCCATGCAAAGCCACAGGATTTTGAGTCTGACGAACATATGAAAGCATGGCTGCTGCGTACAGCCATAAACCGCTGCAGGAACCTGAGAAAAAGTGCCCGTATGAGACGGGACACTCCTCTTGACGAGGCTCTGGCAAATACGCTGAGCTGTGAGTTTACTCCGAGAGACAACGAGATAAGAGAAAGGATAGCAAAGCTCCCCGAGAGGTATTCATCTGTGATATTCCTCTATTACTATGAGGAGTACAACATCAGAGAGATAGCCTCGATACTGGGAAAGAGCGAAAACACCGTCAGCTCACTGCTGCAGCGCGGCAGGAAAAAGCTGAAAACAGAACTGGAAAAGGAGGGCTATATCTATGAGACCTAACGAATACGATGACCTGCTGAAAAAGATACGCTGCAGCGATGATTTCCGCAGTCGTATGCAGGAAAAGCTGAGCGCCGAGCCTTCCGTGGAACCCGAGTTTGAGGAGATCATCTCCGACAGGGTCGAGGTCATAACACCCAAGCGCAGATGGGGCAGGATAGCGGCAGCAGCTGCGGCGTTCGTGATAATTGGAGGAGCCGCAGGCGGAACAGCCTACCATTTTTCAAAGGTAAACAGCGACAATGTCATTACCGACAAGGACGGAAATAAGTTCGTTGACGACGGCTCAATATATGCTGCACTCAGAAAGAACAAGGACAGCTACTTTATGAAGAGTCTGTATGTCAATGGCGGAGAAGTAGTAACAATGTCCTTAGGGGATGAATTTTATGATTATATGGACAACAATGAGAGCTCAGAGGTCTCCGAAGACGAATTTAATGACAGCAAGGAAAGCGTGGTATTTTATTTTACTCCCATGGCCGTTGACGATGGACAGAACAGCTTTTTACTGTCGGATGAAGATCCGGAGTCATACGATTTCAGGTTTGAGATATACGATAACGGCTGCTATAAATGGAATGAAAAAACAGAGGACAGTGAGCGAGTGAGCTATCACCGCTTTGAAAACGGAGAAGATGCATATAATTACTTTTTGTCTATACAGTTATCGGGAGCTATTACCTACGTTTTAACGAAAACAGAAAATAACTCTCTCATTGATGATCTTATGGGATCAAGAGATATGTACAGCGCATATCTTACAGCCGAAGATGAGAATAATACCCTGATCTTTCAATCGCTGGAGCTGGATACGAGCAGTTTCTTCAGATATCTTGACGAATATACAGAAAACGATGAAGACAGATTCAAGGAGCTTATGCCGGGCGAATATCAGCCGGGCGGATGCAGTCTTACCATAGAATTTTATGATGAAGAAAAGGAAAAAACGAACTATTCCTACACAGGGGCAAATCCGACCTATAATTATAAATTCAAGCTTTATGATAACAGCTGCTTTATCCTCACATCGAACATAGGCGGAAAGGAAAGAGCTGCATATTATCGCTTTGAAACCCCCGCGTTCATTGATATACTTTCCCTTTATGCAGAAGATGATATTGTTGAGCGTTTGAACAAGATGGGCAGAGATGCTTCAAAGACGGAGATACTCAGCGCATTCAATGAAGATTATAATGGTGAAAGTGCAAAATTCCGCAAGGACAGCGGACAGTTCACAGGGGACACCAATGTCACCGTCAGCGACTTTGATGGACTGAAAGATGAGCTTGCATCCCTTGAGTGGGTGACCTGTGATGTCAGCGATGAGAATATCTATAAGGACTTCTATATTGCAGGCGCTATTATCGGCAGAAACGGATATATCTATTCTCAGAGCGGCGGTACACACTATTTTGCATATAAGCTGAAAAATGACAGTGATATTGAGACTTTCAGGGAGATACTTGACTCTCATTTCACAGAGAACAGCGAAGAAACTTCAATATACAGCAAGCTTATAGCTGATAAAGAGAGCTATACTGTTGACCTCAGCGATGACATCAAAAAGAAAGATATTGATAAGGATAGATTGTTTGAATATCTTGATAATTATGATATGTCGTCAGAAATAGGACCGGGCGAGTTCGTTCCGAGTGATAAGATAATAACTGTATTTTTCAGAAAGATCGGTGAAGCAGATAAGAAATATTCTTACGTCGGAGCAAATGAAAAATATGCTTATAAATTAGTGATATACGATTCAGGTGCATTTACATGGACTGAAAACGACAACGGCAAATATAAACTTACAATGCACAGTTTTGCTGATGACGGCAAGGTATATCAGGATATTCTGGATATGTTTGCAGAATAACGGCACGCGCATCTTGCTATTTTCGTACTTATATGTTATAAGCGGGGAGCCCCCGCAGGCTGTTTCGCGGCGAAGTATCATAAAACAGCAGTTTTTCTCCGCGTATCTTGATATTTTCGTACTTATATGTTATAATATATGAAAGTCTCCGCAGTCGGTATGGCTGCGGAGAAATTTTTTCGGAGGTATAACTATGAAGCTCATATCATGGAACGTAAACGGCTTTCGTGCTTGTCTGCAAAAGGGCTTTGAGGACTTTTTCAAGGCTGCGGACGCTGATATATTCTGCTTACAGGAAACAAAAATGCAGCCCGATCAGGCGGACTTCAAGCCCGAGGGCTATCACATATATTTTCACAGCGCTGTAAAGAAGGGCTACTCGGGAACGGCTGTTTTCAGCAAGATAGAGCCGATCTCCGTGACCTACGGCATAAACGGCGAGCACCTTGACGAGGGCAGGGTCATCACCTGCGAGTACGAGGACTTTTACTTCGTGTGCTGCTATGTGCCTAATGCACAGGACGGTCTCAAGCGCATAGACTACCGCATGGAGTTCGAGGACGCTATGAGAGGCTATCTGTCGGAGCTTGACAAGAAAAAGCCTGTGGTGTACTGCGGCGACCTCAACGTTGCACATAACGAGATAGACCTGAAAAATCCCAAGACCAACCGCGGAAACGCAGGCTTCTCCGACGAGGAGCGCGGCAAGTTCACGGAGCTTTTAAATGCAGGTTTTACGGACAGCTTCCGTAAGCTCTATCCCGATACCGTTACATATTCATGGTGGTCATACCGCTTCAAAGCCCGTGAGAAGAACGCAGGCTGGCGTATAGACTATTTTGTGGTGTCGGACAGATTTATGGAGCGCGTAAAGGATTCCGAGATACTCACGGATATAATGGGCAGCGACCACTGTCCCATAATGCTTACCATAGAATAAACGAAAAAGCCATAAAGAGGCAGGAGCTTCTCTATGGCTTTGCTTTTTTATCGGCTGAATGCTTCCGAGAAAATATTGTATTTCTTGTCATTTCCCGATGAATAGATGGCGAAGCAGACGTTATCAAAGAATTGTCCGTACTTCTCATCAATGAGGACCTTTCTGAAATAGCCTGCCACATCTTCGGAGGAGTTGCCGAAGGCTCCGCAGCCCCACGCACCGAGAACAATGTTCCTGTGACCGTGTTTTGCGGCAATTGCCAGCATTATCCGTATGCGTTTTGTCATTGCCTCGGCAATTTTCTTGTTTGAAGCAAAGACAGCAGCTCCGCGCCTGTTAGGAGCTGGCACGGTTATTACGGACGCCATGAAAGGCTTCTCCAGCAGCTCGCATCCACAGTTTCGGAAAACGCATACATTTGGCGAATACAGCATATAGTCCGACTCAGTGGAGCTGAGGTGAGTGTTGTTATAGCGGTACATCTCTCCCGCAGCTTCGGAAGTTATGGAGGCATAAAGGGTGCTGCACCTGCACAGTGCCTCCTCCTGTGTATTGGCTCCCATACGGAAGCCGCCGCCTGCCTTGTGGGCATTGGCAAAGTTCATGACAAAGGCGTTTTCAAAGCGGCTTGCAGCAGTGAAGGAGTCCTCCTTAGTGACGGTGATGGTGCACATATCGCCCTCGGGTATCACCAAGGACTCCACAAGAGCAGCGCCCTTTTCGGGAGACCATACCTCAACGGCAGAGGTGTCCTCGCAGGGCAGCTCTATTTTTTTGCCGTCCAGCTCATAGAAGCCGTCAGCGGTTATTTTTATGGTCTCATTGGCAATGGCGATGTTGTTCATAAAAACACCTCAGTTCTTTACGTCGATGATGACATATTCCGAGAATGTGCCTGTCTTAAAGGGAATAGCCCAGCCCGAAATACCCGATGTTACGATAAATTCGGTATTGCCGCGCTTTTCCGTGCCGTAGACTCTGTCGTTGGCGCCGATGAGCAGTCCTATCTGTCCCGCAGGCCAGATATGTCCGCCGTGGGTATGTCCCGAGAATACCAAGTCTGCGCCCGACTCCGCCTCATTTGCGTAGTCGTTAGGCTGGTGGTCGAGGATAAAGTTGAAGTTCTGTGCGTCCATATCCTTAGCAAGGGCGGACATCTCAGCACGGGCTTCGTTGCTCTTGTCCTGACGGCCTATGAGGGTGAGCCCCTCGGCTATTTCCACGGACTCATCCTCAAGGATAGTGACGTTGTTCTTTTTCAGCTCCTCGCGGAGGTCATCGGCAGTGAAGTCGCGGTAGCCTTCAAAAAAGCCCTTGTCGTGGTTGCCGAAGATAAAGTAGACACCGTATTTTGTATCCAGTTTTCCGAGAGCCTCGCAGGAGCGGATCATGTCCTCCCTGCATGAGTCGTCGTCAACATAGTCTCCTGCGATTACCAGCATATCGGGCTTTTCAGCCTGTATGCGCTCCATTTCCCTTGCAAAGTCATCACCATTGAGAGTGATACCGAGGTGAGGGTCGGCGATAGCGGCAATGCGGAGACTTCCGCCTGCAAGAGGTTTGTCCGTGTGGAGCTCATAGGCTGTACGCCTTACGTCGTGGGCGTTGTGCCAGCCGATAGCAAGGTATACCGCCGTAAAGAGAATGGCGGCAGCTCCCTCGATATTGCGGCGGCGCTGCTTTTTGGCAGCCTTTCTGACTATGGCGGCTATGATATCGGCAATGAGCCAGAATATTATCAGATGGAGCACCACAACTATGACCGTGTAGAAGTTGATGAATCCGAAGCAGGCAAGTCCGCCGAGTGGTATCAGGCAGGCGAGCCATGAGAGGAGCTTGTGCTTCTCTCCGAATTTTTCCATGAAGCTGAACCTGTGGAAGCGTGTGAACAGGTAAACAGTTCCGCCCACAGCCATTATCAGCAGAAGTACAAAGAGTATCAGCCAGAACATATAACTCCTCCTATTATATCGTAAAGAGCCTCTCTGTCAGCCTTATAGGGGCAGCTTGCCAGCTTTTTGGTGTTGCGGAGAAGATTTTCCGCAGCTTTTTCAAGAAGCTCCCTGTCAGCCTGCACAGGGCTTATTTTCGCGATAAACCGAGCAAGACTTTCCGTACTTTCAAAGCCGGCAAGGGAGAGTATATGGCTGCGGTCTGCGACATCGGCAAGCCGCAGATAGCCGCTCTGGAAAAGTCCCACAGCAGCGCCGTGAGGGATACCGCCCTCGTAGGTCAGCGTGTAGCTGAGACCGTGCGGCACCGATGTACCTGTGTGAGCGATAGCCATTCCGCCGAATGTAGAGGCGCAAAGCAGGTCGGCAGCAGCCTTTTCCGTGAGCTTTTCCTCTCCGCTGAGGTATCCGCGGCAGCTGCTCCACAGCTTCAGTCCTGTATCAACGAACATACGGCTGAATGGTGTGGCGGCGGAGTTTATATAGCTCTCTATCATGTGACCGAGAGCGTCAACGGCAGTATTTGCGATGACCCTCATGGGAGCGCCAAGGAGGTATTTGCCGTCGCACAGAGCGATATCGGGGAATACCTTGTGCGCCATTGACATCTTTGTGCGGAGGTCGTGGCGTGTGATGACCGATATCCCCGTTACCTCAGAGCCTGTTCCGCAGGTGGTGGGAACGGCAGCAATGGGTATATTTTCGGGGGAAGCGCTGCTGTCAAAAAGCAGCTCCCACGTCGAGTCGGCATTCTTTATCATGACAGCGATGGCTTTGGCAGCGTCAAGGGGTGAGCCGCCGCCCACTCCCACAACGAAGTCCGCATCGCATGAAATGCCGATATCACGGGCTTTCATTATGGTCTCTACCGAGGGGTTTTCCTCCACCTCGTCAAAGACCGTATATCCGATGCCCTCAGCCTCAAGAGCAGCCTTTACGTCGTCGAGAGAGCCGTTTTTCTTTGACGAGCTCCTGCCCGTTACGATGAGAGCGCAGCTTCCGAGAGCGGCAAGGTCGGCGCTGTGTACCGGCACGCAGTTATTTTCCGAAAAAACCTTTACAGGCATATAATAATTCATAGTATCACCCTGACATGAAAAATAAAAACATATCCGTGCAGGAAAGCAGTCAATATTGCTCCCCACATTTTAATATTAGCATAATTTCCCCCCTCGGTCAATACATGGGTAAAAAAAACGCTTCTTTGTTGCATATAATCTTCAATGCCCTTTATTCGGTTGAAATGGGCAGTTCCCTGTGTTATAATATGGGTAACTTTCAAAGGCAGCAAGGGGGAAACCGGTCTTATGAAGAATGACAATGATTTCAGGGTAGCTGCTGACGAGATCGCTGATAAGATGGGGGCAGGGTGGAACTACGGAAACACTCTTGAGGCGAACAGGGGAGGAACTCCAGACGAGACTGTATGGGGCAATCCGAGGGCTTCTCAGGCAATGGTGGACGCTGTTGCTGATGCAGGCTTCGGTACTATCAGGATACCCGTTTCCTTTCTCAGCAAGATCGACGACAGCTGCGGTTATAAAATAGAACAGGAATGGCTTGACAGGATAGCCGAGGTAGTGGATTACTGCTATAACAGGGAGCTTTTCGTCATTATCAATATCCATGGCGACGGCTACCATACCATCAAGGGGGGATGGCTTCTCTGTGACGGCAGCGACCAGACCTATATAAAGGAAAAATACGCCGCTGTGTGGCGGCAGATAGCTCTGCGGTTTGCGGACTACGACGAGCACCTCATCTTCGAGAGCATGAACGAGGTCTTTGACGGCATATATCATACTCCCGTTGCGGAGTATTACGAGAATATCAACGACTATAACCGCATTTTCATCGACACTGTCAGGAGCACGGGTGGCAATAATACTCACCGCTGGCTCATGGCTGCGGGCTGGAATACGGATATAAACTATACCTGTGACGGATACGGCTTCCGATTCCCTGAGGATAAGCTCTGCACCTGCGGCGAGGGAAGGCTTATACTCTCCGTTCACTGCTATGACCCGTGGGACTACTGCGGCGAGGAGGAAAAGACCATCTTCCTCTGGGGTGAAAAGGGACAGGAGATAATCGAGCTGGAGCTTGCCGACAGAAGATATATGGCTGACTGGGGCGACGAGGAGCATATCAGGGCACAGTTCGCCAAGCTTAAAAAGGACTACATCGACAAGGGTATACCCGTAGTTATAGGGGAGTTCGGCTGTATCGACCGGGCGGTGTGCGCACCCCATATCCCTGACAGGATAACTGAGAACCGCGCCTATTATGATGGATTTGTGGCAGGTACAGCCGCACTGAACGGTATAGTTCCCGTGTACTGGGACAACGGATTCAACGGCAAATTCGGACTGGCACTGTTTGACCGTCGGGCGGTAAAGGCTACACAGCCCGAGATAATAGAAGCCATAATCAACGGCGTCAGGAATAAGGACCCCATGTCAGGCAGACGCCCTGACGAAAGAAAGTGCATATAAATCAGAATTTTGCGCATACGCGAAAAATTGGAAATGTAGGGGACGGCGTCCTCGACGTCCCACGAAATTTGTATTGTAGGGGCAGATATCATCCGCTCAATCAAGGGACGCCCTCACTTGCAGGGCGTCCCTCTTTCAAAAACAGTCCACCGGACTGTTTTTGAAATTCACCCTTGCGGAGCGCTTTGTTTTATTTCGCCGCCTTAAAAGCTGAAAGCGGCGACCAGAGGCGCCGCCTCTGGACTCTGCCAAAGGAACACAGTCCCTTTGGAATCCCTTACATAGGCTCGGCGTACTTATTGCGCTGTAAGCGATGTACAAATATCATTTTTGATATTATTAAGCGAGTTTACGAGCGACAACGTGGCAAGCGGTCGAGCTGGCTCAGCTCGAAATTATGATTTACTTTATAAAACACAATGCCCCGAAGCACTATGATGTGCCTCGGGGCATTATTTCTTTATTTATATCATTTACTCGCTAAAAGTGATCATGAGTACATTTCAGTAAAGAGACTCTTGTCTATGTTTACCTCGGGCATGGGCTCTGCGTCATCATTGAAGTGAACGTCATAGTAGAAGTTGTAGATAACATAAACATCATCATTTGCAATGGTCTGCTGATACATGGGGATACCTGTTTCCTTATCCACATAGCAGGTGATATCCTTTTGATAATCTTTGCCTTCTACAGATGTAGATGAATGGTAATCAATTACATAGCAGTCTCTGCCTTCAAAGGTAGTATCGCCTGTGATATCCCATTTACTGAAATCATAGAGGTAATAAATGACGAGTTCGTGACCGTTGGGGCAGTTCATTGGTCTTGTTTCTTTTTCTATTGTGGCCCCCTGGTCTACGACCCTGATGCTGTTTTCAAGACTGAGCTTGGGATCGTCCTTTCTCGGGACAAAGTTATCAAACTTACTATATCCGCCATTGTTGGCATTACTGCTCCAGTAATAGTTCTTTTCTTCGTCACAGTAAGATTCTTCTGATTTCTTAGAATCAATATCAACGCTCTTTACAAAATCAAGGAGCGACTGGATGTCCTGAGCGCCATTATAATCTATGTCATCGCCGTTAATATTATATGATGTCAGTGCATTATTATCGGCGTAGTACTTGTTCGGCATGATGAGAGATCCTATATCAGCGTCATTACTTAAATAAGCATCTGCCTTTTTTGCGCTTATTTTGTCGTAGTAATCCATGGAATTGAGCATCTTATCCACGATCTCCAGCTTCTGGGCATCAAGCTCGGGACCTGTTGTCCCGATATCGTCTATGACCCATTTATTGCCGTCGTTTACGATCTTCATTTTCATATCACACCTGTTGGGCACACTGGTAAATTCATAGTGTACGCAGGCAGTGAAGCTGTTATCTGTGATGTCGGATATTTCGATGGGCTCGTCCTTGAGGTGATAGAAGCTGTATGTGGAAGGTATTTTATAAATGTCATCATATTTTTCACTGCTGCAATAAAGCTTGCCGCCTATCATCGTGTAGGTGCCGAAATGAGGGGGGGCTTCATTAACGGAATATATGCGGTTAGCCTCATAGTCTGTAAGGTCATCGCCTATAAGATCGGGGAACTGCTTGTCGATGCAGCTCTGTGACATAAAGGAAAGCGCCTTATCCATTACCTCATCGGTATTGTTGTACTTCATTCCTGTGGCATAATACTCATAGTTCCAGATCCCGCGATCATGTCCTTCCCATGATGTAGCATTTTCGTCTTCCAGTGCAAACCAGAAGAAAGAGTAGTTCGGATTGTCATTCCTTTTAAGGTATTCATCCTGTTCTTCGACGGACATACCGTTGCGTTCTTCTTCGGTCAGACCACGCTCAAGTATCTCATCGTTATTATAGGGCTGTATAAAGTCCTCGTATGCGTTCAGCAGTGACTCTGCGGTGCTGCGGTATTCCTCTGCGCGGCTGTCATCAACAGCTCCTGTGCTCTCCTGTGACATTTCCTCGGAAACATTTGTGGGGAGCTCGTCTTCGCCGTTGCCGTCATGGAACTGCTGTACTACGTTGTAGCCTCCGAAGGAGCCTGCACCCAGTACAAGTGCGGCAGCTGCCGCTATGGAAGCGCTCCTCCACTTGGGACGCTTATAGCGCTCAACGCCTGTTACTTCGATTTTTCTGTCGAATTTCTCGTCTGTATTCATATCGGTATCGTTATTGTATTTTCTCTCGCTCATAGCGTAGATCCTCTCCTTTTCTTCATCAGTGAGTACGGGGAAGTCCTGAGCAAGGGAATCTATGGTCATATTATCGGTATTCTCAAAAAGATCGTCTTTCATATGAGATCCTCCTTACCTATCCCTGCTTCACATAGCAGGGCTTTTAGTTTTTGTCTGGCGCGGCTGCTTCGTTTCTGAACTGCCGCAGCTGTCATGGAAATACTTTTTGCTATCTCTTTTGCTGTACGATTGTAAAAATACTGCTGTATTATAATAGTGGTATCGGGTTCGCCCAGCTCCTTTATCTTGCCGAGGAGAAGGCGTGAGCGTTCAGCTTTTTCTGCATTTTCCTCTATCCTCTCATCCGAGCGTAACTCCTCAGTTGTATCATCGTCTATATAAACGCTCCTGTTATTCTTATTGCTCAGCCTGCGGAAGGCGTCGATAGCGGTGTTTCTTGATACGGCAGCGATAAAACCTTTCAGGTCGCCTGAAAAATCGGTATTCGCGTCAAGCTGTTTGTAAAGCTTGAAGAACACATCGCTGACGCAGTCCTCGATATCCTCGCGGCTGCCGCAGTTTCTCAGTATATTGATAACAATGGCGTAAACATAGTTGCAGTATTTTTCAAAGACCACTCTGTGGCATTTCTGCACAGACTCAGCCATAAGCATACGCAGTTCCATGTCCGTCATCAGGAACTCCTCCTTTTTTGAATGCATTCAATAATATAATCGAACCGAATAAAAAAAACAGACACATAATTCTATCATTTTTTGGGTAAAAATGCAAGTTCTTTGAAAAACAGAAAAAAATTATTGAAAAACAATAATTTTCTATTGACAAATGATATTTTATGTGATATACTATAGTCACAGTAAGAAATACGGCACAGGTCCGTAGGAAAGGAAACGTCTGTATGAGGACGATGAGTAAGGCTGCGGCGCTTCTGGGAACGCTGTTTATCCTGACCGGCTGCGGAAAGGGAATAAACTGCGACCTGCCGCCTGAGCCCATAAAATTCAACACAAAGACTTATGTTTCTCCAACTGACAAGGACGATACCTATCTGGAAATAGAGTACGATGGAAGAAAATTCCTCCCCTATGGCACCGTGGAAAGGTCCCTTAAAGGCGAAGATGTGGGGAAGTGTCTCGGATATGTGGTACAGGACGGCACGGAGGACAAAAACACAAGGATCTGCCTGCTCACTGCCACAGAGGATTATCTTGCAGAGATATTCATTGACGCCGGAATGCAGCAGCCTGTGTTTTTCAGAGCAGAGGACACCATAGGAAAGACGGCGGACACTCCGTCATATATAAAAAGCCTTGATTACGATATATGGCGCTGACCAAATAATATAAAGGAGCTTATTTTTATGTGGAACAAGGACAAATCACTTTTTCTATCCCGTATACTGACCGTTGTGGCAGCAGGTGTGGCGATATTCGTTGCATTCTTCATTCCTACCCTGTCAGAGTGGTATCAGTATATGATGACCGTCGAGGCAGCAGGAATACTTGACAGGAGCTCGATGTTCATTCCCATGTGCGTAACGCTGTATGTCTGCGACGCACTGGCACTGGCGGCACTGTGGAACCTGCATCTGCTTCTCGGAAACATCAGCAAGGATCAGGTGTTCATACCTAAGAATACCTCATGTCTCAGACGTATTTCGTGGATATGTATAGCAGTAGGCGTTGTGCTCATGATATTCGGGCTCTGGAGCTCCATATTCGCCTTTATAGGAATGGTAGCAATAATGTTCGGGCTTATCATGAGGGTGCTGAAGAATGTCTTTGAAAAGGCAGTAGAGATAAAGTCGGAAAACGACTTTACTATATAACAGGAGGTGCTTTCCATGCCGATAGTAGTAAATCTTGATGTAATGATGGCAAAGCGGAAGATATCCTCTCAGGAGCTTGCCGAAAGGGTGGGCATAACCACTGCAAACCTGTCGATACTGAAAACGGGAAAGGCAAAGGCGGTAAGATTTTCCACTCTCGAAAAGATATGCGATGAGCTTGACTGCCAGCCGGGGGATATACTGGAGTTCAAGCGGGAATAGGGGGGAGGATATGAAGATACTAAAAAGGATAGTGCTGGTACTGGGAGCATTCGGGATAATATGCGCGGGGTTTTTGATAGCAGGATTATTCCGGTATACGAGTGGAGTTCCGAGGATAACTCCAAAGAATGACCTCACTTTCAGTGCAGGCACTGTGATAAATTTACATGATATAGCTGATATAGAAAAATATGATACCGCAGGGATATGTGACGCTTACTGGGATGACGGTTCCGTGGACGGACTGGTCATAATCAATGAGGGAAGTTCAATAAGAACAGGGAGCCGCAAAGGTGAGCTGAACCTGATAGTCGATGCCCGCGGATACAGCGAAGCAAGATCGGAAACAATAAAAGTAAAGATGGTCTGAAATAGGGGAGTACAGGAAATCCCCGTCACATCGGCATACAGTCAATATACTGTATTCAGATATGTATAATATGCTTTTAGAGGAGGCGGTACTATGAAAAAAGCAGCTAAGATCAGCAAAAGAGATCTGAAGCTTACATACAGCATCGACATTGCCCTCTGCGTCATGAACTTTCTTGTTTGCTCTGTGCTCTGCGCAGGAGGAAGCGAATGGCTCAATGCAGCAGGAGTAATTGCTCTTATAACTGCCCTGATACCAATTGTATCCAAACGGCTCTACTACAAGGATGAATACACAGCAAGAGCAGCCGACACGGTCATGACAGTTTACAGAGTGCTGCTTTCGGCACTGCTGCTCTATGGCATAGACTTTTTCCTCATAGCTTAAAAGGAGAGATAAGAATGAAAAAGGGAACAACACGCGGCATACACACATTTCTTAAAGTACTTGCAGGTACTATGGCAGCAGGCTCGGTCCTGTTTTCGGGAGCAGTTGCCCTGCGGCAGTACAGACTCAACTACCGCATAACTCTCAGCGATGAGAACCTTGCCCACATAGAGCAGGTATTTGATATCAGCTCGGCTGACGAGTTCAGATACTTCAGCTACAGCGGCAGAGACAGTGAAAAGGGCGAGACAGTGGAGCTTGAGACCGACGATTACGAAAGGTTTATCTCCGAGAACGTCAACACTTCTCTGGAACTCCGCCCCACAAACGACGGCAGATTGCACTACGATTACAGCGACGGCAGGGGTGAGATAGAAGTGATCAGCCTTGCAAGCGGAAGTTATTGCATAAAGCTTCATGAGACAGTATAAAGGAGGATACCATAATGGATAATAATAATAATATTTACGGACAGTATCCCGGAACACCATATCCCATGCCCTATGCACCGCCTCAGCCTGTGGCAAAGCCAAAGGAAAAGCCCGAATACTCAAAGGCGGAGCTGGTGCTTTCGGCATTTGTGTTTATCGCAGCATTCTTTTTCGTCAGATTTGTCATTTTTCACGCCACAGGCTTCATCACCACGGGACTTTTCATAGCTGTCATTACCGCGGCAATAATATACATGAAGAAAAGGGAATGCTCGTTCTCGGGCTACAACAAGCTTCTGACCGTGGTATTTTACTTATTTACCGCAGTATTCTCCATAACCGCCAACAACTTCATAAAAACTCTTGACGTGGTCTTTCTTTTCTGCGGTATAGCCTATCTGGTGTACTCAGTGGGAGCAGACAACAAGGGCGTGGAGCGCTACCTGCCCTTTGCACTTACAAAGGCTGTATTCGGTCACCCGTTCACAGGCTTCACCAAGCAGACCGACATCGCTCAGGACTCACTCTCGGACTCAAAGACAGCCACAAACATCAAGTATATCGTTATAGGACTCCTTATCACTATTCCCCTTACATTGGTAGTTGCAGGACTTCTCATGTCCGCAGATGACGGTGTTGAGAAAATGCTCACGGGTATTGTCAACAGGATCTTCAGCGAGGAGATATGGAACGTCTTTATACAGCTGGCACTGGCTCTGCCTTTTTCGCTGTATCTTTTCGGTATGTTTTATACCAATACCCACCGCAAGGACATAAAGGAGCTTGACCCAAATGTCTGCAAATTCAAGATATACAATATGCGCTTTGTAAGCAACCTTGTGGTATATACCGCAGTAACTCCTATATGTATACTCTATGTACTGTTCTTCATCTCGCAGGCTAACTACTTCCTCTCAGCCTTTTCGGGCAGCCTTCCCGAGGGCTTTACCTATGCGGACTACGCAAGACGGGGCTTTTTTGAGCTCTTTACAGTAGCCCTTATCAATCTTGGCGTTCTCTGCTTCATGAGCCTGCACTCAAAAAAGGCAGGCAGAGAAAAGCCCTTTGCGCTGAAGTTTTACAGCATTGTCATCAGCGTATTCACCATTATCCTCATTGCAACAGCCATGAGCAAGATGGTAATGTATATCAATGCCTACGGACTCACAGTTCTGAGAGTTTACACAAGCTGGTTCATGGTGCTTCTGGCACTGGTATTCGTCATGGTGATAATAAAGCAGTTCCGCTATGATATGAAGTTTGCGAAGCATCTGTGCGTTATCTTCACCCTCATGTTCGGACTCCTCTGCTTCTCACGACCCGAAGCAATTATAGCAAAGTACAACATAGAGATGTACCGCTCGGGACAGCTTGAGGAGCTTGATACCGATGCCATTCTGCATATGTCCGATGACGGTCTCCTTGTGGCGCTTGAGGAGGACGAGGTGACAGCCGACGAGGTAAACGAAGTGAAATACAGACTCTATCAGCGCGACAGCTATGGAAAATACAATATCTCCGCAATGATAGTTGACAGCATGACCGAATAAGATACAGCTTTGAAAAAAGACCCGTAAGCAGGACAAACCTGTTCACGGGTCTTAATTTTTGTTCTGAGGCAAAATAAAAATCTCCCCATGAAAGATCACAGCGGAGATAAGGATTTCCGATCCATAGGCATGAGTTTCTATGTCCTCGGAGCTTGGTATGATGTTATCTTAGAATAAAAACGCAGTTTTCAGCGAGAATTTTCCAATCACGGAGACTCCTTTTGTACGGTGGGATAATATCCGACCTGTGTGGATAAAGGAGTCTCCGCAGGGGACAAAAGCCCATTTAAGCGGAGATATCCATGACGAAACCATGGATAGTTGCCTGTTTACAGACGGAACAGGACTAAATCTTATCATAACTTATTATGAGCAGAAAATCAACACTTTAGCGTGAAATGTTATTTTTTTGCGTGAAATGTACATTTTTATTCACAGTTTATTAACAATATAAGCAGAAATAAATGCCTTGCGGCACTTATCTCAATATGCGATCATAATGTCTGCTGTGAAGATACTCTTTTCCCATTTAAAGGAGAGGATACCGTCCAGCTGTTTAACGGCTTCGCGGACGCTGCTTACGCCGATGCCGTGGCCGTAGCCCTCTTTCTTTGTGGTAAGATTGTCCGCATCGACCTCGTCCGAGGGGTTCATAACGCAGATCCTCAGCTTCTTGTTATTCTGTATTATGGAAATATAGACGTATTTGTCCTCAGTCTGAGAGCGCTGAGTGCCTTCAATGGCGTTATCGAGGAGGTTGGCGATTATCCTGCACAGGAGGAGCTCATCGGTGTCCATCTGGTCGGTGACCATGACCTTGCAGGAGAATGGTATGCCCTCTTTAAGGGACTTTGCCCATTTCATATTTACGATAGCATCAACTGCGGAAATGCCCGTATAGCAGACTCCGCTGGCGTCGTTGACCTTTGAGTAGAGCCTGTCAAGGTGGACAACGGCTTCGGGACCCGAGCCCTGCCTGAACATTCTCTTTGCCGCCGCCAGCTGGTTACTGATATCGTGCTTGAGCTGGCGTATCTCTGTATACTTGTTTTCGATGAGCCTGTAATTCTCCTCCTCTGACTGGAGCCTCTGCTCCATCAGCTGGAGCTTTAAGGTGTTGGAATAGGTATCAAAAAAGTCGAAAACGAATATATTCAGCAGGAAAATACCTGCCACAGACAGCAGATAAACAACTGTCCTTCTGGGCGATACCGTGCTGGAAACGAATATGCCGTTGAGGACTATGAGGCTCAGCAGGGGGACGAAGATAATGAGCAGCCAGTTCTTGAACGGCATCTCCCTCTGCTTGGGGCGGAGATATTCCGCGATATATATGCTTATCCAGAAGCAGAACAGCTTTGAGCAAGCCATTCCGATGTATCTTCCCATGCCTGAATTAAGCTGAGATTCGGGAGTTCCCAGATTCATCAGCGTCAGTGCTCCCATAGGGATTATCTCCGAGGCGAGTATGACGACTATGAACATAAGGCAGTAGAAGATGATACTTCGTATCTTACTTTCAAACATTATCACGGATATTATCATCATTGACGCGAATACCAGTACCAGTTTCAGCCACGGATTGGCATCGGCAAGAGTGACCGACACTAAAACGCCGAACATTCCCACGGCGGGGATGACAAGGAACTTAGGCGTATACCTGTACTGCTCCTTCATTATCTGATACAGATAAAATATAACTATACACGCCTCAAAGACGCAATTGACCGTTTCGATTATGTTTTCGGAAGTAAACATTTCAGCTCCACCTGCTCCTGCTGTAGTCCATAAAGCACTGCTTGATATTTTTGATATGATTTCTGCTTGCAAAAAGAGTGTCACCGTTGGTGAGGATGACCTGGTTTTTGCGGATATAGTCGATATTAGCGATGTTGGCGAGGGTGCTTTTGTCAAGACGGGCAAAAAGCAGGTCAGACAGCTGGGCTTCGAGCTCCGACAGGGTACCCTTTGTAAAGTAGTCCCCGTTTTTTGTATGTATCAGGAGCTTATGGGAAAAGACCTCGATATAAAGTATATCATCGGTAGGTATCTTTTCATCCTTTCCGCCGTCGGAGGCTATGATATACCGCGTATTGCGGTAATACTCCCTTACGGCGTCGTCGAGCTGTTTCATATAGATAGAGTGAGGCTGATTTTTCAGGATATACCTGAAGGCTCTTACCGCATAGCCCTGACAGGCGAATTTCTCATAGCTTGTCAGGAATATGATAATAACCTTTTCGTCTATTTTTCGGATAAATTCAGCGGTCTCGAGTCCGTTCAGTCCGGGCATTTCGATATCGAGGATTATAATAGCGTACTTATCCTCGCAGAAATCCGCAAGCAGTTCTCTGCCTGTTTTGAATTCGTCGAAAGAGAATTCGTTGTCATAAGACTGAAGGGAAGAAAGGTCCTCTTCTATTTTTGTTAAAAATCTTTCCTCATCATCGCATATGGCGATCTTCAATATGATATCCCCCTTGAAAGAACAGCGGCGATGTGTAAAAATTCTGACTAATCAACGCAGAACTGACAACTCCGCGAAAAACATATAACGGATTAATTATACTATAAAAAATATATTTTGTCAATCGTTTAGAGCCTGATTTTAGGTTGAAAATGAATAATTCGTGAACAAAACAGTGCATTTCACGCACAAAAATTACACTTGGCGCATTTCACTTGAAATTTATAACGTTTTTGCGCTATAATCTTATTTAGTTATGTTATAAAATTATTCTGCTTTCATAGCAGGGGGACTAACTTAATTCTCGCGGTATGGGGATACCGCAAAACAATTTTACAAGGATGTACAGGAGAAATAACAATGAAATGCAGCATAATAGTATCATATTGCCGCTCTGTTGAGAGGGCGGTAAGGTTGTACCACTCACTGGAAAACCAGGACTTTCCACATGATGAGTATGAGATCATTTTCGTAAACTATAGCGAGATCGACGGACTTTCCGAGTATATCGCCGACCATCCCTCAAGAGTAAGGGTGCGCTGTTTTACTGTTTCAGGCGCAAGGGTAAGTCAGGCTAAAAATCAGGGCATCAGACGCGCTTCGGGAGAGCTTCTCATCTTCCTCAACGGCGACGAGATAGCCACAAGGAGCTTCGTTTCGGGGCACTATGACGCTTACAAGAAGCACGGCAAGCCTGTTATGCAGTTCGGTCTTACCAAGCAGGTATTCGAGGATAATGACGAGGTTTTCTTTGAGAACCGCGAAATACTCAGAAACGGCATCCGTTACTGGCTCACTGAGCCCGAGACATACGGTCTCGACAAGCACAAGAGCTATTACTACATCAAGGATATCCGCCTGAAAATGCTTGAGCCCTATCGCTACGACTTCGATAAGGTAAAGTATAAGATGATATTCACTCAGACCTCAAACCTCTCTATACCCATGGAGTGCATCAGGCGCTTCGGCGGCATTGACGAGAGCTTCCGCGGACAGGAGATAGAGGACTGGGAATTCGGATACCGTATGATGAAAAACGGCGTAGATATCGTTTACAATCCGCAGGTAGCTGTTCTACATCTCTATGAAAAGGAGAAGTATGACAGCAAGCGCTACAGCGAGTGGAAGAGCAATCTTGACATAATGCTCCGTAAATATAACGACAGCTTTCTTGACGAGCTGGAGGAGTTCAAGAGCTTCTTCGACCCGGTACGCAGGGAGCGTATCCGCAAGGCAGAGCCCGGCAAAAACATCTGGATCGAGGTATATAAGCACCTTGAGCGCTCGGCAAGAAAGCCTTCATTTGCTTGATATCCGCTTATGCTGCGCCTTGTCCCTTCCCTGTAACAAGGGGCAGCACTATATTGATAAAAGGCTTGGGGAAATATCCTTGGGCTTTGATATTCCTTCCGAAAGCTTCGCATTTTTGCGGAGCTTTTCTGTTTTTCAGACAGGAAGATTATATAAATCATAATTTAGCGCATACGCGAAAAATTGGAAATGTAGGGGACGGCGCAGCTAACAGCTGCACGTACCCTCTGTCAGCTTGGCTGACATCTCCCTACAC
>NZ_UETD01000009.1 GCF_900116855.1 Ruminococcus flavefaciens
CCCCTACAATACAAATTTCGTGGGACGTCGAGTGACTCCCTACAGTGTAGGGAGATGTCAGCCAAGCTGACAGAGGGTACGTGCAGCTGTTAGCTGCGCCGTCCCCTACATTTCCAATTTTTCGCGTATGCGCTAAATTATGATTTATCTTAGCTGCATAAAAAATGCCCCGAAGCCATAACGCTTCGGGGATTGTTTGCAGGTGTACCTGCTCTTATTTTTTATTGTAGCCGTCGGGGTTATTCTTCTGCCAGTTCCATGAGTCGCGGCACATATCTTCAAGGGTCTTTTCGGTCTTCCAACCAAGAATTTTAAGCGCCTTATCCGCATTTGCATAGCACTCTGCAAGGTCTCCGGGACGTCTTGCACCGTAAACATGGTTCACCTTGATACCGTTGACGCGCTCAAATGTGTTCACTATCTCGGTAACACTGTATGGCTTGCCTGTTCCGAGATTGAATATCTCAACGCCCTTGTGTTTAAGGATATAGTCGATAGCCTTGACATGACCCTTTGCAAGGTCTACAACATGGATATAGTCTCTTGTGCAGGTGCCGTCGGGAGTTGGATAATCGTTTCCGAAGATGGTCAGGCACTCTCTCTTGCCCACAGCCACCTGTGACACATAGGGCATGAGGTTGTTTGGGATACCCTGAGGGTCCTCGCCTATCATTCCCGACTCGTGTGCGCCGATTGGATTGAAGTATCTCAGCAGTACCACGGACATATCCTTGTCGGCATATGCAGCGTCCTCGAATATCTGCTCCATCATAGCTTTTGTCCAGCCGTAGGGATTGGTGCAGACTCCGCGCTTCATCTCCTCTGTATAGGGAACAGGGTTTTCCTCGCCGTATACGGTAGCGCTTGACGAGAAGAGTATGCACTTCACGCCGAACTCATTCATATTCTCCAGAAGCGATAGAGTGGTGTCGATATTGTTACGGTAGTACATAACAGGCTTTGCCACGGACTCGCCAACAGCCTTCAGCCCTGCAAAATGTATAACTGCATCGATGCTGTTCTCTCTGAACACCTCTGCCAGTTTTTCGTTATCCTTGATGTCCAGCTCATAGAGCTTTACATTTTTTCCTGTTATCTTTTCAACTCTGCGTATCGCCTCGGGAGAGCTGTTTGCGAAATTGTCCGCAACCACAACATCATAGCCTGCCTCGAGAAGTTCAACTGCTGTGTGTGAGCCAATATATCCTGCTCCTCCTGCAAGTAGTATCGTAGCCATTTTCTTAGTCCTTTCATGTTTATTATCCGCGCTCGGTGCGGAAAAATGTTATTTCAATAATTATATCATAGAATTATTGAAATAGCAAGACACGCGGAGAAAAAGCTGCTATCTGTAAAGCTCTGCCGCGAAAATGCCTGCGGGGGCTCCCCGCTTATATCATGCAATTATAAAATTGCAAGACACGCGGAGAAAAAGCTGCTATCTGCAAAACTCTGCCGCGAAAATGCCTGCGGGGGCTCCCCGCTTATATCATAGAATTATTAAAATTGCAAGCCGCGCGGAGAAAAAGCTGCTATCTGCAAAGCTTAGCCGCGAAAATGCCTGCGGGGGCTCCCTTGAATACGAAAAAGCCGCTCCGTTACCGAAGCAGCTTCATTATCAGAATTTGAATGTGTTCTCGAGAGTATCCCATTTCTTGTCCTTGTCGGAAAGATTGAGAGCTGTGCCGTCACTGAGGGTATATCCCTCGCTGTCAGCGCTGCCCTTGTACTCGCCTACAAGCTCGGGCCACTCGATACCGATAGCAGGGTCATTCCATGCAAGACCGCCCTCATCGTTCGGATGCCAGAAATCGTCGCACTTGTAGCAGAACTCCGCAACGTCAGTCAGTACGAGGAAGCCGTGTGCAAAACCCTTGGGAATGAGGAACTGCTTCTTGTTCTCCTCTGTAAGAAGAACGCCGTACCACTTTCCGTAGGTGGCACTTCCGCTTCTCAGGTCAACAGCAACGTCAAAAACGCTGCCCTTGATAGCTCTTACCAGCTTGGTCTGAGGAAACTGCTTCTGGAAGTGGAGTCCGCGGAGAACTCCCTTTGTTGAGCAGGACTGGTTGTCCTGAACAAATACGATATCTATGCCTGCTTCCTCCATGTCGCGCTGTGAATAGGTCTCCATGAAGTAGCCTCTGTTGTCGCCGTGAACGGCAGGAGTTATAACACAGAGTCCCTCTATGCCGCCTACATTCTTTTCAACTGTTATCTGTCCCATATTACTGAATCTCCTTTAAATAGCGTGAAAGTGCGTCCTGCCATGTGGGGAGCGGTGTGAAGCCGTTCTCGGCAAGCTTTGACTTATCCAGTCTGCTGTTGAAGGGTCTTGCAGCCTTGGAAAGTCCGTATTCTGCGGTGGTAACAGGTGTTACCTTTGTGGACATCCCTGCCTGCTTATATATCTCCACTGTGAAATCATACCATGAGATATAGCCGCCCTCGTTTGTGGCATGATAGTAGCCGTACTTCTCGGTCTCAGCCATATCCACCAGCAGCCTTGAAAGGTCGAGAGTATATGTGGGAGTTCCTATCTGGTCGGAAACCACCCTTACCTCGTCGTGGGTCTTGCCCACGTTTATCATAGTCTTTATGAAGTTCTTGCCGTTTACGCCGAATACCCATGCGATACGCACGATGAAGTACTTATCCAGCGTATTTGCAACTGCAAGCTCACCGTCCAGCTTTGACTGTCCGTATACGTTCTGGGGAGCATAGTCCTTGCAGTCGGGCTGCCACGGCTCTGTGCCCTGTCCGTTGAAAACGTAATCGGTGGAAATGTATATCATCTTACAGTCCAGCTTCTTGCAGACATTGGCGATATTCTGAGTACCGTCAACATTGATAGCCTTTACCTTGGGCTTGTTCTCCTCGTCCTCGGCGGCGTCAACTGCTGTCCATGCTGCACAGTGTACAACAACATCGGGGTTGACCTCGGATATTGCCTTTTCAACTGCCTCAGCGTCGGTTATATCAAGCTGAACATAGGGATAGTCTGTGGGTACAGACTCCAGTATATCGGAGCCTACGCCCTCATATCCGCGCTTTGCCAGCTCGTCCATTACATCATGACCGAGCTGTCCGCCTACACCTGTTACAAATGCTTTCATCTTATCACCTTTTTTCTGTAATCGAGCTATCAACTATATATGTAACTCTTGGGAATTTTTTTTCAATCAGGTTATAAATAGGAGCTGTAATACTTTCATAAATAAAATAAACTATCCAACAAATCAAATATATTCCAATTACTGCTATAAGAATATGAGCAGCTAATATGGGGAGTGGCTTATTTACAAAACTCTCAATTCTGATTCGGGATAAGAATTCTTTATGAAGCAAGAACACTGTAAAACTACCTTTGGCAAGGGTATTAATCACCTTGTTTTGTCCGAGGTCGATTTTTTTAAATAGAAAGAACACAGCAACCGCCATAAGTATTACTACCGGATTTAGATAGGAGTGAGCTGTACCCTTACAAAAATGAAGATACTCAAACAGTAAATACCATGCCGAGTCAACACCAACTAATATTGCCAAGTACGATATTAACTTTATCCTGCTAATATGGATATAGTCTGATTCACAGATATTGATATAAGCTCCTAAAGTATACATAAATGCAAAATTAACAATTGTATATCCATTTTGGCTGCCATACATTCCAATACTACTTAATCCTAATATGGTATCGCCTTTTATTTCTCCTAAAAGATCCACTGCAACTGCATAAACAGAAAAAATAAGAAACAGAGTAATTATCATGTATTTAAGTTGTTTCTTATTGAGTGCTTTCATAGCAATATTAATATAGGGAGAAATAAAATACAAAGCCGTGTACAATATCACGAAGTAGTTAGCCGGTAATAAAGTCCCTAATAACCCATGTAAAGTAAATGCCTTTTTCCCAATGATGATCAAAAGAAAGAATATCATCAAATTAAAAGCAATAACTTGTACCAATAGTTTAAATGGTTTTATCAAACTTCTTTTCTGTGTGTTAATCATAAAGTAGCCGGTGATAAGCACAAACAAATCAACCGCACAGATAAACACACTTTCTAAAATATTAAGAAAATGAAAATTCAGGCTTCCATTTTGAACATACTTTAATCCCCCACCGATATCTGCATTATTATAATGCAGTATAATGACTCCTAACATTGTCAAAATCCGAAGGAGTTCAATATTAGATGAGCGTTGCTTTTTTGGGGGAGTTATTGCATTACTCATATCTGGCTACGGTTGCCGTACATCTTCTCATAGTAGTTCTGGTACTCGCCTGAGATGATGGTCTCCCACCACTCGCGGTTCTCAAGATACCACTTGATGGTCTTCTTGATGCCGTCCTCGAACTTTGTCTCGGGCAGCCAGCCAAGCTCGTTGTGGATCTTTGTGGGGTCGATAGCATAGCGCATATCGTGACCCTTTCTGTCCTCAACGTGTGTGATAAGGCTCTCGGGCTTGCCCAGCTCCTTGCAGATGAGCTTTACGATGTCGATGTTCTTCATCTCGTTGTGGCCGCCTACGTTGTAGACCTCGCCTACTCTGCCCTTATGGATGATAAGGTCGATAGCGCGGCAGTGATCCTCAACATAGAGCCAGTCGCGGACATTCAGACCCTCGCCGTATACGGGGAGAGGCTTGTCAGCAAGCGCATTTGCTATCATAAGGGGTATCAGCTTCTCGGGGAAGTGATAGGGACCATAGTTGTTTGAGCATCTTGATATTGTCACAGGCAATCCGTAAGTTCTGTGGTAAGCCATTACCAGAAGGTCTGCACCTGCCTTTGATGAGCTGTAGGGGCTGCTTGTGTGGATAGGAGTTTCCTCTGTGAAGAAAAGGTCGGGACGGTCAAGGGGAAGGTCGCCGTAAACCTCGTCTGTGGATACCTGATGGTATCTCTGTATTCCGTACTTGCGGCAGGCGTCCATGAGTACCTGTGTGCCGAGGATGTTTGTCTGGAGGAATATCTCGGGGTTCTCGATGGAGCGGTCAACGTGTGACTCAGCCGCAAAGTTTACAACGATGTCGGGCTTCTCCTCCTCGAAAAGCTTGTAGATAGCCTCTCTGTCGCAGATATCTATCTTCACGAAGCGGAAGTTGGGGTTCTTCATCACAGGCTCAAGTGTTGAAAGGTTGCCTGCATAGGTCAGTTTGTCCAGACATACTATACGGTAGTCCGGGTAAGTGTCAAGCATATGGAATACGAAATTTGCGCCGATAAAGCCTGCGCCGCCTGTTACAAATACTGTCATTTTCAGTTCTCCTTAATACATAACTTTTCCTTCGGCAACTCTTCTAAGATGAGCTCCGTAAGGTGATTTACCGTATTTTTCTGCGGACCTGAGCAGTCCGTCTCTGTCTATCCAGCCATTTATAAAGGCTATCTCCTCGGGTGCCGATATCTCAATGCCCTGACGGTTCTGTACCATCTGTACGAAGTTGGTAGCCTCTGCAAGGCTGTCCATCGTACCCGTATCGAGCCATGCAAAGCCCCGTCCAAGAAGCTGTACATCAAGAAGCGCGTCATGAAGGTACATTTCGTTGAGGGTGGTTATCTCAAGCTCTCCTCTTGCAGAGGGCTTTACCTGTTCTGCTCTTTCGCTCACGCCTGCGGGATAGAAGTAAAGACCAGTTACAGCGTAATTGCTCTTGGGCTGAGCGGGCTTCTCCTCGATTGAGAGTGCTCTGCCGTTCTCGTCGAAATCGACTACACCGAATCTCTCGGGATCGGGAACATAGTATCCGAAAACAGTAGCGCGTGAGCTCTTCTCCGCATTCTCCTTTGCGGCTCTCAGGATAGTTCCGAAGCCGTTGCCGTAGAATATATTGTCGCCAAGCACCATCGCACAGGAGTCATCGCCTATGAACTCCTTGCCGAGGATGAATGCCTGTGCAAGTCCGTCGGGACTGGGCTGCACCTTATAGCTGAGCTCAATGCCGTACTGTGAGCCGTCTCCGAGAAGTCTCTCAAAATTGGGAAGGTCTGTGGGAGTTGAGATTATCAGTATCTCCCTGATGCCTGCCAGCATAAGTGTTGACAGAGGATAATATACCATGGGCTTGTCATAAACGGGAAGCAGCTGCTTCGACGTTACCATCGTAAGCGGATACAGTCTTGTGCCTGAGCCGCCTGCAAGAATTATACCTTTCATTATTTCACCTCGTATATTGTATTATTATAATATTGATCTTATATATTCTTCCACCTGAGAGAAGCATTCCTCAAAGGTGCCGCTGTTGCTGAACCTGCGTTCGATGCCTGCCTCCTTCAGCTTCTCCTCCGAGAAATCCTCGCTGTCGGCAATAAATCTGCGGCAGAGCTCGGTGTACTTGGGCTTTTCCTCGCGCATCTCGCGCTCAACAGCTCTGATGAGCCTGATACCGTCGTCCACCTCGATATAAACGGGGATCACTCTTTCGCTTCCGAAGAATGCATTTATCTTCACAAAGGACTCAAGAGTTCCTATGCCAAGATAGTTTCCTTTTTCGAGGTCGATATTGTCGCTGCAGGTAAAGTACGTCCAGTCACCGTAGACCGTATCATAGGTCCTTTCCTCTATGACAGTTCCCGAGGCGAGCTTTTCCTCAAAGCCCTTCCTGTCGGTGAAGTGGTACTCCCTGCCCTCCTGCTCGTTCTCGCGCATGGGACGGGTGGTATAGAGGACAAGGGGCAGCAAAGCATCGCTTTCCAGCAGCTTCTTATATATGGTATCCTTGCCCGATGAGCTTTTACCCATTATATAAAAAATATGGTTCATTTTTATCTCCCCGCTTCCATGACTTCCATCATGCGTCTGTAAATGTCTGCAAGGTCACCCTCGGGCTTCCAGCCCAGAGCGGTTATGGCATCGATGGAGAGGTTGAGGAAGGTGGTATCGGGATACTTTGAGGTATCTCCGTTCTCGGCAAAGGTAACGGCTATCTTTCCGCCGCCAAGCTTCTCCGCTACCATCTCGCCCATCTCTGCGATGGAGCAGTATGTATCGGGATTTGCGGCGTTGTAGCTCTTTCCTGCCTGTCCGCTGAGCAGCACTGTCAGTATTGCAGTTGCAGCCTGAGCGGTATACAGATAGGGATGCTTGCTCTTTCCCTTTGTGAGGAGCTGTATGTTCTCGCCGTTCATGGCACATCTTGCCATCATGGCGAATACTCTCTGATCGTCATAGAGCACTCCCGGACCGAAGGTCTGTGCCAGTCGGATATTCATTGCTCTTATGCCGTACTCATGGGCATATGAAGCTGTGAGAGCTTCGCTCATTCTCTTTGTCTCGGGGTAGCAGCTTCTTATGGTAAGAGGATCAACATATCCCAGCTTGTCCTCGGTGAGGATCTCCTCGGTAGTTACCTTGCCGTAGATCTCCATACTGGAGAGGAAGAGGAATGCGTCCGACTTCTTCTGCACAGCAAGCTCAAGAAGGTTCATTGTGCCCATGATGCCAGCCTTGATAGTCTCAACGGGATGTGAAGCAAAGTAGGCACTGGCTGTGGGGCTTGCCCCGTGGATGATATAGTCCACATCGCCTTCGATATCAAACGGCGTGTCCAGATCCTTGCAGATGAAGCTCATGCACTCGTCCGAGGCTTCAGCTTCCTCAAAGACCTCCCTGACTCTGTCAAGTGATCTCACGATAAGCTTTATCTTCAGACCAAGCTGCCTTTCTTTATTTGCAAGGAGCAGACCTCTTATGAGCGTAGAGCCGATAAGACCTGTTCCTCCCGTTATGAGCAGGGTCTTGTTTCTGAGCTTATCCCATTGGATATTATCTGCCTTGCAGATATATTCCATATCTTCCTGAATTATCTTATGGGGCATTTTCCTATCCTCCTTATTTAGACCTTATCATCTTCCACGATGAAATTATCTTCTTTCTGAATATTATTACAGCTGTGATAATGCCGGCTACCATCAGGTATCTGACAATGATGCTGTCATAAAAGACATTGGTGATACCGAAAACAGCAAGCATGATGAGACTGAATCCCCATATCGACTTGGCATCAACAGGACTCTCCTCAACGTGTGCTTTCTTGCAGGTTATCTGCATGAATACGAAGTGCATGAAAGACATGATGGCATAGCATATAAGTGTTGTATATGCACAGGCAATATAGCCGAACATCTTTATTCCGATGTAGTTGAGTCCGATATTCAGCAGCGCGCAGAATGTTGATACATATGCGATGTATTCGGTCTTTCCGTAGTATGACTCAACGTCAACAAAGAGGGTATACAGAAACAGAAAATACACGCCGATAGTAACAGGCGGTGCTACCTTCAGACCCTCCTGATAGCTGTCGGGGAATATGAGGAATACCTCGGGAAGCAGCAGCATGAACATGACGATGACTGCACCTACCAGAATTACCAGAACATTTGAGATATCCCTTACATCCTTATAGCCCTTCTTGTCAAGCTTCTGGAAGCGCCACGGCTTCAGCACCTGATTGAGGGAGTTCTGGAAGATGATGATAACGCTGGCAAATGAGTATGCCACCGAGTAGAAGGCTACATCTGCCTTGCTGCCTGAAAACTTTTCTATCATGATCCTGTCTGACTGGTTCAGCACATAGTATGACAGTGAGTGGAACACAAGCGGTCCCTGAAATCTCAGTGCATACTTGATGTAGTTGATCGTCCTTGCCTTGTTTCTGAACACATTTGCAAAATTAATATGCTTTATCCAGAAAGGCAGACAGAATATTATCTGTATAATGAGGGTGCTTATTACCTTGACATAGGCAGTTGCGCCAAAGATCTGTATAGTTATCATCGGTGCAAGATTTGATACCAGCGCCATAAGAATGGTAACTATTACGGCTGCCTTGTAATCATACTCGAACCTCTTTTTGTTGAGCCAGCAGTTATAAGGCGTATAGACTAAGAAATACACCGAGAATATTGAGTAAAGAGCAGTGGTGACTCCCGTAAAGCCCGATATGGGCTTGCTCAGGAGCATGAATATGAAGAAGCAGATAACAGTCAGGATATTGGAGATAAAGACTATCGTCTGCTCGAAATTCTTGGTATCATCCTTGTATTTGAGCAGTCCCCTCTGATAAGCGCCGAGATACAGCTCAAATGTAGCGAATATATTGAATATGAGCTCATAGGATGTAATAAGGCTCATGGTGCCGTATTCTTCCTCGGAGAGAAATGTCGCATAGATAGGCATACATATGAAGCTTATGCCCTTCAGTACGAAATTACATACCGTGAACCAGAACGCTGCCCTGAGAGTTACGGGGAATGAGCGATATTTATCAAGAATTTTACGGGGAATTATCCTTTCTGCTATCTTTACCACTATACTACCGACCTTTTCATTTTTTGATCATGCAGCGGTCTTTTTGTTTTCAAGTCTGTCCACGATGCTGTTATAGATCTTCGAGAAGATCCACGCTACTATAACCGACATGACCACGACCGCTGTCATTATTGCAAACTTAAAGGGATAACCCTTGTTATCCACGAAATTAGTCCTGCTGATAATATTTGACAGGAAAACATGGATAAGATATATCTCAAGGGTTATACCGCCAAGGAAAGCAAGCCCCTTTTTGACGCCTGTCATCTTCACCTTATCAAAGAGCAGACACAGAAGAATGATGACAAATAATGCCGCACCCTGTCCGCCGAAACGTGCCAGCATCTTGCCGACTGACAGCGGCATAATATCGATATCGTAATTACATCTGAGCACACCCGGTATATATGCAGCCAGCATAAGTGCTGCATATCCAAGGAAAAAGAACTGTTTTCTGCGATCCATATCCTTGTTTTTTATTCTTTCTCCTATAAGGCTTCCCACAAGGAATATCGGGATACGACTGAATGCCTTTTCCCTTGCCTCATAAAAATCAGAACAGCACTTCACCATGACCACATTTGCTGCGATCACAGCTGCCATGAGCAGCATGATAAGCAAAGGGCTCTTCTTCTGAAGCCTGTACAAAAACGGATATAATAAGTAAAGAACGATGATAAACGATACATACCATACCGTGGTTATCCCCTTTGTCCAGAGAGAGATACCGCTCCAGTTCTCAAGGAATACCATGGCTCCGTCATGGTCTACGATAATGCTTTTCAGTATCCAGTAGGGGCATGAGATTATTAGCCACGGAATGATGACGCGCTTTATTCGCCTCCAGTAAAACGGTATGATTTCGCTGTTCTTGTTCATTGAGAAATACAAGCCTATACCTGACAGGAAGAGAAATATCTCAACGCCAAGATTTCCCTGCTCTGATAAAAATGACAGCACAGGTACTCCAAGACTTCTCAGATACTTGGAATAGCAGTGCAGTATCATGACCCAGACTATTGCAAAGCCCATAAGCTGCTTGCGGTATTTAGTGAAAAGATCTATATCAAACATTCTCTTTTTCCTTTCATGAGATACTTTAGGTTATTGAACTCTTTTGGGACAATTATTTTATCAGTGAATTGCTGTCAAACAGAGGGAAGAAAGCTATATCCAAATATCCACCAAACGCGTAAAGATAATATAATGTATGTAAAAAATAAAAACCGATAAATAAGAAATATGTCAAAGGCACTTTTTCAGCTTTAACTTTTTTCTGCATTAGAAAATCCGCAAAAATGCAGTATGATAACAATAGTGTAACACGAGCCAGTCTTTCGTAATCCTTTACATAAAGCTCCATTGATAAAAAGGAAAGGCTGATAAGCGTTGTTTTAAACACCATCTCTACAAAATGTAAGTATTCTTTTGAGACAGAACCACTTTTACGGTAACTGTCAAGCATAAAGTATTCAACGATCACTGTACCTATCCTCACAACAACGAGGAAGAATAAACCAACGATCGTTCTTGTACCATCAGACAGAAGCCATGTATTGATCTTGCTGCGTGACATGAAATGTGAAAGCAAATTTGCCATGAAAGGCAGATGCAATGCAAATAACAGTACAAACAGAACGCTTGTAATGATCACAAGTCTCTTGGTATCAAACTTCTTGGCAATGTAGAATATTGCAAAGAATACCGCGGTCCTATGAAAAAGAACTCCGATAAAGATGAAAACAAAAAACAATGCACTTCTAAAAGCATCGCTTTGAATTATTCTTTGAATTTTATTTTTCCTTTTAAAGAAATTAATTGAGTCCTTTTTAGGATCATAGAATAAGAAATATATACCTATCAAGGAAAATAGAGTAGCAATATACGATCTATATTGGCACACCATTATCCAATATGGGTAAAGAATCGATAACGCCAGAACTGTGTTTGGACGTTTTGAAAAGAGATCAACGACTATCTTCAACAATATCGTGCAGACAGTTGCAACAAAAACAAGAAATTCAGCGTAAGTCCATCCGAGATCATGCCTGAAGAAATAGCATAGATATACAAATCCTTCTTCACTGACAGTCGTGCCCCAAAGGTCACCCATTCCTATCTTTTCATATATCCAATAATAATTCATATAATCCGCATTCCATGTATTAAACGCGAATAATACCCATAAATATAGAAGTATAACAATATTAACAACTTTGTTTTTAGGAAAAACGAACCCAAGAACTATTAGAATAGCGGCTGCCGCATATAACATCGCATTACCTGCCCTTTTTCTTACGTTTATAATCCCTCACGCCTCTGATAAGGGCGCGGAGATTTGCTATTCTGTGCTTCTCGAGAAGAAGCTTTTTTGTCTCCCATTTTATGAGAAAGTTATATTCTCCCCTGACGTTCAGGAAGTCCCTGTGCTTGTTGATGTAGTACAGACCATTTCTTACGAAATAGTAATTTCTGAACGGAGAGTGGTTATATGTCGTTGCAAAGTTGCAGAGCTTTTTCACATGGAGCAGCTTGCCGATACCGTAGAAGAATTTGTTAACGCTGAGCTTGCCCAGCTCCTGTATTATTCTTGTGGTATTGATCCTGTATATCTTATAGCCTGCTTTTCTCAGGCGGGTCTCTATATCATAGTCAACATAGTCGATGAACATCCATTCATCGTACTCCCCTACCTTATTCCATGCCTCTGTGCTGATGAAGAAGCCTGCTGTGGGGCATTTTTTCACGACCTCCACCTTTTTGCTGAGGCTGCCCACAATGCCCTCTCCCCTTTTTTCAACCGCAGGACACAGTGCGCCTGCTTCGGGGAGTCCGAGGTACTTCTTATACTCCTCAAGGAGGTTCTCGGCGACCATGGTATCCTGATCGAGGGAAAGAGTCCACTGTGCGCCGTTCTCCACAGCCGCTCTCATTCCCGCGTTGAGGGCAGCGGCTATACCTTTATTTTCGGGGAGCTCCACAAGCTTGTCGCAGCCTGATCTCTCCCTTATTTCCGCAATACTATCCGAAAAGTTATCAACGATGACCACATAGAAGCCCTGTCTCCGGAGCTCCCTGACGTTTCCGACAACGCGCTCGATATCAGGCTGAAATGTGACAATGACAACAGCATATTTACTCTGCATAATTACTTCCTTGCGATCTTAATGATTTCCTTGTAAACACGGTCACAGTTACCGTTATCGTGATGAGCGAAGAACTCATCGACTCTCTTTCTGTACTTTTCGTCCATGGTAAAGCCGCCATCATAGGAGGTCTTTACTGCTTCGACGAGCTTGTCCTCATCAAAGAAGACCTCTCCGAAGCCGTCCTCGTCATATGAGAAGCTCTCACCGGGAGCATACTGATACTTTTCAAATTCCTCAACATCGAACTGGTAGTACATAACGGGCTTATACATATAGGCGAAGTCATATACAACACTTGAATAGTCAGTGATAAGGAGAGCAGATTCTCTCAGGAGGTCCTGAATGGAGTAGTCAGATGTCATGCCTACCTTTATCCTCGGCGAGGATGACTTTATATATTTTGAATACTTCTGAGCGTACTCATGGAAGTAGAAGACCACATTGAGGTCATTCTTATCCAGAAAGCTTATGAACTCCTTGTTATTGACAAGCCCCTTCAGGCAGTTATAATACTTTGAAGCAAAGAACTTCTGCATATTCTCCTTTTTCTGCTCATCGGTCGTAAGGAGTCTGTAATCGATCCATTTTCTCCATGTGGGCATAATGAGGATCTGCTTCTTGTTGAGGATATCATCATTGAGGGTATCATGTCTGGGATATCCCGGACAGCGCATGATCTTGGGCGACTGACCGTTATCCTTCCTGATGATATCTGCATCCTTCTCAGAACAGGTAAACAGAAGCTGATAATTTGTCTCCTTGGCGTCAACGATAGAGGAGTATCCTCTTGTAAATCCGTGATTGAGGAAGACGTACTTAAAGCCTGTCAGCTTCCACTGAACAAGGTCCTCACAGATCCTTCTGTACGGGAAGCCGTAGCATTTAGTAGTACCGATATATACGTCCGCAGCCCAGAACAGGAGGTAGTGCTTCCAGCCGCCGAATGGGATCACATTTCCCAGCTTTTTAATGAGCTTATAATCAGCTGAGCTGAAATCTATAGGGTAATACACCTTACGGTCCTTATGCTTCTCGCGCAGATACTTGAAAAACCAGTAGCCGTTATCTCTTGCAAGCGACTCATACTCCGAGACCACCCACATCTTAGGCGATGCCAGTTTCCATATCTTTCCCGGGATAAACGAAAGGCCGAGCTTGATGATAGACTTCCAGTCCTCGGCTTTCATTTTTTTGATCTGATCCGTAATCTTATTCACTGCAGACATTTCTTATTCATCCCTTCGTCAAAATCAAAGACCGAAAATCTGAGAATCTTCTCTTGCGTCAACAATGGCGCGGAAAATATAGTAATCCGACGGAGTAGTTATCTTGATATTCTCAATAGCTCCCGGAACAGTATAGAGTTCATGGCCGTAATAACGCATCATGCTTGCCGAGTCGATGAACTGCTTGTTTCCCTCGGCAGCAGCCTTTTCGTGCGCGGCAATGATATCCTTCAGCACGAAGCACTGAGGAGCTCTTGCCATACAGCACTTTGATCTCTCAAAAATATCGCATATCTTTCCGTCGTCGTCGGTAAGGGATACTGTTTCGATAGCGGAAGTTACCGTAATAGCATTTCCGTTCTTCTTTGCACACTCAATATCTGCCGAGATGGTAGCCTCGTCGATGAGAGGTCTTACGCCGTCATGTATGAGGACAATGCTGTCCTCGCCGAAAAGCTCGGCAGCCTTCTTTATACCGTTGCAGATGGAAGCCTGTCCCGTATCGCCGCCTGCGATAACAGCCCTGACCTTTGTAAGGCGGAACTTCTCCACCAACTCATTGCAGTAGTCTATCCAGCTCTCAAGGATAACGAGAACAATGCCGTCAATGTCCTTGTGCCTCTGGAAATGCTCTATCGTATAGACAAGTATGGGCTTGCCGTGGAGCTCAAGGAACTGCTTGGGTTTAGTCTTTGAATTCATTCTCTGGCCTGTACCGCCTGCAAAAATCACAGCAACATTTGACATTACATTGCTCCTCCAACATCTTTTGTGCCCGGAAAATACTTAATACCCTTGTAATAAGTGTAAGGTCTGTCCATATCAGAAAAAGCCAGATCATGTTTCGGGATCTGAGCTGACTTAGGCGGTCTCTTTTTATAATTGCCAAATATACCGCTTAAATACTGATCATAGCCCTTCATAAGCGGAACCTTATGTCCGCAGAAGTCAAAATAGACAACTGAATCGAACCATTCCTTAGGATACTTCTTGAACATGAATTTTATACTGCCGCGCAGCTCACATACATGAGTTGCATTCTCCCATGAATACTGTGAGATCTTTCTTTCAGCAAACTTCCATATCTTATATCTGACTTTTTTGGAAGGAACGAGTTTATACATTATATAAGAAGCGCCTCTGAAGAGCTTACCTTTATTATTAGGCAATCTCTGAGTATTAAAAAGAACAAATACAAAAGCATAAAACAGCTGAAAAAAGCGCTTTACAGCAGAATCAGGACAAGCATCCACCGGTCCCAATTCAAATGCGATACCGTGACATATATCAAGATTCTGATTATAACTGCTGATAAAAGTAGTACTGGGGTCTCTTAAACTTGCGCAAGGATGGTGATAATTTACTTTTTCATTTGTTTTGCAAAAAACATATCTGTCCTTATCACCATACTTTTCCCATAGCTTTTCAAATTTCTCATAGTCGGGACGCGGCATTAAAACATCCACATCATCATCCCACGGAACAAAGCCATGTTCTCTTACAGCTCCGATCGCTGCTCCACCATGAAGATAAAACATCAATCCATGCTTATCGCAAAACTCTTGAAAGTACAAAAGCATATCAAGCATTTTTTGCTGACCTTTTTTTAACTCTTCATCGCTGATTCTGTAATCTTCACTCATAATAAACCACCATTCTCAAAAAGATTTAATCATTATTTCATTATACTTCATCATATAAATTCCTTCAGAATAATTACCAATATTCCTTGTATTTGAAATACCCTTCAGATTATTGATGATTAATTTCATATGATCTGCTCCGCTTTCATACGCATGCGGGTAACCTCCGCCAAAGCGGGGATTTACCTCAGAAATATAATACTCTCCGTCAATATCAAAAATATCGATATCGATCTGACCATTAAATCCAGACTTTTTGACAAACTCCTCAATAAGAGCAAAAAGCCTTTCATCTTTAAATGACACCGCCTTATCTGTTTCGCCAGCTCTCATCTTGATCTTCTTCTTTGTAAAAATAGATACCACTTCATGAGATATCATATCTATATACACATCTGCTCCGATTTCCTGTCCATTCATGAATTCCTGAATCATTAATCCATCATCATGGTCAAACAGAAGCTCTACGGTTTCTTTATCGTAAACTTTTGAAATAGCTATACTTGCCGAGCCTCTTGCAGGCTTAACAAAAACAGGGAAAGAAATCGTTCCTGCTTCAAGATCCCGATAGAACTCATTCTTATCCATGTAGCTTCTGGCAGTATTGTATCCGTTCTTTTTGAGCCACTTATACATCTCATATTTATCCAATGCCCTTTCGCAAAGATCATAAGACGAACCTATTACTTTTACTCCGACTTGCGAAAACATTTCTTCATTTTCAGATAATAAACTAAGCTCAGGATCAATGAGACTCAAAACTCCGTCTATTTTTTCAGCCTTGCATATTTTTATGATCTCATCCAGATATCCGTCGTCAGTCATACGAGGAACAATATAATGCTTATCAGCATCGTAAATCGCAGGAGCAAGTTCACTGCAATCAGTTGCAACAACTGTGCCTTCGCCGTTTAATGTCTTTTTGAAATATTGTACAACTTTATTTCTTGTACCTGCGCTCAGGATCAAAATATTCATTTGTTATCAACTCTCCCTTTTCGTCTGATGTCTGCCAAGTTGCCCTCTGCCTTTGCAGTATCGCTGGCAACATTGCTTCTGCCCAGCACGGTTTTAATCGTCATTAATACTATTTTCACATCTAACATAAAGCTTATATGTCTGACATAATAGCAATCATAGCTCAAGCGATCATCCCAGTTGACGAAATTGCGTCCATGCACCTGAGCCCAGCCTGTCAGACCAGGTCTCACATCATGTCTGTGGCGCTCGTTCTTTTTATAATACGGAAGATACTCTACCAGCAGAGGTCTCGGACCGACGATAGCCATATCGCCTCTGAGGATATTGAACAGCTCGGGGAGCTCATCAAGGCTCGTGCTTCTGAGCCACTTGCCGTAACGTGTAAGGCGCTTCTCATCGGGGAGGAGCTTGCCGTGCTTATCCTTTTTGTTGTTCATGGTCCTGAACTTGATAAGTCTGAATATCTTTTCACGCTTGCCGGGACGCTCCTGAGTAAAGAAGGGATTGCCGCCCATGGCTACCGCACCTACTGCCGTAAGCAGTATGAGTATGGGTGAAAGAACGATTATGGCACCGAGAGAGAGAATGAAGTCGAACACTCTCTTGAAACACTTAGCATACATTATTCAAAACAACTCCTGATAAGTTCTATTATGATATCCTGCTGTTCGGGGGTCATCTTATTGTCACTGGGGAGACACAGTCCCCTCTCAAAAATGTCAGCACCGATATCCGTAGCCTCGCCGCGGTCGATATAGGCATTGGACTGACCTCTGCCGTTTCCGCTTACGGTAACAAAGCCGTTCATACGGTAGATAGGCTGCATATGCATAGGCTTCCAGATAGGACGTCCCTCAGCATTGAAGCTTGCCAGAGTCTCAAGTATCTCCGTGGGGCAGCTCTTGCCCTTTTCGGGGATGTAGAGAGCCTCGTTCTCTCCTCTGACCTGTCTGCACATCGCATCCTTGTCGATGAGGAGACAGCTGAGCCAGAAATTGGGAGAGCTGTTCTTCTCGTCGAAAGGGTTCATAGTAACGGGGAGACCCTTCAGTCCCTCCTTATAACGTTCATATATAGCCTTTTTCTGAGCGATATGCTCGTCGAGAAAGTTCATCTGACCGCGGATAACGCCTGCGATGATATTGGACATACGGTAGTTATAGCCGATCTCCTCATGCTGATACCACGGAGCCGCCTCTCTTGACTGAGTAGACCACTTGCGTACCTTGTCGGCGTCGTCCTTGCTGTCTGTCAGGAACATACCGCCCGATGAACCTGTGATTATCTTGTTTCCGTTGAAGCTGATGGCGCTGTAATCACCGAAGCAGCCTGTTTCCCTGCCCTTGTATGTAGCTCCGAATGACTCGGCAGCATCCTCTATGATGAGAGCACCGTGCTTGTCACAGACAGCGCGTATCTCATCTATCTTAGCGGGAACGCCGTAAAGGTGAACAAGAACGACGAGCTTTACATCGGGATAGAGCTCAAAAGCCTTTTCCAGAGCCTCGGGGCTCATATTCCATGTGTCACGCTCCGTATCAATAAAAACGGCTTCACCATCTTCATATGCAACGGGATTGATAGTAGCATCAAAAGTCATATCAGCACAGAATACTTTATGACCCTGAAGCGTACCGCAATTCGGCTTAGCCTGTCCGTAGAGCTTTTCGCCTGCAAGCTTTGTAGCAAGATGAAGTGAAGCTGTTCCGCAGGAAAGAGCAACGGCATATTTCATGCCTGCGTACTGTGCAACGAGCTTTTCTACCTCGTTGATATTCTCTCCCGCTGTAGTTATCCAGTTTTTCTCGAATGCATCATTGACCCATTTCTGTTCATCTCCGTGCATGGTAGGAGATGAGAGCCAGACCTTTTTGTCAAAAGGTCTGATATCGTTCTTGTTTACAAACATCGGATTACCTTCTTATATGTATTTTTTATTCGCCGCGGCAGGTACATCCTGCCGTTGAGGCGGAGTGATCAGTCATCATTTTAACTAATTATTTTACTAATAGTTATACAGTCACAAATATATTATACTATCTATCCGCCGAAAAATCAATACCCAAAATGTGGGGCTTACCTCTTTTTTAAAAAAATTCGTCAAAATAGACAAGTATTGTATTATTTCATTACAGATGGCAACAGATGTACTATTAAAGAACTCACTGCATCATTTGGAATATACATTCTGTATATTAGCAATAGTGCTTTACATCCGCAACAGACGTAATTTTCATAAATATGCTCCCCTGCCCGATGACCTCTGTCAGGAACGAATAAACCTTTTATATTGCTTTTCCACAAAGAATGTGATATAATCACATTATCAGCCGAAGGAGTGATAATGATATGAATACCGAATACAATGATATGATATATCTGGTTGCCTGTGCTGTCAATTCACAGGTCCCCGACAAGGACAGAGTTTCCGCCATGGACCTCGATTCACTGTACAAAGCCTGCAAGTGGCATACTCTCAGAGCCACCGTATTCACCGCACTGAAAAGTGCAGGAACAGAGCACAGCGATTTCTTTCAGGCATACAACAAGGCTGTCAGGAAAAATATCCTCTTTGAT
Source organism: Ruminococcus flavefaciens (assembly GCF_900116855.1). Taxonomy (GTDB): domain Bacteria; phylum Bacillota; class Clostridia; order Oscillospirales; family Ruminococcaceae; genus Ruminococcus; species Ruminococcus flavefaciens_R. The sequence continues at coordinate 18,894 of NZ_UETD01000009.1, forward strand.
TCGGAGCGAGAAGCTATCACCTCGGAAATGGAAAAACAGGGCATCTGGTATCTCCCGCTGAAAGGCGCCATACTGAAGGAGCTCTATCCGCAGATAGGAATGCGCGAGATGTCTGACAACGACATACTATATGACTCCTCAAGGCAGAACGACCTGAAGAATATCATGCTTTCACGCGGATATACCGCCGAAAGCGTGGGAGATAGCTACACCGACGTCTATAAGAAGCCCCCCGTGCTTAATATGGAAATGCACAGAGCGCTATTCCTTTTCGGTCATGACGAAAAGCTTTTCAGATACTACGAAGACATGAGCAGGCTCATGAAAAGAGATGATGACAAGCAATACGGCTATCACTTCTCCGATGAGGACTTCTATGTATATATGACCGCCCATGAGTACCGCCATCACATCGGCGGCGGCACGGGGATACGCTCACTTGTGGACTGCTATGTATTCATGAAAGCCAAGGAAGGAACCATCGACAAAAGCTATATCGCAGAGCAGTTCAGACAGCTCGGCATAGAGGATTACGCTCAGAAGCGTCTTTCGCTGGCGATGAAGCTTTTCTCCTCAGCAGATACCCTGTCTCTTACAGAGAGCGAGGAGGAAGAGCTGAAACATTACCTGCGGTTCGGCACCTACGGCACTATTAACAACGTGGGTGAAAGCAGCATAAAAAGATACGTCGAAAAGTCAGGCAGCCACTCCAAAGCAGGCTTCATAATGTCAAGGCTTTTCCCCAGCATGGAGTTCATGAAGCACCACTATCCTTTTTTCTACAAGACAAAGGTACTGCTTCCTGTGGGCTATGTATGGCGCTGGATAAAAGGTCTGTCAGTAAACCGCGACAAATTCAGAGCGGAGATGAAAGCACTGAAAAAGATCGATAAAAAGAAATGATATCAAGGGAGACCATTCTCGGGAAAGGTCTCCCTTTTTATATTGCAAACTACCGTATATCTGCTGTTTAATAAATTGTAAATTTTAGTTTTGGTCTCTTGATTTTTTCATTTAAATATTATATAATGCTATCATCATGATATATGGAGGGATCAATTTATGATCAAAAAAATGATAGCAGCAATGTCAGCTGCAGCAATTATGTGTTCCTGTGCCGCTTACAGCAGCGGCGCGTACAGAATTCCCGATGCCTTTGCGGCAGAGCAGTCACCCGAGCAGTCGGAGACCTGTGGGGTAATGGTCTCTATCGTAGCTCCCAATTACACACTTCCCGATGGCATTACCGCCAAAATCGTGGAAGTCAGGGGTGAGGAGCGCACTGTCCTTGAGGAATGGGACCCTAAAACGGTCTCCGTAAAAGAGATCAAGGGTCTCGAGTACAGCGACGACGTCAGCTACAAGCTGACCACCGAGGGGCTTCCCGAGGATTACTGTCTCCCTGCGGAAACGGATATTGTCCTCAAGGAAAAAGGCTATACCGACAAGATAGTTCTCTGCGGATACGCCATCACTGATTATCCCGGCTTCCTTATCCGTTATGACACAGGCAAAGAGCTCCATTTCAACATTTCCTATGTCCTTTCAAAAAGCTCCTATTCTACTATCACGGACGCCAGAGATACGGATATAATAAAGGACTACTGCATAGTTGACGACAACGGATTCAGATACCTGAACTCACTGCCCGACAAGTCAGATGAATTATTTTCTACCTATACCGAAGATGAATTCATTGTCCCCGACGGTCACTACACAGCAAAAGTCGAACTCGCAGATGGTTACAGATTTTTAAAGAAATACAGTGACTCTGCAAGAACCATAAATAAGCAGAAGAATATACCTCTGGATTATTTTTCCTCCGACCTTTCCGAAGGCATTTCATTTAACGTAGAACACGGATATCCCGACAAGGCGCTGGATTTCTTCATAGAGAGCGAGCCCACCGAAGAAAACAGCTGCTCCGCCGATATTTCCGTAGTCGACGCAGAGACAGGAGAACCTATAAACGGCTGTACTGTTGAGCTTGACATGCACGCTCCGCCATTATTCGGAAAAATGAGGTGGGTAACTGCGGACGATAAGCCCATGAAGCTTGACGCCCTCTATAATTTGAATGAGACCTATAATTTCAGGATCATCAACTCTCCCATGTGCTATGAACCCTCGGGAGAGACCTCATTCAGATTTGAAGCCTACGGTGAGCACGCAGACGCTGTGATAAAGCTGAAGCGCATCATGACCGATGAGGAAGCTGCCGCCATAGAACAGGTAGTCCTTCCCGATGAGGACCCCGTCCCCACAGACAGCGAACACTGTGCAGTCACCGTGGGAGTCTTTGACCAGAGAACAAAAGGCACTGTCCTGCCCACTACGGTACATCTTGTTGAGTATATAGACGGTGACAGAGCCAACCGGCAGGAGCTGGCAAGCTGGGAGGCAAGCGAGGAGCCTGTCAAGACTATAACCGATATCGAATACCATGAAGGATCAAAATACTACATCACATTCAATAATGATGATCTGTTCTCCGGCAACTATGTCAACGAGGGCAGAAAGATCCTCTATTTCAGAAAAGGCGGAGATACCGATAAGATAGCAGTTCCAATGTATAATCAAGGAAACGCTGATAACCTGGACGCATCCTGCATTTTCTATGAATCAACAACAGGTCATGATGTGTCATACTCAATAGATTCCTTCAATTCAAACGAAGACATTCTTGAAAGCTCGGGAGTTTATGACGATAAGGGCTACAGATACAGCTTTACACAAAGGTTTTTCACTGACAATATCGGTGCAGGCAACCTTCCCGACGGAGAATACACTCTTAAATGTGTTCCCGCAGAAAACTACAGATTTATCCCAAACAGCAGTCAGTGTCTGGCAATACGCATGATAACGAAAAAATAGCCCATCGATTACATTGCAAATAACGCAGCTAACGGCGAAAACGGTTTTCGCTTCAAGGTCGAGAACGGTATCACGGATGGTCCCATACATCTGATGGTCGAGGCAAAGCCAACTGCGGAAACAGCCTCCTCAGCCAGCATCTCTGTCGTAGACGCGAAAACAGGTGAAACCGTCAAGGGCATAACAGGCGAGCTTATAGGAGGCAGCATCGATACAAATGATCTGCTCAAATGGAATACCTCAGATACTCCCGTAATGACATTCGACAATCTTATTTATATCAATAAAAAATACGGCATTACACTTTATAACGTCCCCGACGAGTATAAAAAGCCATATACCGAGGCATTCAGCTTTAATGGATACGGCGAACATAAGGATATCGTCATAGAGCTGGAGCCTGCTTATACTATGGGCGATATCAACGATGACGGGGCAGTGGATTCAGTTGACGCTTCGGCTGTTCTTTCATACTACGCAAAAATATCCACCGATAAGGAGGGCGGCTTTGACGACAGACAGCGGAAGGCAGCAGATGTTGACCGCAACAGTGTTATCGACGCCATAGACGCATCCAATATCCTCGCATACTACGCTTATCTCTCTACTGTAAAGGAAGAACCCATGAACATGGAGACCTACATGACTTCCAACTGACAGAATACAGAAAGCCACTCCCGAGGGAGTGGCTTTCTATTGAGCGATAATGTCAGCAAAGCTGCCTTATCAGACGTCTAAGATATAAACCTGATATTGATACATATATTTATAATATGCACAAAACAATGCTGATTCATTGACTTTTTTGTGTTAATCTGTTATAATTATTATCATCCAAACAAAAAATCTATAATTGTTGACCAAGTCATTTTTGTTACCTCCTGCGCGTTTCGGGGAACTCTCCCCCTGCTGTGATCATAGTATATCCCATTTTTGCAAGATCGGATACAGGATCGGAGTAAACAGCACTTTTTCAGGAGTGAACGAACATGATAAACTTTGTAATCTAAGTAATACTATATTCAGAAAGGGGAACGATCTGCCGCCTTAACGGCTGTATATCGAATTATTATGAGAATTGCAATTTGTGACGACAAAATGATACTCCACGAAGAACTCAAAAAGTATCTCGATCAGTATTCTGTCAACAGAAACGTGATCATCAACTGTGATGACTACACCAACGGTTTTGACCTGCTGAAAAGCAATATCGAATACGATATAATCTTCATGGACTACCAGATGGAAGGCATCGACGGACTTGAGACCTCAAGGCAGATAAGAAAAAACAAAATCGATACCACCATCATTTTCCTTACCAGCTATCCAAATATCGTTTTTGATACCTTTGAGGTAAACGCATACCGCTTCCTCGTAAAGCCCATAAACTACGAAAAACTGTCAGCGGCACTGGACGATTTTCTTGCCGCCCATGACGACAGCAACTTCATCCTCATCAAAAGCGATGAGGTGAACAGGCGCATCAATATCGACGATATCGTTTATATCGAGGCGGATAATAAGTACTGCTATATCCGTACCACCGACGATAATATCAATTATAAGAGAACGCTTTCCGAGATAGAAAAGCTGGTGCCCGATGACAGGTTCTTCAGGAGCCACCGCACCTATCTTGTGGGATTCAGGCATATAGTTTCCCATACGTCCACAGATATCCTGTTCGACAACAAGGAACGCGCTCTGATAAGCAAGCTGAAGCTGACACCATTCAAAAAGGCTTTTACCGATTACATCAAGCGCTATAACTTTGAAAAGTGGTGACGCCATGGTGATCTCGGTACTGACATTTGCTGTATGCTTTCTGCTCCGCTCGCTGATAGTTCAGCTCACCTGCATTTTTCTCGGATACAAGGAGAAAAATCCCCGTGTCGTTGACATAGGGCTCATAGCACTGATAGTGCTGCCCAACGTACTGATGCTGTATGCACATAACATCACCTCAGTGGCAGTAAAGCTGGCAATAATCATAGCCTACTATATCGGGTGTTTCTTCCTTTATACGGCAATATACAGAAAGATAAACCTGAAGATACTGTACATATACCTGCTCACCATAAACACTCCGCAGATATATGCCAACATCACAAAGCAGATATTCTCTGAAAACAGGTACTCAGACCTGCTGGCATTCCTTCTCGAAGCGCTGGTTCTGGGCAGTATACTCATCTACATCAAGCGGAAAAAGTATGAGGTCTTTGTTCAGCATCTTGTGGAGGCTCTCCCCAAAAAGCTGTATATCCTCGTGCTGGGACTCACTTATATTGCTTCCATATTCGTAATGGGCTCTACCAGACCCAATCACGATCTCTATGTACGGGTGCTGCTCATCCCGTCAATGATCGGACTTATGATCGTACTTTTCTCCATAATCAGGACAAGTATATCCGAGACCGAAAAAACGCTCAGTGTGAATATACTCTCAAAGCAGATCGAGAACCAGATCGAATACTACAATAAGATCAACAGCATATACGACGAATTCAGATGCTTCAGGCACGACTTCAAAAACCATATCCTCTGCCTGAGAAGTCTTATCTCCGCAGGAGAGACAGAAAGAGCCATCGAGTATATGAACGAGATAGAGGTGCTCTCCTCTGTTGAGAAGAAAAAATTCGACACGGGCAACATCATCGTTGACGCCCTGCTCAGCGACAAGAGCGAAAAGGCTCTTGCCTCGAATACACGCCTTGATTTCAAGGGATTTGTTCCCACATCAGGCATAAGCAACGCAGATCTTTGCATAATCATCGCCAACGCCGTTGACAACGCCATAGAAGCCTGCGCCAAGGACAGCAGCAATGAAGAAAAGGTCATAACCGCCAATGCCGACTTCAAAAGAGGTTATTTCTTCTTCAGGATCAGCAATCCCATGTTTGAAAAAGTAAAGATAAACGACAAGAACAAGGTAGTCACCTCAAAGGAGGACAAGAGCCGCCACGGCTTCGGAGTCTCCAACATCGTGAGAGTTGCCAATAAATACAACGGCTCAGCGGAAATATCCGCAGATGACGGCGTATTTACCCTTGACGTCCAGCTGCTCCTCGACAGCAGCATAGAAGCATAAATATAAAAAAGACTTCCGCGGAAGTCTTTTTTCATTATAAAATGTTGTAGTTTATGCCTATATATATGTCGATTATGCAGTCCTCCGCACTTTTCTCGTCACCGCGCACGACAACATAATAGGGAGCTGTCACAGGCTCAAGGTGACATTCGCTGATATAATCGGTCAGCTTCTTCTCCGTAGAGCCGATCTTACCGATCCCGCCCTCATGTCTGATGGTGACAGCATTGATCAGCTTGAAGCAGGGCTTGTATTCAAATCCTCCGAAGTGGCTTATCTCCCCCCTCACAGGTATCATCATCTCTGTGATCTGTTGGTTTTCCAACGAGTGTCTTGTAAAGATGATATTGTCGTTTACCTCCAGATCCAGAGCGTGGATATTGTCAGAGGCGTACCTGATAAATTTGAATATGTCTGCGTTTTCAACGTTTTTCCTGCATATCACAAGATTGTTCCGTGACAGCATCTGATTTTTCAGTATCTGCAAAGTGAACCCTCCTTCCGCTTTAGCTTGTCACACCAATATTATACTCCCCTTTTACAGGAAAACAATTCACGCGGAGTGAACGGGCACAAAAACGGAGTGAACAGACACACGAAAATGTGACCTTTTGCAGCATAATGAATAATCCGACATTTTTCTGCGTAAACTATTCCCACAAAGCTTTTACCAAACGGAGGGAATAACATGAAAGCAACAGGAATAGTAAGACGTATAGACGACCTCGGACGGGTGGTCATTCCCAAGGAGATACGCAGGACCATGCGTATCCGCGAGGGCGATCCCCTTGAGATATACACAAACAGTGAGGGCGAGGTCATTTTCAAGAAGTACTCCGCCGTCAGCGAAATGAGCGAAAACGCAGGCTATGTGGCGGATATCATGCACAAGATAGCAGGCTGTCCCGTGCTCATATTTGACAAGGACCATGTTGTTGCGTCTGCGGGAGTGCCGAGAAAGGAATTTGCCGAGCGCCGCGTCACGGGTCAGCTTGAGGAGCTTATGGAAAGCCGCGGACAGTTCTTCTGCCACGACGGAAACACCAACAGCTTCTACCCTGCCGAGGGCGTTGAGCGAACAGCCATTGCCGCGCTGCCCATCATTACCGCAGGAGATGTTTCGGGAGCAGTGGCGTTCATGACAAGTGAAAAATGCCGCGAGGTCACCGACCTGCAAAAGAGCCTTATCAACGCCTCTGCACAGTTCCTTGCACGGCAGATAGAAGGATAAAAGAAAGAGTATTCCCTCTGTATGAGAGAATACTCTTTTTTGCTGTTATTCAAGATAGCTCCTGAGATACTGTCCCGTATAGGACTTTTCGCAGGCTGCCACCTCCTCGGGAGTGCCCTGTGCAACGATAGTTCCGCCGCCGTCGCCGCCCTCGGGTCCCAGATCAATAATATGATCGGCAACCTTGATGACGTTGAGGTTGTGCTCAATGACCAGAACGGTATTACCCTGATCCGTAAGCCTCTGGAGCACATCTATGAGCTTGTGGACGTCCGCTGTGTGAAGTCCCGTTGTTGGCTCGTCAAGGATGTATATGGTATTGCCCGTAGAGCGCTTTGACAGCTCCGTGGACAGCTTTACACGCTGAGCCTCGCCGCCCGAAAGAGTAGTTGCAGGCTGACCTATCTTGATATAGCCCAATCCTACCTCCTGTAAGGTCTTCAGCTTCCTTGCTATCTTGGGCAGGTGCTCAAAGAACTCCACACCCTCGTCCACAGTCATTTCCAGAACGTCATATATGGACTTGCCCTTGTAGTGAACGTCCAGTGTCTCGCGGTTATACCTCTTTCCCTTGCAGACCTCGCAGGGAACGTATATATCGGGCAGAAAGTGCATCTCTATCTTGATGATACCGTCGCCCTCGCAGGCTTCACAGCGTCCGCCCTTTACATTGAATGAGAACCTTCCGCTGCCGTAGCCGTGAGCCTTGGCGTCAGGAGTCTTTGCAAAGAGGTCGCGGATATCGCTGAAAACGCCCGTATATGTGGCAGGGTTTGAACGGGGCGTCCTGCCTATGGGAGACTGGTCGATACAGATGACCTTGTCCAGATTTTCAATGCCCTCCATCTCCGCAAAGGCACCGCTCTTTATCTTGGCACGGTTCAGCTTTGCGGCAAGGTGCTTGTAGATTATCTCGTTGACGAGAGAGGACTTGCCCGAGCCCGAAACTCCCGTAACGCATATGAGTTCGCCGAGAGGTATCTTTACGTCGATATTACGGAGATTATGCTCAGTGGCACCCTTTACGGTCAGGAACTTTCCGCTGCCGCTCCTGCGCTTTTTGGGTATCTCTATCTTCTTTTTGCCGCTGAGATACTGTCCCGTAATGGAGGTCTTGCACTTCAGCAGCTTGTCCACCGTACCCGCAAAGACCACTTCTCCGCCGTGGATTCCTGCTCCGGGACCGATATCCACGATATAATCCGCTGCCAGCATGGTATCGTCGTCATGCTCAACGACTATAAGTGTATTTCCAAGGTCGCGGAGCCTTTTCAGTGTGGCTATGAGCTTGTCGTTGTCGCGCTGATGCAGACCGATACTGGGCTCGTCCAGAATATAGAGGACTCCCACCAGTGAGGAGCCTATCTGCGTGGCAAGGCGTATACGCTGGCTCTCGCCGCCCGAAAGGGTACCCGATGAACGGGAAAGTGTAAGGTACTCCAGACCTACGCTTACGAGGAAGCCGAGGCGCTCCTTTATCTCCTTTATGATTCGCTCGCCCACGAAGTTGTCATGCTCCGACAGCTTCAGCTCGTTGAAGAAGCGCAGACCGTCCTTGACAGAAAAGTCCGTGAGCTCGCTGATATTCTTGTCCCCTATCTTGACGGCAAGGTACTCGTCACGAAGCCTTTTTCCCTTGCACACAGGGCACTTCACCTCGCTCATGTACTCGTCTATCTCGTTTTTGGAATTCTCGCTGGAGGTCTCTCTGTAACGGCGTTCAAGATTGTTCACAACGCCCTCAAAGGGAGAGCGGTATGTGCCGCCGCCCAATGAAGCAGGTCGTTTCAGCTCCAGAGTCTCATCACCTGTTCCGTAGAGGAAAAGGTCAAGCTGTTCCTTTTTCAGCTTCTTAACGGGAACATCCAGCGGAACACCGTACTTCTTGGAAATTGCACGGTAATACATGGTTGAGATGGAGGTCTCATCGAGACTGTTCCAGCCCGTGGCGTTTATAGCGCCCTCCTCGATGGAGAGCTCCTTGTTGGGGATAATGAGGTCGGGGTCGATATGTCTGAAAACTCCCAGACCCGTACACTTAGGGCAGGCTCCCACGGGATTGTTGAATGAGAACATAACAGGCTCCAGCTCTCCGATGCTGATATTATGCTCGGGACAGGCGTAATTCTGGGAGAACAGTATCTCCTCGCCGCCGATGACGTCGGCTATGGCAAGTCCGCCCGTCAGGTTGAAAACAGTTTCAAGGCTGTCGGTGATACGGGACTCCACACCCTCCTTTATAACGATACGGTCAACGATTATCTCGATATTATGCTTTTTGTTCTTGTCCAGCTTTATCTCCTCGGAAAGCTCATACATTATGCCGTCCACACGCGCACGGACAAAGCCCGACTTTCTTGCGCTTTCCAGCTCCTTGTTATACTGTCCCTTGCGGTTCCTTACAATGGGAGCCAGAAGCTGGAGCTTAGTGCCCTGAGGAAGCTCCATAAGGGTATCCACCATCTGGTCGATGGTCTGCTGTGAGATCACTCTGCCGCAGACAGGACAGTGGGGAACGCCTATACGGGCGTAGAGGAGTCGAAGGTAGTCGTATATCTCCGTAACAGTTCCCACGGTGGAGCGAGGGTTCTTGGAGGTGGTCTTCTGGTCTATGGAAATAGCGGGAGAAAGACCCTCAATGCTGTCAACGTCGGGCTTTTCCATCTGTCCGAGGAACATTCTCGCGTAGGAGGAAAGACTCTCCACATAGCGGCGCTGACCGTCAGCGTAAATGGTGTCGAAGGCAAGGGATGACTTTCCCGAGCCCGAAAGTCCCGTCATTACGATGAGCTTGTCGCGCGGAAGCTCCAGATCTATATTTTTGAGATTATTGGCTCTTGCGCCTTTGATTATTATTTTATCGGTCATGATTATCTCCTGAAAGTACAAAACATATAACGAGTAACGAACAAAGTATATTATATCATAAAAGCGAAGCGTTATGATATAATTGCCCGATATGCAGGGAGCTGATCTCCGATCAGCGTATCTGCAAGGGCTTTTAAATATGGTATAATGAATGCTATGCATTCATTATACCATATATTTTTTCAAAAATAAATAGGCAGAACATATTTTCTTCTTTTAACATTAAAATTTTCACTTTTCTATTGACAGACGCAGTCTTTTCATTTATAATAATGAAAAACAATAAGGAGGTGAATATATGAAATACGTTTGCGACGTTTGCGGATGGGAGTACGACGAGGAGCTCGGCGATCCCGAGCACGGCATTGCACCCGGCACAAAGTTCGAGGACCTTCCCGATGACTTTGAATGTCCTCTCTGCGGAGTTGGCAAGGATTCCTTCTCCGAGCAGTAAAAAAGCAGCATACAGCCACAGTATCTTCGGGCACGCAGACGGAGACGCTGTGGCGTTTCTTTTATTATGTCAAAAAATCTTGATAGGCAAGGCTAACAAATCGAATATTCTTCCGGATATGAGGTATAATATATATTGCGGAGCAATGCGGCAGTCTGTGCAGACAGCCGCAAAATAAAAGGCTCTGATTGACAAATGTTTAACAGCCTTTGTGAAATATTTGTCATTATTGTACATCAATAGTTCATCCGAGGAGGAAAAATATGAAAAAGAAAGCTTACGAGATCGTTGACAGCGTAAAGCAGCTCGAAAAGGCTATAAGCCGTGTGAAGGAAGCCCAGCGCCGTTTCTCGCAGTTCTCACAGGAACAGGTGGACAGGATATTCCTTGCCGCCGCTACAGCCGCCAACAAAGCCCGTATCCCTCTGGCAAAGCTTGCCGTTGAGGAAACAGGCATGGGCATAGTGGAGGACAAGGTCATCAAGAACCACTACGCTTCCGAGTATATATACAACACCTACCGCGATACAAAGACCTGCGGTGTCATCGCCGAGGACAAGGCTTACGGCACAAAGAAGATAGCCGAGCCCATCGGTGTCATCGCAGCTGTCATACCTACAACAAACCCCACATCTACGGCTATATTCAAGGCTCTTATCGCACTGAAGACACGCAACGGCATTATCATCAGCCCTCATCCGAGAGCAAAGCAGTCCACAATTGCCGCAGCAAAGGTAGTGCTTGAAGCTGCCGTAGCCGCAGGTGCTCCCGAGGACATAATCGCGTGGATTGACGTTCCCAGCCTTGAAATGACCAACCTTGTCATGGCTGAGGCTGATATCATACTCGCCACAGGCGGTCCCGGAATGGTAAAGGCAGCCTACTCCAGCGGAAAGCCCGCACTTGGCGTAGGCGCAGGAAATACACCCGCCATCATTGACGAGACTGCCGACGTTGTCCTTGCCGTGAACTCCATCATCCACTCCAAGACCTTTGACAACGGCATGATCTGCGCCTCCGAGCAGTCCACCATAGTACACAAGAACATCTACGACAAGGTCAAGCATGAATTTGCCGCAAGGGGCTGCCACTTCCTCACCGCTGAGGAAAAGGAAAAGGTTGGAAAGACCATTCTCATCAACGGCGCTCTCAACGCCAAGATAGTCGGTCAGTCAGCCTGCAAAATAGCTGAGCTGGCAGGCGTAAAGGTGCCCGAGGGTACGAAGATACTCATCGGTGAGACCGACAGCACCGACCTCTCAGAGGAATTCGCACACGAAAAGCTCTCCCCTGTTCTCGCCATGTACAAGGCAAAGGACATTCAGGACGCATTCTCCAAGGCTGAGCAGCTCATCGCCGACGGCGGCTACGGTCATACATCATCTATCTACCTCGATGTAAAGACTCAGCAGGACAAGCTGGAGGAGTTCCAGAGCAGAATGAAGACCTGCCGTATACTGGTGAATACTCCCTCGTCTCAGGGCGGTATCGGTGATATCTATAACTTCAGGCTTACTCCCTCACTGACACTGGGCTGCGGCTCATGGGGCGGAAACTCCGTCAGCGAGAACGTGGGAGTCAAGCACCTGCTCAATATCAAGACTGTTGCCGAGAGGAGAGAAAATATGCTTTGGTTCAGAGCACCACAGAAAGTTTACCTGAAGCGCGGCTGCCTGCCCGTTGCCCTTGACGAGCTGAAAACCGTTATGGACAAGAAGCGCGCCTTCGTTGTCACAGACCAGTTCCTTTATGAAAACGGCTTTGCAAAGCCTATCATCGACAAGCTGGACGAAATGGGCATTGCTTCTGCTGCCTTCTTCGATGTAGCTCCCGACCCCACACTCGCCTGCGCCAAGGCAGGTGCCGAGCAGATGAGAGCATTCAAGCCCGATACCATTATCGCACTGGGCGGCGGCTCCGCAATGGACGCTGCCAAGATAATGTGGGTGCTCTACGAACATCCCGACGCCGACTTCATGGATATGGCTATGCGATTCATGGATATCAGAAAGAGAGTATACACATTCCCGAAAATGGGTGAAAAGGCATACTTCATCGCCATCCCCACGTCGGCAGGTACAGGCTCCGAGGTCACGCCCTTTGCCGTTATCACCGATGAAAAGAGCGGCGTAAAGTATCCCCTTGCGGACTACGAGCTGCTGCCAAACATGGCAATAGTTGACCCCGATCTCCAGATGACAGCTCCCAAAGGACTGACCTCCGCCTCGGGTATCGATGCAGTCACACACGCTCTTGAAGCCTACGCATCCATGATGGCTACGGACTACACCGACGGTCTGGCTCTCCGCGCACTGAAAATAATATTCGAGTATCTTCCCCGTGCATACGACAACGGCGAAAAGGACCCCGAAGCCCGTGAGAAAATGGCTAACGCCGCCACAATGGCAGGTATGGCATTTGCAAATGCATTCCTCGGAGTCTCACACTCTCTCGCCCACAAGCTGGGTGCATATCACCACATCCCCCACGGTATCGCCAACGCTCTCGTTATCGAGGACGTACTGCGCTTCAACGCCGCAGAGGTGCCTGCGAAGATGGGGACCTTCCCCCAGTATGCTCACCCCCACACTCTCGCACGTTACGCAGAGGTGGCTGACTATCTGGGACTTGGCGGCAAGACAGACAAGCAGAAGCTTGAGAACCTCATCAAGGCTATCCGTGAGCTCCGCCACAAGATAGGCATAAAGGACACAATCGCAGACTACGGCATCTCCGAGAAGGACTTCCTCGCAACTCTGGACGAGATGACCGAGAACGCCTTCGACGACCAGTGTACGGGTGCAAATCCCCGTTATCCGCTGATGAGTGAGCTGAAACAGATATATCTCAACGCTTACTACGGTAAGACCTTTACCGAAAAAGAATACCCGAAGGAGGTTTAAAATATGAAGCTGGACAATATTATCGCCGAGAGGATAAACAAGACCATTTACCGCGACGGAAACAAGTGCATAAAGGTATTTGACGAGAGCTACTCCAAGGCGGACGTTCTCAACGAAGCCCTCAACCACGCAAGAGTTGAGGAGACGGGACTGAATATCCCCGAGCTCTCCGAGGTCACAAGGATAAACGGCAAGTGGGCGATAGTCTCACAGTTCATCGAGGGCGAGAACCTCGCCGACCTTATTGCTGCCGACCCTGCAAAGTACGACGAGTACCTGAATATGTTCGTGGACCTGCAGCTGGAGATACAGTCAAAGCGCTCTCCACTGCTCAGTCAGCTCAAGGACAAGATGAACCGCAAGATAGACCTTACAGACCTTGACGAAACCACAAAGTACGACCTCCACACCCGTCTCACCAGCGCTCCCGACCACAGCAAGCTCTGCCACGGAGACTACAACACCTCCAACATCATAATCACTCCCGACGGCACGCCCTACGTTCTTGACTGGGCACACGCCACACAGGGCAACGCCTCCGCAGACGCCGCAAGGACCTATCTCCTGTTCTGCCTCAGCGGAAATATCGCAGGCGCAGACAAGTACCTTGACCTGTTCTGCCAGAAGAGCGGCACTGCCAAGAAGTACGTCCAGTCGTGGATGCCCATTGTAGCCGCTTCGCAGTCGGTGAAAAAGAACTGCAAGGAGAAGGAGATACTTCTCCGCTGGGTAAACGTAGTGGACTACGAATAAATCCTCAATACATTTTTCCTTGGTTATAAGTAAAGCCCCGAGAATCATCTCGGGGCTTTTTTATCAAATGAACATAAATGCCAGCAGATCCCAGTACATATGGAGCAGAACAGGAACAACTATGCTCCTGCTCTTTAAAAATGTTATACTGAAAATAACACTGAGCATAGCAATAAACAAGAAACCAAATGATGTTATATTGGCAGTTAAAGTGCCCTCGACTATCCATATCGGGAAATGAATCAGCGTAAACAGCACTGCGTTAACAGCTATGGGCAGCCATTGCTTCTCTTTCTTCACTGTTGCATTGAGGAGCCAGCCGCGAAAAACCATCTCCTCCGTAATGCCGACAAATAGTACGATGACTATGCTTGCCGCTCCGAAATCCTTGTTTATTTCGATCTTTCCCGTGCTGAGGTATTCACTTCCCAGCACATAGGCTGTAAACAGAATGAATACGGGCAGATATCTCAGCCATTTGACTTTGGTACAGAACATCTCTTTCAGCTTTATGTACACATCGGAAGAAAAATGATGTACCAGCAGCATTGCAGGCAGAGTCCAGACAAGATTTTTTATGATACCCTCTTTTACTATCTGTTCCACCGCTGCATTTTTAATGCTATCGCCAACAGGCCCGTCTGCATAGAACGTATACAAAGTCCATACCGCATAGAAAAGAATTATGTAGATGATAAGTGCTGTATTTTTTTTATTTTTATCTGTCATTTGTTGCCTCCGTTTAATATTTACCGATTATTTTAAACCATATCTTACGTTTTGTCAATGTTAAAAGTAAAAGCCGTAGCGCTTACAAAGCATTACGGCTCGATGATCATGCCTCGTATTTGGGCTCACAGGTGAGATTGATGCCGAGGCGCTTGAAGATACGCTCGTCAACTGCCGAGAGGATAACTGTTGAGTGTACCTCGCAGCCGCGGAGCTTGGATATCTGCTCCATAGCCTTCTTGGCGTTCTCGTCTGTATTCGCACAGATGGACAGTGCAAGAAGTGTCTCATCGGTGTGCATTCTGGGATTGTTGTTGCCGAGGTGGTTGACCTTCAGCTCCATGATGGGCTCGATAACGTGGGGCGACATAAGAAGTATATCGTCATCTATCTTAGCGAAATGCTTGAGTGCATTGAGGAGAAGCGCGGAAACTGCTCCGAGGAGGTTCGAGGTGCGTCCTGTGAGGATAGTACCGTCGGGAAGCTCCATTGCTGCTGCGGGACCTCCTGTCTCCTTTTCCTTTTCAAGTGCGGGAGCAACTACCTTTCTGTCCTCGGGAGTAACATTTGCCTGCTTCATGAGAAGCTCCAGCTTCATTACCTCCTCAAGGGAGATAGCTCCCTTTCTGTTTTCGCACATACCTGTGTAGTATCTGCGGATTATCTCCTGCTTAGCAGCCTCGCATACCGCCTCGTCGTCAACGATGCAGTTGCCTGCCATATTTACGCCCATATCCGTAGGCGATTTATAGGGAGACTCGCCGAGAATGTTCTCAAACATCGCATTGAGCACGGGGAATATCTCCACATCGCGGTTGTAGTTTACAGTAGTTTCACCGTAAGCCTCGAGGTGGAAGGGGTCTATCATATTAACGTCGTTGAGGTCGGCAGTAGCCGCCTCATAGGCGATATTCACAGGGTGACGGAGAGGAAGGTTCCAGATGGGGAAGGTCTCGAACTTGGCATAGCCTGCGTCTACTCCCCTCTTGTGCTCGTGATAGAGCTGAGAGAGACAGGTAGCCATTTTGCCGCTTCCGGGACCGGGAGCTGTAATGACAACGAGCTTGCGGGTAGTCTCGATATAATCGTTCCTGCCGTAGCCTTCTTCGCTGATTATGTACTGGAGATTTGACGGATAACCCTTGATGCTGTAATGATGATACACCTTGATGCCGAGAGCCTCGAGACGCTTCTGAAAGGCGTCCGCAGTAGGCTGACCGTCGTATCTTGTGAGAACAACGCTGCTTACATAGAGCCCTATCTTGGTGAATACGTTAAAGAGGCGGATAACGTCGATGTCGTATGTAATGCCAAGGTCGCCTCTGACCTTGTTCTTCTCAATGTCGTCGGAGTTGATGACGATTACTATCTCCGCATCGTCCTTCAGCTGAAGGAGCATCTGGAGCTTACTGTCGGGCTTGAAGCCGGGCAGTACTCTCGAAGCGTGATAATCGTCAAAGAGCTTTCCTCCGAACTCAAGATAAAGCTTATCACCGAACTGAGCGATACGCTGTCTGATGTGCTCAGACTGCATTTTCAGGTATTTTTCGTTGTCAAATCCGATTTTAGTACTCATTTACACGTTCCTCCCGTAATAATATCATTAACTATTATATATCAATCCTCGTCAAATTTCAAGTACCCGATAAAAAAAACTTTATTTCCGCTCCAAAGAGGCGTCAATGTGACAGAAGTCTGATAATTAGGCATAATTTGTAAATTTTCAGTTAATCTCTTGAATGAATATATATAATATGTTATAATAGTATATGATCTTCTGATAGGGGGAAGGAGGACAACATGAACCTACAATCCATCATAGTAACCAACTGCATCGGAATAGCCATGCTGGTGGTATTGCAGATCAGCAGCTATCTTGTCAGACAGAGAAAGCTTCCCAGCGACAGGATCTTCACTGCAATGATCTTTCTTACCGCAGCTGCCTGTGCAACCGAAACACTATCTTTCATGGTGGACGGCAAAAGCTTCTTCGGAGCCCGCGCCGCCGCTTTCATCACCAATTCACTCGCATACGCCATAAACGTCACCGTCTCCTATCTATGGTGCATTTATGTTGACCTGAGACTTTACAAGCAGGAGAGCCGCCTGAAAAAATACTATTCATGGCTGGGGCTCCCCACCATACTCCTTATCCTCGCACTGATACCCAATATCAAATGGGGATACTTATTCACTGTTGATTCCGCCAACGTATACCACCGCCAGCCCATAGGCTACATATATTATATCTCTGTGTTCCTTTATCTGGGCTTCAGCGTCTGCGTAAGGTACCGATACTACAAGGGCTCGCCAAAGACCAGATTTTTCCCCATATGGATGTTCCTGCTGCCCATAATAATCGGGACCTCCGCACAGATGGTATTCTATGGCATATCCCTTGCATGGTGCTCCGTAGCTCTCGGACTTGTGGGAACTCATATGAGCCTTCAGAATGAGCTGTCATATATAGACCCGCTTACCAAGCTCTGCAACCGCAACTACCTCGACCATGTGCTGGCTGAGGTCAGCCGCAAGGGCACGACCATGGGCGGTGTCATGATAGATATCGACTTTTTCAAGAGCATCAACGATATGTACGGTCACTCCGTGGGCGATGAGGCTCTTATCTCCGCCGCAGAGATAATCAACGCGGCAAAGCCCTCAAAGAGCCTTTCCGTAAGGTTCGCAGGTGACGAGTTCATCATAATCGCCCGAGTTGACAGCGAATTCGACCTCATTAACATGGAGAACAGTCTGAGAAATCAGCTGGACAAGTTCAACAGCTCCGACAGAACTCCATATAAGCTGTCATTTTCCATCGGAACTGCCATCTTCAGCGGCAAGAAAACCATCGACAGCTTCCTCAACGAGATGGACGACAATATGTACAAGGAAAAAAAGAGCAAGCACTGCCGCTCCACTGCGTAAAAAGTCGCTGTCTCCTCTTGACAAGCCGTTAAAGTTATGATATGATATAAGGGCAAAAACAGTGAACGAATAAAACCTGTGCATAGCCCGATACAGAGAGTTCCCGTGTGGTGTGAGGGAATGACGGCGTACAGAGACCTACATTCGGGAGTTGCCGCGCTGAACCTTACAGTAGGTGCGGTCGGGTATGCCCGTTACAGCTTCTCGAGTTCCGCAAACGCGGAAAAATCGGGGTGGTACCGCGAGTAGCTTCGCCCCCGTGCAGTTATTGCTGCACGGGGGCTTTTGTATTTGAAGGAGGGATACTGTGAAAAGGACTATCGGTTATCTCAGTCTGTCGGCTGTGGCGTTTCTGCTGCCGCTGCTGTTTCTGTATATCGGTTTCATAAGCCCTGCAAATGCGGGCGCTGAGTCCCCTTTCATACGAATGACGGTGTGCACCGTTCTCGGCTTCCTGACGACTTCGCTGTTCACAAGGTTCATACATCCCTACTCGGGACTTGCGGGACTGGACAGCGCAAAGCTCAATCTCGGCTTCACCGTAGCCCTGCTCCTTGCCGTGTTCACGGAGTTCGTCTCCTTCGGCGGCAGTACCCTTGAGCCCTACATTGAAGGACTCTCACAGAAGAACTCAGGGGGCATCGGAGAATACTTCTATATCTATGTCAGATATGTTTTCATGATATCGCAGCTGATCATCGCACTGCGTACCTTCCTACATTCCGCTTTTCTCGGTCTGCTGAAAGCTATAATGAAACACGCGGACTGAAGCATACCACTGAAAGGTCGTGATAAACATGAAAACGCCCGACGTTTTCATTTCTTATAGCATTCTCAATACTTTAATATAAGTTTGATCTTAACAATTAATATAAAGGAGAAATAAACCATGACTACTTTTGAAGAACTCAAGCGCAGAGGTCTCCTCGCGCAGCTCACAGACGAAAAGGAGATAGAGGAGCTTGTCAACGCAGGCAAGGCTACTTTCTACATCGGCTTTGACCCCACTGCCGACTCGCTCCATGTCGGACACTTCATGGCACTCTGCCTTATGAAGCGTCTCCAGATGGCAGGCAACAAGCCCATCGTGCTCATCGGCGGCGGTACAGCCATGATCGGTGACCCCTCGGGCAAGACCGACATGAGAAAGATGATGACTCCCGAAACTATCCAGCACAACGTTGACTGCTTCAAGAAGCAGATGAGCCGCTTCATCGACTTCTCCGAGGACAAGGCTATCATCGTCAACAACGCTGACTGGCTCATGAAGCTGAACTACATTGAGCTTCTCCGCGACGTCGGAGCTCACTTCAGTGTAAACCGTATGCTCTCTCACGAGTGCTACAAGCAGCGTATGGAGCGCGGTCTCACATTCCTCGAATTCAACTACATGATAATGCAGAGCTACGACTTCCTCGAGCTCTTCCAGAAGTACGGCTGCAATATGCAGTTCGGCGGCGATGACCAGTGGGCAAATATGCTGGGCGGCACAGAGCTTATCCGCCGCAAGCTGGGCAAGGACGCATATGCTATGACCATCACTCTCCTCCTCAACTCAGAGGGCAAGAAGATGGGCAAGACCGAAAAAGGCGCAGTATGGCTCGATCCCGAAAAGACCACTCCCTACGAGTTCTTCCAGTACTGGAGGAACGTGGACGACGCTGATGTTATCAAGTGTCTGAAGATGCTCACATTCGTTCCCGTTGAGCAGATCGAGGAAATGGAGAAGACCATGGAGGGCGCTCAGTTCAACGCTGCCAAGGAGCTTCTCGCGTACGAGCTCACAAAGCTGGTACACGGCGAGGAAGAAGCAGAAAAGGCAAAGGCAGCTGCAAAGGCACTCTTCGGCGGCAGCGGCTCAAATGAGAATATGCCCGTAGCCGAGATCGACTACGCAGACCTTACAGACGGTGCTGTGGGACTCCTCACACTTCTGGTAAAGGCAGAGCTTGCTCCCTCTATCTCAGAGGCAAGAAGACTTGTTCAGCAGGGCGGTATAACTGTCAACGACGTAAAAAAGACCGACCCCAAGGAAATGATAAAGCTTGAGGGCGATGTAATAGTCCGCAAGGGCAAGAAGGCGTTCAAGAAGGTAGTGGTCAAGTAATTACTGAACGTAATATAGGCAAATAACTATACAGGCGTATGAAATTTTTTTGAATTTGCTATTGACAAAAACTGTAAAGGGACGTATAATTAAGAAAAGAATATCCGCATTTTGCACTATAAAACTATGGGGGGATTTATATGGCAAAATCATTCAAAAAGGGTTTCACTCTGGTAGAACTCATCGTTGTCATCGCCATCATCGGCGTTCTGGCAGCAATACTCGTTCCGTCAATGCTGGGGTATGTAAAGCGTTCCAAGAGAACTGCTGATATATCCAGTGCAAAAAGCATCCATGACAGTGTAATGCAGATACTTGCAGACGGTGAAGAACCTGCGGAATCCTTCGGTGCTCACAACACCACAAAACACAATGTGACAGTTAAGTCGGAAGGACAGAATGAAACATACACTCTTGTTGTAGTCTGCTCAAAGGACGGCGCCAACAATAACGGCGGCAATCGTTCCACTTGGAGCGGCGGCAACAACGAAGCAAAGGCTTTTCAGGATGCTTTGAACGATTTTATGGGGCATGACAAGACACCTATCAAGTTCCAGAAATCAAAGTCAGGCAAGAAGCTTAACCGCTGGTTCATCTGCTACCGCGATCCCGATCCTATCGATGTAGAGATCTGGGTAGGCGACGGCACCACCAACACTCCTATGTACAGGCTCTGGCCGTACACGGATCCTGATTTCAACTAAACTCACAGTCCCCGTATGCTTTTGTGTACGGGGATAGCATATATAGGGATAATCAAGCAAAATGTCGGAATTCATAATAAAAACAATAAAGCCCCGGGGCAATGCCTCGGGGCTTTTTTCAGTCCTTATAATTATAGAATGTAATGAAGCTGTCACTGCTGTAGCCGCAGGCGGAAAAACGCTTCTTCGCTTCATCGGCGGTCACTGCGTTCCTTACGGCAGCTGCCAGCTTTGAATAGGAGCGCTTATCCATATCATTTAGCTCATTCGGCTGAACTCCTATCCTTATCATGTTGAAGTTCATTTTCACGTCAAGGACTCCGTCTGCGATTATATACTCGCCGAACTGCGACTTCATGTAATAGTAGTCTACCTTGTCCTTTGACGCGATGAGCATGATCTGAGACGGGATATAGGAGTCGCAGCCCGTATAGGCTCCGCCGTCGTAGTCCCCTATCTTCTCCTTCTCCTTGAATATCTTGACTCTGGTGCTGTTGTCTGGATAGCCTGTCTGTTCGCAGTAATTGATGAGATACCTCTCCCCCAACTTATTGCTGAGCTGATAGGTATATGTAGGGTAGTCCTTCAGCCCGCAGCCTGAAAGCAGCAGGCAGAGAGCTGCCACGAAAAATAAGCAATAGCCTCTGATCTTCATATTATCCCCCTGTTTTTTTACCGAAGCTGCCCCAAATTCCCCCTGACGGCAGCCCGATGTGTTATTGCGGTCTGTATGGGAGCTCGGATATGCGGTGAAGCAGATACAGCTGTATAGTCAGCGCATCATTTGCTGTCACACCGTCCTTCTGTCCGTCAACGTCTGCATTTATCCTGCCCTGTATCTTCAGCTCATACTTATTGGGCTGAGCCAGCGACTGCATGACGAATATAGCATCTGCAAGCTCCACTGTACCGTCCAGATTTGCGTCTCCCGCAACGGTCATTACCTCGGGAACGGGAGCGGTGGTGGTCTCGGGCTCAGATACCGAGTAGACCCTGTCATACATGGTCTTTGCCCAGAGCTCTCTCATGGACTCATAGCCCTCGGAATCGGGATGAACTCCGTCCGCAAGGTGATCCGTATGCTTGCTGAAATACTCATAGAAGTCCGGACCCTTGACTATCTTGTCGCCGTACTCCTCGTAAAGCCGCTCTATCTGAGCGTTATACTTTTTCAGGTCCTTGGCAACATCTGCATTTGTGGAAAATGGTATTGTCGGCAGAACGGGCACCTTGCCCTTGGCAATGATGGCGTCCACCATGTATTTTGTGTTCTCGTAATAGGTCTCAAAGGGAGTATTACTGCCCCATGCGTCGTTGGTGCCATAGGCAATGCTGACATATTTTGCAGGGCAGATCTCCAGCCACCTGTCGATATTCTTTCTGCCGTCCTCGCTTTTTATGCCGCCTATTCCGCCGTTCTCCTGAACAGGGAAAAACCTGTTATCAAGACGGTTCACGAATGTGGCAAAGCCCGTACCGTAGCAGTTGTTCATACCGCCTGCGGTGATGGAGTCGCCAAAGAATATCCAGCTGTCGGATATCCCCTCCGAGACATTATGTATATCGAAGTTTACCTGTGCATTGCTCCCTGTCTTTCCGTCAGCCTTTGATACGTTGAGCCTTATCCAGTTATAGCCCTTCATATCAACAACGTGCTGACGCGAGCCGTGAAGGTTATCCGTTACGGTCTCAACTACCTTCCAGCCGTCCTCGGGGTACTTTCCGCCCTCGGCGGCATTGACCTCGATGGTGTAATCTGTGGGCTCCATATTCTGATTGGCGTAGGGACCTATCTTGTCATAGGCGCTGGTATTGTACCACACGGCAATGACCTTTTCTCTCTGTTTTTCGGGAACTCCCGAAAGGTCATAGGCAAGGTAATCGGGAGCAGTACCCGTCCAGAAGGAGAAATAATGCTCATCGTTGGCGGCAGAAGCCGTTGCGGGATTTGCCCCCGAATAGGCAGGGCAGCCCCTGCTTATGACGGGATTTGGCGTTACATCGGCGAAGGCTGCAAGGCTCCCGACAGCCGAGAGGGCGAGAGCACAAGAAGCGATAGCCGACACAGTGTTTTTCATCAGCCTTTTCATAATAAAAACTCCTTTTCCGGCAGACGTTCTCCGTCTGCTGTCTGCCGATACGCACCTATACGCGCGGCAGATAAAATTTTAATATCCCTATGATCCCTTGATCATTTAAAGCTGAACTCTGCTGCCCGAGGCAGTTTATACATTGTAGACCTCATTAAAAGTGAACGCGAACTCAACGCAGAAGAACAGTGCAGCCAGAAGCATAAGTCCTGCGCCGTACTTTATGAGCATTATGAGAAGTGCATTGAGAGGTCTGATACCGCCTGCCTGTTTTATATGTGACGCAGGTCGGTGCTGAGATTTTATCTTTTTTATGGAACGCATTGTGAACCTGTAATACAGCCAGTTCGAGAAGAAACAGCAGAGCGCTCGCGCACTGATGTTCAGTGCCACCGATATGTCCGCCAGCAGCTCTATCTTGCGCGCATGGTTTGAAAGGAAAGAGAGCATCTCCGCAGGCAGGTCCGAGGGAGCGTCATTCAGTATCACCATCAGGTCCGAGGGAAATTCGAGCAGGGCTCCTATGGCGACAGTTATCGCAGCCCACAGCCACATCCTTCTGTTGGCGAAATACAGCGACGGGAAGATAAATCCCAGCAGGTTGAAGCTGGGGCGCACACCGTCCTCGCTGAGCCGCTTGAACTTCGGCAGATAGTAGATAGTATTCGGTCCCACAAAATCGCTTGCCTCGCGGACGGTCGCATCACCTATCCTGTCATCGGGGTCATAGCCCAGATATTTGATAGGGTCGATGAGCTCCTCGTTATCCGCAGCTGCAAAGGGGTCCTTCCACTGCTCTCCGCTGCTCTCATTTCTCATATGTTCCTGCTCGGACGCAGCCCCCACGCTCCTGAGGTCTGTACCGCACCTCTGACAGCTCATATCATTGCTGCCGTTGGGGAAGCGGCAAACAGGGCATATCTTGTATTTTGGCTTCTCAGCCGTCTTTTTCTCCCATTTTCTTCCTATGAAGTGATACTCCTCATGAGCACATTTACCGTTAGCGAAATAGCACTCTCTGTGGTGAGGCGTACCGCAATCGGGGCAAACAACTATATCATCATCTTCCGTAAAGACCTTATTGCAAATGGGGCATTTTTCTCCCAGATAATCCATTCTTTTGCCTCCTTGACAACTATTTACAATTACCTATTTTACATTATACCACTTTCACGGTAAAAAAATCAAGTATTTTGGCACAATAACCCTTTTACGGGGGTATTTTTTTGAAAAAAATTCAAAATACTATGGTAATTTATTTTCAAGTGTGTTATAATATAATGTATCCTCAATAACCGCCGCCCGGCGGTTATTGCCCCGAACGACCTTCGGGGAGCGCAAATCCTTTATGATATGAGGGATTTGCGCGTCACATTTCTTTATGTCAAGCTCATTTTGCCCCGAAGGGCAAAACAAAGTGCAGAAAGAATTATCAATATCATCATTCTTTCTTGCACTTTGACAACTAAAAATCGGCTTTAAAAAGCTTTATAAAGCCGATTTTTAGTTGCTGAGCAGACATTAATATGGTGTATAGCTTTAAATGATTGGAGTGTTATCCTGATGATATATAAAAGGTCTGAACTGGGCGATAATATCGGTTTCTCCACTATCATCGACGAAAAATTCAAGACCTGTTCCCTCGCGGTATTCTTTCTGACGGAGCTCAGTAATGATACCGCCGCTGTCAACACCCTTGCCACAAGTATACTCACCACTTCCAGCAGCAGATACAGAAGCTACGCTGCTCTCAGCGAAAAGCTCTCGGAGCTCTACGGTGCAGGACTTGGCTCTTCGGCAAGGAAAAAAGGCGATGCACAGATACTCAGTATCAGGGCATCGTGGCTGGACAGCAGATACGCTATTGACGGAGAGGATATCGGCAGCGAGATGCGCGAGCTCATAAGGGACTGCCTTTTCAGCCCCAATGCCGAAAACGGCGCCTTTGACGAGGCTTCCTTCGCCATAGCAAAGAAAGACCTGCTCGACCGTATAGACGGTGAGCTCAATCAGAAGCGCAGCTATGCCCTTGCTCAGGCGGCAAAGCTTGCATACAGAGGCGAGCCTGCGGAGTGTACGGGCTACGGCAGCAGAGAAGCCGCCCTTGCAGCAACTCCCGGGGACGCCTTCCGCGCATACTGTCAGCTTATGAAAACAGCTCAGATAGAGATATATTACGTCACTCCCCGTGAGGACGACTCATTTGCGGAAATGTTCCGCTCAAGCTTCGGCAGCTCAGACCGCCAGCCAAAGTCCGTGAATATGCGGAACCACAGCCCTCTCAAGGCTGAGGTGGAGACTGTTTCGGAGGAATTCGACGTCAATCAGTGCAAGGCGGTCATGGCATTCAAGACCGACTCGGATGACATCTACGCTTTGAAAATGCTGAGCCTTATCTACGGCGAGATGCCGTTCTCAAAGCTCTTTCTCAACGTCCGCGAGAAGATGAGCCTGTGCTACTACTGTGCAAGTCATTCCGTATCGGTCAAGGGCGCGTTCTTTGTGGACTGCGGCGTGGAGCGAAGCAATATCGAAAAGGCTGAGGCTGAGATAAAGGCTCAGCTGAATGAGATAAGACAGGGCAATATCACGGATATGGAAATGGAGGGCTCCCTCATGGCGCTGGACAATGCAGTGCTCCAGATAGGCGACACTCCCTCGTCCTATATCAGCTGGTACTTCGACTGCTTCTGCGACGGTGATATCATTTCTCCCGAGGAGCATTTCCGAAGATTTACCGAGGTCACCCGTGAGCGCATAGTTGAGGCTGCAAATTCACTGAAGCCCGACAGCATTTACCTTATGCTCAACAAGGAGGTGCAGGGATAATGGAGAAGGAAATTCTCACCAGCTCCCGTACAGGCGACAGCTGTATCCACGTCAAGCACAGCAGCGGTCTTGACGTCTACATCTGCGAGATGAACGGCTTCAGCAGCATAGAAGCTCTCATCGGCACCAAGTACGGCTCTGTGAACAATATATTCAAGAATGCCGCCGACAGTGACTACACCACAGTCCCCGAGGGCATAGCACATTTCCTCGAGCACAAGCTCTTTGAGAACGAGGACTGCGGAGTCTTTGAGCTCTACGCAAGAACAGGCGCATCATGCAACGCCTTTACCTCTTTCGACAAGACCTGCTACCTTTTCAGCTGCTCCAAGAACTATGAGGAGAACCTGAAAATACTCCTTGATTTCGTCCAGAAGCCCTACTTCACCAAGGAGAACGTGGACAAGGAGATGGGCATAATCGGTCAGGAGATAAAAATGACCAACGATAACCCCGAATGGCGCGTATTCTTCAATATGCTCAGGGGGATGTATCACGCTCACCCCATAAAGATCGACATTGCAGGCACAGTCGAAAGCATTGCACAGATAGACGCCGACCTGCTCTACAAGTGCTATGACGCATTCTACAATCTCAACAACATGGTGCTATCCATCGCAGGCAACATCAGTGCCGACAAGGTGCTGGAGATATGCGACCAATGCCTGAAGCCCAGTGCGGACAAGGGTCTTGAGACCGTGTTTCCCGAGGAGCCTGCCGAAATAGTCACCTCGGAAGTGACTGAGAAGCTTCCCATCGGTGCTTCCATCTTCCAGCTGGGCTACAAATGCACTCCCAGTGAGGGCGCACAGAGACTGAAGGACGTAGCCGCCGCTTCAACTGCCGCGGCTCTGCTCACAGACCCTGCTCTCCCCATGTGCGAGAGACTGCTGAATGAGGAGACCATCAACTCCACCTTTGACGGCGAGGTCTTCTACGGAAGCGACTACTTCACTGTGTTCTTCTCGGGAGAGTCAGACCGTCCCCATGAGGTCAGAGAAGCCCTCATCGCCGAGATAGACAGACTCATCACCGAAGGCATCAGGGAGAAGGACTTCCAGAGGATAAAAAAGACCGCCTACGGCGCCATGATACGCGGGCTCAACAATGTTGAAGCCGTATCCAATCTTATGCTCAGTGCCCACATGGACGGAACAGGTCCCTACGACGCGATAGAGGTCCTCTCAGACCTTACCTGCGCCGATGTGATAGATTATATGCGCAGAGAAATGCGCCCCGACAGGTCCGTACTGTCGATAATAGAAAAGGAGGCATAACCCCATGAACGAAACCACATTCTTAGAAACACACGAAATACAATTTCCCGAACTGGGGTGGAAATTCCACATTGATCCCACCGCATTCACCGTATTCGGCTTCCAGATACAGTGGTACGGCATCATAATCACCATAGGACTGATACTCGCACTTATTTATGTGCTCCCCAGAATGAAACGCTTCGGACTTGACGCCGACAGAGCCATAGATGTTATCATAGGCGGCGTCATCGGCGGTATCGTCGGCGCGAGGATATACTATGTGCTCATGCGCTGGGACGAATACAAATGGGACTGGAAAGCCATAATCAACACCCGAAACGGCGGACTCGCCATTTTCGGCGGAATAATAGGCGGAATACTTATCGGCTACATCATAGCCCGCATACGCAAGGTCAAAGCCCTGCCAATGCTTGATGTTGTCTCGCTGGGCTTCCTTATCGGTCAGGGCATCGGACGCTGGGGCAATTTCGTAAATCAGGAGGCTTTCGGCACTAATACCGACTCATTCCTCGGCATGACAGGCGGCACTATCCAGCGCACTATCGCTGACGGTATGAGCATGGACGGAGATATGTACAAGAACGGTCTTGAAATGCTGTGGGAAAAGCCTGTTCACCCCTGCTTCCTCTATGAGTCGATCTGGTGTCTGCTGGGATTTGTAATACTGGCATTCTGGTCAAAGCGCAGAAAGTACGACGGACAGATATTCCTCATGTATCTCACATGGTACGGCGCTGAGCGCTTCCTCGTTGAGGGTATCCGCACAGACAGCCTTATGCTTGGAAATATCCGCATATCACAGGCACTTGCAGCTGTGATCTTCGTAGCTTCCGTGATACTCCAGATAGTATTCTTCATCAGAAGAAAGCGCGATCCCGAGAGCTTCGTGCTCTATGCAAATACAGAGGAGTCCCACAGACTTATCGAGGAGAGCCGCAGAAAGCGCATGGGTCTCTCCAAGGAGGACGCCAAGGCAGGCGGAGACAGTGAGGACGACGATGATCTCGACATCTTCAACGACGATGACGATGACTTCGATGAGGACGAGCTTGAAAGCTCTATCCTCGGAGACGATGATGACGACGATGATGATGATGACGACGAGCCCGTACTCGTCAAAGACGAAGATGACGAAGATGATGACGACTCGGACGACGATGATGAAGAAGACGATGATACAGAGGACGATGAGTCCGATGATGATAAGGAGGATAAATAAATGGCACAGTTAATCGATGGAAAGGCAGTCTCAGCAGCAGTAAAGGCTGAGGTCGCAGAGGAAACAGCTAAACTCAGGGACGAAAAGGGTCTCAAGGTAGGACTTGCGGTAGTTATCGTAGGCAGCGATCCTGCTTCAAGAGTTTATGTTAACAACAAGAAAAAGGCTTGCGAAGCAGTAGGCTTCCAGTCATTTGAGTACGCTCTTGACGAGTCCACAACTCAGGAGCAGCTTCTCGATCTGGTAAACGTTCTCAACCGCGACGACAGGGTAAACGGCATCCTTGTACAGCTTCCTCTGCCCAAGCATATCGACGAGAAGGCAGTTATCAACGCTATCTCCCCCGACAAGGACGTTGATGCATTTCACCCTATCAACGTTGGCAAGATCATGATCGGCGAATATTCCTTCCTCCCCTGCACACCCGCAGGCGTTATGCGCCTTATCGAGAGCACAGGCACAGACATAACAGGCAAGCAGTGCGTTGTTATCGGAAGAAGCAACATCGTGGGCAAGCCTCAGGCAATGCTCCTGCTCCAGAAGAACGGAACAGTTACCATCTGCCACTCAAAGACAAAGAACCTCAAGGAGATCTGTCTCGGCGCTGATATCCTCGTTGTAGCTATCGGTCGCGCTAACTTCGTGACAGGCGACATGATAAAGGAGGGCGCTGTTGTCATCGACGTTGGCATGAACCGTCTTGAAAACGGCAAGCTCTGCGGCGACGTTGAGTTTGAGTCCGCTGAGAAGAAGGCTTCATTCATCACTCCTGTTCCCGGCGGCGTAGGTCCCATGACTATCGCAATGCTTATGAAGAACACTCTCACAGCTGCAAAGCAGCAGGCAGGCATTGAGTGATCAGTGCATGATGAATATTGATCAAAAAGGAACGGCGGAGCGTCGTTCCTTTTTTATAGAAAACGCTGACCGCTGATCATGAAAAGTATGTATTTAAATGCTTTTTCAGCACAAAAATACATATTGATTATTTTTCCGCACAGTGATATAATGTTTATGTATTGCATCATGAAAAGACACTCGAAAGGACTGTATTAACAATGGAAAAAGAAAAGACCGCCTCATCAAGAGGAGGCTTCGGTTCAAAGATCGGATTTGTACTTGCTGCGGCAGGCTCCGCGGTAGGACTGGGCAACATCTGGCGTTTCCCATACCTTGCCGCTAAATACGGCGGAGGAGTATTCCTGCTGGTCTACCTTATATTCGCCATAACCTTCGGATTTGCACTTATGCTCACCGAAATTGCAATAGGCAGAAGAACAGGCAAGAGCGTTATCGGCGCCTATAAAGCAGTGGATAAGCGCTTCTCGCTGCTGGGTGTTCTGGCTGCTGCCATACCTGCACTGATACTCCCCTATTACTGCGTTATCGGCGGCTGGGTACTTAAATACATGACCGTCTTTATGACAGGCGGCGGCAAGGAGGCTTCCGTAGCTTCATACGCCACATCAGACCCCGAGACAAATCTCACCTTCTTCGAGCACTTCATCGGACTTCTCGGTGAGCCCACCACGTTCTTCGTTATATATGTGCTCCTGACTGCTCTGGTCGTTTTCTTCGGAGTTGAAAAGGGCATCGAAAAGGTAAGCAAGTTCCTTATGCCCGTACTGCTGGTGCTCATAATCGGCATTGCAGTCTACACCCTCACCCTTGACGGTGCAGGTGAAGGTCTGAAGTACTATCTGCTCCCCGACCTGAAAGGCTTTACCGTATCCAAGTTCCTTCGCACCATAGCCGCTGCCTGCGGACAGCTGTTCTACTCAATGTCGCTGGCAATGGGGATCATGGTAACCTACGGCTCATATATGCGAAAGGAGGACTCTCTTGAGAGCTCTGTCCGTCAGATAGAGGTATTCGACACTCTGGTGGCATTCCTTGCAGGAATGATAATCGTCCCTGCGGTATTCGCATTCTCCGGCGGAGATAAGGACGCGCTGAACGCAGGTCCCGGACTCATGTTCATCACTCTCCCCAAGGTCTTCGCAGCTATGCCTGCGGGTCAGATCATCGGTACCGCATTCTTCATTCTGGTTTCCCTTGCCGCACTTACCTCGTCCATCTCCCTTATGGAGACAGTTGTCGCGGTAGTAATGGAGAAATTCGGGCTCAGCAGATCAAAGAGCTGTATCGCTGTCATCATAATGACCCTCATTCTGGGTATGCTGTCAGTTCTGGGATTCAGCGTATGGTCCGAGTTCAAGCTGTTCGGTATGCAGATACTGGACCTCTTTGACTTCACCACCAACAACATAATGATGCCTATACTGGCATTCCTCACCTGCATACTCATCGGCTATGCCGTAAAGACCAAGTATGTAGAGGAGGAGGTAATGCTGGGCGAGAAGACGTTCCGCTCAAAGCTCCTCTACAATGTTATGATAAAGTTCATCTGCCCCGTTTGCATGATAATGATACTCATAACACCCTTTGTTACCAAGATATGATACCTGTCCCCCGAGCATTCTGTTCGGGGGATTTTTTGTCATTGAACTGCTATTCCCCTTTGTCGGAAAATGCAGAAAATTCAACTCGGTTTATTACGTTTTACTGCAAATTGCTACATTATTCCAAACCTATTGACAATTAAAAAACAAACGTGTAAAATAATAATGTATGAGTTTAAATAATGCTATTTTCCGCAGATTATACTTATTTATCAAATCACATATAAAAGAACAAAAGATATAACTAAAGGGTGGTATAATTGGTTTTCAGCAGCTTGAAATTTATTTTCATTTTCCTGCCTGTTTTTTTGTTAGCCTATTCGGCATCTGAAAAAAAATACCGAAACGCTGTATTATTAGTATCCAGCCTTATCGTCGGTATAGTCATGTTTTACGTTATGGGGCTCCTGAGACCGCTCCCCATACTGATATATTTAGCCACTGTGATATGGGTGCTGTACGAATCCAACACAGCCAATGAAAAGCGGTTCCGCTGCGTAGTTGTCGTCATCGCTGCCGCAGCCGCAGGTTATTACCTGTTCCACATACTCCACTATGTAAAGCCCATCCCCGTTCTGATATTCATTGTTACCGCGGGTATACTGCTGATGATCTCGTATTCATCCTCACGTCTGCAATATCAGAACCTCGTTATCTTTACGGGAAGCACCATATTCTACAGCTTCGGCGTGGGAAAGCCCGTTTACGTTGCACTTTTCCTGCTGACAAATCTGCTCAACTTCATAGTGGGTCAGTTCATCGAAAACAGCAGACACGCCAAGAAGCTCTGGCTCTTTTTCGGCGTTGCCTTTAACTTCTGGTGGCTCATTTTCTTCAAGTACTGGACCTTCGGTGCCGAGAACATCAACGCCATCTTCCACCAGAGCCTTACCGTAAAGAATATCATACTCCCCATCGGTATCAGCTTCTACACCTTCCAGAATGTCTCCTACATAGCCGATGTTTACAGAGGGAAGGCGCAGGCTGAAAAGAACTTCATAAACTACGGCGCATACATCAGTATGTTCCCGCAGCTCATCGCAGGTCCTATCGTTACCTTCGATCACGTTGCAAAGGAACTCAAAAACCGTAAGCACACCCTCGCAAAAGTTGAGGACGGTCTCAAGACCTTTACTATCGGTCTTGGATATAAGGTGCTCATCGCCAATCAGGTGGGCGGACTGTGGAGCGATATTTCCATGGTAGGCTTCGACAGCATATCGTCTCCGCTGGCATGGCTTGGCATAATCGCTTATTCCTTCCAGCTCTACTTCGACTTCTGCGGCTACTCCCTTATGGCGATCGGCCTCGGCAAGATAATGGGATTTGACCTCCCGAGGAACTTCGATCACCCCTATATGTCAGTCACCATGACAGAATTCTGGCGACGCTGGCATATGACACTGGGTACATGGTTCAAGGACTATGTGTATATCCCTCTGGGCGGCAACAGAAAGGGTCCGCAGAGACTGTTCTTCAATACCCTTGTGGTATGGCTGTTCACAGGTCTCTGGCACGGCGCAAGCTGGAACTTCGTCCTCTGGGGACTGGTGCTGTTCGCCATAATCATGTCGGAAAAGTACTGGACAGGCAAGTTCTTCAACAAGCACAAGATAGTCGGTCACGCCTATATGATATTAATAATCCCGCTGACATGGCTCCTCTTTGCAGTTACCGACTTCCACGAACTGGGAGTATACTTCAGAACTCTTATCCCATTCCTGCACAAAAAGGCAGCATATGTAATGGACAATGACTACGTTCATTACTGGCACAAGTACTGGAAGTACTTTGTGGCAGGACTGATCTTCTCCACAAGGATACCCGAAGCGATCTACAAAAAGATGAAAAACTCCATCCTGACCGCAGCTGTGCTTCTGCTGGTATTCTGGGCTTCCGTTTACTGTATGTACAGAGGAATGGACGACCCCTTCATGTATTTCAGATTCTAAGGAGAGAAAAGCGTGAATAATTTTCAAAAAGGCATATATACGTTGATACTGCTGCTTACCTGCTGTGTCGCTTCACCGATAATATTCAAACAGATATGGAAAAACAGCGATATCAAGCAGCAAAAGGCTGCTGTAAAGGCTCCTGTTGTCAACACTCAGACAGCTGATACGGACAAGCCCGATTCTACCGAAGCAGCCGGTGAGACTCAGCCCACTTCCGAGGGTGAGACTGCTCCTGCCGACGCAACAGAGGCAGCCACCTCCGCTCCTGAGTCCTCAAATGGAAACTTCGCACAGAGCGGTCCCGAATACTTTGACGACGCCCTGTTTATCGGCGACTCCCGTACAGTAGGTCTCAGAGACTACGGTACACTCAAGAACGCAGATTACTACTGCGATATCGGTCTTTCGGCTTACAAGATAAACGAGACCACCATCGGCGGCAGCACCGTATGGGGTGCCCTCAACGCCAAGCAGTACGGAAAGATATACGTTATGCTGGGCATCAACGAGGTCGGCAACGATATCGAGTATACCGCTTCTGCTTACAGAAAGCTCATCGACGGCATCCGCGAGGTACAGCCAAATGCTATCGTTTATATCGAGGCTAACCTCCATGTGACCACCGCTGCACAGACCTCCCTCATCTCAAACGAGAGGATAGATATGCTCAACGCCCATATGCGTGACATGGCAGACGGAGTACATATCTTCTATATCGACATCAACAGCGTTTTCGACGACGAAACAGGCGCGCTTACCCCGGACTACACCAACGACGGTATCCACGTTCTGGGTAAGTATTACACAACATGGTGCGAATGGCTCTGCGCTAACACGGTTTCTCAGGGACAGCCTGCCGAGACTGCACCCGCTGAAAATGCTCAGGCAGCAGAACCTGAAACATTTACATCAGAGCCTGCGGAGACCGAGGCTGCAACTCAGGGACGTCCGCAGAATGAAGAATTCTCAAATCAGTGACAGTATCAGGCGGAAATTTCCGCCTGTGCTCATATAGGGACTATGAAAGGAGTACATTTATGGCAGAATTAAAACCGGGCTACAAGGGCAGGACTGTCTATAATTCCACATTCACTATACTCGAATTCCTCGGCGGAGGCGGACAGGGAAATGTCTACAGAGTTGAATGCGGCGGAAAGGAAATGGCGCTGAAATGGTACCATAAGTCCACAATCGACAAAATGAAGAACCCACAGGAATTCTACGAAAATCTCAAGGCTAACATCAAGAAGGGCGCTCCCACCAAGAACTTTCTCTGGCCTGAGGAGCTCTCCGACTGGATAGACGGCAGCTTCGGCTATATCATGCCACTTCGTCCCAAGGGCTTTGAGGAGCTGACACGCTTTCTCCTCTGGGACCCCAAGACTCGCCGCATGAAGGCAAGCTTCGCAAATATCACAGCAAGATGCAATGCCGCTATCAATATCATCGAGGGCTTCCGCGCTCTCCACAATGACGGATACAGCTATCAGGACCTGAATAACGGAAACTTCTTTATAAACCCTCAGAACGGAGATGTTCTCATCTGCGACAATGACAATGTTTCAGAGCGTGGAGTCAACTTCGGCATCGCAGGCAAGCAGCGTTATATGGCGCCCGAGGTAGTTCTCGGCGGCGCTCCCGACAAGCGATCAGACCGTTTCTCACTGGCGGTAATACTGTTCCGTATGCTCTTTATCGAGCACCCTCTCGAGGGCAAGTATTCAACTCCACCATGTATGACTCCCGAACTGGAGAAGAAGTTCTACGGCAGCGACCCTGTTTTTGTTCTCGATCCCGAGGACGATAGAAATGCCGCAAATAATCAACTGAACACCAACACTCTCCGCTTCTGGAAGATATATCCCGACTATATCCGCGACCTGTTTATACAGTCCTTCGGCAAGAGCTCCGTAAAGCCGCCCTACGACCGCGTTATCGAGCTCACATGGCTGGACGCATTCGTGAAGCTGAGAAGCGAGACTGTCCCCTGCCCTCACTGCGGCAAGGAGACCTTTATCGCTCCCAAGTATTCAGTGAACTGTATGTACTGCGGCGGTCAGCTGACCTGCACGGAGAGCATAAAGTTCAAGCGCTTTGAGCTTCCTGCATTCGGCGGTGCAAAGCTCTATGAGGGCATGACGGGCGACACCGAAGGTGACTTCCACAAGGTCATCGGCGAGGTGGTCCGCAACAAGAAGGACCCCAGCAAGCACGCTCTCCGAAATCTGACTCAGGACACATGGAGCGTAAAGCTTCCCGACAATACGGTAAAGACCGTTGACCCCAACGGCATTATGCCCATTAATAAGGGATTCGTGCTCACTATCGGCAGAAGCGAGGGCACGGTAGAATAACAAGCTCCCGAAACTAAAAAATTTGCCCCTGAGCGCTTTTGTAACGCTCAGGGGCATTGTGTTTGTTCGGTTAATAAGCTAAATCGGAATTTAACACCTTCGGTGTTAAATTCCGAAGCCCTTAGCCTTTAGCTTTTAGCCATTAAGAAGCGGCTTCGCCGCTTTATTATCGGGCGGCGGAACGCCGCCCCTACATCAGGCTAACGGCTAATGGCTATGGGCTAACGGCTTAAATCATAATTTTGCTCCGCAAAATTATGATTTATACTATTCGTCGTCGTCCTCGTCATCTTCCTCATCGTCATCAGTAGGAAGCACCTCGATTATGACCTTTTCTACGGTCTGCTCGTTGACCTCGGCTGCGGTGATACGGAAAATACCGCTCTCGGCTGTCTCTCCTGCCTCGGGGATATGCTCCATAACATCGGTGACCCAGCCGCCTACGGAAGTATAATCCGTGGTTATCATGTCCTCGTCAAGGTCAAGCATCTCCAGCATATCGCTTATGCTCATATCGCCTGCGACTTCGTACTTATCGGGTGCTATCATCATGATATTGGTCTCAATCTCGTCGTCCTCGTCGTAGATCTCGCCTACAAGCTCCTCGATTATGTCTTCAAGGGTGACAATTCCCTTTGTGCCGCCGTACTGGTCTATGACAACCGCAAGATGCACCTTTGAGCGCTGCATATCACGCATTGCTTCGCTGATGAGCTTTGTATCAGCTATGTGGGGCACCTCCTGAATGATGGAGGTTATGTCACTTCCGCCCTCAACAAGCATTTTAAAAAACGCCTTATTGGTGATGATACCGCGGATATTGTCAAGGCTCTTTTCGTAGACGGGAAGCCTTGAATACATCTCTGTGCTGAAAAGCTCCTTTATCTCGTCGATAGTTGAGCCCAGCTCCACTCCCACCACCTTTACACGGGGAATGAGTATCTCGTTGACGTTTATCTCGTCAAACTCCAGAGCGCTCTTGACCAGCTCGCTCTCCTGCTCCTCGATAACGCCCTGCTCCTCTATCTCGTCTATCATGTACTTCAACTCGTCCTCGGTAACGCTGGGAGCCTCATCGCCCTTGGATATCACCGATGAGAGCTTGTTCAGCAGCCACACAAAGGGCTTGAACACCGTCACCAGTACAGAAAGAGGTCCCGCAAAGGCAAGCGCAAGCTTTTCCGCGTTCTTTTTGGCGTAGGACTTAGGCAGCACCTCGCAGAATACCAGCACCAGCACCGTGATAACGATAGTTGATACCGCAGCGCCCTTGCTGCCCATTATACTTATAAATATGATAGTACTTACAGATGATGTGGCGATATTCACGATATTGTTTCCGATAAGCACTGCCGTCAGCACCTCGTCGAAGCGGTTAGCCAGCTTCAGCGCCTTTTTCGCCTTTTTGCTGCCCTGCGCCTCATAGTTCTTCAGACGGAGCTTGTTTACGCTGGAATAGGCTGTCTCGGTACCCGAAAAAACAGCTGAAAACACCATCATCGCTATTACAAGAACTATCTTCCATATGTCTGAACTGTCCATATAATTCCTTTCCTTAATATATAATGTTTTTATTATATCATACATTAATGAAGAATGCAAGAGGGGGAATATCATTATTTCAAGGCATTATTATCGCAGGTTTAACATAGTTTTCACATAAGGGGCTCCAATGTGAAAAAAAGTACACAAAAGCTTCCTTAAAACGATACAATTACCGCAAACTTATTTCACATAGCCCCAATATAATATAATCACAGGCTGAGGGAGAACCTCAGAGAGATATTCTGAAAGGAAAAGTGATCATTATGAATGAGTACAATTACACATACAATAACAATAATACCCCCGAGGGAAACGGAAACGACTATCAGGGCTTCAGCACTGACGGAGGCAACTCACCCAAGAAGCCAAAGAAGCATACAGGTCTCAAGGCTGCCGCTGTCGTAATGGCAATGGCTGTTGTTTCGGCAGGCTCCATCGGTACATACCGCTACTTCGCAGGTGAGAACTTCAACCGCGCTGCTGTTACAGAGGAAGAGGAGGAGACAGTCCTCAAGAACACAAAGGGAACAGATTCCTCGATCATCGCTCAGAATGTAAGCATCATCGAGCCCGTTGAGTCGGACGGCAAAGCCCTTTCAAATGAGGAGATCGTTAAGAAAGTGCTTCCCTCTGTTGTAGGTGTTGAGTCCTCATTTGAAGTTACAATGCAGAGCCAGACAGCTATCCCCGATGACTTCTTCAATTTTGGATTTGGCGGATTCGGAGGCTTCGGCGGTTATGACTACGGCGGCGAATCAGAACCCCAGACAAACATATACAAGGGCACAGGCACAGGTGTTATCGTCAGCGAGAACGGCTACATAGTTACAAACGCTCACGTTATCTATGACAGCGAGTACGGTGCAGGCCTTGCCACGGAAGTAAACGTCCTCCTCGGTGACGATGAGACATACGAGGCAGAGGTCATCGGCTATGATGTAGACCTTGATCTTGCTGTCCTGAAAATAGATGAAACAGGTCTTACACCTGCTGAATTCGGCAACAGTGACGAGCTCCAGCTGGGTGAGTCGGTAATCGCTATCGGCAACCCTCTCGGATTTGAGCTCATGAATACTGTAACCGGCGGTATGATTTCGGGTCTTGACCGTGACATCACCATCAACGACAAGGCTATGAACCTTATCCAGACCGATGCCGCCATCAACTCAGGCAACTCGGGCGGTCCCCTTATCAACAAGTACGGTCAGGTAATCGGTATCAACTCCTCCAAGATGTCTTCATCATACGGTTCATCGGAGGCTTCTATCGAGGGTATCGGATTTGCTATCCCCTCCAACGAGACTGCTGCTATCATTGACGATATCATGAAGTACGGCCACGTTACAGGCAAGCCCCAGCTCGGCATCAGCTGTCAGGCTATATCCGAGGCTGCTGCTGAGATGTACAATCTGCCTGTGGGCGTAATGGTCAAGAGCGTCAACGATGACAGTGCTGCCGAAAAGGCAGGTCTCAAAGAAGGCGATATCATCGTTGAGGCTGACGGCGAGAAGGTAACTACCACAGCAGAGCTTGTTGCCAAGAAGAACAAGCACTCCGCAGGCGATGAGTTCAAGCTGACTATCATGAGAAACGGCAGCGAAAAGACCATTACCGTAACTCTTGACGAGCAGGAATACGAGGAAGCTGAAAAGGCTGAAGACGAAAAGGATGAGGAGTCCGAGGAAGAGAACACCGAGGCTAAGAAAAAGAAGAGCGCAAAGTCCGAGGAACCCGCTGAGGAAGCCGACGAGGCTGAAGAGGAGACCACAGAAAAGTCTCAGAAGAAGAACAAGTCAGAGAAGATACCTGTTCCGGATTTCCTCGATCCCGATGCCGCTGATGACGCAGCCAGCGACGCTGAATAAGTTTTTCATTTCTCTCCTTCATATTAATATAAGATAAGCTCCCCTAAATGGGGAGCTTATTGTTTTTATCTCAATTGAAAGCAATTACTTTCTGAATGCGGAGATAGACTGCTCTATCTTTGCCATCTTCTCCTCTGCCTTTGCAAGCTTTGCCTTTTCAGCCTCTATGAGCTGTGCGGGAGCCTTTGCGATAAAGCCCTGATTATTAAGCTTTCCGCTGAGGAAGTCGATGTCCTTCTGTACCTTTGCCTTTTCCTTTTCGAGACGTGCGATCTCCTTTTCCTTGTCAACGAGCTCGTCCATAGGAATGAAGATACGGGCGGTATCTGTTACTGCATTTGCAGAATCGGGGATATCGAACTTGTCCCCTGTCTCAACTGCGGAAGCGGAAGCAAGCTTCTCGAAGAACAGCGAGCAGGAATCAAACAGTGCCTTGTCGGCAGTCTCGATGAAGAGCTTTGCCTTTACCGACGGAGGTACGTTCATCTCTGTGCGGACGTTGCGGACCGCCTTGATAGCGGAGATTATCTTCTCGAAGTCCTTCTCCTCTGCTGTGAAATCGATAGCAGGATCGTATGTTGGGTAAGTCTCGAGGATTATCATGGACTTCTCGTTATTGAGCACCTGCCATATCTCCTCAGTGATGAAAGGCATGAATGGGTGGAGGAGCTTCAGCATTCCCTGCATAGCCCATACCAGAACTGCCTGCGCCTTTGCCATGGTCTCGCCGCCTGCCTGTATACGGGGCTTTGTGAGCTCGATGTACCAGTCGCAGTAAACGTCCCAGATAAAGTCATATATCTTCTGTGAAGCTACGCCCAGCTCGTACCTGTCGAGGTTCTCGCCAACTTCCTTAGCCAGCTGATTGAACTTGTTCACCAGCCACTTGTCCTCAAGCTCCAGCTCATCGGGAAGTCCCTTGAACTCGAAGTCCTCGGGAAGATTCATCATGATGAAGCGCGATGCGTTCCAGAGCTTGTTTGCGAAGTTTCTTGCAGCCTTTACCTTGTCGTCGATATAACGCATATCGTTTCCGGGCGAGTTGCCTGTTGCCAGCATAAATCTCAGTGCGTCAGCACCGTACTCGTTGATGACCTCAAGGGGATCGATACCGTTGCCCAGTGACTTGGACATCTTGCGTCCCTGTGAGTCGCGGACAAGTCCGTGGATGAGAACTGTGTCAAAGGGAACCTTGCCCATGTTCTCAAGACCGCTGAACATCATTCTGATTACCCAGAAGAAAATGATATCATAACCTGTTACAAGGGTATTTGTGGGGTAGAAGTACTTCAGGTCCTCTGTATTATCGGGCCAGCCCAGTGTGGAGAAAGGCCAGAGCGCAGAGCTGAACCATGTATCGAGGGTATCGGGGTCCTGTCTCATGGGCTTGCCGCACTTGGGACAAACTGCGCTGCTCTCCTTGGTAACTACCATCTCGCCGCAGGCGTCACAGTAGAATGCAGGTATCTGATGTCCCCACCAGATCTGACGGGAGATACACCAGTCCTTGATATTTTCAAGCCAGTGGAAGTATATCTTGTCAAAGCGCTCGGGAACGAACTTTGTGTCGCCGTTCTTTACAGCCTTTATAGCAGGCTCGGCAAGGGGCTTCATCTTTACGAACCACTGTGTGGACACCTTGGGCTCTACGGTAGT
This sequence comes from Ruminococcus flavefaciens, assembly GCF_900116855.1. Lineage (GTDB taxonomy): Bacteria > Bacillota > Clostridia > Oscillospirales > Ruminococcaceae > Ruminococcus > Ruminococcus flavefaciens_R. The sequence goes on from NZ_UETD01000009.1 coordinate 58,785, forward strand.
TCCGCAGCGGTAGCAGGTTCCTACGTTATGGCTGTATTCCTCTATCTTTACGAGAGCGCCTTCCTTTTCGAGGTCCTCGACTATCTTCTTTCTTGCCTCATAGCGGTCCATGCCTGCATATGCGGGATAGTCGTCAACGATGGTGGCGTCGTCGTTCATTACGTTGATAACAGGCAGGTTATGACGGAGACCTACCTCGAAGTCGTTGGGGTCGTGAGCAGGTGTGATCTTAACAACACCTGTACCGAAGTCCATCTCAACATAGTCATCGGCAACAATGGGTATCTCACGGTGAACGATAGGCAGGATAACTGTCTTGCCGACGAGGTCTGTGTAGCGCTCGTCCTTGGGGTTTACAGCAACAGCTGTATCGCCGAGGAGAGTCTCGGGACGGGTGGTAGCAAGCTCCAGATAGCCGTCGGAGTCCTTGATCTTATAGCGGAGGTGCCAGAAATGGCCTGCCTGATCCTCGTAAGTAACCTCAGCGTCTGAAAGTGAGGTCTTACACTTGGGGCACCAGTTGATTATACGCTCGCCTCTGTAAATAAGGCCTTTTTCGTAGTACTTGATGAAGACTTCCTTGACAGCCTTTGAGCAGCCCTCGTCCATGGTAAAGCGCTCTCTTGACCAGTCGCATGATGAGCCCAGCTTCTTGAGCTGCTCAACGATACGGCCGCCGTACTGCTTCTTCCACTCCCATGCGCGCTTCATGAAGCCTTCGCGTCCCAGATCCTCCTTGGTAACGCCTTCCTTGCGCATAGCCTCAACGATCTTAGCCTCTGTTGCGATAGCAGCGTGATCTGTACCGGGGAGCCACAGTGCGCTGTAGCCGCTCATTCTCTTCCAGCGGATAAGGATATCCTGTAGAGTCTCATCAAGAGCGTGTCCCATGTGGAGCTGTCCTGTGATGTTCGGAGGGGGGATAACTATAGTATAGGGTGTCTTCTTGGGGTCAGCCTCTGCGCGGAAGCAGCCCTTCTCGTTCCATGCGGCATATATCCTGTCCTCAAAGTCCTTGGGATCGTATGCCTTTGCAAGTTCCTTTGCCATTTCGATCAATTCTCCTTTTGAATTTTTTTCGATCATAAGTTGAAAGCTGAAAGTGGAGAGTTGAAAGTTATTGTATCTGCTTATGCAGATATATTTGAATATTCCGTCCTTGACGGCACTATAACTCTCAATTCTCAACTCTGAACTCTCAACTGACAATAAAAAAGTCCGTCCTGCACCTTTCGGTCCAGGGCGAACTAAAGTCCGTGTTACCACCTGAATTCGGGAATTCTCCCGCACTCTGCGAAGCCGCTGAGCTTCTTCCCCTGTAACGTGAGGATCACGCCGCATACTACTGAGCAAAAGCCGTTGGCACGCGAAGCTCCGAAGCTACTTCCGCAAGCCCCTCATACTGCCTTTCACCCTGCGGCAGCTCTCTGAAAATCGGGTCTCCTGCATACTCCTCTTCATCATCGCCTTTGAATACTCTCCTATTATACACGATTAATTCCCGTTTGTCAAGACGGAAAATCAAGAACTTAGAACTTAGAAACAGTTACCATTTCATCGAGATATGTAAACAACTCTACCATCAAGATTTCTTCTCTTGTTAATTCATTAATCATTGACATTTTTATACTCCTTTTTTCCGTATTTATTCAAATCGAATTTCTTCTCTTCACGAATTATCTTTCCATTAGCTCCTTTTATATAAACTGTTATATGAGGATCGGCGTATTGCCCATCATCTATAAATGTTAAACCGGAATCATATACTATACTTTCATCGTTATAAAAATCTGTATAATTATTAATGTTTATCTTTTTAAATTCATCTGCATAAACTACTGTAATTCTTGTATTAGCACTAGTTCCTTTACTGCATTGCCAATGATAATAATCTGTGTTGAAATCTTTTAATTTTTCCTCATCACATATTTCTTCTGAAATAAATATTTGATTTTGTCCGCTAATTTTACAGTAATAGTAATCATCATTCATTTCACTGATATCTTCATAATCGCATTCAAAATGTCTTATATATACTACAGCTTTGTCCGAATTAAAATAGTCCTGAACGAAATCATTATACATCTTTTCAAACTTACCTCTCAGAGAAGCACTGACATAATCATCTGTGAATTCTCCCTTTTCATCCGACTTAACTGTTACGTAGTTCCTACCTCCGTCCGTACCAAGCTCCTTAGGATATGCAAAAAACTGTTCCTTTTCCATGAGTCCGGCAGGAATATATCCAGCATATTCAAACTCCATTCCGTACTTGTCATCAAGATATTTCTTCATCTCATACATACGGCGTATTGCTATCTGTTGTGAGACATCAAGCTCTTCATATTCTGTCGGCAGCCCCTCTGCCGCAAGAACCTCTTTCTGCCAGTCGTTGAGCAATTCTGTCTGCGTTGTCGGTGTGGTTTGTGTTGCTGTTTTGCCGCAGGAGAAAAGCCCTGCTGTGAGAAATGCTGCTGTAATTAGTGTGATGATCTTTTTCATAAGTATCGCTCCTTTGGTCATATTATAACACGGTTTCGCAATGAATGTAAACCCGTCGGCTGTCACTTTCGCAGTGACATTCGTAATTATTTTCACCGCTGATACTGAAAAATCTCCGTTTTCCCCTTGCACTCCGCGAAAAACTGTGTTATAATATATGTATCTATGTTTGAAAGGATTTGAAACTATGATCATACTTGACGAACTCAGAGTCGAAATGACAGGCTACCGCAAGGAAATGGCGGAGCTTGCTGACGTTCTGAATATAGAAGCTGCAAAAAAGCGCGTTGAAGAGCTTGGCGAGGAAACTGCCAAGGAGGGCTTCTGGGACGACCTCGAAAACTCCCAGAAGGTGCTCAAGGAGCAGAAGTCCCTTGAGAAGAAGATCGAGAAGTACAATCAGCTCAACGAGAACCTCGAAGATATAATCACTCTCATCGAGCTCTCTATCGAGGCTGATGACGAGAGCGACATCGAGGAGATAAAGAAGGAGTCGGAAGCCTTCAAGACCAAGCTGGAGGACGAAAAGCTGGCTACTCTCCTTAACGGCGAATACGACAACGCCAACGCTATCCTCACTTTCCACGCAGGTGCAGGCGGTACAGAGGCTCAGGACTGGGCAGAAATGCTCTACCGTATGTACAACCGCTGGGCTGAGCGCCACGAGTTCAAGGTAGAGCTCCTTGACTATCTCGACGGCGACGAAGCAGGTATGAAGTCAGCTTCCATCCTCATCGAGGGCGAAAACGCCTACGGCTACATGAAGTCCGAGTCAGGTGTTCACAGACTTGTCCGTGTATCTCCCTTTGATGCACAGGGACGCCGCCACACTTCATTCGCAGCTCTGGAAGTTATGCCCGAGCTGGATGACTCTATCGAGGTAGATATCCGTCCCGAGGATATCGAAATGGAGGTTTACCGTTCAAGCGGTGCAGGCGGACAGAAGGTAAACAAGACCAGCTCTGCTGTACGTCTTATCCATAAGCCCACAGGTATAGTTGTTTCCTGCCAGACTCAGCGAAGCCAGTACCAGAACAAGGACTACGCCATGAAGATGCTCCGTTCAAAGCTGGTTGAGATCAAGGAGCGCGAGCACCTCGAAAAGATCGAGGATATCAAGGGCGTTCAGAACCAGATCGCGTGGGGCTCGCAGATACGTTCATATGTATTCATGCCCTACACCCTCGTAAAGGACACCCGTACAGGCTTTGAAAACGGCAATATACAGGCTGTTATGGACGGCGACATCGACGGCTTCATCAATGCTTACCTGAAGTCGCTCTCACACGGAACTCTTGAAAAGTAATGAAAAACGCTAAGATCCTTTCTGTGATCGCAGTTATTTTCATTATTGCAGGCATTTCCGCTAAATTCTTCATGCCATCGCTTTTCTACGGCTATATTTACCCATTCAGTAGGATAAAGGGAAGTGTTTCAATCACAGTTGACGGAAAGAACATTCCGCTTTCCGACTGCAAGATCAGCTGTATTCATCAGGATAAGAAAGAAAAAGCCCATGTCATCGGCAGCAGACTCAGCACCCGCGCCGGCAAGTATGGTCGTTATAAGTTTATTATCGAGCATGACGGCATCGAAATACCGTTTTATTTCTACCAGTCAAACAGCTGGAACTGCGAAAAATTCGAGCTTTCATTCAGCGTTGACACAGAAAAGCGCACAATATCATGCACAGGCTGGACAAGAGGTCTTGACGAAAAAGGCTTTAAGGAAGAAAAACTTGATATAGTCAGGACTATAACATTTGACGATATCTCTCCTGAAGGGATAGGCATTTCATCTGTGTAAAAGTATAATTTAAGGGACGGTCATTCCGTCCCTTTTTTATGCCCTTTCCGCATATTCAGAAAACACTCGTCAGCTTCGGTGTTTCGCCGCTCTTCATTATCTCCAGCATATCCCGGAGCTCCGCAAGCTCGGATTGCAGCTCCTCGCTGTTGTTCTCCGCAAGGTGGACTATCCGCGAGAATATCCTGTCCACGTCTGTCAGCCTGTCATACTTCAGCAGCACCGACGCTTTAGTGCGGAAGTCCTCCCACTCTGTGCTCAGTTCCCCTGCGCGAATAGCCGCTTCGTCGGTTTCTCCCCTCTCGGCAAGCTCCGATATAATGTCGAGTTTTTCAAGCATTTCGCCGCAGCGGCGGTTCACCCACAGGCTTGAACAGACGCTTATGCCTATGAGCAGCAGTATGATGACTGCGCTTATCTTAGTCCTTGTCACTATTGTCCCCTCCTATTGTGAATATATGGGGCGGACTCCCCTTTTTATCCGCTATGAAGCACTTTCCTGCGGCGTCCGCTGTCATGATAAAGACCTCCTCAACTGTCATGCCGCGGCTTTTCAGCAGTGTTTCCACAACGCTCCTGCTGAGCTTTGCCGCCGAAAGCGCCTTTTCCACAAAGTCCCCGTCGGAGATAATGAGCACAGGCGGATCATTCTCCTCCGCCCTTATATGCATATCCATCCTTGTCGGAGTGTCTGCCGAGGGCTTTTTCATTACAGACACGCTGCCCGTGGTCTCCACTATGGCGAACTGCACCTCGTCAAGGTCGAAGATATCTTTACTGCGAAGCGCCATGAGCAGGTCGTCCACCGAAAAGCGAAGCTCCCGCAGGATATCGCGCTCAATGCAGCCTCCCCTGACCACTATCTTGGGACTTCCCGATATGAGCTTCCTCAGCCTCGGGAACTTCAGATCCAGCCACGACACCAGCACCTCAAAGCAGACCAGCGCAAGTATGGGCGTAACTCCAACAATTACGGGAATGTTGACGTCCTCAATGGGAAGTGTGGCGATATTGGACACAAGAATGGTTATGACCAGCTCAGAGGGCTGGAGCTCCCCGAGCTGGCGCTTGCCCATGAGTCGTACCGCAAAGATGACCAGAATATACAGCAGCAGTGATCTTATCAGAATAACACACATAAAAACAGCTCCTTCGGGAGTATTGTCCCCCGAAAGAGCCTTTATATTCGCAAAGACGCAAAAAGCCCCGAAGCGGCACAGAACCGCTCGGGGCTGTATTTATTCGGAAAAGCGCTTATTGTACTCGTTATAAGCCTTGACGATCAACTCCGCACAGAGCTCGTCGCCAAGCTGAGCACTGTTCAGGCATAGAGCATACTGATCCTTGTCCTGCCATACTCTGCCCGTATTTACGTTATAGAAGGTCTCGCGGCGCTTGTCAGCCTTTTTCATCACCGACTCAGCCTTATTCTCATTAATGTCATACTGCTCGATAGCACGCTTGATCCTGTACTCGGGATCGGCGTAGATATACACGCTGAAGCAGCCCTTTTCCTCAAGGATATAGCTTCCGCAGCGTCCTACCAGTACGAAGCTCTTCTCATTATCGGCTATCTCGTTGATGATACGGCTCTCCATTAGGAACACCTTATCGGAGAGGGGAAGATTTTCCTCCATTGTCCTCGCAGGATTTGCCGACAGGAGCAGTGAATACAGAAAGCTTGTGGGGACGTTCTCCTCAGCGCTCTCGAGATATTCGGGTGCGATACCGCACCTCTGCGCTGTCATTTCAAGTATCTGTCTGTTATAGCAGTTTATTCCAAGCTTTTCGGCAGTAAGCCTACCGATATTGCTTCCACCGCTGCCGTACTGTCTTTCTATAGTGATTATTGTCTTTTTCATCGGATAATACCCCCGCTATATAAGATTTCTTATTATATATGATAAATTAACTACAGATATATTATACCACGTTTTGCACATATTTCAAGTTTATTCAGAGGAATAATTGTCTAAATAGTAAAATTCTATATTTTCAACAATTTCACTTCCCCCGAATTGTGCAATTTTCAAGGCAAAAAGACCTCCCGTCGGTATTTACAACGGGAGGTCTCGGTTTACTTTACTGCCTTACTGATGAGTCACTATCAGTTGCTTATTATCAAACGCAGCCCTGAGCCTTCATTGCCTCAGCAACCTTGAGGAAGCCTGCAATGTTAGCACCTGCCATGTAGTTGCCTTCCATGCCGTACTCCTTAGCAGCATCGTCGCAAGCCTTGAAGATGGACTTCATGATGCCGTGGAGCTTCTCGTCAACCTCTTCAAATGTCCAGCTCAGTCTCTCGCTGTTCTGGCTCATTTCGAGACCTGATGTTGCAACGCCGCCTGCGTTAGCAGCCTTAGCAGGACCATAGAGGAGACCGTTTGAGAGATATGTCTCGATAGCCTCGGGAGTTGAAGGCATATTTGCGCCCTCAGCGATAGCAAAACCGCCGTTAGCAACGATAGCCTTAGCGCCCTCGCCGTCGATCTCGTTCTGTGTAGCGCAGGGAAGAGCGATATCAAGCTTGATGCCGCCTGCATTGCACTTGAGTGTCCAAACGCTGCCCTCGTGGTACTCAGCGTTCTTGTGTGAAGTTCTTGAAGCGTACTCCTTGATACGTCCGCGCTCGACCTCCTTGATCTGCTTAACGAGATCAAGCTCGATTCCGTCGGGATCGTAGATATAACCGTTAGAGTCGGAAACTGTAACTACCTTAGCGCCATACTGTGTAGCCTTTTCTGTAGCGTAGATAGCAACGTTGCCTGAACCTGAGATAACAACTGTCTTGCCCTCGAAGCTCTTGCCGTTAGCCTGGAGCATCTCGTTTGTGAAGTAGCACAGACCGTAACCTGTAGCCTCTGTTCTTGCAAGTGAACCGCCGTATGTAAGGCCCTTACCTGTGAGAACGCCAACAAACTCGTTGCGGATTCTCTTGTACTGACCGAACATGAAGCCGATCTCTCTTGCGCCTGTTCCGATATCACCAGCAGGAACGTCGCAGTCAGCGCCGATGTGCTTGCAGAGCTCTGTCATGAAGCTCTGGCAGAAACGCATGATCTCTCCGTCGCTCTTGCCCTTGGGGTCGAAGTCGGAACCGCCCTTGCCGCCGCCCATGGGCAGTGTTGTAAGGCTGTTCTTGAATACCTGCTCAAAACCGAGGAACTTGATGATTCCGAGGTATACTGAGGGGTGAAGTCTGATACCGCCCTTGTAAGGTCCGATAGCAGAGTTGAACTGTACTCTGAAGCCTCTGTTTACCTGTACCTTGCCGTTGTCATCAACCCACGGTACACGGAAGATGATCTGTCTCTCAGGCTCTACGATACGCTCAAAAACGCCTGCATCGATGAGATCCTGTCTCTTCTCTGCAACGGGCTGGAGTGTCTCGAGGACCTCTGTAACAGCCTGGATGAACTCAGGCTCGCCGGGATTTCTCTTTTCTACTCTTGCTAATAAATCGATGAGATACTGATTTTTTAACGCCATTGTTAAAAAACCTCCTTTAATAAATTCTGCGGTACTCGCAGTTCATTTAAAATTATATCACTCCCGTTTCTATTTTGCAATACTTTATTGTGGTAAATTTTCAATTTTGGTCGTTTTTGTGCCATATCCACAAAATGTGCCGATCGATTTGTGCAGACTGCTGTATCGGTTTTTATTTACTTAATTATATTGTTAACGTCCGTTTACGCAGTCATCAGGCACTTATCCCGCACTTCGCGACAATTTCATCTCTTTATCCGCAAGTTTTTTATCGGTTTTGTATTGATTTTCCCTTCGGAATGTTATATAATATATTCAATCGGTAAAAGCCGATACCTCAGGAGGGGATCGAATGCTAAAGGCAATATGCTCCTCAAAGGAGCTTACAAATAACAGCTATTACGCCTGCATCAGCGATATCATCGGCTCAAAGCAGGTGCAGGAGCTTAAATCCATCACACATCATATCTCCACCACCCGCTTCCAGCACTGCGTCAACGTGTCATATTACAGCTACATCGTCTGCCGCGTACTGAAGCTCAATGCACGTTCTGCCGCAAGAGCAGGGCTGCTCCACGACCTGTTCTACTATGACAGAAAGGAATACAACTCCGAAAAGATAAAGGGTCAGGCTTCACACAGCAAGCACCACCCCATGATCGCTTCGGAGAACGCTTCCGAGATCACGAAGATCACAAAGCTTGAAAGAGATATGATTGAAAAGCATATGTGGCCAATGACGCGCCCTATGCCGAAATACAAGGAAACTTACATCATCACCATCATCGACAAATACTGTGCAGTCCTCGAATTCTGTGTACCGAAGGTGCAGCGGATAGTACGAAGAAAAGCGCGGTAACATATATTACAGGAGGTATCCCAACAATGAAGATCGAAACCAAATGCCTGCACGCAGGCTACACACCGAAGAATACGGAGCCCAGAGTCGTTCCTATCGTACAGAGTACGACCTATGTATACGACTCGACTGACGATGTGGCAGCCGTATTCGATGACCCCACAAAGAGCCTTATCTACTCAAGATTTGAGAACCCCACAGTTATGGCTGTTGAGGAGAAGATAGCAGCTCTCGAAGGCGGTATCGGCGCCATGTGTACCTCCAGCGGTCAGGCAGCTTCGCTCCTCTCGCTTCTCAATATACTGAAAGCAGGCGACAGCTTCATTTCAGCAGCTACAATCTACGGCGGTACTATCAACCTCTTTGCATATACACTCAAGAAGCTGGGCATCGAGTGCATCTTCGTAGATGCAGACGCTTCCGAGGAGGATATAAGAGCTGCATTCAAGCCCAACACAAAGGCTGTTTTCGGCGAGACTCTCGCCAATCCCGCACTCTCTGTTTTCGATATCGAGAAATTCGCCAAGATAGCTCACGAGAACAAGGTGCCCCTCATCATCGACAACACCTTCCCCACCCCTATCCTTTGCAGACCCTTTGAGTACGGTGCGGATATCGTTATCCACTCCACCACAAAGTACATGGACGGTCATGCTGTTCAGGGCGGCGGCGTTATCGTTGACTCGGGCAACTTTGACTGGACAAACGGAAACTTCCCCGAGTTCACAGAGCCCGATGAGAGCTATCACGGCACCATCTATACAAAGGCTTACGGCAAGGCTGCTTACATCGTAAAGGCAAGAATGCAGCTCATGAGAGACTTCGGCTGCTATCCGTCAGCTCAGTCCGCATTCTACCTCAATCTTGGTCTTGAGACACTCCACATCCGTATGAAGCAGTACTGCGAAAATGCAATGAAGGTGGCTGAGTATCTGGAAGCCAACGAGCACGTTGAGTCTGTAAACTACCCTGCTCTCGCAGGAAACAAATACCACGAGCTTGCTAAGAAGTACCTCCCCGACGGTACCAGCGGAGTTATCTCCTTCATCATAAAGGGCGGCAGGAGCACAGCTGTAAAGTTCATGGACTCTCTCAAGCTCGCATCCAACGAGGTACACGTTGCAGATATCCGTACCTGCGTTCTTCACCCTGCAAGCGCTACTCACCGTCAGCTCACTGACGAGCAGCTCGTTGCAGCAGGCATAAACGGCGGTCTTATCAGACTCTCCGTTGGTCTCGAGAACGTTGACGATATCATCGACGACCTCCGTCAGGCTTTTGCGGCTATTGACTGATACTCTTTGTTTTGCCACCAGTAAAAGAGGTAATCATTATGAAAACTATCATCGTATATTCATCGCAGACAGGTTTTACCAAAAAATATTCCGAATGGCTGGCAGAAGAACTGGGCGGAGAGACCATTTCCGTCAAGGAAGCTTCAAAAAAGGACGACGATTTCTTTGACAGCTTTGACGCTATCGTCTACGGCGGCTGGGTCGCTGTTGAAAAGATACATAAGCTGGACTGGTTCACAAGCAGAATGGCAAAATGGCGCGGCAAGAAGCTGGCGGTATTCTGCACGGGAGCAAGTCCTGCTACATACTCAGGCGTCAATACCCTGCTTGACAAGGCTCTCAATGACGAACAGGAAAAATACGCAAAGGTTTTCTACTGTCCCGGCGGACTGGATTACAGCAAGATGTCGCTGGGCTCGAAAATGCTCATGAAGACCTTTTCCGCCATGCTCAAGGGCAAGAAAAACAAGACCGAGGACGAAAAGGCTATGGCTGAACACGTTTCGGCTTCCTGCGATATGACTGACAGGAAGTACCTTGCCCCCATCATAGAATATCTCAGAAAATAAAGCAGTCCCCCGAGTGCTCACAGCAGCATTCGGGGGCTTTTGTTTTATCAGATCACAACAGTAAATCGGAATTTATATTTGTAGGGGACGCCGCCCTCGGCGTCCCGCGAAATTTATTACACGCCCAACGGGACGCCGAGGGCGGCGTCCCCTACATTAGCTAACGGCTAAGGGCTAAGGGCTCAAATCAAAATTTAGCAAATCTAAATTATGATTTATATTAGTACTCATTACATCATTTCGCTGATTTAATAAAAAGAAACGCCATAGTACTTCCGACCACAAATCAGAAATACTATGGCTAAAACTTCTGTATCAGTACGATTTCTTCAGTCTTTTCTGAAAAGCTCTCTGAGCACCATCGCTCCGCCTGCCGCGGTAAGTCCGAACATTACTATGAATGTGAATGCGTTGGACCTTACCCAGTGGAGCCGAGTGGTCAGCATTACGCTCAGCAGCACTATCACTATGCCGATGGAAAGCACTATCCAGCCGTATATCTTCTTGTCCATCAGGAAAAGCATGGCTATTCCTATGATTATCGGAAGCATTATGAGCCCGTTTGCAAGATGGAAGCCGCCGAAACTGAAAATATGTCCGCCGTAGCCCCATGAGCTTGTGACCTCGATATTCTGGAATATCATGAACAAGCCGCCGCCCAGAAGAAGCAGTCCCACAAAGAAGCTGAGAAGCCTGCTGCCCTCACTCTTTGAAGATACCGAATTCACGCTCTTGCGGGTCTCAAGAAGCTCCTTGTACATTTTATCCAGTTCATTGTCTTTGTTTGTCTTTGGCATAATACCGCCCCCTATATCAATATTACAAGTATATTATACACGACACCCTGTCCGATGTCAAGTATATCGCGGAAAATTCATCCTTTTTTCATCTTTCCCGAATGCTGTCGGAAACGGTATTCCGCGGCAATATGAAAGTTTTATGAAAATAACTCCACTCTCTTGACAAAGCATAGTAAATAAAGTATAATATAGTTTGAATGATTTGAAAATGATTATCAAATTCAAAAAAGTGAGGGATATTATGGCGTTTTTAAGGAGGCTTTTTTCCATAGCTGCTGCGGCGGCAGCTGCCGCTCTGGTGCTGACGGGTTGCAGCAGTCACTCAGGAAACAGCGGCAAGCTCAGTATTGTCTGCGTTTCGTTCCCCGAGTACGACTGGACAAGGCAGATAGTGGGCAGCAGCGACGGTGCGGAGGTAACATATCTCCTCGGCAGCGGCATTGACCTTCATAACTATCAGCCCAGCGCCAAGGATATAATGACCATATCTGACTGCGATATATTCATGTATGTGGGCGGAGAGTCCGACAGCTGGGCGAAGGATGCCCTGAAGGAGGTAAACTCCAAGGATACCAAGGTCATAAAGCTCATGGACGTCCTCGGACAGAACGTCAAGGAGGAAGAGCATAAGGAGGGCATGGAGCCCGAGGAAGAAGACGGACACCACGGCGAGCCCGAATACGACGAGCACGTCTGGCTCTCGCTGAAAAACGCCGAGGTCATCTGCAATGAGATATGCGATGTGCTCTGCGAAAAGGACAGCGCCAACGCCGATACCTACCGTGAAAACCTCCGCAGCTACACCGAAAAGCTTGAGGCTTTGGACGAGGAATACACCGAAATGGCAGACAGTGCCGAAACAAGGACCATTCTTTTCGGGGACAGGTTTCCCTTCCGCTATCTCTGTGATGATTATGACATAGACTACTACGCCGCCTTTGCAGGCTGCTCAGCCGAGACCGCCGCAAGCTTCGAGACCGTTGCAAAGCTGTCGGAAAAGCTGAACGAAAAGGAACTGGATACAGTCTTTATCATCGAAAACTCCGATGACTCCATTGCGCGGTCAATAATCAGCAACTCCGGACGCAGCGGCGTGTCCATCGAAACTCTCAATTCGATACAATCGGTGACTCAGAAGGATATCGATAACGGAGCCACCTACCTTTCAATTATGGAATCAAATCTCGGAACACTAAAGAAGGTGCTTGATTAAAATGGGTGCATTACTGAAATGCGAAAACGTCTCTCTCGGATACGAGGGAGACGTTGTTACGAAAAACCTCAACTTCACCGTCAGCAGCGGCGATTACCTCTGCATTGTCGGTGAGAACGGCTCGGGAAAGAGTACGCTCATAAAGGCTATCCTCGGGCTGAAACCGCCTATCAGCGGAACTATCTCCCTCTGCGGAGATGTGGGCAGGAACGAGATAGGCTATCTCCCACAGCAGACCATGGTACAGAGAGACTTCCCCGCCTCGGTGCGTGAGATAGTTCTCTCGGGCTGCATGAACCGCTGCGGCTTCCGACCTTTCTACAACAAGGAAGAAAAGAAGCTGGCTCACGATATGATGCGAAGACTGGAAATAGAGCCCCTCGCAAAACGCTGTTACAGAGAGCTTTCGGGCGGTCAGCAGCAGAGAGTGCTCCTTGCAAGAGCTCTGTGCGCCGCAAGAAAGATGATACTCCTCGACGAGCCGGTAACAGGTCTCGACCCCAAGGCTACAAATGAGATGTACGAGCTTATCGACAGTCTCAACAAAAAGGACAAGATAACCGTTATCATGGTCTCACACGATATGAACGCCGCTGTAAGATATGCTTCACATATACTCCATGTGGGCAGAAAGCAGCTTTTCTTCGGCACCAAGGAGGACTACCTGACCAGCAAGACAGGTCAGGCGTTCCTGGCAGTTATGGGAGGTGATGAGGATGAGTGATATGCTTTCCACGCTCCATGATTACTTCCAGCACCCCTTTATAAGATACGCTCTTATAGTTGGTCTGCTCATCGCTCTCTGCTCGTCGCTGCTGGGCGTTACCCTCGTCATGAAGCGCTTTTCCTTCATCGGCGACGGTCTCTCACACGTTGCCTTCGGAGCTATGGCAGTCGCCACAGTCACAGGCATCACCAACAATATGCTCATTATCATGCCCATTACCATCATATCGGCGGTACTTCTGCTGAGAACGGGCAATAACACCAAGATAAAAGGTGACGCTGCCGTCGCCATGATATCCGTGGGAGCCCTTGCACTGGGCTATATGCTCATGAATATCGCCGCAAGAAGCGGTAACGGCAGAACTACCAGCAACGTCACCGCAGATGTGTGCAGCACACTTTTCGGCTCCACATCCATCCTTACGCTGTCTCTTACCGATGTGTGGATATGTATTGCCATGTCGGTAATCGTAGTGACGGTGTTCCTTGTATTCTACAACAAGATATTCGCGGTCACCTTCGATGAGAGCTTCGCAAAGGCTACGGGAGTACGCGCGGATATGTACAATCTCCTCATTGCCATAGTCATCGCAGTCATCATCGTTATCGCCATGAAATTCGTTGGCTCACTGCTCATATCGGCGCTGATAATCTTCCCTGCACTGTCAGCAATGAGAGTTTTCAAGAGCTTCAGAAGCGTTATCATCTGCTCTGTGGTCATCTCGCTTTTCTGTGCGGCAAGCGGAATAATCATCTCCATCATCGCAGGAACTCCCGTGGGCTCCACCATAGTTTCCGCGGATATATGCGTATTCTTCCTGTTCTGCCTTATCTCACTGGTACTCAGGAGGGGAAGAAAATGAGAAAAGCCGCTGTTATCGCTTTGCTCTGCATTCTTTGCGGAGCTGCCTGCGCCTGCGGAGACAAGACTGCGGTCTCACAGTCCGAGAGCAAGGTAGAAATAGTCACCGATGCTTCGGGCAAAAAGATCGACCTTGACCTGACGACCATGAGCAGCACCATGATATACAGTACTGTGTCAAACATGATGATGTCCCCCGACTCCTATCTGGGTCAGTATATTAAGCTTGAGGGACAGTTCTCCGTATATCACGACAAGGGCGGCGACAAGTATATCTTCTCCGCCATAATCCCCGACGCCACAGCCTGCTGCTCGCAGGGTATAGAGTTTGTCCTCGACGGAAGCTACAAGTACCCCGACGACTATCCCGAGGAGGGCACTACCATTACCGTTACGGGTGATTTCAATGTCTATGACGAGTACGGCTTCAAGTACTGCCAGCTCCAGAACGCCGCAATGTCCGTCAGCGAGGAATAAAGCCGCCATTACCGGCGTGCTGATACATAAGTTTAAAGCCATAGTATTTCTGATGTACGGTCAGAAGTACTATGGTTTTTTTATTGACGGTAAAGGATGTTTTCACTGACATAAATCATAATTTAGCGCGTAGTCGCTAAGTTGATAGTTGAAAGTTGAGAGTTGAGAGTTAATGTGTTCGCTTCGCTCACAATATTTAAATATTGTCGCCGCAGGCGACTCCACAACTTTCAACTCTAAACTCTAAACTCTAAACTTAAATCATAATTTAGCGGAGCTAAATTATGATTTAGCTGCTGCGCACAAGATTTGCCCTGCCAATTTATTATCCCCCGTCTTGACAAGGTGCTATGAAATGTGATACAATTAATGTGTATATTTCACACAGTAGAACCCGTCTGTCTCAGACACATCCCAATAATAAACCTTCAGCAAAGGGAGACTCCGAATTCCAACTGTAAAATATAAATCTTATCACTATAAGGAGGTCGCGCTATGGAGACTATCAATGAGATCGCAGCACGCATCCGTGAGCTGCGCGAGGTCTGTGACTATTCACAGGAGAAGCTTGCAGAGGAGCTTGGTCTTACCACAGAGCAGTATGCAGGCTATGAAACAAATGGTGATTTTCCAATAAGCGTAATCTATGAGATCGCAAATAAGTTCGGCGTGGATTTCAACGAGCTCGTCACAGGTGAGCCCAGCCGTATCGACACCTTCCAGGTCGTCCGCCGCGGCAAGGGCAGAAGCATCAGCCGTTATGAGGGCTATCGCTTCAAGGATCTGGCTTTCCGCTATGCGGATAAGGTCATGCAGCCCCTCCTGGTCACACTTGAGCCTTCCGATGAGCCCGCTAAGCTGGTCACACATACAGGTCAGGAATTCAACCTCGTCCTTAAAGGCACTGTTGCCGTGGTATTCGAGGATAAGGAGATCATCCTCAATGAGGGCGATTCTATATACTTCAACCCCACATATCCCCACGGACAGCGCTGCGTCGGAGACAGTAAAGCAAGATTTCTGACAGTTATAGCTGAATAATTTCGCTTTTTCAAGCATAAGCAAAGGAGTTTTTACTGAAATGCTTTTAGACCGTTATCTTCCCCGTATAGAATTTGATTCCTACGAGGATTTCAAGGAAAATTACAGGGTAAATGTTCCCGAGGACTTTAACTTCGGCTGGGACATCGTTGATGAATGGGCTAAGCAGGAGCCCGAAAAGAAGGCTCTTGTATGGCTCAGCCACGACAAAAAGGAGCGCACTTTCACTTTTACCGATATATCAAAGCTCTCAAATCAGACCTGCCACTACTTCCGCAGTCTGGGTCTCAAAAAGGGCGACGTTGTGCTTCTTATCCTCCGCCGCCGCTGGGAGTACTGGGTAATTGCCACCGCTCTCCATAAGCTGGGCGTAATTCTTATCCCCGGTAATCTTCTCTTTACCACACACGATATCGCTTACCGCGGCAATATGGCAGGTATCTCAGCCATCATCGCCTGCGATGACGAGTACATACGCGGTCAGATAGACGCAGCTGCTCCCCAGATAGAGACACTGCGCAAGAAGATCGCTGTTGCAGAGCCCCGTGAGGGCTGGGACTTCTTCGAGGACGAGATCGCCAAGTTCCCCGACACCTTTGAGCGTCCCACAGGCGATGAGGCTACCAAGGCCACCGATACCATGCTCATCTACTTCACATCGGGCTCAACAGGTATGCCCAAGATGGTATGCCACAACTTCGCACACCCTCTGGGTCATATAGTTACCGCTAAATACTGGCACCAGGTACAGGAGAACAAGCTCCATATGTCCATTTCCGACTCAGGCTGGGCTAAGTTCGGCTGGGGCAAGATCTACGGACAGTGGATCTGCGGTGCTATACAGTTCGCCTATGACTTCACAGGCAGATTCAACGCCAAGGACATTCTCGAGGTAATCAGCCACTACAAGCTGACTACATTCTGCGCTCCTCCTACAATGTACCGCTTTATGCTGCAGGAGGACATGACAAAGTACGATCTTTCATCAATACAGAACTTCTGCAATGCGGGCGAGCCCCTCAATCCTGAGGTATTCAACCGTATCTATGAGCTCACGGGCAAGAAAATGCGTGAGGGCTTCGGTCAGACCGAGGGAACCGTTCTCATCGCTAACTTCCCGTGGATAGACCCCAAGCCCGGCTCAACAGGAAAGCCTTCTCCCCTTTACAATATCCACCTGCTCCGTCCCGACGGTACAGAGTGCGAGGACGGTGAAGAGGGCAGTATCATGGTATGCGGCATAGATAAAGAACGTCCCACAGGTCTTTTCTGCGGCTACTACAAGAACCCCGAGCTGACCGAGGCTGTTCTCGGCGGCGAGAACTACGACACAGGCGACGTTGCATGGCGTGATTCCAAGGGCTATTACTGGTTCGTCGGAAGAAATGACGACGTTATCAAGTGCTCAGGCTACCGTATAGGACCCTTTGAGGTAGAGAGCGCACTCCTTACACACCCTGCTGTTGTTGAGTCCGCAATCACAGGTGCTCCCGACCCCATCAGAGGTCAGGTAGTAAAGGCAACCGTCGTTCTTGCTGAGGGCTACACTCCCTCTCCCGAGCTGACAAAGGAGCTTCAGGATCACGTTAAGCACGAGACTGCACCCTATAAGTATCCCCGTGTCATCGAGTATGTCAAGGAGCTTCCCAAGACTCTCGGCGGCAAGATAAAGCGTGCTCAGATACGCCATCAGGACGAGGAAAATTCTGCAAAATAATCACAAACTATCGCCCGATCGTATATGGTCGGGCGTTTCTGCTATAAGGAGGGACAATGAGAAAGCTTTTAATAGTTGAAGGACTTCCCTGCTCGGGAAAAAGCACGGTATCAAAGCATATCGCCGAAGTGCTGGGTATGGAATTCACCGACGAGGGCAGCGGAGATCACCCTGCGGACTATGAATTTCACGCATTCCTCAGCGAAAGTGAGCTTGCGGAGTTTCAGTCCGAAGAACGGGAGCTGATATCTGCCGCTGCCGAAAAGCGCTGCGGTGGATATGTAGTCCCTATCGGCGGCTTCAGCGGAGCCCTCTTTGACAGGCTCCTCGCCCATAAGATATACGACTTTCTCCCGTGGGAGACCGAAAAGCCCATCATGCTGGACAAGTGGCGAAGCTTTGCCGAAAGCGCCGCAAGCTCCGCAGGTCATGTTTTCAACTGCGTTTTCCTCCAGAACCCCATGTGCGAGACCATGATGAGGTTCGGCTTTGACAGCTCCGTATCCGAGGAGTACATCAGGGAGATATATGATATTATCCGTCCGCTGGAGCCCTTTGTGGTCTATCTGAAAACCGACAGTATCGCTGCGGAGGTAAAGAGGGCTGTCCCTGAGCGCGGTGAGGAATGGTTAAACGGTGTCATTGATTACCACTGCGGAGGTGAATACGGAAAGTCTCTCGGACTCAGCGGCTTTGAGGGCTACATTTCTGCTCTTGAGGAGCGTCAGCACCGTGAGCTGGCTATTCTCGGACATCTCGGTATCGACAGCATTATCATCGGAAACTTCAAAAATGACAGTCAAAAGGCTTACGATGAGATACTTGCGGCGATCTTCGCAAAATAATCAGAAACTTACGGGGAATACCCCGTTTTCTCACAAGCGCCTGCGTAATCTACAAGTAATATGGGGGTGGCAAATATGAATTCTGATGCGCATCAAATCATATCCCGTGTCTATGAGGCAAAAACAGACAGCCACGCGGCAGATCAGCTGATCTCGGATTATATGCCATTCATCAAGTCCGAAACAGCAAGGTTTATCAACCGTCCGCCAGATAAGAGCGACGATGAGCTGAGTATAGCTATGTTCGCCTTCTATGAAGCGATACAGAACTACTCCCGTCTGCGCGGCTCTTTCCTGAAATTTGCGGCACTGCATATAAGGAACCGCCTCATCGACAACTACAGAAAAGAAAAGAGAAATAAAGGACAGATATCTCTTGATGTCTCCGAGGACGACAAGACCGACCTCAGGGAAACTATCCGCGATGACTACGACGCATACGAGGAAAATGAGCTCCGCGAAGCCACACAGCATGAAATAGCCGAGCTCTCTGCCCAGATGCAGGAATTCGGTGTGTCCATGAGCGATGTCGCTGATAATTCTCCCAGACAGAGGCGAACTCTCGAAAGCTGTCAGAGGGCTGTCCACTATGCAAGAAGCAACCCCGATATTCTTGAGGATTTCCTCAGAACAAAGCGTGTCCCGCTGGCTAAGCTGGCTGAGGGCGCAGATGTGGAGAGAAAGACCCTTGAAAGACACAGGCGCTATCTGGTGGCTGTGCTCCTGATCTGCACCAACGGCTATGAGATAATGCGCGGACACATCATGCAGGTACTTAAAGGTGGTGAGAAAACATGAAATATATTGTTATGGAATGTAATAAGGGTTATGCTGTACTCATGGACGAGGAGTCAAGGTTTGTAAAGGCTGCCGACCTCAGCTATGAGGTGGGACAGACTGTCACCGATCCACTTATCATGAACAGCGATGAACACCGCGCAAGAAAGATCACTCTTCATATCAGCCGCGCTGTTGCAGTTGCAGCCTGCCTTGTGCTTATGGTATCGGCAGGTTCAATATACTACTCCCGTAACCTGAAGCCTCACTCCACAGTACTCATCTCATCAGACGCCAACATAAGACTCGAACTCAACAAAAAAGGCAAGGTTCTCCATATCAGATGTGATGACAGTATAGGCAAGGAATTACTGAAGGACTACGACGGAAAGGGCAAGGATATGCTCACCGTTGCAAATGATATACTTGAGCTTGAAAAAGAAAAAGGTGTGATCTCCGAGGGAGACACAGTGGACTTCTATATAGAGTCCGACAGCTCAAAGGACTATGATACTTACAGAAACAATGTCAAAAAGGGCATTGCGGATATCAATATAAATGTAAAGGGACTTGACAGCTTCAAGCCCGAGGACAAGGCAAAGCCCGAGCCTGCGGTAAAGCCTGATCCTGCAAAGGACGTCAAAGCTCCCGAGGCACCAAAGCCTCCCACGCAGGGCGAAAAGCTCCCCGAGCCACCTGCACCCCCTGCCGCTGAACCGGCAGCTCCCGCAGAACCGCCTGCTCCTCCGAAGGGAGAGGTCAAGCAGCCGGCAGAGGTAAAGGAACCTCCTGCACCTCCAGCTCCTGCAAACGATCCCGAGCCGCCCAAGGAGGCTGACAAGCCTGCCGAGGGTGAAAAGCCGGAGCCGCCCAAGCCCGATGACGGTGCCGAACCGCCCAAACCGGAGGTACACCACGAAGCGGCTCCGCCAAAGGCAGTTCCTCATGCAGCTGCTCCTGTGGCAGATGCAGCTGTCACCATGGAAGATGTACATATAGACCCCATGGCTGACGAACCAAAGAAAGATATCATAACAGGTGAAGCGGAACTTGTTCATCCCGCTCCGCCTGCTCCCCTCCCCCCTGAGAAAACATGAATATATAGACAGAGGCACAGGACGTCACCGTAAGGCGTCCTGTGCTTCATTTTTATGCAATATACCGTCAATTGCAGACCGCAAAAAATATTTTCGGAAATTTTTTTCATATCACCCCTCTTTTTTTCATCCTGCTCCGTATCCTGTTAATGTAACACAAAACAGGTGTTCAACTCCCCGTCAATGAGGAGTAAAATAAATCATGTAAAGGAGTAATCAATCATGAAAAACAAGAAGCAAATTCTCGCTGCAATCGCTGCTATGTCTGTTCTCTCATCTGTAGCAGGACTTAACACATTTGCTGCAAACGAGAAAACAGAAGAGACAGCTGTAACAGTTGCAGCTGAGGAAACAACAGAGGCTGTTGAGGAAGCAACCGAAGCTGTTGAGGATGCAACAGAGGCTGCTCCCGTAGTAGAGGAAGACGGCGAAAAGCCTGAGCCCCCTGCACCGCCCGTAGCTCCCGAGGAAGACGGCGAGAAGCCCGAGCCCCCTGCAGCTCCCGAGGAAGACGCTGAGAAGCCTGCTAAGCCCATCGTTCTCGATGTAACTGATCTCCTCGATCAGATCCGCAGCTTCATCGACGCTAACAAGATCGATATCCTCACAGATGATATCATCGAAAACTGGGACAACATCAAGAAGGTAGATGTTCACTTCGACACAAACGAGAAGCCCGAGGCAGTTGAGACAACTGAGGACGGCGAAGTGGCTGAGAAGCCCGCTAAGCCCGCAGGCGGTCCTACTGTTCTCAATGTAACAGACCTGTTCAACAGCTTCCGCGGCATCATCGACATCAACGACCTCGACTTCGTTACTGACGAGCTCAAGGATCAGATAGAGAACGTTAAGGACGTAACTGTTCACGTTCACTTCGCTAAGGCTGATGGCGAGAAGCCTGAGCCGCCCGTACCGCCCGTAGCTCCCGAGGACGGCGAGAAGCCCGAGCCTCCTGCTCCTCCTGTTGCTATCGAAGATGGCGAGAAGCCTGAGCCTCCCGCACCGCCCGTAGCTCCCGAGGACGGTGAAAAGCCCGAGCCTCCTGCTCCTCCTGTTGCACCTGCTGACGGCGAGAAGCCCGAGCCCCCTGCTCCTCCTGTAGCTCCCGAGGCACCCAAGGGTCCCGCACATGAGCACCTTGGTCCCAAGGAGAGAGAAGCTCTCAAGGCTGCACAGGCAGAGGCTGAGTCTGCAACAGAGGCTTCAGCAGAGACTGAGACAGCTGAATAATAAACTTATCCATACATAATTGTTCTTTCCCGTAACGGGATTCCCCATAGAGCAATTGAATTTCCATCCAATCCCCTTTTACCCCTTTAACGCTGCACCCCCGTAACAGTGCAGCTTAAATGAAACAAAGGCGCCGCAGAAGCCCGTTCTTGCGGCGCTCTTTTTATGCCCTCACGAAAAATATATGAAATGATACAAAACTGCACCTGCCTTTCGGGAGTCGTTTGTACTTCATTGATGATTTTTCGGGAAAGTCCCGTATATTCACACATCCGTCACAAATCACTGTTATAATATCCTTGTATCTTATCCGTGTACTCGGAAAGGTAACATCTTTTAAGGAGAAAATAGAATATGAAGAACACTGTTTCAACTCTGCTGAAGCAGAAGCAATCAGGTGACAAGATCACGATGCTTACTGCTTACGACTACACCACAGCAAAGATCATTGACGAGTGCGGCGTCAACGCTATCCTCATCGGGGACTCCCTCGGTATGGTCATGCTGGGCTATGAGAACACTCTGCCCGTTACCATGGAGGATATGATCCACCATACTGCCGCAGTATCCAGAGGTGCCGAGAATGCCTTCGTTATTGCTGATATGCCCTTCATGTCATATCAGGTAAGCGTTCAGGACGCTGTTATCAACGCAGGAAGGCTCATCAAGGAGGGCGGTGCAAACGCTGTAAAGCTGGAGGGCGGCGCGGAAGTCTGCGACCAGATAAGAGCTATTGTAAATGCATCCATTCCCGTTGTTGCACACCTCGGACTCACTCCCCAGTCGGTCAACGCCTTCGGCGGCTTCAAGGTACAGGGCAAGAGCCTTGACAAGGCAAGAAAGCTCATCGCCGATGCTCTCGAAATTCAGGAGGCAGGCGCCTGTGCAGTAGTTCTGGAGGGTATCCCTGCAAAGCTTGCGGATATCATTACAAAGAAACTGTTCATTCCCACTATCGGTATAGGTGCAGGCAATGGCTGTGACGGTCAGGTGCTCGTATATCAGGATATGCTGGGACTCACAACAGGTCATACACCTAAGTTCGTAAAGCGCTTTGCGGAAGTGGGAGCGCTCATGCGTCAGGGTATCACGGACTACATCAGCGAGACAAAGGAAGGAAGCTTCCCTGCTGATGAGCATACATATGCTGTGGACGATGATGTTATAAACGAGCTTATGAAGGAGTGTGACTGATATGAAAATAGTAAAGACAATAGCGGAAGTACGCGCACAGGTAAAGGAATGGAGAGCTCAGGGGCTCACAGTAGGTCTCGTGCCTACAATGGGCTATCTCCACGAGGGACACGCAAGCCTTATCGATGCCTCTCACAGAGACAACGACAGGACCGTGGTATCGGATTTCGTTAATCCCATGCAGTTCGGTCCCACGGAGGACCTTGAAAGCTATCCCAGAGACATCGACCACGATGCCGCTCTGGTTGAGGCTCACGGCGGCGACCTTATCTTCCATCCCGAGCCTGAGGAGATGTACCACGAGGGTTTCTCATCCTTTGTAGATATGACAGTGCTCACACAGGAGCTCTGCGGTCTCAGCCGTCCCGTACACTTCAGAGGTGTATGCACGGTAGTATCGAAGCTGTTCAATATAGTAAAACCTGACAGAGCCTACTTCGGCAAGAAGGACGCTCAACAGCTGGCTGTTATCCGCCATATGGTCGATGACCTCAACATGGATATAGAAATTATCGGCTGCCCCATAATCCGTGAGGCAGACGGTCTGGCAAAGAGCTCACGAAACACCTACCTCAGCGAAGCCGAGAGAAAGGCAGCTCTGGTGCTCTCAAAGTCCATATTCCTGGGAATGGATATGGTGAAAAAGGGTGAGCGTGACTGCTCCGCTATAATCGCAAGCATGAAAAAGCTCATCGAAGCCGAGCCCCTTGCCCGTATAGATTACGTCAAGATAGTTGACTGTGCCACAATGCAGCAGATAACCTCCCTTGACCGCCCTGCCCTCTGCGCTATCGCCGTTTATATCGGCAGCACACGCCTTATCGACAACTTCTTCACGGAAGACGTATAAGGAGGCGTACATGGAAATATCAATGCTCAAAAGCAAGATACACCGCGCTGTTATCACTCAGGCGGAGCTCAACTACGTCGGCAGCGTCACTATCGACGAGGACCTTATGGACGCCGCAGGTCTCTTTGAGTACGAGCGCGTTCATATCGTCAACGTCAACAGCGGCAGCCGTATCGAGACCTACGTTATCGCAGGCGAGCGCGGAAGCGGTGTTATCTGCCTTAACGGAGCTGCTGCCCGTTCGGGACAAAAGGGCGATCCCGTCATCATAATGTCATATGCGGCTATGACTCCCGAGGAGATAAAGACTCACCGCCCGAAAGTGGTATTCGTGGACGATAAAAATGCGATCGTCAGGGTAGCCGATTACGAAAAGCACGGCGCACTTATGTAAAATAATACGGCACTTTCAAATGAAAGTGCCGTTTCGTTTATTTCTCAAATTCTGATATTATTTCAGCAGGCGGCGCATCTCCGTGTAGTCGCTGTCAGGGTGCTTTTTCTGTGCAAGCTCCACAAGCTTCCGCGATACAGCTCTGTACATCTCACGGTCTGCTCCTGCTTCGATACATTCAAGATGTCTGCGTACAGTCATGACATCGTTGCGCTCAACGGGTCCGGTAAGGGCTTCCGTGGGTCCCACCGCAAGTATCCGCCTGATATTGCTGATTATCAGCGGCTCAAGAGCGCTGAGGGCTTCCTTTTCGGAAAAGCCGCACTTACCCATAAGGGAAAGGCTCTCCGCCGCAAGAGCGCAGACAAGATTGCTCGACACTGCGCAGGCTGCGTGGTATTCGCTCTTTGCACTGCCGCTTATGAGCCGTGTGGGATTGCCCATTTTGTCCAGTATCCCCTTCCACTCAGCCGCAGCCGCCTCGTCGCCCTCTATGCAGAAGAAGGCGTTTTTCAGCTCCCTGTGAGAGTCATACTTGCTGCTGATAGGAAACAAGGGATGAACGGAACAGCCTGCTGCACCGTATCTCCCGATCTCGGGAAAGGCTTCCGCTGCCGAAAGTGCTCCGCTGCAGTGGCAGAGCTGCTTTCCGCCGATGCCCAGCTCTCTGATGGCATAATAGTTCTCCGTTATGGCTCCGTCGGGAACAACTATGAATATAACATCGCTGTCCTTCACAAGCTCAGCCACATTATCGTAGAACTTCGTTCCCGTGAACTTGGCTGCCTCTGCCGATGACTGTACATTGCGGCAGTAATAGCCCGAGACCTCCAGACCGTTCCCGACAAAATACCTGCCGAGGGAAAAGCCAACTTTTCCCGCTCCGATAAATCCGATCTTCATTTTAATATCCTCCTGTGTAACCAAAAATGTTACCCCTTAACTGAATTATATCACATATTTTTCGGATTTACAAGGCTTTTTCCGCTATTTTTAGCAAAATTCTGATGCTTTATCACTTAACTTCATGTTTTTTCAAAAAAATCTTCCGTCCCTGTGTCACGGAAGTCTCAATTTCTGCGAGTATATTTGCAGAGCGTTACAAATGCGCATTGAATTGCTTCGGCAGCCCCGCTGTCAAAGGACGTCTCTCAAAACGAGTTTTTTAGAGATGTCCATAATAAAACGAGGAGGGATCAGATGACAGACCAACAGCTCCGCCGGCTTCTCAGCAGCTCACCCGAAAAAGCCCACAGGCTCATTTTCGATGAGTACTACAACTACGTTTATACTATCGTTTTCAACCGTCTGAGAAGCCTCGGAACTCCCGAGGATATCGACGAATGTATAAGCGATGTTTTTGCGGAGATATTCACCAAGTACAACTCTGAAAGCAGCCACAGCGGCAATATTAAGGGATTTGTTTCCGCCATAGCGCGGAACCGCTCCGTAGATACGTTCAGACGGCTGAACTCAGGCATAAAGGCTTCGGTGTCCCTTGACGCCGATGAGGCTGTGCAGCTCTCCTCCGATGAGAGGATAGACGAGCAGGCAGAAAGGACTGAGACCGCTCACGCTCTGCTTGACGCCGTGAAATCCCTTGGTGAACCCGATTCGACCATTATCATACAGAAATACTACTACGGCAGGAGCTCCGAGGACATAGGCGATATGATAGACATGAAGCCAAATACGGTCCGCAAAAGGCTCAGCCGTGCCCTGAGCAGACTCAGAGACATTCTCAGGGAAGACGATGAAGGAAGGTGAAGTCATGAATGAGAAAAATGAATTTGATATTCTCGAAAATGCCGAAAGCAGCGTTACCGACAGGCTTGAAGCTGAATTTCCTCCCCGTGACAATAGAGAAAAGGAGAAAATATTCAGAATGAGCGAAAGAAAATTCAATAATACATCTGCACCTGACACAGAAAAAGAGCAGACAGTCAGCGGCGTTGAGGTCTACCGCCGTCCCAAGTGGCAGCGCGGACTCAGTATCGCAGCAGCCTGCGCTCTGGTAGTCGGAGGTGCAACAGGCGGCGCTTACGCATTAAAGCGGTTCAGAAACACTCCTGCCGCCGAGAGTCAGCTCGATACCCAGAAGAAGGTCGCTCCCTTCGGCGACTTTTCCGAGCTGGAGTATCAGCTCTGTGACTACAACAGAGATTCAATGAGAACCGTTACGATAGAGGACAGTCCTGAAGCATACGGATATTTCGAGCTTTTCAGCGGTCCGATAATATCACAGCAGAAGCGCGATAAGTTAGCTGATTTCTTCAATAATTATGATTATGAGGAGATCGCCGCAGATACCGATGAAGCCATAGGTGTTGTGAACGAGGCTGTCACCGAGGCAGAGACCATCGATATTTCCACAATAGAAGATGCGCCTGCTCCCATAAATGCGGACGAAAGTGACCCGTATTTCATCTACTGCCGCGACAATGAGATAAAAGCAGTAAAAATATACGATGTGGGTGAGTTCGGTGTCCTCAACTATACCCATTTCAACTTTGAAGAACAGGACGGTCAGTACTTCATGACCGACGATGATATGTCCGTTGAGGCCTACAAGATAGACTACGACCTTTTCAAGTCCACTATCAATGAGATACTCAGCTCCGAGGACGAGGAGGAAACTCCCACAGAGCCCGAATATAAAGGCGTTGCTCCCTTCGGCAACTTCTCCGAACGCGAGTACTTCATTCCCGGCGGCGAGGACGCAGAGAAGCAGATATTCGTCAAATCTGACGAGGAAACGCAGATCACCTTCGGCAGCGGCGAGGTCATCTCTGCTGAGCAGAGCAAACAGATCGAGGAGCTTTTCAACAGCCTTGAGTGGAATGAGTCTGTTGAGCCCAAGACAAAGCCCTTCTGGCTGGTTGGCATCGACAGAATGACATTTATCTCCATGGACGGCTCAGACTTCAATATGCTGTCCCTCAACGGCGACAACAATACCCTTACATGGGACAGCTTCAGATACGAGACAGAGTCCGAATACGATGGCATGGCTAACTATAAGCGCACAGAAGGCTCCGCACGTCAGATAAAGACCTATGATATCGACTACATCAGCCTTGTAAACAAGCTCTCCGAGATAATGGGCAGAGACTTGGGATACAGCATACACAACAGCTTCCTCAACAGCGACTGGTCAACAGAGGACGACCGCGTACTGCTCTCAGAGGAACAAAAGAGGGCTATATATGAGCTCCTCAGCAGCTGCGACTTTGATCAGGCATCTGAATCTCCCAAGCAGATCAGCCCAGATGCAAATTTAGTTCTTTCCAGAGAAGAAAATAACGGTACACACACTTTACTCAATATCGAGTCAAATCCCGATTCAACAATATTCGGATATGTAAAATATGAAGTCGATGAAAACGGTCAGTATAATGGCAGCGATAACACAGTTATGTGGTTAGGCTCTTGTCCTGACAATACTATTGAAGAAAAAATCTCAGAAATATTGGGCAGAAGCAAAAACGCTCCACTCCCTGAGATCATCACTGACCTTACCACCAATGACTGGCGCTTCCGTGACTTAGATCTTAATTCAGAAAATCATCTTCATTATGACGTGGTTGACCTGAACACGAAGTACACTGATGGCTACGATAACTCCTATCTTCAGATGATTTACGGCACCGACAGTATCCCCGAGGATAAGCTGAAATTAATCTCCGATCTTCTCGACAGCACCGCCTGGTATGAGAGCGATTATACAGAACAGCATGATCTCCTCTTCCCTGATGATAATTACGATGCTACACAGTGTATCGAACTCAGCATGATGGACGATGATCATATCTTTGTTATGCAGTTGATCGAAGGCGAGAATAATACCTCGCTCAGAATAGATGCACAGAGCTTTTTTGAAGAAAACGGAACAAAATACCTTGACGATCCCGATGATATATGTCTTGAAGTGACAGACAAGATACTTATGTGTGACGATCCTGAACTTATTGATAATATAAAGAGGATAATTGCCGGATAACAATGAAACGGCACAGAAAAGCGCAGACCTTGTGGTCTGCGCTTTTTGTCATTCAGTTTTTCTACGCTCTTCATTTCTGTCAACTGCATATCCGATAACTATTGTCAGTTACAATTTCGCGTAATAGCGAACAAATTCATCAATACACTCGGACTTTGACATAGGCGCTGACTGCCATATAAGTTTGCAGTCACATTCCAGACTGAGGAAATAGCCGTCGCACTGCTCCCAGCCGTATAAAAGATAGTCTTTGCCGTTATGAGAAAAATGCAGTTCATTGTCAGTCATGACTGCATTTCTGATATCGTTACTGCTCATGATCCACCTCATATTGCGGCATACTGCCTGATATAGCTTTCGATGGGTATGCCGTTCTTTATGCCGTCAAGCATAGTTCTTGCAGGATTTGTATGTCTGTACACTCTTTCATAAAGCGGAGAAAGCAATACTTCCTCACCAAGCTCACGCTGCTGTAATCCTGCCGATGCAAGGTCGAGTATGCGGATAAGCTGCCGTTCGACTGCTCCCTCATCGATATACTCAGGGAGCTTCTGCTTTGACAGAAGCTTCTGGAGCTCCGTGGCATTGAAGCCATGCGAATAAATGACCTCATCATTTTCAACGATCCCCTTGAGCTCGTACAGCTTTTCTTTCAGTCCCGTATGGAACGCCGCGACTGTCAGAGCCTCCGAAAGGGGCTGACAGCAGGAGCTTCTGTATTCAATGGTACCTCTGAATGTAAGGTCCTCGAACTTGAAAGTGCGGAGATATTCAAGGTCCCCTGCTTCGGGAGCAAATTCTATCTTCCGATAGCCTTTCCCATCGAAGAATTCTCCCTCAACAAGGTCATGAGAGAAGAATTCATTGACTGTCAGCGGTGTGAAGTTCACATACTTTCCGTCACGCATTGTACAGTAGATAGACTGAGTGCCGATATAGTCGATAAGCTCGTCGGTATTCGTCAGTGACTTCCCGAACATTCCAACATTATGCGGATTATAGCCCTGCATACTGTGTTCCCATAGCATATTTCTCACGCAGAGGAATTCGGGATAATCGGGCAGGTATGAGTTGGCGAAAAGTATCGCCTTGTAGGGTTCAAGGAGTCCGAAAACGTTGATAACATCGGTCAGCTGCTCGTAGCTCACATCAAGCTGTACCTGTGAAGCACTGGTAAATGTACCGAAATCCGGACGTTTATGAAAACGCATATCCACCTCATCGGTATGCTTCAGATAGGAATGAAGATAATGGTATAGCATACGGTAGCGCTCATTCTGAATGGGAAGATTATGGTTTATATCCGCATGGGGATTTACTCCCATACCTGTCAGAGTGTAGCCGTGTTTTGCAAATTCGGCATTGAGAAAACAGACGTATTTTTCAAACCCTTCCTTTATCTCAAACAGTCCCACAGCTTTGCCGAATGAAAGTTCAAGATTGGAATAGCAGCAGTCAAAAGACAGGATATCCCCTGTCTGTGTATCCTTTGCAGATGTTATATTTCCGTCGGCGTCCCTGCCTGATACTATGAAGCTGAAATGATCAATAAATCTTTCGGCGACTTCAATTGAAACCGCTTCATCAACAGCCTGTCCGCTGAGGTTTACAACGGGCATTTCTATCTCGACTCCGATATAGTCGGGACGTTCTTTTTTTGTCGGTGCAATATACTTGTCATAAATAGCTTGTCTGATCTCTTTCTTCATATATTTCACCTCTGTAAATATTAAATCGGTATGAGAATATTATAGCTTTATAAATCTACTTTGTCAATAAGTTTTGTAAGAATAAGATATTGACATATTCTTTAGCCTGTTATATAATCATATTATATCGATAATATTACTATGTTAAAAGGTGAGCATTATGTTGAATCAGTTTTCAAGAACACAGCTTCTTTTAGGACGTGAGGGAATGAATAAGCTTGCAGATGCAAGGGTGGCAGTATTCGGTATCGGCGGTGTAGGCGGATACGTCTGCGAAGCTCTTGTGAGAAGCGGTGTATATAAATTCGACCTTATTGACGATGATAAGGTCTGTCTTACAAATCTCAACCGCCAGATAATCGCCACAAGAAAAACAGTGGGAAAGTACAAGGCAGATGTCATGGCTGAACGAATGAAAGAGATAAATCCCGATGCGGATATCCGTATACACAAGTGCTTCTTCCTTCCCGAAAACGAAGATGAGTTCCCATTCGGAGAGTACGATTATATTGTCGATGCAGTCGATACCGTTACGGCAAAACTTGCTCTTGTTATGAAGGCACAGGAGCTTCATATCCCTATTATCAGCAGTATGGGTGCAGGCAACAAGCTTGACCCGTCTGCGTTTCGCGTTGCGGATATATACGATACAAGAATGTGTCCCCTTGCAAAGGTAATGCGTATAGAGTGCCGCAAGCGCAGGGTAAGGAAGCTGAAGGTCGTATACTCCGAGGAAAAGCCTACTCGCCCTATCGAGGATATGTCCATATCCTGCCGTACACACTGTATCTGTCCTCCGGGAGCACAGCATAAATGCACAGAGCGCCGTGATATCCCCGGAAGCACAGCTTTTGTGCCGTCTGTCGCCGGACTTATAATTGCAGGCGAGGTCATAAAGGATATATGCAAGGCATAGTATATAGTGTATACCTATAATCAGTAATGGATTTTTTGCATTGGACAAACCTGCCGCTCCGTGATATAATAAAGTCACACCAAACGAAAGGAGCGGTGGGAATGAAAAAAAGAATATCCTGTATGCTTGGTATGCTCCGCTCCATCGTGAAAGGAACAGACCGAATGTGCAGCAGATCACGATGTTACACAGGAAAACAAATATTAGCTGAAAGCATTTAGTGTACAACCTCCTAAACAATACATTTAAATGAAACTATAAAACAGCTTCTTCTATAATGAAGAGGCTGTTTTTTACGGTGTGAAACGGTTGCTGAAAAATCTTCCGGTATATAGCCTGTTTTTATAGCTTCCGATAAATCATTGGGATTGGACAAAGCATAAAATACAGGTTATAATATATACATACCACACAGGAAAGGAGCTGCACAAATGGTAACAGGTAAGAATTCCATACAGCACATTTTCCGCTCGGTACTCATTTGTACAGAGCGGATGTGGAAAGCCGGACGATGTTGATAAAATATTGCTCCAATGAAAAATATGTGCCATAAAAAAATTATAAAGATATCAGTTATGATATTAAGAAGTTTCATTAGCTTAATAAGAAAAATGTTTGAAAGTGAGATGTATTCCATTCGTACAGAATCAGGGACTGTGGTATTTCAGCCCGAAGCATTTTCGGAAAATGATATCATAGATGATAAAAAGAGATAAAAAAATCCACCGGAGCTTCCATCAGGTCCCGGTGGATTTTTTCTTGCTGAATTGCCAGCTGTATAAGCATTACAGCAATGGTCTGCGCTTTTTGTCATTCAGTTTTTCTCCGCACGTTCACGCAGGGCTTTGCGGCGCTGACGCTCCGCCTCCTCCCTCTGTGCAGTGCGCTCCTGCTCTCTCCTGAGCTGCTCGCTGTAATATGCCTCCTCAGCTACCGACTTTTTCTTCCTCAGGGCAAATACCACAACAAGAAGAACAACGGCGACTGCTGCCGCAACAGCGATAATAACAGGCATTGGCATGACTTTTACCTCCTTTGTGAAAAGATGACTCTCCGTAATATGCTAATTAAATTTTACCACTTTATGAAGCTTCATTCAACCAGTAAAAATACCGAAATTACTTCTCCCCCATTGTACATATCGTACAACGTCCGCTTAAAGCGTTCAGAAGAACTGCTGTCTTAATATTCTTTAAGGTAAGTGTTAAGAAATCTTAAGATTACATGAAGCGGAAATACAGATTAGCGGTTTATAATATGCTCATAACAACAAACCACGGAGGGATATGAAATGGGAAAACATAAAGCAAGAACAGCTGTTATATGCATATGCGGAGCTGCCGCATTATCACTGGGAGGTATGGCGGTATACAGCGCTTTCGGGTCAGCACCCGAAACTGCTGCCGCTCAGCATACAGTTGCCGTTGAGAGAATGGACATAAAGCAGTACGTTACCGTTTCCGGCACCGTCGGCAGCAGCAATGTCTCCTCTGTCAGCAGCAATGCCGTAAACACCAAGGTCAGAGAAGTAAAGGTCAAGGTGGGCGACAGAGTGAAAAAAGGCGACGTTATCGCCGTCCTTGACGATAAGGACCTTCAGGAGCAGCTCTCAGCAGCGGAAAAACAGCTGGAGAATACTGCCGCAAGAAATGACATCGACCTCAAAGCTGCTCAGCGAATGTATGACAATGCAGTCTCGGACAAGGCTGAAAAGACCGCAAGGAGCAGCCGTCTGGTCTCAGAGGCAAAGGACTCGTACAGCAAGGCTCTTGCTCAGCAGCAGGAGACCTCCGACAGCTACAATAACGCTGTGAATGACAGGATATACAA
Source organism: Ruminococcus flavefaciens (assembly GCF_900116855.1). GTDB lineage: Bacteria > Bacillota > Clostridia > Oscillospirales > Ruminococcaceae > Ruminococcus > Ruminococcus flavefaciens_R. The sequence goes on from NZ_UETD01000009.1 coordinate 90,983, forward strand.
GTCAGGGCTGACCGAACAGGCTGCTCAGCAGGCTGAGGAGGCAGCAGCATACGCTGCGGAGCTGAAAGCTGCCTCCGACGCCGCAAAGTCAGAATACGCAGCTCTGAAAGCCGACTTCGACAGACTGACTGCCGACGAGGGAGCTTCTCCCGAGGAGACAGCTGCCGCTAAGGAAGCCTGTGACAGGGCGTCATCGGCTGCCGATGATGCCGCCGATGCTCTTGCAGAGGCACAGGCTCATGCAAAAGAGCTTGCCGCAGCAGCACAGAAATACTCAGGCGAGCTGTCCGACGCCATAATAGAGGAAAAGGAGCTGAAAAGCGCTCTTTCCGCCGCAGACCGTCTCGCAGATGAAGCAAGGACAGCTGTGTCATCTGCATCAGATGCAAAAGCCGATACAGATGAGACCATTTCAGGGGATATTGCCGCAAAAGCGGATGTGCTCAAAACAACAGGCTTATCCGCAGAGGATATGCTGTCAGAGCCAACGCGCAAAGTTGCGGAGCTGAAACGCAGTATCGGGGAATGCACAGTAAGAGCGGACTGCGATGGTATTATAACTGCCGTCAATGTAAAGGACGGCGAACTGTACAGCGGAGGCGCTATTGCTGTTGTACAAGACGACAGCAGCTTTATCGTTTCCGCATCGGCAGACCAGTTCGATATCGCCAAGCTGAGCAAGGATCAGAACACGGAGATAACTGTCAGTGCTGTCAGCCATGATGTTTACAGCGGAAAGCTCAGCTTCGTGGCACCTACTCCGAGCCAGCCTTCTCTTACGGAACCCGGCGGAAATGCAAGTACAACTGACTATGCGCTAAAGGCAGACTTCATCCTTCAGCCCGAAGGGCTTCGTATCGGTATGACTGCCAAGCTGAATATAATCACCGCGGAAAAGTCCGATGTGCTGGCTGTTCCCGATAACTGCATCATCACCGACACTGACGGCAGCAGCTACATAAACATCTCCACAGACGGCAAGAACTCTGAAAAGGTCGCCGTGGAAACCGGTATAAGCAACGACTACTACACAGAGATATCGGGCAGCGGCATAACCGAGGATACAAAGGTCATCGTTCCATCCGACAGCGATAAGAACAGCGGCTCAGAACTGTTCTATTGATGGGGGTGCAGCATGAACAGAAATACGGTCATCGACCTTAAAAACATATACAAGCGCTTCTATGTGGGGACTCCCAATGAGCTGGAGATACTTCACGGCATAGACCTGACAGTCAACAGGGGCGAATTTGTGTCCATAGTGGGAGCTTCAGGCTCTGGCAAATCCACACTCATGAATATCATCGGTGCTCTGGACCGCCCCTCCCTCGGCTCGTATACCCTCAACGGCACGGATATCTGCTCCGCTAAGGACGGAGAGCTCTCTCACATACGCAACAGGGAGATCGGCTTCGTTTTCCAGACCTACAACCTCATACCGCGAAACTCCGCACTGAAAAATGTGGAGCTGCCAATGATGTATGCCCGTATGGGAAGCCGCTCACGAAAGAAAAGGGCAGCAGAGCTGCTGGAAATGGTGGGCATGAAGGAGAGAATGAAGCACACTCCCGATGAGCTTTCGGGCGGTCAGAAGCAGCGTGTAGCCATTGCCCGTGCTCTGGCAAATGAGCCCTCAATCATCCTCGCAGACGAGCCCACAGGCGCTCTCGACTCATCAACAGGACGCATGATAATGGACCTTTTCCATAAGCTCCACCGCGAAAAGGGCATAACTATTATCCTCATCACCCACTCGAACGAGCTGGCTGAGAAAACAGAAAGAGTCCTCACCCTTATGGACGGCAGGATCATTTCCGAAAGGAGGGGCAGCGCTTATGCTGAAAGACAATATTCTCCTTGCACTCAATGAGCTGAAAGCCAACAAAATGCGCTCCCTGCTGACTACACTGGGTATAGTCATAGGTATAGCTGCCGTCATCACCATAATGATACTGGGCAACGGAATGAAGCGCTATACCGTGGATACCATGAGCAGCCCCGAGTCCCGTCGGGTATACTTCTTCCTTATACAGAAAGGACAGGATGACATCAATGACGAGCAGAACTACGATGACAGCGTGAGAGAGATGCGAAACTCCGACCAATATAATGTTAAGACCTTTGAGAAGCTTCAGGATAAATTCTCGGACAGGCTCGAGGGCATAATCATGTCATACGACCTCGGTACCATGAAAACAGGCAGCAATGACATCAACATCTGCGGCATAAATCCCTGCGGTCTGAAAATGAAAGGCACCATAAATATAGCTGCAGGCAGGGCGATAACTGCCGAGGAATACAGCTCGGGAAAGTCAGTGATAATGCTCCCCGACAAGAAGGCGGAAATGCTCTACGGGAGCACCGAAAACGCCCTCGGCAAGACCCTCGAATGCCGCAAGGACAACAGCTTCTTCAACTACACTGTCGTAGGCGTCTACCACAAGGAGAAGGAGTCGATGATGCAGGATATGCTGTTCGGCTCAACAGGCGAGCCTGCTTTCGTACCATACGATAACGCTTCACAGAAGCCTGTCGCGGAGAGCTGCTTCACAGACTTCTGTGCCCTTGCCAAAAAGGACACTGATCTCAACAAGCTTGAAAAAGACCTTGAAAACTATATCAACACCGAGTTCTACAAGGACAATGACGCTTACAAGGCAGATGTGCTGGTACTTCAGGAGGCTCTGGACTCCGTGGCTATGATAATCAGCATCATGAAGCTGGTGCTCATGGCTATCGCCGCAATATCCCTCGTAGTAGGCGGTATCGGCGTCATGAACATCATGGTGGTGTCCATAACCGAGAGGACAAGAGAGATAGGCACCCGCAAGGCGCTGGGCGCTACAAACGGAAATATCCGCACACAGTTTCTCATCGAGGCTATTATGATATGTATGCTTGGCTGTACAGTAGGAGTGGGGACAGGTCTCCTGCTGGGCAAGCTCATGAGCTCTCTCATGGGCATAAGCGGCAGCGCCGAGGCATCCTCCATAATCATCAGCGTTGGCTTCTCAATGCTGTTCGGATTATTCTTCGGATACTATCCTGCAAGCAAGGCCGCTAAAATGAATCCCATAGACGCCCTGAGATACGAATGATAACTCTTTACGTTGCAAAAACTTGATTTCCATGATATAATACATATACAGCATTGATAACTGTGTCAATGCGCTCAATAGAGGTCACTTTCATGAAGTGGCCTCATTCTGACATATACGGAAGTGAGGAATTCCCTATGACATATAAGATACTCGTTGCCGAGGACGACACCGATATTCAGGAGGTGCTCAGGCTGTACCTTGTGAACTCGGGCTTTGAGGTGGTCAGCGCATACGACGGAAGCGAAGCCTATGAGCTCATGCTTTCGGAAAAGCCCGACCTTGCCCTGCTGGATATCATGATGCCTGTGATAAACGGCTATGAACTCACAAAAAAGATACGCGAGATAAGCAATATCCCCATAATCATACTCTCCGCCATGAATGCGGACAGCGATAAGATACTGGGGCTTGACATCGGCGCCGATGACTATATCACCAAGCCCTTCAATCCGCTGGAGGTCATCGCCCGAATACAGTCAAATCTGCGCAGGAAGTACAAGCTGGACAGCTCCGCCGCCGAGGAAAACGGCGATATGCTCACAGTGGGCGAGCTGAAGCTGGATACCAAAAAGTTCATACTCTATAAAAACGGCGAGGAGATAATGCTGACCCCTACCGAATTCAAGATACTGTCCCTCTTTATGGAAAAGCCGGGCATGGTATTCACAAAGGCGCAGATATATCAGCGCATCAACGGCGATTTCTATGAGACCGACGACAACACCATGATGGTGCATATCTCAAAGCTCCGCGACAAGCTGGGCGATAACAGCAAATCCCCCACATACATAAAAACAGTGAGAGGACTGGGATACAAAATTGAAAAAAAGAAATAAAAAGCCCAAAAGCAGTCTGGTGATCTATATCCTCGGCAATCTGCTGGCAATGCTGGTGATCATACTTTTCTCCATTGATATGATAAACATTACCTATGATCACTTTGCCAAGAAACAAATAAAGTCTGTATACTTTGAAGTATTTCCCGATGCCACGAAAGAAGAAGAAAAGGCGTTTGAAGAGGATTATCTTGTGACCGGCATTATGCATTATGAGCCCGCATATTCCGAGCTTTACCGAAAGCTGAACATGAAAATGGCATTATTCAGCAGCTACGCCACACTATCGCTCTATATCTTTGTCATAATCATCATTATCCTGTTCGGTATAAAGATCATAATACGGCTCTCAAAGGAGCTGAAAAAGCTGGATCAGGCTCTTGAGCACTTCTCACAGTCGGCTCTCGTCAATAACGAGCTGTCAGAGATAAACTCAAAGATAAAGGAGTTCAACAACATCTGCGGAAGCTATAACCGCCTCATGGAGAAGCTCAAAACCAGCGAGGAGGAGCGGAAACAGCTTGAGGACGAGCAGAGACAGATGATCGCGGATATCTCCCACGATATCAAGACTCCCATAACCGTCATGCAGGGCTATGCAAAGGCTATAAGTGACGATATCGTCGACGATGACACAAAGCGGAAGTATCTGGACAGCATATGCCGTAAGTCGGAGACAGTTGCAGAGCTGGTAAACACCCTCCATGAGTACAGCAAGCTGGAGCATCCCCATTTCGACTTCAATATGGAGGAGGGCGACCTCTGCGAATACCTGCGGAGCTACCTCGCCATGAAGTATCAGGATCTGGAGCTTGCAGGCTTTGAACTGGAAGCCGAACTTCCCGACGAGGAGATAATGTTCAGCTTCGACCATAAGCAGCTCAGCCGCGTTTTCGAGAACCTCATCACAAACTCGTACAGGCATAATCCCCCGGGAACTGCCATATATGCCGCTATGAAGGAGTCGGGCAGCGATATCATCATCAATATCGGTGACAACGGCAGAGGTATCCCCGAGGAGCTGAGAAAGACCATCTTCGAGCCCTTCGTGGTGGGCAACAAATCCCGAACAGGCACAAAGGGTTCGGGACTGGGTCTCGCTATCAGCCGCAAGATTGTTGAGGCACATAACGGTACCATCTCCCTCGCAGATGACCCTGAGGGACGTATGAAAACAATGTATGAGATAGTCCTTCACAGGGCTTGAAAAAAGGCGCACAAAGGCAGTGGCTCTCCCCTGCCGATGTGCGCCGTTATGTATTTCATTCACTTGTTCAGGGATATCTCCACGGTGACATCACCGCTGCCGAAGATGTCCTTCAGTTCCTGCTGAGAGACTCCCGTAATGTGTCCCAGCTTTGTATAGCTCCATGTGTTGGAGCCGTAGAATATGGTCATCTGATTTCCCTGATAGAGCATGATGTCCCCTGCCTCGGTGGTAATGCGCTCGTCCGATTTTGGCAGAGACTGTGGCAGTTTTCCTACCTTCTCAAAGCCGCCGTACTCATTGAGCTTTGCCGTGAAGCCCTCCTCTGCCAGCTCCGCCAGAGCCCTTGTGGCTTCGTTGTCAGCAAGCTCCGCCGTGAGAGTATGCCCGTTCACTTCTATGGTTATACAAGACTTCTCGTTCATGGCTTCCGCAGCCTCCTTTCTCATTATGCACAGGTCGAGAGATGTCCATTCGCCGTCGTTATCGGCGTCGTAGTCCGCCCCCTCCGCAGCAGGTGTCTTTCCGAGGAGATGATCCTGCATCGAACTGAGATCATCCCCTGTGTATTTATTCTTCTTTGCAGCTCCTGCGGCTGTTATTCCCGTAAGCACCGCAGCTGCGGCGATAACAGATACAGCTGTTATCTTTAACGTCCGTTTCATAATGCAGATCAGCTCCTTTCCGTATCTTTATCATAACACACAAAAGCTGATATTGCAAATACCTATTCTGAATTACATGATATTACTCAGAGGCATATCGCTCCTGCAAGCGCTGCAAAAACAGCTCCGCAGCAGGAGTGAACACCTGATACTTCTTCCAGATAACATCCAGACCTGCGGTCATCCTCGGTTCAAGAGGGCGGAAGCACAGCGAACTGTTCACATCGGTATTGGTGATACCGTCGATACCAACGGCGTAGCCAATACCTGCCTCCACCATAATAGCCGCGTTATACATGAGATTGAAGGTGGTGACAATGTTGAGCTTGTCAAAATCACTGCCGAACCAGTTGATGAACTCATTGTCCTCTTTCCTGCCTGCTATTGCCTGTCGGGAAAGAATCAGCGGAAGCTCACGCAGGTCCTGCCTTGTTATGGACGGCTTCTCCGCAAGGGGTGAGTCCTTTCGCATGACAACTCCCCATATGTCCTCCGCAGGCAGGTGCAGGCAGTCGTACTTGGTAAGGTCCGCAGGCTGTACGAGTATGCCGAAGTCGATGAGCCCCCTGTCAAGGCGCTCGGTAACGTCAGCCTCGTTGCCGCTGTGGAGGTGATACTTTATATCGGGATACTTCTCCCGAAGCTCTCTGACCACATCGGCGATATAGCTTATGGCTCTGGTCTCACCGCCGCCGATGTATATGTCCCCAGCCACGGTGCTCTCCATGGAGCGGAACTCCGCCTCGGTCTTGTCCACCATGGAAACTATCTCCTCTGCGCGTTTACGCAGGATAAAGCCTTCCTGCGTCAGCTTCATGTTATGGCTGCCGCGGATAAAGAGCTTCTGCCCCACTTCCTCCTCCAGCTCCTTTATCTGCCTTGACAGTGTGGGCTGGGTAACATGAAGATAATTGGCAGCATTTGTTATGCTGCCCTCTCTTGCGATGGCAAGAAAATAGCGTAATACTCGTATCTCCATAGACTGCACCTCCGTTTTTATAATGAAATTATACCATTTCTGTGATATGCCTGTCAAGCATAATGTGGTTTAGATATAAAGTATTTGCAATTTTGCCGAGACTGTGTTAGACTTTAGTTACAGGAGGTGAACGACATGACAGACAGCACCGCCGCTATCTCAGCAGCAAGGCAGAACCTTGCCGACGCAGGCATGGACAAAAGCACCATCGAAAAGTGCATGACGCTCATTGACAATAATGATATCACCGCTGCATACAGGCTCATCAGCGAATACCGCAGGCAGCTGCTGGACACCGTTCACAGCTGTAACAGGCAGATAGACTGTCTCGATTATTTCACCTACACACTGGATAAAAACGGAGGTATACAGAAATGAAAGATGAAATGCTCACTCTCACTCAGGAATGGGACAAGACCTTCCCCAAGTCCGACAAGACAGAACACAAGAAGATAACCTTCCACAACCGCTATGGCATTACCCTTGCGGCTGATATGTATATGCCCAAGAATGCTTCGGGAAAGCTGGCTGCCATAGCTGTATGCGGTCCCTTTGGCGCTGTAAAGGAGCAATGCTCGGGACTCTACGCACAGACCCTTGCAGAGCGCGGCTTTCTCACCATTGCCTTTGACCCCTCATTCACAGGCGAGAGCGGCGGTCAGCCCAGATATGTCGCCTCCCCCGATATAAATACCGAGGACTTCTGCGCGGCTGTGGACTTCCTCTCACTTCAGGAAAACGTTGACCCCGAACGCATAGGCATACTGGGTATCTGCGGCTGGGGCGGCATGGCTATAAATGCTGCTGCCATAGATACACGCATAAAGGCAACTGTTTCCTCTACCATGTACGATATGACCCGTGTGAACGCAAAGGGCTACTTTGACGAAGCAGACAGTGCTGACGCGCGTTTCGCCATGAAGCAGGCTCTCAATCAGCAGCGTATCAAGGACTACGCCGCAGGTGAATATGAGCTTGGCGGCGGAGTAGTTGACCCCCTCCCCGATGACGCGCCCTTCTTCGTAAAGGACTACCACTCCTACTACAAGACCGACAGAGGCTATCACCCGCGCTCGCTGAACTCCAACGGCGGCTGGAACAAGACCTCATCGCTGTCATTCATAAATATGCCCATACTTGCCTACTCCGACGAGATACGCTCGGCAGTTCTTGTGGTATGCGGCGAAAAGGCTCATTCACGCTATTTCAGTGAGGACGCCTTCAAGAAGCTCACAGGCGACAACAAGGAGCTCCTCGTTGTTGAGGGAGCTGTCCACACAGACCTCTATGACGGCGGCGGCAAGGACGCTATCCCCTTTGATAAGATAGAGTCCTTCTACACTCAGTATCTCAGATAATTTCCACCCCTAAAGGCTAAGGTCTCCGTACTGCGCTTTGCAGTGCGGAGACCTTTTATTTATGCTATATCATGTTTTCTGTCAGAGCTTCCAGCTCACAGCCTTTTCGCGTCCCTGAATGAAGCCGCGGTAAATGCCCTCCTGAGCCATGAGCTCATCGTGAGTGCCCTGCTGTACTATCCTGCCGCGGTCGACAACAAGTATGCGGTCGGCATTGCGGACGGTTTTCAGTCGGTGTGCTATCATTATGATGGTCTTTTCCTTTGTGAGAGCCTCGACTGCCTGCATGAGCTCTGCCTCGTTCTCGGGGTCTACATTTGCAGTCGCTTCATCCAGAACGATGATGGGAGAGTCCTTCATAATGGCTCTTGCAATGGATATACGCTGTTTTTCGCCGCCCGAGAGACTTGCTCCGCCCTCGCCGATGACAGTGTCGTAGCCCTCGGGAAGTGCCGATATGAAGTCGTGACAGCAAGCCTTTTTTGCCGCCTCGATAACGGCTTCCATAGGAGCATCGGGCTGTCCGAAGCGTATATTGTTGGCGATGGTATCATGGAAAAGGTATACCCTCTGGAATACAAAGCTGTAATTCCGCATAAGCGCATCCATGCTGTATTCTCTTACGTCCCGTCCACCGAGAGTAACTCTGCCCTCGTCAACATCCCAGAAACGCGACAGCAGATTCACAAGAGTGGTCTTGCCGCCGCCCGAGGGCCCCACGATGGCAGTGGTGGTCTTTTCGGGGATATCGAGGGAGATACCGTCGATTATCCTGCGCTCCTCATAGGCAAAGCCTATATTCTCGGCGCTGATGTCGCAGCTTGACGGAACGGCATTCTCGCCGTTTATGTCCATCTGTGGAGTGTCAAGTATCTCCTGTGCATTTCTGACGCAAACGTCAACTGTTCTCAGCAGTGCGGAGTACTTTCCTGCGGTGTCAAGCTGTGCGTAGATGATGTATGAGCTGATTATCATTATCAGACAGGTGAGAAGCTCCATTGTGCCGCCGAGATAAAGGAGAAGTGATGCAAGGGTTATGAGAGTTCCCACAGCCTTCAGTATGAAGCTCTGGACAGTCATAAAGGGTATGAGCTTTACCTCCATGGCGATATTGGCATTCTCATTCTCGTCGATAGCCTTGTTGAGCTGACGGCTCTGGCTTCCCGTAAGGCGGTAAGCCCTGACCTCGGCAATGCCCTGTATGTACTCGATAACTCTTGCCACAAGGGCGGAGTCCTTCTCCACCTTCTGCTTTGACATTGCCGCGGAGGCATTCATCATGGCACTGTTCACAGCAAAGAACAGTGCCAGTCCGAAGCAGAGCACAAGTCCTATGCGCCAGTCGAATATGAGTATCATCACGGTGATGACAGCTGTGGTGACTATGCCCGAGCAAACTATCATTACCACTCTTGTTGCCACGTTTTCAAGGCTCTGCATGGTGTTTGTGGCTACGGACATTATCCTGCCGAGGCTGTTTGCGTTGTAGTAGCCCATGGGAAGATAGCGCAGATGCTCGGCTATCTCCATACGCTTTCCGGCGCAGGTGCTGTATCCGCCCTCTGTCTGGAGCATGGTGGACTTGGTCTTGACTATGCCCGAGCCGATAACGCTCACAAGCATTATGCCAAGACAGATAAGGCAGGTCTTTCCCGTTACATTGTTCTCAATGAGAGCCTTTACCATGACTCCTATGGCAGGTATCTTCATCGCCTCGAAAAGCGCCTGCACAAAGCTGAGAAATATGGACAGATAGAATTTTCTCCTGTCCTCCGCCGTGCAGAAGTCGAAGAAGTTTTTCAGTATCTTAAACATTGTCCTCACCTCCGTCTCTGGAAGCCATATGAGCCTTCCACATCTTTTCGTATACCGAGTGATTTTCAAGGAGCTCATCATGTGTGCCGCTCTCAGCCACAGCTCCGTCCTTTATGACATAGATACGGTCTGCGTCCTTGATGGTGGAGAGGCGGTGAGCGATAACAATAAGGGTCTTGCCCTTTACCAGCTTCGCCACAGACTCCTGAATGACTGCCTCATTCTCGGGGTCTGTGTAGGCAGTTGCCTCGTCAAGGATGATAACGTCTGCATTTTTCAGCATTGCCCTCGCAATGGCGATACGCTGACGCTCGCCTCCCGACAGGTGACCGCCTGAGTTGCCCACGATGGTGTCATAGCCGTTTTCCAGCCCCATAATGAACTCGTGACAGCCGCTCTGTCTTGCGGCATTCTCAACCTCCTCGTCGGAAGCTGTGCCGTCTGTTCTGCCCATGCGGATATTATCCCTTACGGACAGGTCAAAGAGGTAGTTGTCCTGCGATACATAGGCTATCCTGTCGGAGTAGTCCTCCAGCGGTATCTCCCTGATATCGATGCCGCCGAGAGAGAGGCTTCCCGAGCCAACGTCCCACAGTCCTGCTATAAGCCTTGCGATAGTGGACTTGCCGCTTCCCGAGGGACCTGCCAGCGCTATGAAGTCGCCTGTCTTTATGTTCATGGAGACTCCGTGGAGTATCTCCTTCTCGCCGTAGCCGAAGTGAACATCGTCAAGAACGATATCGCTGCTCTGAGGAACCTTTGTCAGTGTATCGGGGCGCTCCATCTCGGGAGCGTCGATTATCTGTCTCACCTCTCCTACAATGGTGCTCATCTGAGCGATATCGTCGGAGTAGGACATTACGCCTATGAGTGGCTCGATAAGTCCAACGGTCATGACTATGACGGTGATGAAGTCCGCAGCGTTGATAGTACCGTGGATAGCCATTATTCCGCCAATTGGCAGAACAGCCACCATAGTTGCGGGCATTATGCTCATGGCAAAGGTCATGTACACGCTGCACTTTCTCATCCAGTCAATGAAGCTGGCGGCGCACTCCTTTGCAGCAGCTGCAAATTTCGCGTAGCTGCTCTCGGACTTGCCGAATACCTTTATCACCTCGATACCGTTTATATACTCCATGGAAACGTCGTTCAGCGCCTTTGTAGCGTTGACGCAGCGCTTGTAGTTCTGCTCATAGCCGAACATCATGAGCATATAGCACAGCATACCAAGCGGTACGGTTATAAGTGCCGCAAGTCCCAGCTTCCAGCTGATCATGAACACATATATCATGACTACGACGGGTGCGCCTATGCCCGTTGTGAATTCGGGAAGCACATGGGCGAGGGTGGGCTCAATGCTGTCGATGCGCTCCACTATGATGTTTTTCAGCGAGCCCGAGGGCTTTGATATAACATCTCCCAGCGGCATTTTCGCCAGCTTGTCAAGAGCCTTCTTGCGTATGACCGCAAGCACATGGAACGTGCCTACATGAGAATTTGCCGTGGAAACGGCATGGAACAGCGCGTGTCCCAGCCACAGCAGGAGTATGATAACACAGTTGAGTATGTATGCTCCCTTGTCCGAGCTGCCGTCCAGCAGCATCCTCACTATCCTTGCTATGAAATAATAGGGAGCTATGCCGCACAGTGTGCTCAGTGCCGCAAGTATGACACTGGCGATAAAGCGGTTCTTTCTGCTCCCCGACTGACTAAGCAGCCAGCGGAATGAATGGTTATTGTCCTTTCCCATATCATTCTCCTCCTTTTCTGTATTTCTGCGGAGTTACTCCCATTACTCCGCGAAACGCCGCCGAGAATTTCGAGGCGTTGTCATATCCCACGCTCTGGGCTATATCCGCGATATGCCGCTCTCTGTCCGACAAGAGCAGGTCTGCGGCATACTGCATACGATAGCCCTTTATGAACTGATAAACGGGACTTCCGTACATTCCCTTGAAGCATCGTCTCATGGTTGCAGATGGCAGTCCGCATATCTTTGCCAGCTCGTCTATGGTATAGTTCCTTTCGGGGTGAGCGGTTATCAGGTCATGTACTACCTTGACCTTCTCCGCCTGAGCTGCCGAAAAATACTGCCTGTCAATGCTGAAATCCTCGGGTGAAAGTGCTTTCAGGCACATGAGGAGCTCTATGACCTTCAGTCTGAAATAATCTATCCCAAGTCTTTCGTTTACGTTGTAGAGCTGCATGAAAACGCGGTTCAGTCCCTCATCGTCCCTGATAAGGCACTCCCTGTCATCGGGACAGAACTTTTCCGCTAATCCCCTTATGTCAATATCAAATGCAGGCAGCTCCTTTTTCATGGCTATCTCGGCAAGGTCAGTCTGAAATCCGACAGTTATGCCGTGATAGTGGCAGAGCGGCATATGTACCATGCCCTTGTGATGGACTCGCCTGTCTATCCTCACATCCCCCGGCTCCATGCAGTAGCGTATGCCGTGTCCCGACTCGTGCTCGATCCTGCCCTCGCGGCAGTGGTCGATACAGAGAAGTGTATCCGCCGCCTGATAGTCAGAGGCGCAGAACTTCATATGAAAGTCATCGTACATGAGATACACTCCCTGAAACACCTGATACAGCGTCATGAAGCCCTCTCCGTCACTTCCCGTCACCTTCAGCACGCGGCAGTTCTCATCTGCTGCCACCTGATAGACATTGGAGCATTTGTAAAGCGTATTCAGATTGTCAAGCATATAGTAAAGCGGTTTATCCATTTTCTCACTCCAGTCGCATTATATTTGTACAGCAGGCTTCGATGAGCTCGCTGTCATGTGTTACTACGAGGATAGTTCTCCCCTGCTCCCTGAGCTCACCGAAAAGCTGCGCGGTCTGCTGCATATGCTCATAGTCAAGACCGCTGGTGGGCTCGTCAAAGAGGAGTATATCCCTCCCCGAAGCAGCTGCACAGGCAATAGCCACACGCTGCTTCTGACCGCCGGAAAGGCTCATGGGATGGCGGTCTGCATAGTCCTCAAGGTCAAGGCTGCGGAGTATCTCCCTTGCTTTTCCTTCGTCCTCATCGGGCAGACTTATGAGCACCTCCTCAAGCACGCTGTCCGTGAACAGCTGGTGGTCAACGTCCTGCATGACCATGAATATGCGCCGTGAACGCCTTGCGCTCCTGCACATATGCCTGAGAAAGGTAGTCTTTCCTGCGCCGTTCCTGCCGACAACAGCAGTTATCTCATGGAGTGGTATCTCCGTGGGAAAGGTGAACCTCTTATGCGGCTTTACGCTGAATACCTCTCCGCGGCTGCATGAGCGCTCTATTGCGGCAGGGTCGGTGTCGTGTATCGACCGCAGCCCGTGCTTTGCCAGCTTTTCATTTGTCATGGCATCCATATCAGCCCTGCTCCAGTCCTCGGCTATGGAGCCGTCACGTATGAGCAGCGCCCTGTCGGCAATGTCCCACAGGTAGTAAAGACGGTGCTCCGCCGCGATTATGGTCCTGCCCTCAGCCTTCCACAGCTTTATTATCTCTCTCAGCTTCATGGTAGAGGCGTAGTCCAGATTTGCGGATGGCTCGTCAAGGAGTATCAGCGGCGGCTGAGCTGTGTCCACCGATGCGCAGGCTATCTTCTGCTTTTCGCCCCCTGACATGGCAAAAATGTTCCTGTCCATGAGGTCGGCTATGCGGAAGCGCTCCACTGTCCTGTCTATGCGCGACAGTATCTCTGCCTCGGGAATCCCCTGATTTTCACAGCCGAACGCCAGCTCTCCCGCTGTATCCACAGTAAAAAACTGCGCCCTCGGATTCTGGAAAACCGTTCCCTGCATGGCAGCAGTCTCGTAGAGCTCCATTTTCGGGACGGACCTGCCGTCAATGAGCACATCACCCGAGAGCTCCCCCTCGAAGAAGTGGGGAACCAGCCCGTTCAGCAGCCTTATCACCGTGGATTTTCCGCAGCCCGAGCCCCCTGTCAGCAGCAGGAACTGCCCGTCGGGGACAGTGAGGTCCATATGCTTTATGCAGCCCTTTTCCGGAGCCGCTGCATAGCTGAAGCTTACATCTTTCAGTTCCGTCATGTCACCGACCTCCATATTATCCACCCCAGCGCTGCCGCACACAGCAGAAACATGACTATATCCGCAGCATGGAAGCCTATCCTGCACACATTTGTCCGCTTCACAGGTGAACCCAGTCCCCTTGTGAGCGCCGCTGCCGACAGCTCCTCACCTATCTTCACGGAACAGGTCATCATGGGAACAAGGCGGTATTCCGCCATCTGCATGACCTTGCTGCCGCCGAAGCGGATATCCCTCATCCTCATAGCCTCGCCGATAGCGGAGCACTCCTCCTTTACCGTGGGGAAAAATCTGAACATTACCGCCATGGGGATGGTTATCTTCGGAGTAACGTGCATACGCTCCATTGCCGCCGTAAATTCGCTGACCTTTGTGCTGCTCATGACATAGTTTCCCATCATTATGCTCGGCACGAACCTTGTGAGTATGCCGCTGCACATAAGCAGTATTATCGTGCCCCTGCCCCCTGTGGGAAGATATACAGCCCCCAGCCCCAGTCCGAGCAGCAAACCGCCGATGAAGGCTGTCCTGACCTTCTTCACACTGAACAGCAGCAGAAACGGCAGTGCCATGAACACAGTCTTGAAGGGCTCCGCATTGCTGCCGCCCAGTCCGCCGAGAACTATGACTGCCTCCGCCAGAAGGAGCAGCAGCTTCGTCCTCGGGTCAAGCTTTATCATACTATACCTGCCTTGGCGAAGTGCTTCTTCATCAGTGCCTTGCCGAGAAGTCCGCCGATGATACCGCAGATGAATGCAGTCACAAGCAGTACGGGACACATCCACATGGGCATTAGCTTTGTGAGGGCGTCAATGTAGTCCTGACCGAAATCCTGACGGGTCGACCAGTACTTATCAGCCATGAAGAACAGCGGCAGATAGTTGCCCCAAAGCCACATACTGAAAACTCCGTGGGTGAGAACTGCCTTTGAGGCGCTCTTGTAATGTCCGCTTTTGTAGATAAGCTCCGCACAGAGTCCCGTAACAGCGCTGACTATGACCGTGAAGAAGCCCATTCCCGTCAGTATCATCATGATCCCCATGATAATGCTCATAATGAGTATCATGCCGAACTTCTTTACCTTTGTGAGAAAGAGCATGAACGGTATGCCGCCGACTATGGGCACAAGCACCGCCAGCAGCGGCATGAATACGGGAATAAATCCCAGCATTGCAAATACCATGACCACCACAAAATAAATGGCGGAAAAAATTCCTATGTTTATGAGATCCTTGCCTTTCATAAAAACCTCCGTCCGTTAGATTATTCTAACATCGCTTCATAATTTATGGCTGCCGCAGCAGCCGTAGTACAGTATATCACGGAGGAACTGCCCTCTGCAACTCCATTCTGTCTTTTTCACTCCATTCTGTAAGATTATTTTGCTCCATAATGAAAAATCCGCCGCTCACGGAACTCCGTAAGCGGCGGCAAATGCCTGTGTTATCGGGTAATTCTTTTCAGCTCATCGGCAATGCTCTGCCTTGCAGTGGGGATGTCATCGCAGTAGATGCTCATGACCTCGGTTACATCCGCACCCTTCGCCATATCCCGTATATCGGCTGTGCTCTTTGAGAAGCCGCTGCTGCCCTGTGTAGCAATGAGGTAAATGTGCTTGCCGCTCAGGTCTGTGCCCTCAAGAAATGTGGCAACGGGCATGGGGACCGTTCCCCACCAGAGCGGATAGACGAGAATAATGTCATCATATCCCGAAACGTCCACAGGAGCTATATCGGGACGGGCTTTGTCACGAAGCTCCCTGCCTGCCACCGACACTGTGTCTCCATAAGATGAGGGATACTTCTTACCTGTCACGGTAATCGCCTCCATTTGGCAGTCCAGAGCGTCACATACCATCTCCGCAACGAGATAATTGCTGCCTGTAAGCTCGCCGTCGCAGAGCATGAGAGAGGCTCCCGAAACTGCGTCAACGTCCTCCTCAAAGTCGGTGTTGCCGACTCTTGTGAAGTATACCACAAGGGGCTTGCTGCCGCTCCATTCCACCTTTTCGCCCTCGACAGCCTGTCTGCGGTCAACGTTCACTGTCCTGAAATGCCTGTTCATATATGGCACCAGTGCCAGTCCGATGGCTATGGAAGCTGCTGCACCTGCGGCTATGAGAAAGGCTGCGGTCTTCTTTTTCTTCGTGCGTATATATCCGTGCATACCGCCGTGTACTACCGCAAGTGTGAGCACGGCTGTTGCCAGATAGCGGTGAAGGTCGCTGCTGCCCATAAACCTGAACCACTGAAACAGTAGTCTTGATACTCCCATACTGCTCAGCATGAGCACTATTATGCACAGGAAAAGCAGCACTGTAACTATATCCGAAAAGCGCCTTGCCGCGGACTTTTTACCGCCCTTCCACATTCCTGCGATGACCTTGCGCTTTATTATAATATGAATTATGAGGCAAAGGAAAAAGCCTATTCCCAGCCATTCGTGCAGGGTGTTCCCCGTAAAGACGTACAGCATCTGCACCAGCAGTATCAGGTACATGAGAACGTCAACGGCAATGCCTGCTTTTTTAGTAAAGCTCCTCTTGTCCATGCTTTCACTCCTTTTTATCCAATTATATCAGCAACGGCAGCGGCTGTCAAGAAAGCTCCCGAAAAATCGCGGTGGATCTAACAAAAAATCACGTTTTCATATTGCATTATCAGCAAAAATGTGCTAAAATTAGAAAAAATGCATTTTTTGCAGAAAAGAGGGATCCTATGAACATCAAGGAAGCAATAAGCTCACGCCACAGTGTAAGGCAGTACCTCAACAAGCCCATCTCTCAGGAGCACAGAGACAGGCTTGCGGAGCTCATAAACTCATGCTGTGATGAGAGCGGACTCAGGATACAGATAATCTACGATGAGCCCATGTGCTTCAATACCTTTCTGGCACATTACGGAAAATTCACCAACGTTACAAACTACATCGCATTAGTCGGCAAGAAGTCCCTTGAGAATCTCGATGAGCTCTGCGGCTATTACGGACAGAAGATAGTCCTCGCCGCACAGCAGATGGGACTCAATACCTGCTGGGTGGCAGGCACCTACGGCAAGCGCAAACAGCAGGCTGAGGTAGCTTCCGATGAAAAGCTGGTATGCGTTATCGCCATCGGCTACGGTGCCAACGAGGGCACAAAGCACCGCTCAAAGCCCGTTGAGAAGCTCTGCGACGTTCCCCGCGATGATATGCCCCAGTGGTTCAGGACGGGACTCATTGCAGCCATGATGGCTCCCACGGCTCTCAATGAGCAGAAGTTTTTCGTGACTCTCGACGGTGACGAACCCGTTATCACTACTAAAAGCGGCATGATGACCAAGATAGATCTGGGCATCGTAAAGTACAATTTTGAAGCGGCTTCGGGTCACAAGTGCAGATAAGCTGCCGTATTTTCTGTTTAAAGGCATGATAAAGCCCCTGAGTGATACCTCATCGCTCAGGGGCTTGCGTATTTATTATACGGTTCATTTTCTGCTCTCTGTGCCGAAGAAAACCTTGTCGAAGAACTCCTTGGTCTTCTCCTCGCCCAGTGCCTTTTTGAACACATCTGTGGAAACTCCGCCCTTTGAGATAAGGTTGTCGGAATATTCCTGAGTCAGTGCCAGCTTCTCAGCCTGAGCCTCGGGTGTCAGCTTTTCGAGGGAGTTTGCCTGATCCATATATATGGAGATAGCATCACAGAACATCTCCTCTATCTTTTCGTCATCAGCGCGTTTGCCTGCCTTGTGGAGGACTACGGTCATAAGATCGTCATACCATGCAGGTTCAGTAGATATGTCCTCAAGGCTGCTGTACTTGCTCTCAAACTCCTTCATGGCATCGATCACGCCTGCATATTCGGGAGTGGTCTTGTCGGGCACAAGGTCATAGAACTCTGCATAAGCCTTGCGCTTGCCCATTATGTACATGAAGTCCATTGAGAGCAGCGGCATATTCTTCTCATAGGGAGTTATAACGTATGAGACCATCTGCATAAAGCCCATATTAACGGTCATTACGGAAAGGTTTCCCAGATCCTTGATCTCGTACTGAGACACGTTGAACTTCATAAGTCCGTATATCTTTATCTGCGAGAAGTCCCCTGCGTCAACGGGGGTAACAGTTGCGTATCTTGAAATGGTATCCATTCCCGAATCGAGAGTCCTGTTCATTACCTTCATGTTCTTTGAGGCGTTGAATGTGATGAAGCCTGCAAGCAATGCTATGATAATGAGTATCACCAGCAGCACTTTGGGCCATTTTTTTCTTTTTGACAGTTTCCTGTTCCTTCATATGATCTCTCCTTTATGTCAATAAAATGTCGGTATATAAAGCTTTTTCATTATAACATCACTTCCGCTGATTGTCAAGGAATGACCTGTTACTTTATCCGCTTTATCTTCCCGTTTCTGACCAGAAAGACCTTTTCGGAAATATCCATCATAGCTTTATCGTTGTAGGAGTCCGTATAGAAGCTGTCTATTGCCGTATCTCCGTAAAGCTCCCTGAATCGCTTCACCTTGTTGCCGCCGAAATTCAGCCATACCACACTCTGTCTTTCGTAGTCTATCTCCGAGCAAAGCAGATGCGGTGTGCCAAGCTTTTTGTTTATAGCTCTCAGCAGAAAATCAGGTCCTGCGGATATGATGATGTCATCGGGACCTATCCTGCTGATGATATTCCTGTTGAGCTTATGGAAATGGGTCTTCCAGAACTGCCGCGTCTGTCTGAAAAGCTCCCTTTTATCACGGAGTATCACCCTCAGGAACTCGTTTATGGTCTGCTCCATGCTGTCCTTGTTCACAAGGCATAGCTTGTACTTCAGCAGGTTCCAGAATATTCTCGGCAGCCACAGGATTATCCTCTTGTTTTTTCTTATCATGAAAAGCGCAAGGTCTACGGCGCTTTCTCCGTTGTACAGCGTATTGTCGAAATCAAATACCTTCATTTTACCTATCCTTTTAGCTGTCCGGGCACGGAAACATCTTCCGCAAAGGGGCTGTCGGACAGATAGTACCTGCCGAATACTCCGCCCGTTTCCGCAAAGTGCTCCGCCACGGGTATGCTGCCGCTGTCAGTTATGATACAGCCCTCCGACTCGTTGAGATGGGTCACGAACAGCGATATATCTGCTTTAAGCTTAGTCTCCGCAATGTCTCTGAGCACTGCCCTCAGAAATTCCTCCGTGCTGCCGTGGGGAGCCGTTCTGAACTCGCCCTGCCACTGATTGCAGACATTGGTCCTGTCGGTGACAGCTATCCCCAGCTTCCCCTCATATGGCAGCGGTCCCGCGCCGTGACGGGTAACGTATGAACGTGTGACATAGACTGCTTCCGCGGAAAAAGGCTCTTTGCCGCAGAGTGCGGACAGTATCCTCGCAGGCTCGTAAAGTCCCGTCCGCGAGGTGGTCAGATGAGGAGCATATTCCGTGTTGAGCTCGTCAAGGAGAAGCCCCTGCGCTCCCTCGAATATGACCTCGTCATAGCTCCTAAGACGCTCCTGCGGCATAAGCTGAACGTATCTGCCGTTTCGGCACATCGCCTCCGCAGCGTTATAAAGAACATCGTCGCTTTTAAGCATCTCGCCGTACTCCCCTGCCTTGCTCAGGTCAGCGGAGAGCTCCCTGAGCCGCAGCGGAAGATAGTCACGGCGAAGCTCCCTGAGCCTGCTGTACAGGTTGGAAGCGCTCATGCCCAGTACATCTCCGAGATACAGCGGAAAGGTCGCCGAGCGGACTGCCGCCTCGTTTATTCCCATACCGCAGGAGCCGTGACGGGCACTGCCGCGGCTCGTTTCAAGCAGCATATTCAGAAGAACGTCAATGATGCAGGTGCAGCGGCACTTCTCCGAAGCATAGATATTCGGGAGCCTGCCGCCCGATTCCCCGAAGCTCTCGGCTTCCGCGGAAAGCTTGTAGAGATCGGGCATAAAGCTGTCCGCCCAGTAGGTATCGGCTCCGCGGAATGAGCCCGATGAGAGCTGCGAGAACACGAACCGCCTTTCCCTGAGGTCCACCGTATGGCCTGCCTGCGCTCCGCCGTTATGCCTTACGCAGATGACATCGGCTCCGCGCTTTGCAGCCTCAAGGGCAAAATAGTCCGTGGCAAGTCCCTTTCCCTCGTCACCGAAGTTCTTTCCGATAATTATTTTTGCGATCATTTATCCTTGTGGAAAAGCTTCGAGAGAAAGCCTTTCTTCTCTTTGCCGCTGCTCTGAGGTGCTTCCCCCTCAGGTGTCAGCTCCGCAACGCGCTTTGCCTGTGCGATGGGCTTTGCCGCATTTAAGGGCTTTGCATTTACAATGGGCTTAGAAGCATTTACGGGCTTTGCCACGGGCACTTCCCTGTGCGTTGGAGCTGCCTCGGGTTCGGGAGCGGACTGCGGTGCAGGAGCTGCCATTGCCTCGGGAGCTGTCTTTTCCTCCGCAGCTGCCTCGGGAACTGCCGCTGCCCGCGGAACAGGCTGCACATTGATAGTTGAGAGTGCCTTTTCCACAGCGTCCCTTGCCTTGCCTGTCCACTGCGAGAGAGTCTCCTCCTTGGTCATTCCGTTCATGTGCTGCATAATGGATATCATTACCTCTGCGAGGAACTCGATGTCCTCAGGCTCCACAACAGCATTTCTGCCGCTGATAAGGCGCTCCCATGTTTCAAGAGAGTGTTCAGTGTGTCTGCCTGTTATGATATGGAATATCTCATACTTCTCACTTGCCGCATTATAAAGCTCTCCCGTGGTGAAGCCGCGTTCGCGGTCATCGTTAAAGACCTTCTTTATCGATAAGCTGTTGAGTATCTCATTCCTGCCGTCATCGCCTACCTCGTCGCCGATACAGAAGATAAAGCCCTTCTGCTTACGCTTTTCATAGCTGTCTATCGCGGTATGCTCCAGAGCAAAATACCACACAAGAGAGTCATAGCTGTACATATTTCCGCCGTTAAGAGTGAACTCCAGAAGCTGCTCCACAACACGGATATCAGCCTCAAACTGCGTTATCTGAAGCGGAGGCTGTTCGTGGGGCGAGGTAAACGCCGCACACATGATATGAGGATCGGTCACGGGTCTCTTTTCCAGTATCATGGTGGCAGTCTTATTGAGGGAGTTCTTGGCGATCTCCGCTGCCAGATATCCCATTGAGCCCGTGGAGTCAAAGCCTATGATGATAGGTGTTGACTGCGGCGAGTCCTCACTGTCCCGTGATTCGCGCACGTTTATGAACTTAGGCAGGTACTTCTCGTTTACCTTGTTTCCGCTGAAGATATCATCCGCAGTTGAACCTGCATTGATACCTCTGCTGTCCTTGAGCTTGTTCCAGTCGGCTGCATTATAGCTTCCGCGTCCCATTATGATCTACCTCCTCAGAATGATATGTTATTGTTCTTGGGTATGCTTATGTATGCAAGGGAGCCTGCTATCCTTTCGGCTGCCTGCTGCTCCACCGCGCTGAGGGCTTCATTGGCTGTTCTGCCCTCCGCAACGGAAATAAGAGCGTATATGAGCTCAGAGAGACAGGAAATGTCTTTCTTGTTGATTGCTGCCGTGCGTCCCGGCAGTATCTCTCTCCAGCCTGCAAATATCCTCTCGTCCCCGGGAACCCCTCTGTCGATACAGATATGGAACACATGGTACATCTTTTCCGCCTCGGCTATGAGCTCCTCGGCAGACAGGTCGTATTCCGCATCGTCACCGAACACGCGCTTTATCTCGCTGCGCGTCAGTACCCTGTGGCAGTTGTCGTCACCTATTGTAATGAGATACCCCTTTTCCCTGCGCTTCTCAAAGCAGTCGGTACGGGTCCGTCTTGCAGCAAAGTACCACGCTAAATTATATGACTCGCCGCCGTTTCCGCCGCCGCCGCCTTCGAGACAGAGACTTGTGAGCTGTCTGATGATGCGGATATCGCTCTCGAACTGCGTCACCTGAAGGGGATACTTATCGCTTTTGCAGTCTCCGATCGCACAGCACATTACCTGCGGACACTGTATGGGCTTATTGTCATAGAGATAGACTATGGCTTTGTTCAAGGAATTGAGTGCCAGCTCCTCCGCAAGATAGCCCATTGATGCGGTAACATCAAAGCCTATCATCACAGGCGTAGAACGGGGCGAGTCCTCATTGTCACGCGCCTCCCTCACTACTCCCTTCAGTGACGACAGAGCATACCCTGAGCTTTTTGACGCAAATATCTGTTCCGTTTTCTTCTCAGTGCCGAATGAGCTTCTCAGCTGTATCCAGTCACTTGCAGTATAGCTTCCGCGTCCCATAGTTACTGTCCTTTTCCGTATATCTGTTTATCGTCGGTCTCCATATTTATGAACCTGCGCTCGCCGTAGGACTTTATGAGCACATCGTCCCAGTATGCGAAGTCCTCGTAGGCATTGCTGAGAGGAGTGCTCCTCAGGAAGTCCGCAAAGGGCTTGGGAACGTCCTCTGTCTCCCTTGCAGCTGATGCAGACTCAAAGCCCAGCACCTTTGCCGCTGTCTCACGCAGAGCTGTCAGATTGTCACGGGTGGTGCATATACGACCGTTCACCGCAGTATTGTTGGGAACAGCGCTCCACCAGCCGCCGTAAAGGCTTGCCTGATGGTCGTAGGGGTCGATGTAGAGGGTATCAAGTCCGAATTCGGGGTGGACTATGCTGTTGTACTCCAGCACACAGCACAGGTTCTCCATGCGCCCGATGAGCCACGCTGTATGCCTGCCGCTGAGAGTTCCGAACAGTCTCAGGGGATACTCGTCCTCACGCTTCTTCACCACAAGGAGAGTAGTTGCATCGGCCAGCTCAAAGCCGCCGCTTATGCGCGGAAAAAAGTCCGAAAGGCTCCGTGTATCGGCTGAGGGATAGTCAATGGACGACACGTTCTTGCGGTATCTGTCTGCCTTGTCCTCATTGCCGATATCAAAGCGGAAGATGATATTCTGTCTTGCGGTGTATGCAGTCATTATCCTGTTCTTGTATGTGTGCATACTCCTGATATCGATCTGACGCCCGTCCGAACACTCAAACACCTCTGACGCGGCGCTGTCCCAGAGCTCATCGGCGCGTCTGCGTCTCTCCTGACCGTCAGCAGACAGGTGCAGGAAGCCTCTCATGCGCTCATAGAAGTCGCGGTAATAGTCCGTATCCCTGTGGTCGAGTACATATTTCGAGCCGCAGAACGGACAATTTGCTGTGGTCCCCGATGGATCTATGAGCATGGGTCCTCCGCAGTTCTTGCAGTTTAGATTTTTCATACCTTACCCCCTTGATCTGAAATGAAAGATTTAACATCTAAATTATACCATACAAATCTGTAAATAGCAAGATGCGCGGAAAGAAACCGTTTTT
Source organism: Ruminococcus flavefaciens (assembly GCF_900116855.1). GTDB lineage: Bacteria > Bacillota > Clostridia > Oscillospirales > Ruminococcaceae > Ruminococcus > Ruminococcus flavefaciens_R. The sequence goes on from NZ_UETD01000009.1 coordinate 114,295, forward strand.
CTTTTGGGCTTGATGAATTGGAAGGATTATGGTATAATGATATGGCATGAAAACGCATTCAATGGAATTATGAATGCTTTGTTGCAAAAACACTTCTGTTTTAGGTGGTTATTATGAAAACAATGAAAAAGGTTCTGATTGGCATCCTTGTCAGCGTTACGACCTTCTGGGTAAGGCAGTGCTCAAAACTCAGGAAAAATACTATCTTTCTGATATTTCTATCAAGTACAGTCAGATGGGCTTCGATGCAAAAATGCTTTCAGCTGTATTCGAGAATATAGTGTACCTCGAAATGAAGCGCAGGGGTTATGATGTCTACATTGGCAAGAACAATACCAAAGAGATTGTCTTTGTTGCCGTTCGCAGAGATGAAAGGATATATGTTCAGGTCTGCGTCCAGCTTCCCGACGGATCCGACCGTGAGGCTGCAAATCTTATGTATATAAAGGATCACTATCACAAATATGTGGTATGCCGCGATCCCCTTGCTTTGGGGAATGACAACGGAATAGAGATAGTGCATATCGCAGACTTCCTAATGCGTGACAACTGGTAAAAGGAGAATTGTAATGAATATTGATAATACACTTTACAGCGGACGTCCGACAGATGAACGCTCTGACGTTGAAATGGCTATATATGATAAACTTGATGCTCTTGGTATAGAATACAAGCGAGCTGATCACGACCACGCAGATACTATGGAGGATTGTCTTGCTATCGAAAAGGTACTTGGTGCTAAGATATGCAAGAACCTGTTTCTCTGCAACCGCCAGAAGACCAGCTTCTATATGCTCCTTATGCCAGGAGATAAGCCATTCAAGACCAAGTTCCTGACATCGCAGCTGAACTGTGCCCGTCTATCCTTTGCGGAGGCTGATAAGATGCAGGAGTATCTGCATACTATCCCCGGCTCAGTATCAGCACTGGAGCTTATATTCGATACCGATAATAACATACAGCTCGTCATAGATAACGACCTTATGAGCGATGAATACATTTGCGGACATCCGGGTATCAATACTTCGACAGTCCGCCTGCTACGAGAGGATATGCTCAGATATGTCCGTGCGGCTAAGCATGAACCCACATTCATTGACCTTCCAACGGAGTGATATTATGCGTATATTTGCATTGGAGCTTGATAACGACATCTAAGGTATAAAACGCAGAAAAGCATACAATGGTAAAAGAAAAAGGTTGAATCGCATATGATAATGCGGTTCAACCTTTTTTTATACAGTCAATTACCGTCATCAATTCGTCTGAGAAAACATCTCACATAGTCAAAATAAACAAATCGTACAGTCATTTGTTGTTTATCTACACAGATATTTACTGCCGATGAATGTTTTTGATTGAATTCTCTTGACTATTTTGACACTTGATGATATAATTCAATCAACATCAATCATATTCATTCACATCCACTCATAAATGTTCGTTTGATAATGATACTATTAAATATTCAGGACGGGGATAATTTTGCTTGCAGAAGAAAGACATAAGATGATACTTGATGCACTCGACGGTAAAAATGCCGTTACGCTCAGTGAGCTTTGCTCATTACTCGGCGCTTCTGAATCTACCGTGAGGAGAGATCTTAATCACCTTGCAGAACGCGGACTGCTTATCAAGATACATGGCGGTGCTATGCCCTGCATTGACAAATTCAGCTTCGGAGAACAGAATATTGAAGAAAAATCTCATCTTTATAATGATGAAAAGACTGCTATAGCTAAGTATGCAGCTTCACTGATAGAAGACGGTGATTTCGTATTCATTGACGCCGGAACAACAACTGAAAAAATGATAGACTATATCTCTGCAAAAAACGTCACATTTGTTACCAATGCCTTTGTTCTCGCAAAAAAGCTTGCACAAAGAGGCTTCAAAGTTTTCCTCCCAGCCGGTGAGATAAAGCTTACAACAGAAGCGATCGTCGGCGCAGAATGTGTCAGCAGCCTTCAGGCTTACAACTTCACAAAAAGCTTCATCGGAGCAAACGGGATCTCACTTTCTGCCGGAGTTTCCACTCCCGACAGAAATGAGGCGAGCATAAAGTCTGAGGTGATCAGACACAGCAGGACCGCATATATCCTTTCGGATCATTCCAAATTCGATCAGATCACCTCAGTAACTTTCACGGATCTTGATAAGGTCATAATAATCACTGATAAACTCAGTGATAAAAAATATCTGACAGCTGCAAATATCAAGGAGGTGATGTAGTTGGTATACACTGTAACATTCAACCCTGCCATCGACTATGTTGTACACACAGCTGAAATGAGGCTTGGCGAAGTTAATCGTTCATCATCGGAGGAAATGTACTTCGGCGGCAAAGGGATAAATGTGTCCATAGTTCTGAATGAGCTTGGTACACCGTCCATTGCTCTGGGCTTCACCGCAGGCTTCACAGGCGAGGCTATCGAAAACGGTATCAAGGCAATGGGCATAAAATCAGATTTCGTAAGACTGAAAAACGGCAACTCCCGGATCAATGTCAAGATCAAAGCCGGCGAAGAAACCGAACTCAACGGTCAGGGGCCGCACATAGACAACGAGGCGCTGGAAGCACTTTTCGTAAAGCTGGACAAGCTGTCAGACGGTGATACGCTCGTGCTTGCAGGCAGTATCCCTTCCAGTCTTCCATCGGACATCTATGAGAGGATCATGCAGAGACTTTCGGACAGAAAGATCAGGACAGTTGTTGACGCCACAAATGACCTTCTGCTCAACGTTCTGAAGTATAAGCCCTTCCTCATCAAGCCAAATAATCATGAGCTTGGTGAGATGTTCGGAGTAACCCTCTCGGAAGATGAAGAAATAGAGCGCTATGCCCGAAAACTGAAAGACATGGGAGCTATAAATGTTCTGATCTCAATGGCTGGTGACGGAGCTATGCTTATTGACGAGAACGGTAAATGCCACCGCTGCGGCGTCTGCAAGGGAAAAGTCAGAAACTCGGTCGGTGCAGGAGATTCCATGGTAGCAGGTTTTCTGACCGGAGCTCAGAACGGCGACTATGAATACGCATTAAAGCTCGGTACCGCCGCAGGAGGAGCCACAGCTTTCTCAGACGGACTGGCAGTAAAAACCAAGATCGAAGAGCTGCTCGCTCAGCTCTGATATTACAACAGTAAGGAGGAATAGCTCATGAGAATTGTAGATCTGCTCAGCAAAAAAAGCATCAAGCTGAACGCTTCCCCAAAGTCAAAATCCGAAGCTATCGATATGCTCATAGACCTTCAGGTAAAAGGCGGACATATCGCCGATAAGGAAGCTTATAAAAAAGGCATCATCGCAAGAGAGGAAAAAGGTTCGACCGCTGTTGGCGAAGGAATTGCAATACCACACGCAAAAAGCGAAGCTGTAAAGGCTCCATCACTGGCGGCAATGACAGTTCCGGATGGAGTTGATTACGAAGCCCTTGATGATGAGCCCTCAAATCTGCTGTTTATGATAGCAGCCCCCAATGACGGAGATGTTCATCTTGAAGTTCTGTCCAGACTTATGACTATACTCATGGACGAGGATTTCAGAGACGACCTTCTGAAAGCCAAGGACGCTGATGAGTTCCTGAAGGTCATCGACGATATGGAGAAGGAGAAATATCCCGACGAACCTGCTGCTGAAGAAATATCCGAAAACGGATATAAAGTTCTTGCGGTAACCGCCTGCCCGACGGGTATTGCCCACACCTATATGGCTGCCGAGGCTCTTGAAAAAGCAGGCAAAAAGCTGGGTATCTCTATTAAAGTTGAGACAAACGGCTCAGGCGGTGCAAAGAATATCCTCACTCAGGAGGAGATAGATGCCTGTGACGGAATCATCGTCGCTGCCGACAAGACCGTTTCCATGGCGCGTTTCAACGGCAAAAAAGTCATAAAGACCAAGGTATCAGACGGTATAAAGATCCCCGAGGAGCTTATAAACCGCATCGAAGCAGGAGACGCTCCCGTATATCATCATGAGGGCGAAGCCGACAGCAGCTCATCGAGCACATCTGACAGCGAAGGCTTCGGAAGAAAGCTTTACAAACACCTCATGAACGGCGTTTCAAATATGCTGCCCTTCACAGTTGCGGGAGGCATTTTTATCGCGTTAGCCTTCCTGATAGACTCCTTCGGAGGCGCTCCCCAGGACGGTGATTTCGGTTCCCACCTTGCGGCTGCGGCATGGTTCAAGACTATCGGAAACTACGCTTTCCAGTTCATGATACCTGTGCTTGCAGGATATATCGGACTCAGCATCGCTGACCGCCCCGGCTTCCTTGTCGGTATGGCAGGAGGTGCAATGGCAGCCGCAGGTGCAACCTTTGCATCTCCGGGAGGAGACGTTCCCTCAGGCTTCCTCGGTGCGCTGCTGGCGGGCTTTATCGGCGGATACCTCACACTTTGCCTGGAAAGGGCGTGCAATAAGCTGCCCAAGGCTCTCAACGGTATCAAGCCCGTACTCATTTATCCTCTCGGAGGACTCGCCATTGTCGGCATCATGATGTGTGCAGTCAACCCTGTAATGGGCATTCTCAACGACGGTCTCTCCAACTTCCTCAACAGCATGGGCGACTCGAGCAAGATCCTCCTTGGCTGCATACTCGGAGGTATGATGGCGATAGACATGGGCGGTCCCTTCAACAAGGCAGCCTATGTATTCGGCGTTGCTGCTATCTCTCAGGGCAACTTCAATATCATGGCAGCAGTAATGGTAGGAGGTATGGTCCCCCCTATCGCTATAGCACTGGCTACCACATTCTTCAAAAACAGATTTACCGAGGAGGAACGCAAGAACGGTCCCGTCAACTACATTATGGGACTCAGCTTCATAACAGAAGGCGCTATCCCCTACGCCGCAGCTGACCCTGCAAGAGTGATCCCCTCCTGTATCGTAGGTGCGGCAACAGCAGGCGGCATATCAATGGCATTCGGCTGTACGCTCAGAGCTCCTCACGGCGGTATATTCGTATTCCCTGTGGTAGGACACCCTCTCCAGTATGTTATAGCACTTGCCATCGGCTCAGTAGTTGGAATGTTAATGCTGGCTCTGCTCAAAAAGAAGCATCCTCAGAACGCATAAAACAAATCATTATTATAAGGAGTGAAAATTTATGGTATCAAAAAAGGTAACTATCGTAAACGCAGAAGGTATGCACATGAGACCCGCAGGTATGATCGCAAAGGCTGTCAAGGCTCATTCAGACAGCGAGGTCATTCTCAAAGCCAATGATAAGGACATCAAGGCTAAAAATGTCATGCAGATCATGGCAGCGGGACTCAAAAAGGGCACCGAAGTGGAAATAGTCGTTAACGGCGGTAACGAGCAGGCAGTTCTTGATGAACTCGCTGCAATGTTCGAGAACGGTTTCGGCGAATAATTCCAAACGAAAATGGGACGGCATCACTGCTGTCCCATACCTTTAAAGGAGGTGCATCAATATGACCATTTTCAAAGGCAAGGGAGTTTACGGTGCTGTAGCTATCGGTAAGATCTCTGTTTTCAAACGAAGGGACACAACTGTAAAGCGAATACACGTCAGCGATACAGCTGCCGAGAAGAAAAGACTGGAAGCCGCAAAGGAAGCGGCAACAGCTCAGCTTCAGGAAATATATGACAAGGCACTCAAGGAGGTCGGTGAGCAGAATGCTCAGATCTTTGAGATACACATGATGATGATCGAAGATGACGATTACAACGAGTCCATCGAAAGTATTATCGACACTCAGTCTGTCAATGCAGAATATGCAGTCTCGGTGACCGCCGATAACTTTTCAGAAATGTTCGCGTCTATGGACGATGCCTATATGCAGGCGCGCTCCGCAGACGTGAAGGATATATCGAATCGCATTATCGCCTGCCTTTCAGACGACGGTTCTCAGGAGAACAGCAGCGACGAAAAAGTGATAATCTGTGCAGACGATCTGGCTCCCAGCGAAACCGTTCTGCTGGACAAGAACAAGGTCCTCGCTTTTGTTACATCTCACGGCTCTTCAAATTCTCACACAGCTATACTGGCAAGGAATATGAATATCCCTGCCGTTATCGGTGCAGGTGATGATTTTCTCTCAGCTGTGTCAGACGGTATGTTTGCCGCAGTTGACGGATATACCGGTGAGGTATTCCTCTCTCCTGACACCGAGGCTCTCGAAAAACTCGAAACGAAGCAGAAAGAGGACGAGGAAAAGAAGAGGCTTCTCCAGGAGTTAAAAGGCAAGGAAAACGTTACGCTCGACGGAACAAGGATCAATATTTTTGCCAATATCGGCGGAGTGGATCATATCGGAGCAGTTCTTGCCAACGACGCAGGAGGAATTGGTCTATTCCGAAGTGAATTTCTCTATCTTGAGAGCAGCGATTATCCGACCGAAGAGCAGCAGTTTGCTGCCTACAAAAAGGTGCTTGAAAGCATGGCTGGCAAAAAGGTCATTATACGTACTCTTGACATCGGCGCTGACAAGAAGGTGGATTATTTTGATCTCGCAAAGGAGGACAATCCTGCCCTCGGTTTCAGAGCTATAAGGATCTGTCTCACTCGTCCAAAGATATTCAGGACACAGCTCCGTGCCCTTTACAGGGCTTCCGCATTCGGCAAGCTTGGTATCATGTTCCCTATGATAACAAGTGTATCGGAGGTGGAACAGATCAAAAAAATATGCGCAGAGGTCAGAGAGGAGCTCCGCGCTGACGGAGTAGACTTCGATGAAAACGCAGAACTCGGTATAATGATCGAAACTCCCGCAGCAGCTGTCATAAGCGATAAACTTGCTCCTCTTGTTGACTTTTTCAGCGTAGGTACCAATGACCTGACACAATACACTCTCGCCTGTGACAGGCAGAACAGTGCCGTTGAACAGTTCGTTGATACACACCATGAAGCTATTCTCCGGCTAATAGAAATGTCTGCAAAAAATGCCCATGCAAATGGTGCGTGGATAGGTATATGCGGCGAACTTGCAGCTGACACAAGTCTTACCGAAACATTCCTGAGAATGGGTATAGACGAGCTTTCAGTTTCGCCTTCCTTTGTACTCAAGGTCAGAGACGCAGTAAGACACACTGATCTCTCCTGATAATTAAACCAAACAAAAAAGCGCCTGTAACTGTGATATGAGTATCGCTGTTAAGAACGGCATGAACCCCAAGATGCTTCAGTACATAATGGGATATGCAGACATAAGCGTTACATTGAATACCTATACTCACGTCCAGTATGAAGATGCGGAGAAAGAGATGAAGCGCTTATACGGGATCGTTTAGCCTGAAAACATTCATTTTACCATTTTATCGTAGTAATAATCCACAAAAAACACTGGTATAGCTCAATATATGGTCGAACTTTTTTCCACGCTTGCAATGAAAAACATGAGAAAACATGAAAAAATATGCAGAATTATAAGAAAACATTCGTTTTTATTCATGCTATGTCAAAACGAGCTTTGAGGCTATTTTACGAAGATTATCAAATATTTAAGGAGATTTGAGGAGATGTATAAGATCATGTTCGTCTGCCACGGCAATATATGCCGCTCACCTATGGCAGAATTTATAATGAAGAAGCTGGCTGCCGAGAACGGTCTCAGCCATGAGCTGTATATCTCCTCAGCTGCCACCAGCACTGAGGAGCTGGGCAATCCCGTATATCCTCCCGCAAGAGCGGAGCTTGCTTCCCATGGGATAAGCTGCCAAGGCAAGTATGCTGTTCAGCTTAAAAAGGCTGACTACAACAGCTATGACCTTTTTGTGGGTATGGACTCCGCCAATATCCGCAACATGAACCGCATATTCGGCAGCGACAAGGACGGAAAGATATACAAGCTCCTCACCTTTGCAGGACGGAGCGACGATGTCTCAGACCCGTGGTACAGCGGCGATTTCGGCAAGGCGTACAGCGATATCGACGAGGGCTGCCGCGCTCTGCTGGAGAAGCTTCGCACAGACGGTCTTGTGTGAGCCGACTGTAATAAAAATGTGCGCATGAACAGCTTCGGCGCACTGATTTCGGAGGATTATTATGAGCTATGATTTTTACGGCTGGGAGAACGCTCTCGTTCCGCCGATAAACGAGGAATACAGTGCAATAAAAACACCGCAGGCGCTCTATGACGCGCTTTTGCAGATATGGTGCGAATGCACCTGTGCACCGAGGCTCCGCGAGAAGTGGAGCAAGGACAACATCACCACGGGGCAGTGCTCCATAACCGCATTCCTTGCACAGGATATCTTCGGCGGCAAGGTCTTCGGAGTTCTTCGTCCCGGCGGGAACTACCACTGCTACAACGTGGTTGGCGATGTTGTATTCGACCTTACCAGCGAGCAGTTCGGCGACGAGAAGCTCTGCTATGAGGGCAACCCCGAGCAGCTGCGCGAGGTCCACTTCGCAAAGCAGGAAAAGCTGGAGCGTTATCAGTATCTGAAGGCGGAGCTGAAAAAACTCATTGCAAACAAGTAAAAGGGACGGTAATAAAATTGAAAAGTAATCCGAGCAAAAAAGCCGTTATCTTTTGTCTGATCCTGACCATTACCGCTTCTGTGATACTCTTTCTGGCAGGCTTTGGACAGAGACTCATTTACAAAGACCTGAAAAATAATTGCACCGCCGAAGTAACGGGCAAGGTCGTAAACGAAAGCCGCGGCTATTTAAGAGATCTCGACGATGCGGAGAGCAAATACCTCACAGGCAAGCACTGGCGGCATATAGAGGTCGAACCCGATGGCAGGTTCAGGCTGCGCCATCTTTACTGTAATGCAGGTCCGGAACACAAAGGCGATAAGATCATCATCCACTATGACCCGAATGATCCCAACAACTATTATATCAGCGACTACGTTGATACCTACAAGGCGGCTTCGATATTCTCGTTTGCAGCAAGCGGACTCATGCTTGCACTGTCAATATTCATAATCATTGTTTCTTACAAGCGTTCCGGAGCTGCAAAGGACAAAGACCGCAACCGCATCTATTTTGATACGGGATACGGAAGATTTCTCTTTGACCATACGGGCACCGTGGGCTACGAATGTGATATCAAATGGAAGTGGAATCTGATCGACGACAGCATCGTTACTGCATTTTTTGACACTGACAGGCACCCCACTGTTCCGCAGGATGGCTATAACGGAATGATCGAGAAGGCTCTCATCGATAAAGGTCCCATCGACCTTGATATCAACAAGCTGATAACAGAGATACCGTCGCTGAAGGAAATACAGCCGGGAAAGTGCTATCGGAAACTTGAGAAGCTGCTCTTATACGGAGAGCGCACAGACCGTAACGTAAAAAAGGCAGTGGCAGACTGTTTACTGTCAGAGCCCGGGTTCATTGAGGAAGGAGCTTCCGAGCAGGATATTATTGACCGCATTGAATTATTATCCATAAGCGTTTACAGAAACGGCAGCGAGGAGTACGGATTATTCTATGATACCGACACAGAATTCATTGATCTCCGTTTAGTGATAACAGCAGGCGGCAAAAAGGAGCTTCACTATAAGATGGAAGGACAAAGTGCCGCTGATGATAAAGACAACTGCATAAAGTTATAGTTGACGATAACAAAAACGCCCCGAGACTATCGGAGCGTTTTGTATTTACAGCCATTTCTTCTTCCTGAAAAATATGAGACTGATGACGACTATGATAATACTTACAAGTATGACTATGGGATAGGACGCTTTGAACTCCAGCTCGGGCATATACTTGAAGTTCATGCCGTACCAGCCTGCAATTAGGGTTAGGGGCATAAAAATAGTGGTGACAATGGTGAGTATAGTCATTATCCTGTTCTGCTTTATGTCCAGCTGAGACTGATAGAGCTCGCGTATCTGGGCGGTGTAGTCCCTGAGTGCGGCGGTGGTGTCGTGAAGTCTGGCTATGCGCTGAGTGAAAAGGTGAAAATAGCGGAGATTTTCATGCTTGAAGAAGTTGTTCTCATTCTCCTCCAGCTCCTGACCCAAATCCTCCAGCTGTTCATAGTGTATCCTCATATCCCTGAGGTCGCTTCTTATCTCGCTGAGGCGCTTGGGATAGTTCTCCTCCTCGCCTGCAAGTATCTTGTCCTCCATCTCGTCAAGCTCCGCGTCGTACTTCGCCAGCACGTTCTGGTCGTTATATATTATCTGCTCGAGGAAGTCGTAAATGAAGCGCTCCAGCGAGGGATTTGTCCAGCGTTTGGTCTTTACAATGCCGCTGATTATCTCAGCAACAGCGCCGCTGTCATCAATAAAAACTATGCCCTTTTCGTCGAGGGCGAATGCGAACCTCCTGTTCTCACCCGAGATATCATTCCTGTCGGGAAGGCAGAATGTACCCGTCAGCGAGTCATAGTTCACCTCTGCCTTAGTGCTGTCTATCTGAAAGGTGCTGACCTCAAGGTCAATGCCCATATCGAATTTGGAGCTGTTGCTCTGCCACTCCTCCGCAGAGAGTATAGCCACATATTTTTCCTTTGAGTCTCTCGGCTTGAGGTTCTTGCGCTCCTCAAGGGTGCTTTTAATAAGATAGAACATATACGCCTCCTTATACTGATTTTTGTTTACCACAGACCATTATACCACAGATACCGCCATAAATCAACGCCGCGGAACAATTTTTCAAAGCTTCCCGAAGCATATTGCGGAACGGACGAAAATATGTTACAATTACATCAAGGACGGAGGTGCTGTGTAATGCAGTCATACAGGATAACCGCAGACGAAGCAAAGGCTCGTCTTATCAGCGGCAATGAAAAATACATACAGTCACGGACGCTTAGCTGTGACGTTTCTCCCGAGACTCTCCTGCGGTTCAGCGAGAGCGGACAGAAGCCCTACGCTATCATCATCACCTGCTCGGATTCGAGGGTAGTTCCCGAGATGATATTCTCAGCAGGCATAGGCGACCTCTTTGTCATAAGAGTTGCAGGCAACGTCATGGATTCCCACCAGCTCGGCAGTATCGAATACGCCGCAGAGCACCTTGGCACGGGTCTTATCGTAGTTCTCGGTCACGACCACTGCGGTGCCGTGGACGCCGCCATGAACCATGAGCCCGACGGCTACATAAAGTTCATAACAGACGAGATACTGAAGGCTATCGGCGATGAGAAAAACGAATTCCGTGCCTGCTGTCTCAACGTGAAGCACAGCTGTGATATAATCGAGCACAGCTTGCAGATACAGCGTGACGAGGAGGAGTACGGCTTGCAGGTGCTGGGAGCCATATACCGCCTTGACAGCGGCAGAGTGGAATTTCTGTAAAACAAAAGGCAATATAAAAATGCTCCCCTGAGCGGACAGATGTCTGCTTAGGGGAGCTTTATTCGTTTATACTAATGGCACTCACTGCCGATGCCTGCTGCATCCGCCGCAGCTTCCGCAGTCTCCGCAGCAGCTGCCATTCTTTGAGCTCTTTATCATGTACCTGACAGCAAAGACAACTGCAAGGACTATCAGAGCCAATATGACTATATCCGCAATATTCATCAGACCACTCCTATCAGCAGCAGTATGGCGCGTATAACAAGTGTGGCGATCCATGCCACGGCGCACTGCCATACCACCTCTGCCAGAGCCCATTTCTTGCCCAGCTCACGCTTTACAGCGGCGATCGCCGCTACACAGGGAGTGTAGAGCAGCGAGAACACCAGCAGGCAGGCTGCTGTCAGTGAGGACATAGCCGAGGCAACATCTCCCGAATAGAGTATTTTCAGTGTGGAGACCACGCTCTCCTTTGCCATAAATCCGCTTATGAGAGCAACAAGTATGCGCCAGTCGCCAAGTCCCACAGGCTTCATGATCGGCGCGAAAACACCTGCTATCTTGGCGAGTATGCTGTCGCCTGCGTCGTCCACCATGTTCAGCTTCAGGTCGAAGCTCTGGAGGAACCAGACTGCTATGGTAGCTATGAGGATAACGGAGAACGCCCTCTGGAGGAAGTCCTTTGCCTTTTCCCACAGGAGCTGTGCCACGTTGCCTGCCGAAGGCAGACGGTAGTTGGGAAGCTCCATTACAAAGGGCACAGCCTCACCGCGGAAAAGTGTTCCCTTGAAAATGTATGCGGCGATTATTCCCGAAACTATTCCGAGAAGATAGAGCCCTATCATGATAAGTCCGCCCCGTTTCGGGAAGAAAGCATTCACAAAGAATGCATAGATGGGCAGCTTCGCGGTACAGCTCATGAAGGGGGTCAGAAGAATGGTCATTTTTCTGTCTCTCTCGCTGGGGAGAGTTCTTGTGGACATTACCGCAGGCACAGAGCAGCCGAAGCCGATGAGCAGCGGAACTATGCTTCGTCCCGAAAGTCCCACCTTGCGGAGTATCTTGTCCATAAAGAATGCAACACGGGCTATATAGCCGCTGTCCTCCAGCAGTGACAGGAAGAAGAAAAGCGTCACGATTATTGGCAGGAAGCTGAGAACGCTTCCCACGCCCGCAAAAATACCATCTATGACAAGGTCATGGATAACCGTGTTAACATGAGCGCCCGTCAGCGCCTTGTCTGTAATCTCCGTGAGCTTGTCCACACCTGTCTCGAAAAGCCCCTGTAAAAAAGCACCGATGACATTGAAGGTCAGATAGAATACCAGTCCCATAATGAGGATGAATGCAGGGATAGCCGTATATTTTCCCGTCAGGAACTTATCTATACGGCGGCTTCGGATATGCTCGCGGCTCTCCGCAGGCTTCTTCACCGTGTCATCGCAGAGCCTGTGGATGAAGCTGAACCTCATATCCGCAATGGCGGAGCTTCGATCCAGACCGCGTTCCTTCTCCATCTGCGAAACGATATGCTCAACGGTCTCGAGCTCGTTCTGATCAAGTCCCAGCTTGTCGATGACCAGCTTGTCGTTTTCGATGACCTTACTGGTCACAAATCGTATAGGCATATCCACGCTTTCTGCGTGATCCTCAATAAGATGAGAGATACTGTGGAGACAGCGGTGTACCGCTCCCCCGTTCTCGTTCTTCGCGCAGAAGTCATAGCGGACGGGGCGCTCCTGATAATAGGCGACATGTATGGCGTGCTCCACAAGCTCCTCGATACCCTTGTTCTTGGCAGCTGATATGGGCACCACAGGTACGCCGAGACGTCTTTCCATCTGGTTTATGTCGATGGTTCCGCCGTTGGAAGTCAGCTCGTCCATCATATTCAGTGCAACTACCATGGGGATATTCATTTCCAGAAGCTGCATTGTAAGATAGAGATTTCTCTCGATATTGGTGACATCAACGATATTGATGATAGCGTGAGGCTTCTCGTTGAGCACGAAATTACGGGAGACTATCTCCTCGCTGCTGTAAGGCGACATGGAGTAAATGCCGGGCAGGTCGGTTATAAGGGTATCGGGATGACCCTTTATAGCGCCGTCCTTGCGGTCCACGGTAACTCCCGGGAAGTTTCCGACGTGCTGCTTGGAGCCCGTCAGCCTGTTGAAAAGGGTGGTCTTGCCGCTGTTCTGGTTTCCCACGAGAGCGAACTTCATCACAGTGCCCTTTTCAAGAGGGACACCATCGTCCTTGGCGTGGAAGCGTCCGCCCTCACCGAGACCCGGGTGGTCGGACTTCTTATGTCTGTGCTCTTTCTTCACCGCCTCTTTTTTAGAGGCGACGGGACAGACTCCGATCTGCTCGGCATCCGCAAGTCTCAGCGTAAGCTCATAGCCGTGGAGCCGCAGCTCCATAGGGTCGCCCATAGGTGCATATTTGACCAGAGTCACCTCTGCTCCGGGGATAAGTCCCATATCAAGGAAATGCTGTCTCAGAGCACCTTCACCGCCGACGCTCTCAACCCTGACAGTATCTCCGATCTTAATATTTCTAAGCGTTTCCATTATCTGCTCCTATATTGATATTATTTCAGCCTAACCATTATATCACAAAAAACACTCCAAATCAACATTTTTGCTCCATTCTGCAATAAATAAAGATAATAAAAAAAATATATGTCACACCTGTGTCTGCTGGCACGATAGTATTAAATGAACCAAGTTCTTTGGGCACAAAACAGACGGTCGTACACTCTCAAAGCTGTTGATTAAATAATTTTTATTTAAAATTTGTTATTTAGCAAATTGTGATAATTATTTCAGAGGCGCCTCACGGATTATTATTTAATTAGCAGATTTGCATTAATTTTTCGCTTAAAGGACTTGATTTAATTTCATTTTGGTGTATAATAAACGTGGATTGTACATTCCGTTTGTTTACACAGCACAAATTGTTAAAATGGTAACTATGTTTTGCGAGTTCATCGTATTCCAACATTTTATCATAGCACTGTATACAGTAAAAGAAATAACAATAAAAACACTATAATGGAGGAAAAAACACAATGAAGAAAAACAACAGAACACTGGCCCTTATCACCTCTGCTGTTTCCGCTCTCTCAGTGATGGCAGCAGCTGCTCCCGCACAGAGCTTTGCAGAAGCAGAAGGCCCTTATAAAATTGACAGAGATCTTGTCAATGTACATGATATCGATCTCTCAGACATGACCTATGATTTCGGAGGCAAGGACAACTACGAAAAGGACGGAAAAGCCAACTATTATGACTTCCTTATCATTGAAAAGGAGATCAACAGAATATACGCTAAAGATGGCTTCCCCAACAAGAAGTACTCCTGCTCAGAGGTCGAGCTTTCCGAGGAAGCACAGAAGGCAAATCTCACCCCCGAGCTCTTCGACCTGACTAATGATATGTGCATATCTCCCGAAGACTACTGTGTATATCTCCACGAACTGTCCCTTTCATACAGAGCAGAATTCATCGATGGAGAAGCAGCTTTCACTATCCAGAACTGCGCTTTGGATGATGCGACCGAGATCGTAGTTCCTGCGTCACTCTTTGATAGTGTTCACGGCTGCATCCTTCCTGTTCAGGAGATCGAACCTGAGGCTTTCTCATTCTGCGAGAAACTTGAGACCGTATATCTCAGCGATTACCGTCAGCCCGAATGGATTAACAATTATGGTTTCCTTCTGAACGAAGGCGGCGAAGTCAAGGCAAGCACATACCTCAGGATAAAAAATAACGCTTTCAAGGGCTGCCGCAACCTTGCTAATATTTACTTCCCCCAGAATATCGTTATGCAAAACGGAGCTTTCAACGATACTGCATTCAACTTGAACGAGTATAATCACTTCGACGATAACGGTGTTGAATATTACCGTGACAGCAATACAAGCTCCCCCGCTATCCTTGCTTACCGACTCGCTGATCCCGAATCATACAGCGATACCGACCTCACATTCATGGACGGAACTACTTCTATCAATGACGAGATCGCGTATGCTCACCCATTCTGCAAAAGCGTTGAAAACGTAAATATCCCTGATTCTGTAAAGTATATCGGATTCAACGCATTCAAAAACTGCAGGAAGCTTGAAAAGGTGAACGGTCATGAGTATTCAGGACTTGGCACAAACGTACAGAAGAAGATAAAAAGATTTATCAACGCATTCGACGGAACTCCCTTTATAACCAAGGAGACTCAAAGAATTGTCGATCATATCGCTTCCAATCTTGAAAAAAGCTTTACTCCCGAAACAACCGAAAGTGAGAAGGTCAAAGCAGTTATAAAAGAAGTCGTTAGCAATATAACATACACTTCATATATCTCTCCCGAAGAAATATCAATATATCCCAGCACTTTATATAACAGCTTCGACTATAGCCGCTTAAACTATGGTTCCATCAACGCAGGTCTGAACACAAACTTTACTGAGTGCGGCGGTATCTCTATGACTACTTCGCTTATCCTTGATACTCTCGGTATTAAGAATCACCTTGCAGGAGCTGAGAACCACGCATATAATCTCGTATGGATGAAGAACGAAAGCACAGGAAAATACGAGTGGCATGAAGTAGACGTTACCACTTTCACCGGTAATTATCTTACTAAATCAGCTGCCAATGCAGGCAAGAATTATAAGGAGATCAGAAGAGATGCTGCAAACGCTCTCGGGGACTCTAATCTCTGGGACATCGTATATGAGAAGGACAGCAACCTCCATGGCGAAGATGCATTCATCGGCTTTACAAATTCAGAACTCAGGCAGTTCACTGAATCCGGTCACACATTCTTCTATGTAGTTAACAACAATGATCGTTCAACTGTTAACGTTTACAAGTATAACTCAACAGAAAATGCTGACGAGATCGAAAGCGCTCTGAATATCCTTAATGACTCTACATTCGTAGTATCGACCAAGTAAAAGCTGTAACCCATAAAAAACAGCAGGATCGGATGATCCTGCTGTTTTCTTTTTATACAATATTTAGTCGGGGAGCGCAGGGTTGCCTGCGGCACAATATTAAAATATCGTGAGCGCAGCGAACACATTAACCCTTCACTATAAGAGTAGTACTTATATAGAAGTTTATATGTAATTATTGGAGGAAAAAACCTTTCTGAGGAAAGGTTCTTTTCCCCCAAGCCCCCTTTTTCCAAAGACTTTATAACTGAATTTAGCCCCAACAGGGCGCTCCACACAAGATGTGAAAAACAGTAATAAAACTGAGAGCGCCCTGACGGGGCTAAATTTAATGCTAAAAGTTTTAGGAAAGGAGTTTGAGGAAGAACCCTTTTTCAAAAGGGTTTTCCTCAATATCACTTGTAAAACTTCTATAAGAGTACCTCCCTTATAGGCAGATGTTTTTTACTCTATCTCCGCCAGTGCGCCGCGAATTATCTCATCGGGGAAGCCTATGACGCTCAGCAGCCTTATGGCGTTGCTGGAGCGGCTTATGCCGTCGTGTATAGTATAATCAAAAACTACGTCCCCATCCTCAAGGCTCTCGCAGAAGTGGTGATTTCTGTACACACCGTCAAAGGCTTTCGCCAGCTCTATGTCGTGAGTCGCCACCATGAGCATACAGTTCCTGCTGTCGAAATACTTCAGCACAGCCTTGGACGCTGCAATGCGCTCTGTGGTATTGGTGCCCTTCAGTATCTCATCAATGGCGAGGAATATGAGCCTGCCGCTCTCAGCCTGCTCCACCATACGTTTCAGGTACTTTATCTCGCGGATATAGTAGCTCTCCCCTGTGAGCAGGTCGTCCCTGACCGCCATAGAGGTGATAACACCGCAGCGCGGCACCGAAGCATGGTCCGCAGTGCAGGTGCAGATGGTCTGGGCAAAGATAAGATTTATCGCCACTGCCTTGATGAAAGTGGACTTTCCCGAAGCATTGGAGCCTGTGATGATAGTGTTGCGCTCAAATCTGAAATCATTTGCTACGGGAGCTTTCAGCATGGGATGGAAGACCTGTACGAACTCAAAGCTGCTTTCGTCATTTACCTCGGGAACGCAGAAATGCGGCAGGCTCTTTCTGAAGGAGCCAACGGCTATGGAGCAGTCAATGCTGCCCAGATAGCGGTACACCTGCATATACTCGTCCTTTTTGTCAGCCAGCTCCGCAGCGCCCATATTATATAGTATGAAGTTTATCATCAGCGGTCCCGTTACATAGGAGCCCAGCTGTGAGAGCAGATCATCGGACATCATCATAGAACGCTTCATACTGAGCAGTGAAAGTATCCTTGCAGCCTTTTTCAGCTTTTTCAGCGGCACTTCCACCGACTTTGAAAACTGCGGTATCACTCTGCTCAACTCAGCAGCAGCGTTGATTGTCATAGCCGATGAGAAAAGGCTCTCAAGCCTTGTTTCAAAGCTGCCCCTGAGGAAAAGATAAGCCACGAAATTCACAAGATAGACAAAGATAAACAGCATGGCAAACACAGGGCTCATGAGCACCACCGCCAGTATACCGAAAAGCAGCAGAACTCCCAGCATAACGGGGTATACAAATCTGTAGGGCAGATAGCGGTTTTCTGCATCCTCAGCAAGCCCAACGGAATAATAGCCGCTTATGGGCTTTCCCACGCCGTAGAGCAGCTTTCTGACCTCATTTCGCTTTTCCTCGTTCTTCTCAAAGAAGCCGATAATGTCATTGTTCAGCCGCGGCTCTCTGTCCTTGCTGCCGAGGATATGCAGCGTGGAGTACAGATATTGCTCCCCTGCGAAGCTGTCGGTGTGGTCTGCGCGAAGAAAAATGTTATCCATTTCAAGGTCGTTCCATGTGACACTGTCCACAAGCTCGTCCTCACGAAAGTCCTTCTTCTCCTGCTCATAAAGCAAAGCTATGCTCTCCATCCTGTCGCGGACGTCTGCCTTTACGCGGCTCGGGTCGCCGAATGAATGACGTATATAGTAGTTAACAGCCTGCCTGCTGCCGATCATACGAACTATGATAACGATAACAGCAATGAGTGCAATAACAGCAATAATGATAATTGGTTCCATTATGTCCTCCGAAAGTAAAAAGTATAATCATTATAGCATTTTATGACAGGAAATGCAAGGACTGTTTACCGCGGAGCAGCTATGCCGACGGGAGGTTCTTTCGCGCCCCCTTGCTTTATCGTTATTAATATGCTAAAAGCGGGGAGCCCCCGCCGGCTGTTTCGCGGCTAAGCTGTAAATGGAGGGAAGATCATCTCCGCGCCCCCTTGCTTTATCGTTATTAATATGCTAAAAGCGGAGAGCCCTCGCCGGCTGTTTCGCGGCTAAGCTGTAAATGGAAGGAAGATCATCTCCGCGCCCCCTTGCTTTATCGTTATTAATATGCTAAAAGCGGGGAGCCCCCGCCGGCTGTTTCGCGGCTAAGCTGTAAATGGAGGGAAGATCATCTCCGCGCCCCCTTGCTTTATCGTTATTAATATGCTAAAATATATAAAACAAAGGAGGCTGACCATGAACACTATTCTTCTTGCAGAGGACGACCATACCCTGCGTAAAAACATAAAAATGTCACTGGAGACAGAGGGCTATAATGTCATTGCAGTCTCCACCACCGAGGAAGCCGAGGAGCTAGCTCCGCAGGCTGACCTGCTCATACTGGACGTAATGCTCCCCGACGGCAGCGGCATTGACCTCTGCAAACGGCTTCGCAGGACCATAAAGGCTCCCGTTATATTTCTCACCTCCTGCGACGACGAAGCGGATATCATCCGCGGTCTGGACAGCGGCGGCGACGACTACATGACCAAGCCCTTCAGACTCCGCGAGCTTTTCTCCCGTATAAGAGCAAATCTCAGGCGCATCCCCGATGTACCGCAGCTGGACCTTACCGCGCTGGAGCAGAAGCTGCTGAACTATCTCATGCAGAACCGCGGTCAGTTCCTGACCCGTGACCAGATACTGGAATACCTCTGGGACTCAAAGGGAGCATTCGTAAATGACAATACCCTCTCCGTAAATATAAGCAGGCTCCGCGAAAAGCTCAACAACGCCGAGGGCTGCGGGACCATAGTTACAAAGCGAGGTATAGGCTATAAATGGACAGATTCATAAACAACCGCGCTCCCAAGCGGCTGGTGCTGATACTTGCGCTGCTGCTGTGCATTTCCGCGGCTGCTGCTTACCTTATCTCGGGAAAGTGCGCGGAGAAGATAGTGAGAGAGCAGATAAAGTCGGAGCTCTCAGTGGCAGGCGGCGGCAAGCTGACAGTTTCTCCCGATGAGGAGCACATCTCAGCAGGCGAGGTGCTGCTGGACGAATACGGCATAGACCGCAGCCTTTCACCGCAGCTCATGCACAATTACAAAAGCGTACGCAAGACCATTTTTATTCCCTTATTCGGTCTTGCGGCAGCAGTCTCACTTTTCTGGTTCATCGCCGCACTCATGGAGCTCATGGCGATATACCGTGACCTCGAAGCCATAAGAAAAGAGTGCATAGCCGCTGCGGACTCACCCGACAAAAGGATAGGGCTCTACGGTCACGACCTTAGCTCGGTACGCAGGATAGCCGAATCCGCCGATCTTCTGGTCAGCAGGCTCGACCACACACTGTTCAGTCTCAGCAGCGAGCAGAAGTACCTCCGAAGCTTCCTCACGGACCTTTCCCACCAGATAAAGACCTCCCTTGCAGTGGTAAGGCTCAACACGGATATGCTGTCGGAGCTCCCCGATATTTCCGAGGAGCAGCGCACAAAGCTCTCCGACGAGATACAGCTCAACCTTGACGCCATGGAGAACATGGTCATCGAGGCTATAAAAATGGCTAAGCTTGACGCAGACGCCGTGGAATACGATATGCAGGAGCAATCCCCTGCCGAGGTGTGCAGTCTTGCGCTGAAGCGCCTTGCGCCAATGCTCCGCAAGAAAAACATCTCCGTCCGCACCGACCTTGATGAAGATGTAAGGCTCATGTGTGACAAGGGCTGGCTCTGCGAGGCGGTGGAGAACATCATCAAGAACTCCGCCGATCACTCGGAGTGTACGGAGATATCCGCCGAGGTCAGCGATGACCCCATCAAGGTCACCATAGCTCTCTCCGACAACGGAAAGGGCATTCCACAGAACGAGATACCCAAGCTTTTTGAGCGCTTTTCCTCGGGCTCATCCGACCGCTCAATGTACAGCTCGGGACTGGGTATGTCCATCTCACAGAAAATAGTCCGCGGCCACGGCGGCGAGATATTCGTCTACTCCGAGGAGGGCAGCGGAGCACGTTTTGAATTTGTATTTCTGAAAAACTGAGATAATTCTCAGTTTTTTGCTTTTTGTAACTTTCCCGTAAGGTTCATGCTTTACAATACAGACAGAATAAGGAACGGAGGTCCTGTTATGGGAAACGATATAATACTGAAGACTGAAAAACTTACCAAGCAGTACGGCGAGGGCGAGAACGCATTCCTTGCCATAAAAGGCATAGACCTTGAGGTCCGCAAAGGCGAGTTCGTGGCTATTACAGGCGAAAGCGGCAGCGGCAAGACCACTCTTCTCAACTGTCTCGGCTCGCTTGACCGTCCCACAAGCGGCAGCATAATCTTCGACGGCAGGGATATCACAGGGCTCAGCGACAACGCTCTCTCAGCCTACCGCCGCAGGAGCATAGGCTTCATCTTCCAGAACTTCAATCTCATACCCGTGCTCAATGTTGAGGAGAATATAGTTCTTCCCCTCAATCTGGACAACACTCCTCCCGATATGGCATATCTTGATGAGCTGCTGCGTCTTACGGGACTTGAAAGCAAGCGCCGTAACTTTCCTCACGAGCTCTCGGGCGGTCAGCAGCAGCGTGTGGCATTCGCAAGGGCTCTGGTCCACAAGCCCCAGCTCATACTGGCTGATGAGCCCACGGGAAACCTTGACAGCAAGAACAGCCGCGAGATAATCTCCATACTGAAAAACTCCATCAAGAAGTATGACCAGACCCTCATACTCATAACCCATGACGGCAGCATTGCTGCGCAGGCAGACCGCATCTGCCGTATCACCGACGGCGTTCTCAGCGAATAAGGAGGCGGCAGCATGAAACATCTCATCTCTCTTTCTCTCAAATATATCCGCCGCCAGAAGGTCCGCACCTTCCTCACATTCATGTGCATAATGCTCTCCGCATTCATACTCGCCACGGTCTGTTCCTTCGGCAGCAGCCTCTACACCACCCTATACAACTACACCGAGCACGACGACGGCTTGTGGGAAGTGGACGTAACAAATTGGGTAAGACAAGCAGAGGATTATAGCAAGGCTCTGGATATAGTCAAGAACCACGCTGTTGTGGACGATTACCTTCAGCCTCATTCTGAAGAATTAGCATACATGGATGATATCGGCTTTTTTGAGATAAGCGACGGAAAAACCTCATCAAGAGCAATGGTACTCAGCAGCAGCAGCTACGAGGGCAACAAGAAGCTGGTCTCGGAAATGACCGTCACCGATCCTGCGTTCAATCTTGATACAGATAATGCAGACGGAGTCTATGTCCCACACAGCTTCATGGATATGGGATACTCCGAGGGAGATACCGTTACTTTCACCATATGCCCTTTCAGCGCTAAGTTTGACGAGAACAGCGACATCATAAAGCAGCTCCGCGCCGAGCTGAAGGAAAAGAACGGCACAAGTCTCACGCCAATGGATATAGGCTTTGACCGGCTGCCCGAGGAGCTTCAGCGTAAGGCTTCAGGCTCGAATCTGTTATTTTCTCTCCAGCGGAGAAATATAGACGTAAAGGACTATCCTCTTACGGATCTGAGCTACGGCGAGCCTGTGGAGTACACCGTGAAAATAGCAGGCTTTACCGAATCGGTCAATTCATTCAGTGTAAACCTGAACCGTTTCATCAACACAAAAAGCGGCAGTGTTGACCTTAAAAAGGTATACGATAAAAATCACTTCCTCAACTGCTCACTTGAAGACGAGATGTTCATACGCATAAAGGACGGCTGTGACTTCGAGGAAGCGCTGAAAACACTGTTCACCGACCTCGGTCATGATTACGACAAGGATTTTTACAGCGACAACCTTCGCCATTCCGAAAACTCCACTCTGCTGGGACTTGAATGGAAGAGCGCCGACGCTATATACAGCATACTTCCCATGTTCGTGCTGCCCCTTATGGTAGTCCTGCTCATAGCGTGGTTCATTTCAAGATTTATCATCGACAACGCCTTTGAAATGGCTGTTCAGGAGAGAAGCACTCACTTCGCCGCTCTCCGTATCATGGGCGCCTCAAAGGGACAGGTGGCGGCGGTAGTCCTCATAGAAGCGGTATTCTACTGCCTTACAGCCGTTCCCCTCGGTATACTCACAGCTGTATTCATCTGCCGCGGTGCATTCAACTCCTTCCACAGGGCAGGCTTCCCGCTGTTTGAGTTCTCCGTAAAGGGCACATTCATAGTCATCGGTGCAGCACTCTGCATACTGGCGATAATGGTATCCGCATTCACATCCGCAATGTGGGCTTCAAGAAAGCTCTCCCCTGCCGAGGCACTGAATTTCGGCAAGCCAAAGAGCAAAAAGCGCAGGCTTCGCAGATACAAGTCAAAGCTGGACCTGAGCTCAAAGAAGTTCCTGAGAAGATACACCAGAAAGAACATAGGCGCCTCAAAGAGCCGTTTCGTGATCTCTACCATAACTATGGGTCTGGGAGTCCTCATGTTCACCTTTACAGCCCTTATCGGCACATATGTAAAGGAGCTGTCGGGAAAGATAATTCCCGATTCTATTGGAGATTATTATATAGACACCATGTACGCGGACGAAAGCCTGATCGAAGCCGCCGATGAATGTTTCGCAGGAAACGATGCCTTTTCAAGCTACTGCATAACCTCAATTTTCACACAGGAAATATCAGCTGTTTCAGACACCGACGAGATAGCCGATGACAGACTCAAACGAATTTCCGAAAAAGGCATAGCTATGGTATATGCAGTCAATGAGGGCGAATACAAAAGATGCTATCTGGACGAAGTAACCGGCATGAGCTATGCGGAGTTCAGAGACAGCGGTTCGGCTTTCTTCAATATACAAAACGGTGTTCGTGTCCCTGAAACAGATACGATCAAAGAAACAAGCGAGCGCCGATTTGAAAAATTCAGCAAGCCCATTACCTCGGAGAGCACCAACGGACTCAGCCTTAAAATTCTCGGTGTTGCATACAGCCCTAAGGCTATGTCATACAACCTGATCGTCCCACTGGAAAAAGCAGCGGGATACGCCGAGGATTACCATATCAGCCTGACTGTAAACGGCATGGAAAACTACGAAAAAGCTCAGGCTTCGATGGATCAGTTCAGACAAAAAGTCACACTCTGCAATATTGAAGATCTTTACATGGTGGGAACTGGTCTGAAGGAGTTCGTAAAGGCTATCGTCAAGATAATCCTCATCTTCCTCATATCCATATGGCTTGTGGGAATACTCTCCATGATAAACTGCGTCAACACCAGTGTTCTCAACAGAAGCCGCGAGCTGATGATGCTCAGGAGCGTAGGCATGACAAGGAAACAGCTCCGCAAGAGCGTTATCCTTGAGACTATTATGTTCTCCGCAACGGCTGCGGTGATCGGCACACTGCTGGGACTTGGCATATTCCTCATATTCGTATACCTGCTCATACGGGAGCCCTCTATGCTCCATATCGGCAAGGTAGCGGCAGTTCTCATCGCTTCACTGGTGCTCAATATCATCATATCTCTCCTTTCGGCTATACCTGCCATAAGAAATCTCGGCAAGGTAGAAGCCATCGCACAGGCAGCTGCATAACAAGCCGCTCAAAGCTCATGAAATAGAAATAGCCCCCGAACATTCAGCTGAATGATCGGGGGCTGTTTTACAGCAGAATCAGGTTCAAAGCTGCTTCATGAGCTCATCTATGAGCGGTCTCTTTGCAAGTCCGTCGGAAAAGACTGTGGCGCCGCCGCAGGCTGTTCCCAGCTTCAGCGCATAGTCGTAGTCGCCGTTCACTGCGCCTGCTACAAAGCCTGCTACCATGGAGTCGCCTGCACCCACGGAGTTCCTGACAGTGCCGCTGCATACTCCGCACTTATGGAGCACTCCGTTTTCATCAAGGAGGACGGCTCCCTTTTCCGCCATGGATAAAAGCACATTCCTTGCACCCATGCCGCGGAGCTTCTCTGCATACCCGGCTGCCTGCTCCGGGGTTGTGAGCTCAGCGCCGAAAATCTCCCCAAGCTCGCGGTCGTTGGGCTTTAGGAGTATGCTGTCCGTTCGGAATATTGACAAAACGGGCAGGATATGTTATATTCAAGATAGTCCTTGTTACGGACTGCAAACACATATAAGCGGTTTTCCGCTGATAATAAGGAGGTATTTTTATGAGAAAAAATTTAGGTGTACAGCCAGCGCTGTTCCCCATGCCCGTAGTCATCGTGGCTGCATATGCCGCTGACGGAAGCATCTGCGCAATGAACGCCGCATGGGCTCAGATCTGCGATATGGACAAGATAGCCCTTTTCATCGACGCAGACCACAAGACCACAAAGAACATCATGGAGACCAAGGCTTTCACAGTCAGCATTGCCGATGTTCCCAATATGGCTCCCGCAGACTTCTTCGGTATAGCAACAGGAAACAAGATGCCCGACAAGTTTGAGCGCTCGGGCTGCCACGCTGTAAAGAGCGAGTTCGTAAACGCTCCCGTGATAACAGAGTTCCCCGTTGCTATCGAGTGCGAGCTTGCGGAGGAGATCAATACTCCCAATATGCACGCCATCGTGGGAAAGATCGTCAATGTAAGCGCTGACGAGCAGGTCATCGGCGACAAGGACAAGATACTCCCCGAAAAGGTAAATGCCCTCATCTTCGATCAGTACCGCAGCGGCTACTTCGCTGTGGGCGAAAAGGTAGGTCAGGCATGGAATGCAGGCAAGGACCTGATGAAGTAAATACAAGAACAACAGCCGCTGCGGAATGCAGCGGCTGTTGCTCTTCATGGATAGTTTATCTATATAAACAGGAAATGTGGAAAGCTTTTCATGCTCCGCCTTTTCGGCGCTCCTGTTTCCTGAAGATATTATAGCTCAGTGCTCAGAGAACGGCAGTTTTGTTCTTCTTTGCCATGCTCTCCTTTTCAGCGATGAGGACCATAACGACCGACATCAGTCCGCCTACAAAGAAGTCGTTTGATGACAGACTGCTGTATGTCCCTGTCTTGTCAAAAACTGCCCTGAAGTAAACAAATATCATAGCAGCGATAGTGATAACATAGAGTACCTTGTAAATTGCGAATAATACCTTTTCTGACTTTTTCATAATGATCATTTCCTTTCGTTTTTTCCTGTTTATCCTCGGGGCTTTTCCCCGTTTCCATGATCTTATTATACACCCTCCGCAAGACTTTGTCCTTCGCTTAATATTACGCAATATTACATTTTTGAAAGGTTGAGACATTATCTATGACATATATGTGCAGCCTAAAAAAGAGCCCTGCCGCACCATATGTGCAGCAGGGTCCCTGCTTTTTATTGATCCTCAGATGAGCTGTTTTCCAGTCTGAGACGCTCTTCCTCCTTGAGGCGTTCTTCCTCCTTGAGTCGCTCTTCCTCGAGTTCCTTTTCGTAATCTGTCATTGCCTTATCCTTATCGGCGACATAAAGAGTAATGTTCTTAGTGAGCTTGCCGTTCTTAACTGTGAAAGACGCCATATCCGATCTGTATACTCCCTCGTCCTCGAATATATCAAGCTCCCTGCTCATCTCCTCGCCGAGCTCTGTCCATATCCATGTGCCGCAGTAGGGATCATCGTCAGGATACCTGAAACCGCTTATCATGTAGTCGCCGTCCTTGAGGGCAATCTTCTGACCCGGCTTCACATCTGTCATTATAGTGTCATCCCCCTGATAGATAGTGTATGTAGCATCACCTGTGTAGGGCTGCTTATCGGGCCATGTGAGAACATTGAAGGATATCTCCTTTTCTGCGTTCACAGGCTCAAAGTAGAAATTGAAGTTGCCGGTATAGTTGTGTGCATAGCCGAAGCCTATCCGCTTCACCTCATTGCTGGGCTTATATCCCTCGGGAACGCTGTCAACTCTTACATTGTAGCCATTGCAGCCTGTGCAGTACAGATCTTCAAATACCTTTGTGGTGCCGTCGGAGGTGAATTTTGTCTCCTTCGCATAGGTTTCGGGAGCCTCTGTAAGTGTGAGTTCAACGCCCTCGAGAGGCAGACCTGTCAGGCTGTCATAGCAGTTTACTTTAAGGGTATTGCCTTTTCCTTCGATGGCACTGAAGTTGATGAACAGGTCCCTGTCAGCCTTTCCGTCAACTACGGAGAAGTCAATGCCGTCTGACCAGTCCTCAAACTCGGCGTCGGGATAGTTTTCCTTGATCCTTGCAGCAGCAATGCTGTCGGGTTCTACAAGCTGTACGGGATAATCAAAGGAATTGAAGTCAGCATGGTAATCACCGTCGGGAAGAGCAAACTCCATATCATAGTCTCTCTGATAGTAGTAATTTCCGTCCTTGTCGGTGATGGTAAGGTTGCCGTAGCCTATGTACTCAATTCCCTGATCCCAGTCCATACTTGTGATCTTTACATTGTTTTCAGCATCATCAGCAGCAACTCTGATAACCAGCTCCTTCTCGGCTGTACCGGCAGGCATATCAAATTCGACAACCTGATCCCAGTTCTTGTAAGCTGTCGCGTAGCCGTCAGGAAGGTCTGTTACGTTGATGAAATACTGATAATCCTTATCATCGGGAAGTCCGTAGTAGTTTACAGACTCGCCGTTTGTATCCAGAGTTGTTCCGATATCATAGAGATTATTGCCGTTAAGTTCAGAAAGACATATCGTTGCATTATCAAGTGGTTCGCCTGTCATCATGTCCACGACCTTGATGCTGAGCTTGGTGCCTGCGGGCTTCTGAGCGCCGACGAGCTGCTTTCTCAGGTATACCATGTCGAAAACATCGATAACTCCGTCAGCCAGCAGATCCGCGTTCTTTGAGTTGCCGAGTTCCCCTAAGTGTCCCAGCAGATAGCGGTTGAGCTGAACTGCGTCCGATACGCCAACGTTACCGTCGAAGTTTACGTCGCCGAAAAGTGTGAGCACCTCTGCGTTTTCAACTACATAATCCTCAGCCGAAGCGGCAGGGATATTCATAGCCAGAGGTGCCGCAGCCATTACAGCTGCCGTGAGAATTGCCTTGATCCGATTTTTGTTGTTCATTGCCTTTTTACCTCCTGTCAATTTTAGGAGCCCCCAAAAGCTCCCCTTACTCTCCAAGTGTAACATATTGAATAAAAATTGTCAATGTTCTTGATAGAAAATGTACCTTAGGTGCATTTCCGACGGATTGTATAGTTACTTTGTGTGTGCTATGAAATTTGATTTTCCGCAAAGCACAGCCTTTTTCCCTCATTTTCAGTACGCAAAAAAGCAGGACGTCCAAGACGTCCTGCTCATTGTTCATATTATTATCGGAGCCATGATGCTCTCTTTATTATTCGCCCTCTGCGCCCGAGACCTCGTCCACATAGAAGTCAGTGAGACTGTCGGGTGACTCAACGTAAAGCTGAAGATTTTCAGCTCCGTCGGGGATAACGTATGCGGGATTTTCAAGGGTTACCCACTCGCCGCTCTTTGCAGGCACAAGTGCCACCTCATCGTACTTCTCGCCGTCGCAGTCATACTGCATAGTCAGCTTCATGGTAGCGTCCTTGCCGCTGTTCTGCATTGCCTTGCAGCTGAACTTGTAAGCCTGTCCGGGCTTGTAGGTATCGCTGCTGAGCATGATCGCAGCACCGTTCCAGTTATCTGTTCTTCCGCTGACGAACAGGGACTGTGAACCGTCTGATGCATTCTCCTTGTCAACGCTTACCATTGAACCGCCTCTGGGTATCCAGCCTTCCTTGCCGTTCTCGAAGCTTATATCAAAGAAGCCCACAGCCTCGGGAGTTCCTGCATCTGCCTCAGCCTCTGAAAGCTGTGCGATAGCATCCTCGTCAACTGTAACTGTGATATCGTTTGCCTCAGTGTAGGTGCCGCCTGTCTTGAGCTCGTTCTTGTATACCTTAGCCTTGCCCATGGACTGATAGCCCTCGATGGTTAGTGCCACCTCGTACATATTGCCCAGCTCAAGTCCGCACTTAGCCCATGCGTCAAAGTGCTTGGAAACGGAAATAGTTCCCTCGATCTTGGTGCCGTCGCCCTCGGGCTTTGACTGCCTTACGCTCCAGTACTGGTCAAAGGTCTGAGTGCCGTCGATAGAGGGCTGCTCGTATCTTGTGGTCTTGTATATATCATATGTGCCGCCGTCAACAGTAACGGTACCCAGCGCCATGGGAGCTCCGGGTGGTCTCCAGCTGCCCCATGATTCCACGATGTAGAACTCTATGAGGGGGTCTCTTGTCCAGCCGTATACGCACATATAGGAATTGCCGATGGGGTCGTAGTCAACGCCGTAATCCACGGTGATATTGCCCAGATCCTTGTAGTTCTGTGTGCAGTCGTACTTCTTTCCGCGGCGGAAAAGAGCGTTGTTGATATTGCTCCACTCACAGGAGAAGGTGCCGCCGCCGGGCTCAACATTAAAGGTGGTGTCGCCCTCGTCCTTCCAGAGCTCATAGTCATAGCCGTCGGCAGAGCCCGTTACATTCTCGGTAAACACCTCTGTCTTGGCGTTGTTTGAGCTGCATCCTGTCAGCGCACCGATCATGCAAACAACTGCTGCGGCTGTGGAAAGTTTCTTTAAAATGCCATTCTTCATTCAGGTCATGACCTCGCTTTCGTTTTGTCACCCGAAGCGTTTTCGGGTCTTCAATACTGATTGTAACACATGATACGAATTTTTCAAGTCATTTTTTGCGGCGGCTCGGTCGTATCTTGCGTTGAAAGCCGCTCATGCGCCTGCTGTGCGCCCGAATGTCATACGGCAGGAAAAATGGGAGCTGCGGCATAAATAGTCCTCCTCGCCGCCGATAAACCGCCTGTAATCTACCTTCACGGGGCAGCGCTCCCTGCCTGCTCCGAATGACATTAGCCATATGAACAGAGGGAGGTGCCCCATGCTGCCGTCACGATGGACAGCTATGACATTTCCCGTCTTCCACCTGTCACGGGGAAGCTCCCCGAAATACAGCCCCTCCTCGCTGCGGAAGAACTCCTCACAGAGCTCCTCACTGTCAAAATACACCCATACCGTTTCCTCGTTTTCCAGCAGTTCTCTGATGCTTCTCATAAATATGCACTCCTTGAAAAATATTCCACAAGAGTGCGAAAAAGCGGCTCCATCGTCACGACGGAGCCGCTCTGTAAGCCTTTTTACCCCATCGTTCAAGCTTTAGCACCTTACATAACGCAGGTTGCTGTGCGGTCACAGGGCTTGTCCCTCACGCACTCTTTATGGTATTTACATTATAACACTTCGGACAGAATAAATCAAGGCTTTTCCGAAAAAAAGTGAAGCTGCCCGCAAAAAACTTCGGACAGCCTCGCTGTTATCAGTATTCCTCGCCGAATACCACGCCGTATCCGTCAACGTAAAGCACTCTTGTGTCTGTGTCGTCGTCGGAGTATGGCTCAAGGACGAACCTGATCCATCTGTTGTTGTTCCTGAAGTCATCGGTCACATGGTAATAGCTGTCGGGGAGCTCCGTCATCATGTCCCAATGAGCATTGTAAGCGTAAAAGTTTTCATTATACCCCTCAAGATATGTCTGTACACTTGCCATAACAGAATCAAAGTCGATATCATCATCTGCACGGAAGCTGGGACCGCCCTCAAGCAGGGGATACTCACTTGCAGTATAATCCTTGCCTTCTTCATATTGAGTTCCCATTATATTGTATGAGAGTATCTTCCATACTCCGTCATCTGACTTCTTGAATTCCATCGTCAGTGCATATGCAAATGTCACATCATTTTCTTCATTCTTTACAACACGCTCCCACATAAAGCTGTCGGGCTTTACGAAGAAAGCTCTGTCGGAAAGGATATCATGGTTCCATTCTTCCTGCGTTTCCGCTCTTTTCAGAGTGCCCCTGACGTAAAGTGCTCCATTGTATTCAAGAAAATTGCAGTCATCCAAAACATCGCCTGCCTGATGATCGCTTACATCGCCTGCGTAGGGCAGGAGTTCAACGGGCTCGAAAAAATAGCGGCTGTAATACTCCACCATTTCGTCATAGGTGCTGAACCTCTCGTCTTCGACCTTATAGAAAGGTGTTTCATACAATTCTCCGTCATTACTCCGGAGATCAAAGTTGATGCTTTCCCAGTCCCTGCTGAAATAATCCTCCGTACAAAGACCGGAGAATTCACTGAAAACGGGAAAGAGCTCCTCGAAAACGCCCTTCATCTCCTCCTCTTTGGGAAGGATATCCTCCGGCTTGGCAGGAGCTTCTGTCGTCAGCTCTGTTGTCTCAGCGGTGGTGGTAGGATCGGGCTGTGATACTCCTGAGAGTCTGGCTTTTCTGCTGAATGCAAAGCCGGTGCCAAGTCCGCCTGCTATAAGGATGAAAGCGGCTGCCGCACACAGAGGTTTGTACCATGCAGGTCTGTGGTACACCTCTACGCCCTCTACAACGGTCTCGCTGCTTTTTATCGTTCCTTTTCTGTTATCCTGTTCTTTCTCTTTATCCTGATGTCTGATAAGGTCTTTGTATTTCTTCTCGCTCATAGCAAGCACCCTTTTCATCACCTGATCCTCGTTGGGTGAAAAGGGGACAAGCTCCTCCACGATGTCATCCTCGGCATTTTCAAGTATTCTGAGGTCTATGTCTTTCATATCATCCCCTCCTTTATGCCTCTATTCTCAAGTACTCTGCGCAGCTTTTCAGCCGCACGCTTGCATCGCATACGGACAGTTGACGGGTTCATAGACAGAAGCGTCCCTATCTGATGCGATCTTTTATTATAATAATATTTCTGTATAAGTATAGTGGAGTCCGGTTCTCCGAGCTCCCTGATACTGTCCATCAATATATGTCTGATCTCTGAATTCTCGCTTTCTTTTACAAGGTCAAGCTCCGCGCTTATCTCGGGAACTCCGTCCTCGTCCATGGAGAATGTCTTTCCTGCCTTTCTCACAAGCTTTCTGTAGTAGTCTATGCTCATCCTCTTGGCAACAGTGCCGACAAAGCCCTTCATATCACCGTTTGAGTACTTCTCGCCGAAGGTGAAGAATATCTGTGCAAAGATATCACTGATGCACTCCTCGATATCCTCGGTAGTACCCGTACTTCTCAGGCGGTTGAATGCAATGGTCCGTACATAGTTATAGTACTCGCCGAACAGTTTTTCATGCGCCAGTTTTGGTGATCTTTCCAGAAGAGCGAGATATTCGCCGCCCGTCATACGATTTCCTCCTTTCGTGCTGCTCATACCCGACCGCGGCTTTTTCCCTCTCTGATTTATGCGCGGTCGGCTGAGCCGAAAGCTTTATTTCAGCTTTCAATAAAACAATCGGAACAAGAAGATGCAGTGTCACAAAAAATGCAGAAAAAGTATCATTTTGTCTGCGGAAAAACTATTATGAGCCTATGGTTTCGATGAACGCAGTGCAGCTTGCAGGTGGTGCGGATATCATAAAAGCTGCCATAGCCGATACCATTTTATAACAGTAAATTTTATCACATTTCACGCAGTTTTTCAACTGCCAATACTTACAAATTTACAAGCTGATTATTGTGACTTTTAATAATGCACCAAAGGTTGATTTTTACGGCAGAACGGCGTATAATTTAATTAACAGACAAGGCTGTCCCCTCGGCAGCTATTCAGGACAAAAGGCGCATCAGAACGGACTCACCTCTCACCACTATATCACGAAAAGGAGTTTTTACTATGGGATTCAAAGTAATGGGCGTTACCGCAGGCAGAAAAGACAGCAACTGCGAAATTCTTCTGAAAGAGGCTCTCCTCGTCTGTCAGGAAATGGGCGCAGAGATAACGATGATAAACCTCAAGGACTATGAGCTCCTTGACTGCACGGGCTGCACAGCCTGCACCATGGGTATGTCCATGGGCAAGAACACAGGCTGCTCTCTGAAGGACAAGGACGACAAACACAGGATCATGGAGGTCATGCTCAATCAGGACGCGGTCATATTCTCCGCTCCCACATATGCTCTCATGCCCTCGTCACTGTTCCTGAAGTTCATGCACAGGAACCTCGCCTATGAGTCGGCATTTCTCACCAAGATAGGCGCTATCGAGCCCCGTGACCGTGTGGGCGCACTTATCGCTGTGGGCGGCTCCACCCGTTCATGGCAGTCACTGGCTCTCGAATGTATGCAGATAACCACAGTCACCAACAGCTTTAAGGTGGTCGATATGTATATGGCTACTCAGGTACCTGCCCCGGCACAGGTGCTGCTGTATGAGGAAAAGCTTGCCCGTGCAAGGGAGATAGGTCAGAACGTCATGAAGGCGCTGAACACTCCTGCTGCTGAGCGCAAATGGCTGGGAGCCCCCGACGCAGGCTGGTGTCCCAACTGCCACAGCAACTGTCTCTGCCTCGGCGAGGAGCAGTGGGGCGGTCTGAAGTACCCCATCGAATGTGCAGTCTGCGGCGCAGGCGGAGACCTCGTTAAGACCGATGACGGCAAGTGGAAGTTCGTTATCGCCGAGAACGGTCTTGAGCGCGACCGCACCACCGAGGAGGGACGCGGTGTCCACTGCGATGAGATCGCAGATGTTCAGGGTGGATTTTTCATGGATCCCGAAGCCCGTGCCACCGTTGCACAGCGAGTTGAAAAGTACAAGAAGATCACCTTCAAGGGTATCTGAACGGTATATCCATCATAAAAACAAAGCCGCAGTATTTCATTAAGAAATACTGCGGCTTTTCTGTCTTACATGTCCTGTTCTTCTGTTTCTTTGAATATTCTGAAGTATTCAAGTACCTGCTTCTTCATATCCTCGACTATTTCATTCAACGCAACATAGCTTTTAGGGATAAGCGCAATATATGTACCGTCTTTAAGCTCTGGAGCTATTTTTTTCATTACCTTCTCGCAACATTCATCAAACACCCATCGTCCGTCAATTGACCTATCAATTCTAAGCCAATACGGAGTAACCTTGCTCTCAGGATTTCTCCATTTTTTCGTATCATATTCCAGTGTGACGCCATGAGAATTATAGCTTAGGTATCTTCTGTAACCAGACCAAATTGGGGTTGCTCTTAATCCTTTTAATGAGACATCATCTCCCAATTCCACTTTCAAAGCATTTACAAGTTCGTCAAGCAGCCTATAATGTCGCTCAAATTTTATTGCAACATCTATTCCAAGCTCCTCCTCAGCAAACGGTATAAAGGCTTCGCTGTCAAGTTGGGCACAATAGCCCTGAAGCTGCTTTATATCCGACACAACAGCAGGGGCGTTGGTTATTGCTACCTGTTCCAGATAATCCAGTACCGCCTTCCATGTGGTTATCCCCATGCGGACGCCATCTTTCGTTTCCACGCAATTATCGTCAACTTTTTTCAATTCAAACTCTTTGCCTGCCATTTCCACTACTTCACACCATAATCCCTTTTGGCGCACCTCAGGACAAATAAAAACCAAACCAATACCATTGTTTTTTATAAGTCTTCTCAGATACTCATTTGGTTGATTAGCTGTAAGAGCAGCATAAAACTTCGACTCACAAAGTACCACTTCATTGCCTTTGGTATCTGTTCCAGCCATATCAGGACGCTCATAATTCTCTCCGACAACTTGACAATGATATTGCAACGTCTCATTTATTTCAATTCCAAGTACATCTCCAAGTTGCTTTGTAAACGCTCTGCTAATATCTGAAAAAGATGATATGATGTAATTCAACGATGCGGTTGCAACATCTTCCTGCGAGCCTTTAAAAAACGGGAATAAATGTGCAAGTAATGATGTTTTCATAATCCGCCTCCATTCAAGATATCAGTATACTCACTCCGCAGAAGTGCTCTTCCTGCGGCGTTTTCTGATCATAAGCACTGTCACTGTCACAGCAGCAATAACTGCCGCTGCTCCTCCGCCGCAGCCTGCTGCTATTGCCTTTTTGCCGTCAGCGGTCAGCTGCTTCTCCCCCTGCTCAATGGTGGTATAAGAGAAGCCCGTTGCGCGGAGAGCCGCGTCCACATCCTCGGCGATGACCTTATGTCCTGCCTCGTTGGGATGAATATCATAATCGGCAATTCTGGTCAGCTCTGCGGCTTTGCCTTTGAAATCAGCTGCCACATCAATGACCTTGTAGCCTCGCGGAGAATTGTCCTTTATCATGGTATTCAGCCTGCCTATCTTCTTGGCTGAGAAGTCCGTCACCATACTGAATTTACTGAAATATTCCAGAGGATCGTAAAGTGTCTGAATGTAGACCGTTCCCTCAGTTCTCTCCAAAAGCTCATCGGAAATGACCTTGATATTGTCGTCAAACTGCTCCAGAGCCTTGTCAACATCGCCGTCCATGCTCATAAACATAGAAGCCGCGCTGAAAATGTCGAACTGAGCCGTATCAAAGGAACCTGTATCGTCTATGCCGAGGGAGTTGAGAAGCCCCAGCATTATATCAAGCAGGTCATTGCCGCCTATGGAGACTATCACCGCATCGCTGTCGCTGAGGTCGCTGTCAAGGGCTCCGCTCTGTATCTGCTCTATAAGATCACCAGAGGTGTAGCCTGACACAGCCTTGTTGACCATGACATGACCGCAGTCGTCAGGAAGCTCCGCATTATAGCGCTCCTTCAATATATTCGCATAGGAGTCGGGACAGTTATAATTGTCCGTGAGGGTGTAGCCCTCCAGACCGTAACCTGCTGCGATAGAGTCTCCGAGGAACAGCATTTTCGGTGGGACCTCCGTATTATGTACTACCTCTCTCTCGGGTATCTCAGTCATCGTACATGAGCACAGACCCACTGCCATGACGAGAGCACCTGCGACAGCTGTTATCCTTCTGAGCATAAGGGCTCCTCTCCCCGATATAATTATCGGTTTTTTTACTCATTATATCATAAAAGCGAAGCATTATGATATAATTGCCCGATTTGCAGGGAGCAAATCTCTGATTTGCGTATCTGCAAGGGCTTTTAGATAAATTATAATGAACGTTTTACGTTCATTATATCATATATTTTTTTATAAAGCAAGATGCGCGGAGCGAAAACAACATGAGTGTACGGAACGCCGAGGACAGCGTTCCCTACGTTTCTTTTAACTTAGTATTGATTATTTCTGTGAAATATGTTATAATTAAATGTAAAGCTTTGTTCTTTCGGCACAGCTCTCACGGAGCTGTCTGCCTTTATTTTATTTAAGGAGATGTATATATGGAAAATCGACTTTTCAGAAGGACCATTGCTGCTGTAATGGCTGTTGCTGTCATAGGGGGCGCAGCAGTTTCCGCATACGGCAGCTCTGCCCTTTCGGACAACGCTGTGACCGCATCCGCTGCGGACAGTACCTCAACGGTATCGTTTGACGCTGAAACAGGTACCCTCACTCTCAGCGGAAATGTTGTCAAGGAAGATGTTACCGCTTACAAGCAAAATACAAAGGTCAAAAAGGTCATCGCCGAGGAGGGCACGATACTCCCTGCGGACTGCTCAAAGCTTTTCTACTCCTTCAGAATGGCTGAGATTGACCTGAGGAATGCCGATACTTCGGCTGTTACGGATATGAGCTATATGTTCGACGGCTGTACCTCTCTCGGCAACTTCGACCTCAGCGGCTTTGACACCTCGAATGTCACCAGTATGAACCATATGTTTGGCGACTGCTATCGCCTTACAACTCTCGACCTGAGCAAATTCGACACCTCTAAGGTCACAGACATGAGCTGGATGTTCTATAACTGCATGAAGCTCACTTCTCTGAAAACCGGCAGCTTCGACACATCAAAGGTAACGGATATGTCCCGTATGTTCTTCGGCTGCCAGAAGCTCTATTCTGTGCCCACAGGAAATTTCGACACCTCAAATGTTACCGATATGAGCTTTATGTTCGGAAACTGTCTGCTTATGGACAGCTTCAAGCTCAGCAGCTTCGACACATCAAAGGTCACCAACATGAGCGGTATGTTCTACAGCTGCGAGGCAACATGGAAAATAGACGTAAGCGGATTCAAGACCTCCAATGTTACGAATATGAGCAGGATGTTTGAATGCTGCCGCGCTCTCAGAAACATCGACGTCAGCGGTTTTGACACCTCCTCGGTCACTGACATGAGCAGTATGTTCAACTGCTGCTATGCTCTGAAAACTATCGATGTCAGCAATTTTGACACATCAAAGGTGCGGAATATGGCGTTACTTTTCTCTGCCTGCAAGGCTGTTACCGAGCTGGACCTGAGAAATTTCGACACATCTGACGTAACAGATATGTATTTCATGTTCTCCAACTGCGAAAAGCTGGAAAAGATAGACCTCTCCTCCTTCGATACCTCAAAGGTCGAGGACATGGAGGATATGTTCAACGGTTGCGGAGCTTTGGAATACCTCGACCTCACCGGCTTCGACACATCTTCTGTGACAAGCACCGAAAGCGTTTTCCTCAACTGCAAGGGACTCAAGGACAAGATAAGCACTGTAAAAGGCATGAGCCTTACCCTTGAGGGGGATATCGGCGTGAATATCAGCTTCACTCCCTGTGAGTCACTGTCAAAGGCAGTTCTCAGCGGTCCAGACGGCGACATTACCCTAAGCAAAGCTGACCTTGCAGCATATACCGACGAAAACGGAGTATGTAAGCTGAAATATCCCGTAAATGCTACGCAGGCAGGCGATGCTGTCACCATGAAGACCTTCGATGCCGACGGCAGACAGCTCATACTGGTCAACGATGACGAGAAGATACTCAGCTTCGTACAGGCTGAATGCAGCGTTCAGGAATATATCGACAGCTATGCTCAGTACCAGAGCAGTGAAAAGCTTGATGCCCTCGTTGACTCTCTCAGCAATTACTGCGAGGCTGCAAACGCCTACTTCGCCGAGGGAGCTGCTCCCATCACAGCCGCAGCCCTCACTGACGAGGATATGAGCTTCATAAACAGCAAGAAAATGAAGGACGAAACAGGCAAGTGCAGTATATCCCTCGTTCTCAACTCAAAGACAGCTGTAAGGATATACTATCCCGATGAAGCCGAAACAGCAAAGTGCGGACAGCTTATCATCTCACCAAGCACAAGTCAGTACGGAAAGTTCTTTGAGATACCTGCTATCAGCGCTGACAAGCTCAGTTCCGAGAACACTCTCATCATAAACGGCAAGGAAGTAACATTCAGCGCACTTTCCTATGTTCAGCGAGTACTCAGCAACAGCAGCGCAGACGATGACCTGAAGGCTCTGTGTACACGCTTATACGAGTACAGCAAGGCTGCTGACGAATATTACAGCAGCAACTGAGCCTGCACACATGAACAACAGGCTGTCGGTACACCATCGGCAGCCCTTTTTGCAAAGAAACGGAGGATCCCCCATGAATGAAGGTTTCGACCTGCAGAACTACCTCATCGAAGGCGTTGAGGGAGTCGTTAAGGAAGCCATAAAGGCGACCATAAAAAATCCGAGGGAAAGCGCTTTTATGCTGAAATTCGCTGCCGCAAGCCGCGCAGCTTCAAAAAAGCGCCGAAAAGCCGAGGACAACGGCGAGCATATCCCACCCTTTCTTATCGCAAGCATCACCAGCAGCTGCAACCTGCACTGTGCAGGCTGCTATTCACGCTGCAACCACGCCACCGTGGACTCGGAGCCCGTAAAGCAGCTCTCGGGCGAAGAATGGCTGAGGATATTCGGTGAGGCAGACGATATGGGCATCAGCTTCATTCTCCTTGCAGGAGGAGAGCCTATGCTCCGCCGCGACATCATTGAAGCAGCAGGCAGCAGCCAGAACATACTCTTCCCCATTTTCACCAACGGTACATACATGGATGAGGAGTACTTCGGACTCTTTGACAGATGCCGCAACCTTGTTCCCATTATGAGCATCGAGGGCAGCCGAGAGCTCACCGACAGCAGACGGGGCAGCGGTATCTATGACAGACTTATGGCTAACATGGAGGAGTTCAGGAAAAGAGGCCTCATTTTCGGTGCATCAGTCACCGTTACCACAAAAAATTATGCGGAGGTCACCTCCGAGAAGTTTCTCGGAGACCTTGCCGAAAGGGGCTGCAAGGCTGTCATCTTCGTGGAATACGTCCCCGTCAGCGAGGACACCGGGAGCCTTGCTCCCACAGATGCGGAGCGCGAACACCTCATGAGAGAGATACAGCGGCTCAGAGATGAGCGCCCCGAGATGGTATACATCGCCTTCCCCGGTGACGAAAAGAGCTCGGGAGGCTGCGTTGCCGCAGGCAGAGGATTCTTCCACATCAACTCCCACGGCGGCGCGGAGCCATGTCCTTTCTCGCCCTATTCCGATGTAAACATAAAGGACACCCCTCTCCGGGAGGCTATGAGGTCTCCCCTGTTCACTGCACTGAGAAGCGGTGACCTGCTCCTTGACGATCACAAGGGCGGCTGTGTGCTCTATGAAAAAAGAGAGCTTGTGGAAGCTCTCATCAAGCAGGCTGAATAGCTGACAAGCTTCATAGAGGAAAGCTTTGAGATATCCCACTATACATAAAAGATAACGGCAGCCGCGGCTGCCGTTTTATTATTGTTCATGTGCCTTGTCTGAACTGAGTGATCTTATAAGTGCCGCCTCGAAATCCCTGTCCTGCTGCGCGCTGCGCTTGGGCTTACCCTTGGTGCGTCCGCCGCTCCTGCGTATCTTCGCAGACACCGCCCTGAACTCCAGCAGTCCCGATATGTTCTCCTCGGTATAGAGCCTGCCATCCTGATCGAGGACAATAGCACGTCTGCTGAGACACATGGCAGCAAGTCCGTAGTCCTGAGTGACTGCGATATCCCCTGCTCCCACAAGGTTCACAAGGCGAAAGTCGGCACTGTCAGCTCCCTTATCCACGACTATGGTCTCTGCGCCCTCACGCTGTATAGCGTGAGCGGTGTCACATATTATGGTACACTCCGCACCGTATCTTAACGCCGTCCTGACTGTGATATCCACCACGGGACAGCCGTCTGCATCAATGAATATCCTCATTTCTTCGGCACCTCCTAAGCTTTGCTATGGCTTATTATAACATTATCAGCCGA
This sequence comes from Ruminococcus flavefaciens, assembly GCF_900116855.1. GTDB lineage: Bacteria > Bacillota > Clostridia > Oscillospirales > Ruminococcaceae > Ruminococcus > Ruminococcus flavefaciens_R. The sequence continues at coordinate 153,671 of NZ_UETD01000009.1, forward strand.
TGAAGTCAACGGAAACAGTCCCGCGTCCGAGCATAGAGATATTTACTTTTGCGGCTGAATGTGGTAAAATATCATCAGTGAACATTTAAAACGAGGTGATACAATGCCGAAAATAATGGTGATCGACGATGATCCCCATATCAGCGATATGATAACGGAAGCTCTCCGTGATGAAGGATATGCCGTTTCTCAGGCGTACTCGGGAACAGAGGCACAAATGCTGCTCTCTCAGACTGCTCCCGACCTTATACTTCTCGACCTTATGCTCCCCGGGCTGTCAGGTGAGGAGCTTCTGCCAAAGATAAAGAACATCCCCGTCATAGTTGTCAGCGCGAAAGCCGATGTCTCCCATAAGGTGGGGCTTCTCCTCGGCGGCGCGGCAGACTACATTACCAAGCCTTTCGATATGCAGGAGCTTATGGCGCGTATTGCCGTACAGCTTCGCAAAGTCAAAGCCGCTCCCGAAAAGGAACTGCTGACATACGGTGGAATGACCATGGACAGCAGCTCCCACACCGTCACCGCCGACGGCAGGGAGATAAAGCTCACAAGGACTGAATACGCCATACTGAAGCTCCTCATGCAGAACAGTGAACAGGTGGTCGCAAAGCTGACCATTCTTGAACGGATAAGCGACGACACCCCCGACTGCACCGAGGACTCGCTGAAAATACACGTCCACAACCTCCGCCGTAAGCTGAAAGACGCCGCAGGCAGGGACTTCATATCGGCAGTCTGGGGAATAGGATATATGCTCTCGGATAAAGCTTAACCGAATCTTAACTCTTTTCTTAACCGATTTCTTAACCTTCCTGTGATATACTCATATCAGAAAGGAAGAAGGAGGTTCCTATATGGACTATGTACTAAGAACAAATGCGCTCACCAAGCATTACAAGGACTTCAAAGCCCTGAACGGTCTCACCATGAACGTTCCCAAGGGCTCCATATACGGCTTTGTAGGCAGGAACGGCGCAGGAAAGACCACTCTCATACGAATGGTGTGCGGGATACAGTTCCCCACCGACGGCAGCTTCGAGCTTTACGGAGTAAAAAACAGTGACCCTAAGATATCCGAGACCAGAAGGCGAATGGGCGCCGTTGTGGAAACACCGTCAATTCTCCCCTATCTCTCCGCAAGGAAAAACCTCGAGATGCAGTACGACATCATGGGTATGCCCGACTATAACGGCATCGACGAGCTCCTTGACCTTGTGGGACTGAAAAACACGGGCAGCAAGCTCTCAAGGGATTTCTCACTGGGTATGCGTCAGCGTCTCGGCATTGCCGTAGCGCTCTGCGGAAAGCCCGATTTTCTCGTCCTTGATGAGCCCATAAACGGTCTCGACCCTCAGGGCATAATCGAAATGCGCGAGCTCATTCTCAAGCTCAACCGTGAGAATAATATTACCATACTCATCTCCAGCCACATCCTCGATGAGCTATCAAAGATAGCCACACATTACGGCTTCATCAACGGCGGACAGATAGTCCGCGAAATGAGCGCAGAGGAACTGGAAAACGAGTGCCGCAAGTGCGTAAGGGTAAAGGTGACGGACACCGCCGCTCTTGCAAGAGTCCTCGACGGCATGGATATGGAGTACAAGATAATCGACGATGAACAGGCAGATATCTTCGCCTCACCCAATATCACAAAGCTGGCATTCAGCCTGTGGGAGGAAAAGTGCGAGATACTCTCTGTCTCCGAGCACGACGAGAACCTTGAAGGCTTCTTTATCTCACTGGTAGGAGGTGGCAGCAATGAGTAAGCTCCTGAAAGTAAACCTGAAGCTCATGCTCCGCAGAAAAGATACTATGATATGCGTCATAATGTCGGCGGTGCTCGCCCTGCTGGAGGTCCTCATCGGCAAGCTCAACGGCAGCCTTGACTGGTACAGTATGTTTGAGATGCCCCTGATAATGATGATGTTTTTCTCGGCTGTGGGAGGACTTTTCATCAGCCGCGACTACACCCAGAACACCATACGCAACAAGCTCACCGTCGGACATAAGCGCTCCGACATCTACCTGGCAAATCAGATAACGGAAACTCTGTTTTTCTGCATATCGCTGATCATTTTCTTTGCGGTATCGTCTGCCGCCAACCTTATCGTAATCGGCACCAAGGGCGCTGTATTTTCCGATATCATGAAGAACATGACCGTTTGCTTCTTTGCGGTGGTCGCTGTATCCGCTCTCACAACATTTCTCGCCATGACCGTAAAAAGCGCCGCAGGAGGAGTTCTTCCCATAATACTCATGTATCCCCTGCTGATGTTCGCTGCTATGGCTCAGGAATTCGGAGAGTCAAAGTGGATACGGGTATTCAATGACATCATTCCCCTGAGCCAGATGACTGCACTTGCTATGCCCGACAAGCGCGCCGCCATTCACATAGTATATTCACTGATACTCACCGTATTTTTCATAACAGCGGGAGTGGTAAACTTCCGCAAAGCCGACCTTAAATAACCACACAGGAGGACAAAGATGATATACTGTCTGTTATGCGCCGCAGTTGTGATAATACTGCTCTGCGTCAAGATATATCTGCTGAAAAAGTCGGCACGGGAGATATCCGCGCAGTTTGCTGACAGACTTAAAAATGACACCAATAACCTCATCTATGTCTCCTGCAGTGACAAGGATATCCGCAGGCTCGCCGAGAGCCTCAGCACTCAGCTCTCTGCCATGCGCGCCGAGGAGCTTTCCTACATACAGGGCAACAGAGAGCTGAAAAGCGCCGTCACCAATATCTCCCACGACCTGCGGACTCCCCTGACAGCCATATGCGGCTATCTTGATATGATTCAGAAGACCGACGATCCCGAAAAACAGGCGCGTTACCTGTCCATTATGAAGGAACGCGCCGATATGATGAAGCATCTCACCGAGGAGCTTTTCCGCTATTCTGTCATTGTTTCCGATGAAACTGAGCTGAAAACCGAGACCGTATTCGTAAATCAGCTCCTTGCAGAGAGTATCAGCAGCTTCTATCCGACGCTTTCAGAAAAGGGCATAGCTCCGAAAATATCCATCACCGAGGAACGTGTGGAGCGCAAGCTGGACTCCGACGCCCTGTCAAGAGTCTTTTCAAACCTGCTGAACAACGCGGCAAAATACAGTGACGGAGACCTTGAAATCGCTCTGACAGAATCGGGTGAGATAACTTTTTCAAATACAGCAAAAGAGCTGTCCGCAGTTGAAGTGGAACAGCTCTTTGACCGTTTCTATACCGTTGAAGCCGCCCGTCATTCCACGGGGCTGGGGCTGTCCATTGCACGTTCCCTCATACAGCGCATGGGCGGCAGCATAACTGCCGAATACAGCGACGAACGGCTCACCATAAGGATAATACTGTAAAGCCTGCACATGAAAACGGGGAGAAGTATTTTTGCTTCTCCCCGTTATTTTTGTCTTACATCTCAGCCAGAGCCTTTATGTCGCTGTCTGAAGGATTTACCTTTCCCTCAATGATCTCTGCACCCACAGCGCTGCCGCGGAGATTGTCCGCAGCCTTTCCGAATCCGCTTCCGCCCGAGGTGGCAAAAAGGATGATCCTCTTGCCCGAGAAGTCGCCGCTCTCAAGGAATGTATTGATTATAGTGGGAGCTATGTACCACCATATGGGGAATCCCACATATACCGTATCGTATTCCGCAAGATCGCTCTTTGTGCCTGCAATTGCTGGACGGGAGCTGTGGTCGCTCATCTCCACGCTGCTTCTGGATTGCTTGTTCATCCAGTCAAGGTCCTGTGCAGTATAGCGCACCGCAGGCTCTATCTCGAAAAGGTCTGCCCCTGCTGCCGCTGCAAGCTTCTTTGCCAGTGCTGCGGTATTTCCGCCTGCTGAAAAGTATGCTACTAATTTTTTGCTCATGATGGTTTCCTCCTCATAAATAATATTGTTATATAAGTATAACACATCTTACCTGATAAATCAAGTATCACTGCTTTATCAGGAAGTATGCTCCGTCATTTTCAACTATTCCGTAGCTGCCGCCGTTTATCTCAAGGGTGAACCTATCGCAGCGGAAGCCCTCTATATTTATGCTGTCATCTGTACCTCTCACGCTGATAATGAGACCGCCGCTGCCGTCGGAGGCAAGAAGCAGGTCCTCAGCCGAGATACCTCTGAGCTCGATGACCTCTCTGCCCTCGGGGTCGCTGATAATGTCCCTGCCGAAGCCGCGTGCGAAGATGTATCTGTCATCGCCTGCTCCGCCGTTGAGAGTATCATCTCCTGTGCCGCCCTCAAGTATATCATTGCCGATGCCGCCGAAGAGCACATCATTGCCATCGTCGCCGTGAAGATCGTCGTCCCCCGAACCGCCGTTCAGGTAGTCATCGTCCTCGCCGCCGACCAAGTGATCGCTGCCGCTCTCGCCGTAGATATTGTCTCTGCCGCCCTTGCCGTAGAGCCTGTCGTCTCCGTCGCCGCCATAGATATCGTCATCGCCGCCCCAGCCGTGTATACTGTCGTCTCCGCCGAAGCCCTCTATGACCTCAGCTGCGTCGTCACCCATGATATGGTCGGCTTTCTGAGTGCCCTTTCTGCTGCGTTTGCCGCCGGAAGCCTTTTTTGCCTCGGTCTTTTTCGCGGTATTTATGATACCTGCGCTCTCCTGAAGGGAAAGATACTTCTTCAGCACTGACTTTATCACCATGACAGCTATCCCTGCAAGGAAGCCTGCCTTTTTGATGTAGGAGATTATCATATCGGCTGCCATGAGCTGTGCTTTGATTATAAGTCCCAGCTCGTCGGAGTACCTGCTTGAAACTGCTCTGCCGACAGAATAGGCATTCTGCTCCGCATTGTCGCATAGTCCCTCTATGGCAAGTGCGGCGCCGATATAGTAGAACTTCATGATATCGGGCTCTGACATGATAAGAGATATCTTATCGCTGATAGGTGCTTTTGCCATGGAGCTGTCCGCATTCTTGCAGTTGGGCACCACCAGCACCTTGAATATGATGTCCTCTCCTGCCTCGCTGCCCACATGGGATACCAGCGGAACGATTATCTCGTAGAGGTTAGTGATAAAGCCCACTCCCTCATCAAGAGTTGCCATTTCGCCGTTGAGTCCGCGGGGAGAATTGCTTCCGCCGAGGAACTGCTCGGAAAGGGTCATAAGGGTCCTGCATATATCCTCCCTCTCCTTCTGAGGAAGGTCCATGATATTGGCGTTTATCTCCCTTGCACAGACCGCAAGCTCACGCTGCCGGGTAGTCTGCTCGTTGAAGTCATTGGTGTTGAAGTTGAAAATATAGCGGATAAGTCCCTTTTCAATGTCGCTGCTGCGGTCGGGAACTATGGAATGAGCGCCGCTCATATCCGTAAGGTCGGTGGCGGTCTTTATGTAGATGGTGTTGGTGTCGGGGATTATCTTTTTACCGAGCACATTGACGTAGTCGTTGTCGCCGCAGATGGAGTACATCCTGCCGCAAAGCTCCTCCGAGGTGCTGTCGGGGTAGTTTATGCTGCCGAGAAATTCGGGAGAAAAGCCCTGTCCGTCAAAGGATATGCATCGGCTTATGCTGTTTTTATGCTTCGAGGTCAGCATGACATACTGGGCAAGATTTCCGCCCTTGGAATGACCTGTCAGTATCACCCTTACGTCCTCGGAGGGAGAAAGCTCGTCCATCATATCGTCGAAATACCGCAGAGCTATCTTCTGATACTCCGAAGCCACATTTGCAAGTGCGTCGCCGTTGTCGTACCATCTGCCGTTGCCTGTGCCGCGGTACACCACATATATCACAGATCGGTCGGGACTGCGGAATGAAGCCGCATAAGCACCTCTGTACTTCCCGTCCATATTCTCGGAATAGCTTATGAGCTCATACTCTCCGAAGCTGTTGTTGCTCCTGTGTTCAAGGCTGCTGCGCACCATTGACAGTGCCGCCTGCTGATACTCCTCAAGTCCGCTGAGACTTATCTGCTGAGCTATGCTGCTGAGGGTAAGAGTCTTTTCGCTCTTTATGCACTTGCTTATGTACATGAATGTATTGAGTATTATCGACATTCTTGCCTCGTCTTTTATGCCGTGTTTTTCAAAGAAATCAGCCATTGCCGTTGACCTCCCACTTTCTTTCGGTTATATTGAAGTTGTCGTCCATTCCCACGGTGCAGTCGGCAAGGATATGGCTCCTGTCCACATCCTTTGCGGAAGCCGCGTTCTTGTAGCTGTCATTGTCGTCAAGATAGGCGATATAGAAATAGCAGCCTATTTTCTCATCTGCCAGTTTATCCATAAGCTCATCAAGCTGTTCATCCTTTTTGCTCAGGTCCTGCCCCTCGGGAAGAAGCAGATACCAGTAGAACTTTCCTCCCCTGAGCATATCGCCGACCGCGGAATCCTTTCCGATATCCGCAGGCAGCACTCCCGTATCGTCGGGAACGTAAAACGTCCTGCATTCACCGTAAACATCATCTGCAATATCCGTCAGATATGCGGCAGCCTCATCTCTGAGACAATACGCCATGAAGTTGTCCCTGTCCCCGGTCTTTCCGTCAAAAACGCCGTGGACCGCATATATCCTCTCATCGGGCAGGCTCTCCGCACGCACATATACCGCGCAGTGGTCTGCGGAAAGATTTCCGCCTCCTGCATCCTCGATAAGAGTGAAGGACTCGCCGTACTTCTTTTCGAGCCCCTTTATCAGCTCCTGCCTGCTGTCTCTTTCGGAAGCAACCGCACAGCTCCACAGCATTGCAGCCGCAGTCAGAAGCACTGTTATTGCAGAAGCGCACTGTTTTATCTTTTTCATCTCTATCTCCTGTTTATCGCAGCGGGTCTGCGCCTGCGCGCAGAAACCCTGTGCTGCCGAAAAATACCATACCCCTATTTTGCCATATTATTGCGGTTTTGTCAAGGATAAAAAGCAGTTTTGCGGTATAAAGGAAAAAGCCGACTTTCGTCGGCTAAATCAAAGAGGGGTCAAGATATTTCTTCGACTCTGACATTAGAGATATACACAGTTGCTGTGGAACCTCTGTGTCCGAGATTGAATTCAAGTCTGCCGTTTGGGTCGTCCTTGTCCTTCATCTCGAAGTCATATGTAAATGTCTGTTTTTCGGGTGTTACAGTGAGCTTTGTGTCCTGCAGGTAGCGTATCCAGCCTGCTGTGGGAGCTGACACGCATACCACGATATCACGCTCCTCATCTGCATAGGCATCGAATGTAGCTCTGTACTTCTTTCCCTTTATCATGGGGAGCTCGGGCTGTACCAGCTGAACGGAATAGTCCTCTGTGCCCTCTGCCTCGGAGCTTATAACTATCATGTTGTCCCTTATCTCGGCACTGCCCTCGCCGCCGTTAAAGAGCAGGAACTTCCAGTTTACATCGTCGGTCAGGTCCTCCGCCTCGGAGAAGTCGCCGTTGAAGATGAAATTTCCGTCCTCAAGCGCCTCGCGGTAATGCTTTTCGGGCTTTGTCACGTTGGTATCATACTCGGGCTTCTGATAAACTCTCACATAGTCTATCTCGAACTCCGCCTTGTCAAAGTCCGTGGTCTCGTCGGGGTCACCGGGCCATACGCCGCCTACTGCAAGGTTCATCTGCACGAAAAATGGCTGGTCGAAGGGTGCAGGATAGGGCTTGTCGTCCTCGCCCTGAACTGCTGTGAACCAGTCATTGACCGTGTGGTAAAGGTTGCCGTCGATGTACCAGCGTATCTCACCGGGCTCCCACTCTACCGAAAACTCGTGGAAGCTGTCGGCATAGGTCTGTCCCGTAAGTCCCCATGTACCCTGCTGTTCGCCGTGGGGCTCGCCGTAGTGGAGAGTTCCGTAGGCGGTGCTGACATCGTTGCCCAGCACCTCCATTATGTCTATCTCGCCGCACTTGGGCCACTGTCCGTAGTAGCCCTCGTCCTTGGGCATCATCCAGATAGCAGGCCACAACCCCTGTCCCTCGGGGACCTTTGCTCTGGCGACTACCTTTCCGTAGGTGAAGTCGGTCTTGTTCTTTCCAGTGACCTTACCCGAAGTATAGTGCGCTCTGCCGTTGTTCTCGGTCTTTATAGCCTTTATGACAAGATTCCCGTCACGGACAAAAACATTGTCCGTTGAGGTGGTGTACTCCTGAAGCTCCTCATTTGTCCAGCCCGGCTCATGGGGCTCGTAGTTCCACTTGGTCTGGTCAAGCTCGCTTCCGCTGAATTCGTCGTTCCAGAGAAGGTCATAGCCCTCGATTTTGGGAACATCCTCCTCCTGAGCAGCTGTCGCTGACTCTGCAACGGCAGTCTCGGGAGCGGTCTCACTTACCGAGCTTTCCTTTGAGCTGCCGCAGCCTGTAACGGCTGCAGTAAGCGCCATTGCTGCAATAAAAGATAATGCCTTGATACTTTTCATATTTTCTCCTCCCTGAATACGAGTTCAGTTGCATCTTGGCATTATTATAACTTTTCGCAGTGAAAAATGATAGCAAAATCAGGAGATTTATAGTAAGCTTATGACATAACACATTTTCAAGGCACAGAAAAGCTGCCGCGTTCATTATGACACGGCAGCTTCCGTATTATTACTTATCGGGACTATGCTTTCATCGCCTGCGGAGCAGAGTGCTTTCCTGCATGGGCTTTGGCTCTGAGCAGCAGAAGCATGAATATCACTGCAAGTACAGCCATAGGTATATATTGAAAAACGTCAGCAAGCTTTCCGAGGTCAGTATCCTCGGGTATATCGCTCTGCATGAACAGCTCCATAATGGCGTTCTGGCTTGCATTGAACATGAAATGCGCTACCACCGCAGGGAATACGCTGTCGGTCTTTTTTGTAAGCCACATCAGGAACACTCCGAAGCAGGTCAGCAGCACAAGTCTGCCAAAAGCCAACTTCATTGAGAATGAAAACGAGCCGTAACCTCCGAGATAGTTTGAAATGTCAATTGGGAAATGCCAAAGTCCCCATATAATACCGCCTATCAGACAAGTGCCTAATGTTCCCACCAGCGGCTCCAGTTTCCGGTTCATATATCCGCGCCAGCCAAGCTCCTCGCCCAGAAGTCCTGCCGACACCACAGCGGACTGTCCCATGAGTATGAATATGACCGACAGCACGTTATCCGCCGTAAATGCGCTGAGTCGGCTGCCGTGACCGCCGATGATGACGGGAAGCAGCTCAGATGCGGAAAAGCATAACAGCGGCACCGCAAATGCCAGCAGGTACCATCTGAAATTGCCGTGAAAATTAAAGTGCAGCTTCATATCCCCGAAGCCCTCCTTTGTGACTGCCCTTGTGATAAGACAGGCTATAGCAGGAGAGAAAGAGAACAGCTGAGTGATTATGAAGCTTACCCTTGCGGAAGTCTCCATGGGCTTTCTGAAAACTATGAGCAGAAGGCTCAGTGCAAAGGCGATGAGGAGATAAAGCCCAAGACGCCTGAGGTTTTCTTTTTTATTTGTCATACGTCTCCGCTCCTTTCAGATAGACCCTGCACGATATGCGGTAGGAAGCATAGTATGCAGCCAGAGCAGCAACAGCTCCCGCAGGAAGCAGGGGCGATCTTGTGTACTCTGTGAATGCCTTGCATACACTATTGTACACATCTTCAAAATTGTCAATGTTTATCAGCAGAACTGTCAATACAACTACAATTATCGCCAGTACGGAAATAAGCTTTATGGTATTGCCCTTTTTTGCACCGAAGCGATAGAAAAGCGGTATATCCACCGATCTGAGAAGGAACTGGATGAATACCAGAGGTACTGCAATTGCAGAAGCAGAGCTCTCCACCATCATTCCCTTATCCGCAGCAATGGCTGTAATAAGCTGCTCACACAGCGAAAAGCTTGTCAGGAACAGCAGTGACATTACGAATATCATCTCGTATTTCACACGGAGAAAGCCTTTGTAGCCGTCCGATGTTGAGGAAACGAAGTACGCCCAGAGCTTGCGGTCATCGCCGTTGAGGACAGCCATCTCCATACCTCCTGCCAGCAGGAGTCCGCCTATCAGTCCGAGCATAAGCAGGATATTATAGTCATGCGCATTATAGCTGTCCCTGAACATTATCAGGACTATCAGTGCAACAAAGCCGCTGACAACGGTAAGGAGTATGTATCTCAGGTTCTGCTTCAGCTCCTTATAGACGAAGCCTGTCATTATGCCTCTCTCCTCTCGTATGATCTCCACATTACGATGTAATACAATGCGCAGATAAGAACAAACACAGCAGCGCTTATCAGTATAAAGTAACCCTTGTTCATGGTGTCTATGATGTTAAACAGCCTGTCTGCAATGCTGATCTTTTTTCCGGAGCCGATCTTGATGGGGAAATGTGTGAGAATGAAGAACAGCGCCACACCTGCGGCTGAGGCAATAATGCCGAATTTTTTCAGATCATTCTTACTGTTTGCCATAAGCAGTATACCGCAGTAAATAGTATCGAAAACCAAAGCAATGGAAGATATGATGAGGTATGCGCTTATAGTGCTTCCTATTATTTTTCCGCCGACGATCGCCTTTGCAGCTGCGGCATAGCAGAGGATAAAGGCTGCAAAAAAAGCTATCATGATAAGCTTCATCATAAGGTCTGAGGCAGCTCTCTGCTTTGCCGTGGGAGGCAGTGCGTAGGAATACCTTTTCCAGCCGCTGGCTATATCAGCCTTATGCACCCTGTTGTTCATTCCTGCGATAAATCCGCCTATAGCTGCAAGGAACAGCGCTACGACTGCGATGGATACCTTTGTTTCCCTGAGCTCCTCAGCAGTCATTTCAAGAAGCGACTGCTTTTCCACAAGAACAGGGAGAATAAACACAGTCTCCGTCAGCAGGAAAAGTATGGTCATCAATATATAGTGTCCGCGTGAGAGTCTCCATTCTCTGTAAACAAGGGATCTGTACATTTTCATTACGACCACTCCTTTGCGTCTCTGTGTACATAGTAGAGCATGATATCGTCAAGGCTTGCAGGATCGATCACTGTATCCCTGTACTTCATCTTTGCGTTTTCACGGTCATTTACCATTATCTCGGCACCGAAATTGTTTGTGCGAATGCTTACAATGTCCTCGGGGTCAACATTCTGAATGTAGTCCTTTGCACATCTGAGAATACCGTGGCTTTCGAGTATCTCGTCCTTATAGCCCGTCAGCAGTATCCTGCCCTTGTCGATGAATGTTACCATATCGGCTATCTTCTCAAGGTCAGAGGTGATGTGCGAGGACATAAGGATAGAGCGCTCGCCGTTTCCCAGATACTCCATGAAGATGTGGAGTATCTCGTCGCGGACAACGGGGTCCAGTCCCGTAGTAGCCTCGTCCATTACCAGAAGCTCGGCATTGTGGGACAGGGCACAGGCGATCTGAAGCTTCATCTTCATGCCCTTTGAAAACTGTCCTATCTTCTTTTTCTTGGGAAGCTGGAAACGATCGATATACTTCATATATGTATCGTCGTTCCAATCGGGATAGAGTCCGCGGAATATCTTCGCCATATCCTTTACATTGAACATATCATGGAAGGGCAGCTCATCGAATACTACCGCGATGCGCTTTTTCAGCTCCGCCTCGTCCTTAACATGATCCATACCAAGCAGGCTTATCTCGCCGCTGTCGATATCGGTGATATGCAGCAGACTGCGGATAGTGGTGGTCTTGCCTGCGCCGTTCTGTCCGATAAATCCCATAATGCAGCCCTTGGGAACGTCAAAGCTGATATTGTCCAGTACAAAGCCGTCATAGCGCTTTGTTACGCCCTTTATAGCAATTGCATTCTCATATGATTTCATTTTATTCCCCTCCGTTAACGAGATCGAGCAGTTCGTGAAGCTCATCCATGGTGACTCCTACCTTTCGTGCAGCGTCCCCTGCTTCCATGAGCAGACCCTCTATACGCTTGATCTGCTCCTCACGATAAAGCTCTAAATTCTGCGCCTTTACAAAGGAGCCCCTGCCCGTATAGCTCTCGATAAAGCCGTCACGTTCAAGCTCCTCATAGGCACGTTTTGTTGTCATAAAGCTGATACGGAGCTCCGTCGCAAGGACGCGCATAGACGGCAGGGCTTCTCCCTCTGCCAGCTTGCCCTCCAGTATCAGGGTCTTGATCTGGTTGGCGATCTGTAAATAGATCGGCTCACCCGATGAATTGCTGATATTGATATTCATATGTGTACACTCCTTGTGGTTATAGAACTCTGTTATACCTTCCGGATTGTATAGCAAAGCTAAAATTGTATAACTACTATGTATACAATTATATCAGCAGTGTTACACTTTGTCAAGGGGGGAAATAAAAAAATCCAAAAATTTTTTTCTGAAAATAAAATGGTGCATTCAGAGCATACTTCTCCCCTCTATTATATAGACAGCCGCTATCTCTCCCGATGGAAACGTTAACGTATAAGGAAATGACCGAAAACCGAACTCTGAACAGAGGTAATCGTATTATACCTCCTTGACATTATCGGTTATTCGTGATATACTTTGGTAAAGAGCGAACCGCTCGAAATGGTTTTATGAATGAGATTGACAGTTATTCGTGCTTGTCGATCTCATTCTTTATACCTTGGTATAATTCGTATATGTATCAATACTTATCAGAATTCACAATACAAAGGAGCTTGTTATGGAAGAACGTATCGAACAAATAAAAAATATAGACAACGACTGGATGAGATCGGATTTCTATTCTCCTGCAACAGATGCTGAAATAGCCGCTTTTGAAAAGGAAATGGACATCGTGATCCCCGAATCCTATAAAGCATTTCTCAGGCTGTCAAACGGTGCAGAGCTTTTCGGCGGAGATTGTTTTTTGTACAGCGCTGATCTGAACGCTCAACATAAGATCGGCTATGATTTTTCAGAGGGCAAAGTTCCGAAAGAATTGCTGATCGTAGGCTTTTATAATTCCTGTCACATATGTTATGATGCAAGATACAGCACATTCTTCCTTTATGAATATGAAGATTATGACAGCATAAAAGAAGAATGCTCGGAATTTTCTGACTTTTACGAGGTCCTTGATTATATTATCGACATAGCAATAAACTGATCCTGCTGAATCCCCCCTGCCCCCGGACGCTTTGCAGCGCTCAGGGGCAGTTTTTGTATATGTCTCCATCTTATAACGCCCGTTTTTCTTATCCGTTTACAGTATCTTCTATCGGGATCTATCACCATACAGCTTGCTATTTGCATATTTTTGTGGTAAAATTCATTACAGATACACAGACTCTTATCGCCAATTATCCCGATCTTCAAACGAAAAACACTGAGAGGAAACCGCAGTCCGTGCGTCTAATAAAGAGAATGGATATTTGCAGCTTCATGCAAAGCTGGAGAGAGGGATAATTATGAAACTGAAAACACGATTATTGAGCATAGCGCTCTCGGTCACTGCGCTTTTTGCACAGTGCGGGCTCAATGCTTTTGCAGAAAGTCCCCTGACATTTGAAAGGACAGAGGACATTATATATACTGACGGAACAGCAGCGGAAAGTATCATGCGCCCCAAGGTCGGTGAAGCTGAGCTGAAATACAGCGATATCCCCGTATCTTCCTTTCAGGTAGGCAATCTTCTCCCCGACAGGGAATCTGATAAGGAATATACCGACTGGTGGTACAGCGAGTGGGATGACTGCCGTTATGTATTTCTCCCCTCCACTGCCGACCGAAGCGACCTCGTTATTACATATTCCGCAGACGGATCGCTCTGTCTTAACGGTCAGGAGATAAGCACAGGAGAAAGCACCGATATCCTCGGCAGCGCCGATACCTTTGACATTACAGTAGGCGGAAAGGACTGCGGTAGGCTAAAAATAATGCAGTCCAATCTCGGCTGCATATTCCTTACCACCACTCACGGCAACACAGATGCGCTGGACAGCGTCCGCTTTATAGATGAGTCGGCGGACGCCCTGATGATAAATGCTGACGGAGGCACAGAGTATGAGGGACCCATCCCGAAATTTTCGGCACACGGCAATTCCTCATGGGATTACAGCAAGAAAAAGCCCTATAACATAAAGCTTCCGCAGAAAGAAAACCTCTACGGCATGGGCAAGGCTAAGAAATGGGCTCTGCTTTCCAATTACCTTGACCACTCCATGCTGAGGAACAAGCTCACCGAGGAAATGTGCAGGGCAGCAGGCATGGAGTACGTTATGGACTCGGTTTTCGTTGACCTCTATGCAGGCGGTTCATACCGCGGCACCTATCAGCTCTATGAACGGGTGCAGATACAGAAAAACAGAGTCAATATACGCGATCTGGAGGAGGTAACGGAAGACCTCAACAGCGATGACCTCGAAAGCTGTCCTCAGGTAGTTGTGGGAGCCGCAAATGCCAATGAATATATGGAAAACAGCTATAAATACTATGATATCCCCAATGATCCCGAGGATATAACCGGCGGTTATCTGATGCAGTTCCAGCTGTGGAACAGATACGGTTTCAAATGCAAGAGCGCCTTTATCACATCCCGAGGACAGGCAGTTGGCATCGAGGGTCCCGAATACGCTTCAAAGGCACAGGTCGAATATATCCGCGGCTTTGTTCAGGACGCCGAGGACGCCATATACTCCGATACGGGCTTCAACTCCAAGGGAAAGCATTACAGCGACTACATAGACGTGGATTCGCTCATTGCCGCTTATCTTGTGCAGGAGATATCCATGAATATCGACGGTACACAGACAAGCTTCTATCTTTGGAAGGATTCAGACCTGAAAGGCGACGGAAAGCTGCATTTCAGCCCTGCATGGGATTTTGACCTGAGCTACAACAACTTCATAACGAGCCGCTTCAACTCCGACGGAAAGATCGGATATTCCTCAAGATACGACAACCTCTTTGCCGCCTACTTCCCCATAAGCGGCTATGATGTCAGCGGACGTCCTACGGTCGGTGTCAGCTGGGTGGGACAGCTTTTCAAGGATGCAGGCTTTACAAGACAGGTCGCTGAGGTATACTCACAGCGCTTTGAGCCCTTCCTCCGCTCGCTGACTGAGGGTGAGGAGCCTTACCTCATGAAAATGGCTGAGGATATCTGTCCTTCGGCAGAAATGAGCAACGCCAGATGGCATACCTACGGCGGCTCTAAATACTGCGTCTTCGGAGGCTCCAGCGGTGCGACATTTATTGAATCGGCGGATATCGTCCGAAAGTTCATACTGAACCGAAATAACTGGCTCACCGAACTATGGGAGCCCTACACTCATCTCAAAGGCGATGTAAATGCCGATGACAAATTCGATATCGCGGACGTTGTTCTGTTCCAGAAATGGCTTCTTAAATCAAAGGATACAAAGCTTCCTCTTTGGCAGGCTGCGGATATTTATGATGACGGTCAGCTGGACATTTTTGACCTGACACTGATGAAAAAAGAGCTTATCAGGCTCTCATGAACTGTCATTGTTCAGTGCAATAAGCTCTGCGGCTTGAATAAAACGAAAAAGGCAATGCCTCCGCGTATGGATGACATTGCCTTTTCTTAACGGATACACCTGTCCTCACAGTTCAGAACTGCTCTCGTCAAGCCCGTATTTTTCATTCAAGTCAAGATAATAATGACCGTATATCTCACCTTTCTGCATATCTACAACTACCACAATGTAAACATTCTCCCTCAAACCGAATAGCAGGATATGCTGATAAGTGCATGAAGAATTCTCGTAAACTGCCTCTATGATCCTGTTTTCAAATCCATAATCAGAAAGCAGCATACGAACTCCGAAATTGGATGCATATTCCCATATATCCACTATGCCCCCTGCGGTATCGGTAACATTTTTCATGCCGCCTGACATAGTGGCAAGATACTCGTTTTCTGTTAGTTCATGAGCTTTTGCCATTCGTTCCACCTCTTTTTTCACAGCGTCGGTATTATATTTCCCATTACAGTTTTATCATCGAGATCATATGACCAAGCCCCAAATGTGAGCGAAACAAACGCATTGACTCTCATTATTCACTATTCACTCTTAGCACTTGTTCAGAATCCTGATTTTAGCAATCAGCATAACGTAGGGGGCGGATATTATCCGCCCGATAATAAAGCGGCAAAGCCGCTCTCTGACGGCTTAAATCGGAATTATCCCGCATATAGATCACATTACCATTATATCATGATCATCCCTTATTATCAATACAATGCGCTAAAAAACTCGATATCTCCTAATGCATATGCCGCCTGCGATGAATGATCGACTGTTGAAAAAGCGGAATGAATATGGTAAAATATAAAGAAAGGACGGTGAGAGCAATGATAATCAACACAGGTATGCGGACGGATATCCCTGCATTTTATTCGCAGTGGTTCGTGAACAGGATCCGCGCAGGCTTTGTGCTGGTGAGAAATCCTTACCGCCCCGACTGGATAACAAGATATGAACTTGATCCCGATGTGGTGGACTGTATCGCTTTCTGCACGAAAAATCCCGGACCTATGCTGAAACACCTTGACGAGCTGAATGCCTATCATCAGTATTGGTTCGTTACGATCACGCCCTACGGCAGGGATATTGAGCCGAATGTTCCGCCCAAAGAAAAAGTCATGCAGGACTTCATCACGCTTTCGGATAAGGTCGGTATAAACTGCGTGGGCTGGCGGTACGACCCGATACTGATCGACAGGACCTACACAATTGAACGCCATATAGCGGACTTTGAACAGATGTGCAGAACATTATCTGGTCATACCAAGGTCTGTGTTATCAGCTTTATTGACCTCTACGAAAAGGTGAAGCGCAACTTTCCGCAGGCTCGGTCGGTCACTCCGCAGGAGCGTATCACCATCGGCAGGACATTTGCAGAGGTCGGCAAGCAATACGGCATAACCATCAAAGCCTGTGCCGAGGGAAACGATCTTGCACCATACGGAGTGGACTGCACAGGCTGCACGACACGGGAGACCTTTGAAACAGCAATAGGCAGTAACCTTGTCGTGCCGAAGAAGAAGTCGCAAAGGGCGGAATGTGCCTGCGTTCTCGGTACGGACATCGGTGCTTACGACACCTGCGGACACCTCTGCCGCTACTGCTACGCAAACTATAACCATGAAAATGTCAGACGAAATATGCGGCTTCACGACCCTGAGTCACCTTTCCTTGTGGGCAATTTGCAGGAGGGTGAGATCATTCATCAGGCAAGTCAGGAAAGCTGGATAGATATGCAGCTGTCGTTTTTTTAGGCATTGATACTTTAAGCCAAGCAAACTACCTGATATTGGCTTATCAGGTGAGCTATTCCGTGTTCGGTGTTAACACGAAAAAATGATGATCGAGCACAGAAAGCCGTTCAGTATTGAGCGGCTTTTATTATGTATATATAGTTAGTTTATGCTATAAGCGACGAGCCCACGCTGGCTGTTTCACGGTAATTCTCTACAAAAAAAGCATTTTATCTCCGCGTCTCTTGCCATTCTTGGAAATATATGCTATAAGCGGCGAGCCGCCGCCCCCTGTTTCGCGGTATAGCTTGACTTCTCGGGAACTTTTATGCCGCGCCCCTTGCTATTCTTGGAAATATATGCTATAATATATAAGTTGGTTTGTGAATACTAACATTATTTAACAGGAGGTATATAGATGACAGCAGTAGAATTCAAGGATGTAGTAAAAATCTATGGTAAGGGGGAAGGAAAACAAGTTGCTGTGGATCATGTCAGCTTCACAATAGAAAAAGGAGAATTTGTTGTAATTCTCGGACAATCAGGTGCAGGAAAGTCAACTGTTCTTAATATGCTGGGAGGAATGGACGTTCCGACAGAGGGCAAGGTCATTGTTGACGGCAAGGAAATATCCTCATATAACGACAGACAGCTTTCGGAATATCGTGCAGATACGATCGGTTTTATTTTTCAGTTCTACAATCTGCTCCCCGGACTTACAGCTTATGAGAATGTAGCTCTTGTCAAGGATATAAAAAGATCTGCGCTCAGCGCAGATGAAATGCTCGAGCGTGTGGGACTTTCCGATCAGAAGAACAAATTCCCTACGCAAATGTCAGGCGGACAGCAGCAGAGAGTATCCATTGCGAGAGCGCTTGCGAAAGACCCGAAAATAATTCTCGGTGATGAACCGACAGGTGCGCTTGATTCCGAAACAGGAAAGCTCGTGATCGACTTATTGCAAAAGCTGTCAACAGAACACGGAAATACCGTTATTCTTGTAACTCATAACGCTGATATCGCTAAGTGTGCGAACCGTATCATTCACATGAGAAACGGCAAGATAAAGTCTGTCAAGACCAATGAGAGTCCGCTGTCAGTAAACGATATCGAATGGTGAGGTGACAGCAATGCTCAGAAGAAAAATGCTCCGTGACATCAAGGCTAACTTCGCACAGTTTTTCTCAATACTTCTGCTGTCGCTTATTGCCATGTGGTGCTATACGGGATTTCAGGCAAACGTTATTGGCGGCAACAAGGCAAGAGCCGATTTTGAAGACAGTTCAAATTTTGCCGACGGCTGGATATACGGTGCGGACTTCAGCGAGGAACAGGCAGAGAAGATCGCAGATATCAGCGGTATCAAAGATGTACAGCGGCGCACCGAGGTACTCGGAAAAGCCGACGAAAAGTACAACACTGCGGAAATGTACTGCTATTTTCAGAACAGTGCAGATATAACAGCACCGCGAACGATCGAGGGGGCGGACTTTGATGCTGATGACGAGAACGGTTCATGGCTGTTCAGCAGATTTGCGGAAACATGGAAAATAAAAGTCGGTGACAAATTCACAGTCCACGCCATGGGCCTTGACATCGAAAAAGAGGTCAAGGGACTTATTGTCACTCCGGAATACGAATTCGCCTGCGCCTCGACTGATACCGATACCGACTTTCATAACATTGGTTTCGCCTATTTATCGCAGAAAGTCCTGCCCGAGGAAATGCGTATCAATAACGAGATCATATTTACCTGTAACGGCAAGGCGCTCAGCTATGAGGATGATATCGCAAAGGCACTCGATGATAATTATGCATATCTCGCTGACAGGAACAGTATCCGAGGCTGGTACCAGCTTTCGGATGAGCTCGCTCAGCATGACAGCTTTTCGTATATATTCTCATTCGTATTCGTTGCCATTGCACTTCTTGTTATCATCACCACCATGAAGCGAATGATAGCGCAGCAGAGAACTCAGATAGGTACCCTCAACGCTCTGGGAATGAAAAAGAGAAAGATACTTTTACATTATCTCAGCTATAGTTTTGTACTGTCTGTTATCGGCTGTGCTCTCGGTATTATTCTCGGTGTAGTGACATTCGGCAAGCTTATGGTCAATATGTTCAGTCAGTTTTACACCCTGCCTGACTGGAAGCCGGGATTCAGCTGCAAGAGCATCATTGTTGCGGCAGTTCTTGTTCTTATTTGCACAGGGACCTCATATTTCAGCTGCAAGCAGATATTGAGGATACACCCGTCGGAGGCACTCAGACCTGCGGCTGCAAAAACTGCTAAGCCATGCATATTTGAGAAGCTCCCCTTCTGGAACAAGTTGGGCTTCAACGCAAGATACAATTTACGCGATATATCACGCTCGAAAATGAGAGCTTTTATGTGCGTTTTCGGTACTTGCATGGGTATGATGATCATGGAACTCGGACTTGGAGCCTACGATACCGTCGATTATGTCCGTGACTGGTATTTCCGCGATATCCAGAATTATGAGTATCAGGTCATACTGAATGACAGCTGTACCACGGAACAGGCGGAGAAACTGAAAAAAGAGACCGACGGTGAACTCATTGCTATGGAGGCTGTATCAATTGCCGCAGAGGATCATCCGACTTCCGATGGCATAATAACCTGTAAACTGGCGGTTACCGAAGGTCAACAGCTCTACTGTGTTTCCGACACGGACCTTAATACCACGCCAATCCCCGAAGGAACAGTCGCACTTACCATGAAACAGGCAAAGAAGCTTGGATTGTCCGAGGGAGACAAGGTATACTGGAAAACCGCAGCAGGCAATAAATGGAACGAAAGCAGGATAGGTCTTGTATCACGTCATCCGAATATTACGGGTATTACAATGCTGCGCAGTGATTACGAAGCTGCCGATCTGACGTTCAGACCTATAATGCTGGTATCAAAAAACAACTGCGAAAAAGCTATTGACAATGACTGTGTTTCCGCTGTTCACAGCATGAAAGACCTTATCGCTGCATTTGACAAGATGATGGAAATAATGAATCTGCTTGTTTATTTCATGGTGATATTCTCAGTCCTGCTGATAATCATAGTTCTCTATAATTCGGGAAATCTTTCATTCAATGAACGTGAAAAGGAGTTCGCGACGCTTAAAGTACTTGGCTTTAAAAGCAATGCTGTACGCAGGCTTCTCTCCACGCAGAATCTCTGGCTGTCCATAATCGGAGTGATATGCGGAATTCCCCTCGGACGTGTGCCGTTACAAGCGATGATGGACTCAAACGGCGATGCGGTGGACTGGCCGTGCTATTTAGCACCGTCAACATACATTATCTCAGCAATTTTTGTTATGACCGTATCCGTACTTGTCAGCTTCATGTTCTCGCGCAGAATAAAGAAAATAGATATGGTCGAAGTTCTGAAAGGCATGGAATAAAGGTGAATATGTATGCTTTGAGCTTTTATTGATCTGCTCATTACCGGCTATCGTCTGATCGACACAGCTCAGGCTTACATGAACGAGGAGGCTGTCGGCAAGGCAGTGAACCGTGCAATTGCTGACGGCATCGCAAAGCGTGAGGAACTTTTCATCACCACCAAAGTGTGGGTATCCAATATGAAAACTGAGGACACAGCTTATGAATCCGTGAAAACATCTCTTGCAAAGCTGGGGCTTGACTATGTTGACCTCATTCTCCTGCACCAGCCTATGAGCGACTACTTCGCAGCGTACAGAGGTATCACAAGAGCTTACAAAGAGGGACTTGTCAAGGCGATCGGCGTTTCCAATTTCTATCCTGCGATCCTTGCAAATCTTTGCGAGAATGTGGAGATCATTCCTGCGGTCAACCAGGTCGAGCTTCACCCATTCTTCCAGCAGGAAAACGCCCTTGCGACAATGAAGGAATACGGTATCGCACCGCAGGCGTGGGGGCCGCTTGCTGAGGGCAAGCACGGCATCTTCTCTCACCCCGTCCTCTCCGAGATCGGAACAAAGTACGGCAAGACTGCCGCTCAGATAGCCCTCAAATGGAACACGCAGCGAGGCGTTTCCATTCTGCCGAAGTCTGTTCATGTGGAACGTATGGAGCAGAATATCGACATCTGGGACTTTGCACTTTCCGACGAGGATATGCAGAAGATCGCAGAGCTTGACCTCGGTCACAGCGAGATCGTTGACCATAATTCGCCTGAATTTGTTAAGGCTCTGAATGGCATGAAAGTTTAAGCTTTTTGCCGAAAAGTGCTGTATCACCGAGGAACGAGTTGTGGAGATACAGAGCGGTATTAAATTGTCAGATAACCGAAACGACGGCAGCTTATGAGGTTACATCAAATTTATATAGAACACTCGTACTAAGCCTACACTTATAATTAATGTGTACTCAATAACCGCCTTTAGGCGGTTATTGCCCCGAACTGTGTTCGGGGGCGCAAATTCTTTGTAATTCGAGGAATTTGCGCATCACATTTCTTTATGTCATGCTCATTTTGCCCTTTCGGGCAAAACAAAGTGCAGGAAAAATTATCGGAATATTGATTTTTTCCTGCACTTTGACAACTAAAAACTGGCTTTTAAAAGCTGTATAAAGCCAATTTTTAGTTGTTGAGCAGACATTAATTTTGACGTCAATATCCTTTGGTAATATAGCAGGAATATTTTTAGCTTTGTTACTGCGGTGACAGATATAACATCGTGAAGAAGGTCGATAAGCACAAAAACTGCACTAAAGTGTAAAAAACTCCCCGGAACTGCTCATATGAACAGCTCCGGGGAGTATTATTTTGGGGTATGAACTTAGCGAGGTATTATCCCTCAATGGCAATATACTTGTGATTTTCCAGCTTCTTTGGCTCTGCCTTCGGAACGCAGATGTTAAGAACACCGTCCTCAAATTTAGCCTTTACATCGGCTTCGGTAACAGTATCACCGATGTAGAAGCTCCTCTGCATTGCGCCTGCATAACGCTCCTGACGGATCAGCTTGCCCTTCTTTGACTTTTCGTCTTTGTCAAGTCCCTTTGCGGCGCTGACAGTCAGATAACCGTTCTGAAGCTCAAGATTGATCTGGTCTTTCTTGAAGCCCGGCAGGTCGATAACGATCTCATAGTGGTCGTCATGCTCATGAACATCGGTCTTCATTACCTGTGCAGCGTGTTTGCCGTACAGCTTCTTCTCCACATCTCTGCCAAAATCAGGGAATCTGAAGAAATCATCGAATAAATTTTCACCGAAAATGCTTGGATACAACATAGGTCAGTCCTCCTTTTTTACTCGTCACATTGTTTCCATTGCTTCGAGCAAGGGGACGGAGGGTTCAGCACCCGGATCCTTTGGTGCTTCTCTGTTCCTTTGTTCTGACTATATTATAGCACCCTGAATTAGCACTGTCAAGGGGAGAGTGCTAATTTTCACACAGGTTTCATTTTTTTGACAGGAATGTCACATTAGCCAACTGAAAAAATCTCTCAGTGAGAACGGAGAAATGCGTCTTGTGCTGATTGACTATTATTGCAGATCGTGTTAGAATTAAGGCAACACCGTACAATGACCGCCTGACGTCTTTGTGCGGTATTGCCTTAACAGAGTGGCAGTAGCTTTTAAAAGCATACTAACGGACAGACAAAGGTATAGCTTACTCAAAGCTGTCCTTTTAAAGAAGCAGATGCTTTCACGGTAGAAAGCATCTGCTTTTTGTTATGTTATAGAATCAAGCGGTATCTGTTCTGACTCCCATGTGCTGTCGGCGTGAATGGTTATCAGTTCAGCACCACGCTGTTTTGTCTCTTTTTCAATGCCGGGCATTGCAAGGTAGTCGATGCTCATGCCGTAGGTCAGGCGGATGCCCTTGTACTCGATAGACGCATTATTGTAGTGGTCGTGCCCGCAGAAGAATCCCGTCGTGCTGCCAAGCTCAAGGGCGGTGTCGAACATCTTGCTGGGATAGTCCGAGCAGCACACAAGATCGTTGGTGATACCGCCGTGATCGCCGGGGTTTTCACCGTAGAAGTATTTCACCTCATCACTGCCGTCCAGATAAAGCTCGGTGGCGGTCTTGTACTCCTGCAATGGGATATGGAAGAACACCATTGAGTTTACCGTGTGCCCTGCCTCAGCGTTCATTCGCTGGACTTCATCGGCATACCAGTCCACCTGATCGTCGTGGATATAGTCATAAACGTTGATGCCCTCGCCCGTGTAGGCGTTTGAGTCTATCATAAAAAGCCCCGTGTTCAGCGAGCCGTCAGCATTTCTTATCTCGATCAGCTGATTGTTCCTGCCCATAACATCGGGCTGGGTGTAGGGGTAAAGCAGATTGCCCGAAGTCTTGAAAGACAGCGACTTGTATACCTCATTCAGCTCCTGCTTGTTTGCAGATGCAAGCGATTCGGTGTCGTGATTGCCGTAGGTGAAAGCCCACGGGATGCCCGTATTCCGCATAAACGCCGCAAACTGTCCCACGGGTGCGGTGTTGTTCAGCGACATGGACATTATCCCCAGCGGAAAGCTCAGGTCGCCCGTGACCACAACAAGGTCGGGGTGGGTGTGCTCTATCTCCGCATAGCAAGCCTTCAGCGCCTTTATGTCCTTGCGGTAGGAGTAAAGACTGCCGCCGATGTGAATGTCGGTCAGGTGGAGTATCTTGAAATCGTCTGTGGTTTTGGTTATGGTGTAAACTCCAGTTTCGTCATTGTACTCTATCTTGTGAGTGTTATGCTCCACAACGGGAACGGAATTGATGTAGCTTTGGGTGTACCATGTGTCCTGCTGCAAGACCATAAATCCCGATACCGCAACTGCAACAGCCGTATAAACAGCTATTCTCGGCTTGTTGATGACGATATTTCTGAATGTGACTTTGCGTCTTAATGTGAGATCATAGACTATGACGAGCAGTCCGAAGAATATCCCTGCTATCATAAAGACATTTCCGGGGTATGCGATGTCCTTGCTCTTGATGACCGTAAATGCGGTCACGCCAAGCCAGTAGACCGCCGAAAATATCGTTATGCCGATGATGTGCTTTTTGTACTTGTCCTTATCGGGAATGTTTATCCTCCGCCTTATCATTCTGAGGGAGAGGATATTCTTTATCAGCAGAAAGACGGGAATTTCGATAACGATGCTGTTATTAAAGAAGTTTTCCGCAAATTCAGCCGACTTTGAATTGCCGAAGAAGTAAAAGCTAAGTTCCGAAGCCACAAACACGAACACCACCGCAAACAGCAGAGCAATTCCGTTGAGAAGACGCTTTGCATACTTGTCGCTTCGGGTACGGAGATATTTGTAGGAATCGGTATCGTATTTGCTCCCCACGGCGGCTTTCTCGGTTTTCAGATATTTGCGGAACGGAAATGATGCGATAAATAGATCTACTGATATAACAAACACATTTCCAATGACGGCAATGGGTTTAGCTGTGATGTTGTAGATCAGCCAGAACACCTGCAGCAGCGCAAACACCGCAAATGCCGAAGTAAAATATATCCTCAGACGCTGTTTCCATATCTCCTTTTTCAGCGGACGAAGGTCAACAGCTTCCGTATCGCCCCGCCATTTTTCCGCACTGTCCGCAGGGTAGCCTGCCAGCTCTGCCATTTGCGAAAGTTTGCCGTACCTGCCCAGCAGCTCCTCCAAAGCCTCGTCCTCGTGGCGGTCAGACCTTATCCTGTCAAACTCCGCATTCAGAGCAGTTTCAATTTTCTCCTGTGCCTGCGTGACCTCCTCGGAATAGGGAATGTCGTCAAACATCATATCAACTACCGCTTTGATCTTGCGGTTTTGTCCTGTATCGGTTTTCTTTGCCATGAGCTTCTCCTTTCATGCTGTGCTATAAAAAGTATATCAGATTATTTCTTCTGTTGTCAAGCCGACAAAAAGCCCGATGAATTGACGAAAACCGCCGTATATGCTATAATTGTAAGAGGTAAGGCTCAAAACCTAAAGAAAATTTTATACCTTTCTGAGTCGTCTTTATAGGTTTATCTGTTACGATAAATGGGATATGTCTACTGTGGCAACCACAGAAGGCATATCCCTGTTTTATTTCTATGTATAGAAACCCCCAAACCCGAAATTTCATTGGGTTTGGGGTATGTGTATGGTTTAGATCAAAGTTACCGCAGGGTAAACTCATTTTTATGAAAATCCAACATTCCTTCGTTCCGCAGCTTGCTTAGCTCGTTGGACATAGCACTTCGGTCTACCGAAAGAAAATCCGCAAGCTGTTGTCGGTTAAATGGAATAGAGAATGAATTGCTGTTATGACGTTTTGCTTCATCTGAAAGGTAGGACAGCAGTTTTTCTCTTGTGGAACGCTGAGACATATAGCTGATTTTTTGTACAAGGCTTTTATTCTTATCTGAGATCGTGTAAAATATATTTTTTATCAGCTGAGTGTGAAAGGGGCAAGCAGAGGAACACACGGTCAGTATTCGGTCTATATCAAAAAAGAGGACTACGCTTTCTTCAATAGCAACAACATCGTTCATCAAAGTTCCACTGTTTGGTACAATATAAGCTTCTCCAAACATTTCTCCGGGACGTATCTCATTCAATATGTTCAGGTTGCCCCAATAATCCTCTTTCTGAATGTGAAGTCTGCCCACAGCAAGGATCATCAAACTGCGGATATACTCACCTTGCCGAAAGGCATACTCTCCCTTGTTATACTCCCGAACCTGAGCGTTCAGGCAATGGAGCATAGATAGAATGTCATTTTCCCCAACACCGGAGAACAGCTTTGTTCTTTTCAAAAGAGCTGCATATTTTTTCATAAAACCCCTGCTTTCGTTGTAAATACAACATACTTTCTCCTTTAATTATACTATAATGGATACAGAAAGTCAAGGAGGTATGGCTATGATACGGAAAATAATTGAGATAGACGAAGAAAAATGCAACGGCTGCGGTCTGTGTGCGAAGGCTTGCCATGAGGGGGCAATCGCTATCGTAAACGGCAAAGCTAAGCTTATGCGTGACGATTTCTGCGACGGCTTCGGTGACTGTCTCCCTGCCTGTCCTATGGACGCTATCCACTTCACCGAGCGTGAAGCGGCGGCTTATGACGAAAAGGCGGTACAGGCAAACAAGCAGAAAAAGTCCGCTTGCAGCGGTTTCACTTGTCCGGGTTCTCCATTGCAGAGCTTTACGCCAAAAGAAGATGACAGCGATGTTCGTGTTCCAGGCTGTCTGCGACAGTTCCCGATACAGATAAAGCTCCTGCCCACAAATGCACCTTATTTCAACGGTGCTGATCTGCTTATCGCTGCCGATTGCACAGCTTACGCCTACGGGAACTTCCACCATGATTTTATCCGTGGGAAGATCACGCTCATCGGCTGTCCGAAGCTCGATGCTGTTGATTACTCCGAAAAGCTGACAGAGATATTCCGAAATAACGATATAAAGAGCATCACTCTCACAAGAATGACCGTACCATGCTGTGGAGGTATGGAGTATGCGATAAAACGTGCGATAGAAGCAAGCAGTAAGGATATTCCACTTGAAGTTGCAGTCATTTCGCCGGACGGCAGTATCGTTGAGATAAGAAAATAATGGAGGAATATATCATGGAACAGAAAATGTTTTGCTATCAATGTCAGGAAACAGCAGGCTGTAAAGGATGTACAGTTTCGGGAGTATGCGGTAAAAAGCCAGATGTCGCAGCTATGCAGGACTTGCTCGTATATGTTACAAAAGGACTGTCGGCAGTCACAACTCGGCTTCGTGCAGAGGGGCAGAAGGTCTGTCCCGAAATCAACCATCTTATCAGCGTGAACCTGTTTATCACGATCACAAATGCGAATTTTGATCTCGACAGCATTACCGCTAAGGTTACTGAAACACTTGCAGTCAAAGAAGAATTGCTCGGACAGGTGCAGAATAAAGAATCACTCCCCGAAGCAGCTCTTTGGAACGGTTCGGACTATGCCGAGAAAGCAAAGACTGTCGGCGTACTTGCAACAGAGAATGAGGATATACGCTCTCTGCGTGAGCTGATAACCTACGGTCTGAAAGGACTTGCGGCATATACAAAACACGCAAACGCTCTGCTGAATGATGATGAGGAGCTTGATGCTTTCTTGCAGTCGGCTCTTGCTAAAACACTTGATGACAGTCTGTCGGTCGATGACCTTGTGGCTCTCACGCTGGAAGTCGGCAAGTACGGCGTTCAGGGTATGGCTGACCTTGATACAGCAAATACATCTGCATACGGCAATCCTGAGATCACAACAGTTGACATAGGCGTCAGAAAAAATCCGGCAATACTGATCTCAGGTCACGATCTCAAAGACCTTGAAATGCTCCTTGAGCAGACAAAGGATACGGGAGTTGATGTTTATACGCACTCGGAAATGCTACCTGCGCATTATTATCCGTTCTTCAAAAAGTATCCGCATTTCGCAGGAAACTACGGCAATGCGTGGTGGAAGCAGAAAGAGGAATTTGAGAGCTTTAACGGTCCGGTGCTGATGACCACAAACTGCATCGTTCCGCCGAAAGACAGCTACAAGGACAGACTTTGGACAACAGGTGCCGCAGGTTATCCGGGCTGTAAGCATATTGACGCACCCTACGGCGAAGCAAAGGACTTTTCAGCAATCATCGAACAGGCAAAGAAATGTCCTCCGCCTACCGAGATCGAAACCGGCTCTATTATCGGTGGCTTTGCCCATGAACAGGTATTCGCACTTGCCGATACAGTTGTAGAAGCTGTAAAATCGGGGGCTATCCGCAAATTCGTAGTCATGGCAGGCTGTGACGGCAGAGCGAAGTCCAGAAGCTACTATCAGGAATTTGCAGAAAAACTGCCTAAAGACACGGTGATCCTTACCGCAGGCTGTGCAAAGTATAAGTATAACAAGCTCAATTTAGGCGACATTGGTGGTATTCCGAGAGTTCTTGATGCAGGACAGTGCAATGATTCTTATTCTTTGGCGCTGATCGCCCTGAAGCTGAAAGAGATATTCGGGCTTGATGATGTGAATGATCTGCCTATCGTTTACAACATCTCATGGTATGAGCAGAAAGCAGTTATAGTTCTGCTGGCTCTGCTGTATCTCGGAGTGAAGAATATTCACCTCGGACCGACTCTGCCTGCGTTCCTGTCTCCGAATGTCGCAAAGGTTCTTGTAGACAGCTTCGGTATTGCAGGAATTACTACGGTTGAGGATGATATGAAAATTTTTGGAATATGATCAGTTTTATGTTTTGTGATTTGTTCTTGTGATGTCAAATGACCGTAGTCTATTGGCGCACCTGTTTTACGTCCCACACAAGTCCGATCAGGCATTGTGGAGCATACCGAAATAACAACATAACCTATTGACATAAAATGAGCCTTGCACTCAAAACAGAGAGCAAGGCTCAAATTTATATTAGACTAAGGCATTCAGCACCTCACGAATATCCCCATTGATGCAAATGCTCCGTTCGGATATCTCATCAGGTGCATACGCCTCCCCGAAATTCAGGCAGGCATAGACTGCCTTCGGGTTTGCATAGGTCATCTTCCAGAACGGATACTTTATGATGACAGGCGTGTTCATGCCCACACCCAATTCAAGGAACAGGATATGCAGTCCATCATGGCGGCGGAGAAATTCGTCATAACGCTCCCCTGCTCTGTGCCAGCCCTCGTCCTCGACAAAGGTGTCATCTGCTCGGAGGTTCATGCTCATGGGCTTTCCGCAGACAGGACAGTGCGGAACAAGCTCTGACGGAACACGCATATCCTTCTGAGTTTCAAACATCGCCCTGACGGTTTCCTCGTTGTCATAGGTCTTTTGGTGGCACGGCTCACTGCACTGCCAAAGCCCGTAATCGCCCTGCGTGTAGAACAGGCGGTGCTTGTCAAATCCTGCCTTTTGAAATTGGTGGTCAACATTGGTGGTGATGACAAAATAGTCCTTGTCCTTCACAAGCTCGAACAGGCGCTTGTATGTACCGTTGTCTACGTCCATGTAGCGGTTGATGTAAATATAGCGTGACCAGTACGCCCACTGTTCTTCCGGTGTCGGGAACGGATAAAAACCGCCTGAATACATATCATGAAAGCCGTATTTCTCCACGAAATCAGCAAAATACTTCTGCAAACGCTCTCCCGAATAGGTAAAGCCTGCGGCGGTGGAAAGACCTGCCCCTGCACCGATGACGATCGCATCAGCGGTCTGTATTTCTTTTTTCAGACGGTCAATTTCCGCCGAGTAGTCTTTTGTAAATTTCATGATCGTCCTCCTTGAATACATTGAAGATCACCTGTATATCGTGGTTCTTGCGAAACTCCCTGACGGTGCGGACAGCAATTTCCGCCGCCTTTTCCTGCGGAAAGCCGAACACACCCGTTGAAATACAGCAGAAAGCGATACTCCCGATACCGTTCTGTACGGCTATTTCAAGACAGCTTTTATAGGAGCTTTCCAGCAGTCTGCAATGCTCGTCCGTGAGCTGCCCTTGAACGATCGGTCCGACCGTATGTATCACATAGTTGCAGGGCAGGTTGTAGGCAGGCGTGATCTTCGCCCTGCCCGTGGGTTCGACCTGACCTTGCGCTTTCATGATCTGACCGCACTTGTACCGCAGACGCACCCCCGCAAAGGTGTGTATGCAGTTGTCGATACAAGAGTGGCAGGGCTGCCAGCACCCCGTCATTCCCGAATTGGCGGCATTGACGATAGCACCGCATCGGAGCGTGGTAATATCCCCTTTCCAGAGATAAATGCCGTCCTCTATTGGCGACAGATCTGCAATATCCGTGATACCCTTGCTCTCGGTCAAGGCTGTGAGATATTCGTCCTCGGCTTGCAAATAATCCTCGTCTGCCTTGACAGCGGGGCGGATATTCACAAGGCTGCGGTAAAGCCTGAACTTATCCGCTTGCGTTTCGGGTATTTTTATTCCGTCAACGTCGTTTCTTTCTGACAGCAGATAGTTTATCAGAAAGTCTAATTTCTCCATACGATCATCTCCTTATGACTGCCCCAACAGGACAGACCTCCGCACAATTTCCGCAGTGCAGACAGTTTTCCTGACGGATCACAGCCTTGCCGTTCAGTTCGATACAACTCTGCGGACAGTCGCTCAGACATGAACCGCACCCGATACAGCTATCCGTAACAAAATATCCGCTTTCCTTGCTTTCTGCACCGCCGAATGTGAAGCTGTCACGCTCGATAGGCTTTTTCGACAGGTCGAACCACTCTCCGCTGCCCTCATAGATCTGAAACACTGTGAGTGCCTTTCTGCTTTCTTCGGAAACCACTTCTAATGGATACACGTCAAGATCAGACAGCCATATTTCGATATACGAAGGAGTTATTCTTATTTTATTATCCCGTACAAAGAAATGATTTATCGCTTTCAGAACATGAGGATAATACAAAAAGCCTTGTTCTAAGCAACAGCAAAGTCAAGGCTTTTAATTTTATAAAAAACAGGTTATTGCACAACGGCAATAACCTGTTTTTTAGCATATAGAGTTTTTATTTCTTACTTCTGAATTCTCTTAGGTTCTTTAGGCTGGTACGCTCCCCAACCTGAAGCAGTTCCGTAAGAAATTTTCGCCATTTTATCAGCAATGTTTTTTATTGCTTTTGCAATGGTCGGTACTTCTTTTCTTACTCTCATGTTCTCACCCCTTTTCAATCTGAGATACTATTACTAATATATTGATTATAATAATAGTCATTATGATACACATTCCATACTCAGGATAATCCGTGCTATTCATAATAATAAGTCCAATAGAAGAAATAAATGAAGATATTATAATAGAAGCGATTTTAAATTTAGGTATACATTTTGGTTCTATGGGTTTATTTATGTTTTCAACTGGACAAAGCTTATATTCTATTAATATTGAAAGTAAAATATGAATTATAAATATGAATAATGGAAGTGATTGAAGTATAGTCGTTCCTAATACAACTATTGCAAATGAACAACACATAGTTATATTACAACGCAAATATGTTTTAGCGTGAAATCCACCAGTTATTTGCCTTAAACTTATAAAAATTGTAAGGAAAATTAAAGAGTACATGATTCTGTTTATCATTATTCCTATAGAAAAAACAAGTAACAAATTAATAAGTGATGATATAGTAATCTCAATTCCATATTTGTAATGATCGTACTCATCCTTAGATTGCTCAATTAGATTATATTTATTAAGATAGTTCATGGCTAAGCTACTTAAAAAATCTATCATTTTTATCATCTCTTGAATCATAGATTGAATTTACAACGCTATAATACCAAACATACGGCTTAAAGTCAAGTATATTGGCATAAGGTGGATAAAAATGGCATAAAAAGAAGGGCATTTTAGTCAATGCCCTTTTTAAGTATAACTCTACAACAGAATTCATCAGATTCTTCATAAAAATCAACTTTGCCTTCGTATTTTTCAGCAATACTTTTTATTATTTTTACACCGAGTCCATGCTCTTTTTTATTACGCTTATCTGTAAGCAACTTAGGATTGTTTTTTAATACTGAAGTTGATATAGTATTCTTAACACAAAAATCATATTTATATTCATCAGCAGAGATATTCATATATATTCTTTTGCTTTCAGGTAAACAAGATTTACAAGCTGATATAGCATTATCAAGAATATTCGATAACAAGCTACACAGATCAAGATCCGCTATCCCTGAAAAATCAGAAATACAAATGCAAACTATGTTAATTCCATATGATTTGGCAGCAGATAGTTTAGAGTTAATTACTGCATTTACAACAGGATTATTTGTCTTTATGAATACCTCCTTTTCAGCAAGTTCAGCTAAATATTCCTTCATATATTTAAGAGCTTCCTGTTTGCGATCTTCCTCTACAAGTCTATATACAGCCGAAATATTATCTTTGAAATCATGTCTGATTCGTCGTATGACTTCATACTCAGCGTTTGCACTTGATATATATTGCTGATTGTATTCTTGCCTAAGTTTCAATAGTTGATTTTCGTGTCTAACATTATTTGCTCGACTTAAATTTGAAACAATGTAGAGTATCATAATATTTACAAGCAACACTCCAAAAAATATAAGAACTACAAAATAATGACCTCTTTTAGATACACCTTCAAGTGAAATAAAATTTAGTACTGCTGAAATTAGTATGCTTATTCCAAGAAGCGAGAGAATAATTATCCATTCTTGTACATTTAATGAGCTGTTATTCTCGCCTTTATTCAATATTTTTAATGATACCATTTGGAGATAAACTATTATCAGCTGTGCTGATACAAGGGTTAGCATTCGAGGAATGCTTTCACCTGAAAGTATTGATTCAAATGGAATTCCAAAGAGAACAGAGAAAAAATTTGTAATGAACGCAGAAGAAATAATCATTATAAATATTGGAATAATAGCTGAAAATGCTTTATTGGCAATGGTGCCATTAAGTTTCATCATTGCATAAATGAATATTATTGCTGAATACAACAAAGCCCAGAAGTGTTCAAATATCGTAATGTAATTGAAGAATGTTATTACCGCCGCAAGAATCAAACTGAATACCGTTCCTGAGCTGAAGATAAAACTCTTAAATTTGCCTTTATTAAGATATTTATAAGAATAAAAGCAGAATGCAAACCCTTGAAATATATTTATAGCTATTTCAAAGGTAGTCCAAATTACGCTTCTCATATCATTGACCTCAAAAATAGAGTATATTTTTCGTCTACTTCTTTTTTATAGTTTTTGCTCATCGGTAGCCGAATGTTAAGCTGCCTCAAAGTAACTTCATTTCTTTTCCCATCAATATTGGATAGAAATCTGAAATTTATCAAGTAGCGCTTATGAATTCTGACAAAGTCATACTGTTCAAATTTGACTTCCAAATTGCTGATATTGTCTCTCATTTTTATTGGAAACTCTTTATTCGCTATATGATATTTCACATAATGTCGTTCGCTTTCGATAAATACAATATCCTTTATATATACTGCATTTCGACCAGATATATCATCTTCAAGTATTACTTTTTCATTTTGCCTCATATGACGTATGAGTTTGGATATTATTTTTTCTACACTTTCCTCAACGGGTATTCCGCAATTTTTTCTTATAAAATTAAAAGGTTGAAAATCCACACTCTCGTACACAAGCTCGGAATGATTTGTAATAAAGATTAAAAAACATCTTGAATTATTATCCCTGAGAACTTTAGCGACATCAAAACCTGAAATATCAGGCATATCTATATCAAGGAAAATAATATCAAATTCGCTTTCCATGTGTTTAGCTAAAAGAAGTTTTCCATTAGAAACTGTTGATATTTGAAAATCATCAGTATAGTTTGATAAAGATGATTCAACAATATCTTTGAAGTGATTCATAAAAACAATATTGTCATCACATATCACAACTCTTATCATAACAAATCTCCTCCTGTAGAATGCATACAGTTACCTGTATTTTTGCGTATAGTTTTACTTGTGAAAGCTAATTCACTATCATAAACAATAACAAAACAATGTC
Source organism: Ruminococcus flavefaciens (assembly GCF_900116855.1). Taxonomy (GTDB): domain Bacteria; phylum Bacillota; class Clostridia; order Oscillospirales; family Ruminococcaceae; genus Ruminococcus; species Ruminococcus flavefaciens_R. The sequence goes on from NZ_UETD01000009.1 coordinate 187,265, forward strand.
TTGTTCTGTAGTTTTTCGTATAATTAAGTAAATATAGAATAAGGACGTGTGGCTTATGAAGAAAGATAATGTATCAAATATCACAGGGTGCATCCTCTCAGATTTAAGAAAAGGAAGAGGACTTACCCAAAAAGAATTTGCAAAAGCATTTAATGTAAGTGAGGGAACAGTTGCTCATTACGAGCAAGGTATTACAGTCCCTAATACAGAAATGCTTGAAAAATTCGCCGACTTCTTTCATGTGAATGTTGATTATCTTCTTGGTAGATGTATGTTAGAAATAGAATACAACAAGCTAAATGAAACATTATATGGAAATATGACGATAGCAGATATGGTGAATATTGTATCTATTATGTCAAAGGACAAAAAGCATTATCTGTTTCAAACACTCTCTTTGCTCGGAGATAAGAATAGTAAACTAAAATAACATAATCATTATATCACTTTATTTAGTAAAAGTCAACCATACTCTTAAAATCTGATATTCTTAAAAAACGGCTATCACATTATGTAATAGCCGTTTATCAATTTACTGGTACTGTTCACTTAAATAAAGACCAATACGGTTTTGAATTATATCTATGGCTTCTTCAGCAGAACATTCATCATTAAAATATGAATTTAGTTCATCACGAATAACTTCTTCGACATTTGCATCTCGTTTCACGACGTTACCAGCATTTTCTCTTACCCAAGAAGCGTATTCTGCGATTTGCTTATCAGTCATCGGTTCGCAGTTTTCACCCTCACTCTTCCATTTGGCAAGATTAGTGTTAAGGTTACTCAATTGTTTGTCTATATATTTATCTATTGCAGGGAAAATATAACTTCCCTCTGTGCCATTATAATAATTATCGCTCAGAAACTCCGTCTTAATAAAATCCCACGCACCTTCTTTAACATCTGAATTTGCTAATATAGCAAAACCGTTTTCTATTTCAACATACGATATACTTCCTTTAGATGTGGGATATCCTATTACTGTAGCTGGCTCATTAAAACGTTCTCTAACCATATTATAAAGACTTAAATAGTTTTGCTCTTGTGTAGTATTTAGCATTATTTCATCATTTTTAAAACTTTCTATCACCATACTGCTATCCCAACCAACTGGATTTTTTGCTCCAATCTTATTATCTTTAAAGTATTCCATAAGCTTGATGAAATTGCCATCATTAAAACTACAGCTTGCCTTACTATAATTTACATATGGGTAGTATTTTATTATATCAAGAAATGCGTCGGTATATGATTCGTATTTGGCTTTCACTGAAATAGAAAGATTATTTTTATTTTCATCACAAATATCCATCATCTGATCATAATTCCAGTTGCTTATACCGTTTAAATACTTATCTTTGCATTCAATTGTACTGATTGAAAAGCTTGGTGTTATCATAAATAGTTTTCCATTTGTTTCAAGCCCATCAAGAAATCCATCAACAAAATCATCCCTGCTCAAGTCAGAATCATCATCTATTACAGAATACAGATCAAGAAACACACCTGAATTTGCTCCAAAGGTGTCAATTGGCAGTCTCGCATCAAATGGCATTATGTCGGGACCGTTTCCAGATATAATATCCATTTTCAAATCTCGTATACAATCTTCTATGTTATCACTATTATAGTAGCTATACTCTACTTTATATTCGCTTTGCAAAGAATTGTATTCCTTTAGGTAATAGTCAGATACAAGACCGCCTTGAAGGGCAGCTATTTTTATTGTTTTTTGTTCAGCAATTTCCGAAGGATCTCGCTGAGTTAATTTCTTCAAGTATGCCTTTTCATCATTTTTCACGCTTACAATAAAGCTATTATCTGATGTCATTATCATATTTGTAATATTATATGATGAGAACGTATTATCCATAAAGTCGCTGAGTTTTATCCAATCAGTTCCTTTAAGTCCATACATACCGTCATTAAACACCGCTGCTATTTCATAATCCCCACATCCGCTACAAGCGCTTAAGAATGCGGATGACTTGTCACCGCAAGCTCTTTCATTATTTATATTATCTTCGTTTAAATCAGCTATCGTAGTTTTACCATCAAAGCCTGATAGCAGAATTACAACGTTATTATCCTTATTTTTTGTTATACCAAGTATTTCTTTATCTCCGATCTGTTTGATAGGGCTTACATTTCCTGAATAGTCAGCATAAGAGATTTTTTCATTATTAACATTTACATAAAATCCATTTTGAACTGAAAGAAACGTCACATAATTCTCCTCGGCATCAAGTAAGTCGCTATATTCATTTACCGCTTTTTCTTTACCGCTATCATCAAAAATGTGTATTAGTGTTTTCTCGTCTTTGTATGTCACGATTGCTTTATCTGTATCATTAAGAATTGTGGCTGTTATTACTACTTCATCATCTGAGGGTTTAAAGGAAAAGCCTGCAAAACTTGTAAGGTTATTATCAGAAGTATATCCTCCATAGCTGCCACCGTCTAACACACCAAAAACAAATATAGTATTATTATAGCTACCCAAACAAAGGATGTCAGAAAATTCATTTTCCAATGAAACGTCGGCAGCATTAAGTGAATATACAGCCTGTGGTTCAGCATTGGCGGTTTTACTTTCACTGTTTTTTTGACCACATGATGGAAGCGCAATTAATGTTGCAATTACTGTAGCCAATGAAAATAACTTTCCTATTTTTTTCATCTCTATTACCTCTTTCTTAGCGGATAGATATTTTATATAAGAAGTATACACGATAAAAATATAATAATCAAGCTATTTGGCACAAGACGGCAAAAAAAGGCACGAAAATATTAAGTTGCAATTATTAACGGTACGGAAGTCGTATTTTATTGCATTAAATGCCAAATAATTCCATAATATGCCAAATCGCTTGAAATCCGAGATGAAATGGCTTATAATGTCGTCAGTAACGGAAATCGTTATCAAAAACATCGGGTAAAAGGTCAAACCGTGGTCAGTTTTATTCGATGTACATAAGTATCCACCAAATCACATTTCAAACGGAGGTATTATTTATGAAACACAAGATTAACAGATTTGTTGCTGCATTAGTAGCAATGACAGCTCTTACATCCGGTATGGTTGGTTTCAGCGCAAATGCAGCCGAGGTTACTACACCTGAGACAGAAATTGTCATTGATAGATACGTGCAGTATTCTTACTTCAGCTTCAATCTTAATACAAGCAATGGGACAACCAGCGATGACAGTTTAACTATAACAAGAACTGCAAATGAAAACGACTTTAAAATTTCTTATGGCGCTTGCTCTGTTGGACAGGCAAACGTTAATGTAAAAGTAAATGGAAGTAGCATAGGAAACTATATAATTCCCAGCTCAACAGGTGTAGGTATAACACGCACATTCTCATGCAACGCTGGAGATACAATTACCCTTACAATTACGCCTGCTTCAGGATATGTTAAGGCAGTTGGAGGACTTACTTTTTATTGGTAATAATATCTGTCTAAATTAATCTTCAAGTTATCTCCCCTTAAACATATGTTTAAGGGGAGATTGTTTTACTTCAATGTAACAGTATATTCTTATTATATTTATATTACTATATCCTCGATATAGTTGGTTTTATAATCACGCACTCAATATTAAAAGGCGTTTAACATCAATACCATCCTACGCATAAAATACCGTCCCGTGATATTCTTCGCTCTCCATTCCCCATAGAGCTGCCCGAACCTCGTCCAGTCGGTGGGGATAGGCTTTCTGCCCGTGTACTTGCCCTGTGCCTTTGCAATCTCGATACCCTCACGCTGCCACTGTTTGATCTGCTCCCTTTCAAGCTGAGAGAGAGCTGCAAACACGGTCAACATGAATTTGCCCGTAGGTGTGTCGGTGTCGATGTTCTCTTTGTGGCTGACGAGGGTAACACCTTTTTCATTGAGCGTGTCGATGATGTTCAGCAAGTCCTTTGTAGAACGCCCCAGACGGCTGATACTTTCCACATAGAGAGTATCGCCGTCACGCACATAGTCAAGCATTGCCCTGAGCTGAGGGCGGTCTGCATTTGCCCCTGACAGCTTTTCGGAGAAAATGCGGTCAACCTGATAGTCGCACATAATCTCCTGCTGACGGGCGGTTTCCTGTCTTTCCGTAGATACACGAATGTAACCAATTTTGTTCATAGTTGTAGTTTCCTTTCTGTTTTAGTTGACTTTTCAATATAGTTTGGTATAATAATTACATAGAAACCTATATTGAATAACAATCACAATATACGTTTATGAGAGGTGGTCACTCAATTGGAAGTTTTGCATTTATCAAAAAATACGGATTATTATTTTTTCTATTTCAAGATATGGGGGCGTCGAAATAGAATAAAAATAATGAGTGATTCCGAATCTGAGATCAAGCATCTTTTTCGTTTAATGACTGATAATTTAAAACTCATTGATAAAAACAAAGATAAGATAGCTCAAAAAATATATGAAAACAGATATTCCACTAATTATCAATATCAAGATGACCTAATTGATATTGAGATAATTTCCAATGCTCCAAATGCTCTATTTCAACATTTTGTTAATGGACTATATATCTCAAATGTAAGAATAGAATTGTACAACAATATGGAATTTGATGTAATATTTACTGTTAAATCAAAGTATAGATATAGAGTGGATTTTGGAGAGGAATGTGTGCTTTACTTTGATCACAGCTTTGAGGTATGATGCTTTCTTGTCACTCTAAACAATGCAGATGCTTCATAGCACGGTAGGGAGAAGTTTTCCCCCTGCCGTTTTTTATTCGAGGGTGTCTTTCTTCCTCTGCTGAGAGCGTTTCTTTTCTTGGTACTGTCTGTTACGTTCCTGTTGTTCCTTGTTTTGGAGATACTTACGCACCTGACGGGTGTACTGCGATGCCGCCGTCCTCCGTCTGACAAAAGCGTTATGTTCGGGAACAAGGGTATTGTACTTGCTTTTCAGCTCGATGAGCCGTTGCTCCAAATCACTCTGCTTGGGCGGTTTGCCCTTGATGTAGTAAGTCTTGATATGCTCGGTAATGTACTTGTCGGCTTCTTCATAAGCGTCAATGGCAGCGGCATTCTTTTTGCGGAAGTGCTTTTGTGTGAACGCTGAACGCCCCTGATACTCGTTGTAGGTCGCAGAGTGCTGAGAACGCTGTTTCATCATCTTGATAAGTTTATCAACGCCCTTGATTTTCTTATCAAGTGCGGCAAGCTCGTCCGTATGGTCATCGGGGTGCTGAACATTCCAGAAAAAGTCCCTAAGATCGTCAAGCGATGTGATGCCCCCAGCTTCAAGGTCTGCAATCATCTTGTCACAATCACGCATACCCCTGATGCCTGCCCATACATCTTCTTTCTTTTCAGGTGCGTGGCTCTCGGTCGGTTTGGGTGAAGTCGGCTCTGCAATGGTCGGCTTGGGCTGTGCGGTGGGTGTCGGTGTCGGCTTAGGCTCGGCAGACTTTGCGGAAGATTGGTTGAGCAAAGCAAGCTCCGCTTGCCGTCTTGCACGACGGGCAGCAAGAAATTTCTCCATTGCTTCTTTGGCGGCAGCTTTCTTCTGTGCTGTATCAATCGTTTCGGTGATAGCACTCGGCTCAAATTCATCGCCCAGCGTATCGGCTCTTGTAAACCTCTGCTGTCCCTCGCCCGATAGCCTGAATTTTAGTTTGACTTTGTTCTGCGGAGTATATGCATACTCGATACCGCTGTCTGTGCAGTTTTTAAGAAATTCCTCAAAGCTCCTGCTGTAAGAAATAATCTCCCTGAGCAGATTGCGGAGCTTGTCTTTCCACGACTTGCCCTCTTTCTGCATTTCGTCCTCGTAATGGGATACGCCTTTGCCTTTCGGATCAATGAGGGATAAGCCGTGTTCAGCACATATCTTGTCGGATATTTCACGCAGCTCTGCCCACGCTCGTTCTGACTTCCTGCCCTGATTATGCTCGGTGGTGAAGCTCAACCCATTATACAGATTTGTGTTATTGAAAATCACATGACAGTGGGTATGCTCCTTATCGGTGTGAACGGCGATAACATACTGATAATCGCCTTTCAAATATCGGTCACAAAGTTCCTCTCCGATCTGCATAGCCTGTTCGGGTGTAACTTCATCGGGGGCAAAGCTCTGTATCATGTGATATGCGAGGATTTGTGTTCGCCCTGTTCCTGTGTCTCGGACTGCTCGGAAGTCCTCGCTTGCTCCTGCGCTGTCGGCTCGGCAAGCATAAGAGCTGACATATACACCGTTGACGGTCTTATCTCCGTTTGTGATGTAAGCGATCGCTGTGCTGACTGTTGCCCTGATTGTATGGATAGAAGTGTATGCCAAATTTCATTAACCCCTCTCTTTATCTCGTCAATATCCTCGGCATAGATGTGTCCTGTGCTGTATAGGCGAATGAGTATCTGATTGATGTTACTGCCTATGCGTTTCATCAGACGATTACATTCGGCAATCTCGGAACGGTCGGGAGTAATATCAACCCTCGCCCTGACACAATCACGAATATACTCCGTTTTGTTCTTGTAACCATACTGCTCACACTTCGCAAGAATATCCTGCATTTCCGATTCGGTGAAACGAACATTAAGGGTATATGACTTCTTCTCCCTCTTGCGTTTCAGATACCTGCGTTCATCATCGGTGAGCTTGCTCTCGTCCTTATGTGCAAGGGTATCGTCAAGCTCGGACTTGACCTCTTTATCCAAAGCATTATTGATTGCTCCCTCGTAGGTCATTCCCTCAAATTCCATAACCCTCTGCTTGGGCGGTCTGCCCCTTTTCTTTTTCTCTGTATTCATGGTGGTATCTCCCTTGTGAATATTTCGGCGTTAGCCGATTTTTTTGACCGCTGTGCGGTCATTTACGGGGCTTGGGGTGTCCCCAACAAGCATTTGGTATTTTCGCTCGCTGTGCGGCGCAAAATACAATGCTTGTTATTTTTGTTGCGCTGTCGCGCATATTTTCGTCTGCGTGATTTGCTTATCCGCAGACTTTCGCTGTTGCCCCAGCGAATTGGAGCTGTGCGACTTTCTCTCCGCCGCTTCGGTCGGCGGTCTTATTCCTCGCTCACGCTCCTGCGTGATGCTCTCCATGTCATCATCGGTGTCAATATTCTAATCTGGTATGGCGCAGTTATCGTGCTGGGAGTGCGGCAATCTGGTGAAAAATATGGATATTGCATTTTGAGTCCCGATGTGGTATAATAATATCAAAGCTAACATCGGCGGCTACTGTATCGCCGATAATCGTAATTATATTAATGAGGTCACGCTATGAATGAGATAGATGTAATTGACAGAAACGATCCCGAATACACAGCTCTGCTCGATAATGTTGGCAATGCGATCGAAGCCGGCAAGGGCAAGGCGGTTGCCGCTATCAACTCGGCTATGGTTGAAACGTACTGGCAGATAGGACAGTATATCGTTGAATTTGAACAGCACGGTCATGAGAATGCGGAGTACGGTTCAAACACTTTAAAGATGCTTGCCGCTGACCTTAGTGTCCGCTACGGCAAGGGCTTTAGCTGGAGCAATATCTATCGTATGCGACAGCTATACCTCTCCTATGAAAATTTTGCGACACTGTCGCAAAAATTAAATTGGAGTCATTACGTTGAGCTTTTGAAGATCGAAGATACTGCGGAAAGAGCCTTCTATGAGAAAGAGTGTATCGCTGAAAACTGGGGTGTTCGTGAGCTGAAACGCCAGATGAAAAGTATGCTCTATCATCGCCTCGCACTCAGCGGAGATAAGAGCGAAGTTCTCAGACTTTCACGGGAAGGACAAGTCATTGAAAAGCCGGAGGATATAATCAAAGAGCCGTATGTGCTTGAATTCACCGGACTTCCGAATCTTCCCGTGTATAAAGAGGGCGATCTTGAAGAAGCTCTTGTCAATAATCTGAGCCAGTTCTTCCTTGAACTCGGCAAGGGCTTCACTTATGTCGGCAGGCAGCAGAAAATAGTCATTGCAGGCAGAACGTATAAGGTCGATCTCGTTTTCTATCATCGTATCCTGAAATGCTTTGTGCTTGTCGATTTGAAGATCGGTGAGGTCCAGCACGAAGATATTGGACAGATGAATTTCTATCTCAACTACTACAAGCAGGAAATGAATACTGAGGGTGACTCCGAACCGATAGGCTTGATACTCGGTGCATATCAGGACAAGCTGGTCATGCAGTACGCTCTCCAGAATATTACCAATCAATTATTCGTAAGCCGTTATCAGTTGTATCTGCCTGACAGAGAACAGCTTGAAGCAGAGTTCCGCAGATTTATGAGTGATGAGGAATAAAATGAATATGTATACAGAGCTGTGTGAGCGATTTCCGCTCCGCAGCTTTTTCATTTTCCCCATAACAATCTGTCGAACGCAAAACTCTAATGAAACAGAAAGTTCGTGCGCAATGCATCTGGACAAACGGCTTTATTGCGCGCTATAATAATATCATCAGGTGTTATCCTGAAATCTAATTTCAGACAGGTGGTGAAATGAATGCGTGGAAATCTGAACGGCAACCAGGCGAAGATCGACAACGCTGACAAGGCTGTGAGAGCTGCCCTTGAACGTAAGCGTAAGATCATTATGCAGAGCAAGCAGATCGCTTATGATATACTCTCTGAGCTGTACGGCAAGGACGGACAGGAGCTTGTCGATGCTGTGACAACGGAGCATACCCTTATCAGCAAGCTGACTGCAAACGGTATGAACTATGCCGACATTGAGGGGCTTGTAGATAGTCCTGCGGTGAATGTGTCGGGCGAGGACAACTCTGCCGATGATGATGCCGATAACGGCTTTGACGATGCTGACGGACAGACTTCGTTCTTTGATGAGAAGTCTAACCCTTATGCGGTTTAAGATATAGACCGACAACAAAACGATAGCTGTAAACGGGACGGCTCCTGCCGTTCCGCACGGCTACCCTGTGCAGGAGTAACGCCCTGCAACATTGAGCCTATGCGTGTAGAGATAGATAATCGCAGGCGGAAAGGAGAAAATTGACAACAAACGATGCTACTCTTGCCGAGCTGAACGAGCGATACAAAGACAAGCCCGTGAGCGAAGCGACCTATGAGATCGACGGTCAGCTTTTTGCCGTCACAAGCCACTTTGTCGGGGAGAAAAATCTCGACAAGGAGCTTTACAGAATGGCTTTTGAAAGAGCTTATGCAGAAACCGTTGGACAAGTCTGAAAAGATAGAAAAAAGGACTTGCCATATTCGGTTTTCTGCGCTATAATAGGAATATCGAATATGGCTGTCTTGATTGGAAAGGAGTATGTCATGACAAGACAGTCAACCTATAACGTAGGTATTTATGTGAGATTATCTCAGGAAGATATGCGAGAGGGCGAGTCCCTCTCCATTGAAAATCAGAAGAAAATGCTGACCGATTATGTCAGTCAGCAGGCAGGCTGGAACTTGGTGGAGATATGCGAGGATGACGGCTATTCGGGTACAAATTTTGATCGTCCGGGTGTCAGACAGCTTCTCGATGATGCAAAGTCGGGAAAGATAAACCTGATCCTCTGTAAAGACCTTTCTCGTTTTGGTCGTAATTACATTGAGGTCGGTCAGTATATCGACTATATTTTTCCTTCGTTCAATATCCGCTTCATTGCCCTGAGTGACAATGTGGATACGCTTGACCGCAACAGCACAGCGATGGATCTTATGCCGATCATGAATCTTTTCAATGAATGGCACGCCGCCAACACTTCCAAGAAGGTGCGAAGCGTCCTCGCCCAGAATGCCAAAGAAGGAAAGTATATCGCTTCATTCGCTGCCTACGGTTATCTCAAAGGCGATGATGAAAAGCACACTCCCGTCATTGACGAGCCTGCCGCAAAAGTGGTACGCCGTATCTTTGAGCTTCGTGCAACAGGCATCACGCCGACGCAGATCGCTAAAATCCTGAATGCCGATGGTGTGCCGATACCTTCTGACTATCGGGCGCAGAGGTTGGGTAAGCCGAATCCGTATAAGAACACCTTTCATTACTGGAGTCATGTGGCGGTAAGAAATATCCTCGGCAACCCGATCTATATCGGGCATCTGGCACAGCAGAAGTTTACGACAGTATCATTCAAAAACCATAAGTCCGTCCGCCGTGGCAAGGACGAGTGGGTTATTGCGGAGCATACTCACGAGCCTATTATTTCTCAGGAGCTTTGGGATAAGTGTCAAGAGGTTGACCGCTGTGCAAGCCACGGTAAGATCATGAAAAAGGGCATTGTTCTTCCGCTGAATAGTTTGATGTTCTGTCCTGACTGCGGTGCAAAGATGAAGCTGAACGGTCACGCAAAGAAAAAGGACGGCTCGGTCAATTATTTCTATGCCTGCGGTACATACAGCCGTTGCGGTGCAAGCACTTGTACCACTCACTATATCAGCAGAAAGCAGATCGAAAAGATAGTGCTTGCTGATATTCACGCAAAGGCAAAATATGTTATTGAGAGCGAAGATGAAGCCCGACAGGAATTTCTCAAACGCAAGGAAACAGATGGCACAAAATACCTTGACGATGCCCGTCAACAGCTTGCAAAGCACCAGTCAAGGCTTGCTGAGTTGAAGATGATGACACAGAAAGTCTATCAGGATAAGCTGCTCGGCAAGGTGCCGGAGGACTTGTGCCTTGAAATGCTCGGTCAGTTCCGCACAGAAGAAGCAGAGCTGACGGAGAAAGTAAAAAGCCTTACCGCTGCATTGGAACAGGACAGCAAGGCAAAGGACGATATTGAGGAATTTATCCGCCGTCTGAAACAGTATGCCGATGCACCTGAGTTGACGAGGGAGATGTGTGTAGATCTGATTGAGTATATTGTGGTCGGTGACCGCCCGAAGGATAAAAGCACACCTCGCCGTATTCAGATTTATTACAAGTTCCTCAATAATGGGCTTGCAGAGGGTGAAAAGCCCGATTTTAAGTAAGTATGAGTTAATGTGTATCCATTAGATAATGTTTGCTCGGTGGGATAAATTTCACGCATATAGGGATTCTTCTCAAACAGCAGTGGGAGCATATCAGAGCCTAACTCCCTGACCTTGCCACGGACAGAAACAGCAGTGCAGCTCATGGTATCCTCTCCCTTTTTTCCCGAAAGAGCAAGATAGCCCTTGTCCTTTAACCGTTGATAGAAGTTCTTTCCCTTTGCGGTGAGAAAGTACAGTCCGTTCTCGTCCGCGTACATCATATCGATCACGCAGGTCACAGGCAGACCGTCGCTGTCCACTGTTGCAACAACTGCGGAGTGTATCTCGTCCACGATAAATCTCAGATAATCATTCGCTGTCATATTGTCCTCCTATGGAAAGAGTGTGCTGACAAAACGTCTGCACACTCTGTTTGGTTATTCTTCGTCAATGATCTTTCGGGTGTCTGCAACAACTTGCGCAAGTGTAGTGCTTTTCAGCTCGTTTTCAAGAGCCGCCTGAGCCGCTTCAAGCCTGCCGTCCATAGCCTTGTGGATATTGCGTCCCACGGGACATTCCGCATTTGGATTTTCATGGAAGTGAAACAGTCCCTCATCATCTATGCAGTCAACAGCCTTGTAAATATCGTACAGCGTTACTTCGTCAAGTGCTTTTGCAAGGTGTGCGCCGCCGCTGCCCTGACGAGTTTCAACTATCCCTGCCGTGCGAAGCTGTCCGAGGACGTTGCGGACTATCACCGCATTTACCCCCGTACTGCCTGACAGGACGTCACTTGTCACCCTCATCTGACCGTCAAAAATGTCGATACAGGCGAGGATATGTACTGCTGCTGTGAATTTACTTGTGATCTGCATAGACTATCATCTCTCTTATTCCTTTACAACGCCGATGCGCTGCTTGATATGACCGCCGTTTACTACCTCGTCAATCATTGCGATCGCATAGTCTGCGTAGCTGATAACGCTCTCACCCTTAGAGTTGAGTGTCAGCTCCTCACCGCCGAGAAGATACTTGCCTGTACGCTCGCCGTCAGCCTGAAAATCTCCTGCGGGGCTGATATAAGTCCATTTTACGTCGTTTCTCTGACGGAGTTCACCCAGAGCCTTTGCCATAGCAGAAGCCAGCGGCTTGAAAACTTCGGGAAAATCAGCACCGTCAGAAACGCAGGCGGTATGCTCAGCGTTCACATACAGGCTTCCTGCGCCGCCCACAACGAGAAGTCTTGTATCAGTTCCCGAAAGAACGTCGCACAGGTGAGCAAGTGAAGTGGAGTGCTGAGGAAGTGTGTCGTGGGTCCATGCGCCGAAAGCGTCCACAACTGCATCGAAGGGAGCAAGGTCTTCTTTGGTTATCTCAAAAAGATCCTTGATAACAGCATTCGGAGCGGCAGACTTGTTCTCGCCACGAACGAATGCGGTAACGTCAAAACCTCTGTTTACAGCCTCTTTTACGATGAGCTGACCTGCCTTGCCGTTTGCACAAACAACTGCGATTTTCATAATAAGTACCTCCTGATTATAACATGATTCTGGTGAATTGTAAAGTTGTAATCTTCTCTGTTTCAACTTTTCTGATATCAGTATATCATGCGAATGTTGAGTTGTCAATATAATCATTACAGCTTTAGAGGATTGCATAAAAGTCTGCGAAAAATATGTGCATACTCACCAAACTATATTGCTATATATCAAGCAGAGGTCGTCTCTGCAATCCCATGTTCCGCTTCATACTCTCTGACACGGCGGTATCTTTATAAATGGTATCCCTGTTGTAGTCTTTGAATTCAAAAGTGCTGTCCGTGAAGATACCACAATTATGGACGCATATACTCAATTGACTGTTCGCTACCGCAGAGATATACCTGAGCTTTTTAAATATAATGCCTTCGTTGTTATGGGCTCAAAAATCGTTCACAACGGCTTTAGTCATTCTCGGTAGTGTAGTATCCCGAGCTACCATCGATGCCGTCAGAAACGGCTCACAAATCGCTGATAGGTTTGCTAACAGATGGTTTGCGGGGAAACAAAAAAGGACTCGATTCCAGTGTTTTCACATTTCGTGAAAACCACTAAAACCGAGTCCGAAACTTTGTATACTGTTTTTTTGTCGACAAAGCCAATATTTGCTTGTATTTCGACCTTGAGTGGGCTGGAAACAAGCTCGTGTGAGGGTTCAACTCCCACCAAAGTGGTAAAATAGCCCAATGTCAACATTCGTTTTTTATAGTTTCTTTCGACTTTTTAGATAGTAAAAATCCCCGAAAATTCGGGGATTTTGAGCCGTGTCAATATTTTTATTCGGCTAAGATGGCGCAGTGGGTGGGATTCGAACCCACGTCCCTCAAGGGGCATCATGATTTCGAGCAAATTATAAAACTTCCCATTTGGTCACTTATCGTCTTAAAAAAACACCGTTTTTCCCTGATTTTGAGCACTTTTCTGCGAGAATTCGGAAATTTGCGAGAAAAGTGCGAGAAAACTGCGAGAAATTTCAGGCGGCTAAAGCGAAAAATGAAAGGAAAAAGTGACCATGAACAAGGAAGAAAAACGTAAAGAATTAGAGCGTATGCTCAGAAGATGTCCCGAGATATTATCACCGATAAAAGCCGCCAGGTGGTCGCCGCTTGGAAAGAACAGAGTCTACGAGCTCATACACAGCGGAGAGCTTCGCTCCTTTGTATATCAGGGCGGATACATATTAAGTAAAGATGACCTTATCGACTACCTGCTCGAGCACTGCGACGACGAGCCTACACGCTCGATAAAGCGAGGCGGCAAGAATGAGTGATTACAGCTACCTGTACGATGAGTTCCCCGAAGTGATATCAGGAGAACAGCTTCGTAAGATACTCCATATCAGCAAGCGGAAGTGTGCATGGCTCCTCCAAAGCGGAGCTATTCCTTGCACTGATAACTGCAATAAAACTCGCCGATACGCTGTGAAGCTCGATGACGTTATCGAATATATAATACGGACTGAGAACGCAGCAGAAAGGGTTCAGCCGCAGCGACCGCCGGAGTGCTTCCGAGAACAGCTGAACGATGTTTGGTTCGATGTGCCTGATGTTCTGACTATCACAGAGGTGTCAGCCATAACAGGATATACTCCCAATGCCGTGGACCGATGGATAGTGAAAGGCAGTCTCCGTTCAGTAATAGTACAGACAGGACTCATAACCTGCCGCGAATGGCTCATCGACTTCTACTGCGGTGACGGATATAACATCGTAAAGAAAGTTGATAAGCACCTGGAATTGCTTAGAAAGCTCATATGACATTACCGCTCAGGAGCAATCCTGAGCGAAGCCTTTCTTAGTTCTGAGTGGTTTCCTTTTTCTTCTTTATTGCAGCAAGAATATCATTAGCATTATCGGTATTTGCAGCATCCGGATAGTCTTCTTGGAACTGTAAAAGAATATCCTTATTATCAGCTTCCATTTGCCTTACACTTTTATACATTTCCTCATAACTCTTATCAGAAATTGCTTTCTCAATAAAAATTCTGGAGTGTTCAGGAAGTTTATCATAAGAATCATATAAATTACTTACTGCTTCTCTTATCATATCTATGGTAATTGGATTGTTAGCTTTTTCATGTTCCCATAAGATGCCGATAATATCGGATAAATCGTATTTGTATTGACGACCTGCCATAAGTTTCATTGCTATGAGGTATTCGCCTGTTACTGTACGGAAAGTAACAATATTGGAAAAAGTGCGGTAAAACTTGGAATACCGAACAATTTTCGGAGTATATGACGTTGTTTTCATGAAATCCGTATTCAGCCAACCGTTTGGTAAGTTGAATTTATCACCAACATGATTGATAGCGTCTTTCATAGAAGAAGCAGCATTTATAACTGCGTCCATATCATATGTCATTTCGCGGAATCCGTAATTAATTACTACAGAAGCTCCGCCAATAAGAATAATATCGGCAGACATATTTTTACCATTAATTTTTCTGAATTCCTTTGCAAGTTCCTTCAGATACTGATCAAGGTTTTCTTTTGTAAATGGCTGCTCAAACAACGTTTCTCACTTCGCTTTCGATAATATTAAATCTTCTGAATTCAGGAATAGCCTCTTTTTCTGCTATTCGCAAAGGTTCATCTGATTTTAAAACCTCGCTGTTAAGCAACACGCCTACTGGATATATGGGCTTTTCCAGTTTCCTCATGCGAAGATCGTTATACTTGGAACAAAGCGGTATTTCGTTAATCCTTGATAAATAATCGAGCATAGCAAGTAAATAAAGAGCTTCGGGATACCAATGCTTGTTATAGAGCTTGCGGACTTCATCGGATTCCAGCACAACTACAATAAAGTCCAGATCACCCATATCCTTTACATGATGACAGGTATTGCTTTTAAATATTTCAAAGGAACTGCGAATATCATCTTTGGCTGAGTCTAATATAGACTCTATTGATATTCCGAGAACTTTTGCTATTTTATAGAGTGTTCCTGCCGAGCATTTTTCAAGGTCGGCTTTTCCGCTGCAAATATCATTGATAGTTGCCTGTGGCACTCCGCTGTCCTTACTTAGACGATACTTGGTCATATTGATTTTTTCGAGCTTTTCATTTATCAACATGAAAATCCCTCCTCTCTTACATATATTATAACGGTTTACCGAAGTAATTGCAACAGAAAAATGTGTTCAAATGATGAAATTTTTTCTTTTGAACTCATGGGGGAAATTTAGCCAGATATAAAATGAGATAAAACATAGGCACCATTACTTTAATACTGTCCGCCCAGCTTTATCATAATAATCATTTTCAAGAATACCTGTAAGTGAATCGGTAACCTGCCGCGAATGGCTCATCGACTTCTACTGCGGTGACGGATATAACATCGTGAAGAAGGTCGATAAGCACTTGGAACTGCTTAGGAAACTCATATAATTCAAACGCTCAGGAAGTCCCTGAGCGTTTCTTTTTGTCAGTCTGCAAGTGTTGTGATCTTAGTCGGTAACTTGGTCGCTAACTTGGTCGGTCGAGCGACTAACATTCTTCATATCTTTCAATTTCCATTGTCAAATTCAAACCTTGTCAAATATACCGTTTTGAAGGATGTTCTCCAATGCTGAAACCGCCGTATTATATGAAACAGCTTCAAACAGCAGAGGGACTGTTATTGTATCGTAATCCTCTTTATAGGTTTTCTTATCAATGACCTCTCGGAGGATCTCGGTCACATTTTTACCGTTCTGAACTGAAAGGCACATCTTATGTGGTCTGCGCTCTTCAGCGACAGATAATGCAAGCTCTTTCAGCGTATCATCTACCGTTACAATCTCAGACAGCTTGTAAATATCGTAGATGTGCCTTGAATGCTCGGTAGTGGTATTCAGCAGATAGTAATCCGCCAGAGCATACATTTTGTCGATCATTGTACGTTCGGCGGTCTGAACATTAAGCGCAAAAGGCTCTAGATCATATTGCTTAATAAAATCACCATAACCGTTTTCGTGAAGATATTGATAGATCAGGCTGTCTGCTGACATTACCTTCGTTGGATAAGCTCTTTGATATATCGCAGTTTCGACGATAAGCTGTTCCTTCAGGTAAGCAGCTGATAGTGACGAGGGATAGTCGATAATATAACGGTTATAGTCACGTCGGCTTTTGACTGCATCAGGGTTGGTAAGCTCAAACTCTAAATCATTGATTATTTGGATTATATTTGCTTTGAGCTGCCTTCTTTTTCGTTCAGGCGGTTTTATTTCGGACTGTAAATTAAGGTCAATATCCTCGGAAAAACGCTTTATAATATGATAGCACTTTGACAATGACGTGCCGCCTTTGAAAACAATATCCGGCATAACAGCGGCGATTCTTTTCAGAAAAAGCGTTACAAAATAGTCCTTCTCAACTATCTCTGCCTTGACTCCGAGATATTCAGAGGTTCGCAGGACAAGCTGCTCAAAGGTATCCTTTTTGTTATGCAACATAATAGATCACTCCGCTTTCTATGAGATTTCGCAAAGCCTTGTCAGGAAAAAACGGCGCATATTTTGTAACAAGTTCCTGAGAAATATTACATTTTCTGATCCAGTTTTTGATGACAGCTTTTCTTTCATCGTCAAAATATCCTGATGAGGTGCTGTTCATCATTTCAAGGAACTGCAAAACAAATATATTGTCATTATCTATTGTAACTCTTGCCTTTCGTAAAATAACTTCCTGATTTCCAATTTTAACTCTGCGGAGCTTAGAGTTTTCATTATTCGTTTGAATTTCGGGGATATTCGACATCTGCGTAGAAAGACCTGCCTGTTGCAATGCAGTGATTCCGGTGTAAAACCCGATTCGCTTTCCTTTTTCGGATAAATACTTTCGCTCAATGATCCTGTTTGGATTCAGAATACTGTTTCCAAACGGTGTTTTGATAGGGATATAGTAGATACCTCTTTCGTAGCGAATGATCTGGCCGCTGTCACAGAGCTTGGCAAGCCCTTTTTTGAGCCAGATATCAGAGTAATCCTTATAACGAATATCCGAAAGGAATATCGGTTCATTCTTACCAAACGTTTCAAGAAGATAATCATACAGCATATTCAGCACCTCCCATGTTGTACTGAATTTATTATACCATATTCGACTCTACAAGTCAATAGAAATATATTTTTGAAATTAAATCTAAGTGTTTCTTAGTATTGGCGGAAAAGCTCAAAGTTTGGAACGCAAATCGATCATAGTGATGGTACTGTTATTAAACGGCGGTCTGTAATCAGCCATATTAACCTCCCTGCAAATAAAAAACATGCTATTATTTTATTGTAATAGAATTGATTTATGAAGTCTGATATGATATAATATGTGAAAAACACGGAGGTAAGCCTTTATGGAAGAATTAAATGAGTTGGATTCAACCTGTGGAGTAAGTGATGATGAACTTACAAAGCGCTTTATAGAAGCAATCAGAATAGATGACGAGATACGCCGTATCAAAGGGCTCCCTGTTTCCAGATATGATTATGACAAGAACATGCCATATTTCGAGTATCCTGACGGAAGAAGGGTATATTGCGAATAATCCTGATAAAATCAAAGGAGGATACCAATGGCTAAATCAGTAAATTTAAACGGTATGAAAATCAAAGTAATAGATTCTCAAGAAAAAGATTCTTTCCTGACTCAGGATGATAAAGATATGGATATAAGAGCAAATGCCGCTGTCAAAGCAGCACTTAATAAGGCAAAGATTTGCGGAAAGCCGATTGCACGTTATGATACTGTCACTCATAGAGTGTACATTGAAAATGCGGATGGGACGATAAGGTTTGTTTAGTCGGCACACCAATAATGGGTTTTATTAAGAATATATGATTATTATAAATTTAAAAAGATTTATTGAACATTATTGACATGTGTGTTGAAATTTGGTATAATTTTATTTGGAAATATTTGCTTGTTTGTGGATTTTGCACATACAGTTTGAGAAGTAACTATTTATCATTTTTTATTCTTCTTCCACTCACATAGAGGTAAACAATATGAAAGTTATAGACAATATAAACACGCTTCTGAAAGATGAACTCATAGAAAGCATTAAAAAAGGAAGCAAGATGACGATCGCTGCCTCCTGCTTTTCTATGTACGCATACAAAGAGTTGAAAAAACAGCTTGATAATATAGATGAACTCCGCTTCATATTCACATCTCCTACCTTTGTAAAGGAATCAGCAAAGAAAGAGAAGCGTGAGTTTTTTATCCCCCGTTTGGACAGAGAGTCAGGGCTGTATGGTACGGAATTTGAGATAAAGCTCCGCAATGAAATGACACAGAAGGCTATCGCTAAGGAGTGTGCCGACTGGATCAAAGCTAAGGTGAAATTCCGCTCAAATGTCAGCGGTGACAGTATGGGCGGATTTATTACCGTTGAAAGTCCTGCTGATACAACTGCATATATGCCGATCATGGGATTTACTACCACCGATATAGGCTGTGACCGAGGAAACAACGCCTATAATATGGTAAACAGCCTCGATGCTCCCTTCGCACAGCAGTACATCTCTGTTTTTAATGAGCTTTGGAATGATAAATCCAAACTTGAAGATGTTACCGAAACAGTGATCGAAAGTATCAGTACCGCCTATAATGAAAATGCTCCGGAGTTTATATACTTCATGACGCTGTATCATGTTTTCAGCGAATTTCTTGAAGATATTTCCGAAGATGAGCTGCCAAATGAAGCAACAGGCTTCAAGCAGAGTAAGATATGGGATATGCTCTATGACTTTCAGCGTGATGCTGTCCTTGCTATCATCAACAAGCTCGAAAAATATAACGGCTGTATACTTGCGGACAGTGTAGGTCTTGGTAAGACGTTCACTGCACTGGCGGTCATCAAGTATTATGAGAACCGCAACAAGACCGTACTTGTATTATGCCCGAAAAAGCTCGCAGAAAACTGGAATACATACAAGGATAATTATGTAAATAACCCTATCGCCTCCGACCGTCTGAATTATGATGTACTGTTCCATACGGACTTATCCCGTGACGGCGGTTATTCCAACGGGCTTGATCTTGACAGGCTGAACTGGGGCAATTATGACCTTATCGTTATAGATGAATCCCATAATTTCAGAAACGGTATCGGTACACACTCAAATACCCACGAAAATAGATATATGCGTCTTATGGATAGGGTTATCCGTGCAGGTGTTAAAACTAAAGTGCTTATGTTATCGGCAACTCCTGTCAATAACCGTTTTACCGATCTTAGAAATCAGCTTGCTCTTGCTTATGAGGGCTGCTCGGAGGGCTTGAGCGAAAAGCTGAACACCAAGAAAACCATAGAAGAAATATTTCGTCAGGCGCAGAGAGCATTCAACGAATGGAGTAGCTATCCGAAGGAAGAAAGAACGACCGACTCCCTGCTACGTATGCTCGATTTTGATTTCTTTGAACTACTCGACAGCGTAACTATCGCACGTTCAAGGAAACATATACAGAAATACTATAACAGTGAAAAGATAGGAAAATTCCCCGAAAGGTTGAAACCTATCTCGCTTACTCCGTGTCTTACAGATCTTGACAATGCTATAAACTACAATGAGATATACAGCAGTCTGATAGAATTATCGCTATGCATCTATATGCCGTCCCATTATATCTTTGAAAGTAAGATTTCAAAGTATATGGACACAAGCGATAATTTCAGACAGTCTAACCGTGAGCTTGGTATCCGCAGGCTTATGGCTATCAATCTGCTGAAAAGGCTTGAAAGCTCGGTCAATTCATTCTCGCTGACATTACAGCGTATCTATAATCTTATAACTACTACGATAAATGCTATCAATGCTTTTGAAAAGCACGGTGCCGCTAATATTGATATGTACGAGATGACCGATGATGACCTTGACATTGATGACAGCAACACAGATTTCACAGTCGGCAAAAAGATTAAAATCGACCTTGCGGATATGGACTACCGCTCATGGCGTGACGATCTGCAAAAGGATAAAGACACTCTTGAACTGCTGATTTTGATGATAAGAGATATTACACCCGAACATGATACCAAATTGCAGGCGCTGTTTGAGCTTATCGCAAAAAAGCAGAAAGAGCCTATCAATGCAGGCAACAAGAAAATGATAATCTTTACGGCATTCTCGGATACAGCGGAGTATCTCTATGAGAATGTCAGCGTATATGTTAAGCAACAATTCGGACTTGATACTGCTATGATAACAGGCAGCGAGGACGGCAGAACAACTGTCAAGCTGAAAAGAGCCACCCTCAATAATGTGCTGACGCTCTTTTCACCCATATCTAAAGGGCGTGATGTCCTGATGCCGAATAGTACGCAGGAGATCGATATTCTGATTGCTACCGACTGTATTTCCGAAGGTCAGAACTTGCAGGACTGCGATTATCTTGTGAATTACGACATTCACTGGAATCCTGTTCGTATCACCCAGCGTTTCGGACGAATCGACCGTATCGGAAGCAAGAACGGAGTCATTCAACTGGTGAACTTCTGGCCTGATATGGATCTGGATGACTACCTCAATCTGAAATCCAGGGTTGAAACAAGGATGAAGATTTCTGTTATGACCTCCACTGGTGATGATGATCTGATTAATGCAGAGGAAAAGGGTGATCTGGAATACAGAAGTGCCCAGCTCAAAAAGATGATGAATGAAGTCGTGGATATGGAGGAAATGAACGACGGCATTTCCATCATGGACTTGGGTCTGAACGAATACCGCCTTGACCTGCTGGAATACGTAAAGACACATAAGGATATTGAAAAGAAGCCGAAAGGACTTCACGCTGTTGTTCCTGCTACGGACGAGCTTGGCGAGGGCGTGATATTTGTTCTGCGGAATGTGAATGACAGCGTGAATATCGGCAATCAGAACCGAATACACCCGTTCTATATGGTCTATATCGGCAATGACGGAGAGGTGCTTTGCGATTACCTCAATCCGAAAAAGCTGCTTGACGATGTGCGCCTGCTGTGCAGGGGCAAGTCGCAGCCGATAAAAGACCTGTGTGCAAGATTCAATAAGGAGACTGATGACGGCAGGGATATGTCGCAGATGAGCGAGTTGCTGAGTATGACTATCGACTCTATCATCGACACGAAAGCCGAAAGCGATATTGACAGCCTGTTCGGTTCCGGCGGCACAAGTGCGCTTGTGTCGGATATTTCGGGACTGTCAGATTTTGAACTGATATGTTTCCTTGTGGTAAAGGACGGTGACAAATAATGTTTGGACTGCCCGAAAGCACCTATTTCGGAAAGCTCGTTCCGAAGAATAAGTTTTATGACAAGCTGACTATCGACAAGAAACTGGAGCGCAGTTTTATAGATCAGATCAACTCGATACGCTGGGCGCATAAGCTGTCCGCCGATACGCTGAATGTGGAAAAAGGCAGTATAGTTGAGGAAGTCGAAGTCTTTCTTATCAAGCTGAAAACAAGTGAGATCGACCTGAACGTGCTTCGGCAAATGGACAGGCAGCTCCACTATCATCTGATATTCATTCTTGAATATGAGGAGCAGTATCAGCTGTGGACAGGCTACAAGGAAGAAAGCACAAACGCCGCTTTCAAGGTCGGGAATTATTATCACACTGACTGGGTAACAGAAGATACTTTCTCCCTGCGGATAGACGGTCTGAACATGGACACGATCTATGAGAACCTTGTCCGTCAGATCGCAGGAGATACGCTGATACAGGAAAACAGCGAGAGCCTGAAAGAGACTGTTGAACGGCAGGCAGCACGGGAAAAGCTCGAAAAAGATATTGAAAAACTCCGTGCAAAAATACGCAAAGAAAAGCAGTTCAACCGACAGGTCGAGCTGAACAAGCAATTGAAGCAACTGATAAAAAAGTTGGAGGATATTTAATGGCTACATCTGATAAACTTATGATTATTTCTATTATTGTCAACTGCATTGCAATTATCGTTGCACCTATCGTTTCTGTTTTAATTGCGCAAAAATTACAAGATTGGGGCAAAAAGCGACAGGACAAGATGGACATTTTTATGACTTTAATGACAAGTCGTATATATGGCTGGACTCCGCAAAGTGTAAATGCATTAAATTCAATTGATATCATTTTTTCAGATGAACCAGAGGTAATCAAACAATGGAGAAACTATTATAAAGCATTGTGGGTAAATAATCCAGATGATAAGCAAAAGCAAACAATGATTGATGAACAAGAATCGCTACTTGAAACCATGGCAAAATCATTAGGATATAAAGATAGCATTACATTAAAAACTATACAGAAGCCATATATGCCTGAAGGTATGTTTAACGAAATGCAGATGCAAAACCAATACAAGACTAATCAATTGCAAGCAATGGAATTGCTAATTTCAAGATTACAAAATTCGAGTGGAGAGAATCAGAATGGACAAAATGAAAATGCCGTCCGCAAACCTAACGGACGCAAACATAAATAGTGGTCATCTATTGCTTTTCTTTAAAAACGAGATTATATTATTCAATCAGATGTTGATTGTTAAGCAGTAGAAAGTTGTTTATTAAATAGGGGGATTATAAGATATGAGCGTAGAACAGTATCAACGCACAGTAAATTCACTTGATAAAGAAATAGCAGAGCTTGAAAAGAAGAAAGCGGCAGCTGATAAAAAAGCGGCAGATGAATCTAAGAAAGCTGAGAGTGTTTCAATTAGTAAAAATGCATCAGCTACAACAATAAAGAGTAAGTTGAATGAAATAGATCGACATAATAAAGCAAGTAATAAAGCAGCAACAGAAAGTACTGAGTTCGGTAAAAAGATAGCAGACAAAAGAGCCAAACGCAATGATGCGTATTTAAAATTGCAAAAAGAGCAACAGAAAGAACAAAAAGCCCAACAAAAGGTCATGGATAATATAAAAAAAGAGTATGAAAACAGGATTGCTGAACTTGAAAAACAATCTATACCTTCAGCTATCACTTATAATCCAACTACAGATGATGTCAATTCAATTGAGCAGTATGATGTTTTTATATCTCATGCCTGGGAAGATAAAGAGGATTTTGTAGACGAACTTTATAATGCCCTTACAGCACTCGGTATAAAAGTATGGTATGACACTTCAAAAATCAAATGGGGAGATTCCATGAGAAAAAAGATTGATGAGGGATTAAAAAAGTCGAAATTTGGTATAATCGTTCTTTCACCCAATTATATTGCAGAAAACAAGTATTGGACTAAGATTGAACTGGATGGATTATTTCAACTCGAAAGCATAAATGGTAAGACTATTCTGCCAATATGGCACCATTTAACTAAAAAGGAAGTAACAGAATATAGTCCAATTATTGCAAGTAAGTTGGCAATGACTACCGCAACAATGACGGCTGAGGATATTGCTAAAGAGATGCTTGAACTAATTCCAAAAGTATCAGGATGATATATAAATAACCCTTTACTATAGGAATGCAGTTAAAAGAATTTTTGAAACATATGGAGGAACAATGATGGACGATACTAATCTTAAAACTGATAGTGAATACAACAATGAAACCGATAGTGCGAACAATCCTGTAAGGAAAAAGGAACTTGATGATACTAATTCTACTTCTAAAAAAAATAAACGATTTATAATTGTAGTTATTGTAATAGCTATTATTATAGGAGGATTATCCCCGTTTATTATAGATATTGAATCTCCAAACAAAAAATCAGAAATAACGGCAGATGGTTTGTTAGGCTATATAGTATCATTTATTTCTGCGGCTGTTACTGCTGTGCTTGCCCTGTATGCTATTTATCAGACAAAGCAGGCAAATGACGTATCACAGAAAGTTTTAGATATTGAAAAAAATGATTATTTACTAAGGATAAGACCATTTATTATAGTTAAAAATTATTCCACTCGAACAATTAGCTGTGGTGAAAAAATAGAAAAAACCAATAAAACATTTATTGCAATTGACGGTCGTTCAAGAACTGAAGAAGATGACGATGAAGATAATCCTTTAATTGGAATAGTTCTTACCATTACAAATACAACTGAATCGTTTTTAACTTTCTATTTTGATGATTTAGAATGTGAAGATGAAGAATACGTACGGGATTATTTAATAGAAGGATTTGATAATATCAAAAACCAAAAGCATTCATTAATGCCGGGTAAGAGTTCAGAAATCGTTTTCTATGGTGAAGCTGCTTTTTTTAAGGATTTTAAAGATAAGCAACTAACACTTTCTTTTATTCTTGAGAACAGATTTATGCATAGATATTTGGAGAAATTTGATTTGAAATGCAGATGGGTTCATTTTGACGATTCGGGACGCATGAAATTTCTTTTAAATTTTAATAATTATAAAATTTATAAGTTTGAATATAGTGGAGAAAAGGCTATACCAATTGAGGAGAAATTATAATGGAAAAGATGAAAATGGAATCCGCAAACATTACGGATATGAACATAGAAAAGATCGCTGCACTGTTCCCGAACTGCATCACGGAAACGGCAGACGAGAACGGCAAGCTGAAAAAGGCTGTCAACTTTGAGATGCTCCGTGCTATGCTGAGCGAGGATATTGCCGAGGGCGATGAAGCATACGAATTTACATGGGTGGGCAAAAAGGCGGCTATCGCTGAGGCTAACCGTCCTATCCGCAAGACGCTGCGTCCGTGCGTGGAGGAAAGCGTGAACTGGGACACCACCGAAAATCTCTATATCGAGGGCGACAACCTTGAAGTGCTGAAACTCTTGCAGGAAAGCTATCTTAAAAAGGTTGATATGATTTTTATTGATCCTCCATACAATACTGGTTCAGATTTTATTTATCGAGATGACTTTTATTACAATGAGGAAGAATACTCACTTTTAAATGGTGAAATAAACGATGATGGGGAACGACTTTTTAAAAATACCGATGCAAATGGAAGATTTCATTCTGACTGGTGTTCAATGATTTATTCACGATTGCTTCTTGCAAGAAATCTTTTATCGCCTACCGGTTCTATTTTCATTACAATTGATGATAACGAATATGCAAACCTCAAAGAAATATGTGATGAGGTCTTTGGAGGGAAAAACTATATTTCGACGGTCATTTGGGAAAACTTTTACGGGAGGAGTAATGCAGCTGCTATTTCTCCCGCTCATAACTATGTATTGATTTATTCCTTAGCAGGCGATGCGTGGAAATACGTTAGAAATCTACTGCCAAGAACAGAAGAAAGTTCAGATAAATATAAAAATCCAGATAATGATCCCAGAGGTCCTTGGCGTTTAGGACCTATTTTTGCAAGTGGCGAACGACACGAAGGACTAATGTATACGATTACTACTCCAGCTGGAAAAAAGATATCTCCTCCAAAAGGAAGCCATTGGAGAATGCTTGAAGAAGATTTTTGGAATATGGTAAAAGACGGACGAATAATGTTTGGAATGAATGGTGACGGAGCACCTGCAACAAAACTATTTCTATCTGACGTTCAATCAGGTATGGTTCCAAGATCAATTTGGCTTCATGGCGAAGTTGGTCATTCGCAGGAAGCTAAAAGAGAAATACAAGCTCTTTTTCCAGATAATATACCGTTTGATACTCCAAAACCAACAAGATTGCTTAAACAGATTATTACAATAGGAGCAAATAGTAACGCACTTATAATGGATTTTTTCTCTGGTTCAGCTTCAACTGCTGATGCAGTAATGCAATTGAATAAATCGGATAATGGTAATAGAAAGTATATTATGGTACAATTAGATGAACCAATTACTGAAGAAGGTTATATAGGGAAAAATAAGACTATTGCAGATATAGGCAAAGAGCGTATTCGCCGTGCTGGTGTGAAGATAAAAGAGGATAGTCCGCTTACAACAAGCGATCTTGATATAGGTTTCCGTGTTCTGAAACTTGATGATACCAATATGCAGGATGTTTATTATACCCCTGCCGCAACAACACAGCAGATGATAGCAGGCTTTGAAAGCAATATCAAAGAGGACAGAACCGACCTTGATTTGCTGTTCGGCTGCCTGCTTGACTGGGGTCTGCCGCTGTCCATGCCATACAGTTCCGAGCAGATAGAGGGCGTGACGGTGCATACCTACAATGAGGGCGACCTGATCGCCTGCTTTGACAAGGCTATCCCCGAAAGCGTCATAAAGACTATCGCAAAACGTCAGCCGCTGAGAGTAGTGTTCCGTGATGACAGCTTTGCAGACAGCCCGTCGAAGATAAATGTCAGCGAGATTTTCAAGATGCTCTCGCCGGATACAAGAGTGAAGGTGATATAAGATAGGAGGAGAAACATGGCTTTTCCGAACGAAGTTAAAATAAAGGCATTGGTTGCTTGCGGACGCAGATGCTGTATATGCCATAAATTCTGTGGAAACAAAATGGAAATACATCATATTCGTCATCATGCCAAAGGTGGCGATGATACGTTTGAAAATGCTATCCCATTATGCTTTGACTGCCATGCAGAAGTAGGACAGTATGATCCTACACATCCAAAGGGAACGAAATTCACAGAAAAAGAATTGATCAGTCATAGAGACAATTGGTATAAGAAAGTTAAAGAGGAAAGTGTATCTGAAAAAAAGGAAAAATTCTTAGAGTCTATGCGATCTATACGAGTCTATATAACAAAGGATTCTGAACCTCAATCACTCATAAATGTATCAACGGGGAAGGAATTGTTTAGTTATGCGGAAAATACTTGTGCAATCGATTTTGACTATGATGAACCGGATAATGAAGAAGTGTTAGATGTTCTTTTACTTTTTTCTGATGAACTTGAATCGGTTTTAGATGATTATCCTTATATGGGATTGGCACAAAAAATGTCATTTGCATTTCAGTTTACCACTTACATTAAACAGTTAGAAGAAATGCAGTATATGGTTTTTACTGAAAGAGCAAATAGAATAATCAAAGGTGGGGCATTACCAGCAGATAATTTCCCAGTCTGGATTGTTCGGATATTCAAAAATGATAATCCTCAAATTGTCACAAGGAGCATAGAGAATAATGAAACTTCAATTCAAACACCAGAAATTTCAGGCTGATGCGGCAAAAGCGGTAGTTGATGTGTTCGCAGGTCAGCCCTATCTCACCCCTACATACATGATCGACAGAGGCTCTGAAACACGCCTGACCGATACCGACGAGGAATTTACAGGCTGGGCAAATCAGAAGCTTATCCCTGCACTGACCGATGATATGATACTGGAGCGTATCCGCAAAATTCAGCGTGCAAACCAGATAAAGCCGTCCGACAAACTGGAGGGGCGGTATAACCTCACGATCGAAATGGAAACAGGTGTCGGCAAGACTTACACCTACATCAAGACCATGTATGAGCTGAACAAGGCTTACGGCTGGAGCAAGTTTATAGTGGTTGTACCGAGCGTAGCTATCCGTGAGGGTGTGTACAAGTCTTTCCAGATCACGCAGGAGCATTTCGCTGAGGAATACGGCAAGAAGATACGCTTTTTCATCTATAACTCTGCGCGCCTGACTGAGATTGACCGCTTTGCAAGTGATAGCAATATCAATGTTATGATCATCAATTCGCAGGCGTTCAACGCAAAGGGCAAAGACGCAAGGCGTATCTATATGAAGCTCGATGAGTTCCGTTCTCGCCGCCCGATCGACATTATAGCAAAGACAAATCCCGTGCTTATTATTGACGAACCGCAGTCTGTTGAGGGTAAGCAGACAAAGGAGCGATTGAAAGAATTCAAGCCTATTCTCACACTCCGCTATTCCGCTACCCATAAGTCGGACAGCATTTACAACATGATCTACCGCCTTGACGCACTGGAAGCCTATAATAAAAAGCTCGTCAAGAAGATAGCAGTCAAGGGCATAAGTGCCAGCGGCACAACGGGAACAGAAGGTTTTGTTTTCCTTGAAAGTATCAACGTATCTGGTGCAAATCCGACTGCGACTATTCGCTTTAACGTGAATGGAAAAACATCAGTACGTCAGACAAGTCGTATAGTTAACGAAGGATTTAATATTTATGACCATTCAGGTCAACGCGAAGAATATAAGAATGGCTTTACCATTTCACGAATCGACGCAAGGGACGATCATATCGAATTTATCAACGGTAAAAAGCTGTTTCTCGGTGATATTATGGGCAGCATAGACGAGGAGCAGATTCGCCGTATCCAGATACATGAAACGATAGTATCTCATATCGAACGTGAAAGACAGCTTTTCCATAAGGGAATCAAAGTGTTGTCGCTTTTCTTTATTGATGAAGTTGCAAAGTACAAGCAGTATGATGAATCAGGACAGCCTGTGAATGGTATCTATGCAGATATGTTTGAAGAAGAATACAAGGCTGTAATTGAGAATTATCAGCGTGAGTTCGGCGATGACGATTACATACGCTATCTTGATGCAATCACAGCGGAAAGCACCCATGCAGGCTACTTCTCCGTTGACAAAAAGGGCAAGCTGACAGACGGCAAGATCGACAAGAAAGAACAGACCTCGGACGATGTTTCGGCTTATGACCTTATCATGAAAAACAAGGAACTGCTCCTTGACCGTGATCCGAAGCGTTCTCCTGTTCGATTTATCTTCTCGCACTCGGCACTCCGTGAGGGCTGGGATAATCCTAACGTATTCCAGATCTGTACCTTGAAACAGTCCACAAGTGAAGTGCGCAAGCGGCAGGAAGTCGGCAGAGGTCTGCGACTTTGCGTCAATGAGGACGGAGACAGAATGGACACAGGTGTTCTCGGAAATGAAGTCCATAACATCAATGTCCTGACCGTTATTGCCAGTGAAAGCTATGACAGCTTTGCTAAAGGCTTGCAGAGCGAGATTGCAGAAGCAGTCGCATATAGGCCGAAGGCTGTTACTGCCGAGCTGTTCAAAGGCAGAGAGATCGTTGACAGCAAGGGCAACACTCAGTTCATTGATGATGATACCGCTCAGGCTATCTATGAGGATATGATCTCCAACGGATATATTAAACGTGGACAGCTCACCGATAAATACTATGAGGATAAGGCTAACGGCGAGATTAAGGTTGCCGAGGAAGTTGCTGACAGTGCGGCAGCTGTCATCGAAATAATCGACAGCATCTATGATGAACGTTCCGCACTTCCCGAAGATGCCCGTAAAAATAATGTTGAGCTTAAAGTTGATGATAAAAAGCTCGCTATGCCCGAATTTAAAGCTCTTTGGGAGAAGATTAATTCCAAATCCGTATATGTTGTGGATTTTGAGACTGATGAGCTTATCAAGAATGCTATCAACGCCCTGAACAGCAAACTCAGGGTGCAGAAGATATTCTACAAGATCGAATCAGGCTCTATGGAGGGCATTGACTCCAAGGAGGCTCTTGAAAAGGGCGAGGCTATGAAGAAAAACGAGTCCGCCACTGAAACAAGAACTATCACCGCTAACAAGAGCGTGAAATATGACCTTATAGGCAAACTTGTTGCGGAAACTGGGCTTACAAGAAAAGATATTGTCTGCATTATGACAGGTATCGAGCCTGCTGTTTTCGAGCAGTATAAATACAATCCCGAAGAATTCATCCTCAAATCTGCTCAGCTTATAAACGAGCAGAAAGCAACGGCTATTATTGAGCATATTACTTATCATGTGCTTGATGACCGCTACGGCACGGACGTATTTACTGAGCCAACTATCAAGGGCAAGCTGAATGTCAATGCTATGAAAGCTCAGAAGCACCTTTACAATTATATCGTATATGACAGTACCAATGAGTATAATTTTGCAACCGAACTTGATACAAACAAGGATGTTGCGGTGTATGTTAAACTGCCAAATGGATTCTATATTTCAACACCTGTTGGAAAGTATAATCCTGATTGGGCTATCGCTTTCTATGAAGGTACAGTAAAGCATATTTACTTTGTAGCAGAAACAAAGGGCTCACTTGAATCTCTTGAATTTGGACATATTTCGCCGTTAGAAAGAGCAAAAATACGTTGTGCAGAAAAACACTTTAAGACAATAAGTGGTAATGATGTTGTTTATGAAGTAATAGACACCTATGACAAACTACTTAGTATCATAACAAAATAAAAATGCAGCATATTATATGCTACATTTTTGAGTTTTAATATTGGTTACAAAGTGATATTCACCCTACACACCCCAAAGCTCTGCTTCTCCCTTTCAAGCAACGTATCAGGGAACAAATTGAGCCACTTGTGGCTGAAGCTGGTATTTCCGAAGTAAGCATCAAAGTTGGAAACAGGCAGAATGACATAATCCGAATCATCGGGCTTGTTGGCAACACAGTATGCGATGACTGTCTCAGCCACTTCATACGGCAGACCGTCGGGCAGCAGTGCCTTTATATGTGCCTTTTCATCATCAGATAAGGAAACGGTCTTATCCGCCGGCGGTCCGAGCTCCAAAGCATCCGCAAGCACATCATCAAACCGCAGAACCCACGCGCCCTTTGTATCGGGCGAATAGAGCGACACCTGATACTGCTTCACTTTATCTCTCCATACAGCGTCAAATTTAGTTTTCAGCGGCTCAGCGTTGGAGAGAGTAGTCTTGCTCATGTTTTCGCTGTTCTTGGTGATGAACTTTTCGACCTTGTGGACGTGCCTGTAAAACCAGCCTTTTCCCGTCTTATCCACCAATTCGGGAA
This sequence comes from Ruminococcus flavefaciens, assembly GCF_900116855.1. Taxonomy (GTDB): domain Bacteria; phylum Bacillota; class Clostridia; order Oscillospirales; family Ruminococcaceae; genus Ruminococcus; species Ruminococcus flavefaciens_R. The sequence continues at coordinate 218,307 of NZ_UETD01000009.1, forward strand.
ACTCCTCATGCAAATCACTGAAATCAGTCCTGAACTGCCACTCCTCCTTCGGAGCGGCAGTTTTTTTGTCGGGGATACTGCACCATGCACACAGAGCTCTCCGTGCATAGTCGATATCAGGAGTGCCGTTTCTGAACATATATCCCCGAGCGATTATAGTCAGCACACGGCTCAGACCCGTGAAGTCCTTCATCATTTCAAAGCTGAAACGGCCGAGGAAGGAAATGTCACGCTTTCCGCTGCATTTGTAAACAGGCTTGCCCGTGTAAGCCTTGAATTCTTCAATCTCGTTCAGCATTATTTCTCCCTCCTGACGTGCTTTTCGATCCTGTCATACAGCAGGTCGAAGAGCACTTTTCTTTTGCCCAGAGCAACTATGTACCTGACTGCTTCATCAGGCTTCATTACTGCTTCAATCAGCTTTTGGCACTCCTCTGC
>NZ_UETD01000021.1 GCF_900116855.1 Ruminococcus flavefaciens
AATTTCGAGCTGAGCCAGCTCGACCGCTTGCCACGTTGTCGCTCGTAAACTCGCTTAATAATATCAAAAATGGTATTTGTACATCGCTTACAGCGCAATAAGTACGCCGAGCCCATGTAAGGGATTCCAAAGGGACTGTGTTCCTTTGGCAGAGTCCAGAGGCAGCGCCTCTGGTCGCCGCTTTCAGCTTTTAAGGCGGCGAAATAAAACAAAGCGCTCCGCAAGGGTGAATTTCAAAAACAGTCCGGTGGACTGTTTTTGAAAGAGGGACGCCCTGCAAGTGAGGGCGTCCCTTAACGGGCGGATGATATCCGCCCATACAATATTCTTTTTCGGGACGCCGAGGGCGGCGTCCCCTACACATATAAATTCCGATTTATCTTAGTAACCTATGCTTTTGGACAGAGCTCAAAGCTTATTCGTTAGGGAACTTCATTCCCCACTGGCTGCGGCACTGATCCATGAGCTTCATGACTGCCACGGTATCGCTGTGTGGCACAAGCGGACTCTCTGTAAATCCCTCGTCAAGGCAGCGGTGTACCTCGTCTATCTCGTACTCGTAGCCGTTTATGGCGTCCTTGAACTCGAACTTCTCCACCTCTCTGCCCTCACGGTCAAAGAGAGCGCCCTCCTCTGTGCAGTGGAACCAGTTGCCCAGAGTGATAAAGCCCTTTGTTCCTGAAACTATGGCGTTGTTGCGGAGCTGTATCTCGAAGCCGTTGTCCATTGACGAGAAAGCACCGCTCTTGTAGCGGAAAAGTATGGAATTGCTCATATCTATGCCGTTCATCATGTGAGCGGAGCTGATGATCTCGTCGGGAACTCCCAGCAGATCATGGGTGAGAGTAATGGGATATATGCCAAGGTCGAGGAGACAGCCGCCGCCGCAGTCTGCGCGGAAAAGGCGGTCATTCTCATCAAAGGGGATGAAGTTGCTGAAATCCGCCTTGATGTACTCTATATCACCGATGGCTCCCGAAGCTATCCACTCCTTCATTTTACGGTAGACAGGTCTGCACTTCATCCACATAGCCTCCATGAAGAAAAGCTTCTTCTCGCGGGCAAAGGCGAGGAGCTTCTCGGTCTGGGCGGTGTTGAGGGTAAGAGACTTCTCGCACAGCACGTTCCTGCCGTTTTCAAGGCAGAGCCATGCGTCCTCAAAGTGTGATGCCATAGGTGTAGCGATATAGACTATCTCCGCATCGCTGTTCTCGGCAAAGTCCTTATAGCTGCCGTAGAAGCTTCTGAAGCCGAATTCCTCGGCGATTTTTTTTGCCTTATCGTCAGTTCTTGATGCAACTGCACAGAGCTCTGCATTTTCGCAGTGTGCCAGAGCTGTTGCAAATGTGTGGGCTATCTTTCCTGTGCCGATGACGCCCCATTTGTACTTATGCATGGTAAGCTCCTTTCATCATGAATTGTTAGAGCTGTTTGCATCCATAACGCAGTCTATGGCGATGACGGCTGCAAGCACCATGATCACATCCTGTCCGTCGGCAATATCTATCTCGAAGCTGTCGCCCCATGTCATCCAGTGCTTGTGTACGGAAGCGACATACATATTGCCCGAGAATACTCTGTAATCGTGGGAGAATATCTCGCCGTCAACTCTCCAGCCTATGCGCTCAAAGACATATGAGGGCTTGAAGAATGTGAACTCCTTGACGATATCCGTGACATACTGTCCCATTACATAGATGGAAAAGCGCGGGAGAAGCCTGAGCAGCTTGCGCTCCACATAAGCCACTTCATTGCCTGTGCGGTCATAGATGTGCATTTTCCTTGCAAGGGATATCTCACCCACTGCGTTGAATAATACGTTTCCGAATTCGTCATATATCTCGGAACGCTGTCTGAACGAAAAAACCTTCTGCTTGAAATAAAGTTTCATATAAAATCCTCCATATCATTATATATCCGTACCCCACGGACAATCAGTGCAGTCCCAGCTGCCAGAAGGCAACTGCGCTTGCGGCGGCGACGTTGAGTGAGTCCACGCCGTGTGACATGGGTATCTTCACTGTGTAGTCGCAGTCTGCAATAGTTTTATCGGCAAGCCCCTCGCCCTCGGTGCCGAGGACCACGGCAAGCCTTTCAATGCTTTTCAGTTCGGGAGCTTCAATGCTTACCGAGTTGTCACTGAGCGCCATTGCAGCAGTTTTGAAGCCCATTTCGTGGAGCTGCTGCGGATAGTCCGTATCGCTTGAAAGATAGGTCCACGGTATCTGGAACACTGTTCCCATGCTGACCCTTGATGAACGCCTGTACAGAGGGTCACAGCAGGATGGCGTAAGCAGTACGGCGTCCATGCCCAGAGCAGCTGCGGAGCGGAAAATAGCTCCGATATTGGTGGGATTGACCACGTTCTCCAGTACAGCTATGCGCCGTGCATTTTTGCAAAGCTCTTCTGCTGTGGGAAGGGCTCTCCGTCGGAAGGCGCACAGTGCGCCGCGGATAAGCTTGAAGCCCGTTATGGCGGTTATCTCGTCGAATTCTGCGGTATACACGGGAGCGTCTCCGCAGCGGCAGAGGAGCTCCTTCATCTGTCCTTCGATGTCCTTGTGCTCCATGAGGAGTGCATAGGGCTCATAGCCGCCGTTTAGCGCCCTTTCGATGACCTTTGGGCTCTCCGCAATGAATAGTCCCTCCGCAGGCTCAAAATAGTGCAGGAGCTGCGGCTCCGACATCAGTACGAATATTTGCAGTATATCCGTATTGCTTTTGTTTATCTCGATAATGTTTGACATAAATTGCCTTTCTGTCTGTAGGAAACGCTGTCCCGAAAGTTGAGCGTTGTGAGCTGCTGAGATAAATCAAAATTTAGCTTTGCTAAATTTTGATTTAAGCCGTTAGCCCATAGCCATTAGCCGTTAGCCTGATGTAGGGGGCGGCGTTCCGCCGCCCGATAATAAAGCGGCGAAGCCGCTTCCTAATGGCTAAAAGCTAAAGGCTAAGGGCTTCGGAATTTAACACCGAAGGTGTTAAATTCCGATTTATCTTATTAAAACTATTATACCAGTTCCCCTCAATTTCGTCAATATCTTCTGCCATAACTCTTTTTATCTTTTACTATGGCTTTTTTATCAAAATCATGGTATAATATGATTATACTTTTTTAAGGAGAGCTTGCTATGGCTAATAATGATATAAACAGAATGAAAGAGCTGAATGAACTGCTGGCAAAGGCGGCTGACGCTTACTATAATACGGGTGTTGAGATAATGTCTGACAAGCAGTACGACCAGCTTTATGACGAGCTGGAGGCACTGGAGAAAAAGACCGGTGTTATCCTCAGCAACAGCCGTACTCAGCAGGTGGGCTACGAGGTCTCATCGGGACTTCAGAAAATAAGACATACCACAAAAATGCTTTCACTTGACAAGACCAAGAGCGTTGAGGAGCTGAAAAGCTGGCTGGGCGAGCATGAGGGCTTCCTCAGCTGGAAGCTGGACGGTCTCACTCTGGTGCTCACCTATGACGGCGGTACCCTCACGCAGGCGGTCACCCGCGGAAACGGCGAGATTGGCGAGGACATCACCGCCAACGCAAGACACATTATCGGTATCCCTGCCCGTATTCCTTTCAAGGGACATCTTGTGGTCCGCGGCGAGTCCCTCATGAAGTACAAGGACTTTGAGAGGGTCAACGAGGAGATAGAGGAGGGGGCAAAGTATAAAAATCCCCGTAATCTCTGCGTGGGAACAGTCCGCAATCTTGACTCCCGTGTGACTGCGGAGCGGAATATCAACTTCTTCGCATTCAATCTGGTGTCTGCCGAGGGCTATGAGGAGAACTCCTTCTCGCGCCGTCTGGACTGGCTGGAGGAGCAGGGCTTTCAGCGCGTTTACGGCGTTAGGGTGAAGTCTGACACCGTGGAGAGCGCTGTTGCTGACTTTGAAAAGGCTGTGGCGGAGAACGAGTTCCCCTCGGACGGTCTGGTGCTCATGTACGACGATGTGGCATACGGTCTCAGTCTGGGCGAGACCTCTCACGCTCCCAGAAACGGCATAGCATTCAAGTGGCGTGACGAGACCGCGGACACTACTCTCCGCGAGGTTGAGTGGTCCGCAAGCAGAACGGGTCTCCTCAATCCTGTGGCTATATTCGACCCTGTGGAGCTGGAGGGAACTACGGTCACGAGGGCTTCTGTTCACAACCTTAGCATAGTGAAGCAGCTCCGTCTCGGAATAGGGGACACCCTTACCATTTTCAAGGCGAACATGATAATCCCGCAGGTGCTTGAAAACAAGACCGCCTCAGCAAGTCTGGAGATACCTGCGGTATGTCCCGTTTGCGGCGGCGCAACAGAGATACGCACTTCCGATGAGGATGTGGAAACTCTTGTATGTCCCAACAAGGACTGCGCTGCCAAGCATATCGGAAAGTTTGAGCACTTTGTCCAGCGCGACGCCATGAATATCGTGGGAATGTCAACGGCTACCATAGAGACACTGGTCTCTGAGGGCTTTGTCCGCGAGTTCCGCGACTTCTATCACCTTGACGACTACAAGTTCAAGATAGTTGTGCTTGATGGCTTCGGCGAGAAGTCCTATCAGAAGCTTGCGGACGCCATTGAGGCTTCACGAAAGACGGAGCTGAGCCGTGTGCTCTACGCCATGGGAATACCCAATATCGGCAGGCAGGCTTCCCGTCTTATCTGCGCCAAGTATACTACTGCCGAGGAGCTTGAAAAGCTTTCTGCGGCGGAGCTTACCTCCATTGACGGTATCGGAGAGGTTCTCGCCAATGACTATGTGAAGTTCTTTGCAGATGAGAAAAATCTCAGGGAGTTCCGTGACCTGCTGGCAGAGCTGGAAATTGAGGAGTCAGCGGCAGTGAACAGCGAGTCCGCCATTGCAGGCAAGACCTTTGTCATCACAGGCTCGGTACACATCTGGAAGAACCGCAAGGAGCTCCAAGCATATATCGAGCAGAACGGCGGCAAGGCAGCAGGCTCTGTGTCCTCAAAGACAGACTACCTTATCAACAACGACAACACCTCTAACTCCACCAAGAACAAGACTGCAAAGGAGCTCGGCATTCCGATAATAACCGAGGAGGAGTTTCAGGCGCTTATCAACGGCTGAAATTCAGTGAATTGAAAGTGCAGGGACGACCATTGGTCGTCCCTGCAAATAATATTAAGGCGGACAATTTGTCCGCTTTTTTTGAAAATTCTGTAATAAAACCAGAAGTCACTCGTCTAACTAAGTGAGGAGGTGAGAAGATGAAGCAGGAATTCCATGAGATATACGAGAAATACAGCTCCGACCTCTATACCTTTATCCTGAGACTGTGCGGCAATGAGCAGCTTGCAAAGGACATTCTTCAGGATACCATGCTGAAGGCTATGACAAGCGCCGACAGCTTTCGGGGAAGCTGCTCCGTGAGGACATGGCTGTGTACTATCGCGAAAAATCTCTGGTACGACCACCTGAAAAAAGCTGAGAGCAGGAACAGCTCTGCGGAGAGCCTCGGCGAGACAGCTGCACAGGGGAGCCTTGAGGAATGCTTTGCTGACAGGGAGACTGCCCTGCGGATACATCATCTTCTACACGACCTTGAGGAGCCGTACAGAGAGGTCTTTACCCTGAGAGTTTTCGCGGAGCTTAAATTCGCCGACATAGCAAAGGTTTTCGGTAAGAGCGAGAACTGGGCAGGCGTGACCTATTACCGCGCTAAACAGAAGCTTTTGCAGCTTCTGAAAAAGGAGGGACTTTTATGAACAGAAAGGATATAGACTGCAATGTTATCATCGACCTGCTGCCCCTTTACAAGGAGGAGATATGCAGCGAGGCGACAAGGGAGCTTGTGGAGGAGCATCTCCGCAGCTGCGAGGACTGCCGACAGCTCTGCGAGAACATGACCCTGCCCGAGCCCGAGAAAAAGGCAGTTCCCGACGAAGCCGAGACCTTTAAAAAGGTGGGGAAAAAGGTAAAAAGAGGGAAGTTCTACAGGAGAGCGCTGATACTCATATTTGCGGTTTTTGCAGCTTTAAATGTTGCATGGCTGAAGCTGAAGTTCTTTCCGTATAAGGAATTCTCAGCTGATATGGGCGAATATAATGGAGACTGTTATCAGGTATGTGAAGGAGGATATTATTATAATGTGGTAGAGCCACATTATCTGTCGTTCTTTGACGGGAAGCTGTATATCTGGAAGGAAATTGCAGGCAAGGAGGAAAACGTCTCTGTACTCACAGTTATTCCGAGGGTAACAGGAGATACCAAGTATGCTGTCGCCATAAAAACCGACTCGGAATACATGGAGATTCCTGTGACGGACTCAATTGAATTTGATCCGAGCGGATATAAGGTCCACGACAATGACGAACACGCAAAAAAGGTGCTGAACGATAATCGTGAGGAGATAGAAGAACTAATGGAAGCCGCACAGAAAAAGTGGGGCGAATATCTGAAATAAGAAAAGCGGACAGTTATGCTGTCCGCTATGTTTTTACATATTCTTGTTGAGCATCTCCACAGCCCACTCTGTGTCGATTATCACCTCGTTATCGGCAAGAAGGGAAGTCTTGAAGGTCTTTGCAACCTGATCGTAGTTATCCTTTGAGAAGGCGGTGCCGCCCCACTTGTCATTGTCGAACCTGATAGCGAAGCTGTATGTATCGTCCTTTTCCTTGGTGAAGTAGATCTCGGTTATCCTGAGATCCTGTGATGATGTCTGTATATCGGCAACAATGAACAGCTTCATGAGCTCGATGATGCGATCATCAAGTCCCTCGTCGAGAATGACGAGCTTTTCGCGAAGCTGGTTCATATCGGTCACAACTCGCCTTGTGTAGCCGTTATCGAAGTTGTAGCCGCTCTCGTTGTCATTGCTGAGGTCCTTCATGCACTTCTCGGCAGTGTCAGGGTCTCCGGGAACGTAGCTGACGATGTACTTCTCACCGGGCTGGTGATAGATAGTGGGGAAGAAGATGAGAGAGTTGTCGTCACATTCTGAGCAGTGCCATCTGAAAGCCTCGCCGTTCCTGATCTTCTGTTTCATTTCGGGAGCGTCTGTAACGTCTATAATATCCCAGACAGTCATCTCCGAGAGCTTTTTGCACTTAGGGCATTTTATCATTTCAACATGAGTTTTTGACATAGTAATAACCTCTTTTCTCTGGTGCCAATATCTGCACAGGTGATTTTTATTATTATATCACATATTAAGCGATAAAGCAAGTATCAAACTACTGCGGAAGTTCATTAATAAGCGGTCCGGATTGTTTCAGTATCTTCTCAGCTTTTTTAGCTGGGATCACCGGTAATTGAAGTGGTGAGGGGCTTTTGTTTATTCTTCCATCTTTCTTAACGCGCAGGTATCATCAGTGTTTTAGCATTATTGTGCTTCAAAAGCTTCCAATTCATTGCATAGTGAAACAAAATCTTCATATACAGTTATTGTCTGTAAATATCGGTAATCAAGAATAAATCCTGATGCACGATGACGCAGAAAATCGGAATCCCACAACTGAGCTCTAATAAAACCATTTTTGTAGTTGTATTTCAGCGGCTCAAACTTATTGATATTGGCACGGAAATATTTGACCTTCGCCATGCAGAGCTTGTTTATACGGAACAAAAGTCCGATAACATCTGAACGCTCGAAAAAAGAGTCCTTGAAAATCAGATGTTTATGGGAGTTTTCACGGTCAGAATACCATGCGTTATTCTCATGGACAAGGTGGTATTTCTTTACAAGGAACTGCTTTTCATCAGCTATACTTTGTTTTTTCACTGACTTGATCGAGTATTTCCAATTTGGAGTTAGCGGAACGTCTATAGTACGGTACTCGCAGCTTGAATTTTTCCATTTTTCAGGTACAGCACGGTTAAATGTCTTGTTCCAAAATACTGTCTTTTTTCTTGTTTTTCCTTTGTTTTTATCATATAGGATTGGTTCTATACAATAACGAATACCTACAACTCCTTTATTTTTTTGTTTGTCAATGTCGTTTCTGGCAGTATACCATGTTATATACTTGTCTTCCTCATCTGACCTTGAATGTGTGTAATCCGGCTTCATAGTTCGCGGAAAAAGATCAAATATAATGAATTGAAAATCCCATAGTATATTACCGAATTTATCCTGTTTTGGAGTATTCGGAGCGGTTATAATATCTATCCAGTATCCAGAAGTATCAACGGAGGTGCATACATCCCTTACTATAAAAACCGCAGTTGATTCAAATGATTCATTGTATTTAATGTAATCAGGATCCCTGAGATAGTGCAATTTATTAGTGTTTTCCATTTATTTGTTCCTCCTTGACATCAAAACTACGCACTCAACGTGCCCCGTTCTTGGAAAAAGGTCTACGCCGCAGACCTTATCCACACTGTAGCCTTTTTCGGAGAGCAGCTTTGCATCACGGGCAGCAGTTGCAGGATTGCAGGAGATCATAACTATTCGTTTGGGAGCAGCCTCTGCGATGAGGTCAACGGTCTCCTGAGAGCATCCCTTTCGCGGAGGGTCTACCACTATGATATGGGGAGCGCAGCCCTGTTTGCGAAGCTTTCCGAAGACCTCGCCTGCGTCACCGCAGTGGAATTCCGCATTGGTTATATTATTTCTCTGAGCGTTGCGTTTGGCGTTTTCAACGGCTTGTGGGATTATCTCCACGCCGACGATCTTTGCTGCCTTTTCCGCCATGGAGAGACCGATGGTGCCTGCGCCGCAGTAGAGATCGGCGATGACCTCGCTGCCGTCAGGCTGGGCATACTCCAGAGCCTTTGCATAGAGCCTTTCCGCCTGAAGGGTGTTGACCTGATAGAAGGAAAGGGAAGATATCTCTACGGTATTGCCGCACATAGTATCGCTGATAGTATCGCTTCCCCAAAGGGTCACGCAGCTGTCGCCGAGTATGACGTTTGTCTTTTTGGGATTGATGTTCATGACTATGCTTTTTATTTCCGAAAAGGACTCCGTAAGCAGTCTGCAAAGGGATGAGAGCTGGCGTGAAACGTCCTTTCTCACCACAAGACAGACCATTATCTCGCCCGAGTGAGCACCTCTGCGGAGGTAGATATGGCGCATTATTCCGCTTCCTGTAGTCTCGTCGTAGACCGGCAGCTTTTTCTCGTTTATATAGCCGAGGACGGTGCGGAGTATATCTCCGAAGACCTCGGGCTGGAGAGCACAGTCAGTGACGGGAACAAGGCGGTGGCTTCTGGGAGCATAAAATCCGCAGACAGCCCTGCCGTCCTGTACTGCCAGCGGATACTGAGCCTTATTGCGGTAGTGCTCGGTAGTCTCGGCGCCGAGGAAGCTGTCAAACTCGGGAGAAAGACCGCCGATACGGGTAAAAGCGTCGCGGACAATACCGTCTTTGGTGCGGCACTCCGATTCGTAGGAGATATGTCTCAGCAGACAGCCGCCGCATTTTTTATACACGGAGCAGGTGTTCTCCACGCGGTCTGGAGAGGGCGTGACAATACGTTCAACTATGCCGAATGCATAGCTTTTCAGAACCTTGACTATTTTTATCTCAGCGATATCGCCCACAGCGGTCCCGGGGACGAAAACAGCTATGCCGTCAACGCGGCAGACACCGCTGCCCTCGGATGTAAGACCGGTTATCTCGGCTGTACAGACCTGATTTTTTTCAGGCATTCCGTCACCTCCTCTTTTTTCTCCATGAGCTTGTCAAAGCTCCTGATGTACTCATACGGGAATTTGTAGTTATGTATACGGCTTATCTTACCGTCGGGGTAGACCAGCTTTGTGGACGCAGCGCAGCCTGCGCCGAGAATGGTCTGGGTCTCGTCCATGATGAAGATATTGTAGTAGCTCTCGAACCCCTTTTTCGCGTAGCCCACATTTTCGAGGTTATCCACGGTGTTCTTCTGGCGGTACATATAGTAGGGGAGATAGCCGTGGGACATGAGTGTGGGGATACTGTAGTCCACCATCTCAGCCGCGGGATTTGAGCTGTTTGCGCTGCCCTTTTCAAACAGGGAAGCGGAGCGCTTTATGGTAAGGGTGTGGACAGTTATGCTCTCGGGGTCAAGTTCTATCATGCGGTCGAGAGTGTTTCTGAAGCTGTCTGCGGACTCGGTGGGGAGACCTGCGATAAGGTCGGTATTGATATTATCGAAGCCCACCTTTCTTGCCAGCTCAAAGGCTTTCACGGCGTCCTCGCCTGAGTGCTTCCTGCCGATGACTTTCAGCACCTCGTCGTTGAGGGTCTGAGGGTTTACGGAGATTCGTCCTGCACCGAGAGCCTTTATCACTCTCAGCTTCTCCTCGGTGATTGTATCGGGGCGTCCTGCCTCAACGCTGTACTCTCTCACCTTATCAAGGTCGAAGTTTCGCTCCACAGCCTCCATGATAGTACGGAGCTCCTCTGCTGATACGGAAGTGGGAGTGCCGCCGCCGAAGTAGATGGTATCTATCTTGGTGTCGGTGTCCTTCACTATCCTGCCCACTATCTCCAGCTCGCGGCAGAGCGCACTGATGTACTCGGGCATGAGCTTTATAGCAGAGTCCATTGAGTGGGACACGAAGGAGCAGTAGCTGCACCTTGTGGGACAGAATGGGATAGAAACGTAAAGGCTAACCGCTGAGCTGTCTATCCTGTCAAGGATGGGAAGCTGGTTCACAGCGGTATCATAGGCGAGCTTCAGCTTTTTGGGTGCAGCGAGGTAGCGTTCACCCAGCTGTGAGTAGATATCCTCCTCGGACTTCCCCTGACGGATAAGGTCGATGACCTTTTTCACGGGACGAATGCCTGTGAGCAGCCCCCACGGCGGAGTAATGCCTGTCCTGTTTACGAGGAGCCCGAAAAGCAGCCTGCAAATGGTGTACTCAAAGTCCTTTTTCTCGGCATCGGGTGGAAGCTTTACTGTTTTTTCCTCCTGATTGCCCTCAAGGCAGACACGGACGGTAACGGTACCGTCCTCAGCTGCTTCGGTAAGGACATAGTCACTGCCCGAAGCCTCTGCAATGTCTGAGGTGAAGCTGAATCTTGCCGTATTGAAGAACAGCTTCAGCGTAGCCTCGGTCTCGTATTTAAAAGAATGGCCGATCATTATAATCGGCATTTTTGAATTATTATTATCAGTCATTTTTTCCTCTGAACTGTTTCATGTATGGATTTGCTTCACGCTCGTAATCGAGTGTAGTGGTCTCGTTGTGCCCGGGATAAACTCTGTAATCTCCTTCAAGGTGATAGAGCTTGTTGAGGGAATACATCATAGCGGAGCTGCTGCTGTGTGGGAAGTCTGTTCTGCCGACGGAGCAGCAGAAAAGGGTGTCTCCCGAGAATATAGCATCGCCGCAGACATAGCACACGCTGCCCTGAGTATGACCGGGAGTGTGTAGCACGCGGAAAGAGCAGTCACCGTCATTGATGTAGCAGTCGCCGTAAACGCAGGTCCAGTCGGTAATGGGAGTGAACTTTGCAAAGGACATATTGTTTGCGAGGGAGTGCGCCTCGCTGTCCAGCATATATGCGTCAAGCTCGTGAATGTATATCTCGGCTCCCGTAGCCTGATGGACCTCCTCAGCGCCGCCGATGTGATCGAAGTGACCGTGGGTGAGGAGTATCTTTGACAGGCGGAGCTTCTTCATTTTCAGGAACTCCAGCAGCAGGCGGCTGTCACCGCCGATATCGACAGCAACGCATCTGCCGGGAGCAGTTTCAACAATATAGCAGTTAGCACGGAGAGGTCCGAGCTGAAGGTGGTGTATTTTCATATATTTCTCCTTAAATAGCGGCTCTTTCCACGGAAATAACGCCCTTTATCTTTCTGAGCTTCTCAAAGAGGTTCTTGAGCTGCTCGGTGCTTGAGATGACGATAGTTCCCTCAAAAAGGGCATTGCCGTTTTTCAGTACTCTCGAAGCGGAGTGTACGATAGGCACACGGGCTTCCAGAAGGACCGCGGAAATATCGTAGACAAGACCCACTCTGTCGGTGGCAGTGACCTCGAAGCTGGTCTGGAGCTGAGTATCGCTGCTGTCTGTCCACTGGATATCTACCCAGCGGTCAAGCTCCTCGGGATTGTTCCTTGCGAGGGCAGCCTTGTAGTTGGTGCAGTTGGTGGTGTGTACGGAAACTCCGTATCCTCTGGTGATGAAGCCGATGATATCGTCTCCCGGGAGAGGATTGCAGCACTGAGCGAACTTGATGAGCATATCGTCTATCTGATCGAGAACTATGCTGCTCCTGCCGTTTGGCTTGGGCTTGATGAGGGGGATAACGGACGGTTCTTCCTCTTTCTCGTAGAGCTTCTCGTACTTGTCTTTTAGTCGTGGGATTATCTTTGAGAGCAGTATTCCTCCGTAGCCGATAGAGGCATAGAAGTCGTCGAGAGTCTCGCAGTTATGGCGTTTGAAGTCGTCCTGCAGAAACTCGGTGTACTGCTCCTCCTTGAGGTTTATCCTGTGGCGCTTGAACTCGCGCTCCAGCTGAGCCTTGCCCTCCACAATGTTCTCCTCGCGGCGCTCTTTTTTGAACCATGAGCGTATCTTGGAGCGTGCTTCATTGGTCTGGACGATGTTGAGCCATGCTCTGTTGGGACCCTTATCGGGGTCCTTGCTGGTGATTATCTCGCATATCTGTCCTGTCTGGAGCTTATAGTCCAGCGGAACTATCCTTCCGTCCACCTTTGCACCCACGGTCTTGTGACCTATCTGTGTGTGGATACGGTAGGCGAAGTCTATAACAGTGGAATTGATGGGCAGACTTACCGACATACCCTTGGGAGTCATAACGACGATATCCTCGGGGTCGAGGTCGGTCTTGATAATGCGGACTATCTCCTCAACGTCGTCGGAGGTCTGCTGAGCCTCGATGACCTGACGGACCCATGCAAGGCGCTGTTCCATCTTGTCCTTGCCCTGTATGCCCTCCTTGTACTTCCAGTGAGCGGCGATACCGTATTCGGCGGTCTCATGCATATCCCAAGTGCGTATCTGCACCTCAAATGGGATACCCTCCTTGCCGAGGACAGTGGTGTGGAGAGACTGATACATATTGTTTTTTGGGGTGGATATATAGTCCTTGAAGCGGTTGGGCAGGGGCTTGAACATATCGTGGATAAGACCAAGCACGTTGTAGCACTCCGCAATGGTGGTGACGATGATACGGACGGCATACTTGTCGTAGATCTCGTCGATGTTCTTGTGATTTATAAATATCTTTCTGTAAATGCTGTAAATGCTCTTTACTCTGCCGTCAATCTGGGGTGGCTGAGAGAACTCCTCCGACTTGAAGCGCTGAGCGATACGGCTCTTGATTATCTCGATGAACGCCTCTCGCTCCTCCTTTTTGTTTTCGAGGATATTCTCTATCTCGGAGTAGGCATAGGGGTCGAGGTAGTGGAAAGCCAGATCCTGAAGCTCCTCCTTGATGGCTCTGATACCGAGTCTGTGAGCGATAGGCGCATAGATGTTCATGGTCTCGAGAGCAGTGTTCCTCTGCTTTTCGAGGGGACGGTATTTCAGAGTCCGCATATTGTGGAGGCGGTCGCTGAGCTTGATTATCATAACGCGGATATCCTGCGACATGGCAAGGAGTATCTTACGGATATTCTCAGCCTGCTGCTCCTCCTTGGTGGAGGTGGGTATCTTGCTCAGCTTTGTGACACCGTCTACTAAGAGGGCAACATCCTGACCGAAGCGCTTCTTCAGGTCATCCAGAGTTGCATCGGTGTCCTCCACAACGTCATGTAGGAGGGCGGCGCAGATGGTATCGGTATCCATACCAAGCTCCAGCAGAGTATATGCAACTGCCAGAGGGTGGGTGATATATGGCTTGCCCGAGGAGCGCATCTGTCCCTCGTGAGCCTTTGCGGCGAATTCGTAAGCTGAGATTATCTTGCTGAGGTCGTACTGCTTATCATCTGTAAGTATCTTCTGTATTATTTTTTCTATGGTGAAGTCATCGTCAAAGTCGGGGATATCCTTCAGAAATTCCTCAGGGTTCTGAGGGAGAGCCGACTCAGGTATCGGGATCTCCAGCTCGTGGTGTATGAGATTTGATACATTCATGTCCTCTGTCATAGCTTTACTCCTTGATCTTTGCGGTTTGTGTCCTGCTTCTGAGGGAAACAAGCACAGGAGCCGAGTCGAGATCGGCTTTCTGTGTGACTCTGACCCTTGCTATCCTTGAATCCGAGCAGGAGACGGTTATAAGTCCAAGCTGTCTGAGCGCTTCAACGGAAACGCAGAACTTACAGTAATTGATATTTCTGTCATTGAGCTTTATGTAAAGTGTATCCGAGCAGATACCGCCGTCCGGGATGGCTTTGTATATCTTCACGACGTCATTTCTTGACGGGTTCATGCTCGGGTAGTAATTCTGCGGCAGCTCCTCGCCGCGGAGAAAGGCTTCAAAAGCCGAATGAGCGGCAAAGTACTTGCTCTGCTCGAATATATGGGGACGGAGGTCGCTGACGATGATACTCACCGTGCGGCTTCCGCGGAAATCGTTTATGCCCAGCGAGACTATCATATCGCAGACATCACCCTTTGAGACGTTAAGCTCCCACGGGGACTTCCTGAACACAAGGGCGTCCGCCTGAGTGAAGCCTATTTTTACTCTGAGCTTTGAGTGAGCGCCGTCGGAAAGGGGGAATATATCCGTTATCTGAGCGTTTTCAATATAGAACAGTGGCTTTTCGTTGTCAGTGCCGAAGGGCTCCAGCACGTTGAGTCCCTCCACATTCTGCACTGTCAGCTCCTGAGGAGCAACGGGGCTGTCGGCTTTCAGCTCAGCCACGGGCATTATCCTGTGGTTTTCGAGGGCGTACTGCTCCAGCAGGCTGCGGAACTTCTCCGCGCAGCCCTCCTTTATGGTAAAGCCCCCTGCGGCAGGGTGTCCGCCGAACTTGTCGAGGACGTCTGCGGCATAGCTGAGAGCACCGAACACCGAGAACTCGCCGAAGGCTCTTGCGGAGCCTCTTATCTCGCCGTCGGACTCCGAGGCAATGAAGCAGGGTTTGCCGAAGCGCTCCACTATTTTTGAAGCCACGATACCGATGACGCCGTGATGCCAGTCCTTTCCGCAGAGGAAAATGACTCTGCCTCTTATGAGCTCGGGGGAGCTGTCTATCATAGAGTATATCTCATCAGTGATGGCGTTTTCGGTCTCCTTGCGCATATTGTTGAGCCTGTCCAGTTCCTGAGCGGCGGCGAGAGCCTCATCGTAGTCCTCGCACAGGAACAGCTCTGCGGCAGCTTTAGGTGACCCGAATCTGCCGGCGGCGTTTATCCTCGGACCTATTCCAAAGCCGATGGAGCGTGTGTCTATTGGCTTATCGGCAAGTCCGCAGACCTCCTTCAGCGCAATGAGAGAGGGACGGTCGGAATTTTGTATGAGCTCCATGCCGTAAGCCACAAGGAAGCGGTTTTCGCCTGTGAGACTGACAATATCGGCAACGGTAGCAATGGCAGCAAGGTCGCCGAACTGCTCCAGGGCCATAGTATAGTCGCCGCCGTCAAGGGCAGCGACCAGCTTCAGCGCGATACCTGCGCCGCACATATACTTGAATGGTGAGAAGCAGTCATGCCTGTGAGGGTCTACCACAGCCTCCGCCCGCGGAAGCTGTTCACCCTGCTGGTGGTGGTCGGTGATCACAAGCTTCATACCAAGGGCGTAGATGTATTCAGCCTCGGCAATGGCAGCAATACCGTTATCAACAGTTATTATAAGTGAAACGCCGTCGTCGGATATCTTGTCCACAGCCTTCATATTGAGACCGTAGCCCTCCGAGCGTTCGGGGATATAGTAGGTGACATCGGCGCCTGTTTCGAGGAGGTAGGAATAGAGTATGACGGTGGACATAACGCCGTCGCAGTCGTAGTCGCCGTAGATACATATGCGTTCGCCGCTGTCGATAGCGTTGTTTATAGTATCCGCAGCTTCCTGCATATCCTTTATGAGGAAAGGGTCGGAAAGCTCGTCCACATTGAGGCTTTCCATGACGGAATCAGGCGAAGAATAGCCTTTTGCGGCAAGAGCAGCAGCTGCCAGTGAGCTTACTCCGCAGCCGAGCATAAGAGCAGAGACTGCATTTCTGTCGGGTCTGCCGACGGTCCATTTTTTCATACAAAAACTCCCGAAAACAATATATTTAGTTTATTATACCACAAAACGTCATTTTTTTCAATAGAACGCGGCAAAAAAACCAAATTGTAACCGAAAAGCCCCTGCACTTGCAGGGGCAGCATTCATGTAACGCTCTCGATCTTTATGCGGAGCTTTCGGATTATCTTTTTTTCCAGCCTTGATATATATGACTGGGAGATGCCTATGCAGTCGGCAACTTCCTTCTGGGTCTTTTCCTTGCCGTCGATAAGCCCGAAACGCATTTCCATGATCTCCCGTTCACGGTCACAGAGCTCCGCAACGGCACCGCGGAGTATCTCACGCTCAGCTTCTGTCTCGATGCCCTTGTTTACGATGTCATCGTCGGTGCCGAGTATATCCGAGAGCAGCAGCTCATTGCCGTCGTAGTCGATATTCAGGGGCTCGTCTATGGAGAGATCGTTGCGGTACTGTGAGGACTTCCGCAGGAACATGAGTATCTCATTCTCAATACAGCGCGAGGCGTAGGTGGCAAGCTTGATATTCTTTGTGGGGCAGAAGGTGTTTACCGCCTTGATGAGCCCGATAGTGCCTATGGACACAAGGTCCTCTATGCCAATGCCTGTGGACTCGAATTTCTTGGCTATGTATACCACAAGTCTGAGATTATGCTCTATAAGGCAGTTCCGCGCGTCGGGGTCATGGGTAAGCAGCCTTTCAAAGACCTCGGTCTCCTCCTCACGGGTAAGGGGAGGGGGCAGGGTATCGGAACCGTTTACATAGAATATCTCTCCTGTGAAGTGTTTTTTCAGGAATGCTCTTACTTTTTCGATGATGTTCATATTTTTACTCCTTATGCCTATATTTTCAACAGCTTCGGGTTGAAAACGGCTTTATCGCCGCATTCTCCGAAGCCCACGACAGCGTCCACGGTCTTTCGTGCTCCGTTTTCACAGCTTATGAGAACCTCGTCCGGTCGGAAAACGGGTATGAGACTGCTTCCCGTAACAGCAGAGCAAGGCAGCAGTCTGAACCCTCGCGGGAGCCTGTCTGTATCGAGGGGCACACCTGTCAGCTCCTCAAAGGACTTTTCGGGACATATCATAACGGGAGTCCCCGTAAAGAAGTCAACCAGTCCGTTTCCCGTGTCTGCAAGTCCGCTCAGCCGTACTATACGTCTGCCCTTTCGCACAGTGACTACCCATTCCCCCTCGGGAGCCCTGTCCAGTGCATTCCGCATAAGCCTTACCGCAGCATATAGAGCAGCCGTTGTCACAATGAGTATAAGCAGCGAGAAATCTATGTAGAAGCAGCCGTTGTTAAAACGGATAAACTGCGGCTTCAGCAGGGAATAAACACCGTAGACAGCACCTGCGAGGACAAAATTAGCAGCGAAGAAGGCGGCAGTGTTTATCATCAGCCGTTTAGCTCCATGGAAACCGAAAGCCAGTGCGACTATGCTGACAGCTGCGGCGAGCTTTATGGCGAGGGGGATAAGTGTGCCGAGGCAGGGCAGCAGGATAGTCAGCGAGAAAAGGCTCCCGTAAGCAGATGCAGCGGCACACCTGCTGTTTTTCAGCGGAGAATGTGTGACTCCTGCGGTGATACGAAGCAGGAAGAAGTTCACATAGATGTTGAGGATAATAAGTACGTCGATGTAGATAGTCTCCACTAAGCACCTCCCGTCAGGCTGTCTGTAATATATTATAATGCAGCGAGTCCGCGTAATATGTCATAATCTGTCCGCAAAAGCTTATTTAGAAATCTGCTATTGACAAGGCTGGATCGATGTGGTATAATAACTTTTTCCGAACGGATCGGCAGATTTCTTTCTGTTCGGAATTAATATGATAAACCACGGCATATCCATGCAGAAAGGAAAGTGAGAGCTATGAAGATCGCAGTATTCTCGGACATTCACGGAAATCTGAAAGCATTGAAGACAGTGCTTGAACAGATAAGGGAAAAGAAAGCAGACCTTACAGTATTTTTAGGAGACATCTTCCAGCGCGGAAACGAGGAGTTTGAGTGCCTTGAGCTGTTGAAGGCAAGCGGAATAATCTGCCTTAAAGGCAACTGTGAGCTGTATGCGGAGCACGGAGTGGATGTAGACCCCGATGTGGAACATCTCAGGGAGTATTATGACGGCATCAGGAAAAGACTTACAGCTGAGCAGAAAGAGTTTATCAGCAATATGCCGTTATTCTACGAAGCTGAGTGCTGCGGGCATAAGATGCGGTTTTCACATTTCCTGTTTCTTGATGTTGATGCACCATATCCCTTTTTGCCGCTGTCAAGCCTGAAAAACGGAGATTTTGACAAAGCTTGCCTGAGTGATGAGGTAATGGAGTATGAGCTTGTGGCAGTGGGACATTCTCACGGGAATTTCGTGAAAGGAAACGTTGTATCTGTTTCTGCATCAGGTCTGGAGGGAGCTTCATGGCTTCTGATAGAAGCGGATGAGGATACTCTCAGCTTTGAGCGTATAACCATAGAATGACAAAAAATAATGCCCCTCGGAGTTTAACGCATAGTGAAAAGTGAATAGTTAATGTGTTCGCTGCGCCCACGTTATATAAATAATATCGCCGCAGGCGACACCGCAACTCTCAACTTTCAACTCTAAACTATCAACTAAAAAAATGCCCCCGAACGCTTTTTAACGCTCGAGGGCATATTTCTTTCATACACCATAAGAACTCATATACATTATAACAGCGGAAGAAGTATAGCTCCCAGTATCATAACGCCTGCGAGAATGAGAACAACTATTCTCATCCAGAGCTTTTTATCCTTGCCCTGACTGCTGCTCTTTTTCTGAAAGTCCTTTTCATTAGCAAAGTTGCTTCTGTTTTTTCTGCTCATTCATATCACCTCAATGTCTTTTTTTAGTACGCTTTTTGCGGTTCGGTATGTAATCCGAGTAGATTTCGGATTTTTTCCTGTTTCCGTAAGCCGACTTTTTCCTGTCAAAACGCGGCTTTGAGTCGCCGCGGCGGCTGCTGTTCCTGTCGGAGAAGGGACTGCCCTTGTAGAGCTTTACCTCCACCTTGTTTCCGTTTATCTTCATGGAGTCGGAGCTTTCGATGATGTAGTCACACTCAGCTTCGGGCACCTCAACGGTAGTGTGCTCGTCATAGATGTCTATCTTGCCGAAGTCCTTGCCCGTCATTCCCGTAGCATCAACGAGGGCGCCGAGGATAAAGTTTGGAGCGATACGGCGATTTCTGCCGATATTTATGACTATCCTTGTAGTTTTTGCACCGCTGTTCCTGCCCTTTCTGATGGGACGGGTGCCCTCTATTTCGGGGAGAGCGTCTGTTTCAGCCTGAAGCTGCTTTGCAAGGACTCTTGCGGCAGCTTCACGGTAGTCGATACCCATACCTGCCAGCCTGTCGAGGATATCATAAGCGTTGTGACCTGCCTGAGCCTCGGATATCTCCTTTATCATAGCCTCTTTTTTCATGGCGATGATGTCGGACTTCTCGGGGAGGGGCATTTCTCTTATCTCTGCGTGAGTGTACTTCTCAATGGCGCGGAGGTCGTAGAGCTGACGTCTGCCGCTGATAAGAGTATAAGCGGAGCCTGTTCTGCCTGCTCTGCCCGTTCTGCCGATACGGTGGATATAGTATTCGTTGTCCTGAGGAAGGTCGTAGTTGAATACGGCGTCAACGCCGCTTACATCGATACCTCTTGCGGCAACGTCCGTAGCCACCAGTATCTCGGCAGCCTTGTTCTTGAAGCTGTTCATGACCTGAGTACGCTGTATCTGCTTCATATCGCCGTGGAGACCTGCTGCGCGGAAGCCGCTTTTCACAAGCTCCTCCGTGAGCTGATCCACCATAGCCTTGGTATTGCAGAAAACCATAGCCGACGAGGGCTTGTATGCAGCAAGTAGGAGCTTTAAGGCATCGGTCTTTCTGCCCATAGCCACCTCAAAATAGAACTGCTCGATGAGCTCAACGGTCTTCTGTGCGGACTTTATCTTTATATGTACGGGATCGCGCTGATACTTTTCCGTGATCGCCATGATCTCTTTTGGCATAGTAGCGGAAAAGAGCACGGTCTGTCTGTCCTCGGGAACGTCGGCAAGTATTGACTCTATATCCTCGCGGAAGCCCATATTCAGCATCTCGTCAGCCTCGTCAAGGATGACAGTGCGGATATTTTCGAGTTTGAGGGTCCTCCTGCGTATGTGGTCCATAACACGACCGGGAGTACCTATAACTATATTAGCGCCGCGTTTCAGCTCATGTATCTGTTTTTCCATGCTTGCGCCGCCGTAGACTGCGGAGGTCCTGACGCCCTCCTTGAACTTGGCGAATTTGCGTATTTCCTCATTAGCCTGCATGGCAAGCTCACGGGTGGGGCAGAGTATGAGTACCACCGCAGACTTCCTGTCAGCGTCGGTTATGCTCTCAACAGCAGGGATACCGAAAGCAGCGGTCTTGCCCGTACCTGTGTTTGAGCGACCCACAACGTCCCGTCCTTCGAGGAGCAGGGGGATGCTCTGCTGCTGTATCTCCGTCATCTCCGTATATCCCAGCTCGTCAACAGCACGGAGAAGCGCCTGCGATAAATTAAGTTCGTTAAAATTCATTTCGTTACCTTTCTTCCTTCATTATTCCAATACAAACTATAATAGCACAAAAAGCGGAAAAGGTCAAGGGGATATATTGCGTAATATTGTATTTTTCGCAGTTTTCACCATTATTGACAAAAAGGCATATATAGTATATAATGATAAACAAGCTCACAAATGAGCAGCAAAGCAGAAAAGGATGATGATATGATACAGGATATAGCACCGAGCAGACTTGACAACAGCTTTAAAAATGCAGATATACGGCAGGGAGACCGACTTCTCTGCTTTGACGGTGAGGGCAGGCTCCTCACTGACACAAGCGGTGAGCGCATAGTCTTTCCGCTGGCGGAAAATGATGAACAGCTTTCGGCGGTCTATGCCTTTTCCGTAGATGATGACCGTTATTTCATAGTGCTTTCGGAGCACAGAGACTTCGGAGCAGGCTTTGAGTACAAGGGACTCCGTCAGCTCAGGGACAGCTTCGGCGGAAAGGAGCTCTTTGCCGCCTTCACAGCCTATCATCTTTGGCGCTGGTACAGTGACAACATTTTCTGCGGCAGGTGCGGCGGCAAACTGTCACTTCACGGGGGCGAGCGCGCACTTGTCTGTCAGGAGTGCGGCAGCGTGGTCTATCCGAGGATAAATCCTGCGGTGATAGTGGGCGTCATAAAGGGCGACTCCATACTCGTGACCCGATACCGCAGCGGCTACGCCCATAATGCTCTTGTGGCAGGCTTTACCGAGATAGGCGAGACCCTTGAGGGGACAGTTGCCCGCGAGGTCATGGAGGAGACAGGAGTAAGGGTAAAGAATATCAGGTACTACAAGTCCCAGCCGTGGGGAATGGCGCAGGATATGCTTGTGGGTTTCTACTGCGAGGCAGATGGCAGCGGCGAGATACACATGGACGAGAACGAGCTGAAATACGCAGAGTGGGTGAAGCGTGAGGACGTAGTTCTCCAGCCAAGTGATATAAGCCTTACCAACGAGATGATGAAGCAGTTCAGAGACGGCAATATATGACAGCAGAAGGCTCCCGTAAGATATTACAGGAGCCTTTAGTTATAGACTGGACCTATAACACGATATAATTCATAGGTATTTGACAAATGCCTATTAAAGTGGTATGATATGAGTAAAGAAAAACACAGGGGTGTTGAAAATGAGAGAAAAAAGGTGTATCACCAATTCCGAGCGAATGTGTCGGAATTGAACATTATTAATGATAACGAAGATTAACAGATTATTTTGAAAGGAAGTTCAGTTATGAGCAATTATAAATTTGAAACTATACAGATACACGCAGGTCAGGAAAATCCCGATCCTGCCACAGATGCAAGGGCAGTGCCTATATATGCCACAACTTCATATGTATTCAAGGACTCTGCACAGGCGGCAGGCCGCTTCGGACTCACAGAGGGCGGAAATATCTACACCAGACTGATGAACCCCACCTCCGACGTGTTCGAGCAGAGGATAGCTGCTCTTGAGGGCGGCGTGGGAGCTCTTGCAACAGCATCGGGCTCTGCGGCAATCAGCTACGCGATCCAGAATATCGCCACAGCAGGGGACCACATCGTATCATCAGTGAACCTCTACGGCGGCTCCTATAATCTTCTTGCACACACACTGAAGGATCAGGGACTTACCACCACATTCGTTGACCCTGCCGATCCCGAGAATTTCGAGAAGGCGATCCGTCCCGAGACAAAGCTTCTCTATGCTGAGACTCTGGGCAATCCCAACTCCGATGTTATCGACATCGAGGCTATCTCTGCCATCGCTCACAAGCACGGTATACCGCTCATCGTGGACAATACCTTCGCAACTCCGTTCCTGCTGAGGCCTATCGAGCACGGTGCAGATATCGTAGTACATTCCGCAACAAAGTTCATCGGCGGTCACGGCACGGTAATGGGCGGAGTTGTCATCGACTCGGGCAAGTTCGACTGGGCACAGAATGACAAGTTCCCGGGACTTTCCAAGCCCAATCCCTCCTATCACGGAGTAGTTTTCACAGAGGCTTGCGGCAATCTTGCCTATATCCTCAAGCTCCGCACTACACTCATGAGAGATCAGGGCGCTACTATATCGCCATTCAATTCCTTCCTGCTCTTACAGGGACTTGAGACCCTTTCACTCCGTCTGGAGCGCCACACAGAGAACGCACTGAAGGTAGTGGAATTTCTGAAGAACCACCCTCAGGTAGCACAGGTGAACCATCCATCCCTCACAACAGGAAAGGCAAAGGAGCTCTATGACAGGTACTTCCCCAACGGTGCTGCTTCCATCTTCACATTTGATATCAAGGGCACAGCAGAGGATGCAAAGAAGTTCACGGAGAGCCTTGAACTGTTCTCGCTCCTTGCAAACGTAGCGGACGTAAAGTCACTGGTAATCCACCCTGCTTCTACCACTCACTCACAGATGAGTGAGGAGGAGCTTCTCTCCGCAGGCATAAGACCCACAACCGTAAGACTCTCCATAGGAACCGAGCATATCGACGATATAATCGCTGACCTCCAGCACGGATTTGATTCGGTAAAGTAAAGCGGGATACGGGCAGCAGACATAAAAGGCAATGCCATTTATGAAAATAGTCTTATTGTAAAACGAAAGTCCATATAAAAATCATGCCCCTGAGCGTTTCAATACGTTCAGGGGCGCTGTGTTTTCTTCCGGTGCTGTGATCGGTCAGGAGATATGCATTATTTAACGGACAGAATATAGTCAAAAACCACTCCAAAAGCTGTACCTTCCTCTGCAAATCTGTCAAGCACTTTGTTTTGGTAAAGACGTTCGGAAATCTCGGTTGCTTCGGGACATTGCTCACTGAATGAATCAAGCACGCATCTGCTTGCACCTGCTTCTATACACCTGAGCTCATAATAGCTTTGCAATGTCAGCTGAACAAGTTCCGGATCACCACATTCAAAGGTATAGTCAAGAGCCTTACCGATAAAATACGGTTCGCTTTCGATCAGATGGATCATTCCGCAGTGAGGATCGTGAGCTGCGGAGCGAAGATGCCTGATATTTGATACAGCTGCAGTACCCATACACATAGGGCATGGTTCCATAGTCGTATACAGTGTCAGCTTTTTGGGATCAAATCTTGATGTATCCAGCTGCCTTAAAATATTTGCTTCCGCATGGGCGATACGGCGATTGATTGTTTCCGGTAACTGTGTACGGTTATGATCTTTAAGGATCAGACCACCATTTTCGTCAAAAACAGCAGCACCTATCGGTATACTGCCTGTGCAGAAAGCCTCCCATGCTTCTTCAAATGCCGTTTGCCATTGCTTGGAAATATCGTTCCACATAGTAATTCTCCATTTTATAATAATGCCCGGCATATGATACACGTTTTCTTATCAAGGAACATACAGCACACCGCTGATATAATATCAATAGAAACGCCATAGTACTCCTGAACGGATATCAGAAAGACTATGGCACAGATAATCTGTATCATTGCCGTTCGGACGGAAGTCTCTTTTCATTGCTTTTTTAGTCTGATAAGGTCTTTTATGACCTCTCCGCCGATGATGAGTCCTGCCACAGAGGGGACAAAAGCGTTGGACCCGGGAGTGGAGCGTCTTGCGGCGCCTGTTCTCATATCGGTATTGCCGGAGCCGTCCTCGGCGGCTTTTCCCTGAGGGACAATTGGCTGCTCCTTTGAGTAGACCACCTTCAGCTTTTTCACGCCGCGGCGTTTCAGCTGATAGCGCATGACTCTTGCCAGAGGGCACACGGAGGTCTTGTAGATATCCGCTACTTCAAATGCAGTGGGGTCCACCTTGTTTCCTGCGCCCATGGAGCTGATAACGGGAACACCTGCCGCTTTTGCCTGCATGATTATCTCTATCTTGCCCGTGACGGTGTCGATGGCGTCCACAACGTAGTCATACTGTAAAAAGTCCAGCTTGTCGGCAGTTTCGGGCATATAGAACATCTTGTGGCAGGTCACCGTGCATTCGGGATTGATGTCATGTATACGCTTTTCAGCCGCGTCCACCTTGTACATACCCACGGTAGAGCCGAGAGCGATTATCTGGCGGTTTATATTGGTAACACAGACCTTGTCATCGTCGATGAGGTCGATAGCGCCTACCCCCGAGCGCGCCAGAGCTTCAACGGTGTAGCCGCCCACACCGCCCACGCCGAAAACGGCAACGCGGGAATTTGCCAGTATTTCCATGGCTTCCTCGCCGAAGATGAGCTGAGTTCTTGAAAAAATATCGGACATATCTTACTCCTTATCCAGTGCAGTCAGGTCAGAGGGCTCGTAGCGGTTGTGTCCCTTGAGGCTCTTTTTGAATTTCCAGCACTTTATTGCGTCGCCGAGGGAGCTTCCCTTGTTGTCGGCGAAGAAATCGCGGATATAAGTGTTGTACTCAAACTGACTGTCAATGCAGGTTTTGCTGTGCTTTTTCTCCTCGATTATCAGGCGGTAGGCTTCGATAGCGTCGGCATAGGTCTTGCCGCAGTTGGTTTTGAGCCATTTCTGGAAAGCCACATTGAATGAGAAGCTCTTGCCTAAATGCTCCTTGAAGAAGGCACGGTGGACCTCCGAGCATACGAAGTTTTCGCCTATTTTACCGTCCATTGTTATGGGCGCGGAGTCGGCGGCGCTTCTTTTTCTGCTCCCCGCAGCAGGCAGCAGCACCTCTCCCGTATCGAGAAAATGAGCTATCCTCTCGGTGAGCTGGATTTTGCTGCCTGAGACGGGCAGACCGTTCTCGCGGCAGAACCCGAGCAGCTCCTCCTTGAGGTAGTAATAGCTGCGGAATATATTGCTGTCCAGTCCTTTTTTCAGTTCCGGTCTGTCTGACATAGCTTGCTCCTTTACAGTTTTATTTCCATGTAGCCGAAATTTGTACGCCGCTGTCGTAAAGCTTGTTGTTATTGCCTTTTTACATTTGGGAAATATCATTTCTGCCTATCTTACATATGCCCCCTGAACTTCTCCAGACGGTAAACGTGTTCATCGTCAACCTCTGCTATACCGTTTTTGTAGTCATAGCCGAAATGCCTGTAAAACTGGCAGCCTGTTATGGAGGAAGGTATCTCTATACGCTTTGCGCGGAGGAAGAACTCGTCCTTTTCGAGAGTCTCCATGATGAGCCTTCCCACGCCCTTGCCCTGATACTCGGGAAGCACGAAGATAGTGAACAGACTGCTCTCGTCCTCCTTGCCCCAGTAGGGACCGATGGCGCCGACGCCAATAATCATTCCGTCATCTTCGACTACATACATATGGGTCCAGCCTGCACGTTCAAGTATATTCTCGGGCTGCTGGCTCTTTACTACCTCCTCCATGAGGTCGGCAGGGTAGTCCTTGACATTGGATATTCTTATAGTTTTTATGACCAGAGCGGACACCGCTTCTGCGTCCTGCTGTTCAAATCTTCTTATGTTCATATAAAAGCTCCTTACACATTTATTATTTTTTCGTACAGGCTATGGTCGGCAGACATTGCGACAATAGTCATTGCTGTGGCGAGATCAAGTATAGCGTGGCTTATCATCATCGGCAGCGGATCACGCTTTTTGTAGTAATGAATGCAGAATATAACAGTCAGCGGAAGAAATGAGATAAATCTGTAGATCATGTACTTTGCATCAAACAGTGTAGGTATGAAGCAGTGCTGAAGTGCGTAAAAAAAGGCAGGGATAAGTATAGCTGTAAACTTGTTTTTTATTTGATTGACGCCGCCGCCGAGGTACAGACCGTCCTCAGCCAATGCTGTAGTAACGGGAAGTACAGCGATGTTCAGTATGGCGGGAATGAGCGGTATCGGCTCAACTATCATGGGTGGTGAATACGGTAGAACTCCGTAGCAGATATAGCCTGCGGCATACAGCCCTGCGGTGCCGATGAAAATGAATCCTACTATAAGGAGTAATGTTTTCTTTACGGGAGTTTTTCCCTTTTTATAGGCGATAAGCTCACGATAGCTGCTGCCTGCTTTTTTTGCGGATATAACAAGAAAAAGGATAGTCAGTATATTTACTGCGGAGGCGACTATGGACCACCAGCAGCTTATTCCGCTGAATTCCCTGCCTGTGATGAGAGCTCCGGCAGAAAAAATAAGCAGAAATAATATACAGCGGGCAGGCAAAAAGTATTTCAGATAGCTTGTTTTATTCATGACACTTCCCCTTTTTACGGAACTGCTTTGTGGGCAGTGATAATGGTATAGCTGTATGCGTTCACGGTGATGACCGCACTGCCGACAGCTGCGTACCAGTTCTTGCCGCGTCGCTCGATCACGGCTTCGAGAGAGCATATCTGCTCCCTGCACCATTCCACCACATCGCCGCAGTCAAGACCGAGATTGCGTCTTATACGAACTGCGCCAAGCTCCGTGGTGTGGAGCTTGGCGATATTTCTGATGAGTTCCATTATTCGGTTATTTTTCTTGCTTCGATGTAGAATCTCTTGTCCTCGGCGTGACCCATGGAGAATGTCTTTCTGGGGAGAGCGCCGTCCTTGATAACAGTGGGGAAGAGCTGTGACTTGTCCATATCGGGGAGAATGAACGCGAGACCGCTGTGCTTCTCTGCGAGGGACTTGACTGTATCGGCGCCGTGGATATAGTCTATCTTTCCGCCGTTTGCCTTGATGTAGCCGTCAAGGAAGTTCTGGAGTGAACCAACGGAGAGGTTAGAGGACTTCTTATTGATGTAGAGCTTCTTCTCGGTGCCGCAGCATGAGCAGATAACGTACTGGTCTGACTCCTTGGACTCTGAGAGCTCCAGAGCGGCAGTGAGCTCATTCATGAGCTTGTCACGGTCAACATCGTAAACAAGGCGGTGGATAGCCTCGAATTTGAGAGCGTCGCTGTGGAGGTTGACAATTTCAGCCAGAGCATAACGGGCAGGGTGGTTTGAGAAGTCCTTATCGGGATCAGCCTTTTTCAGCTGCTCGTAGAACTCCTTTGCCGTAGCGAGGGAGTGGTTTCCGTCGCCCATAGCATAGAGAAGAACGGGAGTATCGCTGAGACCGTACTTCTTGCAGAAGGCATCGGGGTCAGCCAGAGCGCAGAGCGCCTTGTCAACAGCTTCCTGAGCGGACTTGTCCATGAGCCAGCCTTTTATGCTGCCGCCGTTCTGCATGAGCTCGAAATCGTAGAGCTTGCTGTCATCGGAGACTGTATTTGCAAGGGGCTCGATAACGGTATTGTCTGGGTCGTCAATGAGTATCATGATGTGGGGGAGCTCAAGGGGAGCGCCCTGTCTTACCTTTATACGGGGAGGTATACGCTCGATGACAGTAGCCTCGGTAGCTCTTACCTCGGAGGTGCTGCCCTTTGAGAAGTCGTACTTTTCAAGGTCAATAGCGCCCACGATACCCTGACGGAGGATACCGTTGCTCTGGACTCTCTCAACGTATACCATAGCGTCCTTGTACTCGGTGAATATGCCGTCAGCGAGGTACTTGTCCATAGCGGAGTGGATATTGTCGATGCGCTGAGCAACGCCGTCCTGCTCGAGGTAGAGCTCGGGGAGGATAAGGTTCAGCGTTGAGGGAGCGCTTCCGACGGTTGCACTTACCTCGTCCCAGTACTCAGGCTCGCTGGTGTACTGGTCGCAGGCGATAACGGACCACTTGTGCATATCGCAGTCCTTGGGGATAAGAATGTCAGCAGAATGAAAAGCAGTTGAGTTCATGGTAAATACTCCTTTATAGTTATTGGTTTTTAGTGCTTAGTGCTTAGAATGGGTGTAAGCCCAAGAGTTCAGAGTTGAGAATTGAGAGTTGATGTGTTCGCTCACCTTATTTGAATAGGTCACTGTCAGGTGACACCGCAGCACTCAACTCTGAACTTTTTCATTTCATTAAAGAGCCTTCCCACGGGAAGTCCCACCACGTTGAAAAAGTCCCCGTTGATGTGGGAGATAAGTGCGGAGCCCAGCCCTTGGATACCGTAGCCGCCTGCCTTGTCGTAGGGCTCGTCGGTGTCGGCGTAGGACTCTATCTCCGCAGCGGCAAGCTCACGGAAAGTAACATCGGTCACCTCCGAGAAGGAGCTGACCCTGCCGCCGCTGATAATGCAGCAGCCCGTGACCACCTGATGGGTGCGTCCCGAAAGCTTGGATATATCGGAAATGCACTGTGCCCTGTCCTTGGGCTTGCCCAGTATCTCACCGCCGCAGATGACGGTGGTATCGCAGCCGATAACGACGCAGTCGGGGAACTTCTCCGCCGCAGCCTTAGCCTTCAGCACCGCAAGGTACTCGGAAGCCTCCATGGGCGGTATATCCTCGGGGAGAGTCTCGTCGCAGTCCAACGAAACCGCCTCGAAGTCCTCGGTGATGTATCTCATAAGCTCACGCCGTCTCGGCGAAGCAGATGCAAGTATTATCTTCATGTTTTCTCCTCACTGGAATGAAAATTGCGGTTTTGTTTGTATGATAACAGCCTTAATGTATCAATTGTTTTATTTCGTCAGGGTAATCAGTTGCATAGAAATCAAATAATGTTTCTGGTGTCGTAGAACCATATTCGTCACCGTCTATGCTTCCAATATATCCCATTGTCATCACTAATGTTGCACGATTATCAATAGGGTCATCAAAGTATGAATCCAAAAGTTCATTAAACTCATCGACATTACCCGTTTCTCTTGCTTTTTCTCCTGTTTCCATCAGCCTGTTCATATATTCTGCTGTTGCATAGTCATCTGTATAGTCATGCCAGTTGACCATAACCTCTTCCAGCTCAGCAACATCGGGCAGCCTGTATAAGTATAAGATACCGTTTTTTATCTCATAGTCGGTATATCCCTCGAAAACCTCTGCCAGCACACCGTCATCATATTCTTTATCCATGTTGAGCAGCAGGAGAGCTATTCTTGCTTCTGACGGACCATACATCCAGTATTGTTCGCCGTTGCAGTCAGGCAGTCTTATCCGTGAACCTCTTTGTATTTCAAGGCTCATGGCTTCTGCAAAAGTATTGAACGCATCGGCGCTTATGGTTATATCGTCAAATGACTGACCGTATTTAACAGGCGGCTCAGATTTTTTTACGGTAGTTGTGACACTTGTCGTAGTAGTAACGATAGTAGTTGTGGCAGAGCTTGTTGTCACAGTGGTCGTCACAGGGGGCTGTGCGAGAAAATCCTCCATGATAAGCGTACCGCCCGTGGAAAGATAGGCGTAGTACGACAGTATCTGGGAAGCGTCCACGGAGTCGGTCTTACCGTCACGGGTTATGTCGGCAGCCCTGAACTGCACCTCGCTGAACGCAGGCTCGTTTCCGCCGGATATAGCGGCATATTCCGCAAGAACAGCAGAGGCATCCACGGAGCTTACCTTACCGTCGCCGTCAACATCGCCGAGGAGGTACTTTGCGGACTCAGCCGACGAATACTGCACAGGAGTGCAGACACAGCAGGAAACTGCCGATGATAGGATAAATGTCAAAAGCCGCCCCAGCTTCATAAAAAGACCTCCCATGACCGTACTCTGACGGAAAAAATTGTCAATAATAATTCTATCACATAGGCTATGGTATGTCAAGGAAAAAGCTCTTTGCATTGTAAAAATTGTATCAGTATTGCGAAAAAGTATTGAAAAATTTTTACAATGCCGTTTTTTGTGCCGCTATTGTTTTTTTGCGGAAAATGATGTATAATTAAAAGGTATTTGTAAAAAAGAAAAAGAAGGTTAGGGATAATATGAATAATAATGAATATGGCGGATCTCGCGGCAATAACGGTCCACCAAACGGGGCAGGCGGACCACCTATGGGAACGGGCGGACCGCCACCGGGGGCAGGCGGACCTCCCGCAGGAGTCGGAGGTCCTCCGCAGGGCGGAAATCCATTGGGCTCGGCGCCTATCCGGGCACTGATGATGAAATTCGCCATACCGAGCATCATAGGAATGCTGGTAAGCGCACTTTACAACATGGTGGATCAGCTGTTTATCGGAAAAGCAGTTGGTACACTGGGAAATACGGCGACTTCCATAGCCTTCCCTTTCACCACGGGCTGTATGGCGCTGGCGCTCCTGCTGGGAATAGGCGGAGCCTCATGCTTCAACCTCACCATGGGAATGGGGGACAAGAAACGCGCTCCGTATTTCGCAGGAAACGCACTTTCGCTGCTTGTGGTCAGCGGAGTAATACTGTCGGCTGTAACGTTGGCGTTCCTGACGCCTTTGCTCAAACGTTTCGGAGCCACAGACGCGGTAATGCCCTATGCAAAGGAATATGTAAAGTACACGGCATTCGGCTTCCCGTTCCTGATACTCACAACGGGCGGCGGACACATAATCCGAGCGGACGGCAGTCCCAAGATCACCATGCTCTGCAACATTACGGGAGCGGTGGTCAACACCATACTTGACGCAGTGTTCGTTCTCGGACTTGACTGGGGAATGAAGGGAGCGGCTATCGCCACCGTCATCGGACAGTTCATATCCGCGGTCATAGTAGTGGTATACTGCTTCAACTTCAAGACAGTTTACCTGTTCGGCAGACATCTTCTGCCCAAGTCGGGAATAGTCAGCAGGATATGCTCTATCGGAATGGCATCCTGCTTCAATCAGCTTGCTATCGCGATAGTGCAGATAGTTCTCAACAACTCGCTGAAGCATTACGGAGCTCTTTCCGAGTATGGCGCAGATGACCCCATAGCGGTTGCGGGAATTGTCATGAAGGTAAACATGATAGTATTCTCCATAGTCATCGGACTTGCACAGGGAACGCAGCCCATCGAGAGCTTCAACTACGGCGCCCAGAAGTACGACCGAGTAAGGAGCGCATTCTGGATGGCAGTTAAGGCAGGCGCAGCGATATCGCTGGTAGCCTTTGTAATGTTCCAGCTGTTCCCGAAGCAGATACTTGCGGTATTCGCCAATAGTGAGGCGAGCGAGGGCTATTACAAGTTCGGAGCCAAGTTCTTCCGCATATCCTTCTTCTTCACATGGATAAACTGTCTCCAGCCCATAACGTCCACGTTCTTCACCTCCATAGGAAAGTCCATAAAGGGCGTATTCCTGTCGCTTACGAGACAGATACTGTTCTTTGTACCGCTTCTGCTGGTGCTCCCTCTGATATTCGAGATGAACGGAATACTTTACGCAGCGCCTGTTGCCGACCTGCTTTCGGCAGTAGTAGCGATACTGATGGCGATGCGCGAATTCAGAGCCATGAAGGATCTGGAATGGTACTGATGGTCGGGGTGTAAAGTTAAAATAAAAATAAAAATCCCGCGGTATTGATTTACTGTGGGATTTTTGTTATAATATTTAGGTGAGTGCTGGGGCATAGCCAAGCGGTAAGGCAACAGACTTTGACTCTGTCACCCGTGGGTTCAAATCCCGCTGCCCCAATACCAAGCGCCTCTCGGTTCAGGCTGAGGGGCGTAATACTTATATATGAAGCCTTTGTCTGATGACAAAGGCTTTATTTATCTGAGTGATCTTTCAGGAGACATACCTCCTCATCGGTAAGGGGACGGAACTGTCCCTGTTCAAGACGTGGATCGAGCTTCAGCCTTCCTATGCTTTCGCGGCGCAGGTAAAAGATACGGCAGTCGACCGCCTCCAGCATCCTTTTTACCTCATGCTTTTTGCCCTCTGAGATAGTGAGCTCGGCGGCGAATGCAGGACCGTCGGGATTTTTCATATAGCGCATACGGCGCTTCTCGGGCATAAATTCTTCCAGCTCACCTATGCGGAAACGCTTTATCAGTCGGAACTTCGCCCTGTCCGTGGTGAATCCGACAAGAGGGACTCCGTTTTCCAGCAGTGCTGTCTTTTCGTCGTCCATTGAGCCGATAGCGTAGAAGAAATAGGTCTTGGAGATATGCTCGCTCGGCTGCATGATACTTATATCGAGCATACCGTCGTCGGTGAGTATGAGCAGACCGCAGGTGTCCTTGTCCAGCCTTCCGACGGGGTGCAGCTTCTCAGCGAGTTCGGAAGGGAAGTAGTCCATGACAGTTCTGTGTACAGCGTCTGAACGGGCGGTAACGCAGCCCATGGGCTTGTTGAACATATAGTAAAGCATAGTCTCACCTCCGAAAAGATAGCAGCAATAATAGTATACCACAAGGCGGGAAACTAATCAAGACAGCGGATATGCATAGTGAAATTCAGAAAATGGATACTTTTGTACATAATATAAAAATTATATTACACATTACGAAAATGTAATAGTGAAGTTGGATATTACAAAATGTAATTGATGATAGCTTATCAGCATGATAGGTAATAGTGAAAATAGTAAAATGCCATATGTTTTTTATATAATTTGATATGGCGTAAAATAAGCGTATATCGGCGTTTGGTGAACATTTTGTTAAGCGGCCTGTGGTATTTTGCATATATTTACTGCTCGTATATTATGCAAAATTCCAAAAATTGGAAATTGTATTGACATGACGAATGTTAGGGTGTAAAATAATATTATAAACATAATTAACATCATTTCCCACAGGGAGCTTACAATATCAGGGGGTAGATTTTAATGAAGAAGTTTTTTGCGGCAGCAATGGCAGCTGTCATGATGGGAAGCCTCGTATCCTGCGGCAAGGATCAGGCTGACAAGGGAGAAGCAGGAAAGAAAAAGATAGGACTTGCAATGCCTGCGGAGGAACTCGAGCGCTGGAACAGCGACGGTGCATACCTCAAGCAGCAGTTTGAGGAAGCAGGCTATGAAGTGGTGCTGAAGTATTCACAGAACGATGCTTCAAAGCAGAACAACGATGTTCTCGGCATGATCTCTGAGGACGTTGACCTTCTCCTTATAGCAGCAGTTGACGGCGATCAGATGTCCAAGACACTTGAAGAAGCAAAGGCAAAGAATATCCCGATCGTAGCCTATGACCGTCTTATCATGAATACAGACGCTATCACATATTACATATCGTTCGACAATTACAAGGTCGGCAAGATGCAGGCAGATTTCGTGCGTGATGAGCTCCAGCTTGATTCCACAAGCGGACCTTACAATATCGAATTTGTAGCAGGCGACAAGGGCGACAATAACGCACGTTACTTCTTCAACGGCGCTTATGAGACACTTGAGCCCTATATCGAATCAGGAAAGCTTGTGGTACCTTCGGGCAAGACCTCATTTGAGCGCGTTGCCACTGACGGCTGGAAAACTGACAATGCCGAGAAGGACATGAAGGGAACTCTCTCAGTAAACTACAAGGACAAGAACCTTGATGTGGTACTTTGTGCAAATGATTCAACAGCTCTCGGTGTAACCAAGGCTTTGGAGTCAAGCTACAAGGGCAGCGGTCAGCCTGTTATCACAGGTCAGGACGGAGACATTGAGAATCTCCGCAATATCGTTGACGGAAAGCAGTCCATGACTGTATACAAGAACGTAAGCGATGAGGCGGGAGTTGCCTTGGAGGTCTGCAAGAAGCTCCTCGACGGTGAGATACCTGCGGCAAATCTTACAGAGTCACTTGATTGCGAGTGCGTATTTGATTCCGAGTCATATAACAACGGTGTAAAGTATGTACAGTCCTATCTGCTTGTACCGTATGTTATCACAAAGGATAACCTCCAGCTTCTTGTTAACACAGGACTTTACAGATGGGATTCATCTAACAAGTACCTTGAGCTTAACAAGTAAAGCCATAAAAATGCCAGAAAAATTACCGGGTCTGTAATAATGGGCTCGGTAATTTTTTATGCAATGGCGGAGCTGTAATGCGTTATGCTTGACACTGTACACGGCATATGATATAATTCTATTAAATCAGAACGTATAACGAGGTGAAAATGCGTGAAAAGAAAAGACTACATAAGCTGGGACGAGTATTTCATGGGAATAGCAATGCTGTCCGCACAGCGCAGCAAGGATAATTCTACTCAGGTGGGAGCCTGCATAGTCAACGACAAGCATAAGATAGTTTCGGTAGGGTATAACGGAATGCCTACGGGCTGTGACGATGACGATATGCCGTGGGAGCGTGACGGCGAGTCGGCTCTTGATACCAAATACCCTTTCGTATGCCATGCTGAACTGAACGCCATACTCAACAGCAGTTTCGGCAGTCTCAGCGGCTGCACATTATATGTTACGCTTTTTCCCTGCAATGAATGTGCAAAGGCAATAATCCAGTCGGGAATAAAGCGTGTTGTCTACAAGTGCAACAAGTATGCGGAGACCGACAGCGTAAAGGCATCATGCATATTATTTGATAAATGCGGAGTGACCGTTGAGGAGTACACCCCCAGCGGCAAGGATATCGTGCTTTCAATGTGAGGGACGCAGAAATGATGATGAAACGAATTAACTGCTCGGTGCAGTAATGACAGGGGACGTCGCACCGAAGTAAGAAAAGTTCCCGTACTGCACCGACGTAATAATAATGATTATTATGAAAAGGAGCAGTTTATATGAACGTATATCTTGAAAAACTTGAACGAATAGAATTCAGCATAACAATGTGCTGCACGGGAAGGTGCCGCCATTGCAGTCAGGGAGACCACCGCGGCTGCGACGGACACATAGATGGAGCAAAAGCCGCAGAGGTGGTGGAAAAGGTCTGCCGCGTATACAATGTAAAGTCGCTGATGACATTTGGAGGCGAGCCGCTTCTGTATCCCGAGACTGTCTGCACCATACACAGGGCAGCAGAGAGAGCAGGAATACCGCGGCGTGAGATAATAACAAACGGTTTTTTCAGCAGAAACAAAGAGCGCATCGCAGCTGTAGCCCGAATGCTTGCCCACAGCGGCGTGAATCGCGTCCTGCTTTCTGTGGACGCCTTTCATCAGGAGACGATACCCGTGGAGACGGTGGAGATTTTTGCTGACTGTCTCAGAAATGAGGGCTTACCGCCGGAGATACATCCTGCGTGGCTGGGAAGCAAGGAAGCTGACAATGAGTACAACAGCCGAACAAGGGAGCTCCTTGACAGGTTCCGCGAGAAGTGCTATACGGTATCGGCTGGGAATATCATCTTTCCCAAGGGAAATGCTGTGAAGCTGCTTGGCGAGGGCAGGGAAGCGTCCGATGATCCGTATGAGGAGGACCCGAGAGATATGCATTCGCTGTGCATAGACGCAGACGGAAGAACGCTGAACAGAAGTATATACGAAGCCGATATAATCGACATCATGGAAAACTATAAGCCGTAACAGAAACGAGCCCCTGAGCATTTCAAAATGCTCAGGGGCATTGTGTTATTTGCGCTGCTCAAATAAATCGGAATTTATATGTGTAGGGGACGCCGCCCTCGGCGTCCCGAAAAAGAATATTGTATGGGCGGATATCATCCGCCCGTTAAGGGACGCCCTCACTTGCAGGGCGTCCCTCTTTCAAAAACAGTCCACCGGACTGTTTTTGAAATTCACCCTTGCGGAGCGCTTTGTTTTATTTCGCCGCCTTAAAAGCTGAAAGCGGCGACCAGAGGCGCCGCCTCTGGACTCTGCCAAAGGAACACAGTCCCTTTGGAATCCCTTACATGGGCTCGGCGTACTTATTGCGCTGTAAGCGATGTACAAATACCATTTTTGATATTATTAAGCGAGTTTACGAGCGACAACGTGGCAAGCGGTCGAGCTGGCTCAGCTCGAAATT
>NZ_UETD01000014.1 GCF_900116855.1 Ruminococcus flavefaciens
GGATAAACGCTGAAGGCATCTAAGCGTGAAGCCGACCTTAAGATAAGATATCCCTTCGTAAGAGTAAGACCTCTCATAGACTATGAGTTTGATAGGCTCAAAGTGTAAGCGTGGTGACACGTTCAGCTTGCGAGTACTAATCGGTCGAGGGCTTTTCCTTTTTACTTCATTCAATGTGTTCTTCGCCTCGCATTACGCTTTATTCCTTGAAAACTTCATTAATATTTAGTCGGTGCTTATGGCAATGAGGTCACACCCGTTCCCATTCCGAACACGGAAGTTAAGCTCATTCACGTTGACGATACTTGGCTGGTGACGGCCCGGGAAACTAAATCAGTGCCGACACTCTAAGGACTACTTTTCGTAGTCCTTTTTTATTTGACATATTTCTTTGACTGTGATAAAATATATATTAATCACTGTGTTTCGGGAGGTAAATAATGAGCAACACCAAAACTACCTCGACAGGCAGCAAGACATTCACAAGTATACTCGCAGGCGCCGCTAAGCACCCGTATATAGCGGCTTTTATGCTGTGCCTGATCCTTTCGATGTTTTTCCTCGGCTCTGTCGATAACATGGGCAAATATGTCCCCGGTATATTCTTTGTCTTTTTCTGCGGACTTTCCGCGGTTATAGTTAGTCATCTCTGTACTGAAAAAAAGCGCAGCAATTTTCTCACAGCTATCCTGACAGCAGCAGTATGTGCAGCAGGAGCTCCGCTGTTTCTCTTGTTCAGTCACACGAAGAACAAGATACTTTTTCTCTTTGCTTTCTGTTCCATTGTGATCTTAGCGCTTTATTTTGCCTTTTTCACCAAGAAGCTGGCGCGGCGTTTCAATGCCATGCTCATTATTGGTCTCGGCTTTGTTGTCAAGCTCTGCTATGTCCTTGGCACTTCTGTTTATGTTCGTCAGCATGATACCGGCTGGTTCGGAGCCAAAGACGAAGTCATTCCCGGTCATTTGGGCTATATTTCGTATCTCTTTCATAATCACAGCCTATATAATGGCGATTACCGCAGATATTTACAGTATTGCCATCCGCCTCTCCATCATAGTCTTTGTGCTCTGTGGATCAGTTTTTTTAATAAAGTACTCGGAGTCAAGCTTGATCTTGCAGTTGAGTCTGCACAGATGCTTTCGCTGTTCTGGTCAATGACTATCGTCATTACCGCCTACAAGATATTCCGTTATTTTAAGCTTGACGGCACAGCTCTTTATGTTCCGCTTATTATTACCGCATTCCATCCCTGCTTCACATTTTTGTCATCGATCATGAACAACGATCCTCTGGCGTGGGCGCTGACTCTGGGGGCAATGTATTCTACCCTAATGTGGTACAGAGAGCCAACACTGAAAAAAATCATCAAGATCGCCTTCTGTATCGGTCTTGGTATGATGACGAAGCTTTCAGTGGGACTCATTGCACCGTCGGTGACTATCGTCTTTATCGCTGTACTTATAAAGAAGCGCAAGGACTTTCTTGTAAAGCTTCTGGGGCAGTTTGCCGCCTTTGCAGCTGTCTGTGTGCCACTGGGATTATGGTTCCCTGTGCGTGGACTTATCCGCTGGGGGATACCTCTTACCTACGTTCAGGAGCTTCCCGAGATGACTCAGACCATAAAGGGAACTACCTTCAAGGAGCGTATTACCGATTTCTCCCTCTATCAGTTCAGGAGAGTTTTTGAGAACTGGCTCTCGTACGATGAAAACGGTGCTCCTCAGAGCTATAATGAGCATAATCCTCTTATTGCGTTCATGAAAAATTCTATTTTCAGCGAGTTTATCGGCGAGGATAATTTTTCTCACTATCCATTTATGCTGACTGTCTGCAAGATACTGTTCTGGCTGGCTGCCGTCATAGCTGCCGCTGCCTTTATCGCCATGGTTGTAAACCTTTTCAGAAAGTGTGCTGCTGATATGGTGCAAAAGCTGTTTCTGATCAGTTTCCACGTTATTCTCGTGGGTAATCTCTATATGCTTTCAAAGAACTATACTATGGTTTGCAGTATGAATTTCCGCTATATAATGCCCACGGTAATTATCGGTTCGTTTTTCCTCGGAACAACTCTGATCTCCGCTGATAAAGAGGGCAGCACTCGTGCAAAGGCTGTGAAGTATACCTCATATATTGCGGTCACGGCATTTGCGGTTATGTCCTCACTTGTGTATCTTATGGTCGTCATAAACCAATAAAAAAGCTGCACGGCTTAGCCGTGCAGCTTTTGCTGCTTTTTATCAGACGTTGCTTACAGGGGGAGTGAACATTGCCTCGGGATCGAGAGTGTCTCTCAGGTGGAGGAGATACTCCTGAATGTAGAGAGCGTCATTAGAGGTAAGACCTTTTGTAGCCTTATCTACGTCGCCGTTTTCCTTGCCCTGCTCGGTAACACTGTACTTGTTGGGGTTAGCGAGGGTCTGCATGATGAGGATGGCATCAGCCAGCTCAACAGTGTTATCGCAGTTTGTATCGCCCCATTTTTTAGCCTTGATACCGCCTGTGGTCGTCGATGTAACAGTTGTGGTTGTAGTTGTTGTAGTTGTGGTAGTTACGTTGCCGCCCGAGATAGTAGTTCTTACGGGATCAGCAGCTGTTTTGTTTCCAACGATGGACTTGAATGCGGGCTTAGCCATGAAGTCGCCGTCAAAGATAAGAGGATTCTGTGACTTTCTCCAGCTCTCTGTATCGATAACGCCCCAGAAGATAACAGCTGAGATCTTATCGCTGTACTTCTCGTAGATGTCGAAAAGTCCCTTATAATATGTGGACTGAACGTCGAAATACTTGTCGCCGGAGTTCTCCTGAACTGTAACATCAAGCTCTGTGATCTGAACGTCAAGACCTGTCTCTGTGAACTGCTTGAGAGCGAGCTCATACTGACCGAGTGAGGGGAAAGCAGCGTCCATGCTCTGTCTTACATCAAGGTGAGACTGCATACCGATACCGTCGATAACGCCTTCCTTCTTGAGTCTCTCTGCCATTTCGCAGATAGCGTCCTTCTTGCCCATGTACTCGTTGAAGTCGTTGTAGTAGAGCTTACAGCCCTCGGGAGCATACTTTCTTGCATATCTGAAAGCATAGTCGATGAATGAGTTGTCGCCGAATACAGCTACCCAGTCAGAAGCTGCATACTGGTTCTCCTGTGCGGGGTGACCCGGCTTACGGGGATTACCGTCGTTGTCAAATGCCTCGTTTACAACGTCGCAGGCATAGAAATCGATGTCGGGATAAAGTGCTGTAAGAGTCTCGAAATAGCTCTTTATATAGTTCTCCATACGCTTGAGCATCTTCTCGGGAGATACATAATCCTTCTTTTCGTCATAGTCCTCCTTGAAGAACCACTCGGGAGTCTGGCTGTACCATACGAGGGTATGAACTCTTACGGGGATACCGTACTTTCTTGCGTAATCGAGAATGGGCTTAGCCTGTGAGAAGCTTATCTGAGGATGCTCGTCGTCGCCTGTCTCCTCTAAATAAGCCAGTGTTCTTTTCTTGTTGAGAACGTAGTCGGGCTTCATCTGGTTGCCGACTGTGATGCTCTCGCCGAAATGCTTCTGTACAAGGTCCATAAAGGGCTGTGAAGCAAGGTTATCGGGAGTAAGGGCAGTTCCTACCTTGAACTTGTCCTTGTAGATCTCGCTGAGTGAGGGAAGATCCTTCTCGATATCAACATGAGCAGCTTCTACGATCTTTACATTGTCAACAAGGATATTCTCTGTGTTGTTGGACTCAAAATAGATGTAAGCAGCATCCATGCCCGAAGAATAGCTGATAGCTACATCCTCTATTCTTCCCCAGCCGTCGCCGCCGCCTGAAGCGCTCTTGATGTCCTTGACCATGTTGTTGTAAGAATCCTCACCGTCAATAGTGAACTGTGAGCTGAGTGTGCAGTTGGTGTACCACTGACCCTTTACGGAAGCCGATAAGTAATACTGAGTATCAGGCTTTAAGAATTTGTCAAGACGAAGCGAGGGACCGTTCCATGTCTCGCTTCTGCCCGATGCCAGCATGGAGCTCTTTCCGCTGTCTGCTGCATCTGGTGTGATGGAAAGCTCCGTGGTGTCGTCTCCGCCTCTGTTTGCCCAGTACTGAAGATCGGTGTCGCTCTCGAAATCACATTCGTAAACGACGGTGCCTTCCTTAGCAGCGGTCACTTTGTTTGTCAGCTGTGCATCTGCAGGTGCTACTGCGTGTACAGCCGGAACTGATGCTGTGAACGCCATGGCTGCACCCATAACGCCTGCCATCAGTTTGCTGAAGTTTTTTCCTTTCATAGTAAATTCCTCCAAAAATAAATTTTTGTATCTTCATTGTAGCACAATTGCACAAATAAGTCAATGAGACCACGGTATAATGAGCAATAATTGGCAAGACATCAGTGATATCCTATGGAAATCGGTCAGTTTTCAGCAATAAACGACTGTTGGCAGTCCTATGGGGAATTTGCATATAAATCGGAGAAATGCTCCGCCGTTTTTCTATCTTCCAAAACTGAAATGAAACGTGAGAAACGGAGAGATTGAGAGAAAAACAGAGCGATTGCGAGAGAAAACAGGGTATATATTAAAAAAATCCGCAAAAACCTCTTGACATTCACCTTTATATCGTGTATAATAATTCTTGCACTGCAAACGGTAATGGCGTTTTTTCGGGAAGCAAGAGGCAGCGGCTTCCGACCGTTGTCAGAGGTTCTGCCTCTTGTTTCCGTACTCGCTTTCCGTTCTGAAAATATATTACAGGAGGAAAAATATATGTCAACTACACTGACAAAACCGGCTGAAGTAAGCCGTACATGGTATATCCTCGATGCCGAGGGTAAGCCGCTTGGTAGAGTTGCTGCTAAGGCTGCTCATATCCTCAGAGGCAAGCACAAGCCCACTTACACTCCCAACGTAGACTGCGGAGATCACGTTATCGTTATCAACTGCGCAAAGGCTGTTCTCACAGGCAGAAAGCTCGAGCAGAAGAAGTACTACTGGCACACAGGCTGGATCGGCGGACTCAAGTCCATTTCTTACAAGGACATGATGGCTGAGCAGGCTGACAGAGCTATGATGATCGCTGTTAACGGAATGCTTCCCAACAACAGCCTCGGCAGAGCTCAGCTCAAGAGACTCAGAACCTACAAGGACGCTAATCACAAGCAGGAGGCTCAGAAGCCTGTTGCTTACGAGCTTTAATAGGAGGTGCTTTTAAATGTACGAATCAAAAGTTAAATACTACTACGGCACAGGCAGAAGAAAGCACTCCGTAGCAAGAGTCAGAATTTACCCCGGTTCAGGTAATGTAACCATCAACGGCAGAGGCATCGACGATTACTTCGGTCTTGAGACTCTCAAGCTCATCGTTCGTCAGCCCCTCGCACTCACTGACAATGTAGAGAAGTTCGACGTTATCTGCACAGTTGCAGGCGGCGGCGTTACAGGTCAGGCCGGTGCTATCAGACACGGTATCTCAAGAGCTCTCCTCGAGTTCGATGCTGAGCTCCGCCCCACTCTCAAGAAGGCTGGATTCCTCACTCGTGACCCCAGAATGAAGGAGAGAAAGAAGTACGGTCTCAAGGCTGCACGTCGTGCTCCTCAGTTCAGCAAGAGATAAGTTCATTATTGTTCTTCAAAGTACCTTTGCTCATGCAGGGGTACTTTTTGTTTTTCCGACTGAGGAGTCCTCGCAGCATAGCTGCTGCGGTCATCGCTGAAAACAGTCCACAGGACTGTTTTCTTAACGCGCTGACAGTTCTCAAAGAGACAAGTACATCATCGTCTTTCAAAGTACCTTTGCTCATGCAGAGGTACTTTTTGTTTTTCCGGCTGAGGAGTCCTCGCAGCATAGCTGCTGCGGTCATCGCTGAAAACAGTCCACAGGACCGTTTTCTTAACGCGCTGACAGTTCTCAAAGAGACAAGTACATCATCGGCTTTCAAAGTACCTTTGCTCATGCAGAGGTACTTTTTGTTTTTCCGGCTGAGGAGTCCTCGCAGGGATTTTTTCGATCACTATTGCAATATGAACGATACTATGTTAGAATGTGTATATAGGCGGTGGCAAACCGCAAATTTATCTGAAGTGAAAGGAATTATCGTTATGAGGAATACTACTGTAAAGAAAAGGTCTCCGTTCAAGAAACTGGTCTCATCAATTACAGCCGCTCTGACAGCTGCCGTAATGCTAACAGGAGCTGTGCCTGATGTAAACGCTGCGGCAGTAGATCTAGGACATACTTTAAGCGCACAGGCTCACGTTCAGAATATAGGCTGGATGGAAGAAGATATCAGCTTGCCGTTGGATATTGACCTCAGAACAGGTAAGACTACCGGTGATCAATACAGAAATGTCAGAGTCGGAACAACAGGAAGATCTTTGAGATTAGAAAGCTTAACAGTAGGTATCGGCGGTATTTCGAAAAAATATGGCGGTATCATGGTAGACGCTCATGTCTCACATATCGGCTGGCAGGGTTATAAGACTGCTCCTTGCGGCAGCAGTGTAACAGTAGGAACTACGGGCCGCTGTCTTGCTATCGAAGCATTCAGGATAAAACTTTACGGAAAGATAGCAGAATTTTACGATGTAGAGTATTCGGTACATTCCGCAGGTATTGGCTGGGGACATACCCGTAAAAACGGTCAGGTCGCAGGAACAGTAGGAG
The DNA here is from genome assembly GCF_900116855.1 of Ruminococcus flavefaciens. Lineage (GTDB taxonomy): Bacteria > Bacillota > Clostridia > Oscillospirales > Ruminococcaceae > Ruminococcus > Ruminococcus flavefaciens_R. Next base: position 6,652 of record NZ_UETD01000014.1, read on the forward strand.
AAGGCCGCCGTTCAGAGGCTATATATATACGAATATTCCCAAAGAAATAATTATATATGCTTTACAACAAAGCCTCACAGACTATTCTGTGAGGTCTTTGTTTTATATGACCGTTGAGCTTTCCAAGTGGATATGATACAATATATAACAGGATAAATCTATCGGAAAACCGCCGCTGTGACCGCGTCCGAACTTTTTCGGAAAAATTTTCAAAAAACTTGTTACACTTCGGACAGCCGCAGCAAGTATATGTTATGAAAGCGCTTACAACAAATACATTAAAAACCAACAAAGGGGTGGTCCTATGACAGATAATGAATACCGCAAAATGTATGATAAAGATCCTCTCAAGGCGCAGACCGCACTGTTTGACGAATACCTTGGCTATGTATACGCCATCGTGTACAACAAGCTGAGAAGCTGCGGAAGCAGTGAGGACATAGAGGAATGTGTGGGAGATGTTTTTTCCGCCGTCTTTATAAGCTATGACCGCAGCGGCAGCTTCGACGGTGACCTTAAAGGTCTCATCGGCACGATCGCCAATCGCACAGCTATACAGATGTACAGAAAGCTGGTACGTCACAGCGATACAGTCTATATAGAAAATGAAACGGCCGAGCTTGCCGATACGGAAAACGTAGAGGAGAATGCAGAACGAAGTGTTCTGAAAAACACGCTCCTAAAACTCATAAACAGTCTCGGTCAGCCGGACTCGGATATAATTATCCAGAAGTTCTATTATAATATGAACTCAAAGGAGATCGCGGACAAGCACTCGATGTCGCCTGCATCGGTGAGGATGAGGTGCAGCAGAGCACTGAAAAAGCTGAAAGAGCTGCTGGCAAATGAAGGCTACGAAATGAAGGAGGGAAATATATGAACGACAAGAAAAAGATAGGATTTGATATCCTCGAAAACTCGGATATAAACACGATCGAAGAGATAGGTACAGGTAAAATGAATATTGATAAGAACGCCCGCGAAAGGATGCTGAAGAACACTATGAATAAATACGAAGCAGAGAAGAAAAGACTCGGGATAGCACAGGATACGACATCTGAAAACAATGAGAACGCCGATTCGGTAACAGGCGTAGAGGTCTATGAGCGCAGAAGGCTTCCCCATTTTATCTACATTGGTCTGTGCTCGGCAGCCGCCATCGCTCTGACCATCGGCAGCATAACCATGCTCAACCGCCGCAAGCCTGATGCTCCCGAAATACAGACTCCCGTTGCACAGGTAACTTCTACTGCCGCAACTACTTCCACAGGCATCTCCACCACCACAGCTTCATCAAAAGAAGCGGTAACTGTAATTGCAGCAGCGACCGAAACATCAGCTGCTTCGGCAAAAGATACAACTGCAGCCACCACAACAGCAGCTGATCGTTCCGATAAAACAGGCGGTGATACAGAAACTGCCGCCGGAAACACTACCTCAGACACAACTGTATCAGCAGCATACACAAATCCCCACACAGACCGCACCGATATCACTCAGGAGGAGCTCGATGCGGCTGCTGTCAGAGCTGTAAAGCAGCTTATCAATGACAATGATGGCTTTAAAAATCCCAATGTTGCTCAGCCTGATCCAACACTCGGTGTGATGCTGCGATATGCATTCTATGATGTTAACGGTGACTCCGTTCCCGAACTGTTTATACGTCATAATTATGCGCTCGGAAACGCCTATATGTATGTATATGACGGAAATGACTATGTTACAGCTCGCTTCAACGGTCATGACATGAACGGAAATGAAACAGTACAAGAGACTGTTCTGTCCGTTGTTGAAGCATTCAGCGCAGACAATACCATAGGTATGATGGGACATCAGGGTGGAAGTCAGTCCTTTATCCTTTACATGGGAGACGATAACACTATTACTCCGCTTTATGAATATACCTTATACAGATCATATAAGGACGGCAGGCTGTCGGAAGAATATACCTATGATGGTGATCTGGGCAAATTCGGCGAGTTCCTTGATATGTACAGATCCTACGGAGAAAGGGAACTGAACTGGATCGAATATGACTTAAATGAAAATTAAGTTTTCATAAGAAAAAGCGCCGTGCAGGATAAGAGTGTCGCTCTTATAGAAGTTTTACAAGTGATATTGAGGAAAACCCTTTTGAAAAAGGGTTCTTCCTCAAACTCCTTTCCTAAAACTTTTAGCATTAAATTTAGCCCCAACAGGGCGCTCTCAGTATTATTACTGATTTTCACATCTTGTGTGGAGCGCCCTGTCGGGGCTAAATTCAGTTATAAAGTCTTTGGAAAAAGGGGGCTTGGGGGAAAAGAACCTTTCCTCAGAAAGGTTTTTTCCTCCAATAATTACATATAAACTTCTATATAAGTACTACTCTTATCCTGTGCGGTTTTTTTATATTTCACAAAGATATAGCCTGATCCGCTCACTCCCGAAAAAATACCTTTCACTCCATTTTTATAGCGAAGTTCCTCTTGCGGAGATATAATAAAGTCACACTAAAGCAAAGGAGAGTGAGAAACAAAAAACTTCACTCCGCAGGAAGCGGAAACACCAATGTATTTAAATGTGATCGGTCCGAATAAAACAAGAGCCTGATCTGCATTAAGAAAATTATAACGATATTTAAGAAAAGAGGAACAAAAAAATGAAAAAGGTAAATCTCAGAAGAACTATCACAGGCATCGCAGCCGCAGCAGCAATGGCTTTCACAGCTGTCGCTCCCACAGCACTCAACGTTTCCCCCATAGCCCCCACAGCTATTTCCGCAAGCGCAGCAAGTATTTCGCTGACTCAGACAGAAGCTTCGAGAGGACAGCAGATATATGACCGTCTGAAGAGCACTACAACATGGAACGATGCAGCTATCTGCGGTGTAATGGCTGATCTTTATACAGAAAGCCGCTTTGACCCTAATGCGCTGAACGACAGAGCTTACTCTGACCCATATATGCAGGCTTACGGTCTTGCACAGTGGCGCGATGGCAGAAAGGCTGAACTCAGGACCAGACAGAATTACTGGACTATAGCTACTCAGCTCGGTTTCCTTGTTGATGAGATATATAACCGTGATTCCTGCAGATCAGATGATTTTGCAATGTCAAGAAATGCTATTATAAACGCGGTAAACAGCGCTTCCGGTGCAGGAGATGTAGTATACAAGTTCAGACTGAACTTTGGCTGGGGCAAATACAGTGAAGCTTCTGCTCCGCAGAATATGAAGGACGAATGCAATTCAAGACGTGAGATCGCAGTATTTTTATACAACAAATACGCAAGCGGAAATAATGGAGGCGGCGGTTCAAATACCGAGCTTCCTTACACAGTTAATCTGACAAGCGGAACACCTATCTATAAAACTCCGGGGTCAACAGCTACAAACGGTCAGATCACAGTAACCACTCTTTACACAATAGTTGAAGAGAAGACAGTTAACAATATCAAATACGGAAAGCTCAAGAGCGGTGCAGGCTGGGTGAAGCTCGGAACAGGCTCAGGCTCGGGAACAGGCTCGGGCTCAGGTTCGGGCAATGTCAATACAGATGAGATCGCTGTAAATTACATTAAGCAGCTTGCAAAGGGAACACCTATTTACAAGGACGCAGGCTCATCTGTAGTCAATCAGTATCTCTCCGCAGCAGGATCATTCACCATCGTAGGCGAAAAGACCGTAAACAGCGTAAAGTACGGCAGACTCAAGAGCGGCGCAGGCTGGGTAAAGCTCTGATAAACACGCTTGAATCCTTATATTGTATATGGCTCCGTCGAGGTAATTCGGCGGAGCCGCTTCATTTTATAAGGCAATATATGACAAAAACTCCCTGACAGGTGAACGGTGCAGATTTTTGCGCTATATTGACTTATTTCCCGTTTTATGATATGATATTCCTGTGATATTGCCCCGCTATCGGGAGCTATGCTTGCGAATTACTATTAAGGAGTTGTTTGCCCATGAGTCTTTTCCGCAGTTCATCATCTTATGAAAACAGACAGGCATCACCTGTCACAGCCGCCGTTGTCTTTGGTATCATCATTATCATAGCACTGTATTTCGGCATAAGCGGTCTTATAGGAGGGGGAAAGGTGTCCCTCGACAGTGCTTTTGAGTCGGGCATGGACAAGGGCAGCATCGTCAGCGGCGTGCCGCCATATGGCGCTCCACAGGCAAACCTTGACTACGAGCACGGTGTTGACTCTATACCCATAGGTCATGAGTATTACTACATGATACTCTCGGAGGATCAGCAGACTATACTTCTGGTCCGTGCAGACAAGCATTTCGGCGAGAACTTCGACAGCGAAAGCTACAAGAACATAAACGGCACCTCCATAAAGGGCAAGGTAAGAATGACTTCAAAGGACGTTACCGCAAAGTTCTCGGAGCTCACCCAGCTTGACGAGCCTGAGCTGAAATACATCGACACCACATATGTGAGCAGGAGCATAAAGTGGTTCATCATTGCCGCAATAAATCTGCTGCTGATAATAGTCCTCATAGTTAATAACGCGGTATTCGGCAGAAACGGCAGACCGCGCGGACTTGTCGGTGCTGTTACGGGACTTGTCTCCATCGCGGGAATGCTTGCGGCAGGATATCTGCTCATCTACAATATCCTTCTGAACTGAGCGGATAAGCCTGTTTTTTGCATTGACAACAGGCATAATAAATGATATAATGATTATATCTATGAAATCATAACAGAAAGAGGTCATATATATGGCAAAAGATAAAAAGCTGGTATCTGAGATAACCTCAATGGACGAGGATTTTGCTCAGTGGTATACCGATATCTGCAAGAAAGCAGAGCTTATTGAATATACAAGCGTTAAGGGATGTATGGTAATACGCCCCTACGGCTATGCTATATGGGAGAATATGCAGCATATCCTCGACACCACCTTCAAGGAAACAGGTCACGAGAATGTATGTATGCCTATGTTTATTCCCGAGAGCCTTCTCCAGAAGGAAAAGGATCACGTTGAGGGCTTCGCTCCCGAAGTTGCATGGGTAACTTACGGCGGAAACGAAAAGCTTGAGGACAGACTCTGCGTCCGCCCCACTTCCGAGACCCTTTTCTGCGAGCACTATGCTAATATAGTTCACTCCTACCGCGATCTGCCCAAGCTGTACAACCAGTGGGTAAGCGTTGTTCGCTGGGAAAAGACCACACGCCCCTTCCTCCGTTCAAGAGAGTTCCTCTGGCAGGAAGGCCACACTATCCACGCTACAGCTGAGGAGGCTATCGAGGAGACAGAGCGTATGCTCAATGTATATGCGGATTTCTGCGAGAAGTCCCTTGCTATGCCTGTTATAAAGGGCAAGAAGACAGAGAGCGACAAGTTCGCAGGAGCTGTTTCCACTTACGCTATCGAGGCGCTCATGCATGACGGAAAGGCGCTTCAGGCAGGTACCTCACATTACTTTGGCGATGGCTTCGCAAAGGCTTTCGGCATTGAGTATACAGATAAGGAAAACAAGAGAGTAAATCCCCACCAGACAAGCTGGGGCGTTACCACTCGTCTTATCGGTGCAGTCATCATGACTCACGGTGATAACAGCGGTCTTGTTCTTCCTCCCGCAGTAGCTCCTGTACAGGCGGTTATCGTACCTATCGCCCAGCACAAGGAGGGCGTTCTCGATAAGGCAGGAGAGCTCTTTAACGAGCTCAAGGCAGCAGGTATCAGAGTAAAGCTGGACGACAGCGAGAACTCACCCGGCTGGAAGTTTGCTGAATACGAGATGAAGGGCGTACCTGTTCGTATTGAGATAGGTCCCCGTGACATAGAGGAAAATCAGTGTGTTGTCGCAATTCGTTACAGCGGCGAGAAGAAGACAGTTGCACTGGGCGACCTTGCAACATACATAAAGGCTCTCCTTGAAAAGGAGATACCCGAGGGTATGTTCAACAAGGCTGCTGAGAACCGCGCAAACAGAACATATGCCTGCACAACTATCGACGAGATTAACAAGGCTCTCGAGGAGCACGGCGACGGCTTTGTAAAGGCAATGTGGTGCGGCGACGAGGCTTGTGAGGACGAGATAAAGGAAAAGACAGGCGTTGGCTCAAGATGTATCCCCTTCGAGCAGGAGAACCTCAGCGACAAGTGCGTCTGCTGCGGCAAGCCTGCAAAGTGCATGGTATACTGGGGCAAGGCATATTGATTTTCCCCACAGCATAACGCCAAAAACAGAAATAGTGCCCCTAAGTTTCAGATGACAGCTTAGGGGCATTGCAATAAGGGCTGTTTGTTTATATATGACAGCTGTGTTTGCACAAGCAAACACAAAGTGGGTTTACTTCGGGTAACACCTACCCATTTTGTATATATAATATGTTATAATCAATTGACTTAGGTTTTCAGAGGTGAGACTTATCAAAACAGTTGAGATCTTCACAGACGGCGCCTGCAGCGGCAATCCCGGTCCCGGCGGATACGGTGTTGTGCTCCGCTATAACGGCGTGGAAAAGGAGCTTTCGGGCGGCGACAGCGCCACCACCAACAACAGAATGGAGCTCCTCGGCGTTATCACGGGACTTTCCGCACTCAAGGAGCCTTGCAGGGTGATACTTACCACCGACAGCAAATATGTGGTGGACAGCGTCACAAAGGGCTGGGTGTACGGCTGGAAGAAAAAGGGCTGGATAAAATCCGACAAGAAGCCCGCACTCAATGTAGACCTCTGGGAGCAGCTCCTGCCTCTGCTGGAAAAGCATGAGGTGACCTTCAACTGGGTCAAGGGACACGCAGGTCATCCCGAAAATGAACGCTGCGACAGGCTTGCCGTGGAGCAGCGCGATATATATGCAAAATAGGAGGAATCTACCAATGGGAGAAAAAAGGTTCATATATGCCGATAATGCGGCAACTACGGCGGTATCAGAGGAAGTCCTCAACGCCATGCTGCCCTATTTCCGTACAGCCTACGGAAATGCTTCCAGTATATATAAGCTTGGACGCGACGCACAGCGCGATGTTGAGATAGCCCGTGAAAAGGTGGCAAAGGCTCTCGGCGCAGAGCCAAGAGAGATATTCTTTACCAGCTGCGGCTCGGAATCGGACAACTGGGCTATAAAGGGAACTGCCGAGATGATGGCAAAAAGAGGCAAGAAGCACATCGTTACCTCTGTGTTTGAGCATCATGCAGTTCTTCATACCTGCGAATACCTTGAAAAGCAGGGCTTTGAGGTGACATACGTCCCCGTAAGCGACAAGGGTCTCATCGACCCCGAGGACGTGAGAAAGGCTATCCGCGAGGATACAGCTCTTGTCACCATAATGTACGCAAACAACGAGATAGGCACTATCCAGCCTATTGACGAGATAGCTGCAATATGCAAGGAAAAGAAGGTTCTTTTCCACACCGACGCCGTTCAGGCTGTTGGTCATGTTGAGATAGACGTCCACAAGCAGGGCATTGATATGCTCTCGCTGTCGGGACACAAGATACACGCTCAGAAGGGCATAGGTGCCCTCTATATCCGCAAGGGCATAACCCTTCCAAACCTTATCCACGGCGGCGGACAGGAACGCGGAAAACGCGCTGGTACAGAGAATGTTCCCGCTATCGTGGGACTGGGCGTGGCAATTGAAGCTGCCACACGCAATATTGCCGAAAAGGCAGCTATCATAACTCCAAGAAGAAACCGCCTCATCGACGAGCTTCTGAAGATACCCTATACTCGCCTTAACGGCGACAGGGACAAGCGCCTCCCGGGAAATCTCAATATTTCCTTCGAGGGTCTTGAGGGAGAGTCACTCCTGCTCATGCTTGACCTCAACGGTATCTGCGGTTCATCGGGCTCAGCCTGCACATCTGGCTCACTTGACCCCTCACACGTTCTGCTGTCTATCGGTCTGGTACACGCCGTAGCTCACGGCTCACTGAGACTTTCCATAGAGGAGGACGTAACTGACGAGGATGTGGACTATATCCTCGAGGTCATTCCAAAGGTAGTGGACAGGCTGCGTTCTATGTCACCCGTGTGGGAGCGCATGATGAAAGGCGAGAAATACGAGTAAATAATAACAACGGGGTGTAAGATTATGGGAATATTTGATAATTTAAAGGACAAGCTCCTCAACAGGGAGCCCAAGAACCATGAATTTCTTACAGACGACGAAAGGGAGCTCCGCGAGTATGAGGAGTATTATACTCCTCAGTCGGGAGTTGCCGACGGTACCTATGCCGAGTTTGTGGTGAGCGATGTGTTCTCCGTAAGCGGCAGGGGAACTGTTGCGGTGGGGACCGTGACAGGCGGTGTTTTCAGTGTCGGGGACAAGGTTGTCATAGTCCGCGGCAGAGAGGACGAGATAGCTTCCGAGATAATAGGCATAGAGCAGTTCCGAAAGGTCTGTACCTCAGTATCCGAGGGCGCAAATGCCGGTTTCCTGCTCAAGGGCGTTGACAGAAAGCAGATAGGCAGGAATGACATCATCAAGAAGCAGTAGACTTCGGGAATGTTTCAGCCCGAAATATTTACAAAGGAGTAATTGCTATGTTATACAGTGAAAAGGTAATGGATCATTTCTCAAATCCGAGAAATGTGGGCGAGATCGAGGACGCTGACGGCGTAGGAGAGATCGGCAACGCAAAGTGCGGCGACATCATGAAGATGTACCTGAAAATAGACAACGGCATCATCACAGATGCAAAGTTCAAGACCTTCGGCTGCGGTGCGGCAGTTGCCACATCGTCAATGGCGACCGAGCTCATCAAGGGCAAGTCCATAGACGATGCGCTGAAGCTGACAAATCAGGCTGTTGTGGAGGCTCTTGACGGACTTCCCGCAGTAAAGATTCACTGCTCAGTACTTGCGGAGCAGGCAGTAAGGTCCGCACTTTCGGACTATTACACAAGACAGGGAATTGATCCCCTTCCCATCGTAGGCGAGATCAAGGAGCCCGAGGAATAAAAACATAGTCCATCGGACGGGTACTCATATAAAAGTTTTGCCCCTTAGTGTTTCACAGCACTAAGGGGCATTGTGTTTTATTCAGTTGCTCAGATCGGAAATTATTCTGTCAGACAGCAGACGAACTGCTCTTTGATTCATCATTAAAAGCTGATATGGATCATATCCGAAACATTTTTGTGACGAGCATACTTTCTGGTTCCGTATATCCTGATCGCGTCACGAAGAGACGGCTTAATTTCATCGATAGATAACTGTCCGTTTCCCTTGACCTCGATAATGGAATAATAAATGTCATTATCTTTGATTTTTTCAAAGATGTTAATATTCATTGCAACACCTTTATAATCAAAAATAAATTGAAACTCGCTGCAAGGTTCTCTGAATGGACCGTTTCCGTAGTAAAACAAGCGGATATCGTTTTCAGAGTCAATAATTCCTCCGTCAGGTCTCAGCTTTTCACCGTAGCGGGGAAACATAGTAAGAGTATACTCACGTTTTTCGGATTCATCTAACGTACATATACGGAATGCCATAATAACCTATTTCATTATAAAAGCCTGAATTAGAATTAATGTTATTATAGCACGGGAAAAGAATGTTGTCAATAGAAAAGCCATAGTGCTTCTGACGATATATCAGAAATACTATGGCTTAAACTTTTTTATCAAAAGTCAATCATCGTCCTCGTCGTCATCATCCTCGTCGTCGTCATCATCCTCGTCGTCGTCATCATCCTCGTCGTCATCCTCATCCTCGTCGTCATCGTCATCCTCGTCCTCATCGTCATCCTCATCCTCGTCATCCTCGTCGGAGTCCATTATCTTCTTGTAATTCTTCTCCTCCTTGAGTTCCTCTGCCTGCTTCTTTGCAGTCTTTTCTGCCTTTCTTGCAGCAGCAGGAGCGGTCTTTTTGCTGCGCTTCATAAGCACAAGAGCGAATACGAGAACTAAGACGATAAGTCCTATCATAGCGGCTATGAATGCGAACTTCTTGAGATTGCGGTCGGTGACGGTGTATTCGAGTCCCGATGACTTGGCGTATTTTTCGCCTGCCGAGCCTGCGAAAACGCTGAGTGTGAAGTTCTCAACGGGCTGTACCTGAGAGTCGTTTACCGTGAAGCCTATGGCGTTTTCGCCAATGCTGCTGACAGTCTTGGGGATGCTTACCTGTTTCAGCCCATCACACGCCATAAAGGCTTTTACGCCGATACTTTTCAGACCCTCGGGAAGAATGAGCCTTTCCATCTTCATGCAGTATGCAAAGGCGTTCTCGCCGATGGTGTCAACGGTTGTGGGGATATCCACAGACTCAATGGACTGGTCGAACATGAACGCGCCGAAGTCTATAGTATGGAGTCCCTGATTGAGGTCCAGCTTTGTTATGCCCGAGCAGTAGCTGAAAGCTTCCTGACCTATGGCAGTAAGGCTGTCGGGGCAGTGTACTGCGGTTATCTCGGCGCAGGTGGAGAAAGCGCCGTCTCTTATATTGGTAACGCCGTCGGGGATATTCACCTCGCCCTTCATATCCGTTGAGGCGCGGTATATCTCCTTCTTGTCCTTGGTCATGAGCATATCGTTTTCATAGACAAAGGAGCTGTTTGCGGAGGTGTCTATATCCTTTATGGAGAACCAGCTTCCCATGGCGTTGGGACCTATGGTGGTAAGGGAAGCAGGCAGCCTGAAACTGCTGATAGCAGGGCACTGATAGAATGCATACTCGCCGAATTCCGTGATAGTATCGGGGAGATTTACCTGCTGGAGATTGTCACAGAGCGCAAAGGTAAGGGGCTCTATTTTTGTTATGGTGTCGGGAACTGTAACCTCCTCGAGGGAGCTGCAGCTGAAAAATGCATAGTCGCCCATAGATTCCAGTTTTTTCGGCAGAGTCACCTTCTGCATACCCGTACAGCCGTAGAAAGCGTGGCTTCCGATAGTTTTTATGGTATCGGGTATCTTCAGCGTACTTATTCCCGTGCAGCCGTAGAAAGCCTCGTCACCTATGGCGGTTATGGTCTTTCCGTTTCTGATAGACGGTATCTCCGATACGATGGTGGCTGAGCACTTGGTTATGGTGTAGGTATCGTCCTCGTTGAGCTCGTAGTAATAGGAGCCGTCGTAAAGGGGCTCATCCACACCGGGAAGGTCATCTGCTGCCGCACTGAAAGGTACAGCGTAGGCGGCGATAATGCCGGAAGCGAGAACAGCGGCGAGTTTTCTGAGATCAGTCTTCATCTTCTTCGTCCTCCTCGTCGTCATCTTCATCCTCGTCATCTGTATCTTCGTCATCAAGGTCGAGGGTATCCTCGTCCTCCTCATCCTCATCATAGTCCTCACCGTCATCTTCCTCAGCTTCATCTTCGGAACGCTTTTTGCGGCGCTCCGCAGCCTTTTCACGCTTTTCCGCAAGCTCCTTCTCGGTCTTCTTTGCCTTGACCTTTTTAGCGGCGCTCTTGCCTATGAGTACAGCGATAAAGGCGAGTATGAGTCCTCCGAGGAAGCCGAGGAGCCTGATGTCGTAATTCTTGCCAAAGAGCTCAACGGTTCCCGTTACTACGTCCATTCCGCAGCCTTTTGCGTACTTGTAGGCTGTGGAATTCTTGGGAGCATAAACTCTGAAACCGTCAACAAGAACATTTGTGGCTTCCGGATCGTCGGAGTTGACCTGTTCCTGATAGCAGTAACCGAATGCACAGGCACCGATGTCTGTCAGGGTCTTGGGCAGGCGGAGCTTTTTCAGCGAGGTGCAGTTATAGAAAGCATCTGAGCCTAATGTCTCCAGCTTTTTGGAGAGCTTTACACTTTTCAGCGCCTTGCAGTTTTCAAAGGCAAAGGACTCTATTGAGGTCACAGATGAAAGGTCGGCGGATTCAAGGTTTACCGCGCCGTAGAAAGCTGACTGAGCAATGCTCTTAACTGACTTGGGAGCGGTGAAGCTCTTGTCCGCTTTGCAGGCGGGATAAGCTATGAGAGTAGTCTTGTCCTTGTTGTAGAGAACGCCGTCTTCAGAGGTGAAATTGCCGCTTCCGTCGGTAACGGTGATCTCCTCAAGGGCCTTGCAGTCAACGAAGGGTTCCTGATCGTTCCATTCCTTCAGCTCGCCTGAGATAGTCAGCTTTTTCAGTGCATTACAGTCGCAGAACACCAGCTCGCCCATAGTTTCAGCGCCCTTTATCTCCACTGTTTCCAGCAGCGAGCACTTGTCAAAGACGTTGTTGCCGATGGTCTTGACGCTTGCGGGTATGATTACGGACTTGAGATTTGGACAGGCGTAGAAAGCCATCTCTCTTATCTCGTCGATCGACTCGGGGAGGATTATCTCCGAAGCCTGACACGGGCTGAAGCAGGTGGGGTATATCTTTACTATCTTGTTGCCGTCTATTTCCTCGGGAACGGTCACCTTTGCCTCCGAGGACTGGCATGACAGCAGAACTGCGCCGTTATCGGTGATGGCGTATTCAAAGTCGCCCGAGGTTATCCTTTCGAGGTTGAGGAGCTCGCCCTGTTCCTCCTTTGCTTCACGGGTAAGGAAAGTGAAGTTGTTGACATAATCGTAATCGGTATCCGAGTCAACGGAGTATCTCTGTGCGGCGGAGCCTGAGCTGCCGACGATAACGAAATCGTTATCGGCAACGAAATTGCCCATGCTGGTAGAGTAGCCGAAAGCGCCGTAGCCGATGGACTCAACGGAATCGGGCACATCTATCTCGGTGAGACCTGTGTCAACAAATGCATACTGTCCTATGGAGAGGAGGCTCTGGGGAAGAGTTATGCTTGTGATGCTCTTACAGCCTGCAAATGCACCGCCGCCGATGTCCTCAAGAGTATCGGGGAGCAGTACTTCTTCGAGAGCATCGCAATTTGAAAAGGCATACGAGCCGAGGCTGTACACAGTCGTGCCGCTGAGGTCTATCTTCTTCAGCTCCTTCATGTCGCCGAATGTGAAGTAGTTTACCTCCTCGAGAGCCTTGGGGAGCTTTATTTCGGAGAGCTGTGAATTGTAGAATGCACCTGCACAGAGCTTCTTTACGCTGTCGGGCACTGTGAAGCTCTTTCCCGACTTGCTTGCAGGATAGGCGATAAGCTCGTTTTTGTCCTTGTTGTAGAGCACGCCGTCCTCGGCAGTGTAGCTTTCATTGCCGCTGTCCACCTTTATCTCGGTGAGTTTCGTGCAGTATATAAAGGGATTGTCCGCAGAGATATAGTTCACGGAAGCAGGTATGGTGATGCTTGTAAAGCTGCAATTTTCGGGGTCACTGCCGAATGCTGTTGTGCCCAGCTCCTTGACAGTGAGTCCGTCGATAGTATCGGGAATGACCAGTTCTGTGCCTGAAGCGGTGCAATCCTCGATACGGGCGTCACCGTCCATAGTCTTTGAGTACATGAAGTCTCCGCTGATGGTGTAGTCACCGTAGGGAGCGCCCTCCTCGGGCTCAGATTCTTCGGTCACAGTGGTCGGTTCTGCCTCATCATCGGCAAATGAAGCCGCGGGGACGGCTCCGTAAGCACACAGGAGCACTCCTGCTATAAAGGCAGCTATTTTTTTACGGTCAAACATAATATTACCCTCTCATTTTTTACAGCTTTCCGAAGCTGTTAATTCTTATACATTATAGCACAATGGGCGCGATATTGCAATGAATTTCACTTATTTTTCGTATTTCACTGCGTTTTTTCAGAATTCGTCCATATTTCCGCCGAATGTGCAGGCGAGTATGCCTTTCAGTGAACGCAGGCTGAACTCCTTATCCACTCCGAGGCGGTAAAGCAGCTCCTCCATATTTTCCTCGCAGTACTCCGTCTCCTTTGAGTAGTTCTTGGCGATATCGGCGCAGTCCGAGATGTCGGAGCAGCCCTGTATACGGAACAGCCTGTCAAGGACGATAAGGCTGAACACCGCAAATTTAGCGCGGCTGAGCACCTCTCCGTCGAACACAGCTTTAAGGAGATAGCGAAAGATGAAATAGCTCCCCAGTCTGCGGAGCACAGGTTCCGTGCCGCTGTTTGGGGCAGAGGAGCAGGAAAGCTTTGCCGAACATTCGGCAATGTATGGCTGCCATTTTTCGTCAATGGGCTCCAGCTCCGAAAGCAGGTCAAATGCACCGCGGAGAGCTTCCTCGGCAGGAGCTTCCTCCTCGCTGTCGGGAAAGGGCATATCTATGCAAAGCTGCATTTTCTCGGCAATATCCAGCACACGGCAGAGACTTTCACGGAGGGACAGCTCCTCGTCCGCAAGTGCGGCGAATATCTCCTCACGGGCGGCAATGAGCATGGAAAACAGCTCCTCGTCGTATTCTCCCGAGGCTGTCTCGTCGGGGACCTCCTCCTCGCAGAGGGCAAAGGGACGGGAGACTATGAGCTCCGCCGCCGCTTCGCAGCAAAGACCCACACCGCCCTCCTTCACAGAGCCGAACCACTCGAAATACCGCGGATGGTCGGAGCATATCCTGCACAGCTTGTCGCCGCCCAGCTCGGTGTAAATGTCGCAGAGGCCGCTCTTGTTGAGAAAGGGACATCGCTCGTCCGCGGTGAGCAGGAATGAGCCGTCCCGTATGCTGCTGCGGAGCCTTTCTCCGAAGCTGCCGCCCACGCCTGCGTAGTACGCGGCGGTCTCCTTGTCGATATCTATTTCCCAGCCCTTGCAGCAGCTGTCGCGGCAGTTGCCTGCAATGCAGCGGAAATCCCTGTAATAGGTCGGTGTTCTGAATATCATTTTTTTCCTCCAAAAACAAAGGGACTGTAAGTCAGTCCCTTTTGATATTTGCTATATTTTTGTGTTCCTTGATAAGCTCCGCTCTGTTGAACTCCTCGGGAGTTATAAATGTGGGAACTATATCGTGAAGGGCTTGGATAGCCGCTTCGTTGAGGTTCTCATTGGCTGCGTTGCGGAGCCTTCTCAGGCGCTTTATGAACTCGTCGCCGTCGAGATATATCTGCTTGCCGATGAAAATGAGCTCGTTGGAGGTCTTCTGGAGTCCCTCCTCGTCCATGAGCAGCTCCTCCTTCAGCTTTTCGCCGGGGCGGAGGCCTGTGAACTTTATCTCCACATCTTTATAGGGGACCTTTCCGTACATACGGATGAGGTTTTCCGCCAGTCTTACGATGTGGACGGGCTGACCCATATCCAGCACGAATATCTCGCCGCCCTTTGCGATGGCAGCGGCTTCCAGCACAAGGCTTACAGCCTCGGGTATGGTCATGAAGTATCTTATGACATCGGGGTGAGTGACCGTAACAGGTCTGCCCGATTCTATCTGCTTTCTGAAAAGCGGTATAACTGAGCCGTTTGAGCCCAGAACATTGCCGAAGCGTGTGGTGACGAACTCGGTACAGCCGTCCTTCTGCTGAGAGAGGTACTGTATTATCATCTCGCAGCAGCGCTTTGAAGCGCCCATGACATTGGTGGGGTTGACAGCCTTGTCCGTGGAGATCATCACGAACTTCCTTACCTTGTGGAACTGGGCAAGGGTGGCGGTATTGAAGGTGCCGATGACGTTGTTCTTTATAGCCTCCATAGGCGAATTCTCCATAAGGGGAACGTGCTTGTGGGCAGCTGCGTGGAACACGATATCGGGCTTGTACTTAGCGAAGATGCTGTCCATGCGGTAATAGTCCCTGACAGAGGCTATGAGCACTTTCAGGTCAAGCTCGTCGCCGTATTCCATAATGAGCTCCTGCTGGACCTCATAGGCATTGTTCTCATAGATATCCACAATTATGATGCGTTCGGGGCTGTATCTGGCTATCTGGCGCACCAGCTCAGAGCCGATGGAGCCGCCTCCGCCTGTGACCATGCAGACCTTGCCGTGGATAAAGCGGCGTATCTCCTCGTTGTCGAACTTTACAGAGGCTCGTCCCAGCAGGTCCTCCACCTTTATATCGTGCATCTGCGTCAGCAGGGGAGTATTGCCGTTGTCGAAGATAAGGTTTCCTATGAAGGGAACCACCTTGACGGGGACGTTTGTACCCGAGCAGATATCAAGTATCCTCTTGCGCTCGTCCTCAAGACATGAGGGGATAGCGAAGATTATCTGCTCGATATGCTGCTGATCCACGAACTTGATTATCTCGGATGTGGTACCGACAACGGTAACGCCCTGTATCTCGGTGCCTATCTTGCTTCTGTCGTCGTCGATTATGCACACAGGCTCATACTCCGCCGAGACCTTGTCCCCCTCATAGGGAGAACGCCGCGCATTGGCTATCTCGGTGAGTATCATGCGGCAGGTCTGACCGCCGCCGACGATCATGGTACGCTTTCTGCCCTCCTCTGAGTTTATCTTTGAGAAGGTGACGAAGCTCTCCTTGAACAGAAATCTGAAAAGGCACACTCCCATGAGGGTCAGCAGAGCGTGAAGGCACACATAGCCTATGGCGAGCTCATTCCTGAGGATGTATACGAAGCTGCCCGAGGCGATGAAGCCGAAAAGTACTCCGTAGAAGCAGGAAA
Organism: Ruminococcus flavefaciens; assembly: GCF_900116855.1. GTDB lineage: Bacteria > Bacillota > Clostridia > Oscillospirales > Ruminococcaceae > Ruminococcus > Ruminococcus flavefaciens_R. The sequence goes on from NZ_UETD01000014.1 coordinate 23,007, forward strand.
GATAATCGCGCTTGTGGAAGAATCTCCAGAGCTTGTTGTAGGCGCCGAAAATCAGCAGACACCCACAGCAGGTCACAGAGCCGATGACGAAGCTGATCAGCATATCGCCGCGGCTTATGTCCTTTCCGAAGAATGACAGGATAAAGTTTGCGATAAGAGCGGCGGCTATGACGATAAAAGCGTCGGCAAAGGCGAGCACCACTCTGCGGAAGCTGAAGTTACCTATTAATTTTTTCAAAATCTTCCCCCCGTATCGGCAGACCTTATGGCGTGCCGACAGTTGTTCCCCTTACACGCTTGCGGAATCGCAGGCGGACAGGACTTCGATAGTATTATCTGCCGTTATCATGAAATCATTCGAAGCCTCTAAAATTTCGGGGTCACATTCCTCCAAAAGCATATCCCAGTTCGGGCGTCTTGCGCCCATATTATGTGCATCGCTGCCGAAGACGATCCTCTTTTTCTCGTCTTTCAGGCGATTTAACAGCTCGGTCTCACGTTCGACGAGGAAAGCCTCGTTATTGAACTGAAAGACGGCGTCGGTCTTTAGTATCTTCTCGAAATTTTCGGGAGAGTAATACGTCAGATACCTGTGTATATGTGCAAGTATGACGGTAAGACCGTATTCTGAAGCGATGGCATTTATCTCCTCGGACATCCAGTCCTCGAAGTCACGGAAAGGCAGCTCGAGCAGTATGAGTCCTGTATCCTCGATAGCGAGTCTGTCAATGCCGTGTATTTTTGATATCCCGTGTTCGATGGCGACCTCGGCGCCCAGCAGGATATTCGGCACCGCAGCGAAGTCCGCGATGCTTTCGTAGGCGATCTCACGCCTGATGAGGTATTCTGTGAGGGACCTTTCCTCGTGAGCATAGAAATGGGGCGTAGCGACTATTCTTTCCACGCCCTGTTCCTTCATAGTTTCTATCATACTGAGCGAGGTATCCACGTCGTATGCGCCGTCGTCGATCCCCGGCAGAATATGGCAATGGTAATCAGTAAGCATATTCAGTTGTCATCCTTTTGTTCCTGAGTGAGATGGGTTTATTATTCATTAAAAAAGCATATATATGTCTCTGCTTTTGTTATAATTTTTGAGTATAAGCTGCTGTAAGTTAGTGTTCGATTACAGCGATACTGCTATAATTATATAACAGTTTGTCTTGTTTTGTCAATAGGCTACAAAAGTTAATAATATATTATAATTCAATAGCCATAAGTCAGTTTGTATATAAGGACATCTATAAAAAATGCAGCTGCTTTTCAGCAGCTGCATTTCAGAGGTATAATTGAAAGAATTGGGTTATGCGTTAGCAGGTGTGAGGCTGTCTCTGAGGTGGAGGAGGTACTCCTGGATAAAGAGAGCGTCGTTTGATGTAAGACCTACTGTGGACTTGTCAACGTCGCCGAGATCCTTGCCATCCTCAGAAATGCTGTACTTATTGGGGTTTGCGAGGAACTGCATGATGAGGATAGCGTCTGCCAGTTCAACAGTGCCGTCGCAGTTTGTATCGCCATACTGACCGCCTGTGTGAGGTGAAGGACCCTGCTTGGTGGTTGTTGTAACGTTTGTAGTTGTAGAAGTAGTCGTAGTAGATGTGGTTGTTGTAGTGGTAGTTGTGGTAGTTGTGGTTGTAGATGTCGATGTAGTTATCTGAGGATCAGCAGAACCGATCTTTACGTCCTTGATCTCAACTTTATCGAAGTTGCCCCATACCTGGAATTCAGCGTTGCCCTTGGGAACGTCTGCCAGCGGGATAGTAACTGTGAGTGTGCCGTCAGCACCGATAGTGCCCTTCCACTCGATCTGTGTCCACTCATCGCCCTTCATGAAGCCGAGAGCACCGTCGTTATTTGTGCCTGCGGGGCCTGCGATAGTAACTGTGAGTGAATCCGAATCCTTAGCCTCTGAAAGGTCTACCTTCTTGATAAGAGCAGTAGCAATGGGCTCGGGGATATCTCCCTCGGGAGCGTTGAGGATAACGATCGAATCAACTGTTGTTGTCTTGCTGGGAGCTTTAGCCTGCATATGAGCTATAGTAGTCGGATCCTTGCCCCATGCATCGGGAACGCCTGCCATGTTGTAGTAAGCAATGCCGTTGTCCTTGTCCACATCGTAGGGCTTGATCTCAGTCCAGCCGCCGTAGCTTGCGTCTGAGAAGCAAAGTACAGGAGTTGTGCCTGTGAACTTGATAGCAACTTCCTTGCCCTCAAGCTGTGACCACTCAACTTCGCCTTCGCCGCCGGGAGTAGTATTCTTGTATTCCTTATCCTTTGAAGCGTCCAGCTCGTAAGGGCCTGCGAGGAATGTTGTACCCTCATCGTATGCCTGATGCTTTACAGTGGGGATATGACCTTCGCTTGCCCACTTGATAGAATCATCATTCATGATCTCCATCATCTTCTCAATGACGGGAAGTGAATCCTGATTCCATTCGCCTGTTGTACGGTTGATATAGCCGTGTACTTCACCGGGGTTCTGATACTCGTCCTCGGGATCTCTTACCTGACCGTTATCCCAGAGGCAGCAGGGAATACCGTACTTCTTTGTTGTTGTGAAGTACTGTGTTGTCCACGCAACTCTTGCCTCGGTGTTGCCGAAGTTTGAAGTACCCATCTCGCCGATAACTACGGGGATGTTATTGTCGATGAATGTATCGCGCATACCCTGAAGGATGTTTGCAAGGTTTGCGGAATATGTGCTTGTGAATACAGAGTGATCCTTGACTGCTGTATTCATTGTGAAGTCATAAGGAGTGTAAGCGTGGATAGAAACAGCTACATAAGGATCGTTGGGAACGTCAATAGCCTCAAGGAACTGTGTCTCTGCGCTTGCACAGTAACCGGGGAGCATAAGGAGACGGGTCTTAGCGTAAGGACTGTCCGAACTTCTGATAAGGTCAACGAAATCGTGCTCGAGCTTGTTGATAACGTCACACTCGGGAACTGCCGCTGCAGCCCACCACTCATGAGGCTGGTCAACGGCACGGGGCTCGTTCATGCACTCGAAGATGAGGTGCTGGTCATAATCCTTGAACTCCTCATTGATCTGAGTCCAGATCTTCAGGAGCTTGGGCTTGATATCATCATAAGCGTTCACGAGGTCACTTCTGTTGATCCAGTTCTCGTGGTGAACGTTGAGGATGATGTACATATCGTTCTTGATACCGTAGTCAACGACTTCCTTTACACGAGCCATCCACTCGGGATCGATGTTATTGTTCTCGTCCAGATGCTGGAACCATGTGGTAGGAACGCGGACTGTGTTGAAGCCCTTAGCCTTCAGTGCGTCGAAAAGCTGCTGATTAGCCTTGGGGCAGCCCCATGAAGTCTCGGTCTCAAGACCGGCGCTTTCCAGATCGATAGAACGTTTGGGATTGTTGGGATCGGGCTTTGAGACCTTGGCGTCCAGAGTGTTGCCGAGGTTCCAGCCTATCTTCATATTCTCTGTGATCTCAAAGGCTGTCATGGTTGTACCTGCTGCGTCGGCGATATCACCGATCGGAGCAATGCGGAGCGATGAGAACAGGCACATAGCCGCAGCTGATATGCTGATCACGCGCTTCACATTTTTTGAGTTTGTGAACATACAATATTCCTCCCTAATATTAATAAGTTTTATCTCGGGATCCAGTGCAGAAAATCCCTCTCTTTTTTTACAACTAAAGTTTAGCACAAACGTAGAATAATGTCAATAGGATTTGTGCAAAATGCAACAATAGTTGCATAGAAATATCGGTTTTGAATTTAGTATAAATGTCTATAAGAAATTCAACAAACAAAACCTGAATATTTCAATTATATTATTTATATATAAAATTTTGCTGTTCAGGTCAAATATGTTCCGGCGAGGAACAAAAAAATTAACTCCGAATTGTTCTGTTCACAATTCGGAGCCTGTCTCATATGTGCTGTCTGATGTAGGGGAGGACCTCGTCCTTGTTGAGCCGGAGGGCATATGCGAACTCGTCATAGAGCATATTCTCAGCCTCGTGCAGGAACCTCTCATCGGATGAGCGGAGCTTCTTGTGCTGGGCAGCCAGCTCCTCGCCGTGGATGTATAGGGTCTTGATGAGCCCGATTATCTTTCGGCGGTCGCCCGAGTCGATGATCCTGCGGTACTCCTCCTTGCGACGGGATTCGTCCTCGATCCAGAACATATCCTCCTGCGGCATCTCGCTTATGAGCTCCTCTACCTCGCTGCGTGAGCAGACGCTCCTCATGCGGCTTTTGAGGGCTTCGTTGTCGGTGGGGACATAAAATTTATTCTTGTTGTCACTGACGGGGCGAAGAACGTAGTATTCCACGTTTTCGCCGCTGAAATCGTGATCCTCGATGGCGGTTATCACACAAACACCGTATGATGAATAAACAACAGCGTCACCTGCGTTATACATGGTCATGCACCTCCGTAAAAAAAGAGTGCAGCCCTTTATCAACCGGATTTACGTCCTGATAGGGGCTACACGTTGCGTTTGTATTCTTATACAATTATTATAGCACATTTTTGGATGAAATGTCATAGGCATATTAGCCAAATCAGCGGCTTTCTTTTGTGCAAATGGCGCAGGACAGCGGCGCTTGACAGATCTCCGCAGGTGTGGTATAATGATGAAAATCACATTTTACTGACAAAGAGGCAATAAGTATGTTTTGGAAAATCAGAAACGTACAACTGAAAAAAGGTTATTATTTCCCGTTTACGGGGATAGTGCGCCCTTTTTCAGATTTAGCCGAGTAAAGTGAAAGGCTCTCAAGGTCTGTAAAAGTAAGCGAAAATACGCGCATTATCTCCTTAACTGATGTAATTTACAGTTAAAGGAGATTTTTTATGTTTAATATAAGAAAGCAGCTCAGAGGGCTGTATCTGTCATCCGTTATGGGAAATCTTTCCCTTACGGGGGCATGGGTGGCACTTCTTGCCGCCAGAGGCTTCAGCCTCGTTGAGATCGGCATTGCCGAGACGGTATTCCACATCACAAGTATATTATTTGAGCTTCCCTCGGGAGTCATGGCTGACGTTTTCGGCAGGAAGAAGATGCTCATGGTCAGCAGTATCATGCACTTTCTCGGCAGCCTGATAATGATATTCTCAAATGATCTGTTCATGGTCTGCGCTTCCATCGCCTTTCAGGCGCTGTGCTATAACTTCTCGTCGGGCACCGCCGATGCCCTCGCCTACGACTCCATGAAAAAGGCAGGGATACAAGACAGATTTGAGCGGTTCGAGTCAAATCAGCTGGTGATATACAGAGTGTGCAGCGGCATATCCACGCTTTTTGCAGGACTTGCCCTGACAATAGGCTACAGGCTCGCCTACTCCACCGACCTCATCTGCTGTGCGGTGCAGCTCATTGTGCTGTCAACGCTTACGGAGATCGGCGGACAGAAAGACGCCAACGACCACAGTACGCTTACGAGGATAAAGTGCTGCTTTACGGAGAGCTTCTTATTTCTGAGGAGCGCAGGCAGGGCTATGGGACTTATGCTCTGCAATTCCCTTATCGGGGCGCTGGATATACTGCTCCTGTTCTTTTTGCAGGCAAAGCTTCCCGAGAGAGGCATCCCACGCGGCGGGCTCGGGCTTGCGCTGCTGTTCATGGAGACAGGCGGCATCGTAGGCTCGCGGCTGATACTTCGATTTCCGAAAGTGCGGTACAGAACGGTGTTTGCCGTTACTGCCGCTCTTGTGCTGACGGGGCTCCTTGCCGAGCACTCCGCAAGCTATATCATCATGGCGCTGGGCGGATTTGCAGCCGCAGTGGGCGATGATGCTTTGCAGGTGCGGACAAATGCGAAGCTCCAGAAGCTGTTTCCCTCGGAACAGAGGGCGACTCTCACCTCAGTGGAGTCCCTGAGCTTTTCGCTGATAATGATAGTGCTCTCTCCAATAGCAGGAGCCATATTCACATACTGGTGATGATGAGAGCGGGCACAGTTCAACGATATAAAAAAGCCATAAGGAAGATATGCTTCCTTATGGCTTTTTGTTTTGGTATGAAGTGGTATTACTTCTTTTTCTTCTTGTTTTTGCCGCCGTTTTTCTTGGGAGCCGAATGGTGTACGGTGCCCTCAGCCTTTTCAGCAGCATCTTCTGCCGCCTCGGAGACCTCCTCGGCGATATCCTCAGCCTCGTCCTTTATGTCCTCGGCTTTTTCGGCGAGTTCTTCAGCGGCTTCCTTGGCAGTTTCCTCAGCCTCATCTGCCGCCTCGGTTATGCCCTCTTTCAGGGAAGCGTCGGCGTTCCTGATGAACCTTTCGGCGTCATTAACGGCTTCCTCGGCTTCTTCCTTATCGGACTCGGGGACCGCAACTACCAGCGAAGCCTTTGCCTTTTTCTTGGACTTTTCGGCAGGCTTCTCCTCGGCATTTGCCTCGGTCTCAGCGGCTTCGGTCTTTTCCTCGGTGTCCTCGGAGCTGCCCTCAGCCTTTTCGGGCTTGGGCTTTTTCTTCTTCTTGCTCTTGCTCTTTGAAGTCTCAGCTTCCTTGTTGAGCTCGGCAACTATCTCATCAACGGTCTTGTTCTTGAAAAGCTCATTCCTCTTCTTTCTTGCGATGAGGACCTTGTTGTGCTTCTTGTCGTATCTGTAGAACAGTACCAGAGCGATGATGCCGAGAATAAGTGTAACTACGCCCATATTGAATCCGGGAGGAGTATACTTCATGGAAACAGTGTGGTGACCTGCGGGGAGGCGTATGCCTATGAGAGTTCCGAGCACTACCACCTGACCCTCGACGCCCTGCTTGTTTCTGAGCACCTTGGCGCCTGAGTCGGTAGTTTCCTCAACAACGAGGTTTTCGATGGTCTTGCCGTCGATCTGTATCTTCCAGCCTGGCTCATAGGGGATGGTGGTTACCATTACCTGACCGTCCTGAGCGTCGATCTCGCCTACGAGGTGACGGTCGTTGGTCTTGTCCATATCGATCTCCCACTGGTTAGCCTTGAGCTTGGTGATGTCCTCTGTGAATGCTTCCTCGTCGAGGTAGTAGAAGTTGAAGCCTGCATTCTTTCTCACCATGATGTACTCGTTCTGACCTGTGTAGTTGTTGTTGGGACCTGTGGGCGGGATAGTGAGTCTTATCTCTACCTCGTCGCCTGCTTTGAAGGGACCCATTCTTACGATAGGTGAGGAGTTGGTGGTGAAGTACTGACCGTAGCCGTCATAAGCTTCGGTGCCTGTGGTCTGACCTCTGTAAACTCCGTCCTCGCCCTTGACAGCTACCCATACGTTGCACTGACGTCTCATTTCGGAGCCGAGGTGCATATAGATGTTGCCGTCCTTGGGAACAGTTACGTCAACGTTTACAACAGCGTCGTTAACGCCTGCGAAAGCTTCATAGCAGTCGTGCATAGTACCGTTTCCGTCGCCGTCGGGGTCGTTGAAGTAATCGTGGAGATAAACCTTTGAGTCGTCGTAGTTTACGGTGTAGTCAAGGGGAACATAGTACTGCTTGGGCACTATGGGATTTGTCTGGAAGCTGGGGGTGTTGCCCGTCATAGCGCTGAGGAAGTTGTTCAGGCTGTTGAAGGGGTTGTCGTTGCCGAGACCCGAGAGCTCCATGATGTCGTCGTCAGCCATATAGCCGATGTTGAGAGCGTTGGGGTTCTCATAAACATCGATATGTGCGGGGACATTCTTGTCCTTTGTGTATTCTGCCTCGAAGCGCTTGATGTAGGAGGCATCGAGGAGATTGTTGCTGATGTTTGTTCTTGCGGGATCATCGAGAACGTACTTGATACCGAGGATAGAGTCTGCAACAGGGTTGCTTCCGCGGTACTTGGACTCAAAGCTCTGAGTGAAGTAGCCCATAGTCTCGATGAATGTGATAGCTCTTGCGTTCATGACCGAGCTGGAGTGAGAGATACCCCTGAGGTTGTATGCAAGGGGATCGTTTACCATTCTGTCGAAGGTCTTTTCAGCGCGGTAGAAGCCGCCGTCGTATTCCTCAAGCTTCTTTACCACATCGGGAGCAGAGATGATCTCGGTGTAGGTGGACTTGCCTGAGTTGCCGACTTCCTTGAATATCTTTCTGAAGGAGTCGAAGCAGTTATAGCCTGTCTCGAAGAAGATGAGGCAAGCCATTACTATTGTTATGGCATTTCTTGCCTTTTTGGTCTTGGTGTGGCTGTACATATACACACCGATGAGGTAGATAGCGCCCAGTATGAGACCGAAGGCGATGGTTCCAAGCCAGAGCTGCTCGGTAGTATCGAGGGTATCAAGCTTTGCCTTATAGGGGGTGATGGCAACATACTTGTACTTTTCCTCGTTGTAGTTGAACTTCTTCATCATTCCGCAGAATGCGGCGGTAAGGCCGCCTACGGTAACAGCGGATATGCCTGCGCTCAGAGGAGTCATCTTGTAGCCGTCCAGCTTTGAGAATGTCTCTGCCGCCATGGATACCAGCACGAATGAGAGAAGGAATGAGTATCTGTAAGGGAGCCAGTTAGGGTCCTGACCGCCGTGCCACAGCATGTTGATGGGCTTTACATACATACTGAAGAGGAGGGCAAAGACCATAAGTCCATAGCCGACCTTCTTGTTGCGCTTTATCTTCTTGTTCATGAAGAACAGGGGGATGAGCACGAATGTGAGAACGCCGCAGTAGATCTCGGGGCGTCCGTAGAAGCGTGTACCCTCGTCCACGTTTACAGAGTAGTACTGGTTGGGAAGCAGACAGGGTACCAGCTCAAGGGGATTGAACATTGCCTTGTAGCTGTAATCGGGTACTGAGAAGTCGAACTTACCCAGCGCCAGAGCATTGTACACGGGCAGTATCATGAAGCAGCTGCAGAACAGGACTATCACTGTTGACAACACCATAGTGCCGAAGGTCTTGCCGTAGTCCTCTATGCCCTTGAACTTGCGGTTGGTCCCGAAGAACACATAGTAAACAAAGTAAAGTGCGATGAATATGGCTATCATAAAGCCGATATAGAAGTTCGCAACGAACATCATAGCCGTAGGTATGATGTAATTCAGCTTTCGTCCGTCGTCCACCAGATATTCAACGCCGAGGATTATCAGCGGCAGGAATACAGGTCCGTCCACCCACATGGGGTCGATGAGCTGTATCACCACATAAGCCATCATGGCGTACATAGTTGAGAATGCAATGGACTGAAGGGGCTTGAGACCCTTGGACTTCTGTGCGTAGATGCTGAAGGTAAGACCTGCGGCACCCACCTTTGTCATCTGCATTATCATCATGCTCTCGAGTATCATTTTTCTCGGCAGCACCATGATTATCAGTGTGAATGGGCTTGCGAGGTAGTAGCCTATGATACCCATGAATCCGCCCGAAAGGTTACGGCTCCAGCTGTAGAAGGCACTTCCGTCGCCCCAGAAGTCTCTTCTGAGTGCTTCAAAGTAGTAGATATACTGACCATTGAGGTCGAGGGTGAGCACAGAGCGCTCGCCGAATGGATAGACGCCAAAGCCGATATATGCTATCAGCGTGAGCAGGAAGGGTATCAGGAAGGATGCTACATAAAAAAGCGGTCTGATCTTTTTCCCTCTCTTCTCGGCTATGATGTCTGCGGCAGTTACAGCAGGTTTCTTACTGCCGATCTTTTTGCGGGAGCTAACTGTTGCAGCGCCCGCAGCGGTTGACTTAGCCAATTCTGTTCCTCCTTTGTTCGGGCGAAGGAAGACGCCGTTACGGCACAGGCTGCTTGACAGCGCCGTAAAGGCATAATGCCCAATTTTATACTATTCTCTATTATACTACAAATCTTTACCTTTTGCAATAGTAAAAACCTACCGTAAACAGGATTATTTTTCGTGAAATATTTTCTGCATATGGGGTGAGAGATACGGCTGTCCTGAACGTATAATATAAAGAAGCGCCGACCATTACAGTCATATGGCAACTATTATTGTGAATATTCTTTAAAAACCGTTGACGAGTTCGGTGCAAAGTGCTATAATTAAAATGTTATGAGCCTTTACAGGACTTAATATATCATATCATTTATATAAGGAGATAATTAACAGTGGGTAAGTATTTTGGTACAGACGGCTTCAGAGGCACTGCTAACGAGAACCTCACAGCCGACCACGCTTATAGGGTGGGAAGATTTCTCGGCTGGTACTACGGAGAGCTCAGAAGAAGAAAGGGCGACGACAGCGCTCCGCGCATAGTTATCGGAAAGGATACGCGCCTCTCAAGCTATATGTTTGAATACTCTCTCGTAGGCGGTCTCACAGCTTCGGGCGCGGACGCATACCTCCTCCATGTCACTACCACACCCTCGGTAGCTTATATTTCAAGAGTTGACAGCTTTGACTGCGGAATAATGATATCCGCCAGCCATAACCCATATTACGATAACGGCATCAAGCTCATAAACGGTCAGGGCGAAAAGATGGAAGACGAGGTCATCGACCTTGTTGAGGCTTATCTGGACGGAAAGCTCAATGCCTTCGGTCAGGACTGGAGCGAGATACCCTTTGCTCACGGCGAGAAGATAGGCAGGAGCGTGGACTATATCTCAGGAAGAAACCGCTATGTGGGATACCTCATCTCTCTCGGTATGTATTCATTCAGAGGCATGAAGATAGGTCTGGACTGCGCTAACGGTGCGGCATGGAACATTGCAAAGTCGGTATTCGACGCTCTCGGCGCCGAGACCTATGTTATAAATGCAGAGCCCTCGGGCACAAATATCAACAACAACGCAGGCTCCACACATATCGAGAACCTCCAGAAGTTCGTTGTGGAAAAGGGACTGGACGCAGGCTTTGCCTATGACGGAGACGCTGACCGCTGCCTTTGCGTTGATGAAAAGGGAAATGTCATCACAGGCGACCATATCCTCTATATCTACGGAAGATACATGAAGGAGCGCGGAAAGCTCATCAATAACACTGTCGTTACCACGGTAATGTCCAACTTCGGTCTGTACAGAGCCTTTGACGAGATAGGCGTAGAGTATGCAAAGACCGCTGTTGGCGACAAGTACGTTTACGAATACATGAAGGAGCATGACTGCTGTCTCGGCGGCGAGCAGTCGGGTCATATCATCTTCTCGAAGTACGCTTCCACAGGCGACGGAATACTCACCAGCCTGAAGATGATGCAGGTCATCATGTCACGCCAGAAGAAGCTCAGCGAGCTTGCTGCACCTTTCGTTGTGTACCCTCAGGTGCTTGAGAATGTAAAGGTCAAGGACAAGGCAGCCGCTCAGGCTGACCCCGATGTACGCGCAGAGGTTGACAAGGTAGCCGCAGAGCTTGGCGACACGGGAAGAATACTCGTCCGCGAAAGCGGTACAGAGCCCCTTGTAAGAGTAATGGTCGAGGCTAAGGACGAGTCCGTATGCCGCAGCTGCGTTGACAGAGTTGTCAACGTCATCAGAACAAAGGGTCATATATTATAATAGTATATAAGCAAAAGCCCCTTAGTGTTTCACAGCACTGAGGGGCTTTTTGATTTGAGCATTTAGCCTTTAGCCCTTAGCCTTTAGCCGTTAGCCATTAGCCATTAGGAATCGGCTTCGCCGTTTTATTATCAGACGAAAAATTGCTAAGAATGAATAGTGAAAAAGTGAATAATGAAGAGAGAAGAGTAAATGTGTTCGCTTCGCTCACAATAACTATTCACTCTTCACTATTCTCTGTTTATCGGAGCTTTATACTATGTTGGTGTATTTTGTTAAAGGGAAAAAGGGCTGAGAACAGCTTTTTATGCAAATATCAGGAATTTGTTTTTCCCTATTGACGATGAGCTTTTTTAGTGCTATAATGATTATTACGGCGTGCTATGCCGTAATAAAGAATAAAAAGGATATCGGAGGTCAAAATGGCTAAAAAAGAAGAGCGTAACCTCAATGTTACGATAAAGAATCAGGAGGACAGCAAGGGCGAGATGCTGATATCTGTCTCATCTGTTATCAGACAGCTCAAAAAATACCTTGCTGTATGGATCGCAGCTGCTGTTATTGCAGGAATACTCGGCGTAGTTGTTTCGGCTGTAAAAACTTTCTCCGTAAAGACTCCCGCAAGAGCACTTGTAAGCTTTACATATCCCAATATCGAAAAGGGACTTGACCCTGCCGGACGCAAGTTCGAGATAGAGTCAATGAAAAATCCCGTTATCATTGAAAGAACTCTCACAGAGCTTGGTATAGAGCTTGACAAGTTAGAGGACGTAAGAAAAAATATCTCCTTCGATTATAAGATACCCGATGACGCATATGACAAGCTGACAGCCTACAACAGCGTTATGGACAAGGCTACAAGCGGAAGCCTTTCAGCTGCACAGGCTATGCTGGATACAAAGTATTACCCCACACAGTTCACGGTATATTTTGACTTCGGTGAGGCAGGATTCGACAGAAAGACAGGCGTTGAGGTCCTCAACACCCTTCTCGAGAACTACCGCGATTACTTCTATGAGCAGTACGGCTATAATGAGCCTCTCGGTGCTGCTGTAAATGTTGCCGATTATGAAAACTATGACTACGCTCAGCAGGTAGACCTGTTCAGAGATTCGCTCCGACAGGTAAGAAGCTACCTCAATTCTCTTTCAAGAGACGACAACACCACATTCCGTTCAAGCATCACGGGCTACAGCTTCAAGGACCTCTCCGAGTACGCAAAGACTGTAAGCTCCATCGACCTCGACAGAATATCTTCATATATCTCGGTAAACAACGTTACCAAGAACAAGGACGCTGCCCTTGCATACTATGATTACAGGATAGAGAACCTCAACCGCGACAAGGACGAATACGCAGAGCGCCTTGCAGCTCTCGAGACTTCCATCGCTCAGTACGAAAAGGACTCCATCCTTATCTTCGGAAACGGCACAGATTCGACCAATACACAGTACGCAACTGCTTCCGACCAGTACGATTCACTGTTCAGACAGAAGACCAGCGTTGAAGCAAATCTTGCACAGACAAAGCAGGATATCAAGTTCTATGAGTCAAGACGTGATGCTCTCAAGAACAACAAGAACAGCTCCAAGGATAATGTTGCACAGGTAGAGGCTGATATCAAGGCTCTCAGCGAGAAGGTCGCAAATATCGTTGACCTTACAGAGAAGACTGCCGATGATTACTATGAGAATGTTCAGTTCGCAAACGCTTACAACATCCTTATCCCCGCAACAAAGTCGGTAGGAGCAGGTATCGGCGAGGCAGTAAAATCTGCTGTCAAGCCCCTGTTCATCATCGAGGCTCTCATATTCATGATCTACTTTGCTATTGCATTCCTCAAGGCTCTCAAGTCAGACAACAGGAAGAAACTTGCAAAGGCAGGTGCAGATTCAGATGATGATGACGAGGACGATGAAGCTGACCTTGAAGACGTCATCGACGCTATCGAGGAAGAAGCCGAGGAGATCAAGGAAAAGGCTGAAAAGGTCGTAAAAAGCAACAATAAAAAGAAAAAATAAGCCGATCTTCAGGCGCTCCCGTAAATAAACGGGGGCGCTTTTCTGTTTTTGTGAAATGTTAAATCCACGTTAAAGAAAGGGAAATATCATTGACTTGCGGCACTTTATGGCTATAATTATAAATGAGGGAAATAACAAAAAATGACAAACAGGAGAGAATTATGGAACAATTTTCTATTTTTAACATCTTCACACTTTTAGGAGGACTTGCCTTCTTCCTTTACGGAATGAGGATAATGTCAACAGGACTTGAAAAGCTTACGGGAGGTAAGCTGGAGATAGCCCTGAAAAAAATGACCGAAAACAGAATAAAAGCTATACTTCTTGGTCTTGGCGTCACTGTTGCCATACAGTCCTCATCGGCTATGACAGTAATGCTGGTAGGACTTGTCAATTCGGGCATAATGTCACTTGAACAGACGGTGGGAGTATGCTTCGGTTCGGATATCGGAACTACTCTTACAGCATGGATACTCAGTCTTGTGGGTGTAGAGAGCAGCAATCCGTTCATAAGAATACTTAAACCCACATCCTTCTCACCGATCGTTGCACTTATAGGTGTTATAATGATAATGGTGTGCAAAAAGCATAAAAAGAAGGATATCGGCAATATACTCATCGGATTTGCAATATTAATGACAGGTATGACTCTTATGTCAGAGTCGGTATCTCCCCTTGCAGAATCCGAAAAGTTCAAGAGCCTTCTGACAGCTTTCAACAACCCTCTGCTGGGAGTTCTCGTGGGCGCAGGTTTTACAGGTATAATTCAGAGCTCGGCAGCTTCTGTAGGTATCCTTCAGGCATTTTCCACAACGGGCGGTCTTACCTACGGTATGGCTATACCGATAATCATGGGTCTTAATATAGGTACCTGTGTGACCGCACTTATATCGAGTATCGGTGTAAGCAAGGACGCAAAAAGAGTTGCCTGCATACACATTTCTATCAAGGTGATCGGAACGCTCATACTTCTGCCCATTGTAATGATACTTCAGTATGTGTTTGACCTTGAGTTCTTCCACAGGACAATAGGATATCTGGGAATAGCGGTAGCTCATTCGGTATTTAATCTGGTCGTGACAGCTCTTCTCCTCCCGTTCTCAAATCAGCTTGTAAAGCTTGCGAGAATAATAGTCAAGGACGGCAAGGAAGAAAAGGAGAAGGATTCAAAGAAAACCATTACGGGTCTGGACGATATCCTGCTCAAGACCCCTGCTGTAGCAGTTCATACCTGCCTTACCGCAACTGTACAGATGGCAGAGCTCACAAGAGAGACCATCGATATGGCGCTGAAGCTCCTTGTTGAGTATGACGGCGACACCTGCGATGCAGTCATCGAGAATGAGGACATCATCGACGGTTTTGAGGACAAGATAAACAGCTATCTCATAAAGATATCCAAGAGCAGTGTAACAGGCAAGGACAGCCGAAGCGTTTCCAAGATGATGCACTGTGTGGGCAACTTCGAGCGTATCTCCGACCACGCCGTAAACCTTGTGGAATCGGCACAGGAGATGCACGACAAGGGCATAAGGTTCTCGGAGGAGTGCGTGAACGAGATAATCGTCATCACCGACGCTATCAAAGAGAACATCAACAAGGCTTTCGACTCATACGTTCAGAACGACCTTGCCATCGCCCATAAGGTAGAGCCTCTTGAGGAAGTGGTGGACAACCTGAGCACAGAACTCAAGAACAGGCACATCCGCCGTCTCCAGAACGACGAATGTACCGTAGAGCTGGGATATATATTCCAAGACGTTCTCACCAATCTTGAGCGTATTTCCGACCATTGCTCCAACATTGCGGGCTGTCTTATCGAGACAGACGAAAAGACCAATCTCCATGCTTATCTCCACGATGTAAAGGAGAACGACGAGCAGTTCCGCAACGAATACCGCGAGTATGCTGAGGAATATTTCCGCCGACTGGGCAGCACAGAGATAAAGGCACAATAAGCTTACCGAAGTAAAAAATTTGCCCCTGAGCGCTGAAAAGCACTCAGGGGCATTATGTTTGTTTAGCGCAAACGCTAATAGTGAATAGTTAATGTGTTCGCTTCGCTTACATTATTAAACGTCACCGAAGGCGACACCATAACTATTTACTCTTAGCAGGTTTCGTATGATAATAAAACGGCAAAGCCGCTTCCTAATGGCTAATGGCTAAGGACTAACGGCTAAGGACTAAAGGCTAAGGGCTTCTGAATTTAATACGGAAGTGTGAACTGTCCTGCCTTCCATACATTGCCGTTTTCAATGACCACCGAGAAATCGTCGGTCTCGGTGTAGGACTCGTCTCCGAAGTCGCTGCCGTCGTAGTAATTCTCAACGGTGAAAACTATCTCATCGTCGGTCCTTGACTTTATGCCCGTTACTCTCGATGATGAGTAGTAGATATTGCTGCCGCGGTTGCCGCAGAGAGCGTAGACTGCTCCGTTTTTCTCGATATACAGCTCCGACAGCTCACTGCTGGGGTAGCGTCTGCTGAATACCTTGTAGTAGGCGTCCTCTATGTCGCTCAGTCTGCTGATACCGCTCTCGGTTATGCGGTAGAACTGCCATCCGAAGCTGTTTTCGATATAGTTATCGTAGTCCACCTTAAAAGGGCAGCCCACGGTAAAGAGCATCTGCACATGACCTGCTGACTCGAAAAGCGCCTGAGCAGCGGCTATGAGAGTCTTGTCGTCTGAGTCCTCGACGGGCTTTTCAAAGACTACGGCTCCGTCATCGTTGTACTCAAAGGCGTCGCCGCCCAGCGGGTCGGGCTGGTGAGTTGTCTCCTCAGCAGCGGAAGTGGTGACAACAGTGGTCTCAGCAGCCGCAGTTGTGGAAGCCGGTGCCGTTGTTGTGGTCTGTTGGGAGTGGTCGGCAGGCACGGGCTGCGCGGTGGTGACAGCCTCGGTAGTCTCAGCCTTGGAGCTCTGTGAGGAGCTTCCTGCCTTTTTGCTGCTGCATGAGACAGCTCCCACGGCAACAGCCGCTGCCGCTATGAGTGATAAGAGCTTTTTCATCAGTCATCCTCCTGTTCGTCGTCGAGAACGAAATCAATAGTGCCGTCGCTGACGTTTACCGCTGCACAGACCACCTGAACGGTCTGACCCAGTGTATAGGAAACGCCGCTGAACTTTTCGGTAAGTGAAACAGGCTCGGAGTAGTCATACTCGCCCTCGGGGAGCGTCCTTATATGGACAAGTCCCTCGACCGTGTTGGGGAGCTCCGCGTAGAAGCCGAACTCGGTAACGCCCGATATCTTGGCAGTGAAGCTCTCGCCGAGGTGGGCTTTCATATACTCAGCCTTGTAGCAGTCCTCGCACTCGCGCTCAATGGTGACAGCGCGTATCTCCGCAGCGGAGGAGCGCTCCGAGGCGTTCAGCGCAAAGGCTTCATAGCGCTTGCTGAGCCATTCGTTGTTGTAGCCCGCGAGGATATCGGTGATTATGCGGTGAATGGCAAGGTCGGGATAACGGCGGATAGGCGAGGTGAAGTGTGCGTAGTCGTCCAGCACCAGTCCGAAATGACCGAGGGGCTCGTTGGAGTATTTAGCCTTAGCCATGGAGCGGAGCACCAGCATATTCACGGCTTCAAACTTGTCCGTGCCCCTTGCGCTGTCCAGTATCTTAGCCGCGTGTGCAGGCTTGAACTCACTGAAATGGGGGCACTCGAAGCCGTACTTGGGCAGCAGCTCGTGGAGAGCCTCCGCCTTTGCTTCTGGGGGAGCCTCATGTATACGGTACACGAAAGGCACCTTTTTGTCCTTTGCCAGTTTTGCGGCAGCTTCGTTTGCGGTCAGCATGAACTCCTCGATAATGCGCTCAGCCTTGCCGCGCTCACGGGGCTGTACATCATAGCAGATACCGTCCTCACCGATGAGGAGCTTGCTTTCCGTGGTCTCTATCTCGGGAGCGTGGCGGAGCTGCTTCTTTGCGATGAGCTTGTCCGCCAGCTCGTTCATAAGGTCGATATTCTTCCTTACCGCGGAGTACTTTTCCGCGATTTCCTCGGATTCGGTACCGTCGAGGATACGGTTTATCTCGGAATAGACGCCCTTTACCCGTGAGCGGATAACGCTCTTGCAGAAGCGGTATGAGAGCATATTTCCCTCCTTGTCCAGCTCCATGAAAGCCGACAGGGTGAGCCTGTCCTCATTGGGATTGAGGGAGCAGATACCGTTGGACAGCTCCTTGGGCAGCATGGGAATGACCTTGTCTGCGTAGTAGATACTTGTTCCGCGGAGCAGAGCCTCCTTGTCGAGGGCGCTGTTGCCCTTGACATAGTGCGAGACATCGGCGATGTGGACTCCCAGACGGTAGCCCTTTTTGGTCTTTTCGACCGAGACTGCGTCATCGAGGTCCTTGGACTCTGCACCGTCAATGGTGAAAATGGTCATATCACGCAGGTCCTCGCGGTTGTTGAAGCTGTACTCCTGAACACCGCCCTCGGCTATTTTACGGGCTTCTTTCAGCACCTCCTCGGGGAAGGCTGTGGGAGCACCGTGTGTCACTAATATTGAAGCAGCTGTGGAGGCTGCATACTCGGAGCTTCCGAATACGAGAGTGACTTTGACCTTGTGCTCGGCATGGCGTCTGCCGCGGTAGACTATCTCCGCCAGCACCTTGTCGCCATTTTCAAAGGGGATGCTCTCCTCGCGGACGATGATGATATGGTTGCGTGAGGCGGTATCGGGTACGAGGTAGGGCTTACCGTCTTCGAACTCTATCCTGCCTGTGAGCTGAGAGCTGCCGAACTCCAGTATATCCAGTATCTCGCCCTCGGGCTCGCCCGACCTTGAAGCGATGGGGGAGATGAGCACCCTGTCATGGGGCATTGCGCCCAGCATACACTTGCCGGGGATAAAGTACTCCACGCCCTCGTCTGTGACGGCGAAGCCGAAGGTGCGGCTCAGTCTGGTGACTTCGCCTGCGTAAACTCCCAGACGGGAACACAGTGCAGCCTTCATGCCCTTTTTCATCATGACAACACCTTCCGTGCGGAGCTCGGAAAATGCGGCGGTGAAGTTCTCCCTGCCTGATTTCTTAGTCCTGCACTTTGACTCAAGCTCGCTGAGGGGCATGGACTTCTTTCCGTAGGCTTTCAGAAAGGTGACTATTTTATTTTTGTAGCTTTCCACCGACACGGGGCTGCTGCCCTTTTTGTCGGACTGTTTTTTCTTCTTTTCTGACATATTTTCTCCTTGTGTCGTGACTTATCCGCAGTATAGCGGAGCAAAAAATAAGCCCCATGACTTTGAGTCACAGGGCAGCTTCTTTTCTTACTTTGTGAAGATCGGTACGATGTTTACCGCAAGTACAGCAATGAAAAGGATTATCGCCATAACTCTTGTGATCTTGGCGAGGATGGCTTCCTTTGTTCTTCCCTCGTTCTTTCCGTAGAAGGAATCAGCGCTTGCACCTGTGAGAGCAGCTGTCATGCTGTCCTGTGATTTCTGCTCCTGTGAAAGGCAGACAACGATGGTTAAAAGGCTGAGGACGAGTATGACGATACCGCCGATGATCTCTAAAGTTGACATAAAAACTACCTCCGAAAAAGTATGGATTACGGCAAAAGCCGATATATTTCAATTAGCTTTAATATTATATCACAGACTGCAAGGATTTGCAAGGGGTTTTATCGAAAAAGCAAGACAAAAAAACGGGGCAAAATTGTTGAAATCATACAAGTAATGTAAAAATGGCAAAAAAGAGCAGCTTCATACGAAGCTGCTCTGTGTTTTATCGAAGCATATCGATGGGGAAACCGCTGATGAGACCGAGGAGATATTCCTGGATAGCAAGAGCGTCATTAGCTGTTACGCCGCTGGAATTCTTCTGGTATACGTTAGCGTTTTCGAGACCCTGCTCGGTCATGTGGTTGGGATCGCTGCCCGAAAGACCGAATCTGTTGGGGTTAGCCATATACTGCATGATGAGGATAGCATCAGCCAGCTCAACTGTACCGTCGCAGTTTGTATCGCCGAGGCGGAGGTTGCTGACGGGCTTTACAGTAGTAGTTGTGGTAGTTGTAGTAGTTGTGACCTTGGTCGTTGTAGTTGTTGTGGTTGTTCTGGAAGTTGTTGTAGGTGTAGGAGTTACGGTAGATGAACCCTTTTCTGTGTAAACAACGATGGAATCCATCTTGTATGATGAAACATTGGTCCACCATGTACCGAACTTGAGCTCGCCTAAGCTGTAAGCGAATGTTTTTGCAGCGCTTGCAGAGGGAGTCCATGTGATAGTAGCCTTGTTGCTGTTGATGGATTTATCCTGCTGAGCGTCATCGTCCATGTACCAGTAATCGGGAGCAACAGTTGTTGAAGAACCGAAGTTACCTACCCACTTGTCGATGTTGCCGTTTGCAGAGATGTTGAACTCTATCTTGGTAGCGTACTCGCCGCTGGGTATCTTGAAGTCAGCCCAGTCGAAGCCGATCATCTTGTCATCAGCACCGTCATCGAACTCGAGAGTCTTGTTGAGCTCTAACTTATAAACGCCGTTGCCGCCTGAAACAGAAGGAGTAGAGTTTGTTGAAGTAGTTACAACAGGGGGATTATATCTTGTAGTTGAGGTGGTTACTGAAGGTGTAGGTGTGCTGCTTCCGCCGCCGTCGAGAACTATCTTTTCGATAGTAACGCCGTCGCCCTGAGGCCACCAGATCATAGCCTTTACAGTTGAGCCGACATTTGAAGGAATATCGTAGTCAACAACTACTTCCTTGTTAGCGTCTGCCTTTACGTTCTCAAACTCTACCTGCTCCCACGTGCCGGTATATGTACCGAAGCCGCCGGAAGCCTGTGTATCGTTGGTGTTTATCTTGAAGTAAAGTGTAGCCTTCTTAGCGCCCTGAGGAGCGAACTCAGCATAGCTGATAGGTCCGTCTTTGCCTTCCTCTGTACCGACCTTCATATCGGAAGGAAGGAGAGTCTTTCCGCTGCCTGTTGAAGGACCGGGATTGTAGGAAGTGGTTGTGGTAACGATGCTCGGACCGGGATCGTTATAAGTTGTAGTTGTTACCTGAGGTGTAGGTGTGCTTCCGCCGCCGCTGTAGATCTTTGAAACACCGGGGATAGTGGAAACAGTTGAGCCTGTCTTGTAGAAGTGGTAAAGACCTGCTGCTGCACCAACGAGACCTGCGTTATAGTCAACAGCTACCTCGTTTGCCTGATAGTCGGAACGAACGTCAGCGTATCCGTCGCCGTTAGCCATCTTAGGACCGCCGCAGAGAGCGCCGACCAGCAGGTTCTTGTTAGGTGTTCCGTCATTTGCCGCGTCTGCATTTGCAGTGGGTGAAGCAGCTCTGTGGTGAGGATTCTTGGAAGAATTGTCCTTGAAACCAACGATAAGGCAATAGCTTCTTCCGTTCTGGAAAGCCTTGTCGCCTGTGAGGTACTGCATCTGACCCTTAGCCCAGCCTGCGTCACCATGGTTGTACTTAGCAGCTACGAGAGTTGCCATCTGAGCGGTAGCATTGTGTCTTGCCGAGCCCCACTCGTCGTAGAACTTGTACTCGTTGCCGCCGCCGATCTCATGAACGCCGCCCCAGTTTCCTGTTGCTTCAGCCTTGAGGATAGAAGCACCGAGACCAACGTTCTCCCAGCAGTGTACATACCAGCCCTCGGGGCAGTTGCCAAGATCGCTGAGGTATTTCTGATCGTTTGTAGCCTTGTAGAGCCAGCCTGCTGCCCATGCGAGCTCATCAGCAGAGCCGCTGGTGCCGCTTACATAGAAAGGAGCAACGGAATATGTTCCGGGGTTCTGCTTTGAAAAATTGTAGAGAGCCTCAGCGTACTTGAGGTCATCGGGATTACCGAAGTTTACATAGTTAGCTGCGAGAGCTGCCGCATACTCGGCAGTGATGTTTGCAGCACCGCCTGTAGTCCATACCATACGGCCTCTGTCGCCCTGAGTTTCGGGAGCGCCCCAGTACATATGGTCCTGATTTCCTTCGCCCTTTTCGATGAGGACCTTGGAAACGGTATTGCCGTTGAGCACTGTTGCGTCACGGAAGAATTTACAGAATTTGTCGGTTATTACTTTGAGGTGAGCGTCCTGTCCTGTAGCAGTGAAGGCGTCCTTGAATTCGTAGTAAGCCCAGCCCAGTGTAGCAGCTGCATAGCCCTGGGGCTGACCGAACATAACATGGTCGCCTGCGTCGTGGAAACCTCCGGGTACTTCGTCGCTGGTGTGGCAGTTGCCTCTCCATGAAATACCGCAGTCGGAGTTGTATCCGCACATATTTGCGTCATAAAGATAGAGGGAGTACTGAAGGAGCTTTGCGTAGTTATCACCGTCTGCCGCGTTTGCTGTGAGAGAGGGAGCACCGATGTTTGAGAGAGGTGCCGCAATCGAGGTGAGGGCGATAGCACTGCTTATGATGGCTGATTTCAGCCTGTTTAATTTGTTCATGTTATCACACTTCTTTCAATATGATCTGCCTATAATATGTCTTACACCCATTATACAAGGTTTGCCTTGAAATTTGGTAACAAAAGAGTAACAAAAAGGTTACAATACGATTAATTTCAAAGGATTATTCATAATTTCGTCATAGTGTGCAAAAACATCTGTTGAGCGTTGTGCATAATTGCCATGGATTTTACGCAGAAAAAGTGTAAAAAATCAGGCTCGCACAGAACAGAAGTTCTGCACAAGCCTGAGAGGTGGTCATTCAATTATGGGAAACTATCACAGAGATGGTATGAGGTGGAGGAGGAACTTCTGGATAGTAAGTGCGTCATCGGCGGTGAGACCGTCACCGTTGATATCGCCGTTTATTCTGCCCTGAGGAGTCAGAGCCATGCTGTCTGTGCCGCCCTCGGCGTACTTGTTGGGGTTAGCCATTGACTGCATTATGAGTATGGCGTCAGCCAGCTCTATGCTTCCGTCGCAGTTTGCATCGCCCTTGACAGCGCTTGCCTTGGTCATCAGCACATCGTAATACATGGTATTGGGCTTGCCGCCGTCCCTGATGTCCTCATTGACCTCAACAAAGGTATAGCCGTCAGCCTTTGCTGTGATCATATCCACATTGACTGTTTTCCTGTCCTTGAATGTATCGCAGGTGTAGGTCATGGGATTGCCGTTAGCGGCATCGAGTTTAACATAGACATGATCGTAAGGATCAGCTATATGGAGTCCCGAATCCTCGGGGAGAGAAATGAGACCGTTTACGCGGAATGAGAGCTCAGGGTTCTTTACGAGCTCGCCCGTGTCCTTGTCCTTTATTGTAAAAATAAAGGTATAGGGTTCGGTCTTATCTGCTCCCTTGACGGTTATGTTGTGCTTGAAGTCTGCGAACTCTAAATCGCGGTTCTGAGAGTCGGTGTATGTGCCGTAGAACATTACCGTATAATCGCCGGGCTCCAGCTCATTAGCCTGTCTGCCCTGCCAGATAGCGCCGTTATCTCCGTTTATGGTTACAGCAGCGGGATCAAGTGTGATATTGTCCACGATGAAGGGATCGCCGTAGATGATACCTGCTCTTGAGCCGCCTTCTGCCTCCTGCCAGCGTGTCTCGGAGCGAACCTTTACGGAAATGCCCGTAAGGTCGAGGCTCTCGCCGACAGTGTACTCTGTCTTTGCAGGATAGGAGATGATCTCCTGAACAACATAACTGGGTCTTGCTGTTATAGTCACGAGGGGCTGTGTAACAGTTGTGGTGGTAGTTGTCGTAGTTGTAGAAGTTGTTGTTGTGGTAGTAGTGGTAGTTACGGGTTCTGCTGAACCGAACTTGAAATCAGCGTTGATCTCGCTTACCTGCTTAGCAAGGGCGGGCATTGAGGAAGCGTCGCCGCCGTAGAGGTTTGCGATGCCTGCACAGGCGATAGCGAAGCAGCCGTTATAGTCCAGAGCACCTTCGGTGTACTGGTACTTGTCGGTATGATCCTGATATCCGCTGGAGTCGTCGCCGCCTACGAGGAGACCGTAGGCTGTGTACTTGGCAGAAGGATTTGAGGCAGCTCCCGAGGCGTCGGTTCCGGGGTTAGCTGCACGGTGGTGGATATGTACGGGCCACTTGCTGCCATATCCCAGCAGGAAGCTGTATCCCAGATTATTGTCGCCGAGGATGTGATCCATCTGGTACTTTGCAGCCTTTGCGTAATCTGCATTTGCGTCACCGTTTGCAAGAGCGAGAGCGTCCATCTGTTTAGCGCAGTTGTAGCGTGAAGCGCCCCAGCCGCCGGCGTTGTAGGTGCCTACTTTCAGGTCGCCCTGATTTTTGAGCTCATACTGAAGCTCATCGGCGTATGCCTTATCTCCCGTAGCCTTGTACATGAGAGCGGAATAGCCCTGCCATACCTTGTCCCACGAGAATACCCAGCCGTCGTACTGGCTGTTGCCATAGTCGCCGTTTTTGCCGATGCGGGAAGGCTTGCTGCCTGCGTCGTTGACCCAGAGCCATGCCTGAGCCATAGCCTCCTCGTCCTGATACTGTGCAGCGGTGTCATAAAATCCGCCGATACCGCCGGAGTTATTGCCGACGTGCTTCTGACCGAAGTCCAGCAAAGCCTTTGCGTACTTCAGACACTCTGCGGAATATGTGGGGTCGGAGTCCTTGAGGACATATGCTGTACCTGCCAGACCTGCTGCCATCTCGCAGCATACCGACGAGTTGTTATCGCCTGCTGTGAGCCAGTATATGGGTCTTTCGTAGGTCTGCACCTCGGGTGACGACCATATGCCGTGGTCTGTGCCGCCGTTGGCAACAACGTGTGCAACAGCGCCTACACTGCCCGAGCCGTCGAGGAATGTTGTCTTCATAAGGTAATCGGCACCCCATTTCAGCTCATAGATGAGGTGGTCCTTGCAGCCTGCCTTTTCATATACGCCGGGATTGAGGTAGTCCGAGAGCGCAAGGCTGTTCAGGGCGAAGCCGATGGTGAGGTTGAATTTTATGTGGTCGCCTGCGTCGTGGAAGCCGCCCGAAACGTCCACTTTTCCGTCGCCGTCAGGATCAACGAGGGATTTGAGTGAGCCGTCCAGACTTCCCACAGAAGCCTGTGCATCATAGGTGTGACAGTCACCGCGCCATGTGAGCGGACCGTCGGTAATGCCCTTGCCGCAGGCATTTGCGTCATACATATAAAGTGACATAGCAAGCGCTTTATAGTAGTCATTGTCAGCTGCGCCGGCAGTCATGGGACTGAATGTTGTCACCGCCGATGTCAGTGCTATGGCAGCGGATGCGGATACAGCAGTCAGCTTTTTGATGATAGTGTTTTTTAGTCTCAATTTCCATTCTCCTCTCATTATATAATGAATAAGTAAGGGGAAACTGCCTGAGGTCACAGTTTCCATGTTACTATTATAACATAATTATCGCTGATTTTGTGAACAATGTGTGTAATTTAGCACAAAAAGCAACATATTTGGAGAATGTATCAAAAAACGCACTCGCCATTTGTTATATTTTACTATCATAAAAAGAGCATATCCCCCGTAAAGGACGCTGTGAGGGTATAAAAAGCCCCCGAGCACCCGATGGGGATACTCAGGGGGGATTTTATGATAAGCTGTTGAGCTTTGATACCTCGCCGTCTATGGCAGGAGACAATTCGTCGCGGAGCTGCTCATATGTCTTGCTTATGGAGTCTGTTTCCGTTATTTTCTGCATAATTCCGCGGCTGTCGGGTGTATAGTTGCCGTTGCCGCTCATTGCTTCGCCCATGCCCCAGCCGCAGTCGAACACGGGAGTCACCTTTGAAAGGTCGAGGTATTCCTGCAATGCGTTGTACTGCTCCTCGGTGATGAAGCTTCTGAATGAGCCCGAGGCGTTCTTCTGCTGCACAAGAGCCTGTTCCTTTGCGGCAGCTTTCATGGTCTCGTCGGACGCTGCAAGGCGTTCGCACTTGAGATAGGTCGCCACAGCCTTGCCCTTCTGCGAGTTCTTCACCAGCATACGGGCATTCACGTCGCAGGAGATGTAGTTTTTATCCGCGTCGGGCGACTTGGGGAAGGGAACTATCATCAGGTCTGCTTCGGGATTTGCGGCATTGGAAATGCCCAGAGACCAGCTTCCCGAGGCGTAGAACAGGGTATTGAGGTCGGAGGGGAAGGTGTCGCGGAGAGTGCTGCTGTACCAGCCGTTGTTCTTTATTTCGCTCATAAGACCCACAGCCTTGCCTATCTCGGCGTCGCCGATGTTGTTGCTGAATGATACACCGTCAAAGCCGACAACGGTATGTCCCGTTGAGGCGAGGGCAGCCTGTCCGTACCAGCCGTTAATGCCGTATCTCGGGGCATCGGGCTGATTGTTCCTGAATTTTTCTATCATGCCCTTCATGGCGTTCCAGTCCCACTTGCCCTCCTGCCAGAGCTTTCTCGGGTCGTCAAGTCCCTCGGACTCCATGAGCTTTCTGCTGTATGTCAGGACTGCGGGCTCGGAAATCGAGTAGGGCACCACATAGTGCTGTCCCTTGTAAGCGAACATATCCGTCACATCTGACATATCCGACCACAAGCCGTCATCCATGCCCATGTAGGTGAAATAGGGGTCCAGCGGGTCAAAGAGCCCTGCCGTGGTGCCGTTGGGGAATGCTCCTGCCTCGCAGGGGAACATATCCACGGCCTCGCCCGAATTTCTCATTGAGGAAAGTCTTTCGTACTTGTCCTTGGGGGAGGTGTAAACGCAGTTTATCCTGCCGCCGAAGATATCCTCGAATAAAGTCAGAGCAGCGGAGCGCTGTCCGCCGGGCTGAGGGTTCAGGTCATAGTCCGCCAGCCATGTTATCTCCATTTCGGAGTTTGCAGCCGCAGGACTGCCGTCATACTGAGTGGCAGCAGGGGTGGTGCTTTCGGTGGCGGGCTGTGTATCGCTGCTGCTGTTCTTCTTGCTGCTGCAGGCAGCCGCAGCTGTGAGGACTGCCGCCGCACAGGCAATGACGGACAGTCTCCTTTTATTCAACATATAATATAACTCCTTTCGGGAACACTGCATAATGAGTCATTTTTTCGCTGAATATTATTATACTCGTTCTGGAGGAATGTGTCAAGGAATATAATGTTAACGAGGAGAAATGATAGGGCGCGGAAAAACGTTGCTTTTTTCCATTGTAATACGATGGCGGCATGACTTCTTTGTTAAAAAGCTCCAAAAATACTGCCTGTTATATGTCAAGTTGTTAAAAAAATGCGGAATTGGTGTAATTTTGCGTGACATTTCATTTAACCTGTGATATAATGTTAGTAGATATTTATATGGGCGGCTCATGCTGTCTGTACTATAATAACATATGCAGTGAAAGGGATTTTAATATGGACAATAACAGATATGATTCACATCGTCCCCGCAAAAGAGTATCCCGTCAGACGCTGAGAAGACGACAGTTGACTGCTCTCTTCGTAATAGCGCTTCTGGTGCTCCTTTTCGTTCTGCTTGTGGCTCATGCCTGCTCGGATAACGGAAAGAAAGACGGTAAGGGAAAGACTAAAACACCCGTGACTACTATAACCACTACGGCAACTGCTACCGACCCTGCTATCACAACAACAGCGGTCACTACTACGGCAACTCTTACAGAGCCCGTAAACAACAGCGATTTCAAGCTGGATAAGTATTCGGTATTCCTTGGCGTCGGCGAGACCGATATGCCCAGAGTTCAGGGCTATCCCGACGGCATGGGCGAAGCGGATGAGCGCTGGTCCTCAGGAGACCCGACTATTGCCACTGTTGACAGCATCGGCAATATCACAGGCGTAAAGCCCGGTACCTGCTACGTTACTCTCAGGTCTGCAACAGACTCCACACAGGAAGTAATGATTAAGGTTACCGTCCGCGGAGAAGCAACAGATGATACAGCGTCGCCTCAGTCGAATACGGCTGAGGCACCCGAGCCCCCTGTTTATGATGCAGAGGGGCTTACTTATATAAAGGGGGTCCTCATAGTCAACAAGAGCTACGGTCTCCCCGCAACATTCGACCCTAAGCTTG
This sequence comes from Ruminococcus flavefaciens, assembly GCF_900116855.1. Classification (GTDB taxonomy): domain Bacteria; phylum Bacillota; class Clostridia; order Oscillospirales; family Ruminococcaceae; genus Ruminococcus; species Ruminococcus flavefaciens_R. Next base: position 50,336 of record NZ_UETD01000014.1, read on the forward strand.
ACCCTTTGTGCTATCAGCAGTTTCAGGCTCTTTCGGGAGCCGCTGCCAAGGAGGACCTGAGCATCTATATCGGCTCCAGCTACCGCTCCTACCACGATCAGGAGATAATCTACGACAACTACGTCAAGAGCGACGGAGTTGACAAGGCGGACACCTATTCCGCCCGCCCGGGTTATTCCGAGCATCAGACGGGACTGGTCATAGACTGCAATACCATTGACGATGCCTTCGGCGCTACGCCCGAAGCAGCATGGCTGGCACAGCACGCACATGAGTACGGCTTCATAATCCGCTATCCTCAGGGAAAAGAGGACATCACAGGCTATCAGTACGAGCCTTGGCACATAAGATATGTGGGCTCAAAGATTGCTACCGAGATGTACAACAGCGGACAGTGCCTTGAGGAGTACCTTGGCGTTGATTCAAAATATGAGTGACAAAAGTCCCTGTCGTCAGACAGGGTTTTTTATTGCCGCCTTGACAGAGGGGCGCGGGATATGATAATATTGTTTTAATATGAATTGTAACGAGGTGCTTGCTATGCCGAGATTTTTCAGAAATGAGATAGATGAGGACAATATCGTGCTTACGGGCGACGATGCCAACCATATCGGCAGGTCGCTGAGAATGAGAGTGGGGGAGGAGATAACCGTCTGCTGCAACGGTACGGATTATCGCTGCAATATCGGCAGCATTACCGCAGATGCCGTATATCTCGACCTCATCGAGAAGCACAGGTGCGCCGCAGAGCCCGATATATCGGTGACTCTGTTTCAGGCTGTGCCCAAGCTTGACAAGCTGGAATACATCATACAGAAAAGCGTGGAGCTGGGCGCCGCAAGGATAGTTCCCGTGCTGACAAGGCGCTGTGTATCCCGTCCTGACGAGAAGGACTTCGCTAAGAAGAAGCTGCCGAGACTGTGCAGGATAGCCGAGGAGGCTGCAAAGCAGTCGGGCAGGGGGATAATCCCGGAGGTGACACCGCTGGTAAGCTTCAGGGAGAGCGTTAAGATGAGCAGCTCTCTTGACCGCAGCATTCTCCTCTATGAGGAGGAGGGCGGACGCTCCTTCGGAGAGGTGGACTTTGACGGCATAAAGACCGCAGGACTCTTTATCGGAAGCGAGGGCGGCTTCGACAAGGAGGAGGCTGACGCACTGGTGGAAGCAGGTGCGGAAAGGGTCTGGCTGGGCAAAAGAATACTGCGTTGTGAAACTGCACCAATAACTGCCCTTTCAATTTTGATGTTTTTAACAAATAATATGTAAAGAGTTGAAATTATAAAAAAAGTATGGTATAATAAATTCAGATTATCGTAATCCGATCGCAAGCGGTTCGGTAAGTACTATTTCTTGCGGAGAAAAGAGGAAATTAAAATGAATAAGTTTTTAGTCGCTATTTTAGCAGCCGGCGCAGCAGCTGCTGTTGGATATGTTGCAGCACAGGCGCTCAAGGATAAGAGCTCGGGTTCAGATTATGATGATGACGATTACGATGATTTCGATAACTTTGACACAGACGAGAGCATCGATTTCGAGATCAATGATAATTCCGTAAAGGAAGCAGCTGAGGACGCTGTTGAGGATATCAAGGATAAGGCTGAGGACGTTGTTGAGGACGTTAAGGACGCAGCTGAGGATATTGCCGACGATATCAAGGACTAATGATCTGTTAAGGGAGCTTTGAGCTCCCTTTTTTTGTTGAAAGGGCGGCAAAATATTACAAAAACCTACAATATCTATTGTATGATGTTACAAAATGTGAGAAAGCCGCTTGACAAGAACGATGCGTTCTGGTATAATATAAAAGCTGTCCGTCAAGGACTTGCCGAAGAACTAATCCGAGGCGTAGCTCAGTTTGGTAGAGTGCTTGCTTTGGGAGCAAGATGCCGCAGGTTCGAGTCCTGTCGCCTCGACCAGACTTTTCAAAAAAAGTTGAAAAAAGTACTTGACAAGCAGCAGCAAATGTGATATAATAATTAAGCATTAGCGCTGGTGTAGCTCAGTTGGTAGAGCAGCTGATTTGTAATCAGCAGGTCGGGGGTTCGAGTCCGTCCACCAGCTCCATTATTTTGTCCAAAGACAAAATACAAGATCCTTTATGGGAGAGTTCCCGAGTGGCCAAAGGGGGCAGACTGTAAATCTGTTGCTTTTCAGCTTCGATGGTCCGAATCCATCCTCTCCCACCAGAACGCCCCGAAATTTTCGGGGCTGTTTTTGTTTGACACTATCCGCCTGAGACCTTGCAATTTTCCTGCAAGGGCTTTTTTATGCCCTGAAAAAAAGAGGATTTGCACGGAAATACAGCCTTTTTGTGCAGAAATGTATAAAGATTGTGGAGGGATAACCGTGGTAAGGATCGCAATAAACAATGACCTGAAACACTACTCATTGATAATCAGAAACACTAAAGCCTATAAAACTACCAAGAATATCGCCATTATAACGGGAGCACTTTTCCTCATAAATTCCATATGTCTTGTTGCGGAAACTGCCCGTACACATAAGGCTGAACCCCTTTTAGTGCTGCTTGTCAGTGCCTTCTTTCTGCTGTTTGTGCTCTATATGATACGGCTTCTTGTGAAAATGGAGCCCATGAAGCTCCACAAGAAGGTCACGGAGGCAAATCCTGGGCTTACAGGGGAGTACGTCTTCAATGACGAGGGCGTTACGATCAGCACAAAGACCGATCACGACAGCAAGCACGCGGAATACGCCTATGACAAGTTTATAAGCGCCGCCGAGAAGGAAGGCTTTTTCCTCATGAATATCTCCATTGCGGGATATGTGGCGTGCAATGCAGAGGACTTCATCGAGGGCACTCCCGATGAGCTGAGAGCTTTGCTCCGCACAAAGCTTGGCGGTAAATTCAAGGAGAAGTGATATGGTAAGGGCAAGAGTAACATACAATGACAACCATCTGAAGGCGCTTTACTCTCTGACAAAAACACCTTATATCATCAAAAAGCTCATATCGGACGGTCTGTGGCTCGCAGCAAGTCTGATCGCGGGGATATGGCTGGTGAAATATGAGATCAGATACCGCATCAACACGGATTACTTTTTCATCGCGCTGGCATTTACCGTTGCGATGCTGCGGGCGTGGGACATAATCAAGCTGCTGAGCTCCGACAAGGGCGAGCTGAAGCTCCTGCCGTATCCCTGCTCGACTGAGATCATCTTCGGCGGCGAGGTCCTCGAGAGCTTCAAGTTAGCAGAGAACTTCACGGTACATAAGACCTATCCCTACGGCACTATCAACAAGGCTGTGGAGACCATGAATTACTTCTTTATCTTCGTGGAAGCAAATAAAGCCTTCATCATACACAAGTCTGAGCTGACCGAGGGCAGCGTACCCGAGCTGGAACATTTCCTTTCGGCAAGGTTCGGCGACCGCTTCATTGACAAAAGGAGCGTGAAGATATGATAAGGATAAACAGTCAGAGGGACAAAAGAATGTTACTGACAGAGCTGAGGATGACGATGTCATTCGGAGCGGTCATGGTGCTGCTGATGCTTCTGGGACTCAGTGTTCTGTGCTTTGTTTTCTGCGTTCACGGCATCCGTGTTTTATATGAACACAAAGAAGGCTTCAGATATGCACGGGTCATGTATCTGGTTGGAGGAATAGCCTGCTTTTTTACTGCGGTGAGTATACTGATACGCGCTGTCAGGTTCGTTGCGGCAGCTGTCTCCCTTTTGGGGAAAAGGTACAGTCTCAGTGAGGAGCTCCTCTTTGAGGACGAGGGCTACACATCAAGATATACCGCCGAAAACGGCGTGACCGTCGAGGGCAGATACAGCTATGCTGCCGTTAAGAAGGTCATTACCTATAAGGATCATATATTAATTGCATCTCCCGATCAGACCTCTGTTTTCAGGCTGTCGGATATCACCGAGGGCACTGCCGAGGAGCTTTCGGCTATACTTGCAGGAAAGCTTGGGGACAGAGTCACACACAAGTAAAAGAGGTGGAGATATGACGATTTGCAGGATACCCGATACAGAGCGTTTTTCCGACAGATATCAGCGTGTTCTCATGGCGAAGAAGATAATGCTTGCGATACTCATTGCAGGTGCAACTATATTGGGATTTTCGATCTCACGGGCTGACAGCTCGACAATGCTGCTGCTCATAGTCGCCTACCTTGTTATTTCGGGCATTGCGGCGTATCTCTGGATACTCTATGGCAGGAATTCCATGGCGGCATACATCATTACCGATGACACCGTCTGCCATGTGGACTTGATGAAGGCGTTCACCAACGACCCACTTTTCGGCAAGCCCCAGAGCTGGGACAGTATGAAGGGCAACTTCAGCGCCTTGAAAATGATCGACAATATGAGGGATATATCCTCACCTGCCGAGGCTGACATTTTCATTTGCAGGCAGGATGTGACAGACCGCTATGGCAGTATCATAAAGCAGGTATACAGCGTCGCCGACGGAGAGAGATACCTTCGGGCGAGGGTGCAGACTGCTCCCGCACACAGCGGAGGCGGCTCACCGAAAAACATGACACTGTACATACCCAAGGACTTCAAGGACATTGACATACTCCGTTCAGAGCTTGAACGGCTGGCAAATAAGACAACGGCATAAAGCCGTTCACATATAGGACATCTCTAAAAACCCACTTTGAGAAAAAACGGCTATGCACGACATATGCTGTGTCAAACTCCCTCGGAGTGCGTCAGCACGCCTTCGGGAGCTTTCCTTGCCTCTGCCGTACCTATCCGTTTTTTCTTGATCAAATAGGTTTTTAGAGATGCCCTACGAAAACCTTATGGAGGAAAGAAAATATGATAAGAGAAGATTTAAGAAACATTGCCATTATCGCCCACGTTGACCACGGTAAGACCACCCTCGTTGACGAGATGCTCAAGCAGGGCGGCGTTTTCCGTGAAAATCAGGAGGTCGCTGAGCGTGTAATGGACTCAAACGACATCGAGAGGGAGAGAGGTATCACTATCCTTGCGAAGAATACCTCAGTTATGTACAACGGCGTGAAGATCAACATCATCGACACCCCCGGTCATGCCGATTTCGGCGGCGAGGTAGAGCGTGTACTGGAGATGGTGGACGGCGTTCTGCTCCTTGTTGACGCCGCAGAGGGACCCATGCCCCAGACACGTTTCGTACTGTCAAAGGCACTGGAAATGGGCCACAAGATCATCGTTGTGGTAAACAAGATAGACCGTCCCGACGCCCGTCTTGATGAGATAGGCGACGAGGTGCTGGAGCTCCTCCTTGACCTTGACGCAAACGAGGAACAGCTCGAGAGCCCCCTGCTTTTCTGCTCGGGAAGAAGCGGCACAGCTTCACTCAGCCAGTATGAGGCAGGTACAGACCTGAAGCCCCTTTTCGACACCATCATCAACTACATCGAGCCCCCCAAGGGCGAGGAGAACGATCCTCTCCAGATGCTCATTTCCTCTATCGACTATAATGAGTATGTGGGTCGTATCGGTATCGGACGTATCGTAAGAGGAAAGATAGCTGTTAATCAGCAGGTAACTGTCTGTGACTACACAGGCTCAAAGAAGAACTACAACTCAAAGATAGTTTCCCTCCTCCAGATACAGGGACTCAACCGTGTTCCCGTTCAGGAGGCTGCTATGGGCGATATCGTATGGATATCGGGTATCGAGGGAATAACCATAGGAGACACAATCTGTGCAACAGACGCTCCCGATCCGCTTCCATTCGTGAAGATAAGCGAGCCTACCGTTGAGATGACATTCTCCGTAAACGACAGCCCCTTTGCAGGCAGAGAGGGCAAGTTCGTTACATCACGTCAGCTCCGCGAGAGACTTTTCAAGGAGCTTCTCAAGGACGTATCCCTCCGCGTTGAGGAGACAGAGAGCACCGATGCATTCCGCGTTGCAGGACGAGGCGAGATGCACCTTTCCATACTTATCGAGAATATGCGCCGTGAGGGCTATGAGCTGGGCGTATCAACTCCCCACGTTCTCTACAAGCAGGACGAGAACGGCAGACGCCTTGAGCCTATCGAGCGTCTTGTCATCGACGTTCCCGAGGACTGCGTAGGCTCTGTAATGGAGAAGATAGGTGCTCGTAAGGGCGACATGGTGGATATGCACCCCCAGGGAAGCCGTATGCGTATCGAGTTCCTTATCCCTGCAAGAGGACTTTTCGGCTATAAGAGCGAGTTCCTCACAGATACAAAGGGCGAGGGTATCATGAGCCACGTTTTCGACGGCTATCAGCCCTACAAGGGAGATATCGAGCGCAGAAACACAGGCTCTCTCGTTTCCTTCGAGACGGGCGAGGCTGTTACCTACGGTCTTTACAACGCTCAGGAGCGCGGACAGCTCTTCATCACAGCAGGTACTCCCGTATATGAGGGCATGATCGTTGGAGCTTCTCCCAAGACAGAGGACCTCGTTGTAAACGTCTGCAAGAAGAAGCACCTGACAAATACCCGTGCAAGCGGAAGCGATGACGCTCTCCGTCTTGTTCCTCCGAGAGTTCTCAGCCTTGAGGACTGCCTTGAATTCCTTGCCGATGATGAGCTCCTCGAGGTAACTCCCGAGTCTCTCCGTATCAGAAAGAGAGTTCTCAGCAATACTCAGAGAGCTAAGGAAAGAGGAAAGAAGTCCTGATTTTTCACCAAATCAACACATATAAACCATACAATTTGCAGGTTTGGGAGATATGATATGAAAAAGATTATATTCGCTTCGCTGATGCTGGCTGCGGCGGTCTGCTTTTCGGGCTGTGGCAGCAAGGTTAAAAAGGACGGCGAGGTGAGCAGCGATACTGCCGAGACCGAAGCGGTGACCGAATCGGAGACCGATGAGCCTCTTGCTACTGAAAGAGAGCGCAATATAGTTTCGACTGAGGAGTACGATTATGAAGTCGTTGACGGCGGAGTTATCATAACAAGTTATAAGGGTAAGGACTCCAATGTGGAGATACCTGCCGAGATAGATGGCACTCCCGTTACCGAGGTGGGTTTTTATGCCTTTGAGGCTAAGCCCGACCTTGTCTCGGTAGCTCTGCCAGAGAGCGTGACAGTCATAGGCGAGGGTGCCTTTGCGGACTGTCAGAAGCTTGCGGACATTAACCTTCCGTCAGGACTTAAAGAGATAGAGTGCGGTGCATTTGCGGGATGCATAAGCCTAACCGAGCTTACTATCCCCGCAGAGGTGACACGCATACAGCAGCAGGCTTTCACAGCCTGTACGGGGATGAGAACACTGACTATTCTCAGTCAGGATCTGAAATATGAGGGCTGGGGGCTCGAGGAGCTTCCCGATATTACAGTATTCGCACCCGAGGGCTCGGCAGCTGCCGAGTGGGCGGGAGCAATGGGAAAATATGCCGTATATTGATCATGAGAGGACAATTCTATGAGAAAGCTGAGACTTACAGCACTGATGCTTGCCGCTTCGGCAGGAGTGCAGGGATTTTCGGGATGTGCAAAGAATAAAGAGATCAGTATGCCTCTTTATGCGGAGACAGCAGTCCAGACACCTACTTCGTCTCCCGCAGGCGGAGCAGAGCTTTCGGGAGACAACTACAATTCCGATGAGTATTATACTAAGATACAGGAAAAGGTCAGCAGCGCCGCTGTTGACAGCGATCCGCTGGATCTGGGACTGGTCGGCAATGAGCTCATAACTCCCGACGAGGGCGCCGAGGACGCAGAGCTGGGCTCATATAAGATGAGCAGCAGCGGAGTAAAGCTTTATTACGACGATACCGAGTTCTCCGACGAGCTCATGCTTACTCTTGAAAAGTACTTCCTTTCGTTCCCGGCGGCTGATTATAATTCCTATCAGAAGTGTATGTTCCCCAGCTATATAGACGAGATGGAGGGCTTTCTCGGCAAGGAGTACGATTACGACCTGAAGACCTCGTTCTCAAAGCGCTGTTCAAGTCTTGCGGACAATATGTACGGCGATTACAAGATAACAAGGATAAAGCTTGAAGCGGCTCCCGTATACGATGAGACCAAAGACAACCTTGAGACCTATTTCGAGTCCCTCAATGAAGTTTTCGGCAAGGACTACTATGAACAGGTAAAGTCAGAGAGCGATGAGGTCATCGATGCCTGCTTCTATATCATGGGCGAGGACGCATACGGGCAGGAAAATCCCATAGTAACAGGCTATGAGATAGTTTTTGCCGTCAAGGGCGGAAAGTATTATACATTCGGCTAAGGAGGCATATCTATGAGAGTTTTTTTCAGAAAAGCAGCTGCTATTATGGCTGCGGCAGTTATAACAGCTTCAGCGGCAGTTTCATGCAGCAGCAAAAGTTCTTTTTCAAGCGACCCAAATAACCTTATAGGCGGAGATCTTCCCGACGATTACAGCAAGGACCTCGAGGATATGCCATACGGCGGAGAGTACCAGAAATTCGAGGCAGGTGATAATGATTTCCCTATGGGCATAGATATGGACCCCCGTTTCGTTACCATAGATGAGGCTTCAGCACTGACAAATTACTTCTATTCCGTAAATAATCAGGACGTTGAGAGCTTCAAGAAGGCAGTTCACCCCGACCTTATCAAGTACCGTCTGGAGAATTCCGAGTACAGCACCGAAAAGGAGTTCCTTGATGCCGAGTATGAGCTTCTCAAGCAGTATACGGGCTCTGACTTCACCTTTGACTACATTCTTATCGACGGCAGACTCAAGGACACAGAGGGCGCATTCGAGCAGTATGACAAGCTTGTGGAGACTGCTATACCGGGCTGTAATATCACATCAAGGAATATGTACATGGTGGACGTTACCTATCATAAGCCCAATGACGGCGGAAGCTATTCCCTCAGGTACAGATTCGGCGATTATATGAATATAGCTATCTATACCATCGACGGCAAGGCATACGTTATTTCATGATATATCGAAAAAAAGGGTGCTTTGCTCCCTTTTTTTGTTACAGATTTATGAACTTTTCAAAAGCCTCTTGAAATTCCCTTTTTTATGTGCTATAATTCCATTATCAAAGCATAAGGGGGAGCTTTTTCACTATGAAAAATGCGTTAAAAACAGCAGCAGCGCTTGTGCTTGCAGCGGTCGCCTGCTTCCTTGGGAGCATGAACTGCTTTGCAAATGCAGAGGAGTGCAGCGGACAGAATGTTGTTTCGGCAGCAGATGCTGCATAAGCAGGCAAAGACTGCGATATAGGGTATTACAGGGCAGCGATCACGCTACCCTAAATGAAAAACAAATTGCCGTGTCCGGTATTCGGGCACGGTATTTTTATGCCCTGATGGCTTTGCAGGGATATTGTATTGCTGATTTAAGCCGTTAGCCCATAGCCATTAGCCGTTAGCCTGATGTAGGGGCGGCGTTCCGCCGCCCGATAATAAAGCGGCGAAGCCGCTTCCTGATGGCTAAAAGCTAAAGGCTAAGGGCTTCGGAATTTAACACCTGCGGTGTTAAATTCCGATTTGTATTAGTAACAATTATTGCACAGCATTAAAAAGAAGTCAGCTGAGGTCTTCTTTTTGTTACAATATTTTTACAATTGATTTAAGATTTGCCGTTTTCGGTTGAAGTTGTGCCTGCCCGGTGCTATAATAAGAAAAACAGATAAGAGGTGCAGCATTATGAAAAAACACATCAAAACAATGGTCGCAGTCATATTCACAGTAATGACCTGCCTTTTCGGCGGCATGAACGCATTTGCGTGGGTAGCCGCAGACGGTATTATAGCTGTCCGCTATACAGACGCTCCCGAGGGAACGGTATTTGTTGATATACTGCTCCCGAAAACCGAAGATGACAAATACGCTTCCGCAGACGGTAAGCCCTCCGCAGCGATCATACTTCACGGAGAGGATGAAAACGGCGAGCGTACAGAAGAAACTCTGACTCTTCCGGAGGACTGCGAGCTTGTAAAGTATGATGACGGCTATACCAGCTGCCTTTTCGGCAGGGACATTGCCACAGAGTACAGGGTGAACAGCTTCAGGATGGATATAGTACTGGACGAGCAGAAGCTGATAAACACAGACGTTTCCAATTACTACGGCAGCCTGAAGTTGGCGTACTGCGACGAAAAGGGCAATGTACTTGCGGTCACAGAGCCTGTGGAGACAGAGCATAACGATAAACCTGCGAATTTCTATGTCAATGCGAACGGAACAAGTCTTGAGTGCAAGCTTGATAATGGTATAGATGTCGGAAAAGGATTGACTGCCTTTGTATTTGGTACCGTGATCGTTGTATGTATAATAGCAGTTCTTGGTGGTGCAGTTATAGCAGCAATTGTTGTAGTTGTGGTGATACTTATTTTAAGACACAATAAAAAGAAAAATCAGCAGTACAGACAGTAATGCGCGTGATGGGGGATATTATGAAAAAGCATATCAAGGCTGCCATAGCAGTCGTATTTACGGTAATGACCTGCATTTTCGGCGGCATGAGCGCCTTTGCGATGGGACTTGGAACAGCCGTATGGAGTATAGAGATAGAGTACGGGAACGCTCCCGAGGGAACAGCTTTCGTTGACCTGCTCTTCCCGAAGAAGACTGACGATAAATACTATCCCGACCCGACCACAAATGAAAATGACGAGAAGTACAGCGTATGCCGCAATGTCTATGCAGACTATATCGGCAGGGGAAACAGCGATCCCATTGCCCTCGATGACAGCTGCGGACTTGCGGTCTACGATGACGGCTATACAAGCTGTATGCTGAAAAGGTATTTCGTGAAGTACAACCATGCCGAAAAGGATAAGTGCTCGCTGGAGTTCGGTGTGCCAAGCAATGTCCAAAATCAGGAGGTCTTTGAGTATTACGGCAGATTTAAGGTAGCCTACTGTAACGAAAAGGGCGAGGTCCTCGGAGTCACCGAGCCTGTGAAGGTGAAGCACGTCAGCACGACCTGCCTCTATAAAGTAAAGGCAAGCGGCAACAAGGCAGAATATACCGTAGACAGGGACGGCTCCGTATTTATTCAATTGTTCGTAATGGCGCTGATATTTGGCGTCCCTGTAGTGATAGCCCTCGTTATCGGGCTTATAATATACCTCTGCACAAGGAAGAAAAATGGCAAGCAGTCTGTGAAACGATAAAAAACAAGCCCCTGAGCGTTCAGACAAGCGCTCAGGGGAATTTTTTATATCTGTGTTGAGTAGTTGGGAGCTTCCTTGGTGATATAGATATCGTGGGGGTGGCTCTCCTTGAGTCCTGCACCTGTGATGCGGATGAACTTAGCCTTCTCGTGGAGAGTGGGGATGTCAACACATCCGCAGTATCCCATACCCGAACGGATACCGCCCACGAGCTGGAAGATAGTGTCGGCAACGGGGCCCTTGAAGGGAACACGACCCTCAACTCCCTCGGGAACCAGCTTCTTGGCGCCCTCCTGGAAGTATCTGTCCTTGGAGCCGTTTGCCATAGCACCGAGGCTTCCCATGCCTCTGTAAACCTTGAACTGACGTCCCTGATAGATCTCGGTCTCACCGGGAGCTTCTGCACAGCCTGCAAGGAGCGAGCCGAGCATAACAACGTTTGCGCCTGCTGCAAGAGCCTTTACGATATCGCCCGAATACTTGATACCGCCGTCTGCGATAACGGGGATACCGTACTTCTGAGCGACACAGGCTACATCATAAACAGCGGTGATCTGGGGAACGCCGATACCTGCAACAACACGGGTGGTGCAGATGGAACCTGGTCCGATACCTACCTTGAGGCAGTCGGCACCTGCTGCGATAAGAGCCTCAGCAGCCTCTGCGGTAGCGATATTGCCTGCGATAACGGGGATCTCGGGGAAAGCTTCCTTGACCATCTTCAGGCACTTGATGATGTTAGCGCTGTGTCCGTGAGCTGAGTCAAGAACCAGAACGTCAGCCTGAGCGTCAATGAGAGCCTTTGCTCTTTCGAGAACGTTTGCGGTAACGCCGATAGCAGCGCCGCAGAGGAGCCTGCCCTTGCTGTCACGGGCGGAATTGGGGTACTGAACTGACTTCTCGATATCCTTGATGGTGATGAGTCCCTTCAGATAGCCTGCCTCGTCAACGATGGGGAGCTTTTCGATCTTGTGTGCGCGGAGAATATCCTGAGCCTGCTCGAGAGTAGTTCCGACGGGCGCAGTGATAAGGTTGTCCTTTGTCATTACCTCTGAGATCTTGGCATTGAAGTCTGTGAGGAAGCGCATATCTCTGTTGGTGATGATACCAACCAGCTTGCCCTTTCCGTCAACTATCGGAACGCCTGAGATCTTGTACTTGCCCATGAGCTCGTCCGCATCGGCAACGATATGGTCCTCTGTAAGTGAGAAGGGGTTAACGATAACGCCGTTCTCGCTTCTCTTTACCTTATCGACCTCTTCAGCCTGCTGCTCTATGGTCATGTTCTTGTGGATGATACCGATACCACCCTCACGGGCGATGGCGATAGCCATACGGGAATCGGTAACGGTGTCCATAGCGGCAGTCATGATAGGAGTATTGAGGTGGACAGTCTTAGTGAGCTGAGTACCGATCTGGATCATGTTGGGGGTAACGTTTGATTCAGCGGGTATAAGCAGCACATCGTCGAAGGTGAGACCTTCCTTCTGAAATTTGCTGTTCATGTCGGTCAGCATAATAATTCCTCCTTGCATTGATATTATTAACTTCTATGATACTATTTTTGACGGCTTCTGTCAATAGTTTGGGGAGCGGAGACGGCATAGAAATTTTTAGTTCAAAAAAGGTCGGGTTTTGGCGAAAAAAGCAATTTGTTATAGTAAAGTAACTCAGTGTTAAAGCGACCTTGCGGAAAGTGAAGCGTATTTCGCCAGAATAGCCGAAGCGTCCACCGCATCAACTTTGCCGTCGCCGTTGAAGTCGGCAGCGATATTCTGCTCGGCTGTAAAAGTGCCTTTCTTGTTTGATGAGAGCCGTGCGTACTCTGCCAGCACCGTGGAAGCGTCCACGGCATCGATGAAGCCGTCGCCGTTGACATCTCCTCTTGGGGCCTTTCCCACCTCGAAGGCGAGTCCCGAGTCCGAGGCATATTTCTCAGCAGCAGAGCCCTTTTCGCCCCTTATGATGAAGCCCGAGATGTTCTCGGAGGAGCTGCTTCTTGCGTCGTATCTTCTGCCGAGAGCCTCCCTTCCTATGGTCTTTACAGAGTCGGTGACGTAGATCCCGCTGATATCCGAGCAGCTGTAAAAGGCTTCGCTGCCTATGGAAGTGACGGTGTCGGGGATATCCGCGGTTTTCAGCGAGGTGCAGGAGTGGAAGCAGTTTTCGGGTATGGTTTTCACGCCCTTGCCCACGGTGACGCTCTCAAGCTCGCTGCAGCTCATGAAGCAGCCCTTTCCCAGAGTTGTCACCGAGTCGGGGATATCTACGGATTTCAGCGAAAGGCAGCCCGAGAAAGCGTGGTCGTCGATAGTTTTTACACTGTCGGGAAGTGCTGCGGAAACAATGTCAGCCTTGCCGAAGAATGCTCCCTTTCGGATAGTCTTGGTGTTCTTGTTTATGACGGCTTCGGAGCTTCCTGCGTAGAGGAGCAGAGTGTCGCCGTTTTCGTAGAGACAGCCGTCGATATTGCTGTATGTGGCGTTGTTCTTGTTGACGTCGATATAGGCGAGTGCAGGGCAGGCTGTAAAGGCGTAATCGCCGATCTCAGCCACGCCGCTGCCGATGGTGATGGTGCTGAGGGAAGGACAGGCGCTGAATGCTCTTTCGCCGATAGTCTTTACGCTGTCGGGTATGACGCAAACGCCGATATCCTTGTTGCCCGAGAAGGCGTCGTCGGCAACAGCCGTTACGGGACAGCCTTCCAGCTCCGCAGGTATGATGAGAATGGCGTCGCTTCCCGCACAGCCTGTTACCGTAGCCTGCTTGTCCTCGATGGTATAGCTTAGCACAAAGCCGCCAACGTCCTCTGCAGCAGCCTCGGAAAGAGGAGCGGCACTGAAAGTAATGGCGGCTGATGCCAGCAGTGATAGCAGCTTTTTCATATCATATCTCCCTGCGGCACACATTGCCGTCTATCATGACGAGCAGCGGCTCCGACATGAGGTCAAGAGGATTGCAGCCCTTTGCATAGAGCTGTAGATCAGCGTCCTTGCCCTCGGAGATGGTGCCTGTGGAGTCGCTGATGCCCAGTATCTCGGCAGGATAAGCCGTAATGGTCATTATTGCGTCGTCAAGGCTGAGACCGCCCTTTACCGCAGCCTGTGCGGACAGGGGCAGGTACTGTATGGGTATTACCGTGTGGTCTGTGCAGATAGCTGTCTTAACGCCGCTCTCGTGGAGCACAGATGCGTTTTTCAGCTCAAGTCCGCGCATTTCGGGCTTGCAGCGGTCACACATAAGGGGACCGCAGATAACGGGGATATTCTCCTCGGCGAGGATATCGGCTATCTTGTAGCCCTCGGTGCCGTGGATGATAACGGGGTCAAGGTTGAACTCCTTGGAGATACGCATAGCGGTGCAGATATCGTCGGCGCGGTGACAGTGGAAGAAAGCCTTTATCTTGCGGTCGAGGAGGGGCATGAGCGCCTCGCACTTGATATCGTACTCGGGGGGATCGTAGTTCTCGCTGTCGGAGTAATAGCTGTCCATGTCGTGGACGTAGCGGCGCGCCTTGTACAGCCCCTCTCTTATGAGAGCGGTTATCGCCATACGGGTAACGGGAGTCTCCTCCCTGCCGTTGTAGACGTTCTTGGGATTTTCTCCCAGAGCGAACTTTATTCCGCAGTTTCGTATGAGCATATCATCGATGCGCCTGCCGTAGGTCTTTATGGCAGCTATCTCGCCGCCGCAGGCGTTGGCGCTTCCGGGACTTGATGCCGCAGCGGTTATGCCCCGCATACGGGCTTCCTCAAAGCAGCGGTCGAAGGGATTGATACCGTCGATAGCCCTCATCTGAGGAGTGAATGGGTCTGTGGACTCGTTGCAGTCGTCTCCCTCGAAGTCAAGACCGTCCTCGATGATGCCGAGGTGGGTGTGGGCGTCAATGAAGCCGGGGAGGAGAAGTCCTCCGCAGGCGTCAATGCTGTCCTCGGGGACAGCCGCGGGAGAGCCCTCGCCCAGAGCCTTTATCTTGCCGTCCTCGACCTCCAGCCAGCCGTTTTCAATGGAGCCGCGGGAGTCCATGGTGTGAATTTCAGCGTTATAGATAAGCATAGTCTGCTCACTTTCTGACAGCCTCGGCGATGCGCTCCGCATTTTCAACGGGGCTGCCGTTGCATTCGAGTCTTATGGTGGAGTGTTTCAGATATACGTCCCTGCGCGCGTTGTACAGGGCTTCCAGCTCCTCCTTTGTGGACTTTACCACGATGGGACGGTTCGTATCGTCCTTTATGCGCTCATAGCAGGTCTCAAAGGGGACGTCAAGGAAAATGACGGCGGCACCTGCGTCCTTTGCAGCCTTTGCGGTATCGGGATTGAGCATAGCTCCGCCGCCGCAGGCAGCAACGGTAGTCTTGCCGCAGAGGGACTTCACGATCTCAGCCTCTGTCTGACGGAAGAAGGGCTCGCCCTTCTGCTCGAATATCTCGGGTATCGTCATTTCGAGGGTCCTGACTATGATGTCGTCGGTGTCGCAGAAGCCGCAGCCCAGTTTCTTTGCCGCAAGCTTGCCGATAGTTGATTTTCCGCAGCCCATAAAGCCGCATAAAAATACAGTCATATATTTCTCCTTAGATAACGGAACTGCCCGTATCGGGGACAGTATCAGATTCCGAAATGGATAACGAATTTGTTTTCGCGCTGAGCCTCGGTCAGCAGGGCTGTCAGCTCCGAGAGCTGAGGGCAGCCGAGAGTGGCTTCGATAAAGCCGCCGAGGGACTCGGGCGGTATTAGGGTAATGCCGTAATATGCCGGTCCGTATTCGGGACGGTCAAGGCTGTGCCGGAAGCATTTCAGCTCCCCGAGCTTCGGGAATATGGGCAGGATATAGTCATCATGCACCGAAATGCAGCCGTATTTCTCAGGCTCATAGCTGATATAGCTCCCTTTTTCGGGAGTCTCCTGCATTATTCCGAAGTCATGTGCCAGCATGGTCTCACCCTTTTCTCTCCATTTTCACCAGCGGCACCCATTCGTCCTCTATCATCTTCTCGCCTGTGAGCTGAAAGCCATGGCGCTCATAGAAGGCTATGCCGCGTGTGTTGTATTCAAGTGCCCAGAGGTTGTCCGCACCGAACTCCTTAACGGCGAACTCCAGAAGCTCAGCGCCTATGCCGCTGTTCTGGAACTGAGGCTCCACATAGAGCTTCACCACCTCGGTGCCGCTTACGCGGATAATGCCCTTGACAACGCCCTCGTCATCATAGACATAGGTGTTTTGCAGCTCCTCGGAGCCCTCACAGTACTCCGCCGCCATATCCACCACGTTGAGCTCCCCGAAATAGAATGGGTCATTGCGGAAGAAGGGGTAGAAGTTCACGCGGTAGTTGGTTATGATTATTTCTGCGATACGGGAGGCATCGCAGGCTTTTGCGGGTCTTATCATTTGTTCATGCTGTCAACGGCATTTTCAACGTCAATGATTATCTTTGAGATATCCTCAGCGGAGAACTGTCCGCCGTACCATATCTCATGAGCCTTTACAGCCTGATATACCAGCATTGAAGCGCCGCCCACAGCGGTCTTGCCGAGAGCTCTTGCCTTTTTCATCAGCAGGGTCTCGGTGGGGTTATAGATAACGTCAAAGACGCTGAGGGAGTTCTCGATAACGGTATCGCTTACCGCGCAGGCGTCCACCTTGGGGTACATACCCACGGGAGTAGCGTTTATGAGCAGGTCATAGCTGCCCTCAAGTGTAGCTATATCGGCAATTCTCACGGAAGCATCGCTGCACTTTGCAAGTATCTCAGCCATGAGGAGCTGAGCGTTCTTTACGTCCTGAGGGATAACGGCGAGGGTGATGTTTCCGCCGTGGCGGGCGACCTCAATGGCTATCATCCTGCCGACACCGCCGCAGCCCAGAATAGCCACATTCCCGCCGATGGGGAGCAGCTCCGCAGAACGGAGGAAGCCGTCGCAGTCGGTGTTGTAGCCTGTGAGCCTGCCGCCGTCGTTGCTGATGCAGTTTACGGAGTTATAGCGCTGAGCGCTGTCTGCAAGCTCGTCCACCAGAGAGATGACAGCCTGCTTGTGGGGGATGGTCACGTTGAGACCGCGGAGGCTTTCAAGAAGTCCGCGGCTGCCTGCCATATCCTCGGGAGCTATATCTATGAGCTCGTAGGAGGTGTCGCTGAGTCCGCTGAGAGCGAAAAGCTTTTCGTGTATAAGAGGGGACATTGAGTGTCCCAGTGGGTGGCCTATGAGTGCGAATTTATTCATGATAATGCTCCTTCAAGGGTATCGATATCTTCAACATTTACAGCTGTCACGTCCTTGAGTGTCTTTTTTACCAGTCCTGTGAGAGTTCTTCCGGGTCCGAATTCAACGAATCTGTCTGCACCTGCCTCATGCATGGCAGCAAGCTCCGATGTAAAGCGGACAGGGGATACGATGTGCTTTGCAAGCAGCGAAGCCATATCCGAGAAATCCGTGAGCTCGCCGCCTGTCAGGTTGGAGTAGTACTTCACCTGAGGAGCTTTGAACTCGATAGTCTTTGCGGTCTCGTAGAACTTGTCCGCAGCAGGCTGCATAAGCTTTGAATGGAAAGCGCCTGCAACATTGAGGGGGATAACTCTTGCCTTCATACCTGCGAATACCTCGCTGACCTCGGCGATACCCTCGGGAGTTCCTGCGATAACGGTCTGCGTGGGGGAGTTGTAGTTTACTGCTGTGACATATTCCTTAGCCTCGCCGCAGACTCTTTCCACCTCCTCGGGCGCTATCTTCATGACAGCAGCCATAGCACCCTCTGCGGAAGCGGTAGCCTCCTCCATAGCGGCTGCTCTTGCCTTTATAAGGCGGAATGCGTCCTCAAGGGATATCATTCCCGAGGCGTACATAGCTGCGTACTCACCGAGGGAGTGACCTGCGACACCGTCAAAGGTGAAGCCCTTTGACTGAGCGGCTTTCAGGCACACGATGGAGGTCGCCATGACAGCGGGCTGGGAGTTGATGGTCCTCGACAGCTCGTCGAGAGGAGCATTGAAGCATATCTCCTTCAGGTCGCAGCCGAGTATTCCGGAACCTGTCTCGTATACGGAGAGGAGCTCGGGCATAGCCTCTGCTATATCCTTGCCCATTCCCTCGTACTGTGAGCCCTGTCCCGAAAATAGTGAAATTGTCATAATAATAAACATCCTTTCTGTGCGTTATATTCAATGTTATGGTGGAAATATCTTAATAATCGATTGCAAATTTGTGAGAAATGACGATATTTTGTCTTGAAATTGTCAAAGTGCCAAAATATCGTTGCAAAAAAACTCAAAATGATTTACAATATTATATGTGTGGTATTATGCCCGTTTGACGAAAAAGGTCATCGGACAGCCTGCCGACATTATTACTATAACACAATTTTTTGGTTTTTACAACCATATTTGCATATTTTTTAATTGCTAAGGAGTTATTAATGGGTATCAGCATTTTGGGAATGGGCAGATATGTGCCCGAGCAGATATTGACAAACGACGACTTCACCCGTTTTGTCGAGACCAACGACGAGTGGATAAGGACAAGAACGGGCATAACCGAGCGTCCGATGGCAGGCTGGGAGCCCACATGGTACATGGGAAAACAGGCTTCGCTGCGAGCAATAGAGGCAGCAGGGGTATCTCCCGAGGATATCGGACTGGTCATCTCGTGTACTGTCACCTCTGATTTTCTTACGCCCAGTATGGCAAGCGTTATCCAGCATGAGATAGGAGCACCGAATGCTGCTGCCTTTGACCTGAACGCAGCCTGCTCGGGCTTTGTGTATGCACTTGACACCGCAAGGCGCTTCCTCGAGACAGATGACTCGCTGAAATACGTCCTTGTAGTTGCAAATGAGGCGCTTTCACGCTTTCTTGACTTCTCCGACAGGTCGTCCTGCATACTCTTTGGCGACGGCGCTGCGGCAGCCATAGTCGAAAAGAGCGATAAGCTGTTTTCAGCGGCTCTCCGTTCACAGGGAAAGGATGCAAAGTATCTGTATGCAAGGTCACTGAATGTGGCTCCCGAGGTGGCTCAGGAAAGCGATTTCGCAGACCCCTTCCCCGAGGCTCCGCTGCATAAGCTCCAGCAGAACGGAAAAGAGGTCTACAAGTTTGCAACACAGGCTCTGGCAAGGTCCTTTGAGCTTGCGGCAGAAAAAATAAACATCACCAAGGACGACATAGACTGGTTCGTGCCCCATCAGGCGAACGTACGAATAATCGAGACCGCCGCCAAGAAGCTGGGAGTGCCTATGGATAAGTTCATAGTTACTCTCGACCATTACGGCAACACCTCCAGTGCCTCCATTCCTCTTGCGCTCTGTGAGGCGACAGAGAAAGGGATCATCAGGCGCGGACAGACAATAGCCATCATAGGCTTCGGAGCAGGTCTCACCTACGGCGGCATAATAATGGAATACTGATCTTCATAGCCGCCAGCCATCAGCTTATATAAAGGAGAACTAATATGAAAACACGCATTACCGAGCTTCTCGGCTGTGAATACCCCATCATACAGGGCGGTATGGCATGGGTAGCCGAGCACACACTTGCCTCAGCAGTTTCAAACGCAGGCGGTATAGGTCTTATCGCAGGCGGAAGCGCTCCCATCGACTATCTCCGTGAGCAGATACGTCTCTGCAAGGAAAAGACC
The DNA here is from genome assembly GCF_900116855.1 of Ruminococcus flavefaciens. Classification (GTDB taxonomy): domain Bacteria; phylum Bacillota; class Clostridia; order Oscillospirales; family Ruminococcaceae; genus Ruminococcus; species Ruminococcus flavefaciens_R. The sequence continues at coordinate 70,020 of NZ_UETD01000014.1, forward strand.
GACAAGCCCTTCGGCGTGAACATCATGCTCATGAGCCCCAATGCCGACGACCTTGCACAGCTCTGTATCGACGAGGGCGTTAAGGTCATCACCACAGGTGCGGGTAATCCCGGCAAGTACATGGCTGCATGGAAGGATGCAGGCATAAAGGTGATGCCCGTTGTTCCCTCGGTAGCTCTTGCAAAGAGAATGGAGAAGTCCGGCGCCGATGCGGTCATCGCAGAGGGTACCGAGTCGGGCGGACATATCGGCGAGAACACCACAATGTGTCTTGTGCCGCAGGTAGTTGACGCGGTTGAGATACCCGTTATCGCAGCAGGCGGTATCGCTGACGGCAGAGGTATGGCAGCAGCCTTCATGCTGGGCGCAGAGGGCGTCCAGATAGGCACACGCTTCCTTGCTTCCGAGGAGTGTCAGATACACCCCACATTCAAGGAACTTGTCATCAAGGCGAAGGACACCGACAATATCGTAACAGGAAGATACACAGGTCACCCCTGCAGAAATATCAAGACCAAGTTCGCAAAGAAGCTGGCAACAGGCGAGAAGGATGGAACTCTCTCTCCCGAGGAGTTCGAGCAGCTCACAGTGGGCGCTCTCCGCAGAGCTGTTGTTGACGGCGATGTGGACAGCGGTTCCTTCCTCTGCGGAGCTATCTCGGGCATGGTGAATGAGATAAAGACCTGTGCCGACATAGTAAAGGAAATAAACGACGGCGCTGAAAAGCTCCTCGGCAGATAAAATAGTTACATTTGTAACTGCGGAAAGTGACATTTTTCCCGTTAACATCGTGGAAAAAGTGTGTTAAAATAGAGTATCACATTCGGATACCGAAAACGGAGGTAAATATTATGGCAACAGCAATAATCACAGGCGCTTCTCAGGGAATAGGCGCCTGCATCGCAAAAAGACTTGCAAAGGACGGCTTCGACGTAGTTATAAATCATTACCCCAGTGACAGCGATAAGGAAAAAGCTCTTGCAGTTGCAGAGGAGTGCCGCAGCTTCGGCGTAAAGGCTGAGTGCTATGCGGCTGATGTATCAAAATTCGACCAGTGCGAGGCTATGGTCAAGCAGATAAAGGCTGACTTCGGCACTATCGACGCACTTGTGAACAACGCAGGCATAACCAAGGATAAGCTCCTTGCCAGAATGAGCGAGGACGAGTATGACGCAGTTATCGCCGTAAATCAGAAAAGCGTTTATAACATGACAAAGCACGTTACAGCAGTTATGATGAAGCAGAGACACGGCAGGATAGTAAATGTGGCTTCTGTTGCGGGACTCTACGGAAATCCCGGACAGATGAACTACTCCGCTTCAAAGGCAGCCGTAATAGGCATGACAAAGACAGTAGCCAAGGAGTTCGGCTCACGCAATATCACCTGCAACGCCGTAGCTCCCGGACTTATAAGAACGCCCATGACGGACGTTCTCTCCGATGAATTAAAGGAAAAGATGATAGAGGCAGTAGCACTCAGACGCTACGGTGAGCCCGAGGAGATAGCTTCGGTAGTCTCCTTCCTCGTATCCGATGATGCTTCCTACGTTACAGGTCAGGTCATCGAGATATCGGGCGGACTTTCAATGTAATACTACCAACAGACGCAGCAGGGGACTTCCGTCCCACATCTACCACAGGAACAATAATAAAAAGCGAAAGGATAAAATATGAGCAGAAGAGTCGTTATCACAGGAATGGGAGCAGTCACTCCCCTCGGAACAGGCGTAGAAAAGTTCTGGGAAGGAATAAAGGCAAACAAGCTGGGGATATCATTCATAGATATGTTCGATACAGAGCGCACGGGCGTCAAGATAGCAGGAATAGTCCGCGACTTCAACGAGGAGGACTACTATGACGCCGAGGGCTGCTTCACCAAGAAGGAAGCCAAGCACATGGACACCTTTACAAAGTATGCTGTTATCGCTTCTCACGAGGCACTGACGGACGCAGCAACGGATTTCTCGGACCTTGACCCCTATAGAGTAGGCGTGCTGGTAGGCTCGGGAATAGGCGGCGTTGACCTCACTCTTTCCGAGTACAGCAAGTTCCTCCAGAAGGGACCCAGCAGAGTTTCCGCGTTCTACATTCCCATGATGATAAGCAATATGGCTGCAGGTACCATCTCCATGAAGACAGGCTTCAGGGGAGCTAATTTCGATATAACAACTGCCTGTGCATCTTCAACTCACTCCATAGGCGAAGCTTTTCGCAAGATAAAGGACGGCTACCTTGACGCCTGCCTTGCAGGAGGCACAGAGTCCACAAGAGTTGAGTTCACATTCGGCGGCTTTTCAAATATGAAGGCACTCACAAAGAGCGGCGACCTCACAAGGGCTTCCATCCCCTTCGACAAGGAGAGAAGCGGATTTGTCCTCGGTGAGGGAAGCGCTGTACTGGTGCTTGAGGAATACGAACACGCCAAGGCAAGAGGCGCAAAGATATACGCAGAGATAGCAGGTTACGGCGCTACCTGTGACGGATATCACATGACATCGCCCATGCCCGGCGGCGAGGCTGCTGCAAAGGGTATGCAGCTTGCAATGGAAGAAGCAGGTCTCAGGCCTGCGGATATAGATTACATCAATGCTCACGGCACATCAACAGGTCTCAACGACAAGTACGAGACGGCAGCTATAAAGCTTGCTCTGGGCGAGGAGGACGCAAGGAGAGTAAAGATAAGCTCCACAAAGTCCATGATAGGACATCTTCTCGGTGCCGCAGGAGCAGTTAAAAAAGTTGTATGCGCGAAATCCGTGCAGGAAGGATTCATACACGGAACAGTGGGGTATAAGGTCCCCGATGAGGAGTGCGACCTCGATTACTGCGGAAACGGCAATATCGAGCAGGAGGTCAATGCCGTCCTGTCCAACTCCCTCGGATTCGGCGGACACAACGCTACACTTTGCTTCAGAAAGGTAAAGGATTAAGGAGGATACTAAATGGAGAAGTTATACGGTCAGCTTGACCTTGAAACAATAGAGAAGCTTGCTGATATAATCAACAGGAAGGAGCTCTCGGAGCTCACTGTCACAAGCGGTGACAATACCATAACCCTCAAGGGCAAGAAGTGCGTACCGCCCATGCCCATGCCCGTAGTTGCGGCAGCTCCCGCTCAGGCTCAGTTCCCTGTGGAGAGCACCCTTGCCGAGAGTGAAGCTTCCATGGCAGAGGAGGTAAGCGGCAAGATAGTGAAATCGCCTATCGTAGGTACATTCTACTCTGCACCTTCACCCGATAAGCCGCCTTTTGTAAAGACAGGCGACGAGGTGAAGAAGGGCGACGTCATCATGATAATCGAGTCCATGAAGCTCATGAACGAGATACAGTCTGAGTTTGACGGCACAGTTGAGCAGATACTTGTGTCCGACGGTCAGGCGGTTGAGTATGACCAGCCCATAATGGTCATAAAGTAAAAAATGAAATACAGGTTCATCACGCAGGATATCATCGACGCGGGAAGCATAAATATAACTTCCCCCGAGATGTATTCGGAAGCCCGTGAATACAACATAGATGCAGGCAGAAACTATATCAGGCGCAGGAACAACCATATCGCTATGGCAATATGGTTCGGCGTACAGCCTTTGCTGGTCCTTTTTTGCATAGTGCTCCTTACGGGACTTACACAGCTCGATCAGGTGCATACGGGCAGGACCACCTCGAATGCAAGGATAATCGCAGCTGTTGTGGGCTTTATATCGTGGCTGCTCATCTACGGCTATTTCGTAGTCCTCAGGAAACAGCGCAGCGGACTCATGATGTTCCTGACATCACTTCCGCTTTTGCTGGTACACTGGTCATTTGCCGTTATCTGCATTGCCAACTTCGTCATCGGAAAATGGTACACCGGCTGGGAGAAAAAGCTCTCCGAAAGGGCAGGCTATCCCGGGTTCACACAGCTTGCCATAACCACCATCGACAGCGAGGCAAATACAGTTGAGGAGCTCACCTTTGAAAACATCAGGGAGAGAGCCGTGACTATGCACAGGCATGACGGTACATTCCTGAAATAGGAGCAGGCTATGGAATACAGATATATCACACAGGAGATCATCGACTCGGGCGGCAGGAATATCACTTCCCCCGAGATGTTCGAGGAAGCCCGTCAATATAATATCGAAGCGACAAAGAACCTTACAAGGCGACAGAGGGCGCATTCGCTTTTCAATATCTGGATGATAGTGCAGTTCATATACCTTTTCTACAAGGTATTCAGCATACTTACAGATACTACCATGAAGCAGTTCGGCGACGGGAGCTACACTCCCGACATTCTGGTATGGCTTGGAGTCGCAGGCTTTTTCGGGTATATCGGGCTTATAATATGGTTCGTGTTCCTGAAGCACTGCCGCAACAAGTTCATCATCGCGCTGATATCCCTGACGGTGATAGCAGTTTCGTGGAGGCTCTGGCTCATACCCGTGGTGAATTTCCTTGTGACATGGTACTACGAGTACGTCGAGAACGAGCTTTCAAAGGAGCTTGGCTACCCGTCATTCACTCAGCTCAATATCACCACATTCAACAGCTATGCAGGCAGCGTGGATAACATTACATTTGACAGTATACGCGAGAAAGCCAGACGGGATCACCCTCATGACGGTGAGTTCCTGTGATATACAGACCGCTCCCGAAGCGAGAGGGAGCATATTATAACGGAGGACTTTGATATGTCAGATATACTTATGAATAAAGAGCAGATCATGGAAATAATCCCCCACCGCGACCCTTTCCTTCTCATCGACGAGATCGTTGACATGGAGGTAGGCGTAAAGGTACACGCAAGGAAGTACATAAAGGAGGAGGACTTCTGGTTCAAGGGGCACTTCCCCGGATATCCTGTTACTCCCGGCGTTCTCATGGTGGAGATGCTGGCACAGGCAGGTGCGGTATGTATGCTCTCAAAGCCCGAATTCAAGGGCAAGATCGGACTTTTCGGCGGCATAGACAAGGCTAAGTTCCGCAGACAGGTAGTTCCCGGCGACGTTCTCGACCTTGAGGTGGAGATCATCCGTCAGCGCGGACCCGTGGGCACAGGAAAGGCTCTTGCCTCGGTAGGCGGCGAAAAGGCTGTATCATGCGAGATAACCTTTGTAGTTACAGACAATAAATAATCCATACAGGAGATAATATAGATGTTCAGAAAAGTTCTTATCGCCAACAGAGGCGAGATAGCTGTACGAATAATAAGAGCGTGCAGGGAGCTGAGCATACGAAGCGTGGCGGTTTATTCCACCGCTGACCGCACATCGCTCCATGCACAGATAGCCGACGAGGCTGTATGCATCGGTCCTGCGGCGACCAAGGACAGCTACCTCAATATGAACGCAATAATACAGGCGGCACTGAATACAGGCGCCGATGCTATACACCCGGGCTTCGGATTTCTGTCCGAGAACGCAGAATTTGCAAAGCTCTGCGAGGCGAACGGAATAGTTTTCATCGGTCCGTCATATAAGTCAATAGAGATGCTCGGCGACAAGGCAGCCGCAAAGGAGACCATGGCAGCAGCAGGCGTTCCCGTTATCCCCGGCTCAAAGGGCGCCGTGAAGTCTCTGGAGGAGGCTCGCAGCATTGCCGACAAGGCAGGCTATCCCGTACTGGTAAAGGCTTCCGCAGGCGGCGGCGGACGCGGCATACGCCGTGTTGACAGCCCCGAGGAGCTTGAGGCACAGATGACAGCCGCTCAGCAGGAGGCTAAGAATTTCTTCGGTGACGATGCGGTATATATCGAGAAATTCCTTATCAATCCACACCATGTGGAGATACAGATAATAGCCGACAAGCACGGCAACTATATCCACCTCTGCGAGCGCGACTGCTCCATGCAGCGCCGCAACCAGAAGATGCTGGAGGAATGCCCCAGCCCCATAGTTGACGAGAAGCTCCGCGCAAAGATGGGCGCAGCAGCAGTTACAGCTGCAAAGGAGTGCGGCTACTACAACGCAGGAACCATCGAGTTCCTTGTGGACGAGAACCGCGACTTCTACTTCATGGAAATGAACACGAGAATACAGGTCGAGCACCCCATTACCGAGGAGGTAACAGGCTTTGACCTTGTAAAGGCACAGATAGAGATAGCCGACGGCAAGCCTCTTGAGATAAAGCAGGAGGACGTTACCATGCGCGGTCACGCTATCGAGTGCAGAATAAACGCAGAAAATCCCGACAAGGGCTTCCGTCCGTCACCGGGTACCATTACGGCACTTTATATGCCAGGCGGCCCCGGAATAAGAATAGACGGCGCAGTATATCAGGGCTACACCATCACCCCTTACTATGATTCGATGATAAGCAAGCTTATCGCACACGGCTCTGACAGAGAGGACGCCATAAACAAGATGAGATGGGCACTTTCGGAGTTCATCGTTGAGGGCGTTGACACCAATATAGACTTCCAGCTGGAGATAATCAGAAATGCCGATTTCAAGGCAGGAAAGTACGATATCGGCTTCCTTGGCAGGTTCATGGAAGAAAAGAAGAAATAATCGGGAATGTGGTGAACGTAATTGTTTGAAGATTTTTTTAACGTTGTAAAAAAGCGCTGGGGCGACGGCGAAGAGGAATACAAGCCGCCTATGTTCAAATGTCCCCGCTGTCAGGGCACAAGCCCCCTTTCCAAGTATGAGGAGCTCCACAGAGTATGCCCTAAGTGCAGCTACCACGGAAGACTTTCCTCTCAGGAGCGTATAGCCATAACCGTTGACAAGGAGAGCTTTAAGGAGTTCAACGGCAATCTTCGCGGCGCAGACCCCCTTGACTTCCCCGACTATAAGGAGAAGCAGGCAGAGCTCCGCGGAAGCACGGGACTCAGCGAGGCTGTCATCACAGGTACAGCTACCATAAAAGGCTCGCCCGTGGTCATCGGCATAATGGACTCACGCTTCATGATGGGTTCTATGGGAAGCGTAGTGGGCGAGAAGATAACAAGAGCCTTTGAGTACGCCACAGAGCACAAGCTCCCCGTGATAATGTTCACGGCTTCGGGCGGCGCCCGTATGCAGGAGGGCATAGTTTCCCTTATGCAGATGGCAAAGACCTCGGGAGCAGTAAAGCTCCACAGCGAGGCAGGCGGACTTTATATATCAGTAATGACAGACCCCACCACAGGCGGCGTTACAGCCAGCTTTGCGTCGCTGGGCGATATAATCATAGCCGAGCCCAAGGTGCTCATAGGCTTTGCGGGCAGACGAGTTATCGAGGGAACTATCAAGCAGAGACTTCCCGAGGACTTCCAGCTTGCAGAGTTCATGTACGAAAAGGGCTTTGTGGATATGATAGTAGAGCGCAGAAAGCTCAGGAGCGTGCTGTCGCACCTGCTGAAGCTTCACGGATTTTACCCTAAGGAGGCGTGAGTATGGACGAGAAGAGAACAGCGTGGGAACGCCTTCAGCTCATACACACCAAGGGCAGACCCACTATCAAGGACTATATCCCCCAGATATTCACAGACTGGTACGAAATGCACGGCGACCGCCTTTTCGGTGACGACAGAGCCATTATCGGCGGACTTGCCCGTCTTGACGGCGAGCCTGTTACAATAATCGCAGAGGTCAAGGGCAGGGATATCAACGAGAACAAGATATGCAACTTCGCAATGCCTCATCCCGAGGGCTACAGAAAGGCTCTCAGGATAGCAAGACAGGCTGAGAAGTTCCACCGCCCCATAATCTGCTTCATCGACACTCCGGGAGCATTCTGCGGAGTTGCGGCTGAGGAGCGCGGACAGGGCGAGGCTATCGCAAAGAATATCGCTGAGTTCATGACTCTCCGCACACCTATCGTTTCCATCGTCCTCGGTGAGGGCGGAAGCGGCGGAGCCCTTGCACTTGGCGTGTGCGACGAGCTTGCAATGCTTGAAAATGCGGAATATTCCGTATTATCGCCAAGAGGATTCGCAAGCATTCTCTGGAAGGACGCTTCACGCGAGCAGGAAGCCAGCGAGCTTATGAAGATAACTGCCGAGGATATGGTGCGTCTGGGCGTGGCAGAAGCCATAATCGAGGAGCCTCTCGGCGGCGCACATAACGATTTAGACAAAATTTCAGAAAATATACACGAATATTTGTCACAGAAAATTCCGGAAAAATGCAAAAAAGATATTGACGTTTTGCTTAAAGAACGCTATACTAAATTTAGAAAAATCGGAGCGTTCACGGAATGAGCCGATTTTGAGAAAAAATAAAGAAAATGGAGGATCAAATAATGATTTTTGAAAAACTCAAAGATATTATTGCAGAACAGCTCAGTGTGGAGGCAGACGAAGTAAAGATGGATTCCAATATCCAGGACGATCTCGGCGCAGATTCACTTGACGTTGTTGACCTCATCACAACTATCGAGGATGAATTCGATATCTCTATCCCCGATGAGGCTGTAGAAGAGATCAAGACAGTAGGCGACATCGTTAATTACGTAGAGAAGAATACAGACGCTGAATAAGTATAGTAAAAGCTCCCCCGATGAAAATCGGGGGATTTTTTTGTTTGCCTTGTCAAACGTCAAAGTTGTTGCCTGACGTAAAATACCACTTGCAATTAATGCTTTACCGTGGTATAATATAGGTTGTAGGATTTTTCACAATAGAGTCAAGAGGATAATTATGAAAAATATCAAGATAATCACAGGCCATTACGGAAGCGGAAAGACAAACTTCTCTGTAAACCTTGCGGTAAAAGCCGCAGCAGAGGGCAAGTCCGCTGCCATAGTTGACCTTGACATAGTAAACCCTTATTTCCGTACCGCGGATTTCAAGGATCTCTTCGAGGAAAAGGGCATAAGACTTATCGCTCCCGATTTTGCAAGGAGCAATCTGGATATCCCCTCAATACAGTTCGACGTTGTTGAGCTGGCAATGGATGAGGACTGCCTTATAATAGATGTGGGCGGCGATGACGCTGGCGCTGTTGCGCTGGGACGTTATGCCGAGGCATTGGAGCAGTTCAGGGACAATATCGAGATGTACTACGTCATCAATCAGCGCCGCTACCTCACCAATACGGCTGAGGAGGTCACAAAGCTGATGTATGAGATAGAGGCTGCTGCCCGTATGAAGCATACGGCAATAGTCAACAACACCAATCTCGGCGTGGAGACAAGCCTTGAGATAATCGAGGAGTCACGCAGCTTCGCCGAGGAAACATCGAGGTTAACGGGGCTTCCCGTTATCTATACCGTATATCCCGAGGATATCGCCCCGCTTTCGGATAAGCAGGACGTCTTCCCCGCAAAGATATATGTAAAGCCCGTCTGGGGCTGAGCAAGAATGCATAATTCATAATGCATAATGCATAATTGTCGGAAAAACGGCATTCCGTATATTTTCCCGTCAGCATTGATTATGAATTATGAATTGTGAATTATGAATTAATCTGAAAGGAGCGAAGGGTGTATGGAGAAGATGACAGTTATCACCGAGCGCTGCAAGGGCTGCGGACTGTGTACAGCTGCCTGTCCCAAGAAGATTGTTGTTCTTCAGAAGGAGCATCGTAACAAGAAGGGATATTTCTATGCGGAATGTACCGACCAGTCAGCTTGTATAAGCTGTGCAATGTGCGCGACTATGTGTCCCGACTGCGCTATCGTTATTCAAAAATGATCATTATTTTGTGAAAGGAGCTGTTCAGCTTTGGAAAGAAATCTTATGAAGGGTAACGAAGCGCTGGCAGAGGCTGCTATCAGAGCAGGCTGTAAATGCTTCTTCGGCTATCCGATCACTCCTCAGACAGAGCTTGCCGCTTATATGGCAAAGCGTATGCATAAGGCAGGCGGCGTATTCTTACAGGCAGAGTCCGAGATCGCTGCTATAAATATGGTACTGGGCGCAGCATCAACAGGCGTCCGTGCAATGACATCATCATCATCACCCGGAATCTCACTCAAGAGCGAGGGCGTTTCCTATATCGCAGGTTCCGACCTTCCAGCAGTTATCATCAACGTAGAGAGAGGCGGCCCCGGTCTGGGCGGTATCCAGCCCTCACAGGCTGACTACTGGCAGGCTACTAAGGCTCTCGGCCACGGCGACTTCCAGCTTCTGGTATACGCTCCCGCTTCCGTACAGGAAATGGTAGACTACGTTGTAAAGGCATTCGACCGTGCTGATAAGTACCGTATGCCCGCAATGATCCTCGCAGACGGACTCCTCGGACAGATGATGGAGCCTGTTACATTCCCTGAGATCAATCCCGACGCTTATGATAAGAGCGGCTGGGCTGCAAACGGCCACAAGATGAAGAGAGAGCACCACATCATCAATTCGCTCTACCTCAAGCCCGATGAGCTGGAGAACTCCATCATCGAACGTTATAAGAGATACGATATCATCAAGGAGACAGAGACAGAGGCTGAGCTCTACCTCACAGAGGACTGCGACATTCTCGTATGTGCATTCGGCGCAACAGCAAGAGTCGTAAAGTCTGCTGTAAACGATGCAAGAGCACAGGGCATCAAGGCAGGTCTCTTCCGTCCCAAGACACTGTGGCCCTTCCCCGTAAAGGAGATCAACGAGGCTGCAAAGAGCGCTAAGAAGCTTCTCAGCGTAGAGATGTCAATGGGTCAGATGGTAGACGATATCAGACTTGCTATCAACTGCTCAAAGCCTGTAGAGTTCTTCGGAAGAACAGGCGGCGTTATCCCCACACCTGCTGAGGTACTGGGCGAGATCAAGAGAATGGGAGGTGCCCTCTGATGGCTGTAGTATTTGAAAGACCCAAGTCGCTCATCGACGTTCCTACACATTACTGCCCCGGCTGTACTCACGGTATAGTTCACAGAATACTCTGTGAGGTCATCGACGAAATGGGTATCGAGGGCGATACTATCGGAGTATGTCCTGTTGGCTGCTCTGTAATGGCATATGATTACTTCAACTGTGATATGATCGAGGCTGCACACGGACGTGCTCCGGCAGTTGCAACAGGCGTTAAGCGTACAAACCCCGATAAGTTCGTATTCACATATCAGGGCGACGGCGACCTTGCAGCTATCGGTACTGCCGAGACTGTTCACGTTGCTACAAGAGGCGAGAATATCGTCGTTATCTTCATCAACAACACTATTTACGGCATGACAGGCGGACAGATGGCTCCTACCACACTCCCCGGTCAGGTAACACAGACAACTCCCTTCGGAAGAAGCCCCGAGCTTGCAGGCTACCCCGTAAAGGTATGTGAGATGCTCTCAACACTGACAGGTACTGCTTATGCAGAGCGTGTTGCAGTTGACAGCGTTCCCCACATCAAGGCTGCAAAGAAGGCTATCCGCAAGGCATTCGAGAACCAGAAGGCAGGCAAGGGCTTCTCTATCGTAGAGGTACTGTCAACTTGTCCTACAAACTGGGGTCTTGCACCTCTTGACGCTATCAAGAGACTTCAGGACGAAATGATCCCCTACTATCCTCTCGGCGTTTACAAGGACGTTGACGAGGGAGTATTCCCCAAGACAGAAGGAGGTAATGAGTAATGGCAACCACAGAGATCCTTCTTGCAGGCTTCGGCGGACAGGGTATCCTTTTCGCAGGAAAGATACTTGCATACTGCGGACTTATGGACAATAAGGAGCTTTCATGGCTCCCTTCATACGGTCCCGAGATGAGAGGCGGTACCTGTAACTGTTCAGTTACCATCTCCGATGATCCTATCGGTTCGCCCCTCGTTCTCACACCTCACCTCCTCATCGCAATGAACCAGCCTTCATTCGACAAGTTTGTAAGCTGTGTACGTCCCGGAGGAAAGGTATTCTTCGACAGCACAATGATCGAGCCCGAGACAGACAGAACAGACATCGAGCTGTACGGTATTCCCTCACAGCAGATGGCTGACGACAACCAGCTCAAGGGCGGATCAAACATCATTCTCCTCGGAAAGCTTCTGAAGGAGACAAATATCTGCTCACTCGAGACAATGCAGAAGGCTATCGAGAAGGTAGTACCGCCCAAAAAGGCAGCACTCATTCCCAATAACTTCAAGGCTATCGAGCTTGGCATGAACGCATAATAAAAAGGCTATCGGCTTTAAGAGTGACACTCATATAGAAGTTTTACGAGTGATATTGAGGGAAACCCTTTTGAGAAAGGGTTCTCCCTCAAACTCCCTTCCTAAAACTTTTAGCATTAAATTTAGCCCATACAGGGCGCTCCACAAGATGTGGAAACCAGTAATTTACTGGGAGCGCCCTGTATGGGCTAAATTCAGTTATAAAGTCTTTGGAAAAGGGGTTCGGGGAAAGAACCTTTCCTCAGAAAGGTTTTTCCCCGATAATTACCTATAAACCTTTATAAGAGTGCTGCTTTTACCGATAGCCTTTTTTGCAGGGGGCGGCGGAGCGCCGTATGAGACGCTCCGACTATCAACTTTTAACTTTCAACTCTCAACTTACATAAACAGTCCCACAAGGAAAGCCGCTCCCGAGGCAGCCAGAGCCACCACGATAAGGGGCATCTCGAAGAACGCCAGAGCCACAGCCACGGCAGTTCCCGCAATGGCTGTCCACATATTATGGGTGGTGTAGAAGATGGCAGGAATGGTCATGGCGCTGAGGACCGCATAGGGGATATAGTACAGAAAGCTGCGGAAGAACCGCGACTTTATCTTCTTGCGGAAGAAGGTGAAGGGGATCATTCGTATGAGGTAGGTGACGCCTGCCATAACGAAGATGTAAACAGCTATACTCATTCTTCAGCCTCCTCGTCCTTAACGGGGAATATGAAGGCAGCCGCAGCTGAGGCTGCAACAGCTGAGATGATTATAGCGAAGCCGTCACTGACCATAGGCAGGCAGTACCTGAACACCACGCTGAGGGCAGCTGCCATGGCGATGACAAAGAGGACGCTGTGCTGCTTTTTTGCAGGGGGGATGATGATAGCGATGAACATTCCGTAGAGGACTATCTCCATAGCCTTGCTGACGGATAAGGGGAGCAGCTCGCCTGCTGCCGCACCAAGAGCCGTGCCCGTGACCCACCCCACAGCGGCAATTAGTATCATGCCGTACATATAAGCAGGGGTCAGCGGAGTTTTCTGTGCGGAGCACACTGCGAATATCTCGTCGGTTATGCCGTATGAAGCCATGAGCCTGTGAGGAGTGGTAAAGCGCTTGTCCAGCTTCTGAGAAAGGGACAGCGCCATGAGTGAATATCTTATATTTATGGTGAGCTGGAGCAGTATCATCTCGATGATAGTGCCGCCTGCTGCGATAACGTCGATGCCTGCCTTCTGACCTGCGGACGTTAGGTTGGACGCGGAAATTATTGACGCCTGAAATACCGAGAGACCTGCCTTGCTGACGGCGAGGATGCCGAAGCCGAAGGATACTGAGAGGTATCCGAGGCAGATAGGTATACCGTGGGACATACCGCGCAAGAAATTGTTTTTCAAGTTTATACCTCCGATTTGAGGGACTGTTTTATTTGTCCGACAACTTTACCATTATAACACAATCGGCAATTTCAGTCAATAGTCCGACAGTCTGCGCCCGTAATATAAAGGTATCTCAGGAGGATATAACGAAAAAGGGACGCCGATGGCGTCCCGTCTAAGAACTATGTACAATGCCGTCACTTGAAACGGCTCTTGAAGCCTGCCTTGTCCAGAGCGGAGCCTGCTGCGACGTACAGCGCGGTGCTGGCGGCTATCTGCACAAGATAGGACGGAGTCTGTGTAAAAGCAGCGATAAGACCTGCGGCTGAGAGCCCTTTCGTGATAACAAAGCCCTCATAGAGACTGTATCCCACAACGCAGATGATGAACGAGGGGATTATGGCAAGGAGATTTCGCTTTGTGACTATCTTATCGCTCTTGTTTGAAAAGAACATGGCTGTCAGAGCCTTGATGATAACGGTGGCAGGTATCCATATGGGATAGCCCGAGAGCCCGTCCGCGAGAGCTCCGCCGATAATTCCCGAGGCAATGGCATAGGGCATGGGGAGTATACTTGCTGAGAGGTAGATGAGACCGTCGCCTGCGTGGGTATAGCCCGAGCCCGTAGGCACATGGATATAGGCTGTAAAGACGAATATCAGTGCGGAAAAAAGTCCTGTCACGACTATCCTTTTCAGCTTTTCGGAAGATTTTGCGTGAGTCATAGCCATACCTCCTTAATGTATACAAGACCCATATGTTTTTTGGATTTTCATTATTATAGCATTGACGCGGAACAAATTCAAGAGCTTTTTTCAACAAATATTGCAAACGCGAAAGGGCACAAAATAGGACAGATAACGTATAATCCCCGCCTATACCGCGCAATAGGAAAGGAGCAGTGAGGGCTGACCCTGACTGCTCCCTGCTTATTATCTGTGGTGACTGCTGTGGCTGATGCTTCCGCCGTGGGAGTGGCCTCCTCCGCCGCCTCCTCCGCGGGAACCTCCTCCGCCCGACGAGCTTTCGATCCTGTGCTTGGTAACATAAGAACGAATGAGCACATCGGAGTTATCGATGAAATGAACATCATTATTATTGAGGTAGATGCTGGGGTTTGTCTTGTTCTTGAACTTATATCTGCCCTTTGTACAGAGAAAGATGATAAGGGCGGTAAGTCCGCCTACGGCTTCAGCGGCAATGCATATCAGAAGCTTCCTTAAAGGCGGCTTGCTCTTGGTGATATAGGTCTTGCCGTTTCTGTAATAGGTATAGGTGGGGACGTTTGCTGTGGCGTCGTAATAGGGCTCAGATGCACGGGATTCGCTGTAATTCGTCTCCAGAAGGGAGCAGAAGTGCTCTACTGCATTGGTGATATGCTCGGGATAAACGGGGCCGTATGAGGGCGGCAGATACTCGTCCAGAGCATAGAAGATATTCTGGCAGATATCCTCTGTATAGACCAGTGAAGCCTTGCCGCTCTTTGCGATATCATCGCAGGCGGGGGATTTTCCCGAAATGTCGATATAGTACAGCAGACCGTCGGTAAATTCGCCGAAGGTATCGTTGTACTTGTTGGCGGTAAAATCTCTTACGTCGTCATCGGTGTAGTACTTCTTTGTGGAGTCGGGAAGGAAGATGAGGATATTGAGGTCCAGCTTTGCCGAGGTCTCCCTGACGATCTTGCTCAGCCTTTCCAGCTCGGCAGGGTCATCTCTGAAGATGCCGTTTTCGTCGGTGACACCGGATGATGATGAGTCGGAGTAGCCCTTATACAGGTTCTTTGAATTGGTATGGAAGGCGAAGAAGTAATCCAGCAGGGCAAGACCTGCGATAACGCCTATTATGATAATAAGTGTGCTGAGCACACTGCCTTTTCTTTTCATCAGAATATGCCACCTCCCACAACAATAATGATTGCGGAAAGAGCGGCGCCTATGGCAGCACAGAGCAGTCCCAGCCTGCCCTTTGAGAGGGGAGGAGTACCTGCCAGCTTGCCTGTCTGACCGTTTATGGCAAATTCATATATCTTGTCCTTATACTTGTATGACATGAACCAAACGGGCAGAAGTGTATACCTCCAGTCCGTATTGGAGATGTTATACTGTTCGGAGGAGGGGATAATGCTGCTGTATCCGCTTATAGTCGACCTCACATAGGCGCTGCACGCCTGATTGGAGCGTACACGGATACGCGGAAAGACCGCTGCCTTGTCCACGTCGTATTTATCGGCATAGAAGCCGCTGAGGTAGGACATTGAGAAGTCCTTGAGCTCGCGGTAGTCGTAGGGCTCGATAGCCTCCATGAGCAGGTCCTCTATCTTTGTCTCGCCGTCTGCGGGTATGCCCTTTGTGAGCATTCCGCCCACACGGGTGATGCGGAACTCCTTTGTCTCGGTATAGCTGTAATTGCCCGATACCCAGTGGCGGAGCTTCTTTCCTATGGCGCGGACGTCCACGTTCACATGGCAGTCAGCCAGCCAGAAGGGGACGTAGAGACCTGTCAGCTTTTCCAGCTGCTGCTGCGATTTAAAGTCTTTCGGCACGAACCAGCGCTTGCCCACCCACTTCTTGAAGCAGGCTATGGCGTTATCTCTTGTGAGCTTGAAGCCTATTACCTTGTCGGGCTTGAAATCTCCGCCCATTTTTCCTGCTAAAATAACGGGATTGTGGCAATAATAACAGAAGGTGGCTGTAAGCTGGTCGTCAGCCATTATCTCCGCACCGCAGCTCTTGCAGCGGTAGAGGTGAGTATGGTTGGCGAAGTCCTCCTGAACCTGAACAGCTTCCTGAGGGATACTGTTTTCCGTGGTGGCACATAACTTTTTTATCTCATCGACCGTAAACGCACTGAGACAATATTCACACTCCAGCTTCTGGCTTGTGGGATTGAACTTCAGGTCTGCGTTACAGTTCGGGCATTTGTATTCAACTGATTCCAAAAAACCAACTCCTTTGCGCGGCGCTTGGCTTTACCCCGAAAAAACAAGCAGAGCGCAGCGAATAATTTCTATATCATGTGTCGGATGATATCCGATAAATATATTTTACCATATCGTATAATATTTTTCAAGAGAAAAGAGAAAAAATCAGCAGACTGTCACCGCAGATAAAAGTAATTATCCTAACTATTTGTGAAGCCTTGACAAAATTAATAAAATCCAATATAATTGTAATATGCATATTTATTACTACAAACTGTAAAAGAAAGGGATGACGATACATGAGATACAAGTTTTCAGAAATAACCCCCGAAATATCGAAACTGGCAGAGATGTCCCTCGAGGGCTACAGGATAGACCCCGAGCTGTACACACAGTACGACGTAAAAAGAGGACTCCGCGATATAAACGGCAACGGTGTAGTTGCCGGACTTACAAATATCAGCACCATAAAAGTGCTTGAAACAGGTGACGGGATGCCAAACCACGGCGACGGAAAGCTTTACTACCGAGGAATAGACGTTGAGGATATCGTCGCAGGCTTCATAAAGGAAAAGCGTTTCGGCTTTGAAGAGACCGTCTACCTCCTTCTTTTCGGGAAAATGCCCGCAGAGCATGAGCTTGCCGAGTTCAGGAAGCTTCTTGCGGACTTCCGCGAGCTCCCCTCTAACTTCATGAGAGACGTTATCATGAAGGCTCCTACGGACAACATGATGAATACTCTTGCAAAGAGCGTCCTTGCGCTGTATTCCTACGACGACAAGGCTAACGATATATCGATACCAAACGTACTCAGACAGAGCGTGGAGCTCATAACCATGTTCCCCGTGCTGTCGGTTTACGCCTACCATGCATACAAATACGCAAGGCTGGGCGGCGACCTGTTCATACACAGCCCACGTCCCGACCTCTCCATAGCCGAGAATATACTTTATATGCTTCGCGACGACGGAAAGTACACTGAGCTTGAGGCGCGTATACTTGACCTTGCGCTGGTGCTCCACGCAGAGCACGGCGGCGGAAACAACTCCACCTTTACCGTCCATGTAGTTTCCTCCTCGGGAACCGATACCTATTCCGCCATAGCGGCGGCGCTGGGCTCACTGAAGGGTCCAAAGCACGGCGGCGCAAATATCAAGGTGGCAATGATGTTCGACGATATGAAGCAGAACGTCAGTGACTGGACCGACGAGGAGGAGGTAAAGAACTACCTGAGAAAGCTCCTTCACAAGGAAGCCTTCGACCACGCAGGTCTTATCTACGGTATGGGTCACGCAGTATACTCACAGTCCGACCCGAGAGCAAAGGTGTTCAAGGGCTTTGTTGAGTCCCTCAGCTCCGAGAAGGGCAGACATGAGGAGTTCGCACTGTATTCGCTGGTTGAGCGCCTTGCCCCCGAGGTCATAGCCGAGGAGCGCAGGATATACAAGGGCGTATGCGCCAACGTGGACTTCTACAGCGGTTTCGTATATCGTATGCTGGGCATACCCGACGAGCTGTTCACGCCTCTCTTTGCCACATCGAGGATAGCAGGCTGGTCGGCGCACAGAATTGAGGAGCTCATCAACTCCAACAAGATAATCCGTCCTGCCTACAAGGCAATATCTCCCATGCGCGAGTACACCGACATGGAGAACCGAATGGACTGACAAATCATAATTTATATGTGTAGGGGACGCCGCCCTCGGCGTCCCGTTGGGCGTGTAATGCATTTCGCGGGACGCCGAGGGCGGCGTCCCCTACATTAGCTAACGGCTAAGGGCTAGGGGCTCAAATCATAATTTAGCTTTGCTAAATTATGATTTAACTTACAGATGGCATAAAAATCCGAAAGGAAAGTGATATAAATGGCAAACACAGCAGAATTATTTGAATGGAAGGGAACTACCTGCGTAAAGCTCAGCGCAGGGGGATATGAGGCATGGGTAGCAAATGAGATAGGCTCAAATGTTATCCGTCTCCGCGACAACGCAAACGGACTGGAGTTCTTCCGCTTCAGCGAGGACAACACTGCCGACACCATAAAGCAGTCCGCAGAGGTATGGGGACTCCCCACACTTTACCTGCCCAACCGTTTTGCAGACGGCGTACTGAAGACCTCCGACGCGGTGTATCAGCTTCCCGTAAACGAGAAGGCTCCCTACAACAACCACATACACGGCTTCCTCCACAAGAGAGCCCACGAGGTAGTGGAATACAGTGCCGATGACAACTGCGCATGGGTAAAGACACGCTATGTCTATGACGAGAAGGACGAGTTCTTCAAGTATCTTCCCGTCCGCTTCACAGCCGATTACACATTCACACTGTCCGCACAGGGCTTTGAGCAGAATATCCGCTTCATCAACACCGACGGCATGAAGGTGCTTCCCATGTCGCTGGCATCACATACAACTATCAATTCGCCCTTCGTTGACGGCGCAAAGGAGGAGGATATCCGCCTGACAGTGCCAATAGGCAAGAGGTGCGAGCTCAACGAGCGCTGCCTGCCTACCGAGAATCTGAAGGTGCCCACCATGCACGACTTGGAGTACAAGAACGGCGTAAAGAAGCCTGTTCTTCAGGTAGTTGACAACGAGATGTATTTCGGCGAGTACATTGATATCGACGGGGAGAAGTTCCACGGCGTTATCGCTGAGGATATCGCCAGCGGCAAGAAGCTCTGCTACGAGGTATCGGAGGAGTACGGCTTCTGGATAATCTGGAACGACCGCGGCTTCAACCATTACTTCTGCCCCGAGCCCATGACCGCAATGATAGACGCTCCCAACCTGAGCCTGCCTGCCGACGTTACGGGCTACCGCGAGGTAAAGCCGGGAGATGTTTTCGAGACTCACGAAAGATTTTTCACCAAGCTTTGATAACTGTAGGGGCGGATAATATCCGCCCTTTTTAATGCATAATTTATAATTCATAATGCATAATTGAGGTGTCGCCGCTGGCGACGGATCTGAAATAAATGTCGCATAAACAATATGTAGGGAACGCCGTTCTCGGCGTTCCACAGCCCTTAGCCATCAGCTTGCAGGGACGCGCAATGCGCGTCCGCAAACACACAATATCGAATACAGCAGGGACGACCGACGGTCGTCCCTGCATTTGCGTTTTTATGTGACAAATGCATCACATCTTACAAAAAGAGGGAGCGTTATTTGTACACTCCTCCAAAAGTGATGGATTTGTCACTTTTTCTGTTGACAATCTCACATATGGGTGATATAATTGTCACAGTAAGTGACGAATACATCACACCGAGGAGGAAATAATATGAACATCAGATCCAACACAAAAAAGAAAACAGTTACACTCAGGACCATACACTTAGTTATAGTTATCGCGGCAGTAGTGATAATAGCAGGGGGACTTATCTTCGGCGGCTGGTCTGACTGGATATTCTACGCAAGCATACTCATCCCCATAATACTGGACGGGAAATCGGAAAAAGAGGACGAGCTCGTAAAGGAGAACATGGCAAAGGCTACAAAATTCTCATTCTGGGCGCTCATAGGAGTGATGGTCTATTTCGGACTCAAAGCCCGTTTCCACGCTGTATCCGCAGTATCGTTCCTTGTAGTCATATTCGGAGCTGTCGCACTGAGAAGCCTGATATTCCTTATACTGGACTTCTCACCCAAGGCAGAGGAGGAAGAATAATGAGCATAAGAAGTTTATTTGAAGCCGATACCACAGCAAAAAAGCCTGCGGTGGAGCTCCACGGCTATCATAAATTTGCCGCAGCAGGTTATCTGCTGGGTTCCTTCACCTTTTTGGGCATGGCGCTGATGAACAGGCATAATTTTGCGGTACTTACCGTACTTCTGGCAGCTGCCGCCGTTATCGAGCTTATCATGTGCGTGAAGTTCTTCGCCATGATAAAGGGACACACCATACAGCAGGCGGACGAGCTTGCCCGCCAGATAATGTACAAGGCGGGCAGACTTACGGCGTTTGCGCTCATTATAGTCGGCGGCATTATTGAGCTGATATTTGCCGCAACAGGAGCAAGCTTCACCATAGACGGCTCTAATGCAGCCTGTCTCCTGTTCGGGGTATGCCTTTTTACAGCAGGGCTCAGGAGCCTGTTTTTCGTGCTTCTTGACCGCACCGACAGCGAGGAGGAAGAATAATGGAAAAGTCAAAGAAAAAGTTTTCATACAGCGATTTTCACAGGCTGATATTCGTTATAGCACTGGTCCCTGTAATGCTCTTTGTTTTTCATAAGGTACAGGGCAGGGAGTACGGCGACAAGCTATCCATACTCATAGGAATGGCGATATTTGCAGCCCTTCACGCGGCAGTCCAGTCCATATTCTATAAACTGGAGAAAAAGGACGAAATGGTGCAGTACAACCTTGCAAGAGCAAACAGGATAATACTGTTTGCGGTGCTTGCGGTGCTGTTTGCTGCGGTAATTGTGAACGACTATTTTTACAAAGGGCTTATCTGCTCTGATTTCTGCTGGATAACGGTAATGAGCGCTATTGGACTGCGAAGCTTTCTATTCATATGCTTTGACGCGGTGTCAAACAAGGATACGGAGGAAGAATAATGCCCGAGCTGAAAACAAAACTAAAGGAATACCGTGCAAAGCATGATATGAAGCAGGGGGAGCTTGCGGAGCTGGTGGGAGTCCGCCGCGAGACCATAATCCGCCTCGAAAAGGGGCTCTACAATCCCTCACTGAAGCTTGCCATGGACATAGCGGCAGTGTTCCACACAACTGTCGAGGAACTTTTCTCCTTTGAGGAATGAGCGTAAGGCATATTGCACAAAAAACGACAAGAAAAAAATACAACGCAATTTTTGATAAATCTATTGTATTATATGCAAATATATGGTATAATAAAGCAAATGCGGTTCTGTTTTCCGCTTTTGTCACCAAAAATAAAGGAGTAAAATTATGAAGTTCGGATTTTTTGACGACGCTAAGAAGGAATATGTTATCAATTCCCCTAAGACTCCCTATCCGTGGATAAACTACCTCGGCAATCAGGGATTTTTCTCACTTATTTCCAATACAGCAGGCGGCTACTGCTTCTACAAGGACGCACGCCTCAGACGTATCACACGTTATCGCTATAACAACGTACCCCTTGATATGGGCGGACGTTATTTCTATATCAACGACAACGGAACCATCTGGAACCCCGGCTGGTCTCCTGTGAAGACACCCCTCGATTTCTACGAGTGCCGTCACGGTATGGGCTATACCGTTATCACAGGCAAGAAGAACGACCTGAAGGCTGAGGTAACATTCTTTGTTCCCCAGAACTACGACGGTGAAGTTCAGCAGGTAGTTCTCACCAACGAGGGCAAGGAAGCAAAGAGCTTCTCCATCTTCTCCATCGCTGAGTGGTGTCTCTGGGACGCACAGGACGACTGCACAAACTTCCAGAGAAACTTCTCTACAGGTAGAGTAGAGATCGAAGGCTCAACTATCTACCACGTAACAGAGTACAGAGACAGACGTAACCACTACGCTTTCTATACTGTAAATGATACTATCGATGGCTACGATACAGACCGTGACGCTTTCCTCGGAAGCATCTACAACGGCTGGGACAACCCCGAGACCGTAAAGGCTGACAAGCCCGCAAACTCATTTGCTGACGGCTGGTCACCTGTTGCTTCACACTACAAGAAGGTGACACTGGCTCCCGGCGAGTCCAAGACACTCATCTATATCCTCGGCTACGCTGAGAACCCCCAGGACAAGAAGTTCGCTGCTGAAAAGCCTGCAAACCTCCTCACAAGAGAGACATGGGTCCTCAATAAGGAGAAGGCTTATGCAATGATCGAGAAGTACAACACTCCCGAGAAGGTAGCAGCAGGACTTGAGGAGCTCCGCAATACATGGAACGACCTCCTCTCCATCTTCAATGTAAACACACCTGATGACAAGGTAAACAGAATGGTAAATATCTGGAACCAGTATCAGTGTATGGTAACATTCAACCTCTCACGTTCAGCTTCATACTTCGAGAGCGGTATCGGCAGAGGCATGGGCTTCCGTGACTCCAACCAGGATATCCTCGGATTTGTACACCAGATCCCCGAGCGTGCAAGAGAGAGACTTATCGACATCGCTTCAACACAGCTTTCAGACGGCGGCTGCTATCACCAGTACCAGCCTCTTACAAAGAAGGGCAACGCTGATATCGGCGGCGACTTCTCTGACGATCCGCTCTGGATGATCCTTTCTGTTGCAGCATATATCAAGGAGACAGGTGACTGGGGCATCCTCGATGCAAACGTTCCTTTCGACGATGATCCCAATGGCAAGCACACAATGCTCGAGCACCTCAACGTTTCCTTCTATCACATCGTAAACAACCTCGGACCTCACGGTCTTCCCCTTGCAATGAGAGCTGATTGGAACGACTGTATCAACCTTTCATGCTTCTCTGACACACCCGGTGAGTCCTTCCAGACCTACACCAACCCCAAGTTTGCAGCAGAGGGCGGCTACTCAAAGGTTGCTGAGTCCGCATTCGTTGCAGCACTCTTCACATACACAGGTCCTGCATTCGTAGGCATCCTTGAGCATCTTGGAAAGGCTGACGAGGCTGCAAAGGCTCAGGCTGAGATCGACAAGATGAAGAAGAACGTAATGGAATCCGCATTCGACGGCGACTGGTTCATCAGAGCTTACGACGCAAACGGCGAGAAGATGGGCTCCAAGGAGTGCGAGGAGGGCAAGATATTCATCGAGCCTCAGGGCTTCGCAGTAATGTCAGAGATCGGTAAGGACGTAGGAGCTGATATCAAGACTCTTAACTCCATCGACAAGTACCTCAACTGCGAGTACGGTCTCGTTCTCAATAACCCTGCATTCACAAAGTATTATATACAGTACGGCGAGATCTCCACATATCCCGGCGGATACAAGGAGAACGCAGGTATCTTCACACACAATAATGCATGGATCATCTGCGCAGAGGCTTACGTCGGACGCGGTGACAAGGCATTTGAGTATTACAGCAAGATAGCTCCCGCATTCACAGAGGAGACATCTGATATCCACAAGACAGAGCCTTATGTATACGGTCAGATGATCGGCGGTAAGGACGCAAAGAACTTCGGTCAGGGCAAGAACTCATGGCTCACAGGAACAGCTGCATGGAACATGGTAGCTATTTCCCAGTACATTCTCGGTGTACAGCCTGTGTTTGACGGTCTGAAGGTAGATCCTTCCATTCCTCACGAGTGGGACGGCTTCACAGCAGTCCGTAAGTTCCGCGGCGCAACATTCAACATCACAGTCAAGAATCCCGAGCACGTTTGCAAGGGCGTAAAGACAATGACAGTTGACGGCAAGGCAGTAGAGGGAAATGTTATCCCCGTATGCGAGAGCGGCACACACGAAGTAGAGATCGTAATGGGCTGAGCCCAATGAAAAAAGGCGGACTTGATGTCCGCCTTTTTAGTTATCAGTTGTTCGTGCTTAGTGCATAGAATGGGCGCACAGTGTGCGCCCGATAAAGTCAAACCGCAGTATGCAGGGGGCAATTTCCCCGGCGTCCAACAGTTTTAGCCCTATAATTTAGAGATGCTTTCTGTATTAAGACCAAAGGCACGTCCTGTTTCAGTAGAGACTATTAAAGAACCTTTGACTTTAATTTTATCACCTTTTTTCAGCTTTAAGGCTTTATTTTGCAATTCTTCGCTATGTAAATTGCAAACAACGCGCGTGCTGATCATCAATTCGTCTTTGACCGAAACTACAACAATGTAATCTAATGAAGAAGGAATTTCGGCAACCTTACATTCAAAGCTGACTTCCTTGCCGTCATATTTGTCTATGCAGGCAGCAGCGTTGTCACTGTAACTGCTACTAAGCTTCTTTATGAAATCTTCACTTTTCTTATTGCTCCTGCTGTGATGTATCGGTATAGAGCCCAACCACAAAACGGAAAAAAGAATAATTCCGCCAAGCGCTATCCAGAATTCCTTGGTTTTAATAAAATCCATTTTTTGTTTTTGCATAAGAGCACACCCTTTCATATGTTTTGAATTTTTTAAAGGTATTGATAAGCATTTTATTGCTTATTTCAACATTATTATAACACATATGTATTCACAATGTCAACATATGTGTTCATAGTTTACAAAAAATTCGTATATCATATTATCTGAGGTGATAATATGTATATACCGACACTTGACCCCAAATTAGTAGGCGAAGTTATAGCGCAGTTTCGCAAGAAAAAGGGAATATCACAGGAGGTCATCAGCGGACTTGCCGATATAGGGCGCACACATCTCAGTGCGATAGAGCGCGGCGAGAGAAAGCCCACACTTGAAACTCTGTACAGAATAGCCAATGCCCTCGGCGTAAAAATGAGTGACATCGTTATCGGCATAGAGGAAGCGATCGACGAACAGAACGGCTCCATATAAATCAGTAAAAGGAGGATAACATGGACAAACTATACACATGGGCACTTGCCCTTATTCTTGTGGGCGTGATACTGATGGCATTCGGCATCGTTACCAGAGCCCAGCGAAAAATGCTTGAGGGAGACCTTGAGCGCTTTGACGCGGTGGTGACGAAGCTGAAGCCCGTGACGAAAAGGCACAATTACGGCGACGCAGTCACCCTTTACGCGGAGTACACCGTAGGCGAGAAGCTCATAGAGGGATATTTCTACACAAGTCTGCCCTCGAAGATGTTTCCCTACCGCCCGGGGGACTCCATCGTCATAAAGCTTGACCCCATGCACCCCACGGTGTTCATGATAGAGGATATGGAGAACGATCCCGAGCTTGAAAGGCAGTACAAGTCGGCGCCGCTGGTAATAGGCATGGGCGCGGCAGTCCTTGTCATAGGCGTGGTACTGCTCATTCTGCATATTATGAAGTAAACCGAGCCACGGGCGAACAATGTGCGCCCGTGGCAGGAGCAATGTTTATGCTTGAGGGCGCACATTGTGCGCCCTCAAAACTAAAATCCCGATTTATCCGGATAAACACAAAGCCCCGAGTGCTTTAGGGCGGTACTAATATAGAAGATTTATAGTTTATTATTGAGGAGGGCCCTTTTGAAAAAGGGTCTCTCCTCAAACTCCTCCCCTAAAACTTTCAGCATTTAATTTAGCCCAGACAGGGCGCTTCCAGTATTATACTGGTTTTCACATCTTGTGTGCAGCGCCCTGTCCGGGCTAAATTCAGTTATAAAGTCTTTGGAAAAGGGGTTCGGGGAAAGAACCTTTCCTCAGAAAGGTTTTTCCCCGATAATTTGCTATAACATTCTATATGAGTGTAGCCCTTAAACACTCAGGGGCTTTTGTTTTATATGTTTTTAAGCTTTTCCTGTTGTATATGTCTGTGCAGAAGCAGCGTGAATACCGTACAAACCAGCACTCCTGCCATACCGAGTATGCCCAGAAGCATTGCTGCTCCCGAGCCTTTGCCCTCACCGAAAACAGCGGTAAGGACGCTTCCTGCGGACTGCTCTGCCATAAGCGGCTCGGCAGCCTTGTCGATGAATACTCCGCTGAATAGTCCTCCTATGGGTATGGTGAAGAATTGCAGCGTATTCCGGCAGGAGTAGACCCGACCCTGCATATCCGCAGGGATAGTGCTGCGGAAGATAACGTCAAGCTGCGTTCCCATGACGGGAATGAACAGCCAGCCGCAGACGGCTCCCACGCACCATATTATGGGCGAATCTGACAGCGCAAGGAGAAAATTCTCAGTGCTCATGGAGAAAAACAGCGACAGGCATATGAGCCTTACACGGCTTTTCGGAGCAGGCAGCGCTGAGGCTATGATGCTTCCCAGCAGCGCGGCTATGCCTGCACAGGCGTTTACCGCACCGAGGACTCCCTCGCCTCCCGACGCCTTTGGTATTATCAGTGCTGGAAGTGCCGCGGTGTAGGCTGAGGCGATAAGGTTTATCCCCGACAGGAAGAATATGAGCTTCATGATGAGGGGATTATCCTTCAGCCAGCGAAGTCCCGAGGCAGCGGAGCTGAGCAGGGACTGCTCCTGTTTATACGACCTTTGTGGCTCTGGTATCTTTATGAAGAACAGCAGCGCAGAAAAGGCTGCACCGAAAGTGAGCAGGTCGGTGGTGATGACCGCTCCGATGCCGCCCCATGCGTAAAGCAGGGTGGCAAATACGGGGGTGAGTATGGTGTTAAGCGACTGTGAGAACGAGCGCAGTCCGCCTGTTTTCTGGTAGTGCTCCTTTGGTATGAGCTGTGTTGCCGCTACCTCCGCCGCAGGCTGCTGGACAGTGTTCATCAGTCCGCCCACTGCGTTGATGACATAGAGATGCCACGGACAGAGCTGCCCCGTCTTTATGAGCAGGAAGGCGGCTGCCGTTGTTATGGCTGCCAGCAGGTCACAGACCAGCATGGTGCGTTTTTTGTTCCATTTGTCGCTGAGAGCGCCTGCAAATATGCTCATCAGCACATAGGGCGCATACGAACATATCCTCAGCAGAGCGGTGCTCAGTGCAGAGCCGCTCCCACGGTAGAGCCACAGCACCAGCGCATAGCTTGTCATGCCGCTGCCCAGCGCGGATAGTGACTGTGTGCTCCATAATAACAGATAGCTTTTTAATTCCTTTATAGTTTTCATTGGCTTTGCTCCTTTTTGTTATTCTTGTCTGCAAGCAAAGCCCGAGGGTATCAGTGATCCTCCATGCAGTCCCTCAAGCCTTGCATGGAGCTGAAACTATGCATAAACGCATTTCCGTATCATTCCTTTCGTTTTTTACTTTATTATATCACCCGAAAGCGTAAATTGTCAAATAAAGGTGAAAAAAACGCAAAAAACAAGGGGATATATATGCTAAAAACTGTATATTTGACAATTGACGGAGAAGATATTGTTTGTTATAATATAAATGTAATTTGAATTTTTATTCAAAAAAACAGGAGGTATATGAGAAATGAAGAAGACTGATCTGAAGCTTATTGCTTGTCTGCCACTGGCTGCTGTTCTGGTAAGCTGCGGCAGAACTGCCATCGACCCCAATGACTATGTTGAGGTAACATTCGATGGTATGGACACTGTTGCCTATGCTCATGCTGAAGTGGATTATGAGAAAATGGTAACGGATAACCTCAAGGCTTTCGGCATCAAGAGCAAGAAGGACGACCACGCCATCGAGAGAGCTGCCGGCAAGCTGGAAAAGTATCTCAGCGGCGAACTGGACAAGTCCTCAAATCTCTCAAACGGCGACGAGATCGTATTTGAGTGGGATGATGACGATGTTGAGAAGCTTGAAAAGAAGTACAAGATAAAGCTCAAGGTAAGCGACAAGACAATTACCGTAAAGGACCTCGACGAGCCCAAGAAGTTCGATCCCTTCGACTATCTTGATGTAAGCTTTACAGGCGTTGGTCCCGACGGTCAGATACAGCTGGATTACAGTGATCTTCCCGTTGACTACGTTTCATTCTATGCTGACCCCAGCTACGGACTCAGCAACGGCGACAAGGTCAAGGTGACCTTCGGCTACAGCGAGGACAGCGCAAAGGACGAGTGCTTCAGTCAGGGATATATGCCTGAAAATTACGAGAAGGAGTACACTGTTGAGGGACTCCAGCAGTACGTCACAAAGATATCAGAGATCGAGAAGAAGTCCTACGACAAGATGGACAAGTACGCTCAGGACCGCTTCATGGAAGACGTTGAGGACAACTGGGATAAAAAGGAACTCAAGGATATCGAGCTCCTCGGTGTAAATCTCTATGTTCCCAAGGAAGAGAATTACAGCATGAAGAACGCTCTCTGCTATGTATATAAGGTAACTACCACACTCAAGGGTGAGGAGAAGAAGGACGAGGAGCCTACAACAGAGGCTGCAACAACAACAGCAGAGGCTGCCACAGAGGCTCCCACTACAACAGCTGAGGAAAAGAAGGACGAGGGAACCACTACTGCCAAGGCTGACGAGAAGAAGGAAGACGCTACTGAGGCAACTACCGAGAAGAAGGACGATAAGAAGGAAGAAGCTAAGAAGGACGAAAAGGTTTACTACTACTTTGCTTACTATCAGAATGTACTCTCGCCCGGAGACCCTGACAAGGACTACGACGCTCAGAGCTACAACGAGCCCAGCTACTCCAATTTCTTCGGCGTATCGGGCGATGCTTTCGCAATCGACGGCGTTCTCTATGTAGGATATGAGAACCTTGACGACCTCTACAAGGCTGTTGAGGATAAGTTCTACTACGAGTGCAAGGTCGAGACTAATATCAAGAAGAAGTAATTCCTGCAATAAATACAGATACACATATGAAAAAACCCCTGAGCGCGGAAAAGTGCTCAGGGGATTTTTTAGACGTTAGCCCATAGACATTAGCCGTTAGCATAATGTAGGGAACGCCTCCCAACAGGAGCCGCGACCCTCTGTCCTTCGGACATCTCCCTATACTATAGGGAGTCACCCTCGCCGTTCCGCAAAATGTATTACATATCCAACGGAACGCCGCCCGATAATAAAGCGGCGAAGCAGCTCCCTGATGGCTAACGGCCGATGGCTTTGCCCTTATCTCGGGAACTTATCGCGGTACACGCCTATTTCCGTGACGACTCCTCGGCTGCTACCGCTTATATTGACAGAGCCTACACGCTCCGAGGTGACAGAGCCGAAGCTGACGAGGTCGGAAAGGTCCTCGCCCTTATAGCCTGCATAGGAGCAGAACAGCCTTTTCTGTCCGCGGAAGTCATATTTATCGCGGTAGGCAAGAGCCTCGGGCGGATCGTAGAGAAAGCGCATATCAAGGTCGAAGTACTTATGGCGGACTATTTTCAGTGCCTCGGTGTCGCTGTCCGCAAGGTCGAATTCTCCGTAGCTGCCGCCCATATTCGCCATATGGTAGCCGCTGGCGAGACGGCTGTCGGTGAGCTCAGTGCCAATGGAAAGCAGCTTTTCTCCCCTGAGGTCAAATACCGCAGGAGAAGCCGCAGAGCTTATCATGACCTTGTTAGTGCCCCTTATATAGGGATATGTGCCCAGCAGCTTATAGGCGAGATTTGACGCCGCGTCCCACATTGAGGTATTGGGTCTGACATAGATATAGCTGCTGTCGTCGGAGTTGTCCTCGTGGGTGACATAGGGCAGAGTGTAAAAGTTCTCCATAAGAGCATTGAAGGACATATGGGATTTTAGCCCCGGCTCTATCTGATTTTGTGTGAGCAGCGAGGTAAAGCCTCTCGAGCTGACGTTCATGAACATCTCTCCATCGGTTTTTACCCAGCGTATATTGTCCACAAGGCCGTGATGCACCATAGCTCCGTTAATGAGCAGTATCACCTCCGCCGCGTCCTCATAGGAGTTCCTGACGGCTCTTACTCTTGCCCTTAGGGTGGTATAGGGAGTGTAGAGGTCCTTATCGAACACGAAATTGAGCACCTTTTCCTCCGCAAGGGAGGTACCGTCGGCAGTCTTTATAATGACAGAAGCGGTCATGGGTCATCGCTCCTCTCTATGGTCTCGGCAGTAGTCAGCGTCACCGCTACATCTGCCCATTCGCCGCCCTTGTCCTCAAAGGTGTAGGACAGCATTCGGCAGCCGCTGAATGTGAGCCCCATGTACTCCACGGAAAAGTCCGCAGGGGAGTGGACAAGGGCGTTGAAGCCGAGGATAAAGTCCCCGGGCTGCCCCTGAGTGCAGACCCTGCCCGAAAAGGACAGCCTGCTGCTCCTGAAAGCGGAGTTGGTCA
The DNA here is from genome assembly GCF_900116855.1 of Ruminococcus flavefaciens. Lineage (GTDB taxonomy): Bacteria > Bacillota > Clostridia > Oscillospirales > Ruminococcaceae > Ruminococcus > Ruminococcus flavefaciens_R. Next base: position 100,000 of record NZ_UETD01000014.1, read on the forward strand.
CGGCAGTACCGCCGTCAGCGGTGGACTCCTCATTGAGCACCCTTGCCGCCGAAGCTTTGAAGCTTTCGCAGCAGACGGTTATTCCGCCTATGTCTGCGGGAACGGCTTTGCGGCAGGAAAAGGCAGTTACCTCACTCATGAGCTGCTCCTTTCAATTTTGGTGATACCGCTGGCGCCCAGCTTTATCGTCAGCACAAGGCGCTGGATATTGCTGTCGAACTTCACGCTCATCTTGGTGAGCTTGCAGGTAAGTCCCGACATATCGCCTACCGCCGCGGATATCTTCTCATCGTAGTAGCTGTAGAGCTGCACCATTGAGTAGTTTTCGGGAGCCGTGACGTTTATCTCCACCTCAGCCTTGAACGGCACATAGACCATTGCAGGCGCATAGATGGGAGCCGAGGACTCAAAGGCGCTTATCCCGACAACAGTGAAAAAACCGCTGCCCTTGCGCTCCACAGCCATGGCGTCAAAGGCGCTGTACACATTGGAAACGTCCTGCGCCCTGAGTCTTGAAATGATATTCTGGATCAGATCCCTGAGCATTTTATACCTCCTCCTCGCTTGAAAAGCTGCTGAAAATGAAGTGCTGGGGCTTGATAAGGTCACTGCATATCTGCATATAGTCCCTGACCAGCAGCTTTGAGTACTCATATGCGGAGTTCTGTGACTCCTTCAGCACCTTTCCTGCATATGTGACTGCGGCGCGTTCCCTTGCGGCAAATATCTGCTGCACTCTGTAATAGGCAATGGCAGCGGCAAGGAAATTCAGCCTTGTATCCGTCTGGTCAGCCCCGGGACGGAGCATCATGCCCGTTTCATACACAGCGAGATTGATTATTCTGAAGTATTCCTCGCCGTTGCGCTGTCCCGTAAATATCTCAAATACTTTGAGAGCTGCATCTACGTCCATAAACTCCCTCCTATCTCATGGAAAATCCCTCTGTGGGGTCGGCTTCCTTGTTATCGGGAGCAAGCTGCACCTCAGCCCTGCCCCTGCCGCACTGCTCCTCAAAGGACCTGCGGAGAGCAATGAGCTGCTTTGTGGTAAGGCTTGCCGCGGAGAGGGAAGCGATATCCGCTGCGGACCTTCCTCCCGCAAAGTAAGCCAGCCTGCGGATATCGCGGCGGAGCTCATCGTCTGCCGCAGAGATATCCTCGCCCTGAGCCTTTACTGTGTCGGACTCGGTGTACTTCTTGGTGACGCCTGCATTTACCTGTGCAGGCACAGCCACGAAGCTCCACTCATAGGCGTCGGTGATATCGTCAAGTATGGTGTGGCACAGCTTTCCGCCGTACTTTCTGCCCTTGACATGGTTGCAGGAAGTCACAGCCTTATCGCTGCCGCAGACCGAGCAGATACGCTTGGCTGCCGAACAGGAGATGCTGACCTCCTTTTTTATGCCGCCGTCTATTTCTGCGATGAGGTTTTTGTTCTCCTCGGTGCGTACCATATACGCCATTGCCCTGAGGTACTTGTAAGGCTTGCCGTCCGCGGCAGTACGCGAGTCATCTGTGACAAGCTCCGTATCGAAAATACGGGCGTTCTGGTTGGCGGCGGCAGTGTCATGGTCGAAGATGCCTGTCCTGCCCACAAATCTCTCCTTCAGGGACTGAAGCGCCCCGTCGGAAAATCTCTCGCAGTCGCGGTCGATATCGTTGTCGCAGAGAATGACCGAGAAGACGTAGACCTCGTCCTCGGTGAGCTTTCTCCGCGTAAATCTGTTTATTTTATCGAGAATGATATTGTCCATAATATCTCCTTTCGGAATAGACATTCAATGTAGGGGGGCGATGTCTTCATCGCCCCGCACTAAGCACTAAAAACTGATCTCTTACTCTCCTGCCTCCACAGTGAGCACCTTTACTGCCTCGGGAGTTATCTTTCTGAAGCCGCAGGTCACGGACACTGTCATCTGGTCGAGCTGACGGTCGATGAGCTTGTCTGTCTCCATGACGAGGTCGGTGCTGGTGATGAACTCCAGAGCGAAATCGCGGTCGATACCGATAACCGTATCAGCTCCCGCAGCAGAGGTCTTGATGAGCTCAGCACCGAAGGGAAGAATGAGCCTTCCGTCGGGAGTTGCGGCGCAGTCCTTGAGCTGCTCCATAGCTGCTATCTTGGAAGCAAGCTCGGGAGAAGCGATGACGGTGGTCATATCGAAGCAGTCAAACTCGCCGTAAAGTGCGGCAAGGTCGTCATAGGTGAGCGCCTCGGTGGTGATGGGCTCAACGCCCTCCACGAGCACATCCACAGCCTTCTTCACAACGGATGCGGCAAGTCTTACGCCCACGCTTCTGAGCATGACGCCGAAAACGTCAAGTCTCTGCTGGCGGATAGCCTCGTAGGAAGCGCTTATGAGTCTGCCGAACTTCTCAAGGACGGTAGCCTCCGCGCCCTCTCTGACTGTTGCCTCGGGGAGAGCTGTTGCCTCTGCGGTGGTGGAATAGGCTGCCTTATCGTCAAGTACACAGCCCAGATACTGGCTGCTGGCGCAGACTGTCTTTGCAGCGCATACCGATCTGAGCACCGTCTCGTCGAAGCCCTTTCTGATGCAGCGTGTTACGAACTCGGGGAAAAGGACCGCTGTCTCGGTGGTCGAGAAGAACTTCTCCACGCAGTCGCAGTCCTGACCGCTGATCCTGATGTTGAAGCGCTTGAGCTGTCTCTCGAAAGCGTCCAGCTTCTCAAGAGGAGTTCCTGCATATGCCGAGGAGGGGTCAAGCTCCTCGAGAGCGGCTGTGAAAGACTTGCCGCTGAGATTGTAAAGACCCTTTTCAAGCTTGATATCGTTATACATAATTCATCCTCCGTTTTGATTCTTTTCAAGGCGAAGCTCAATTTCCCTCGCCTGTGCGTTTTTCAGCCTTGCCTCTGCAAGGGCTGTTTCGTCCTGTAGGTTGATGTTGTCCCACTCCACTGTGCAGGCTGCCTCCGCTCCGACAGAAGCAAGATAGGCGTTACCCACGTCGCAGATGACGGGAGTGAGAAGTCGGCGGTAATACTCCAGCTCAGAGGTGAGTATATCCGCCTGCTGTGATGACATACGCTCCGTAGAGCTCCACGACAGTCCCAGCAGGAATGGCGGTATGGACAGCTTTGCGATGAGCTGCTCAAGTATCTGCCTTACGGGCACATTGGTATCAAAGAGCTGGTTTTCGGCTCCGATGACCTTTATATCAACGTCGCCCACCGCAACAAAGTCCTTTACCTGACCGTATTTCGCCGAGTTCATGCCGTCCGCCCACTCACGGGCTATCTGCTGAGCCCTCTCACGGGTGAACATTACGTCCGAGGCTTCGCCTGTGGGCTTGTAGGTCACTGCATAGCGGATGTTGCCTGCACGGTCGTAGTTCTGACCTATGCACTGATATATCCTCATGAGGATGCCGCTGAGTGACGGAAGCCCTCTGAGCAGCGAATTGCCGCCCGTCAGCTCCGCGTAGACTATGCGCTCGGGGTGGGCTATCCTGCGGCTTGTGCCGTCGGGAGCCCTGAGTTCGTAGCTCCTGCTGAACGGGTCTGCTCCCGAAGAAATGCGTATTTTGGAGATATCCCCGTTCCAGAGCCCTGCGATACGGCGCTGCTCATTGTCCGTGACTATCTCCCCAACAGCCCTGCCGTAGGTGAGCAGGCTGTCAAGGAAGTTGTCCGCGAAGCAGCCCACCGACCGCCCCGTAAGTCCTACGGGGACCCCTGCGAGAAAGCTGTCCAGCTCCTGCTGAAAGCTCTCATCGCTGCATATAACGCGGAAGCCGCCCGTGAGCCTGATTATCTTCATGATGGCTGCGTCGATTATGGGAACTGCACAGCGCAGCCTGTCATAGAGCTCCTTTTCATAGGGCTGTACTGCGGCAGGCAGGTCAAATCCCTCCGCGCAGCCGCGCTGTGCGCCTATTAGTTCGGGAGCGCTTTTCGGAGCGTTCTTCTTCTGAAAAAGCTTCATAATTCCTCCTTCTTTCGTACTGAACGGCGTCACGTTCTTATCGGGCTACGGACAGCGCTATGAGCTCGCCGCCGCCCTGTGACCTGACCATATCCGTCACAAAATAGCGCATATCGTCCATTGCGTGGTCGTTTTCCTTTACGGGAGCGTCCGCCCCTGCCCTCTCGTTCCAGCAGTACAGCGAGAACTCCCTGATGATGTCGCGGCAGGACTCATGGAAGCGGAGCCTGCCTTGCTTCAGAGCTGTGCTGACCTGACGGATGCCCGATATAACGTCGTTATCCGCCTTTGTCACACGAAATTTCCCGTGGCGTCTTATGCATTCGATAAAGCTGGCGGCAGACGGGTCAACTATGACCTTTTCCACAGCTCTGTCTCCTGCAAGCTCATCAAGAGCGGCGTAGTGCTCCTCATCGGTGCGTGATGAGCCCTCCCGACGGGAGTCGTAGTAATACTCCCTGAGTCGGTACCAGACTCCGCCGCTGAGTCCCCAGAGCCCGAAGGACGAGGGATTTACGGTGCCGTAGTCGCAGGAGATGACATATCGCTCGCAGCTTATATCGCCGCTGAAAACGTGCTTTTCCGCGCTGAACATGGGATAGACCACGCCCTGTGAGGCAGTCCATTTTCCCAGCACGAAGCGGTCGTAAAAGGTGCCCGAGTACATACGCTCATAGCGCTCCCTGACCCTCTTTGTCAGCGAGGGATTGTCCTCCATGGTGAAGTGAAGATAAAGAGCGTTTTTCTGCTTTAGCTTCTTTATCCACTCATTGTAGAACCAGTGGGAGGGATTGTCGGGATTGCAGTTGAACCACATTTTCGAGCCGCTGACAGAGCATCGTGCAAGTGCCTGTTCAACGAAAGACCGCGGCATGAGAGCTACCTCGTCAAAGAATACTCCCGAGAGAGTCATTCCCTGTATCAGCGCCGCGGAGCCCTCGTCCTTGCCGCCGAAAAGGTACACCCTGTTGGTGCTGCCGAGGAAGGTCATATCGAAGTAGTTCCTGCTGACTTTTTCGTTTATGATGTAGCCGTACTCGGTCAGCAGCGGCAGCATGGGCGTTATCACGTTTCTTCGCAGGGAGGTTATGGTCTTGCCGCACATGGCAAAGGAGCCCCCTTTGAAGCATTTGCTCGCCCAGAATATGAAGCCCAGCGACATGGAAAGAGTCTTGCCGCTCCTCACCGCTCCGTCGCAGATTATGGCGTCGCGGTCGCCGTAGTTACGCATATTCCACCATTTCATGGCAAGGAGCTGCTTGTGTGAGAACTCAGTTATCATCATCGTTCTCACTCTCCTCCTCGGCGGTCAGCGCCTTTATAAGGCTCTCTGCCTTGTCACGGTCGCTGAAAGCGTTCTCCAGCTCGAAAAGCTTTTCAAGAGCTTTGAGCCTGTCGAACAGCTTTACCTCAACTCCGCCGCCCTTTACGCGCTTTATCTCGGAGACATTGAAAAGGTCCAGCCTGCCTATGACCTCCGCAGGGGGAAGCTCATCGGCAAAGACCAGATACACCGCGTCTGTGCAGCTCCCGAAGGCGAGCCGTTTAAGTCCCGCGGCTACTGTGCCGCTGTCGGCAAGGAGCTGACGAAGCTGTGATATGAGCTGTCGGCACTCCTCCGTTTTCATAAGCTCTATGCCCTCAGAAAGGGCGGTCTCACGGGGAAAGCCTGCCCTGACAGCCGCCTCCTCGACGCTGCCGAGAGTTACATAATTGCAGCAGAAAGAGTTCAGCCTTGCTTTTGTGTTTCTGTTCAAAAAAATATGACCTCCTTTCGGTAATGAACGAAGACGCCGTTCATAAGTAGTCCGGAAAGGGGGTCAAAACAACGGAAAACCGTTGTATAACTGAAAAAAAGTTTTTGACTTTGTATACCTGCACAAAAGAGAACATCTGTTTCTGTGCAGAGCGTACAAAAAATGCAGGGATGACCTTTAGCGTCCGCAAGGCATAAAAATACCGAGTCTGTAATTTCAGACTCGGTGATCCGTTTTATATAGTAGTTTAGCCTCGGGATGTTTCATCACATGAGCGACTTAAAAAAGCTGCACATATCGTCGTTTGCCTGAGCAGCTTCGGCAAGTCTCACATTGCAGTGGAAAACGTGGCCGAGAGGCTCTTTTTCGGTGCCGTAGAGCTTATACTCGCACCTGACGCCTGCTTTTGCGAGACATTCCGCAAAGGCTGCGGACTCCTCCCTGAGGAAGTCACCCACGGCAGTCATAAGGAAGCAGGGCGGAAAGCTGCTGCTGACCATATCCACCACATTGAGCCTTTCCAGCATAGCAGGATAGTCCTCGTCCCTGAGAAAGTCCCTGAGCGTGGAAACTGTCTTTGAGTCTACGACCTTGTAAAGACCGCAGCTGAGCCCCAGTCCTTTCAGCACGAGTCCCACGGGAACGGTGAAGTCATAGTACTCCGCGTACTTTTTGTCGGTGACGATGAGGGCGTATATCGCCATGCCCAGAGCTCCTGCGGAGTCTCCCACGCCGAAGATATTATCGGTGTCGAAGCCGTACCTGTCCGCATTTTCGAGGAGCCAGCGAAAGACCTCGTTGGTGTCCTCATATGGCGCGGGGTATCTGTATTCGGGAGCCAGACGGTAGGAGTAGTTCACCACGGCAAAGCCCCTTTTTGCAAGCTCCATACAGTAGAACTGATACACGTTCTTGTCGCCGTAGACCCAGCCGCCGCCGTGAAAGCTGACGATGACGGGGAGCTTACCGCTAAGCGCCTTCGGTCTGTACACATCGAGGACATTCCACTGACTGTTGCTGCCGTACTGTATATCATCGAATCGCTCCACCTCGGGAGGAGTAGTGAGACCTGCGTCGCGCTCGGCGTCGCTCATGGCACACATCTCCCTGAAGATAATACTTTTTCTTGACATCGCACCGGCTCCTTAAAGTGATTTTATCCTGTCGGCAGAGTCGCTTATCTCAGCCCACGAATAGTCTATCATATATTCGCCGTGATAGGAATTCATGGCAGCTGCGTCTCCTGCAAACAGGTCATAGAGGTCGCAGTCAACAGCTTCCTTGTTCACCTGTATCTGGCGGTTCTGTTTGATTATGACGTTGTGGAAGCCTGCCGATTCAAGGTCCTTTATGAGGTCAGAGACATACTGCGACACCTTTTTAGATGTAGGTCTGTCGAAGTCCTCCACCTCGAGGACGTCTGCCGCTATCTCCTTGCTGGTGACGGGATAGCCGCACTGGTCTATGAGATAGGCGAAAATTTCCTTGGAAATGGTCCTTGAAAATTTAAGGGGAGCGTCCTCATTGCCGAATACGCGGAAGTTGCCGAAGGTACGCACCTTCAGCTTGCCGCTGTCCTTTTTCTCGGGCTCGGGGACATATCTGAAGTTATCGAACTCGTTCCTGATATCCTCCTCGGTATAGGGCTTCATTATATAGCCGCTGGGACGCATCTGGATAGCTGCAAAGGCGTATTCCGAGTAACTGGTGACAAAGACGATATTGCAGTGAGGTGAAGCCTTTTTCAGCTCTATCGCCACCTGTATGCCTGACATCTTGCCTATGCGGATATCGAGGAATGCGGCATCAAAGGTGTCCTTTTCCTCATATTCGAGGAACTGAGAGGCTCTGCGGAAGGCGACTATCTCCGCATCGGGCTTTACCTTGTGCAGAGTCTCTACCAGCATCTGGAGTGCGTATCTTTCGTCATCAATTGCCAGAATTTTCATTGTTTTTCTCCTTTGGGATAAGTATGATACATTCCGTTCCCTTGTCAGGGACACTGTTGATTATGAGCTTTCCGCCGCACTCATCGCTGAGTCGCTTGCGGACATTGATTATACCTACATGGCTGGCGTCAAGGTTCTCTATCTCATCGGTATCGAAGCCTGCACCGTCATCGGTAATGGTTATCTGATGGAACTGTTCATTCTCCTCGGTGACTATCCTTACGGTGCCGCAGCCGCTTTCCGAGCCGTTGATACCGTGCTTTACGGCGTTTTCCACCATAGGCTGGAGAGTCAGAACGGGCAGCATGAACATATCGTCCTTTATATCGAATTCCACGTTCAGGTCCTCGTCAAAGCGGAGCTTTTCAAGTGAGAGGTACACTCTTGTGTGCTCCAGCTCCTCCTTGATGGAGACAAGTCCCTGACGGCTGAGAGAGTCCACGTTCTTTCTCAGGTATTTCGAGAAGTCGATGAGGGCACTCTTGGTCTTTTCGGAGTCCTTGTCGCAGAGGTAGATTATGGAGGTGAGAGAGTTGTACATGAAGTGGGGCTGTATCTGTGAGAGCGCGATGAGACGGCGGCTCCTTTCCAGCTCAAGCTCGCTGGTACGGAGCTTTACCTTGGTCTCGCTCTGATATATAGCGACCAGATAGAAATAGTATATGATAACGTCGAGGGCAACTATCTCGTCCATAAGGTCAACGACGATATACGCCGCCTCGAGGTAACATTCGAGGATAGTGAGGAAAACGATGAACACTACCGCAACGCCCTTGCTCATCTGTTTTTCCTTGAGGAAAATAATGGAGTATCTCAGAAGGAGCAGCAGATAAAGCATTCCTACGAAATAGGGAAGCAGGAACAGCAGGTCATCGTGGAAATCCAGATGCTTGTCATAGTGGAAGATATACTTGGGACCGAACAGGTTCACCGCCTCGGCAATGATGAGTATGAGCTCGGGCAGAAAGGTTATGTATTTCTTCTTTATGGGGGCTATGAGCAGCAGCAGCGTATACGCTATCATGGGGAACAGGATGTGCTCCGCAGTGGACCTGATGTACATGAACCACATGGCGGTATTGCCTCGATAGTCCATTGTCGCGTCGTAGACCCTCATGAAGAACCATTCCTTCAGCTCCGTGTTCACGATGATTATGGTGAGCATAACGACAATGACGGAGATGTGCTCGGAGCCCCGGGGACTTTCCTTTCGGTTCTCAATTAGCATGATGACGATACCGATTATCATAGCTGCGGAGATAAAGTTATAAGTCAGAAGATGTGACAAAAGCTCCACAGTATCCCCCCTCATTATTAAAAATAAATATATAATAGCATTATATCACATTATGCACTGTTTGTAAAGAAAAGAATTGCCGCTTTTTGTGAATTTTTTTATCGAAGCCTTGCTGCCGCCTGTCATACACCCTCGAACTTTCCACGTTTTCCGCAGTTTTTTACTTTTTTTCAAAAAAATGTAAAAAATGCTGTGTTTTTGTTGAACCATGTGGAACAGGTTATGATATAATAATTACGGGATATGATAAGTATATATCGTGATAGTAGATAAGCGAGGGCGTATGTGCCGCAGCACGGCAGGGGGGTTACAGTCGTGGTGCGTTATGATAATATCGCCGCTGTGTGCCTTGCGTCCTCCTTGCTACGCTATCACCCTCTACGTTATTTATGGCTCCGTTCCTCCTCTCAGCAGTCACGGAGCAATTAAATATGATAATTTCTTTCAAGGGGTTGTATTTATCTTCATTGTTCCTAAGTTGTGTGTATGCGCAGTCATAGTTGACTGCGCCCTTTTTTTGTCCTGACGCAGGCAGCGGCACCGCCTTAAAAAACTGTTCATTTTTGGCTTCTGCAAAATAATATTCTCATTATATCCGATAATGTCATAACGCCGAAATCCCATTGACACCGCCATTTTTAAATGCTAAAATGAAGTCGGAAAGCAAACGTGAAAAGATCATACTTCACATAAAAACAGAAAGGAAGATCACAGATGAAAGCATTTAAAAAGACTATGGCGGGTCTTTGTGCGCTGTTCATCAGCGCAGGCTGTGTGTCCGTTTCAGGCACTGCGGACAGACAGACAAAGGCTTTTGCAGCAGCTAAGGACATCTCCTCACAGATGGAATGGGGCACCCTCAGAATAGGCGGAGGCGGCTTCGTTTCGGGAATCGTCACAGGCAAGAAGGAAATGTACGCAAGAACAGACGTAGGCGGCGCGTACAAGTACAACTATGACACAGAGAGCTGGGAGCAGCTTTTCGGCTTCCTCACCGAGGCTGACCGCGGACTCCTCAGCGTTGACGCAATGGCAATAGACCCCACTGATGACAACACGGTGTACTTCCTCTGCGGCTGTGCATATTTCTCAGCCGAGAAGACGGTCATATTCAAGACCACCGACGGCGGCAAGACCTTCAAGGAGATAAATGTCACCAACCTTATAAAGGTAATGGGCAACGGTGACGGACGCCAGTGCGGCGAGTCCATCGCTGTAGACCCCGACAACCCCAAGGTAATATATGCAGGCGGCGACGTTACTGCCGATGAGAAGTCAAAGTCCGCACTCATCAAGTCCACCGACGGCGGCGAGACATGGGAGCCTGTTATCGGCTACGATGACCTTGGACTTTTCAAGGCTACAACAAAGTGGCCCACATGGACGGATAATATTGCACGCTCAGTTACCTCCGACGCCTACAACAACCAGAACGGCGTTGCGAATATAGCTATCTCAGACGGAAAGGTATATGTGGGAACTTCCATTAAGGGAACTGCCAACGTTCACGTTGCAAGCACAAAGGACGACAAGTTCACCGCACTCAGCAAGGACCTCCCCACAGACCACTTCCCCTCGCGTATAAATGTTGACGCCAACGGCAACCTCATCATCACCTACATGGCAGGACTTGCCTTCGGCGGAACCTCCGGCGGTGCTTACAAGTACGATGTCAAGGCAGGCAAGGCTACTGATATCTCTCCCTCGGGCAACGGCTTCGGCGAGATATATCCCGCCCCCAAGAACCCCGACCACCTTATCGCAACTACCTGCGGCGTATGGGCAGGACAGATGTATTCTGCCGACGCATGGGACAGAGATGCAGTTGCATGGGGCGACCAGTTCTTCCGCTCTACTGACGGCGGAAAGACATGGGAGGGCATAACTCCCGGCAAGGAAAAAGGCTGGAACCAGCCCTGCGAGGCTGACTATATACAGACAGGCGGCTATGACTGGATAAAGGACAAGGCTATCCACTGGGTAGGCGCAATGGTCCTCGACCCCAGAGATCCCTCAAGAGCATTCCTCACCTCGGGCAACGGCTCATTCGTATGCACCGATATATGGGGCGAGCTTCCTGTTTACACCTTCCATCCCGACGGTATCGAGGAAGTCGTTTCCCTTGATTTCACCAGCACCAAGGACGGTCTGGACCTGTCCGCTATCGGCGACTATGACGGCTTCGTTCACGAGTCCGAGGATAAGATAGGACTCCAGTACAAGCCCAACATGGGCTCCACCTCAGCTATCGCCGTATGCCCTCAGAATACAGATGTATGGGCAAGAATAGCCGAGGGCGACAACGGCGGCGGCTACTACACCACTGACCGCGGCAAGACATGGAATTCCTTTTCACCTGCTGCAAAGGGCGGCAAGCTGGCTATCGCAGAGATAAGTGCAGGCAAGTACCGCATATTCAATACAGGCAAGGACGACGGCGCAGTTTCCTACAGCGATGACTGGGGCAAAACATGGAGCAAGTGTGAAGGTATCCCATCACAGTACGGCTCCAAGTCCACAATGCTTCTCATCGAGCCCGATGACCCCAATACAGTCTATGCCTATGCAACATACTTCAACTCCTCATGGCATTACTCAAAGGACGAGCCCGATGCTACCGATGCACAGTATAAGTTCTGCGTCAGCACCGACGGCGGCAAGACCTTTACCTCCACAGACGTTTGTATGTACGACCAGTGCGACAGCGCAGGACGTATCGCATACCTCGGCAAGGGACACCTTATCCTCGGCGGCGGCTGGTACGGAATGTACGATGCTGTTGTAAAGGACGGCAAGGCGACTATAACCAAGCTGGACAACGTGAGCTACTGCAAGACCGCAGGCTACGGCGCTCCCGAAAAGGCTGGCGGCCCCAATACCATCTACTTCTACGGCAAGCCCGAGGACTCAGACCCCGAGGGTATCTACCGCTCAACAGACGGCTGCAAGACATGGGTATGCATCAATACCGACCACCTCTACGGCGGCACAGGCAACGGCAACTACATCGTAGGCGATATGGACGAGTTCGGCAAGGTATATATGTCCACAGTAGGCTGCGGTATCGTATACGGAAAGCTCTCAGGCAGTGAGCCTGCACCCTCCAAGACTACCACAACTACCGCAAAGACAACAACTACCACCACATCGACTACCACAGCAGTTACCACCACCACAGACAAGAATTACAAAGCAGGTGACGCAAACTGTGACGGTACAGTTGAGCTGGCTGACGCTATCCTCATCATGCAGAGCCTTGCAAATCCCAACAAGTATGTTATTACGGAACAGGGCAAGCTCAATGGTGACGTTGACAAGTCCACTACGGGACTTACCTCCAACGATGCGCTGAAGATACAGGAGTTCCTGCTTCACAAGATAGAAAGTCTTTAATTACCGATAATCAAAAATGAGCCATAGTATTTCTGATACGATATCAGAGGTACTATGGCTTTTTTGTTGACAATAGTATAAATCAAAATTTAGCTTTGCTAAATTTTGATTTAAGCCGTTAGCCCATAGCCATTAGCCGTTAGCCTGATGTAGGGGCGGCGTTCCGCCGCCCGATAATAAAGCGGCGAAGCCGCTTCCTAATGGCTAAAAGCTAAAGGCTAAGGGCTTTCAAAGGACTACCAGCCGTTCAAGTTCTGCCTTGTCGCTGCGCCAGTGGGGGCACACTCTGTCCAGAAGGGAATAAAAGTCCCGCGAGTGGTTCGGATAGATGAAATGACAGAACTCATGTGCCACAACATGGGCGATACAGTGCAGCGGTGCTTCGATGAGATAGCGGTTCAGCACTATCATGCCCTTGGTGTAGTGGCAGCTTCCCCAGCGGGCTTTCATTGCCCTTATCTTCAGCTGAGGGAAGGGGACTCCCATAGCGGCGAATTGAGGATATATCTCCCTCATAAGGTTGGTGAATACCTCCCTGCACCTGCCGTCCAGCCATTTAGCGTAGAGCCGTTCTGCACGGGTAAGGTCGGAGCTGTCCCTGAGGGCAATGACGATACGCTGTCCCTCAGCGGTGACGCTCTCTGCCGCGGACTGCACCATGCAGAGCTCCATAGGTCTGCCCAGATGCATGACTGCGGCGCCCTGTGCAAACCTGCGCTCCTTTGCGGCGGTCTCGGTGCGGCTGCGGAAGTGTTCCTGCGCCTGCTTTATATAGCTGCATTTTGCGGCGATGAAGCTTTCTATCTCCCTTACGGGTACACGGCTCGGCGCGGACACATATACCGTTCCGTCCCTGCGGACGCGGAGATTTATGTTCTTCACCTTCTTGCGCTCAAGAGTGTACTCTATGCAGCCTGCGGGCGTTTTTGCTGTTCTCACTGATGATGATACTGCTTTCATTTGTTCATTTCCTTTTTCGGTGAGCGGCTTAGCGTTTGATCATATGTATTATAACACAGCTTCGGAAATTGTTCAATAAAGTTTTTCGGAGAAAATTTCAAAAACCCCTTGACAAATCGGATTTCTTGTGCTATAATCCAAGACATAAGCTGTGAGGAAGACACGCAGAGGATTGCCAATGTCTGCAGAGAGCCGACGGTAGGTGTGAGTCGGTGATAAGCAATGCTATGTATCCCTTCTGAGCCGAAGTGCTGAAAGTTTCAGTAAGCGCTTCCGTGATTCTGCGTCAATGAATAGGACTTGCTGGAGTCTGAAGTGGTGTTACGCAATAGCGGCACAATTTGAGTGGTACCGCGGGTAATCAGGATTGATACTCGTCTCAAAGTTCATCTTTGAGACGAGTTTTTTGTTTTTACGCGGCAAATGTCGGCAGTATTTCACAGCGCCCGTTTCATTTTCCAGTACAAAAAATATTTTTTAAAGGAGAGATAATTATGAGCGACATGATGAATTTACAGAATGCAGAGACAAGGATCAAAGAGGTCGCAGAGCGTATCGCAAGCCTGCGTGAGGACTTGGGCATATCCGTTGAGGAAATGGCTGTTATCACAGATTATTCAGTGGATGAGTACAAGAGACTGGAATCGGGCGAGCAGGACTTCAGCTTTACTTTTATATATAAATGCGCCAATGCTTTTCACGTTGAGATAACCGAGCTCATGGAGGGCAGCAGCCCCGAGCTCAGCGGCTACACTGTTACCAGAAAGGGCGAGGGAGTTCCCATCGTCCGCAGAAAGGGCTTTACCTATAACCGCCTTGCTGCTAAGTTCAAGAACAAGTCCGTGGAGCCCTTCCACGTCGTTATCCCCTATTCCGAGGAGGCTCTCTCCCAGCCCCTCCACATGGCAAGCCACGAGGGTCAGGAAATGGATATCGTTCTCAAGGGAACTCTCCGCATGACTGTTGGCTCACATACAGAGATACTCCACGAGGGCGACTGTATCTACTACGACAGCTCCATGCCCCACGATGAAGTGGCTCTCGGCGGCGAGGACTGCGAGATATACGCTTTCGTTATGCCTCCCAAGGGCACCACAGGCATGACCGAGTACCGCGAGCAGGTGGCTGAGCATCACATCACCAATGTTGACAAGGCAGGTCTTCTCCACCCCGTTTCAGAGAAGTTCGTCAAGTGCGAGACCAATGAGCAGGGAATCCTCAGCGCCGTTAACTTTGAAAATCAGGATAAGTTCAACTTCGCTTATGATATCGTGGACGCTATGGCTGAGAAATGTCCCGACAAGACCGCTATGATCTATGTTGACGTCAACAAGAACGAGCGCACATTCACTTTCAAGGACATCAAGAAGTACTCCTGCCAGACCGCTAATTACTTCAAATCTCTCGGCATAAAGAAGGGCGACAGAGTTATGCTGGTGCTGAAGCGCCATTACCAGTTCTGGTTCTCTATCATCGCTCTCCACCGTATAGGTGCTCTTGTTATCCCTGCTTCAAATATGCTCAGGAAGCACGACTTCGAGTATCGCTTCAACTCCGCTGAGGTATCGGCTATCGTCTGCACAGCTGACGGCGATGTGGCAAATGAGGTGGATCTCGCCTGTGCGGTTTCTCCCACACTGAAAACAAAGATACTGGTAAACGGTCAGCGTGAGGGCTGGCACGACTTCAACGCAGAGCTCTCCGCTTACAGCACTCACTTCGAGCGCACAGAGGACACTCCCTGCGGCACAGACCCCATGCTCATCTTCTTCAGCTCGGGTACTTCGGGCAATCCCAAGCTTGTCCTCCACAGCTATCAGTACCCCCTCGGTCACTACGTTACTGCACGCTACTGGCAGAACGCCGACCCCAACGGTCTCCACTTCACTATTTCCGATACCGGCTGGGGCAAGGCTCTCTGGGGCAAGCTCTACGGTCAGTGGATGTGTGAGGCTGCCGTATTTGTCTATGACTTTGACCGCTTCCACGCAGATGATATACTCCCCATGTTCAGGAAGTACAATATCACTTCATTCTGCGCTCCTCCTACTATGTACCGCTTCTTCATCAAGGAGGACCTTTCAAAGTATGATCTTTCATCACTGAAATACGCCTGCATCGCAGGTGAAGCTCTCAATCCCGAGGTATTCCACCAGTTCTACAAGGCTACGGGCATCAAGCTCATGGAGGGCTTCGGTCAGACCGAGACTACGCTCTCTATCGCTAACGTTGTTGGTATGGAGCCCAAGCCCGGCAGCATGGGCAAGCCCAATCCCCAGTATGAAGTTCAGGTGCTCATGCCCGACGGTACTCCCGCAAGTGTGGGCGAGACAGGCGAGATATGCATAAAGCTCAAGGATGCCACAGCTCCCGGTTACGGCGTTCCCGGACTGGCTCTGTGCTATTACGGCGACGAGGAAAACACTGCCGAGACATGGCGCGACGGCTACTATCACACAGGCGATACCGCTTGGGTGGACGAGGACGGCTATTTCTGGTATGTCGGTCGTGTTGACGACGTTATCAAGTCCTCGGGCTACCGTATCGGACCCTTCGAGATCGAAAGCGTTCTCATGGAGCTTCCCTATGTGCTGGAGTGTGCTGTAACAGGCGTTCCCGACGAGATAAGAGGTCAGGTGGTAAAGGCTACCATCGTCCTCACCAAGGATAAGACTCCCTCGGAGGAGCTGGTCAAGGAGATCAAGGAGTACGTCAAGAACGGTACCGCTCCTTACAAGTACCCCCGTGTGGTAGAGTTCGTGGATGAGCTCCCCAAGACCGTGGGAAGCGGCAAGATCCGCCGTGCAGCTATCCGCGAGATGGATAAGGCAAAGTATCAGAAGTAATAAGAAGGACCTTTCTGCAATACGGATACCCATATATAAGTTCTGCCCCTGAGTGTTATAACGCACACAGGGGCATTATTCATTAGTAAGATAAATCGGAATTTAACACCTTCGGTGTTAAATTCCGAAGCCCTTAGCCTTTAGCTTTTAGCCATTAGGAAGCGGCTTCGCCGCTTTATTATCGGGCGGCGGAACGCCGCCCCTACATCAGGCTAACGGCTAATGGCTATGGGCTAACGGCTTAAATCATAATTTAGCTTTGCTAAATTATGATTTATCTAAATGAAGGATTTCTGTTTTATCTGCTCTTTATGTAATTCCTGACCTTTTCAAATATCCGCGATTTTATTTTCAGGGGAGATATCCCGGGAAGGGCGTCTATGGAGAAAAATCTCTGTTCATAGACTTCTTTCTCCTGAACTTTCAATTCACCCGAAAAATCACGGCAGATATAAATTATAACAGCAAGATAGACCTGATCTCCGTTGGGATATTCGTAAAAAGTGTCCTCTCCTGATAATTCCATAAAATATTCGAGCTTACCACAGGTCAGTCCTGTTTCTTCAAATACTTCTCTGCGAGCACATTCCTCAAAGCTCTCGCCAAGCTCCATTGAGCCTGCGGGATAGTCCCAGTAGTCGTTGTCGGTGCGCCTGCCGAGAAGTATCTCGTTTTTATCATTTATTATTATTACACCTGCACCCGCCATTATAAGTGGTCTGCTGCCAAGTTCCTTGCGAAGATCTAAAATATATCCCATTGTTTATCCCTCCATAGATTTACATACATTATATCATAAAAGCGAAGCGTTATGATATAATTGCCCGATATGCAGGGAGCTGATCTGTGATCAGCGTATCTGCAAGGGCATTTAGATAAAATATAATGAACGTTTTGCGTTCATTATATCATAAAAGCGGAGCGTTATGATATAATTGCCCGATATGCAGGGAGTTGATCAGAGATCAGCGTATCTGTAAGGGCATTTAGATAAAATATAATGAGCGTTTTGCGTTCATTATATCATAAAAGCGCGGAAATAGCAAGATACGAGGAGATAAAGTGATTTTTTGTAAAGCACTGCCGCGAAACAGGGGGCGGCGGCTCGCCGCTTATATTACGTTATGTAGGGCTTTTTCTTGATATACAGGATATATTTCCCTGTGCTGATTACGCTTATACCGCTGCCAAATCAGTAATCAACACATTTTTATACACAAATAATCCCCCTGAACCATAAGTAGTTCAGGGGGATCGTTATTAACATCAGTTATCCGTGTACACGGGCGCAAATGCTAATCGTATGTGCAGATCAACTCTGATGAGTTATAATTAATTCTTGTCAGCGATAGCAGCCTGTATGGTTGATCATCCGGGCAGGCATTTTTCCTTTTACGCGAAGCGGACTCCCCGTCAGGGGAGCCCGTTATCTCGTCGATATTTACGACAGCTTTGTTCCGTCTGCCGTTGACATTGCCTTTTATTGCACCTGTATAGTTCTCGCTGTATCTGATGTTGAAGATGTAGCTGTTGGAGTTGACTACCTGTACGCTGCTGATGAGCTTATCCATAAATGCTGCGGAAGCTCCGCCCTTGAAGTCAGACATTGCGTGAAGTGTCTGTTCAATATTGCGTATGCTTGCCTTGAAGCTTTCTGCATTATCCTTCGGCACTTCCTCAGCAGAAACATTGAGCAGTCTCTTCTTTTCACCTATCTCCGCTTGAATTTTACTGTGCTTTTGGGTGAACGACTCCTTTGTAAGCACTCCTTCGGCTCTCATATCTATGAGGTTGTCGATCTTGCTTTCGAGTGCTTTTATCTCTGCAAGTATCTCACTGTCGCTCTTGTGTGTCTCGGGTGATGTATCGTCAGGGCGATAATATTTCTTCACAAGCTCAAGTACTTTTGCAAATACCGCTCGCTTGTTTACGAATGTATCCTCGAAGATATGCTCAGCAATGAGATCAAGCCGCCACTGCGGAAGCATTTTCATTTCGCAGAAGTCAGTGGTGTCAAGTCTTGCTTCTCTGCGGACCTTTGCACTGCCGTGATTGAGCTTGTTGTAGCAGCGGTATCCCCAGCTCGGAACTCCCGCCTTGTTCTTGCCCCACAGGTCACGTCTGAAACCCGAGCCGCAGGAGCATATCAGCTTGTTGGTCCACATATTTGTTGAGGGATTGCACCTCGACCTCAGCACTGTTCCACCGACTACCAGCGTCGGCTTTTTCTTTGATCTGCGCATCGCATTTGCCTTGTACCACTTGTCCTCATCGATGATAGCTTCAAACTTTTTCTCACCGATGATGTATGTGTCCTCATCCTGATTTATTATACGCCGCTGGTCGAGATAATTATTGTTGTGGGACTTATTGTATACCACTCGTCCCATATATGTTGCGTTGCGGATGATGCGCAGGATATTTCCGGAGTCCCACTTCACAGCTCCAGAAGCGTTTTTGTAATGGAGCCGTGTCAGCTCATCGCCTATCTTCTTGCCGCCAAGCCCTTGCAGGTACAGGTCGAATATCATTCGGACCGTCTCTGCCTGCTCGGGATCAACGACATAGGTCTCGCCGACTTTGTTGTAGCCGAGAATATTTCCGTTGCCGTACAGTATTCCTTTTTCACGGCTTACCATCTGACCTGCACGAACTCTCTCCGAGACCTTTCGGCTCTCGTCCTGCGCCAGCGTAGCCATAAGCGAGAGCCGAAGCTCTCCGTCGCCGTCCATCGTCCAGATGTTGTCCTCGACGAAGAATACTTCAACTCCTATGTTGCGGAGCTCTCTTGTGAAGGAGAGTGTGTCCATCGTGTTTCTTGCAAATCGGCATACCTCACGGGTAACTATCAGGTCGAACTTTCCGTTCTTAGCGTCCGCTATCATTCTCAGAAACGATGGACGCTTCTTCGCCTGCGTACCTGTAATGCCTTCGTCTATGTAGCGGTCAACTACATTCCAGTTCGGATGATATTTTTTCTGATCCTCATACCACTGGATCTGGTTTTCGAGTGCAGACAACTGCGCCTCATGATCTGTTGATACTCTTCCATAGAAAACCACCTGTCGCGGACGGTTCCTATCGAGCATTATGTTATTGTACATCAAGCCACCATTCCTTTCGTATCATTTTCAGCCTTGTTCTTGAATTCATTTTTGATGATGTTGAAGTATGTGGCGCTGTTAATAACTCCTTTCTCAAACAGCGCTTCGATGAGACATTTTACTGCAAAGTCCGTATCGATTTTTGTCATACTCTGCCCTCCGTACGCAACATTGTACCACTATTCAATTCAAAATGTAATCACCAATACCACCAGATTTTTTCTCACGTCTGTGTGCAGTATTGACATTGTTTTTTGTCCTCTGACGCAAGCCATACTTCCCTAAGTACAGCCTTTGGTGAGCGCTTTTTAATATTTTGACTCCATACTTTTGGATGAAAGAGATTTTTGACTCCAATTTGCAAATTCTACATTCTCCGATTTTTCGGCGGGCACTGCCCGTCCGATGTGGAATGGCGGGCGCAAATGACGCCAGCCTTTTTCCTGCAAACCAAAAAGGGGCACGGGTTCTCCCGTTTTCAGCGGCAGGGCGGAATGCCGTCTGCGATGCTTGCCTTCCCAAAAGGGAAGACTTTTTGTCACTGCCGCCACTTTTTCTCTGCCAATAGTATTTGTGTGGTATCCCCACACTCGCTCCACGTTGCGCGACAACCGCATTCAACGGGAGCGGTGGGGTAACTATACCATTTTGGTTTTGAAGGCGGCAAAAAGGGTGCCCCTTTCGCCTGTTTCGCAGGCACAGCATCCGAACCGTTGCTGTACCGCTCGGTAACGCTGCTTTTCCTGTCAGGCAAGCTGTTCTATCAGGGGCTTTCTGCGCGTGTTTCTGATAATCAATCCTTGCACGGTTACTGTCACAGTTATCATTGCAAAGAAAAGAAGGCGCATAGTTTATATTATCTTTGGTAGTTAATATATATCTCCCTTCTTAGCTATAATAATATATTATCTTGTATACTTAATATATAAGCCTATGACATCATGACACAGCCCCTATGACAATTAACTTTTGAACTGAAGTGCAAGCTCTGCGTCGCGGAGCTTGTCCTCGTCCATGTCATAATTCAGAAATGCGACCTCGTATGAGTTCTCAACCTGACGACCGTTGTCAGCGTAATTGTTGTGGATACGAATGATGTCCTTCTGCGCAAGAGTTTTCAGTGCGCGCTCAACATTGCTCACTGACATTGCAGTATCTCTTGCAATACCTGTGCGGCTTATGGTCGAGGTTTTCTTTTCGCTGTCGCAGTAACAGAGTAAATCCATCACCACCTTGAACTCGGCAGGTGTAGTGATGTTGAGGTGCTGTTGACAAACCCTCGACATTGAGTGCTGAATATGGTATAATATAAGTGTCGAAAGTGAGGTAGCAGCGATGTTAAAAAGAGCTGAAAGCAAGCAAATGAAAATGTCATTTGTGACACTTGAAGAACTAATGCCACAGGAGCATTTTTTGCGAGATTTGGATAGACTTGTAGATTTTGATTTCATCTATGACAAGGTAGCTGACCTGTATTCAAATACAGGAAGACCTTCGATTGATCCTGTTGTAATGATAAAAATGCTATTAATTGGATATATCTACGGTATCGATTCTGAGCGTAAGCTTGAACAGGAGATCACCGTAAATATTGCTTACCGCTGGTTCTTAGGAATTGACTTTGATGAACGTGTTCCGGATCACTCAACTATCTCACAGCTCCGTCGCAGAAAATTTGATGGTACAACAATTTTTAGAGATGTCTTTGATGAGATCGTTCGTAAGTGTTTCGAGGCAGGTCTTATTGACGGAAAGCTCCTTCTGACTGACTCTACACACATCAGAGCGAATGCACGTAATGACCTGCGTGAAGTCATTGAAGTACCTGATACTCCAAGTGAATATATACAGAAGCTTGATCGTGAGGCATATGAACTCGGTCTTATCAAAGAGCCTGTTGAATACGATACTACTAAAACTAAAGAGATCACCAAAAGCGTTACAGATCCTGAATGCGGACTGATGAAGCGTCCGGGAAAGCCTACAGGATTTCACTATCTGAATCATCAGACCTGCGATTCAAAGCATGGAATGATTACTGATGTTTTTGTTACTGCTGGAAATATCAAGGATTCTGTTCCTCACGTTAAACGAATCGAGTACCAAATTGAAAAATTCGGTTTCAATCCTGATGCAATCTGTGCGGATGGCGGATATGACAGTCGAGAAGTATATGAAGCAATGATAAAAAAAGATATTGCAGCATATATACCGCAACGAGAGAAACCTACTCCTAACTGTAATTATACTGAAGAATACTCGCCAAATAACTTCATATATGATACCGACAATGATTGTTATCTTTGTCCCGCAGGGAGAATACTAAAGTATTCATCTTATTGCAAAGGTAAAGGCGTAAAACGTTATGCTGCCAAAAAATCAGAGTGTCAAAACTGTCCACATAAGGAAAAATGTATAGGTAAGTCGAAAATTGGAAGACGGATTGAACGTCATCTTCATGAAGAAGCCAAAGAAAAACAAATGCAACATGCCGGAACGCCTGAGTACTATGAAGCTATGCGGCTGCGAAAAATATGGTGCGAGGGAAATTTCTCTCATCAAAAAGAACGACATAATTTAAGACGCACCCGAAAGAGGGGCATTGAACGAGTTACTGAGCAATGCCTCTTATCGGCATGCGCATTAAACTTAAAAAGGCTTGTAGAGATACTATTTTTACTTCAATATTCAGCTATTATTCCAGTCCGAAAGCTATTCGGACTGTTTTTATTG
>NZ_UETD01000018.1 GCF_900116855.1 Ruminococcus flavefaciens
TTTCCGACGTTTGATTCAGCAGTTCCCGACAGGATTCTATTGTTGCTCTCTGCTCGGAGCGTACTGTTTTCAGCACCTGTTCTGTCTCTGCTTTCGTTGACAGCACCGATAGTGTTTGCAGTATCTCTAACTGCTCCCGTGCCATTTCCTTGTTGAGTGCTATCAGTGCTCTCCAGTTGGAATCGAGCACCACCACTGTCGGCTGGGTGTCCGCCGCTGCCGACAATTCCTTGTCGTACATCTGCTGCAATTCTTCTTGCTTTGAATTCATACTCCATATTCTCCTTTCTATATCGCTCGCCATGAAGCTTGTTGTCACGGCACTTCATTTTGTTGGGAAAGGTATATGTGATATATTTTTTGTTGCCTTCACGTATTATATTATCTTTAAACTTCTCCTTCAATTATAATTTATTGCCTACATGTTGAAAAATGATAATTATTATTTACAAATGATGTGTAAAATAAAAACATAATTTATCGCGTATTGACAATGCTTGTAAATAGCTGTAAAATTAAATTGAAATATGCTTTTTATTAATCAAAGATGGAGGAAATGATATGAGTATTTTTAAAGAATTATTGAGATGTATCGCTCCAAAGTTGTATTACAGTATTATGTCTGATGAAGAACTAAAAGAAAAACGAGAACAAGTTAGAAAAAAATACATTTCAGGGAATGACTCCAGCTCTGGAAAAACGTTACATTTAATTGATGGTATTCAATTAAATCGAATGAATGAAAAACACGAAAAAGAGCATCCAGATGCTAAACCAAGACATAAGGAACATGGGTGGTATTTGCCTGAAGATGATGATTAAGTTTTATATCAAAGTATTATAGCAGCGAGTGTAGTATGTATTACACTCGCCGCTCTGCGTTTTCATTTATCAAATCAACCGCCTCCTATTGTTTATCGACTTAATAGTAAAAGTATTTCAATCTTAACTAGTTTGTTAATACATCTGTTTTTGCGTCTGTACAGCGGATAGTGATCGTCCGATTATGTTTTCTCATTGTGATATTCCTCCATTCCTTGTGAGATTTTTGAGAGGGGGCTCGGGGTTCGCCCCGACCAGCAAGCGTTCGGTGGACTGCCAAATGCGGTGCTGGCATTTCATACTTCCGTTGCCGGTACGGCTCCGTCAGCGGTAGTTTTCTCCTTGTGCCAATGCCGCCACATTCGCTCCACGTTGCGCCACAATCGCTTTTGTGGGTACGGGTGGGATAACTACCCGATTTCTGTATCGGCGGCAAAAATGGGCGGTTTTGTGCGCGTTTTTACTGTCATCCGAGAGCGGTATACCGTCACCCTGAACCACAAATGCCGTCACCCTCAGTTTTACCGTCACCCGCCTCAAACAAAGGTAAATAGACGTTTTCTGAATTTCGGGTGCTGGTATGGTCAGTAATTTCTACCCACAGCAGACTTCCATTCTTACTGTCACCCGACTGGTCATAAACGAGTTCAAGTATTCGTGAGCCGTGACTTCTGCGCATATTGAATTGCACTCCATACACTTTAAGCTCTTCGGTATGCTGAACAAGATTTCTCGTCATCCAGTTGGGAGCGTACTCACGACCGAAGCGTTTGTACATTAGCTTGCAGAGCTCAGTTGCGGAACCTGTGAAACGTTTTTCTTCGACCATGAGATCATGTATTGCGAAAGAGAAAAGGTCTGGCTTATGCTCAGGTACAACATCGACTACATTCCACCTGTGATTTGCAAACTCCAGATTCAATTCAAGGTGTTCAATGTCACGACCTGCGCAGTGCAATTTTGCTTTACCACTTCCACGACGTTCTTCTATCATAACCATGATACCGTCAACGCTACCGATGATACCTGTCGAGCCTGAGACCATATTGAACGGATCGCTGTCGTAGCACTTGCGCGTATGATGTACGACAAGTATTGCAACTTTTAATTTGTCCGCAAGTACTTTCAGCACAGATAGCTCTTTGTAATCCGAACCATAGTTGACATCAGTGTTGCACCTGACCTTCTGCAACGTATCTATGACAATGATTTTTAAATTCGGAAGCTCCTGTTTACTTTTTTCGAGTTCTTCTTCCAGACCGTTGCCAATAGTTTTCGCTTCGATTGCGAAGTTCAAGTTCTCACAGGGTTCGTCTGTAAGCTCGTATATCCTGTTCTGCAAGCGCAGCAGGTTGTCCTCAAGACTGAGATACAACACCTGACCTGTATTCGTATCGTGCTTGAGGAAATGCTCACCGTTAGCGACAGACATACACAAGTCCAGTGCCAACCACGACTTGCCTATCTTCGGCGCGCCTGCAAGGATATACAGACCCGGGTACATCATTTTGTAGATGATGTACTCCTGCTTTTCCAGCGGAGTTGTCATTATGTACTCGCTGTTGTAAATTGTTAATTCGTTTCCTATAAAATCATCTCCTTCTTTTTTATCGGAACACAGCCGACAGCTTTTTTGTAACGAGCAACTGCTCGCGCGAACTATTTGTGTGGGCTGTGTCGGGCGGATATTTGCTCTTTTGATTGAAAAAATGTGGGAGCAGTATCCTTTATGCAAATCGACCTGTTTTTGCATAAGTTTTTGACTGCTCTGAAACGTTTTCCAAAACACAAATTGATTTTTGTGAGAACTGACCTTTTCTCACTAAACTATAAAAACAGCTGCACTGCCCATAGAATAGAGCTTTGCAGACATTTCAACTCAAAACTGTTATGATGACAGTTTTGAATGATTTTCAGTCAAAAATGAGCGTTTCGGAATTAAAATGTGGGAGCAGTATCCTTTGTACAATTTGAACTGTTTTTGGCATATAAATCAGACACATCACGAACGCATCAGGACATAGTACGTCCCAGCATAGCAGACACACTGTTTTGAACAGCAGTATCCGCCGTACTATGCCTGACCGAATCAGAAGCCGCCCGACTGCATATCGGACTCATAGACAACCTAAATGCTCGGCTGCCCCGGCACACTCCCATTGCCTGCGACGGTTTTATCACGCTCGGACTGTGGCTGAGTGTAAGTATCCGTTCCCGACTTTCATCGCTTACTTCACATCTGCGCTATGTGAAACCAGAGATGTTATCGCTCGCTCTTTCGAGGTCATCGCGCATCTCTGGGCTGGTACGGCTCACCGCCCCACCATCGGAAACAACGTAACTCCTGATCCCATATTCAATTTTCAAGTTACTTTTTGGTTTTTACTTGTTCATTTCAGGTCACCCCTTTATATTATCCATGTGTAATATGTTACATATCATATCATATTACACGGTTTTGAGAAGAATGAGCAGATTCATTAACTGAACTCTGCTCGTGCTTTGCATCTGATTGTAATTGCACATCAAATATATGCTATTACTCTTTTTCAATTCTATTATAACACACTATTTTTATTTGTCAAGGCCTTCATTTTTATTTTGAAACAAAAAGAGCAAAGCGTCAATGCTTTGCTCTTGATTTGTATACGTTGTATTGATTTCGGCATCTTGCAGAACAGAACTCGCTGCGTATATCGGTGGCATAGAACAGCTTTCCGCAGTGCTTGCAGGTACGGAGCAGCTTCTTATCGTCTGTCACTGCTTTAGCAAAGGCGAGATCAATCATTGCCTTGAGCGAATCATACTCGCACAGCAGGTTCAGTCCGTTCCTGTTATCTATCTTGTAGGTCAGGCGAGGAGGTATGAACTCCGTCAGCTTTGATTCCTTGCTTATCGTGAAGCTGTACAGATATTTAAAGTATTTCTTTACCCATTCAAGCGGCTCGCAGTATCTATACTTCCGCAGGAACATTGTCGAATATATCGGGCTGCGGTAATACAGTCTCAGCTTGCCTTTCTTATTGGCTTTATCAAACAGGTCGATTATATCAAGAGGGAAGAATGTCTTTGCAAACTCATTCACATCAACGATACCGCTGTCAGTAAAGATATTGTCACGGACTATGACACGCTCGCTTTTACCTATATCCGAACCTGCAATATCAGGCATAATACCGAGCAGACCATACTTATGTACAAAGTCCAGCACCATTTCATTTTGACAGAGGTCGTTCTCAGTCAGATACTTGCCGAGATTAAGTGCGTCGGTCATCATTGTGTTTTCACTTTTTATTGGATCGTACACCGAGCCATACTCGCAGGGAACAATGTATTCCACACTGTCTATGCTCTGTATTTCATATCTTGTATTCTTGTGCCAATGGCTTACTAATAGCTGTTCCATACGGCTCTCCTTGTAATTGCACTTATATAAATTTATATTACTCACTAATCTTATTGTAACACGCTATCCTTCGTTTGTCAAGTCGTTATTTTTATCGATACAAAAAACTACCTCAGATTATTCCAAGGTAGTTGTTGATAGTGTAACATTTTTAATTTCGACAATTGGTGTTATTAGCTATCCAACTTCTTTGATAGCTCAATATCAAGTTCTTTGACCTTTTCTAAGCATTCGTTGTAATTCTTTTTAGCAATACTCATTGATAATTTTCTATCGTTACTATCTCTGTCGGCTTTGTCGTCATATACAACAACAAATTCATCAATTGCATTGGCGAGAGCGGAATAGGCTTCAGCCCAGTCATGCAATTTTATACTTGCTATTGAAAAGTCTGTTTGTTCAAGGAATAATTTTCTAATCTCTATTTTTAAGCTTTTTACTTGGTTTATAAACTCGACTTCACTAATGGTTCCGTTTGCATAAGCGCTATAGTAACTTAAATACTTTTCAGCGTCTATTATCATTTTATATATACAAGTGCGGTATGTTTCTATCAATGAAGTATCATCCGAAGTATTCTCATTAATAAATTTTTTTATAAAAAAGTAACCTTGCAATTCTTCAACCAAAATGTCATCTATAATTGAAGAACGGTCGTTTTCTCTATACCAATATCCTTTATCCTGATCTTTATCAACCCATGTACTCCTGAACGCATATGTCCCATTAATAACATCTTCTTCATCATAACCATAAGATGCAAATATTATATTATTAGTTTTTCCTTTCCATTTCTTTTCACTATTTGGACTAGAAAATACATCATAATAAATAGCTTCTTTATTGATTTCATTAGCTATTTCTGCAATATCCCTTTTTTCACAAGGAAATCTGAGAATTATTTTTATACCTATTCGCTTAATATTGCCGCCCATAGGTTTAACAGAATAAATAATATATTGATCTGTTTCTTTGTATATCTTCTTTGTAATATAAGGTGTATAAGTTTCTACATTGAAGTAAATTGTACCCACAATACTGGAACGAAATGTGCAATGCTGCTTATACTTATCTTCTAGTTTTTTGTTATCAATATACGCAAGTCTGTCAACATATTCTTTAATATCTTCGAGTGACTTCCTTCCTTGTTTTATCAATGAACGTGCAGTAAACGCATCATAAATAATTCGAGTATATCTACTCAATTGTCTATTGTTATCGAAGCCGGAATTTTCATAGAAACTACATGAAGCCATTATTGCACACCCATGACCTACAAACTGGTCTGCAGTTTCATATATATCAATCGGAGAAGAAAGGGAAATACCTGCATTTCCTGAGTGACAACAGTCAAGAATAACTATTTTATTTTTGCAAGGAATACTATCTATGACAGAAATCAATTCTTTAACAGATACCTTTGCGTTGCTGAAAATAATATAGTTTTCATTTTTTTCATTTGATCCGTGTCCTGAAAAATAAAAGATAAATGTGTCAGACTCTTCAATTTCCTTCAATGCTTTACAGAACCACGTTTTAAATTCTTCCAGTTTAACAATTCTTTTTTCACCAATAGAGTAAATATTTTCCTGCTTTACAGATAAGCCTAATTCCATTGCTTCTTTTATTGCTTGAATATCATTGTAACATAGCGGAATGTTATATCGCGGATTATCGTACTCGCTCACCCCTACAACAAATGATTTAATCATAATTTATCTCCTTTTCTTTTGTGCCTTTTTTCAATATTATTATACCTCATTTTGTTTAAATAATCAATATAAATATAAAAAACTCATAGAATCAAATCTAAACTTGGATTCAACTCTATGAGTCATATTAGGATACTATTTGTTTTATCTGTCCATAGTAAGCTCTTTTTTTATCTCTTTGATTCGCTTTTCTATGGCATCAATTTTATCTTTGAGTGGTTTGGCGGCTCCTTCAAGCTCTTTTATTTTTCCGTCACACAAATTATTAAGTTCTTTTTTCTCAATTTTTATAGATTCATTAATAGTAGGCAAACGTGAGTTTAGTTCATCGATTTGTGCTTGTAAAGCCTTCTTTTCCTTTCCCTTAAATAGGCTTAAATTGCTCTTTTGTTGGTTAAGTGCAGATATTTGTTCTTCAAGCTTTTTCTTTTCTTCGACAGCCGGAGTTTCTGTTTTACGTTTCTTTTTCCATGCTTTTATTTCAGAATCATACGGATCTACTTGCACATGAAGTTGCTTAAGCTGAGTCTCTAAAGTAGCAGATTCTGATTCAAGTTGCTTTCTTTTCTCTGCATTTTCATTCCAGTATGCATCATTTTTACTTTTTTGTAACTGACGCTTGCTTTCTTTTATAACTTTATTAGCACTATCAAAAAGATCGTTCATTAAAACATTATATTTATTAGTCGATCCGAAAAGATAAGAATTAATTGTTGATACTGTTTCTGATAGTTCTTGATAAGAACTATCTACAGCTTGAATTATTTCATTAGAAACATATTTTGCAACAACAGCATTTAAATCAAAAGTGAGTACATTACTTATAATCGTTTCATAATCAGTTTCAAAAAAATCCCAACCTGATTCGGTTTCTTGATAGAGATTAAATCTATTATAAAATACTAAAATAGCTAATGACGTAATTTTATCAATTATTTCTATAATTGAATCACAGTCAATTGGTTCAGTTTTTTCGATTATCTGAACGGATGATTGAGCAGCATTTAATGTTGTGTAAAATCTTGACGCTAAATTAATTAATTTGCTTTGCATTGTAGAGCAGAAACTTTTATAGAAGTTTGCTCTCCAGTTCTCTGGATTAATTTTTAAAATACTATCATAGTAGTGTTCGGCACTTTCGTAGTTTCCCTCTTTTAACGCTCTTTCTGCTAAGACGGCTAAGTTATCCATTTCATCGGATTTGTCAACTTTTACTGTACCAGTGACATTTACAGTTCCTTCAATCATCATCTTTCTGGCTTCTTCAACTGTATATTTACATCCACAGGTCTGACATACAAACACTCCATCCTGCTTGAGCATATCTGTGCTACCGCACATTTCACAAGTTAATTGTTTCATGAAACTTTCCCCTTAACAATTATTATTGATGATTCAGCTCTATATTTTTAATTTTGCATACTTAATTATCTATCGCTTAAAAGCTATAACCTTTTTATTTCTTTTTAATAATAACCTTTCCACTTCGGCAATTGCAGCAGACTTATCAGTACTATGATCAATTGATGCCACCTTAATAGACATTTCATTCTCTAAATCAGCAAGTGAAGGATCACTCATAGGATCGCTGAGCCGTATCTTCTTTGCAAGCTCGGTCAATTTCAGCTTGATCTCGCTGTCTGTTTCCGTTTCAGCAAGCATTTCTACTTCAATCTGCAGATCTTTGATAAACTGCCGCTTGACAGCAACCTTGTTTTCGGTAGCAGTTATCATTTCCGTGCCTGCATTGGTGGTTATCATGCAGACCGCCGAAATGCCGAGTATCATCACACATACGAGTATAGCACACCAATTCGGTGCAGACGATACAAACATAAATATCAGAAATGCTACAAATTGTATGGCAAGGTATACCGCACTAATATATGTAACCGATGAGCCGAGCAGCTTACTTTTCAAGTCCTGTTTCTTACCGATAGTTGCATACCACACATAGGCTTGTACAGCAAATGATATCACAGTGAATGCATAACATATCCAGAAAGCAGAAGTTTTTGTTGTCGGTATCACAAATGCGATAACATTATAAATGACAAACAGTATTGCTATCACAATATAGGGAGTTTTATTCTTCATGGCTATCCCTCCCTGTTAAATCCGCATTTCGGACAAAACTTGCCCGATCGGGTAAACTCAAATCCGCATTGAGGACATTTGTTTAGTGGCGTAGTTTCCTGCTTCGTACCACACTTGTCGCAGAATAATGCGCCTGCTTCCAATTCAGCTCCGCAATTATCGCAAAAGCACTTAACTGGTACAACAAGTGGTGTGGGCGGCTGATTGTCTATTCCCGATACCGCACCGTTTATCGCTGTCCCAACAACTCCGCCAACTGCCCCGCCTATGCCTGCCATCGTTCCTAAGCCGATGCCCATGTTGGTAAACTGTCCGACAGCTTCGTTTTGTGCAACTTGCTCCGCTACATCAAAACCGCGCTCCTGCTGATAGGTGTAGCCCTCCTGCTGACGCTTGGTCGCCATAGCCTGCGACTGTATAACCATTCGTTGAGCCGCCGTCTGCTGTTCGATGATACCTACCTGCTGTTTCAGCTTTGCTTCAGTAATATCCGCATACTGCCGGAAATGAAGCTCTTTGAACTTTTCATATTGTTCGCTGCCGTCTGGCTTTACAATTCCCGTCACGAAGAACTTTCGCAGATCAACGCCATATTCAGCAAAATCAGGCTTTAGTTTTTCATGTATGCTCTTTGAAAATTCTTCGAATCGTTCATCTATTTCAAAAATACTGATAGCATTATTTCGCATTGCCTGTGCAAGATAGGTCTTTACCCTTGTCATAAGGAATGCCCTGAAATAATTGACAAGGTGCTGACGGTCAAGCAGTGCTTCTGTTCCGACAAGATTTATCAGCAGATTACGTGAATCCTCCACGGCAAGTGTCATTTCGCCATTCGCACCGATTTCAAGCGGAAAACCGTATGTAGGCTCAACATACTGCACCTTACTGTCTGTTCCCCAGCGGATAGCCATTTGCTCGGTCTTGTTGATGAAATAGATCTCGCAGTGAAACGGTGTCTTGCCATCTGTCGGAATGTTGATAAGCCTTCGAAGTAAAGGGATATTCTCTGTTTCCAGCGTATGCCTGCCCGGACCGAACAGGTCAAGTGCCTGTCCATTCATATAGAGCAGAGCTTCTTGTGACTCATGGACTATAAGCTGTGATGAGGTATTAAAGTCCTCACAGGGGTGTTTCCATACAAAAGTACTATTATCGCCCTCATATTTGATAATATCTGCTATTTTCATTTTATCACCTACCAAATTCTAATAGTGCTTTAGTGACAATTGCAAATCACAATAATCTTATTATTTCAAGAATATTTTGTGAATATTTACTATAATTCTTATTATACTACAATTATATTCTTATGTCAAGTGGAATATCTACTTTAACGTTGTTTACTCGGTTTGTGCAATTATGTATTCTAAATGTTAGAGGTGAGTAATGTGGAACTGGACTATAAACAAGTTGGCTTAAACATAGCAAGACGTAGAAAGGAACTTCATTTAAAGCAAGTCGAAGTATGCGAGATGGCAGATCTTAATGACAAATATCTCTCGTGCATTGAAACCGCTCGTTCCATTCCTAGCCTTGAAGTTTTCTTACGTATCTGCAATGCTCTCAACACTACTCCTGACCATCTTCTCATCGGAGCAATAAAAAGCCCAGATTATTCAGAAATGACATTTGCTCTTCTTGATAAGTTTCAGACGTTATCTCCTGAAAATCAGCGTTTATGCCTTGCCATAATGGATTTGATGCACGACAATTTTAACGATAAGATTTAAAAGAGTTAAGGGTGCATACGCTAATTAACGTATGCACCCTTGTTTTAAAAAACTATATACAGCAAACTGATATGTTTTATCTTTCAACACATCAATTATCTGTTGCTTGAATCTCGCATTATATGCCCTAATATTTAGCGTTAAATTATAAATCTTCCTCAACTTCAATACAATTGTCACCATGATATTCAAATCTAAAAATACGGAAGTTTTGAAAGTTTAAAAAGCATTTCCAAGATAAGTCATCATCTTTCTTTATCCACATAAATACAATATCAAATGTTTCTTTAAATCTTTGCATAAAGCGGTTTTCAAGAATAAATGACATAGATATCCTTTCAGCCCAAAGTTTTTCTAGCATTTTATCATCAGCAATAAAAACGATTTCTTTGCTTTCTCCCGCCATCAAGTTTATGATTCTATTTTTTATATTTTTTTCTCCAGCACATGAATTGTTCCATTTGTTGTTTGAATTTTTACAAATTGCTTCATCAAATGAAAAAGAAAGAAAAGAATTTGTTGTATTCGTTATTCTAAACTTAATTCCGTTAGTGTTTGAAATCGAGTCCCAATTTCCTGCTTCATAAAAAACTTTTAGATCTGAAAACAGTATATCTTGTTTAGAAAAAACAGATATATCATAGTCAGTTACAGTTATGAAAGGGCGTATTTGTAATTGATAGTTGTATTTTTCAATATCGTAAGCACGCTCAGCTATTGCATTAGCTTTCTCTGTTATCTCATTTGCTTTTTGAGCCATAGTAACAGCTTGAGTTGCTATTTCATTTGATTTTTCAGTTATCTCATTCGCCTTTTTTGCCATGTCATTGGAATGATTAGTCTGATATAAAGCATATATAGATAATAACATTGTAGCTCCAAATGATAAAAAGCCAACAATGTATTCAAGCATTCCATCTGCAGTAATCTGCGATACTCTTTTGTCAGCTTCAATGTGAACAATAAATGCTATAGCATAACCAAAGGTAATAAAAGCTAAAACTATTATACAAATTACAGCCATTTTTCTCTTTTCTTTCATAGTAATTCCTCCGCCTAAATTTTTTGGTACATATATTTTATCATAAATTTTTAGATAATTCAATCGAAATATATTTAACAAGCTGATACCTACATATTTGTAAGTATCGGCTTTTGTTCCTATTCGGTTTGATTTAGTTTTCTTTGATAAGGGAATCTTACGTTGCAGGGCGTCCCCTCTCAAAAAACAGTCCACCGGACTGTTTTTTGATTCACCCCTTGCGGAGCGCTTTGTTTTATTTCGTCGCCTTAAAAGCTGAAAGCGACGACCAGAGGCGCTGCCTCTGGACTCTGCCAAAGGAACACAGTCCCTTTGGAATCCCTTACATAGGCTCGGCGTACTTATTGCGCTGTAAGCGATGTACAGATACCATTTTTGATATTATTAAGCGAGTTTACGAGCGACAACGTGGCAAGCGGTCGAGCTGGCTCAGCTCGAAATTCTGATTTATAATTATAATATAAAGAACAAATCCCGAAGCGGTCATATCGCTTCGGGATATAAATCATGCGCTTATTTGTTACTTTTCCACTTGTAGTAGTACCTGCGGCAGGTGTAATATATTTTCGAGAACATATCCTTTCCGAAGAAAAGTATCAGGTTCGCCAGAGACAGAAGAATGAATATCCTCGTCTGAAAGCCACCTGCTATAAATACTCCTGCAAGTCCTGCTGCCGATATCAGTCCCAGCCATTTCACCTTTACGGGAATAAAGAAGAACAGCATTATCTCCACATTCGGGAACAGTATCGCAAAGGCAAGGAAAAGGCTGATATACAGATAATAATTAGTCGCATAGCCCAGTATGAATCCTGCTATGATACAGCCTATGACTCCCGTAAAGTAAAACAGGTTGAACTTGAAGCTTCCCCATTGGTGCTCCAGCGACGTTCCCATCATCCAGTAGAAATACAGCGCAAAGGCAAGGAATATCATGTTGAATTCGGGAGGCACAAGCACAAAGGAAAGCACTCTCCACACCTCGCCCTGCATTATCTTCGCACGGTCAAAGGTTATCATGTTGATGAGAAATACCTTGTTATTCGGATTTGTCATGAGTATAACGTCCGCTATGGCAAATATCGCCATGCCCAGAACGATATACAGCATAAGGTTTGATATTGAAAAGCGGCGGAACTTCCGCTCAAGCTTGTCAAGCAGCTGATTTAGCATCGCATTACCTCGTTTCTTATTTCAGATGAGTTCAGTATATCACGGGAAATACCGTTTGTCAAGGAGCTGTCTCTCATACGGTCTCGCCGCGCCCGATGCGCTCTGCAAGGTCATTGAGATACACCCAGCGCTCCATTTTCTCGTCAAGCTCCTTTGAAAGGGCGTCCTTTTTGTCAGACAGTTCCTGAAGCCTTACATAATCGGAGGTATTGGCGGACATCTCCTTTTCCGTGTCAGCAATAGCCTGCTCCAGAGCGGCGATATCATCGTCTATGGTGTCATACTCCCTCTGCTCCTTAAAGGAAAAGCGGAGCTTTGTCCTGCCCGTGTAGACTCTCTCCTTCTTCTCGCACTTCTTTTTAGGCTTTTCAGTCTCGGCGGAGGTGAGTGCCTTCTCCGCATAGTCGGAGTAGTTTCCGTTGAAGCGATTGCACTGACCGTCCTTGAACTCGAATATCTCGTCTGCCATCTTGTCGAGGAAGTACCTGTCGTGGGACACCGCTATGACGGCTCCGCTGAAGCTCTCAAGATAGTCCTCGAGAATGGTGAGAGTAGTTATGTCAAGGTCGTTGGTAGGCTCGTCGAGGAGGAGTATATTGGGCGCTGTCATAAGGATCTTCAGCAGGTACAGCCTTTTGCGCTCGCCCCCCGAAAGCTTCTCTATCCTGTTCCACTGGAGCTCGGGAGTGAACAGAAAGCGCTCCAGCATCTGTGAAGCCGTGACAGTTCCGTCGGGAGTCTGCACCCTGTCGGCGGTCTCCCTGATATAGTCGATAACGCGGAGGGTGGGGTCCATGGACTCGCACTCCTGCGAGAAATAGCTTATGTTAACGGTGTCGCCGAGAACTATCCTGCCCTTGTCGGGAGAGACCTCTCCCGTCAGCATTTTCAGGAAGGTGCTCTTGCCTGCGCCGTTGCGTCCCACAATGCCTATCCTTGCGTCACGGGAGATAATGTATGAGAAATCGGTGATGAGGGGCTTGCCGTCAACGGTCTTGCTGATGTCCTCTATCTCTATGGTCTTTTTGCCCAGTCGGGAGGACACGGACTGAAGCTTCAGCTTCTCGGCTTCCACTGGTATCTCGCGGTTTTTAAGGGCTTCAAATCGCTCTATCCTGTCGCGGGACTTGGTGCCCCTTGCACGGGCTCCCCTGCTTATCCATTCGAGCTCTCTGCGGTAAAGGCTCCTGTTCTTGCGCTCGGCAGCAGCCTCGTCAGCCTCTCTCTGCGCCTTTTTCGTAAGATAGTCGCTGTAATTGCCGTCGCTGACGTAAAGGCTTCCCTTGTCCACCTCGGCTATCCTGCCGCATATCTTGTTGAGGAAGTATCTGTCGTGGGTGACCATGACAATGGCGCCGCGGTACTTCATGAGCAGTTCCTCAAGGAGCTGTGCGGTCTCGTTGTCAATGTGGTTGGTGGGCTCGTCCAGAAGCAGTACGTCACTGGGCTGCACCAGTGCGGCAGCTATGCCTGCGCGGCGCTTTTCTCCACCCGAAAGAGTGCTTATATCGCGGTCGTAGTCGGTTATTCCCAGCTTCGCCAGCACGGACTTCGCCTCATACTCCTTTGCCTCTTTAAGGTCATCGGGCAGATGTGCAAGCACCTGTGAAAGAATGCTTCCCCTGTCATCAAATTCGGGTATCTGGGGCAGGTAGGATATCCTTATGCCGCCTGTCCTGATGACCTCGCCGCCGTCGGGCTCCTCAGCCCCTGCCAGTATCCTCAGCAGGGTGGACTTGCCCGTGCCGTTTATTCCTATGATGCCCACCTTGTCTCCCTCATTGAGGAAAAAAGACACGTTGTCGAGCACCTTTCTCTCCATGTATGTCTTGGATATATTCTGAGCCGTAAGCAGTATCACTTGCGTTCACTCCCTGATAAAAAATAGCTGTTATAATTATATCACAGATCAGCCGAAAAGGCAAACCTGTCCGCGGACTGCTCTGACGCAGGATAAATACGAGAAGAAAATTGTTGATTTTTTGCCGATTTAGTGGTATAATTGATATATGTGCACAAATTAGTTCAACATAAGCTGTAAATAATCTCCCTGACCGCAAATATCTCACTCTCCGACTCCCTCACAAGCGGCTCAGGCATATACATATTTCCGAAAAGGGGGAATTCCAATGGGTAATATCTCTGTCGTCAGATCGGATATAACTCTGCTTGAAACAGACGCAATAGTAAACGCTGCAAATAATCACCTCTCAGCAGGGGGAGGAGTCTGCGGTGCCATATTCTCGGCAGCTGGCTACTCGGAATTGAAGGCTGCCTGTGATGAGATAGGCTTCTGCAATACGGGCTCCGCTGTGGTAACGCCTGCATTCTCACTGAATGCAAAGTATATCGTTCACGCTGTGGGTCCTATCTGGCGCGGCGGCGATCAGGACGAGGACAAACTGCTGTACAGCGCATATTACAGCTCACTTACCGCTGCTGCCGAAAAGGGCTGCCGCTCTATCGCCTTTCCTCTGGTCTCCGCAGGCATATACGGCTACCCCAGCGAGGAGGCGTGGAGGATAGCTCTCACCGCCTGCCGCGACTTTACGGAAAATACGGACATGGACGTCAGATTTGCCGTGCTCTCCGATGAGCAGTTCAGCATGGGAAATTCCTTGCTCAGCGAGCTTCTCCCCCGTAAGAACAGCGGCACACAGACTGCGGCTGAAATGGACAGGCTCCGCATAGGTAATTCAGAGACCGACGCCATATTCTTTTACAGAGTGGGCGACGCTTACGGCGCTTTCAGCAACTGGGCTCCCACACCGTTTACCGTTGACGGTGTGAGCTTCAGCACCGCCGAGCAGTACATAATGTACCGCAAGTGCCTGACCTTCGGCGATAACGTCACCGCAGAAAAGCTGCTGAGCTACGACTCTCCCAAGGAGCAGAAGGCTCTGGGCAGAGAGGCAGCAGGCTACATCGACAGCGTATGGGCTGGAATAAGACAGACTGTCGCTATAAGAGGTCTTTACGCCAAGTTCTCGCAGGACGCCGAGCTGAAAAGGCTCCTCCTCGGCACAGGTGACGCCGTACTGGTGGAATGCACCTCCAACGACCGTATATGGGCGTGCGGTCTTGACAAGGACGACGATGACAGGCTCTCCGCGGACAGGTGGAAGGGACAGAATATTCTGGGCTTCGCGCTTATGGAGGTCCGCAATATGCTGAGAGCAGAGGGCTGACGCCCGTAAAATAACAGCAAAACAGCCGCAGAGAGCAGATGCTCCCTGCGGCTTTTCTTATGTACGGACTATTTCCTTATCCTCACATAGTAATTCTCCCCGTCCTCGTGATGGATATATCCGCCGTTGTTTTCCATCACCTTCAGCGATGCGGGATTGCTCTTTTTTACGCGAAGGTATATCTCCTCCTCGGCAACTGCGTCCCTTATCTCCTCAAGGAGCAGCTTCAGCCCCTGTGTGCCGTATCCTTTGCCGCGGTATCCGGGAGCGATGTAGTAGCCGATATGTCCCGAGCCCCCGGCAAGAGCTTCCGTGAGAAAATGCCGGAAGTGGAATGTGCCCACGATAGTTTCATCATCACGAAGATAGTACACGGTCTGGGGCACATAGCCCTCGGGAAGCTGCTCTCCCAGCGACTGGGCGATAATGGTGTCAAGAGCGACGCCGAAGTCCTCGCGGCTTATGCCGTGATAGTCGTTGATGAAGCCGTTCTCGTCCTCGGGGATACTGCGCTGGAACAGCCATTCGCTTTCGGCGTCCTCGTAATTTGCTGCTTTAAGATAAAGCATACCGTCACTCCTTTGCGTTATTTACGGGAGCTTCGCGGAAGAAAAGCCCCTCTGCGGAGACCAGCTGCGAAAGAAGCTCCCTCGCTTCGCCGCCGATGTTGTACACCGTCATGTACAGGTCGCCGCCGTAAAATGTGATAAGCGCGTCGCACTCGGGCAGGTATATATTCACAAAGCCCCTGTCCTCGCGGAATACCTTCTCCAGCAGAGCCGCCAGCCGCGCTGCCTGCGGCTGCTCCGCGGTGCCCTCCTCTGTGACCGCCGTCATGTCATAGCAGCAGTACAGCCTGAGAAGGATACGGGTCAGCCTGCGGTCAAGTTCGGACCTGTGGCTGCGGAAATATTCCTCCACGCTGAAATACCGTCCTCCTGCGTCCCGGGAAACGGTCTCTGGCAGTATATCTATCAGATACGCCTCTTTCTCAAAAAGCTCCTCTATCCTTGTGCTTACGTCCATATTATCCTCCTGTCGGCGAAAACTGCGACCAGCCATTTCCATAACAGCAGCGCATGAAAATGTTATTTTTGCCATTTATTAAGACTTCACTTTGTGACATTCATTAAGCAGTTTTCTCTATTCCGAGTTACTTTGATGTCCTTCTTTTTCCCGTCCTTATGAAGTCCATGAGCTGCTCGAGGTCGTCAAAATCGTCGTAGTCTCCCATAATACCGGTGCGGTGGTAGACTATCCCTGCCTGCTCATTGCGCTCAAGGCAGTCCAGAAGAGCTTCCACGCCGTAACGCCGCGCATACTCCGCAAAAGCCCTCGCCTTTATCTTCTCCTTGAAAAGACCCTTGCGGCAGTCTGCGGGACTGCACTCATAGCAGCCTGCTATCTCCTTCTCCAGTACACATTTCCTGTTCTCGCACCACTCTGCGTCCTTGCACCACGAAAGGTCAAGAAAGCCGTCCTGCCTGCAGCCTCTGCACTCCACATTCTCACTGCACAGACAGCAGGCAAGTCCGCAGCGAGCTATTCCCAATTCTCGTTTCATTTATGCTCCTCCGTTCAGTCCGTTATCTCAATGATATTTCCCTCTATGACCGCAATGCAGCTCTCGTAATAGCCGTCTCCCGTGGTCCGCGGACCGCTTTTCACCTCATAGCCTGCTCCGCGGAGCTTTTCTGTCAGCTCGTCCACTTTCTCCCTGCTTCCCATGCTGAAAGCTATGTGAGCGTAGCCCATATGCTCCGAGGACTTGTCCGTATCAGCCACCCCGGGCTTGTTCATGAGCTCCAGTCTCGCTCCGTCATCAAAGCTTATGAAGTATGACCTGAAACCTGTGTTCATGTTGTGGTAACCGTCATTAGAACGTCCGCCGAGATGCTTCACAAAGAAGTCCCTTGCAGCTTCCAAGTCACTGACATACATTGCAATATGTTCAATACGCATACTGTTCTCCCTTATACCATTTCCGCACCCATTTCAAAGGCTTTTTTCATCTCCTGGGGGAACACGGTCTCATGGCGCTTCTGCTTGGACTCAGGGTCGAACATGGTCCACTGCCAGTCGGTCTTGCTGTAATCTTTCAGCTGAAGTGTATCCCCGCTTATCAGTGTCTTTGTCGGTCCCACAAAGCGTTCCAGAGTCTGCTGATAATTCTGCACAAGTCCGCTGTACATAGTATCGGGAGCATTGCTGGTCATGACGAAAAGCACAGGTATCACATTCTGATTGCAGCAGGGGTTCTCCACGTTATAGGTAAGGCTCTGGAAGATAAGGCGCTCATACAGCGCACGGAATGAAGCCGTGGGCTCAGAGAGATAATTGGGCGAGCCTATGATAAGTCCGTCAGCGGTGCGGATAGCGTCAAGCACAGGTGTCAGCCCGTCCTTACAGACGCAGCGTCCCTTGTTTTTCTCGCGCTTGCAGCCGAAACATGAAATACATCCCGTGTACCTTTCAAGTCTGAAAAGGTCAAATCGTATTATCTCAGCACCCTTGGACTCCGCGCCCTTGGCTGCCTCTGTTATCAGTGTGTCGGTGTTCCAGCCCTTTCGCGGACCTGCGTTTACTACAACTATTTTCTTGCTCATGATCATACTCCTTTTCTGTTTTTGCGTATTGCATCGGAAATGCATCTGTTTGCCCGCTCTAAAGACGACAGACTTATATTCTTTTCACTCATTATAACATAAAAGCTATGTGATAACAAGAAGCGCGGAGATAAAGCTGATGTTTTTTCATTTATACCGCGAACCAGCCTGCGGGGGCTCCCCGCTTATAACATAAAAGCTATGTGATAGCAAGGAGCGCGGAGATAAAGCTGATGTTTTTTCATTTATACCGCGAACCAGCCTGCGGGGGCTCCCCGCTTATAGCATATTTGCATTTGCAATGTCAACAATCGCACACAGCAAAGAGTCCGGATACAGTCTTGAATAAACTGTATCCGGACTTGTTTTTATATCCAGATCATTTGCGCCGCCTGTTACTGCGGCTGCGTTATTCTGGACATATTATCCGAGCTCAAATCGTTCGTCATAAATATCTCCCCAGTCTGCACCAAGATATTCCTCGGCAGAATGCTCCATAAAACCCGAAAGGCATGTTAAAAGGTCGTCAAAATCTTCATATTCTTCGGTTTCTCCGTCAAAAAAGCTGAATATCTTACCGCTTTCACGGGAAATAAGAAGTTCTTCTCCGTCCCCCACAACAGCTCCGATCACTATTACATCATTTTCAGCGTCAGAACTTCCCATTTGAGGCCATCTGAACTCTATGTATCCTCCTATAATTCTTGCGTACTCTGTCAGCAAAAGCCAGCTCTTATACTGGTGCGGCAATCTGACATTATTGTCTTGTTCCCATTGCTCGATTTTTTCAATTTCAGCAGGCGGACCGAACTCCGAATCCGTAAACTCCGACAATAACGCGCACATATTTTTGTAATAGTCAAACTGCTCTTTTATAGTATCATCTATTTCATATCTGATCATTTTCATCACCTTTTATCATCCATTTTATGCCCTTAGCAATGCGCTTCTCAGGCTCGTTGAAATGTCCGCCGCCGTTCCATTCAAGGATATGACGGGACACATTTTTATCGCCGCAAACAAGCTCATACTGCCTGCGGGTACAGTCCCCGACAGTTGCCATAATGCGGTCACGCGCCTTTTCCTCACGGTCGCCGAGACTCAGATAAACGGAGCTGTTCTGCGGAGCGATATGGCTCTCCGCATAGCTTATCCAGTCTCCGAACCACAGGGAGCCCGAGCAGCTTATAACTCCGTCAAACGCCTGACTTTCATAGAATGCCCACAGACTGAAAAGTCCTGCGAGGGAGTATCCGCAGAGGATACGCTTTCCCGTAAGACCATACTTTTTTTCGCAGTACGGAACGCAGTCATTCATGAGACGATCCAGCGTTTTGCGTCCGCCGCCCGAAAAGGACATTTTCTTGTTGAGCGTGAACTCCCACGGCGAGAAGTCAGCATTCCAGTCCTCGGTCTCGTAAATGATATAGTTGCACTTTACGTTTTCACACAGTGCAAGGACTTTTTCAATTGTTTCGGAGCTGTCCTTCATCTCGCCCCAATATATCGTGGGCAGGTCAGTGCCGTTTATTATGATATGGCAGATTTTGCCGCTTATGTTCACTTTTTCCATTCTTTCTTCACTCATCATATTCTAATAAGGTCCCGAGCTCAATATATTCTCATAGTACCATATTGCTTTAGATAATGCATCAAAAACATATAATTCTTACTGAGAATTTTATTTCCTTTTTGAGATTTTTACGATTTCAAAATTATTTTTCTTATTTACTCCTTGCGAGCCAACTGATTTACCAATTGCCCATTCTGCAATCGGCGAGCGTAATTCTTGTTTATCATTAATAAATATCCGGATATTCTTATTATATGTGCTTGAATAAATAAAAATATAATCTCCAACTTGCGCAACTTCTTCCGATACAATGTCTTTAATTGTTTTTATGTTTGTCAGCTGTTTTGCTGTATTCTGTCATTTCCCGACCAGCACTCTTCTCATCAGGCACAGATCGAATACATCGAGTATACCATCCTTGCAGAAGTCGGCATTCTGCCAGTTTTCCAGCTTTGCGTCGGGTACGGCAAGCAGCCATTTCCGAAGCAGTACAAGGTCAGCAACATTGAATTCACCGTCCGCATTTACATCGCCTATGACCGTATCATAAGCAAAGAAGTCCGCGCCAAGCTCGTTCTTGTCGGTATTCATTGCTGTCAGCAGAGAAACGCGAGTGCCGTCATAATAGTACAAGTCGTATCCGCCGCTCATAGTGCTGCTGAAAACAATTTTTTCGCCGCTGACAGGGCAGGCGTCCGAACAGTCGTACCTATCCGAATCAAACGGCAGCGACGTTATCTTTTCGCCGTCACAGCACATTATCTGGTCGCAGCGATCGTCCGCAGAGAACCATTTCGTGAAGTACAGCATATCTCCGCAAACGATGGGATAATATGCATTTACGCCGCTTTCACCGAAAATAGTCCCGGAGGTTTTCGTGCTCAGGTCAAGCCTGCATATAGAGCCAATACCGTCAGTGTAGCGCGCGTAGTAAATATTCCTTCCGTCCTCGGAAAAGCATGGCATCGCCTCCTCGGCGGAGTCATCGGTCAGCATCGTGACCGCTCTTGTCTTAACGTCAAGGAGCGCAAGGTCATACACAAAATCGTCTGCACTGCTGTCCCAGCGGCCGCGCTTGAAAACAATGCTTTTTCCGTCAGGCGAGAACTTCGGGTCCTCATTGCGGAATCCGCTGTT
Organism: Ruminococcus flavefaciens; assembly: GCF_900116855.1. GTDB lineage: Bacteria > Bacillota > Clostridia > Oscillospirales > Ruminococcaceae > Ruminococcus > Ruminococcus flavefaciens_R. Next base: position 20,490 of record NZ_UETD01000018.1, read on the forward strand.
CTGCGTGAGATCTATGATTTCTCCGTGGTCGGAGAGATAAATATCCCACTCGTCAGCCGTCTTGTCTATCGCCATAAAAGTGAACTGCTCGGGCGACCTTCCGAAGCTGCCGTTCATAGCGTGGATAAAACCGCCGCTGACAGTCCTGACCGTACCGTCAGGAGTACGCAGATACAGCTCACTGTCAAGGTCGGCATAGCTTTTGTAGCTGTGCCACAGGAGCCAGCCCTTAGGAAGCTCCGCATCCGCCCAGCCATTATCGGGATAGGATTCGTGCTGAGGAGTGTCTCCGCTCTCGTGGAATGGCGTTATCCTGACGTAGTCCACAACGAGATCAGTCTGCTCGAAATCAGGCGAGCCTGCCCAGCCTTTCGGGAACCACAGTCCCAGCCAGAAACGACTTTCGTTTGTAGGGATAAACTCTGTCGCCGTATGTATCAACTCGCCGTCAAAGTAATACTCCACGCGCGGAGTCTCGTTTTCATCGCCTGTGTGCCAGTCAAAGCGGTATGTGTGGAACTTCCCGTCCGCCTGATCACCGCATTCAACAGACTTAGTCTTGTAGTCCTCCTCGGTCAGCCAAGTGGTGCAGAGAACGTGGCTGAGCGAAAAATCGTCATTTTTGTCACGTCCCGGGAACTCAATATCTATCTCGTGATTTACTATCTTCAGCTCGCCGTCTGAGTAATCTTCTTCGTATTCAAACGTCCACATAGCAGAGCAGCAGCCCAGCTCAGGAGCGATTTTTGCGCGCACCTCATAGCTGCCGGAACCGAAGTATTCCTTCGTCGCTATCGCTCCGCCGCAGCGTTTTCCGTCAGCACGTCGGCTTTTGTCGCGGTTGATACCGCGGAGCTCGCCTGTGTAGCCGTTACCCAGTCCCGTGAGAATGAGATCACCGTCACAGACAGCAACATTATCCGCGATAACTCCCCCGTTGTAGTCCTCGGAAGCACCGTTCACCATGACGGTCCCGCCCCAGTTTTTCTCGGCGACGAGCCATTTGTCCATGTCAAGGTCCGCGCCGCTGAAATCATCATAGAAAACATCGTCGGGAACGGCTCCCGTATCAGATGTCACGGGCATACAGAGTGCAGCAGCGATCGCTGCTGCAAGAGATGTGATCCGTTTCATTATACCGCCGACCATAGTCTGACCTCCTTGCTTCCGGTTATCAAAGTCATCATGCGTCAGGCATTTATCCCCTTGTCAATTATATTATATCATTTTATCTTCAATAAAGCAATGGTTAAGTGCAGAAATAATTTCTGATCCGGTGTTGTAAATGAAAAGTCCCTATAATCAGGCATATAATTGCGCTGATCGCAGGGATTTTGCTATTTTATTGTCTGTTCAAGGTCATTAAACTCGGGCAAACTTAAAAGCTCGCCCAATTTCATATATAAAACCGTCACTATGTGATACAATAAAGAGATTGTTACTCATTCAAGCTGAATGAAACTTGTAGTGCCCTATGCTCACACCGTAGACTATACGGAATGGCAAATCAGTACAGCACAAATGAAGAACATATGCCTGACGATCATCAGAAATATATTCAATTGAACGGCGAACGCTTTATCCATTGGGCTGCAAAGATAGGAAACAATACAAAAGCTGTTGTGTCAGCGATACTTTCAGGATACAAGGTCGAACAGCAGGGCTACAAGGCGTGTATGGGACTATTGAAGCTTGCTGACAAGTATACTCCCGACAGGCTTGAAAACGCCTGCAAGCGAGCTCTCAGCTTCACACCACGCCCTTCATACAAGAAAATTCAAGTGATACTCTATTCCGGTCAGGACAGGCAGGATGAAGTAGTTGCAGAGAAGCCTGATAATACAGAGCATTATGGCTTCACAAGAGGCGGTTCCTATTATGGAGGTGTGAAGTAATGCTGACAGAGAGCACTATCACCAAGCTTCAGGAAATGCGACTGAGTACCTTCCGCCGAACTTGTCCCATTGCCGCAGGCTGTCAGCAGCATACATAGTACGACAAAAACAGCAAGAGTTGCTCTCTGTGCTTTTGAGTTTCCCATAACAGGTGCCTTCTTTCTTATAGTTCTTTAAGCTTCCCGTCCACAAAGTAATAAATATTCTCTTTCTTATACCCATATTTCGAGCCATTGACGCTGATATGCGGCTCAAAAGTGAAATAATCCACCGACGAAAGCAGTGCAGTGTTGCCATTTTCAATGTAAATACGGTCGTTTTTGTCCTTTACGATCGAGTGACCGAGATTGCCGAGAAAGTCAAGGTTGATAAATCCGCGATTAGTTATTAGCTGATTGATATGGAAATACAGTTCCTCAAATGTGGTCTGCGGAGTCGCAAAGCTGAGCATTTCAGCGTGAAGTTCCTCCTCCATAAGCAGACCGTTCCGCCATTCATCGCTGCGGATACTGCTTATATCATCAACTACTTTGCCGCCCTCGAGAATTATCGTTCTTGCGTAGTCGCCCCATATATTGTCGTTCTGCGGACTGAGGTCAATAGTTATGATGTCATCAGCAGCGATAAGTCTGTGGGAGGTCACATACTCTCTGCCCGAGACTGATACTGTGGTCTCGTCACCTGAGAATACAAATGCACCAATGTCCCAGTACCAGAACGAATCTGCTCCCAACGCTAGCATTTTATCCTCGCAAAGGCGACGTACCTCGGTCAGCTTCATACCTGTGTGTATCTCTTTTTTTATGTATTCTATCGTGTATTTCGCTATCTTCTGCACTTCGGAGTATTTCATATGATTGCCCTCTTTCTGTTCCGGATAATCCCTGATAATTACATTCTATCATTTTATCTGCAATAAAGCAATGGTAGGTGCAGAAATAATCGCCGATATGATAATTGTTGATCCGGTGTTATAACACCCTCACATATAATTACTTAAAAGAGCTGTATTTTTCTACAGTAGTTATCGCATCCGACAAATCTTAAAAATGCAATAAAACAAAAAGCGCTCAGAATAGACATCTAAGCGTTTTTCATTGTGTATATGTTACAATTTAAATACGGCTTCATGCGCGTAAAATAAATTCGCGCCCCAGTTTTACTGAGACGCGAACTTGGCTGCGGGGGCTCCCCGCTGTGAATGTGTTACAATTTAGATACCACTTCATGCGCGTAAAATAAATTCGCACCCCAGTTTTACTGAGACGCGACCTGCCTGCGTATGTCCGTCCAAATAAATAACTGTAGGACGAGCTGTCGTAACTTTCCTTCGGCTTGTACCTCGACTGGAACAGTCCACTGGAAATGCCTATGTGCATCACTCATTTCAAGGCGTGAAAAAATCTTTAGATATCATATAATCCGTTTTTAACTAGATCAGTTGTAGAATCCAGCATTATCTCAGTTGCTTTTCGTTCAATCAATTCTAACAAATTACCTTTTTGTTCAATTAGTTGTTTTATTTCGTTAGCGCATATTGAAATAATAATAATTTTTTGTGCTAAATAATATTTGACTGCATTAGATTTAAATGTACTTGGGGCGCTTTTTTTAGATACTATGATTCCAAATTTGATACATTCTCCTTTACCTGAGGCATTAGTGATAGAAATGAGACTATGTAACTTTGAAATATAGGATCCTAAAGGTTTTTTATTTTCATTTTTACATTCAATATAAATTCTTGAACCGATGGTTTGGAATATGCCGTAATTTAAGCATATTTTATTGCGAACAAAGCAATCTATTTGATTTGTTGTAGTGCGTATCCCTGCTGCTTTAAAAACATTACAGAGATTAAATAGCTTTATTGTTAAATTTTCAAGTGTATCGCCCTTTTCTTTTTTGCCTTCGGCGTTCATTACACGTGAATACAAGTTGCTTAGAGCAATATACTGCTCGTCAGTGGGGTGAAAGAGATACTCGTTAACTCCACCAGCTTGAAAAATCCGATCCATTGTATTTTCTTGGGCAACAGATTTTCCTGATGTATTTACATAATTCTGTTGCCCAATTATAAAAACACTATCATCTAAGGAATCATCAATTAATGAATACAAAAATTCAATATTTTCTGGAGTTGTTACAAATTCATTATCACAATTATAGCATAGTATTTCTTCTGGAATATTAGATAAGTTTGCTGATTTATAAATCAACAAACCGCATTCAGGGCATCTAACGGAAAAGTTAACTCTTAAAATATGATTCTTTTTACATTCAGTTAGCACTTTGCAAGCAGATTGAGAAGAGATGCCAAGAACCCTTATAATTTTTGAAACAGTTATACAGTTTTTGGCATCACCAATTAAAGATTGGAAGTATCTATCGAGCTTTTCAATTTCTTCTTTATCTAGAAGACTGCTTAGGTTTGATAAGCGAGAACAATACATTTAAAATATCCTCCTCTGCGGTATATTCGGTAAATTTTAAAGTACAGAAATCATTTTTGACGGATATTTTCACTTTAAACCATTTTTCAAAATATGACGAATTAATACGTTGAAATTTAAATTGCACAACATCACATTCATTGTTTTTTTGCAGCATTTTTTTATTATCAAAGAAAACAGCCTTAGATTGGAGTGGATCTTCCTGTGCCGATGTTTGTTCAACTTTGGATTCCTCTTCATCAGTTGCATTTAACTTCATTGGAAATGCTTCCCGGTCTTGAGTGAAGATTTTCTTATTTGGATAAGTGATAGAAAAATATTTTTCTATCATATTCATAATACTTGAATGAACATCATCTCTATAACGAGGTTTTAAGTGGCAGATATCATTTGTAATAGAATCAACAATATCATTTATTTCTTCTGACTTTTGCTCCATTAATTCTTTTATTTCTAAAGGCGTTTTTGTATACTTTTCAAGCATTTCGTATAGAACTTTTTTAAAAATAGGACTTGAAGAAATGGATGGTAATGTTTTTATTCCAATCCATTTACATACTGTTTGAGTAGCTATTGATATTTGTTTTTCAACAGTTGTTGTGGTTGCTTTTTCAAGTATAAAGTTTTCCATAAAAACATATAAGCCAGCCTTGGATTTAGCTCTTGTAACAATTATTCCCATATCAACATAAATTTCAACAAATATTGGATACAGTGTTTTTGAAGATATCTGTTTATTTCTATCAAAGGTACAAAGCTGCTTTCCTAGATAAAACTTGATACTACGTCCAATTTTTTTAGAGTTACAAATTTGATATTTAAATAGCTTAATTTCTTCTGAGTATAAGCTACATAGATGTTGCCGTTGATTTGAGACTATAATAGTTTCTAATTTTCTCTTAGTTAATTCATCGCTATTTAACCATTCCGGTATTGTTTCACGATTAATGCACTTTATCTGAACGTCCTTAATGCCTTCAATAAGAACTTTATCAATCCAATCTAATACTAATTCTTCATTTTCAGGGGAAGAATTCGCAAATTTCTCTAAATTATTAATTAAATCTTGACGATTCTCGGTTGTTTTAAATTTCTTATCTTCACTTGCAAATTTTTTTATTGCTGGAATAGTTATGTAGCCTTCGGCTTCATTTGAAAACGCATTTGGAATCGAAAACATTATACTTCTCCTTTACATATTTTTTTTATTATATCACACTAAAAATAATGTGTCAATAAAGTAAAGAAAATGTTGAAAAGTGCAATTTTGAGTAGAGACTTATTTATACAAATTGGTGAATATTTTTTATTATAAAAAAAGCAAATCACTCTCATAATAAATACTGTCGCCGGTATCATTTCTGCACCATAAATAACAAAACACCCGATACCTTTGAGCGCGAATACTACGCAAAATTGGTAGTTTGTGATGAGATGTAAATATACTTGACAGTTCAGAGGTTATATTTTTTGAAGTTTCATTTTCATATCTTGAAATTTTTGTTTTCGTTAAACTGGCTTATAAATGAGACAAAGTCGCGCAAAGAGTTTAAATACGTTGTTCTTTACAAAGAAGGAAACCCTATCTGAAGCCAGAGGTTCAAATAGGGTTAGTCGTATCATTTTCCTAATTCATTTATATTAAAAAAAACTCGTTCTATAATTTTAATATTATTTGAATTATCTATTTCAATTATATTCAATTTTTCTAATTCCCTTAACGTGTTTCCTAAATCATCGATTTTTATATTGTTATATTCACTAGGAAATGAAAGATTACTATTAGCAATGGCTTCCTCTAAATCATCAATAGATATAGAGTTATATCCATATCTTTGTATATATATAATAACTTTAATTTGTTCCTTATTTATTTCTATTTCAGATAGCTTAAATAATTTTTTGCATAATTCTATAATCACAAAAATAGCTGAAACATAATTCTTATCTACAGTATTCTTACCTAATAAATATGCGTCTTTTAATATAGTTAAAAATCGATAAGGCGATAACATAAGATTATATGGAAGATTACCTATTTTTTGGTTATAAAATCTCCATTTTTCTTAGGTTTAATCGATTGATAATATCGATCATTTACTGCTTCTTTATCAAAAAATATTGATGAAATGATAGAATTTAAAGCTCGCTCATCAATAGTAACCTCTAAATCCCTTTGCTTTAGTTCTTTCAATATACTATTAGCTTCATTTTGAATACAAAGAATCATATCATTTGAAGAAAAACCATCTAGCGAAACATTTCCATCAAATACAATATTGCCAACTTTTTGTGCAGCCTTTCTATCTGCAACATGTATTAAATGCAACTCTTTTTTGATTTCAGCTGATGAATCAGAACTATTCATGTTATTTTCTATCGTAATCGGATAACTCTTTTTGGCAAAATATGATTTGCTTATATTCCTAAACTTAAAATTTGAATTTCTCATGGAATATACTCCTCTAAATTTCCATTAAAGCGATCAATAATTGTATCATATAAATCTATCTTACTAAAAGACTCACCATTAAAGTATGAAACAGAATACAAGTCTTTAATAAGCAACCACGGTTGAAGATCGTTTGAATGTCTCGTTGAATCAAATAATAACAAACAATCAACTTTCTCTTCTTTAAAACTTGAAACACTTGATATTTCAACGCACCAAATATATGTTGACATATTTAAATGACATATTAAAGAACAAAGATCATTATCATATATTTTTTCTATTGCATTGCTTTTAAATCTATTAGAGCGTGTTAAGAAAATCCGCACTATAGATGTTGAAGGGAAATTATTTGCATTCTTAGGACTATTTAAATAATCAAATGTAGCTTGATAGACATTTTAATATGTAATAAACATCTTTTCCGCTAAAGGGATAATATATGTATCAATTTGGGTAGCAGTATAGGATAAAAACCCATCTGAAGTAAGTGTACATTTTCTCGCTAAAAATTGATATGGTGCGAAATTATCATCATTTGCAATATAATTCGATACAGTACTGCAAGCCATAATAATTTTTGGAGTCTGATTATCGTCGTCAAATTCTTCCTGAATGGTTTCTATATCAATATCTTGAAATCCACTATGTCCAATTAAGCAAATGGCATGATTCTCTGAACTATTTAATCCAATGACTGGAAGCCCAGAATCTAAATACGCAAATATCTCATCATCTATAACAGAAGACATCTCCATTGAGCTTTTTAAAATTGGATATAATCCAGCAACGTTTAACACTTCCATTATATTATTGGCGGTTAAACCTTTGGCTGGGATTTTTCTTTCTAAAAATGACATAGTATTATTCGTGACATCTGCAATTTTAATTCTATTCACGCCTAATCCAATATTAAAAAAATACTCAAGCACCGCCCATAACGTAACCTGAGCACACATTGCTACTTCAGGATCTTGTTTTGTGAAACTAAAGCTAGGTACTGATTCTTCCTCACCAACAACATTACTGTAAACATTATAGGTAGAAATATATGCACGGTCTTTAATAAAACATTTTGGATGCATTTGAATCCTACCAATATGCGAATAAGGAGTTGGTCTTAAAACAATATATCCCATATATTGTCCATCCATATAGAAATGTAATCTATAACATTCTTTTATAGTAGGCTTTGTAGCTTTTATATAATACGCGTAAACCGAACTTAAATATTCTTTATCTGAATAAGGGTATTCAACAACAATACACTCAATTTTTTTACTCAAATAATCATCAAAAAAACGTAATGTATTATTATCGATATGTGTGTGTGAAATCCATTTTCTTTTATCTGGAATATGTTTGTTTTCTATGTTTTCTCTTAACTGTTGAAAAACAGTCAAACTTTGTTTACGCTTAATTACTTTCGTTTCTATAATCCCAACCATATACATACGCCCCATCACTCACTGTATAATGTGTATACAAAATATATTATATCACAAAAATGTTTTTTGTCAAACAATTATTGAATAATCGCAAGCAAATTTCTACCTTTTTGACAACAGACGACCATTTTGCATCACTTTTTTTGTAAGCACATCCAACATTATAATATAAGTCCATACAAAAGTTATTCCTCTCTCGTATTCTTTCTAACAAAAAACTATTTTTATTATTTTATGAATCACAAGCCAAAACATCATCAAAGCTAAAGTAATATTAGCTTTGATGATGTTTATTACACTATCGTTTTTTCAATTATACAATCATGTTTTTTTGTTTCAGTATCATAATTTATTCCCACAAGAAGCATTTCACCTGAATATTCTGAAATTTTCTCCGTATACTGCTTACGCTTTATCTGTTCAATTGCAGTATCAGCGGATTTATCCCATTTTAGCTCTATGACCATAGCGGGCTTACCAGAAGTCTTTCGCGGAATAAAAACGAGGTCAGCGAAGCCTTTTCCTGTTGCAAGTTCTCTGTGGATTATATATTCTTTTCTTGCGGAGTAATAGGCAAGCGATATTACACAGCTCAATGATGTTTCATTGTTATATCCTATGATAGAAGCATTCTCGTCGTGAGCCTTTTCTACCATCCGGGCAACTTTTTCCTCATCGCCGTTGATCGTCGCTTCTATCAGCTCATCAGAGGAACGTATCGCATTCATGACAGTTTCCCAACCGCCGTCCTCAATAGAATTAATGAACTCCTGCTGCACTTCGCTGTTCGGTATCCATACTTTTCCGTCATTGTAGGTAAGGTATCCGAGATGAATAAGCAGTGTAAGCACATCATCTGCACTATTAAAGGTGCTCATATCGTTCTGGAACTTTCCAGTATTAACGCAGACTTTTTCTCCCGCGATCATATCGACAACCTTTTCGCGGAGTCCGTCGAAATTCATCTGGATATATACCTTTAGTGCTTCGTAGGTTTCAGTTGAAGTCCAATAGCTGTCAAAATCGTGTCCTGTCATAGACATTACTACGGAACGTGGGTTATATATTGAAACGCCCTTTAAATCATATCCATCATACCAACGCTTGGTTTCCTCAAACGGCATATCGTATTTTTTGCAAAGTTCCTGAACCTCAGCTTCAGTAAACCCAGTAAACTCAGCGTATTCACGAGTATTGGTCATTGCAATCTCTGTGAACATATTTAGTGCTGAATGTTTGCCATATTTTTTTATAGGCAGTATTCCTGTCATATATGCAAGGGCAACATAGCTCTGATCTTTGAGTATTCGCCTTAAAAAGTCGAGGTATTGAATCTGTCCTTCCGTGTCATTTTTATACTCACGAAAAACGCAGTCCCACTCATCAATTATAAAAATAAACGGCACTCTTTTCTCGTTAAAGACTTCTGCCAATACTGACATCAAATCGTTCCAATCGAAACAATCCACATCGCCGTTTTCTTTTTTTATCTCATGTATCAATCGCTTTGACAGATAATCAAACGATTCTGTTATAGAATTACCTTTACTAACAAAATCAAGCATATTGATATGAATCACATTATATTTATTCAGATGCTTTTCAAAGTTCGGATCGGACGATATTTTATACTTACTAAACATTTCTTTAGAGTCGCAGCCTCTGCTATAATAGGCAGAAAGCATATTAGCAGCCATAGATTTGCCAAAACGTCTTGGTCTGCTTACACATATGAAACGTTGTTCGGTATATATATGAGCATTAGTTTGCTTAATGAGTTCACTTTTATCAACATATATCTCTGAATTAAGTGCCATCTGAAAATCCATATTGTCAGGATTAAGGTATATTCCCATTGCCGTTCCTCCTTTGCGCTTATATTACCTCTATTATACTCTATATCGCTTAAAAAATCAACTGTTTTAGGAAAATAGGCGCTTGCACTCCCTTTCGGTCCGATATGCCTCGCACTGCCGCACAAATCGCTTTTATCGGCTTCTTGTCTTGTCGGTGCTATATCACCGCTCTTGTGGCTTTATCCCTTTAAAAACAGCCGTTTTCGCTGCAATTTAGGCGCACTCCTATATATGAAAATACCGCCTGCCGTCCAAGCAAGCGGTAATAAAATTAAATAAACTGAATTCATGTCAATAATTCGGACTTTATCTCATATCCGCCCTTAAAAGTGACAGATATTTCTTCTTTGTTGAGTATTTTAACACATTCAACAACCTTCCGTACCAATATGTCATCATACTGGTGAAGTTCAAAACTGCTACTATCAATATCAGCTTTTATCTCATCCGCAAGCTCGTTCTGCTCGGTATCTTCCTGTGCTTTGAGTGAAAGCAACTTCTGACTCAGCTTTTCTTCTTCGCTATATAGCCTTGCGAATTCATCATCAAGTGAATCAGGAGCACAAGTCCCTGTTGCAATAAGGTTGACAAAGTCATTACGAGCTTGGTCTATATCCTTGAGCCGCTGCTCGATCTGCCTTATTCCATCATCGTTTGATCCCGAAAGGACAGTATCTGTGGCTGATTTCAGTACCTTTGCAACATCATCGCTGCAGTTATAGAACTCGTTTATAGCTCTCACAATAGCGTTGTGAAGCGGTTCTTCGTCAATAGTAGGAGATTTGCAGTATTTCGGACCGTGTTCCAGACGATTAATGCACCGCCAAACCGTCCTGTTCCTATTGTGGGAAGTCCAACGGCACCGCCTATAAGCTGTACCACATTCGCCGCATACAAGCACTTCCGTCAAGGAGTATTTACTGTTATAACGCCCTTGTTCCGTCATTGTATTCGTACACACACTTCTTTTGGCATTACGGCGAGCAATCTCCTGCTGTACTATATTAAAAGTGTTTTTGTCAATGATCGCAGGGTGACAGTCGCTTACATAGTACATTGGACGTTCACCGTTATTTTTGACTGCTTTATGTGATATACAGTCAATAGTATAGGTCTTTTGCAGCAGGCAGTCTCCGATATATTTCTCGTTCTGGAGTATTCTTTTTATAAGCATCGCACTCCATTTGCCGCTTTTAGAGCGTGTTGGATATTTTTTATTATTTAGCTCCTGTGCAATTGTATGTGTTGACCCACCGTCAATATACAGTTTAAAAATAAGCTGTATAACCTCAGCTTCTTCAGGAATAATAACAGGCTTTCCGTCCTCTCCTTTTTTGTAACCAAGGAGATACTTGTAGTTATATCGAACCTTTCCCTCTTTGAAAGCCATTTGATTACCAAGAGTGATATTCTTGCTTATAGACTCGCTTTCTGCTTGCGCGAAGCTGCTGTACAACGATAATATGAATTCGCTCTGAGCCGTTAGCGTATTTATATTCTCTTTCTCAAATATAACACCGATACCGAGGCTTTTCAGAAGACGTATATGATCAAGACAATCAACAGTATTTCTTGAAAAGCGACTTGTTGATTTGCATAGGACAAGGTCTATCTTTTTCTTTTTGCACATTCTTATCATTCGGTTGAACTCTGTCCTGTTCTTCGTCTGCGTTCCGCTGATGCCCTCGTCCGCAAATATTCCCGCGAGTGTCCACTCAGGATTAGAGTTGATGTAATTGGTATAGTATTCTATTTGTACCTGATAGCTGTTCTGCTGTTCTTCCGCTTCAGTGCTGACACGGCAATAAGCGGCTACATTAACCTTTTTCTGCTGAACTGGTACTCCCATTATTTTCTGCTTTGCAGGGATTATCCTTACATTTGCTGCCGCTTCCATTGTCATTGCTCCTTTCCGTTTCATTTTTGATAATAACGCCGTTAATAAACTCGGCTTCTATAACGCACGAATGGCTCACCGTTATCCGCTTTACGCAGGATCTCAGCAAGCCAATGTCAAGAGTATTAAGTTGATTTCTGCTATCAATCAGAGACTTCAAAAGTTCTGTTTTCTGATTAACATCGCTGTACGTGCAGTGCTTGTATTTCGGTTCAGTAAGTCTGAGAATATCGTTCCTTATTTCCTCAGCAGTTTTAGTGCCATTATCAATGGCACGATCAATTTCAGATTGTTTGCAGCGAATTTCCGAAGTCGGAATATACTCGCTTACTGTCGCTACTGCTTCAATAAGCACAGGATTTGCAATTACAGTATTCAGAATATTCAGTATTGCACCTGTCAGCATTTCATCTGCCATTTTGAATAAGAATGGACGACATTCATGATTACGACAGTCCCATAATTCAGCTTTTGTTCGGAACAACCGTTTGCCGCATTCCTTACAAACGGTAAGATTTCGGATTTCCCGTAGTTCATCAGGAATTATACAAAGGGAAGTAGCTTTTGCGCTCTTGCGCTCATTCACTTTCTTGAATACTTCCTCACATATAAGCTGTGGATAAACATTCGTACCGAGATACTTTTCGTTCTCAAGTACTCGCTTTACCATATTCTTGTTCCATATCTTATCCTCGTTATATGGAATTTTCATATTAATAGCAATATTCTCAAGGCTCTTTCCCACCATATATTCGCTGAATATCGTGAGTACAGCAAGCACCTCCGCAGGGTTAGTGGTTATCATACCGTTCTGCATCATATATCCGAAAGGTATTCTTCTGTTTTTACTCATCTTCTGCACCTCCTTTACGATACAACTATACCACAAAGGAGCTGTTTTTTCTATTCACCACAACCGACAAAAAAGCTTCCTGCATTTTAGGCAGGAAGCACTATGTAATCCGGTTATTTATCAGCCATAATTGAAGTACAGCTTTATTTTAATTGTCTATGTAAACAAAAGACTGTGGAGCTGTTTTTACTCCAAAATCCTGTAATTTTTTGGACTGTGAATACTTTTTTACTTTACCAAGACAGTAAGCAAATGCTGTTTCACGGTTATGGAAATATGAGTCAAAAAATCTCTTTTTTATACCTGCATTTTTTGAAGTTTTTTTCCAAACATCATTAGGAGTTCCCTGAATAAGATCTGTAACCTCGACTTCGGCAACTACTTTCATTTCAGGAGCAGTAGAATAAATAATTATACTTTCAATCTTTCGCTTACATTTTATTTTTCTGAATTCATATTTTTTGGTACCAGCAAGAATATTGCTGACATGTTCAGGATTGATGGACATCAAAACCTTACACACAATACCGCCTCCAATTTTTATTTTAGTTTCTATTTTATTTAATCAGTTTGTTTTCATCTTGTTTTGCTAATGACAGAATTGCCTTGAAATCATTCATCGAGTATACCGCTTGATAAGGATGACCGTTCTTCCAAATACCATTGTCATTTAGCGTGTTATAATTCACATTACAGCCTTTACCAAATGCATGATTATATACTAATTCCAAAACATATAGATTTTTCATTTTTTCATAAAAATTCTTGATTTCACTATGAGTAAAAACAGATTTATTTCCGACTATTTTGACATATTCTTCAAACGATTTAAGATAACTCCAGTTTTGCTTTATTGGTTCAGAACGCACTATTGTTCCATAAGAAGTCACAACAGATTTGAAGCCCCGGTTATACTCATCGCTGCTCTTTCTGTATATCATTATGGGCATTCCAGGAGAATAGCAAGGAGTATTAACTGGAAAACAAATATATGTTTTTGTCATACCATTAGCCGCTGCAAATTCTTCAGTATCCTGTTTAGTGTTCTTCAATTCTGAATATGGAAATATTTTATCATGCCATTCTGCTTCAATGGGAAGCATAGCAAAAGCACTTGTTTCCTTATTGATAAAAGGGAAAGAAGTATATGGAGTCATAAAATTGATTGCATTCTTGCTTCTAAGATAAACACCTTCATTCCTCGAATTATACCCTGCGAGTTCGAAGCCAAACTTTTGAAGCATTTCAATCAATTTTCTGTGCTTATCAAAAACTGTAACATATATTTCTTCATCATCAGATTCGAGCCAGTTCCACAAAGCAATTCCGATAGCTCCTTCTCCCAATCTATTACCTTCAACTCGATCAGAGAGCTTTAACGTGCTGATTTTAAGTCTGCTGCACTTTGGGAGTATCTGATTATCCAGAGGTATTTCCTCACACTCTTCCTTTTTTAACATAACAAATGCTCCGATACCATAATCATCTATGTACGCGAAAGCTTGTTTACCCTCATTTGCCTTTTTGTTATACCATTCTTCAAATTCGGGATAATCCTCTTTTAAAGAATCAAAAAAGCTATCATAAATATTGAGTTCAGATAATCTCTTCCATTTATATGCTCCAGCCATAAACACGCCCCCTTAGTTTAGATTAATAGATCATTGAGCGAATAAAAAACGATTTTATTTGAAAAAGAATATATCTTCAAATCGTCTAGACTTGGTTTACCATCAAACTGTGAAATGAACCATGTTCTAGGATTGGTTATGCTATCTATCATTTCCATATAGTCGCCATCTACATCAGACATGGAATGTCCCATGACACAAATTTGATCAACTTTATCAGGAATACTCTTCAAGAAGTCTTCTAATCGCTTAAGTTGCAACTCTTTCTTTAAGCCATCGTAAAAATCGGCGATACTTTCTCTTTGAGTGTCAATATAGTAATCTCGACCATCATCCGATGGATCAAAATTGTGATCTCGATACTTATTAGAATTATTGCCATCTTTATACCCGAACAACAGCTCCTCGCCCGATGCGTAATATCCATGAATATGAAATATTGAAATATTCTTCGGATCATACAGTTTTTCAATCGTAGAAGTATAATTGAAGTTAATAATGGCTGCTGCATTTTGAAATACATTATATATTCGTGTATTAGATTTATCAATATCCTTATTCGCTGTTTCAACCATCTCACGTAAGCTTCCGAATATAGCCTGCCTTAAACTCCTTAAATGTTCATTAACATTCCAAATTGTATCATCTCTATCGGATTCATGATCGGACAGATAATCGGGGAAGGTGACAATTTGCTCTTCTATTTCATCCAAATTAAGCTCACTGAAAGATTTCTCATATTCTCCCCAGTTGACGCCATAACTCTCAAACAAATCATAAGCATTATCAAAACTGCCATATATTTTCTTTTCTGAAAGGAGTTTATAATAATCGGATGTGCCTGTATGCAGATTATGATGCATATCAAAACCATTTCCTATTATGTATAGGGTATTGTGATTTATAAGAGCATCATTCATGTCTACAGATTTCATTTTCAGCCATCCTTCCTGTCAGTTTATATATAACATACTAATTCAGAAAGCTGTATTACAGCTGGATCTTACTATAATTATACATTATTACGAGCAGAATTTCAATAGTTTGACAATAAAAATGCTCCCTGTTTTTGAGCAAGGAGCATGATTTGTTATTTTTTGCTTACAATGACGTTTTTGTAGATTGACCCATGTTTTTAACTTTGCATACTATTATTCTAGTTTCAATCTTATCTTTCAATAGTTTTCGCACGCCGCTCTTATTATGACTGTCTTGAATAGAAAAACTGGTAATATATTCTTTTTTCTCCAAATATTCTGCCAGTTTTTCATTCTCAATAGAATACCTTAGCTTAACATCGTGACGTCTTGTTCTATCATCAAGTTCTTTATAGATTTTATTAAGCTTTTTGAAGCACCGTTCCAAGTCATCACACCCTAAGAGCTTATAATTATTAAGCAATAACTTGTTTTGATTATTTTCATCAAGTTCTTCCCAGGCTTTAAAAAATATCTCCTTATTGATCACGTAAGCATTGCCAACTATTATTTGTGCAAGGCTTTTACTCATAAAATCACAGGCATATTTACTGATCAATGTCTGTTTCGTATTATGTGGAATTTGGGGACTAATAACCAGATCATATAATAAATCCTCATTTATAGTAATATCATCCATATTACTAATGTAATCATTCTGATTAATAATCAAGAATTCCAGCCTCAAATCAGGATGAGCTTCTGAAATTGCCTCATAATTCTCAGTTGAAAATGGAACTGCTTTCTTTTCAATCAAAATCTTCATTTTACTGTCAGAAATTGTATCATATGCGGAAGAAAAGCCATTGATATTTAAAGAACTAATCATCTTACTAAATACATTATCCTCAATGTCGCTTGTTATTATATCTTCCTTTAGCTTATCTGTTACCTCACTGCACTCAGATTGCACAATCGAATCACAATGCGAAGAAATGAACTCTTTTAATTCATTAGAAAAACCAAAGTTATCATGATATATATTAATGTTTTCCCAGTTGGCAGTAACTTTACTATCTATAAATAGCTGATCCCATATCGACTTAACAGTTTCAGGTTTGTCCCCTACTATGTCTCCACAAAACTTGCTAATTTTAGCAACACAGAAATCTTCGTGCTTAATAATGCGGGTTATCATTTCATTATCTTCCAGATATTTTTTTGTAAGTATAATTATGCTGTCGATATCCTCATTTATGTTCTTCTCATCAAAGAAAACAGCGCTCATATATATATTTAAATTTTCATGTATATAAGTAAGTAGGGGTTCATAATTAAGCTTTAAAATGGTATAATTTCAAGGAGAAGATAAAAAGCGATCCTGTGTGGGAAATATACAACCGCGCCTACAAGCAGCACTACGCTCGCTTCATGAAAAAGAAAATGAGTAAGTCCGAGTTCGCCGAGTGGGGAGAGTATGCTATTGAACTGCGACAGAAGGCTGCTGATGGCGAGCTGGAGATGGAGGAGTATCAGAGGCTTATCCGGGTATAAAATGGATAAATTCCTTTTAGGAATCGCTTGACTTTATCATACTACTATGCTATAATTTAGACTGAAATTAGTCTAAAAGGAGGACGAGCATGGAAAACGGACTTATTTATCTTGATACATATATTCTTCAACAAGATATGAGAATTAGACTGCCTAAAAGTATTTTGTCAAACCTTTCTGTAGAAAAAGGAAAGAGCAAATTTTCTATATACATTGACAGAGCTAACAATCGGTTGATTTTACAGCCTGATGATAAAATGGAGGATAATGGTGGCACAAGCAAAAAATAAACCGATTCGTATTGAACGTGTATGGGCAATGCCCAATAAAAATACTTTCAAGATTAAGCCTATAGAGCAATTGATAGGAGAAACTGTAGACCTTTCGTTGCTATGGATTGATCCGTTTGCAAACCAAAATAAAATAGCAAGCATAACCAATGACCTGAACACAGACTACGACACTGATTATCACCTTGATGCTTTAGAATTCCTGAAAATGTTTGATGATAATTCTGTAGATGGCGTGCTTTATGATCCTCCATATTCACCTCGTCAAGTCAGTGAGTGTTATAACAATGTCGGATACTCCGTTACATGGGACACGACAAAAGCATCATTCTGGGGCAATCACAAACGTGAAATATCCCGCATTGTAAAAATTGGCGGTAGAGTTATAACATTTGGATGGAATAGTGGTGGCATCGGAAATAAGTATGGCTTTGAAATCGAGAGAATTCTTCTTGTTCCGCATGGCGGATGGCACAATGATACGATCTGTACTGTTGAAATAAAAACACATGAGGGTTGCTTTGAAAAAACGAAAAAAGCTCCGCAAAAGATAGGAGAGAAACCAATGCTTACTGCAAATGACAAAGAACTGATTGCGGCTTTAAAGAAACTTCCAATTGATTATTGGGATTTTCGAGAAGATGACACTAAAGAGTATACGCATGGTCTTCATAATTATCCGGCAATGATGGTTTGCCCCATAAGCAGAAATATAATCAGGCTTGTAAGAGATATACAGCCTATTCATGCATTATTAGATCCTTTTGCCGGATCTGGAACGGTACTTGTAGAAGGCATGGTCAACGGTATTGAAACGGTATCGGGAAATGACATAAATCCTTTGGCACTGCTGTTAAGCAAAGTTAAAACTACGCCTTTAGATAACAAGCAGCTGACTGCTGAGGTAGATCAACTTCTTAAAAGAATATCGCAAAAAAGGACATCTAATTCATCCGCCCTTGACAACATCGATTCTTACTGTACAGATATTCTTAATTTGGATTTAACAAACAAAAAAGGATGGGGAGACAAGGCACATACATACCTTAGAGATTATTGCGAATCCAATGACATAGACATCTGTATCCCTGAATTCAAAAACATGGGATATTGGTTTAGACCGCGAGTTATTTTAGAGCTTGCAATAATAAAATCAGAAATCGAGAGGATTAAGAATAAAGATATCCGAGATTTTGTTTTTGTGGCAATGAGCGAAACTATTCGCTTTGTATCCAACAGGCGCAATGGTGAATTTAAGCTGTTTAGAATGCCAGCTGCAAAAGTACAAGTGTTTAATCCAGATGTTTACGATGAATTCAGCAAAATATTACTGCGTAATGTCGCTAAAATGGAAGACTTCTGTGAGGTGCTTGAAAGGAACGATTCTAAGCCTTCAGTATCGGTGTTCAACAATAATGTTTGTTCGCTTTTTGATGTCGCAGATGATACATACGATCTTATCATTACTTCTCCGCCTTACGGAGATAGTCGAACAACCGTTGCATACGGAGAGTATAGCAGACTTTCGCTTCAGTGGATTAATCTGTTTGAACTCTCCGAGAAGGAAATAATGGGCGTTGATAAATCGTTAATGGGTGGAAAAAAATACAGAAACGGTTTTGAATTTGTTTTACCAAGTGAGACATTACGAACATCGCTTGAGACAATTAAAGATGCTGATATCGAGAGAGCTGGCGATGTATACAGTTTCTACGCTGATCTTGATGCTGCTCTGCGTAACATAGCAAGAAAAACAAAGTCTGGCGGCTATCAATTCTGGGTAGTTGGTAACAGAACTGTGAAAAATGAACTGCTTCAAACCGATGTTATTATAACTGAACTTGCTCCGCAATACGGGCTTGTTCCAGTATATACTGTTGACCGAAACATTCCTAACAAAGTGATGCCTTCGTTGAATTCTCCGACAAATATTACCGGCGCCAAAGGCACTACTATGACTATGGAACATATTGTAATTCTCAGAAAAGAATAAAGCTAACAAAGCCCTGAGTTCAGTGAAACCCAGGGCTTTGTTGTGTATTAGACAATTTTTTTATTCACTTTAAAAAGCAGAGATTGATCATTTTCTTTAATTCTGAAACCAGTACCATGATCATGAGTCTGACCATCCTTAGCTCCGCCATGATACTGACCAATTCTAAGATCGATGTAAATCTTACCTTGCTCGAGAAGAGAAACAAAGGCATCATAATCAAAACCGGAAACTTCGTATGCCTCAACAAATTTGAATTCTTCATTAGCACCAGCGCCTCTTGAATGCGCCTTTGCATAAACGAATTTTCCTCTATATTTCTTTTCAAATGCTGTTCTCAGTTGATCACGAGTCCAATATGCATATTCTTTACCATCTTCAGCAATAATAGAAATCTTTGTGTCGGAGCATGAAACTTTCAGGCTATGTCCTGTATTAGCAATCGCTACATAGCGATCCGCAGACAGTGTCGAATGGAGAACCTTTTCGTCATTATCATAAGCATCGCTGGAATAACCAAAAGTCATACGAAGTGTGTTAGCTGCACCTTGTGGCTGTGGCGTTTTAGTGAAAATAGTAAGCATGCTATTTGAATTTAGCCTGCATGATTTGAGCTCGTAATCACCAAAATCTGGACCGTCAATATTGTTCTCAACTATACCAAGAAGATCTTCAAGGGTTTTTCCGATGCCAGTCGGCCCGGAACGATGTGTTTTGATCCAGCCCATATTACAAATCTGAGTATATTCATCAATAAAATCATTCAATGTAGTTATCATAAAACACTCCTTACTATTCTTTGAAAAATAATATTATAATCTGTTTTTTACCCAATTTGGAACCGCATTATAATGTCCACTTAAGTATTCCTTTACGATTACTTTATCAAATCTAACATCATAACCATCTAAAGAATATATGGACGAATAGCCTCGTTCATCCTTGTTTATGAAACTAATCTCATCACGACGAAGTAATTTCAAATTCATCAACTGTGATTCGTGTGTAGTAACTATTAACTGAACATCTCTTTCTTCTGCTATCTTTAAAAACTCTTCAACGAATTTTAGTGTAAGTAATGGATGAAATTTACGATTTATTTCATCTATCACATATGTTCTGTTTTCATTACTTTTTAATAACACTTCTATAATATCTAATAAGCGAACCGTACCATCTGATTCATCTGAAAGCGCAAAAGTAGCTTCTGAATTTTCATGCTTGAAACTCATTGTTTTAAATTCAAATTGCAATTCATTATTTAATTCGATTATATACATATTATGTCTTTCAGGCATTCTAATCAAGACAGCTGGTTTAAATGTATCAGGTATTTCAGGATGTTGATTTTTTTGATCAAGTAACCGTTGCTGTATTTCTTTTATCATATCATTAGGTATATTTGCAGAAATCTTATCTTCAGTTACAGGAACAATTTCAAATTTAACAATACCAGTTGAAAAATCAGATAGTTTTTTTGTAATCTCTTCGATACTTTCCGAATCGTTTAAAATAGAATAGTTTGTAATAGGGTTTTCGGGTGAATTAACATCAAGATCATATTTAATCCAAGAAAAAACTCTTTTGAATACGTCTAATTTTGAACTTTTATCATACAAGGATGATTTATTTTGGTTCATTAGTTTTAAGAATAATACCGTTTCGTCAGATTTAATATCTTCGCCATAAATCTTAAGTCTTTCAATGTGCTTATTCGAAGTTATATATTCACCAAGCAAAAATGCACTGTTTTGAATATCTCTTGTAAATATACTTCTTCTGCTTCCGTTTTGTAATTCTTCATAAAGCCATTCTTCTGTAAATATGCTTTTGGATAAAACTGATTTAAAACCATATACAAAAATTTTTCCATCTAAGAGCAGTTTGACTTCAAATAAAGATGTCTTTTCTTTGTTTTCTTCATTAACTCTACAATATAATGGGTAAGACCCTGTTCTAAATGATTCCACTACTATAGACTGAAAAAAACCAAGTGCAGTAACTAAATTCGATTTACCAGAAGCGTTAGCTCCGTAAATGGACAGAAACTTTAGCAATTTGTGCTTACCATATTTCTTTAGTCGATTAGAATTATTTCTATATTTTCCTGCTTCCATGCTCAATTCTTGAGTATCGTAAAATGATAGAAAATTATTAACTGAAAATCTTATTAGCATAAAAATCACCAAATACATTATAAACCATTCATCAGAAAAAGTCAAGTTTTTCCTTAAATTTCTCTGATGCATTCATACTTTCAAGAAAAATCTTAGCATAAAATGCTTTTAAAGTGAAAAAAACGTAATAAAAGCACTTGACATATTGTCTGCGAAGTGATATAATATAATTAGCACTAAAGCGCAGAGAGTGCTAAAAATTCCTGAGGAGGTGTGAAAATGGCAAAAACAAAGTCTAGCACACGCGGTGTCCAAGAGAAAAAAATAGTTCCTGTCAAGCCCTATAAAAAGGCAGACGGAACAAAAGTCAAAGGTCATCGTCGCTCAACTCCTAACTAAATAGGAGAAACTTGAAAATGCTGAGCAGGCGTGATCATATAATATAAATCGCAATAACATTATAGCATGTCTGCTCTGATTTTTCAAGTATATTTTTACATTTTTTATAAAGAAAGGAAAACTATAATGACGAAAAATCAGAAAAAAATAGTAGCAACAGAGGAAAAAGCCCTTCCGCATTTACTGTACATATGTTATGTGCTAATTCTGCTGGAAGATGTGAATTTGATGGTTGTAACAAGTATATTTTTTATGATAATATAACCGCCAAAAAACTAAACGCCTCAAATGTTGCGCACATCGTTGCCGCAAGTCCAGATGGACCACGTGGAGATAAAACTCGGTCATACTTATTATCTGACAAGTTAGAAAACTTGATGTTGTTATGTCCACAGCATCATAAAATGATTGACGATTATGTGGAAGACTATCCAGAAGAATTGCTTTTAGAAATGAAGAAAAAGCACGAAGATAGTATCAGAGAAATGTGTGATTTAATATTCGTTCCTAAATCAGAAAGAGTAATCTTCTTTTCACCAATAAAAAATGTAAGCTTAACACACATCGATAATCAACTTACTGCGCAAGCGTTGCTGCCACAAAAAAGGCCTGCGTCCACCTGCGGAATAAATATATCTATAGAATCCGCTTTTGATTATAACACCTCTGAATACTGGTCAGACATTGATAATCAATTAAAACGAGATTTCGACCGAAAAATAGGCAACGAACTTGATAGTGATCCTAATACTATCTTTTCAGTATTTCCACTTGCTCCTATTCCGTTGATTATCAAACTTGGCTACTTGTTTATGGACAAAACCAACGTTGATATCTACCAAAAGAAACGTGTGCCAGATACTTGGAAATGGATAGAAACCAGAAAAACCAATTCCTTTTCGGTAAACAGAATAGTTGTTAGAGCTGGTAGTAATATCGCACTTATTATATCGCTAACTGCTGAAATTAACCCCAAAAGAGTCACTGATATAGTAGATGCTGATATAATATATATTATAAGTGCTGAAAGAATAGGTGTTGATGCTATCTCCAGCATCGATGATTTGTCTGATTTTTGGCATGTATATCAAACTGTATGTGATGAGATCAAAAACAAAGAATGTGCTGTTGAAACATCTGTATTTCCAGCGATACCTGTATCAGCCGCATTCGAAATTGGTCGTAGATATATGCCTGGTATCTATCCTAAATTGCATATATATGACGATTACAACGGCTTTTGTAAAACTCTTACCATAGGAGGTGATTGCTAATGGAACATAAAAAGCAGGAGTTAGGCAGAATTCTAGATTTAATTGCCGACGAGCTTAATATTACACCAACTATGATGGATAAGGCTGTTAGTAGCTACGAAGCTGTGGGAAAATGGTTAGGAGAAGGTATTGATTATAAAGTAACCATAAAGCCACAAGGATCTATGAATTTGGGAACGGTTGTACGTCCTATTGACGAGGATGATGACTATGATATGGATTTGGTATGCTTGTTAGAAGGCGGTCAGAACCTTATTCCTAAATCACTAAAAGGACTTGTAGGCAATCGCTTAAAGGAGCATGAAATCTATAAACAGAAACTTGAAAAAGAGGGAAAACGCTGCTGGACAATGAGTTATGACGGCTTTCATATGGATATATTGCCAAGTTCACCACAATATACAAAAGCTCAACCTTTTGGTTCTACATCAATTCGGTTAACTCACAAGCTTGAAAATGGCGAATATATCAATAAATACAGCAATCCAGAAGCTTATCATGATTGGTTTGTTGACAGAATGACAAATGATCACCCTATTAACAAAAGCGGTGTTTTTTCAGAGCGTGCAACCAAAATTGAAAAAGTGCCGACATATAAGAGGAGGACTACGCTTCAAAAAGCAATACAGTTATTGAAGCGACATCGTGATATCATGTTCCTTGGCAATTCTGATGATGCACCAATATCAATAATAATAACAACCTTAGCCGCTTATTCATATAAAGGCGAATCAAATATATATGATGCACTTATGTCAATACTTGATAATATGCAAAATCATATTGAATACAATAACGGAGAATACAAAATATTGAATCCTGTAATGCAGGAAGAAAATTTTGCAGATAAATGGAACGAAAAACCTCAAAAGGCAGATAATTTCTTCCGCTGGCTGACTACTGTAAAGAAGGATATTCTCGAGTCTCCTCTTAAACTTTCTGGCATTGACGAAATAGGAGAGGCTCTCAAACAGTGTTTGGGAGAAAAGCCGATAAACAGAGCACTGAATAAATACGGAGAAGAAATGCGAACAGCTCGCGAAAATAACAGACTTTATGTTGACGGAGGTAAAAACGGGCTTGTTAACACTACCGCTGCATCTTCATTACTTAAGGTAAAGGGGCATACTTTCTTTGGTATATAAGAGCTTTTTTAAAGCCAAACGGCTGTCTTTAGCACAACAGAAAGCAGCTCTGTGTCAAACATTTGCAAATAGCAAGTGTAAAATAATTAATAACAAATTGATATGGAAATCTCAGGTTCAACCTACACATTTATCGAGGAAGTATAATATTGAATTACAGTATTCAATCAATAGCCTTCCACGAATATATATACTTGGAGATGCGTTGAAAAAGCTGGATGATCCAAACTTCCCGCATAATTATGGTGTGGATGTCGCAAAAAAGAAAGTAGAGATTTGCTTATTTCGATACAAGGAATTCACAAATAGTATGTTACTAAGTAATACAGTTATTCCTTGGGCAATTGAATGGTTATTCTATTACGAAATATGGCTCACTACTGGCGAATGGCAAGGTGGCGGAGAACATCCAGAAAGCTGATGCTTCATCATAACATTATTTAAAAACACAAACCGCTTAGAAGTCTATTCTAAGCGGTTTTCTTGTGGAGCTGGAAACGTGACTTGAACACGCGACCGAGGACTGTTTTTAAAGCGAACATAATTTCTCTTCGATTGTTACGCTGCTTTTGCCACAGTTTCCTTCAGTTCGCCTACGAATCTGTAATATATCTCAACCTGTTGATATGTTTTCCCATAGAGCTTTTCCTTGTGGTGGACAACTATTTTGTCGATAAGCTCATTGAGTATATCAGCATTGAGTTCCTTTATATCCGTATAACTGTCAATTACTTTTGTAAATTTATCGGCGGCATCGGATCTGGCTTTGAGCGTCGTGATCTCATATGTCAGTTCAGGTATCGCCTTCTTTAATTCTGCCTGTTCTTCCTCAAATGTTTTTGTCATCTGTGCGTAGCGATCATCTGAGATCTTTCCGAGTGCATTATCTTCATAGAGCTTGTTGAGCAGGCGGTCTATCTCAGCTATTCTGCCCTGTGCTTTTTCAAGCTCATGTTCATGCTGTATTATCTTCTTTGCACTGCTGTCGCTGCATTTGCTGTCGAGGAATGACCTGAACTCATCCTTATTTTTACGATATGACTTCAGCACTCTCCGGATGTCTTTCAGCACAAGCTTGTACACCACATCGTAGGTAATATAATGCGAAGCACAGTATTCCTTGCCGTGAGTTTTGTACATCCAGCATGAGTATGCTCCGTGATATGTACCGTCTTTGCGTTCCTTCTGCGAGTAGGTGAGCGCATGACCGCAGTCTGCACAGTAGAGCAGACCTGCGAACATCTGAACCTCACCTGTCAGCGTTGGACGCCTCTTGGTGCTCATCATTCTGTGTGCTTCGTCCCACAGCTCCTGAGAGATTATCGGCTCATGGCAGTTCTCAACGATTATCCAGTCCTCTCTAGGAACCTTGACCTTCTCCTTGCTTTTCATTGACTTGCACCGCTGCTTTCCGTAGATCAGTTTGCCGAGGTAGACTTCGTTTTCGAGTATAACTCTTATGGAAGTAACGTGCCAGTCGAACTCCTTTCTCCAGTAATCCGACTTGAAGTAATCAGGATTATGGAGATTGAAGTAGGCGATAGGCGTTAGTACCTTTTCCTCGCGGAAGATTTTCGTGGTCTTATTGTAGCCTATCCCCTGCGCCGCCATTCTGAATATCTTTCGTACTGTCTCCGCGGCAGGCTCGTCTATCACAAGATGATGCCTGTCGTTCGGGTCCAGCTTGTAACCGAAGGGCGGCTTTGAACCAATGTACTGTCCGGCTTTCGCTTTTGCCTTCTTCGCAGTCTTAGTCTTGATAGAAGCCTCTCTTGCGAAGTAATCATTCAGCACATTCCGCATCGGGAACATCATATCGTTTTCGTTCTTCATGGAGTCGTAGTTGTCGCTCACAGCAATGAACCGAACTCCGAGCTCTTTGAACTTTTCAACATACATTCCGACTTCGATATACGACCTTCCGAATCGTGACTGGTCTTTTACAAGGACAGTATCTATCAGTCCGTTCTGAATGTCCTCATACATTCTCTGGAACGCAGGACGGTCAAAGTTAGTGCCGCTGTATCCGTCATCATCGTACACTTCATAATTATCTATTGCATGATCCTTGCAGTACTGCTCCAATAATAATTTTTGCGAACCAATGCTTACGCTTTCGCCCATTCGTCCGTCGTCAACCGAGAGCCTGCAATACAGAGCTGCTTTTTTAGGCTGTTTGTTTTTCATTATAACTCCTTTCACAGCCGTGCAGCAGATCCTTACACGGACAGTATACCACATCTCCGCTCAGTAATCCAGTGTGCACAGCTGATTTCGTAGGACTGCACAAAAAACATTTTCCGACTTTTACATCGACTCGCTCTCGGTCTGCTTTGCATCAAAGGCAGGCTTTTCATACCCCCTTTCGAGCTGTCGGAGCATTAGTTCTCCGAGCGACTCTTCAGCTCTTTTCCTGCCAAGGAAAGCAGACCAAACACGATAGGTGACACCGTCAACAGTACAGTCGTGATGCAATACGGACTGTACCTCGGGATCTTCACTGCAATGAGTCTTTTCAAGGTTTACGCTCATACATCCGCCTCCTCTAAAACTATTCAATTCAAATTCACAGGTACAAAATCTAATCGTACCGTCTTTGCTGAGCCTGCGTGTTACCAGCCCAGACTTTTTGAGCATCCCTTGCGAGGCCTGCTCGGTTTTTTATCACTCCTCTCACAGCGGCAATTATGCTGCTCAGACGCCTCCCATATCTCCCTAATCATAGCCTTTATCTGGCTTTTTCCTCAAAAAAGACGCCTGCTTTTTTGAAATTCCCAAGAAAAGACGCCTCTGCTTACTTCACAGCAAATGCCGAAATATCGGCGGGCACTGCCCGTCCGATGTGGAATGGCGGGCGCAAATGACGCCAGCCTTTTTCCTGCAAACCAAAAAGGGGCACGGGTTCTCCCGTTTTCAGCGGCAGGCGGAATGCCGTCTGCGATGCTTGCCTTCCCAAAAGGGAAGACTTTTTGTCACCGCCGCCACTTTTTTCTTCGCCAACAGTATTTGTGTGGCATCCCCACACTCGCTCCACGTTGCGCGACAATCGCATTCAACGGAAGCGGTGGGGTAGCTATACCATTTTCACTCTGAGGGCGGCTAAAAAGGGGCTTTCTGCGCCTGTTTCAGCTGCCAATACCTGTCATAGTTATTATTGCAAAGAAAAGAAGGCGCATAGTTTATATCATCTTTGATAGCTAATATATATCTTCCCTCTCTGTATTAAGTATATATTCTCTTGTATACTTAATATATAAGCCTATGACATCATGACACAGCCCCTATGACAATTAACTTTTAAATTTCAATGCCAACTCTGCATCATGAAGCTTGTCCTCATCCATGTCGTAATTCAGGAATGCGACCTCATAAGAGTTTTCGACCTGACGACCGTTGCCAGCATAGTTGTTGTGGATACGAATGATGTCCTTCTGCGCAAGAGTTTTCAGTGCGCGCTCAACATTGCTCACCGACATTGCAGTGTCTCTTGCAATACCTGTGCGGCTTATGGTTGAGGTTTTCTTTTCGCTGTCGTAGTAGCAGAGTAGATCCATCACCACCTTGAACTCGGCAGGCGTAGTGATGTTGAGATACTCCAGAGGCGAATTGACGCCGTTAGAGTATGCTGTGCAGTTGATAACGTTCAAATCTTTCATCTACATCTTCCTTTCGCGTTTCGAGTTTTTACTTGTGATGTCAAGAGTTGTCCGGAAGTCTTAACTGTGTTCAGTATACACGCTCTCTTGACAAAAGTCAATAGATATAGTATACTATCTCTACCGAGTTCAATCTATAATCTATTTTTATGAACAAATTGTAAACTTTGGCTTTTTGCCATTTATACAGCTGTTTCCAAAGCAAACCGCAGTATTATGTGCTCTGACGAAATAGAACACTATTTCTGAAAGGAGTTATTATGTTTGAGATAAAAGCACACTACCATGACAGAAAAATATATCTTTCCGACGGCAGAGTTTATCCGCTCGGAGAGATACTTCTACGCTATTTTTCAATGAATTTTTATGACTTAGGTGAACTCTTTGATGTATGTGAACGTGCAAAGTCTGAGCTGAACATCAGTTCCTTGTTCTGTCCTGCTGACATAGGAAAGTGCGCACAGGAAATAGAATTTACATACGACAGCATCATGGATATTGCGAAGTCGCTTCCGCCCTACGACACAAAACATTTCAGACACGGTCTCCTGAGAAATCTGTTCGCTTACTACAACGACATCTTTGACGAGCCTTTCTATGAGGACTCGGAGTTTGAAGTCGATGACTACAACGAACACTTTGTCAACGCAGAGAGTACTCCTGTATCCTATGAGGAAATGTATATCACAGAAGATTTGAACGAACTGCGAGCATTATCTGACTACGAATTTGATAGCAAGAAAGTTTTCAGCAACTACGAGAACAGAAAAGATGCTGCTGACTTTACAACTTGTATCGAGCAGATGACAAACGAATTCTCAACTTTTATCGAGGACATTATCCGCGTCAAGAAAATCTTTATGCCGTTTGTTGACGAACTATGTGACCACAACAGTTATCCGACAACTCAGAAAGTGATTGACACATTTCAAAAATATATAGGCGTTATTTCAAGCGGAAGTATGTGCATGGGACATACAATAATTGAATTAATCCCGAGCCTTTTAGTAGTCTTTAGTAAAATACGAAAATGGCTGTATTTCGCGGAATTTTGAAGCTTCATTTATAGTAACTTCAAGCGATTTCAGACGATTTTTAGTACAAATAAGTGCCAAACAAGTGCCAAAAGTGGCGCATTGTCCTCCAAAAAGTAAACCAACGTTCAATGAATATATAGCAGGGATACTTCTGAAAAAGGAGCGTTTATCCCTGCTTTTTTCTTATACATTGAGGTGCTAATCGCTTCATTGAGGCTCACGTTTCGAGTGCCATTCGGGTGCCACTTAGAGTGCCATTTCGAGTGCCAAATTACTTGGTAAGCACCTCTCTTTGAACTATTCTGTTACGATCCATTCTCCGGATTTGGTTGAACCCTTACGAGATATCTTTCCCTCTCGTTGGAGCTTTTCAAGGCGATATCTGATTGTTTGTTCGCTGACATTGAGCAACACTGCGAGTTTTTTTCTTGTGATTTTAGGATCAAGAAGCAGTTGCTCTATGATAGCTTTTTCTATATTGTCAGATTTTTCTTGGCGGTTTTCTTGGCGGTTTTCTTGGCGGTTGTTCTTTTCGTTCTCCTCCGCCTGAATTCTTGCAAATTCCTCATTGATATATGCTGTAACCATAGTATAGTCGTCAGTATCATTGCTTGGCTCAAAGACAAGCTCCGGAGAACCATTCTCCTTCATAGCATTTTTTGCTCTGCGTATACCTGAACCGTATGACTCTATCAAATCAAGGGAGAAGAACATTTCCTTCAACTCAGGATTGAGATACACTCTGTCACGGAACTCAGTATCATTATTCATAGCTTCAATTGTAACAGGCGGAACAGGCCTGTTATGATTGATAAATGAGATATGATCCTTGTATATATAAATGCCAACGTATTCTTTTCTGCTATATTCCTTATGGAGTATGCAGTTGGTCGCAAGCTCGGAGAACATTGCAAGCGGATAATTGTAGACCATTCTGTGTCCGACACGGTCGGGCTCACGAACTGTATATGCGGACATTATCGTCTCGCTAAAGTAATCAATGACACGCTTTGCTTGTATCCAGATTGGTCCGTCAAACACCTGTGATACCATTTTGTCAGTGCCTACCGCCTCGCGAATAATCTCAACTCGAGCATAAGGAATGAACTCCTGTGGCTTATCCGCAAACATCAGAACAGCGAAGTTCTTGGCACGATAACCGCTGTAATCGTTTTTGCTGATAAGTCCCATTGCTTGTGCCATATCAACCTTGGGCATGGAGCGAATATCAGGTTTTGCATTGGTAGCTATGAGATATTCCTTCATGTATTCATAATTGAGATCGTCAATGGTTGCGGTTTCGTTCAGTTCAGAGGAAAAATGAAAATCTGCAAACTTTTTGAGAAGTTCAAACTCTTCACGCCTATTAGGAAGCCTTGTATCGCGGCGAACTCGAATATACCTGCCAGGCTTAAGTCTTATAGACTTATCGGTTTCAGCTTGTTGTTTAGTCTCATACGGACCGTCGCTACCGGGCTCAACGGCGATAATAATATATGTTCTACTATCTATTTCATCCTGGATAAGCTGATATTTAGGGGTGGGGGTAATGTTTGAAAGCAACGATTTTAAAGCGTTTTCTGTTGGTTCAATATTACCCATGTCGATGCCTGATATAGGGCGCATAGGGATTGCTTTGATACCATTTTCTTCGTCGTTGACTTCCTCTACGCCGATAAAGATAAGTCCGATTTCACGGTTCATATAGTTATTACAGAATGCACAGGCGGTCTTGAGTATGCTGCCTCTTGTTTCGGCAGATCTCTTGTATTCTATATAGTCCGACTCAACAGCACCGCCTTCAATGATGTCATGAGCCATTTTCCGTATATCTTCACGTTTCATAACTAACTCCTGTATTGGATATATGGTTAGTATCGTTAATTTATAAGCTATTATACCATAAATGCAATTTTTATTCAAGTACTAATTCTGCTATAATCATTAAACAAGACGATACAACACACATTTATCAGAGTAATTACGAATAAAAAATATAGCGGCACCTATTCACATAGATACCGCCACATTTGTATGTTTGCCGGTATTGATAATTATACATTTACATACCTTTTAAGCCGGGAACCGTTCAAATTATTTTGCCGTCGGATATCTCAATTATTCTGTTGCATTGCTTTGCAATTTCAAGGTCGTGAGTAACAATTATAACAGTTTTTCCTTTACGGTTAAGTGCGTGAAAAAGCTCCATAATCTCAGCCGATGTTTTTGAATCCAACGCACCTGTAGGTTCATCGGCAAGGACAACAGAAGGCTCGTTAACAATCGCTCTTGCTATTGCAACACGTTGTTTCTGACCGCCTGAGAGCTTATTAACGGACTTCTTTGCCATTGAGTCCATTCCAACTGATTTTAATGCATTCATAGCTTTTGTTTTCTTATCTGATATCTTTTTTCTTGAAAAATCAAGTGGGAGTAACACGTTTTCTATGCATGAAAAATCATCTACCAATGCAAAATCCTGCATAACCATTCCTATTTTTTTATTTCTGATTTCAGCAAGTTTTTTTTCGCTTAAGTTTCTTACAAGTGTATCATCAATACAGTATTTTCCGCTCTCATAGCTGTCGATACAGGCAAGTATGTGAAGCAGTGTTGATTT
The DNA here is from genome assembly GCF_900116855.1 of Ruminococcus flavefaciens. Taxonomy (GTDB): domain Bacteria; phylum Bacillota; class Clostridia; order Oscillospirales; family Ruminococcaceae; genus Ruminococcus; species Ruminococcus flavefaciens_R. Next base: position 51,977 of record NZ_UETD01000018.1, read on the forward strand.
ACCTGCACCTGATTTACCTATAATCGCTACAAGTTCACCATCATTCACTTTGAGATCAATCCCTTTTAATGCTTCAAATTCATTAGATTTACCTTTATTGTATACCTTATGAACGCTTTCTAATTTCAGCATATTGGTTCCTCCTTAATTTGATTTTAAAACTTGATTTGGTGTGCTTTTACCGACAATCTGTAATGGCAGTATCATAGAAAGTGTCATATATAATAACACCACTATCACACATCCGATTATTTGCCATATGCCTAATTCTATCACCGTTCTTCCGAATAATCCTGTTTGTTTAATTACTAATGTTGAAATCAAACTTATGACAAAAGAGAAACTTACACATATAAGTGATGACCAACAATTAATAAGTGCACACTGTTTCCATTTTAGACCACAAACATAGAAAATCGCATAATTTTTGATCTGTTTTTTAGCTGAAAGTGCAGATGTACTTATTGCGCCTACCATAGTTAAAATGAATATGCTGATGAATATTGGTATTAATGTACGAATTTGCGAAAAAATATAACTTAAGCTGTTCTTTTTCATGTTTGCTGCACTATCAAAATATTGAACACGAACTTTTTTCAAAATCTGATCATTAAGTTCAATCTGCTCATCTGTGACACTATCATCATAAGTCACTAACAAATTTCCATTAAGTTGCATTATTACGGGTTTGTCAATCAAATCCTTTTGCAGCATAATAAATGTTGGTCTACCTTCTCTTTCAAAAGAGTAGTCGCGGTAAAGATTTCTATAGTCAAGTGAGTTGTGCGAACGCAAAGATGTGTCAAGTATTTTCGTATTGTCCTTAATAATGCCTATTATTTCAGCGTTAAATCCGACGCCATCTAATCCGAGAAATATCTTGTCACCAGTTTTTAAGCCATATGGATTGCACGTTACAACTACCGGAACGGTTTCCGCCGTGGGGCTATTAACTTCAAACCAATGTCCGCTTTCTAATTCAGGCGTAAATAACTCTGCAAATTCATCGTCATAACTTATGAATTTATCGTGTAGTTTTTCAGTGTCGTTCGTTTGTTCATTATCAATATCATCAAGAAAAACATCATATTCTGCGATTACATCTTTCTCGCCTTCGATCATACTACATATTTCGTCTTTAGTTCTTAATGTAACACCGGTTTCAGGGTTGATTGCATTGATCATATTGTAGTAGTAACCATTACTATTCATAAACGTTTTAAAAGGCATATAGTAGGTGAAACGGGATACGATAGTAGAGATAATGCTAATCAAAATAACAAATACAATAGACATTTGAAGTATGGTTAGTATATTCATAAGTAGATTTTGCTTTAAGTTCTTCATACCAAGTTTGAACAGCATTAGCTCTCCCTCCTTGCTTCGTTGATTGTTTTTCTAAGAAATCTCAAAATCATTATTAATAAGACAAATATTGTACTGAAAATATAAATTGCAAATATGAGCAAATACAATTTTATGTTGTAGGCACCTTCAATGTACTCGAAATACTTAGACAAATACGGAAGTACAAATTTGGCATAAAAAACTGTAGTTAAAGTAAACAGCGGAATTGCAATAATCATACATTCACTTATAAACAGGAATAAGATTTTACTTCTTGTACAGCCACAAATCTGGAAAATTGCGAGAGTTTTAGTTCTTTTTGAAAGGATATATTTATAAAGCACAGAAAAATTGATTGCAGCAAGTAAAGCTATAAGAACAGAAATTGCAGTTATTGTATTATAAAGATAGTAGTTTTCTGATTCGGGAATATCAAGTTCAGGAACGGAAACGCTATTGCCGAAAATGCTCTCAAAATTATTCTTAATATCCTGATATTCCGATATTGTCATAGAATCTTTAAAGACAATGCCTATCCAATTTTGAAAAGTTGTTTCCTCGTCAAGCGATTCAAAGGGGAAAAATGGAGTTGCCAGCTGTTTATGATAACCAATGACTTCATATTCCTTGTTTTGTATCTGAACCCATCGCTTTTCGCCTTCAACCCTTGTTGTTATCTCTTTGGTACAACCTAAATCCATTTGTCCATCTTCAATAATCCTGACTATTGCAACTTTATCACCATTTGTTTCTTGAGCATCATTGAAGTATTCGCCACTGACCAGATTACCATTGTTTTTTAGATTTTCTTCAAAACGTGCTGAATGCTTTATTCTTCCGTTTTCAGCGACAAAATACATCATAATAGCGTTCCACGGTTGGTCAGGATCGTTTTGCTTTGAGTAAAACGGCTCAATAATAGGACTGGCAACATACATTTTCATAGAACTATTTGTTGAATCAGATATAGAAAAAATGCATTCTTTTAACTTCTGCTTTGTCACATCGTCAGGATTGTTAATTGTGATTACCATTTCAGTAAGATCGCTTGTTTCTTCTTTCTTCACAACATTGTAGTTCTGATATAGACCATATGAAAAGTTGATAATAAATGAAGATGTTACAATACAGAGCAAAACAAGAAGAAAAATCATTTTTTCTGTTTTAATAAATGATTTCAAATTTTTGAATAAATATCTCATAATTTTACCTCTATTATTTAGTTTGTATCATACATAACACCGAAACTGCAAAAACTGTAATTACAATAATTGTAGCTTCAATAGTATGTTGATTTATGTAAAGAAGAATACTGAGAACGTATAAAAGAATTGATGTTATTACAGCTGTAATTTTCCAATATACTCTTTTCTTCTCCTCTATTGGTTTATTAATATTGTCGACTGGAGCAAGCCAAATGATAATTGTTTCAGCTGGCAAGAATAGGAATGTTAATAGGGCAAAGGAGGTCTGTATTTCATAAGCTGCCTTGCTGAATACTATTACAAATAATGCTATTGTCGTGAATATAAAATTGCATTTCAAGTATGTTTTAGCATGATATCCGCCTGTCATGCTTCTAAGCGAAATAAATATGACATAGAATATCATTGCATTAATGAGTGAATCAAACAACAATCCGATAGCCAATGTTATCAAAAATCCGATTATACTTGATATTGTTATTTCAACTCCATAAGTATATACATCTTTTGCATCCTTAGGTATAATATTGTGCTTTACAAATTGATCGGAAATCAGAGTGCTTAGTCTATTTATCATCGTCACTCCTCCTTACAAGCACAGTATAACTTCAAATATTGTCTCCGTCAATAATTTTGTCCCCAAACGACTAAAAAAGTCATTTGGGGACAAATTTCAGATATTAAGTAAAGCATTTACAATGAAAAAACCGTCTTTTTCATATATATCCACCATACCATTATGTGAATCTGCCAAAACTCTGACAGTTTTCAATCCGTATCCGTGATGCTGCTTATCGGCCTTTGTTGTGTGTAATTGTCTGTTTACTGATATTACTGAATCTGCTATCCTGTTTTTTATAAGGATACTATAATAGTCCGATTTTTCAAATATATTCAAAATGATCTCAGGCTTAACATCTTTCAATTTCTCCGACGCTTCGATTGCATTATCAAGCAGATTTGAAAGAATAATTGAAATATCTCGTTCAAAGCTCTCCGGAATATCTGCTGTGAGCGTGCAGACAACCGATATACCTTTTTGTTCAGCAATAGAAAATTTGTAGTTTATCACTGAATCAATTATCTTGTTTGATGTGAAAATAAAATTGTAGCCTTTCAGCTTTTCGGAAGAAAGCTTTTCTTTGATATATTCTTCGAGTTTTATATAATTCTTGTCTTCCAGTACTCCCTGTATATAGGCAAGTTCATGGACATAATCATGTCTCATTTCTGAAAGATTGTCATATTGCACCTTGATCTTCTCTATCATTTCAGATTGCTGCTTAAGGCTGAGCTTTAAAAGCTCGGTTTCTGTTTGTTCAGTGTTGTTTTGATTGATCTTTATCATGAATTTAAATGCAACTACATCAAGAGCAATAAGCAATACTACTATTGCAATGAAAATGTATAATTGATTCCAAAGCTCTATACTTAGCGAATATAAGAAAAAAGCAATAATAAAAGTTATTGTGAAACTTGATGATACAAGAATCCATTCATCACGTTTGAATAGAAATGCTTGTTTTTGCCTGAAAAAGACAATAAGCTGAGTTACTACAAAATAAAGCATTTTTGTCAAAAACAGAATTATTATTCGTTCTGTTCCTGTTGCAACCGTCATATCATAGGCTGATTTGCTAAACAAATATGAGAATATGTACAAAATCGGCAAGTTTATAAGATAGAATAGGGTACAGCTTATTACGGCTATAATAAACTTTTCAAAAGTTGAATTTTTTAAATACAATAACGAAAACAAAAATAAAATTACTGCAAACCCACCCATTGCAAGAAATTCTGCTTTTACAAGCATAGTACCAAAATAGTCCCATAAGCTAAGAGCCAGTGTACCTCCAATGATTTTTAGATAATAATGCTTATTATCTTTCAGCCTAAAATAGCCTATATTGAATATAAGGGCAAGAAACGATTCTGCCACAATAGCTATTATTTCTACAATTGTCCACATCATAGGGTATCCTCATTTCTTAGCAGTTTCATGAACAGTTCTTGTATTTCAGTCTTTTTTCCATGACTTATTGGGATTTCGCTCCCATCGGACATTAGTAATGATTTAGCATTTATACTCCGTATAAACCTATAATTAACAAGATATGATTTATGAACTCTGATAAAACCTAACGTTTTTGTAAGCTGTTCAAGTTGAGATAAGCTGTATTTTCTCGAAAGAATTCTCGCGTCTTTTTCGCTTTTATTCGTGTAATATACATCATGTCGTACAGCGAAAAACTGAATAATGTCATTAACTTTTTCACTGATTGAATCTCCGTTTTGAAGTTCGAGAGAAAGCATTTTGTATTTAATTTGTGTTCTGCTACAATACGAGCTTATTGCTTCAATGGTTTCAGATTTCAGGTTAGTTTTGCGTATAAATCTGTACGGAGTGAATTTGATAGTTTCAAACACAAAATGCGGATGAGCCGATACAAAGATTAAATCAAAGTTTTGATTATTATTTCTTAATTCGGATGCAATATCTATTCCGGATATCTCAGGCATATCTATATCCATAAATACAAGGTCATATTTATTCTTTGCAAGAGATTTTTTAAAATCTTTCCCAGTATTAAATGTTTCTAATTCTACAACCACATGATATTCAGAAAACGTGTCACATATAATTTTTTTATAAATAGTAATGAATTTATTCTCATCATCTACTATTGCTATTTTGAGCATACACATCTTCCCCCTTTTTTAGGATTAGCTTAATTATACCACAATAATAAGCATCTATCAATCTATCCGATGAATAGCCTCCCTGAACTTTTCCTCTGACAACTCTCCTGACATGAAAGACATCTTTGCAGTATGAAGCTCCCTGAGCCAGTCGGCATAATCGTTATAGGACAAGTCCTTGCCCAGCTTTTCGTCATCGAGTTTAAGTTCGTACCGCTCGACACGCCTATAATTGCGATTGATAGCTCTGTCATAGTCCGCGAGGAGCTCGCTGTGATTTATCCTGAATTTATATATCTGCTGCGGACCTATCTGTTTACAGGTGCGCCCGTCATCATCCCTGACCCGATCACAGTATCGGGTCTTTTTCTTTGTCTTGGGCTTGAAAAAATGTCCGCAGTAGTCGCACTGACTGAAACTCGTATCATATTCCATTGCGTGCAGGAAGATGTACCATATATAGGCAGGCAGGTTGTCAAAACGGTAACCTCTGCTATATGGCAGCTTAGGTCTTGTCATCTGAAACATTTCCGTGCCGACATCTGTATGAGCAATGACTTGTTCAAACTGGCACTTGAAAATTGTTTCCCTGCCTAAGAATGCTTTGGTTGTCTTCTCTTCGTGACTACCCTCGAACCTGCAATACGCATCGGCGATAGTAAAGAAGATGTTTTGAGTGTGTACCATATCTCGCAGCATTTCAACAGCGTGATCCTTATACTCAAAAAGCTCTTCATAACTTGATATATCATAACTGTCAACATACAGCTTTGTACACAGCAGAAAGCTGTACACTGGTTCTTCCTGACAAAAGATCTCAGCGGTATATCCAACAGCTCGGCACACGCTCAAAAGTTCATCAGGAGTCGTGTTCTCCTTGGTATATGCTTTCAGTTTGTCAAGAAGTCTGTTGAATGGCGTCAGATCGATCTCAAGAAAGTCTATCAGTTGCTGCTCAAAAGTTATCTCAGGCAGCTCAGTCGCTTCCTCTCCATCGTACATAAAGCGCCTGATAGTATGTTTATTTGGGAAAACGTACAGTCCACGGCTCAGATACATAAGTTTTGCCTCCAAAGATAGGTTACCACTATTATAGCACACATCATATTGAAATGGAAGTATAAATAAACAATTGAGTTTCATTTCGCATTTATTATGTGAAAAAAGTCTGTTATGATTGGAACTGAGGAAGAGTCTTCGGACTTAGACAGCAACTTGAAAATTGAATATGGGATCAGGAGTTACGTTGTTTCCGATGGTGGGGCGGTGAGCCGTACCAGCCCAGAGATGCGCGATGACCTCGAAAGAGCGAGCGATAACATCTCTGGTTTCACATAGCGCAGATGTGAAGTAAGCGATGAAAGTCGGGAACGGATACTTACACTCAGCCACAGTCCGAGCGTGATAAAACCGTCGCAGGCAATGGGAGTGTGCCGGGGCAGCCGAGCATTTAGGTTGTCTATGAGTCCGATGTGCAGTCGGGCGGCTTCTGATTCGGTCAGGCAGGAGTGCGGCGGATACCACTGTGAGTTCACAGCAGGTC
>NZ_UETD01000019.1 GCF_900116855.1 Ruminococcus flavefaciens
CAAGCTGTTCTGCAATCTGCTTTTGAGAATACTCGGGATGCTCCCTTATTACTGCTAAAACCAATTCGGATAACTCAGTTTGGGTAGGAGTTTGGGTAGGAGTTTGGGTAGGAGTTTGGGTAGTCTTCCCTGCAAAGAAAGTGATCATAAAGTCCTCATGATGAATAAGATACTCCGGCTGGGGATTTTTTGATGCTTCACATGATTCCTTTATTTTTTCAATTCCACGCCCCCATGATTCGATATATCCTGCACGATAGAATGTACTTGCTATCAATGGATTATAAGGTCTGGATTTGTGGGGCTTCATAAGATTCTCAACTGTCCAGTCCTCTGGGAATACGCAATCATTGGCTATCATTATCTTATCATCATATACCCTGATCTGTATAGGCGTAAGGGTTGCGTAATTCTTATGAGCAATGGCATTCAATACTGCTTCTCTCAAGCCTTCCTTCGGATACGGATATGTCTCTACCCTTGTTATATTATCGTAGGATATAATACCCTTAAGGTATTTCAGGTATATAAGGTCGATAACATTGTCTGCCTGTGAGATTAGTGATCCATGAACTTCATCCTGATATACTATGTCGGAATCAGACTTAAAATAACCGATCTTAATAAAAGAACCCGGTATCCACTTTTCAGGCTTATGATGAAACAATAGTATCGCTGCTCTTGTAGGAATATCATTATTAAGAAGATTAAGATTATCGAGAAGCTGCGGATTGTCCACACTTAACGCTTTAGAATCCATACGCTGACTGCGTTCAGCCTGTTCTCTGAATATATCAAAGCTGTCATGTCTGAAGTCTTCAGGCTTTATACCGTCTATCGGAACACTATCCCATGTAATGCCTGTCTTTTTCAATAAGAATTGATTAAGTGCAGGTCCGACTAACTGCTGTTTTGTGCTGCCCGATCTATAGTGATACTCGCCATGATAGCTGACAGGATAAGGATTGGCACTGACAATTATCTCAATATAGTCCTTTCCGCCTTTATTATGCAAATTAACATCTGCTACTATTCCAAGAGCATTTACTATTTTGTTTGGAATATCTTCTAACAGCTTTTTACTCTTTTCTACTCCGACAACCTCGCCGTCATCATTCATACCTATATATATTTTACCGCCCTGTGCGTTTGCAAAGCCACATATCCATTTAAGATATTCATCACGCCACGACTCTTTCCATTCTATATTCTGGCTTTTAGACATTATGCTCGCACTCCTTTAACTAATTTAATCTATGTAAACCGAATGGCAGTATTACCTTTATTATTGCCACTTATCCACCACAAAATGATTATGATACAATATTATTGTATCATAATCCAGTATTCTTTTCAAGTTAAATTATGTTTATAAATTATTTAACCCATTCCATCCCACACAGAACTGCTCATACTCCATATTAAGCGTTATATTTATCTTATATCCCTTTCCTATCTCAATTCGGCTGATAACCTGAGATATTATCATTTTCTTCTGTTCTACGGTAGCCAGTCTGAATTCCTCAGCCCAGCCTTTGAACATCTCATACATCGGGCGAACCTTTTCCATCGAAGCCTTCTTTTGCTCCATTTCATTGCCTATCTTCTCAAGCTGTTGGTTTATTACAGCTATTCTCTGCTGAACAGTTGTCATTGCAGCAGATAATTGCTCCGGAGAGTAGAAACTCTCTCCTATCAATGTGTTTGCGATCTCCTCATTAAGCTTGTCATATTGTTTCTGGTACTTTTTCAGTTCAGTTCCCAGCTTGGTCTGTTTCGCCCTGCATTTCTGCATTTCCTTGTTATATTCCTTTCTAAGCTCGGCTTCATCGGGAGCGTCGCTTATTTTTGAGAATATCGATGCAACTACCTCAATGACCGCCTTGTCCACTTTTTCGGCTGAGTAAACCGACTGTCCATCGCAGTCGCATAATTTTCTGCTCCTATGGTAGCATATGTATCTGAGGTAGTGTTTTTCCTTAACTTCTCCTGTCGATTTTACTGTGTACTTCTCTGTATGCATATTCGATGTCATTCGTCCGCCACAGTGTGCACAGAACATTACTCCTGACAGCATCGCCTGACTTTTGGTAGATAATGCTATCTGTCTTTCATCACTGTTTTTCATTGCTCTTTGTTCAAGTATGTACTGAGCTCTCTCAAACATCTTCTCGTCTATGATCTGAAGTTCTTTCATATGCGGTGATACTGTATCTCCTGACACCATATATCCACAAGTAAGTTTATTCCTCAAAATTCTGATTATGGTGTTGCATTGGAATTTTGCTCCACTGTGAGTTCTGACTCCGTTTTCATTTAAATAGGTGGCGAGCCTATGAGAACCGTATCCGTATTTTACAGTTTTCTCAAATATCTCCACCACCCATTCCGCTTCGACCGGATTTATTACAAGGTCATATATCTCCTTCCCCCTCTTGTTCAGACGCCCCCTCTTTTCAAGTTGATATCCGAAGGGAACGCCGCCGCCTGTATAACTTCCTTCTGCGGTAAGCTGCTGCATTCTTGTTTTTATTCTCATGGAAGTCTTTTCAGATTCTCCCGAAGCCTGCCAGAATCGGATATAGTTCATGAGCTTGTCCACATGGCTCTCGAATCTCTGCTCTCCCTCCTGAACGCTCCATACTCTTATACCATGCTTCACAAACCACTCTACTACGAATGGTGTCTCGTCATCTATACGTCCGATCCTGTCAAACATGAACACCAGCAGTATCTGGAATTCATTTCTCAGTGCCGCCGCCTTTAATTCCTGTATCGCATCTCTGTCGGTAGCTGATACTTTAAAGCCAGATACACCTTTTTCAAGGAACTCTTTTCCGACAGTCCAGCCCATCCTCTGGGCAAACTCCCTGCAAGCCTCTCGCTGCATTGGGATATCATCCTTGACTTTATCCACCTGTTTGGTTGTTGATACTCTATACAGATTATAAGCAATCTCTGACATTTTCAACTCTCCTTCTCATTTATATTAGTATAAAAGCCTGACCTCTTTTCACCAACAACAATACCACAATTTGCCTTGAATTGGTATCACCAATGCCAACGAATTATCTCAGCACTTTTTGTGCAAAACCGACTCACTTGCTATGCGATAAACTGTTACACTGATCATTAATTATATAATTGTTGATTCTGCTCTTAAAACATTCAAGAATCAGCCACAAGACCTTATCCTTTATATCTTCTGATTGAGGCTTAAAAGAAATGCTTACCTCGCATCCATTAATAGTTTTTGTCATCTCCATAGCCATCCCCTCTCTATAGCAACTATTATAACTACTCTTTATCAGCTCTGCTCGCCGCTATGCAGAAGCACATAGCAAGAACTCCCACAGTTCCGCCGAACAATGCGCCTGCAATAAACTGTATCATGCGTTCACCTCCCATTCACGGATAGTCATGTACCTCTCAGTAACAGTAACTTCGTTGATCTCACGGATCCTGACCTTCTCAGTCTCGGATATTTCTTTTTCTATGGCAGCGCTACCTATAATCTGGTCCATTACTGCCAGCATATAATCTGCAAGTCCGGGTTTGTTATTATTCATTTTTGTTTTCCTCCCTTATCTTTCTCCAGAACCTTTTAAGCTCCGTTATGTTTTCAGTTGTATTATTTTCAGGCAGTGACGACAGCGCATCCTCCCTATACGCTGTTTTTATTCTGCTGCTTGCTCTTGGGTCAAGTATCGAAACGATGCCCTTATCATCGGCACTTCTGATGAGCCTCCCTGCGCCTTGTTTCAGCTTTATTACCATTTCGGGAACTGCAACTTCCAGAAGCGGACACTCCGCCTTTGACATCTTATACTCCATGATTGGCTCGGGTACGGGAAACGGCAGTTTGAATATTATCACCTGTGATAAACTCTCGCCCTCGACATTTATTCCTTCCCAATATGTTCCGGTGCCAAGTATCACCGAATCAACGTTTTTACGGAAGTTTTCAAGTCTTTGTTCCTGAGACGAGTCGCTGCTCTGTATCATTATCTTATACGGCAACCCTGCACTTGTCAGCTGTCCAAAGACATAGTCTCTATCGTCCTTTGCAGTAAAGAGAATAAGCGTTTTTCCATGTGTTATCTTCAGCAGTCTGACTATCTCGGCAATGGCTTCCTGGCGGTAACGATTTCGGTTATACCTTTTCGGACAAGGCAGCTTATTGGACACATACATCATAGAATGCTCATCGTAGTTGTAAGGTGACTTCTTGGGTTCGGAAATACATATATCATCAGGATAGCCGAGACTATCCATGAAGTAACCGTATCTGTCTTTGAGTGTTCCTGAATTCTGAGATGTTAATGTCGCCGAAGTCAGTATCGTGCTCCTTGAGCTTGAAAACAGCAGTCGACCTATATCTCTGCGTATATCTTTCCTGCACACGTTTATGCGTACACCGTGCTCGTTGGACAGCCATACAAGGTTGGCATTGTTTTCAGAGTCTCTCAGTGTTTGCAGGCTGTGCAGCCTTCGGTTTGTCCTCATTTCTATCTCTTTCATATTTGAGCGCAGCTTGAGGACCAGCTTCTTTATTTCCAAACTTGGTCGATAATAGAAGGTCTTCATATCAGCGTCCGCTGCTGCCTGCTGCTGAGATATGTCATTTTTAAGAAAATTGAAGAAAGCGTCGATCATTTTTATGGTCTCGATTATAAGACGTGACATAGTGTTCTTTCTGTTGCTTGTGACTTTCATTATCTCTCTGCTGATCTCTCTCTGACTGAAAGAGTTGGTGAAAGCGTCCCTGAACTTGCTTTCGAGATTATGTGCCTCATCAACAACTATAGTGCTGAGATTTCCCTTGAATATCCCTCTGCCTGATTCCATGTTAAGAAGGTGCGACACCAGCATATTCTGATTGCAGATAACAATTGAATCATTACAGCGGATACGCTCACGCATTTGCAGGTACTCGCATCTTCCTCTGTATTTACAGTCATCACACTTCTGACCGACTGAGTTGATACAAACCTTATCCCAAGCTCTGTCGGTAACGCTCAGTGCTGATTTACGCTGGACTCCACGCAATGCCAGTTCAAAGAGAGCGGCAAATTCTTCGTTTTCCTTACGATGCTTTCTCGCTTCCCTGAGACATATGTAATTCTTCATTCCTTTAGCCCCCTCGACTTTCGCTTTTACTCCTATCATTTTAAGGACATTATGTACATCACGTTCAAGCTGCTCCTGTAATGCAATAGTTGACGTTGCTATCACGACCTGTCTGCGGTCACGAAAGAACTGCTGTACTATCGGCACAAGATAGGCTATCGACTTTCCGATACCGACCTCCGCTTCAACTATCAGTGAGCTTTTATTCATGATCGCCTGTGCTATCTCCTGAGACATCTCGACCTGTCCCTGACGGCGTTCAAGACCGTTCCGCTCTGCTTCATCAAAAAATCTGCTGACCGCTGTATCGAGCGGTAATTCCATTATTTTCATAGTTATTTCAACCCCTTGTTATCCATATCAAGGCTTATCCTTAGTGCTTTCTCTATCCTTCGGATATCCTTTTCACTTAATCTGCCGATATACTTTTTCAGTCTTAATACTGATATAGTCCTTATCTGCTCTGTCAAAACACAGCCCTGATACTTAGTGAGAATACCGTAATGTATTATCACATGATTGGGTAGCTGAGCTTTCATCTGAGAAGTGATAGGAACAATTATCGTCGTATCGGCATAGTGATTGCCCTTGTTGTTCTGAATTATCACCACAGGGCGTTCGTTTGCCTGTTCTGAGCCAATACCTTGTCCCAGATCGGCAACGTACATATCTCCACGTTTGGGTATCAGCATCATATCTCTCCTTTATGTATGTGGGACTGCCTTACAGCAGCCCCATGTATTGTTGTCCGCATATATCGTTTCATATGCAGACGCACCTCCGCAGGGGTGCTTTACCGTCACGCTGTGCGACGGCATTTTCCTTAATCAAAGGCCTCGGATAATCTCTCGCCATTTCTGACGCCCTCCGGGGATGGGAGCACATAAGCCGAACAGAGTCCTCACTGTTCACGCAGATCCTTGTCTCTCTGCCCTTACGGAGTCAGAGCCGCTGGTACGGACGGGCGCGCAAGTCGGCTGTCATTGCCATAATGGGAGTGGCTTCGCTCCCACCGTCATGCTCATATTTATCGCTCGCCCGTTTCCGGGGTCGTGGCGTATGGATGTCCGCGGCTCGCAGGTTTGTTGCCCACACCGATCTTGCTGCACACTTATGCGCTGCTATTCAATTGTCAAGTTTCGTGAAGTGCTTTATTGCCCTTCACTAAGTAGCCGGTGAGAACCACGATTTTCAGCAACTATTTCAAAAGTTTGGAGATTTTCACAATCCAATAAGAAATAGTTGTCTGAGGTTTGTTTATAATCAACGAAATATCTTCCTGTTTCATATCCAAAAACTTACGTAAATAGTAAGCTCGTCTTTGTTCAGGACGCAGTTCGGACAACTGTCTTCTCTTCTCAACATCTGTTATGTACTCATGCCAGTTTTCCTCAATATTGCATTCGTCAATGGTGCAGTTACTGCTTTGGAGCATATCCTCATAGTCAGACAGATCCTGCTTCTTTTCAAGATAAGCCCTGTCCGAAAGAAATGTCTCATAGTCGAACTCCCAGATAGCAAATATCTGCTCATCTGTCATTCCAAGCTCACGATAGAGCTTTTCATTTTTCTGCCATTCATTGTCAAACTTTTTCTTTTCAAGTCCATGATTATATCCCATTATTTTGACCTCCGTGTTGATTTTGATATGTAACTCAACACGGGGAATCATGGATACTTTGCTGTATAGCACAGCCATTTCTGTAACAAAAACACAAAAAGCTCCATTCCGCTTTTAAAGCAGAATAGAGCTCTTTTATAATATATAAAAGAGTAGGGTTTAACAATGCTTTAAAAGCCTGTCAAACTCCTACTCTTTATTCAAGGTGATGTTTGTACTAAGTTTTTACTTATTATTTCTATTATTCTATGACATTTCCAACATTTTATCATTATAGCATAATTGCTGTTATTTTTTATATTTGGGGACGAGTAACAAACAACATCAAATAATCGTCCGTTACAATACGGACAATGTAATGAATGTCGTTGCATACTTTTCTATCATCTCTCCTTTACTCCGTTTAGCTGTTCAGCTAAATCTTCGTCAATAATTTTGCGGTCAAAGCCGCAAAACTATTGTTCATTTTTAATTGCTTCAATAAACATTTCCCAATCGCTGTCAGTTGCGTTTACAGCTTTTGCTGCTCTTAACGCTTTTTTGACAATATCCTTTGATTGCACATACTCAACTATATCAGGGGATAGCTTTCCTGAGGCTTTCTCATATAAATCGTAAATTATGCAGCGTTCTTCTTCATTCAAATTGAATACATCAATCATCCTTTTCAGTAATTCCTGATCTGGACATACTCGCTTACCGTGTTCAAGTTGGCTGAGATACCCCATTGAAATATTAAGCATATCTGCAAGTTCTTTGCTCTGAAGAGAATGTTTACGCTTTTGTTCGGATATGAACTGACCGAAATCAGTTGCATAGGTCATATTTGTCTATTATCATTTTCCTTTCTATCCCTTATTATCGCTATTCAGAAAAAGTAGTCACATTTTTATGCCGTCGCTGTCCAGTTACTTAATAACGTTCCTGTCGGCGTTGTATTATTCCACATCTGAGCGGCAAACTGATATGTATCTGCCGAACTCATATTCAAAATCGTATCAATAGTATTAGCCGGAAGAATACCATTAGCATTGGTATTTCCAACATTTGAACCAGATGAAGATATCGCATCAATATTTATATCATAATAATGGGCAGATGATGTTCGATTTTTTAGTGATAGATACGCAACATTACTACTCCTTGTAACAATGGCTAAGGATTTGCTATCACTTGCTTGAATTGTTGATGTGTTATCTACTACGGCTGTCCAATTACTCAGCATAGAGTTACTATACATCACCGCTGCCACCTGAAAAGATACAGCATTAGGATTATTATTCATTAGAGCATGAACGTTTCCGCTTGGCAATATTCCACTATATGAATTAGTATTCATAATTGTACCGGAAGAAGAAATCGCCGACACGGTAAGCACTACATAATTATTAGTAGACGTTTGATTTTGAAAAGTCATATAGGTTTGAGTTCCGCTTCTGCCAACTTTAAATAATGAATAGCCATCATCGCCTTGCAATGTTTGCATAGAATTTGTAGAATAATTCGATGAAAAACTTTCCAAATCGGTCGAAGCTGCATTTGATAGCAAACTAGTTGTAAACATTGACATTATTGTAAACACAATAATAAACGGAAATATTTTTTTACCTATTTTTTTCATTCTTATACTCCTTATTTCTCATTGTAATAAAGAACAACACTCCTATAAACGAGGTCAAAATAACTATATTAACCATACTTGTATTATTGCTTATTGCATTAACGCTCAACAATGGACAGAATCCAACATTGACCATTGCCTTCGCTCCGAGTAAGTAAATAATTATCGGAAGCGCAAATATCGCAAAGTTAATGAGCACTGCGGCGGTCGTATTCCTGCACCTTGATGACACCCACAGCATAACGAGCGCGGACAATATGACAAACAGTGTGCGGAGAACTGCAACGAGCAAAAGGTACTGCCACACCTTCATATTCACGGGCAAGCTAATGAAGTCCGTAATACTGCGGAGTGAGCCACCAAGTCCGCTGTGGCCGTAATACTGCGAAACAGTTACGCTGTACGGCACAATCCACAGCAGAGCCGCAAGCAGTCCGTAAATAGCGACCGCAAGTACATTCCTGCGGAGATAGCTGCGTTTTCCCGAGGTTGTCGAGCTAATGATGAAGCTCATTTTATACTTGTTGTCATTCGCGATGAGCGGCGATACAAGAAAGACCAACAATAATACCGCTGCAAGAGCATACTTCATATCATCATCATATCCCGCTTTGCCGAAAGCACGCTTATATCCTGTGTCGTAAAACATATATGCTCCGTCAATATTCTTTATCTGCTGCAAGCGCTCATATGCAGGAACAAATCCCATGTTTGGAGCGAGCTGCTTGCTTAGCTCGTTCATCTTTGTATAGTTATTAGGCTCATTTTGCTGGATTTCGTTCAACTGAGACTGTAAGTCCGAAAAACGTGCTGATTCATTCTCGAAGAATTCTATAGTATCAGCGTTAATTGGACCTTTTGTTTTTTCAGTATAGTACTGATAGTAAACATCAGATGGATCATACTTTTTCATAAAGTTGTGTGACATAAAGCCTGCAACTGCAATAAACAGTGCAATAACAAGTGCGCCTTTCTGCAGTATAAGCGACTTGTAAAGAGTATACCAAATTTGTGAATGCACTTTATTACTTCTGCCGTATTTCATTTTTAGACCGATCTTGCGAAACTCGAGGTTGCGCTTTTTTGAGTAGATATACGCAGAAAGGCCGCCTCCTACTAATGTGAATATTAGCAATGCACTGATTGACGTCGGGATAAGTGGAACGGGATACTCAAAAAAGTTTATATTCTTATAATTGCAGAAAATCTCGTTAACTTTTGTAAAAGCAATAATATTGATATAGTGAAAAACGCTGTAAATTGACAGTGGATGTATCAGTGCGTAGAGCACTCCTTCTATAACGAGAATTGTCGCAGAGATACCGTAAAAGCTAACTGTGTTTTTAGTGTTTACCGCAATTAACGACAGTACCACTCCAATGCAAAAAATTGCAATAAATTTGAAAAGTACATACAGTATGAGATATTGCCAAATATTGATTTTCAAATTGCAACCTATAAAGCCACTAAGCGATTGTATCGGGCGCGATAAATCTCCTAATCCATAAAGGTATGAGCTGATAAAAATGTTTTCAGCACATAGCAGAAGCACAGCTAAGAATACGGTAACACCAAGTGTCGCAAGCTTAGTTAAAAGTAAATAACCACGTCCCCGTTTCAGCGAAAAAAGCAATCCGCTCATTCCTTGCTCGCGGTCGGACAGCATAACTGAAAGAACCGCAAACAGCACAATAAAGCCGCACAGAATATCTGTGAAGCTATTGTCGGTTGCTAAAATTATGCCCTGTGATCGGTCAAATCCAGGGACGACATCCTGTACATTTTTGTATGCTGGAGGCGTCTTCAGTATACTACGATAATTAAAAGTATCCGGCTTGGCAAAGATGGAGATCGAGGTCATTGACTTTGCTTGCGAGTCAATACTTTCAAGAAAATCTTTGTATGTCAACACACTCTCGCATTCATCACGGAGCTCTGCCATGGCAGTCCATTTATACTGTGTAGCCTGCGAAAAATCACTGAGTTGCTCGTCAAGCCAATCGAGTTTTTCCTCGTCAGTCATCTCGTCAAGTACATCGTAAATCTTCTGATAATCAGTTGAAACAGCCTCTCCCGAATTTGCCGTTCTGAACATAAGATAGGCGTTCAAAGTAAAAACAGCGGCAATTATCAGCAAAAAAACTTTTCCGCTGAAAAGTTTTTTTAGTTCAATTACAAGAACTCTCATTTTTGTACCTCGCCGTAGTATTGCATATACAGATTTTCGAGGGTTCTTTCGCCATCTGTGACCTTTTTTACAAGCTCTGGGATGGTACCGCTGTCTATAAGATGACCTTCCTTAAGAAAAAGAATCTCTTTAGCAATAGTCTCTATGTCGGAAACAATGTGAGTAGAGATGATTATTATCTTCTCATGCCCAAGGTCGGAGACCATATTGCGTATGATGACGCGCTGTTTCGGGTCGAGACCTGCCGTCGGCTCGTCGAGGATAAGCAGGTCTGGGTCACCGAGCATTGCCGCCGCGATGAGTACTCGCTGCTTCATTCCACCCGAGAAGCCGCCCATTTTCTTGTCTATGCTCTCGGTGAGCTCCACACGCTCGACGATACGCGGTATCTCGGCTTCTGCGGACTTGCGGTCGAGGCATTTCAGCGAGGCGATGTAGCTGAGGAAGGTGTGGGCGGTCATGCTCTCGTAGAGATTCTGCTGCTGTGGCATGAAGCCGAGACGGCTGCGGAACCTGTCCTTCAGTAGGCGTGTTTCCTCGCCGTTCCAAAGAATCTTTCCGCCGTACTGATCGGGCAGGAGGTTGTCCGTTATAATGTTCATCAGTGTAGATTTACCTGCACCGTTCGGACCGAGAAGTCCATAAATACCGTTTGTGAATATATATGAAAAATCACATAAAGCATGCTTTTTTCTGCCATAATGCTTATTAATTATTTGAAGTTCAAGTGTACTCATTTCGGTTAATCCTTATCAAGAGAAAGTAGTTCATCCTCGGTTAGTTTAACTACTTCTGTACAGTTAGAATTTGAAACAATATAAGAATCATCATAAAACGACAATATGTTCCACCCCTTATATTTCCCTAAGGTATGTTTAGAACTATCGTTTATATCATACCAACAGTCATTCATAAATATTTTCTTGTTAACGAATCTCCCATAAATTTCGACATCTAACCCTTTAATAACGAAAGTTTCTCCTCCATATATTAAAGTGGATGATTTATCAGGATAATTACTGTACAAATAACTATCATCATTCATAAACGAAGCAGAAGGTAATTCACTTTGTTTCAATTCTCCAGTGTTTAAATCATACGTAAAATTAAGTATTGTAAAATAATCACGTGCATCGAAATTCTCGTTATAAGCTGTTTGAGGTATTTTTTCTTTCAAAAAGCTATACTCAATATATACTTGCGAATTATACACACCGGTAACTTTGGCTGTGCTTGATGAATTAGCGGCACTATATTGTTTGTCATTATATATCAATCCATGATTTGTATATTCTCTCGTCGAGAGATCAATGCTACAAAAATAATGCTTTCCACCAACATTACTTGATAATATATTCCCATACTCGTCTTCTGTTGGATTCATATCGTCACCGCAAAAATAAATTGTATTGCCAGTAAGTGCACAACCATCAAAATCACGAGGTACACAATCAGTAAATTCAACTATCTTTTCAATGTTTGATGAATCAAGTGAACAACGATTAAGCGATGATTTTATATAGTATTCTCTTTTTTCTTTTTCTTCTTTTATACCACTTTCTGATGTAAAATAATAAATATAATCTCCATGAATTATGGGAGTATCTCCAATAACGTTTGAAATACAATCAGAAGAATTATGAGTGCAATTAGGTTTAGAACATAGAATCATCTTTTTCATGGTTGCAAAATCAAAATACCAATGTGGTTTTGTATTAGATATAAATCCCTGAGAATAAACGTTTTGTGATGTTTTGATATATGTACTGTTATTAATTGAAGCTATAGAATTTGAATTAGATTTTTGAGGTGATTTATCTATAGATTTATTCTCTCCGCATCCTGTAAATATAATAGTTAAAGCAGCGAGTAAAGTAAAAATACTTTTTTTCATTTTCATTAATCCCTTCCTTATTCTAATATTATAATACGCACGATTTTAAAATGTTCACAGACATTTTGAAATCTGTCGTTCATGATGACAGGCGACGAAAAGCAACACAAACGTTCATCCTCAAAATAGAAGTGTAGCTGTATTACAAACTGTAAAAAGCACTTTGTACTTCTTGTAATAAAAGTAAATACAAATTAGTTTTTAACTAGTACCAAGAATTCTTCATCAATTTGTTTATATGATGATATAATGATACCGCACAAGGAATAATAAAAATACTGGTAAATTCTTATATATTCCTTGTGCAGTTAGTCTATACTAATTAATTGAGTAGTTATAAATCATAATCAAGTTGCCCACATTGTTGTGCTTCCACTACCATTAGCATTTTTAACATAATGATATGAAGTAGCTGTATCCACCGATCCATTTGCGGTTACATAAACCGAGGTAGTGTTATATGCAGATTTTAACGTATCGCCAGTTAAGGTTCCTCCAGTTGTTGCTGTGATACTTGCAGTTATAGTTGAACAAATAATTGTACAATTTGTTGAAGCAGAAACAAAACTACTTGTTACAGAAAGAATAGCAGATGCATTCGGACTAAAGCTAGTATAACCAGTATCTGCACTTGCACTCATCCCTACTGCACTTACAGCCATAGTAGTAACAGCAATAGCTGATGCCAAAACCTTTTTAAATGTTTTTTTCATAAAGAATACCTCCTAACATTTTTCATTAACCTATTATTTTACTTCAAAATACAACTGACTATAAAGCATATTTGCTTTTCGTATTATCCGTAAAACCTAAAAAGTCTTATATACAAGCAGCGTTCATACGCTTTCTTTGAATATAGTTTTTGATTGATCCTATAATCATAAGTATTGATAGCGAGAATAATGCTGTAGATATTATTTTGTAACAATTCGCAAAATGCATGAACAAAAAAAGGTGGTATAATAATACTTCTAAGAAAGCTATAATGTACGCTTTTTTACGAAATAATCTTTTCTCAACAATATCGAGTTTTTTATTCTCATCTTCCACCGGTGCTAATAATAATATTATTATTAAGCTTATCAAAACAAGAACTTCATACAAAACAATGTTGAATGCAGTATATTTCGCAACCAAAAGAATACAGGTAATCATTATTACAGAATAAATATAGCAGCGAAAATGCGTCTTTGCATGGTATCCACCGCAAAAGCTACGTAATGGCACATAACAAACCAAGAACAGTATGCTCGGATATGCCATTCCACATAAAACACCGATAATAATTGTCGTCAGGATGTTCAATGTGAGATTCAGTCCTTGTTGGATTCCGTATCGATAGACTTCCTTATCTTCAGGTGCAAACTTATTCTGTTGTTCGAGAATATCCGCTATGTAGACTGACGTTTTATAGAACATCAGAATCTACGAAGTTTCTTGGCAACTTCAGGAACTTCATCCTGATGCATGGTGAAAATACACGTTGAATTAACTGTAAGTGAAGTCACAACAAGTGCTAATGCAGCTAAAAGAGTTGAGTTTCTTTTAATAAAATTCCTCACAAGAACAACCTCCCTTCATCAAGTATTCTTTCGGTATATTTAGTGTACACCTTTTAGTCAACTTGTGCGGGAAGTTGTAAAAATTTACAGTTTTCTTGTAACTTTCCAAGATTTAGGGAAGATAAAGAAGCACTTCTGAAGTAAAAACATTTTCATTATGAGACAATTTCAGCAGTCCGTTATACTTTTCGGCTGTTCTTCTTATATTCTCCAATCCTTTTCCATGCTCAGATTTATTCTTCTTCGTACTCACGATTACACCATTTTCGTATAGAACAATTCCATCATAGGTGTTAGATACGCATATAACGAGCATTCCTTTACTATATTTGATTTTTATACTTATTCTTTTATTTTTATTTATTTTTTCAAGAGCATAAATGGCGTTATCAATGATATTAGTCAATATGGTTGAAATATCCATTATCTCAACGGAAAGTTCAGTTGGAACACTGACATCAACAATTATATCGACATCTCCGTCAGTTATAGAATTCAATTTGTAATTGATTACGCTGTCTATAGGGATATTTCCTGTTGAAGAGTAAATATTCCTGTGTTTTTGGCTATCTTCTATCAATTCTCCAATATACTTTGTTACCGTTGATGTTTCGTTTTTACTAATAAGCTCATTTATCATTGTCATATGATTATTAAAATCGTGTCTGAATGCATTGGAATCATCAACCGCTTTTTGCATTAATAAGCATTGTTTATGGTAATAATCACGTTCCTGATCTAATATTGCATTTCTCAGCTTATCCTGATAAGCTTCAAGTATTGAATTATATAAAACAAAAGATATAAAATTGATCATAAAAAGAGTTATTACTGAAAGAACTACCTTAATTTGAGAAATATTTGGTGTACTGACTACAATCATTTCGACGATAATTGTAGATAACGGTATCAGAAACGAAGGAAGTGACATTTTAAACGGAAGAGCTGTATCGTAAGTGCTTTTCTTTTTAGCATTTATAGATAATAAAACTAAAACGACAAAGAACTGTAGTATTTTATCAATAAATAGTCCCAACACATTTGAATAACCATATTTATCAAATATGCTCATATACGGAGTAAATGTTAGGGCTGTCACAAGAATTTCAACAATCAATAATATGATATAAATGTATAATGATGCAACACACCGCCTTTTATAGTCGCCTTTATAAAATATAGATATTCCTATAAAACATATAATATTTGTGATCAGCATTAAAAAAGGAATATCGAATAAAAAATAGAACGATGTAGTAATTATAAAAAAAACACTGTACGCTATATATGATTTGGTTTTTCGCTCTGGTATAACACCAAGATACTTATCCATAAATAATTTAACGATATATACTGTAAACAAATTTGATATGATGTATGTTATGTTATATGTTGAAATATTCATTTTTCTCCTCCTCATTGTTGACAAGTTCTAACTGCTTTTCACGTATTTCTTTTCGTTTTGATTGAGATATTGGTAAAACAATATGATTTGACATTTCTACAGACTCATATGTACATCTGCGGATGTGGATTGGATTGATCAGATAGCTTTTGTGTATGAAAAGAAAATCAAATTTACTTAGCTGTAAATATATATTCTCTAATGTTCCGTAAAATTTTTCTGTTTTTTTATTGTAGTAAATGGTTACCTCTCTTTTATGGCTTTCAAAATAGAGAATATCTTTTATAGGGACTTTAAAAATATCATGTCCGACTTTATAAGTAAAAGCCTCAGCTTTCAGATTAAGCTTACGTATTAATTTTACAAAAGCCTTTTCAATTTTCTCTTCATCCAGAGGCTTGGGCAGAAAATGGAAAGGGTCAAAATCGAAAACCTCAATAGCATATTCTGTATTGCCAGATATATAAATAATTTGAGTTGCTTCGTTACCCATTGTATTTCTAATTTGTCGGCTGACATCTATTCCTGACAATTTTTCCATTTTAATATCAAGAAAAACTACATCGTAGAAGCTATCCTCCATAAGTTGAATCAAAGCCTCTCCACTATAAAGCACATCAATATCAGTAGAAATTCCATACTTCTTTGATAACTTTAATAAACTCTTTTCGACAAAAGCACAGATATTGTTTTCATCATCTACAATTGCAATTTTTAACATATCCCCACCACCATTAAGTCTATTTTATTAATTCTATCATAGTATTAGTAAAATTACAACTATTTTCCAGAATTAAAGCAGGTTTTTAAAGGAAAGATGGCAAATAGTAATAGAAGATTACGTTTTTATTATTTTCGTCAATTCTGCTCATCAATCTAATGTGTGCCGTTTTTTCTCAATACTTAGGTGCGTATCAGCAATTCCGTTACGACAAAATGACGGCTGAAAGCTTAAGATGACAAACAAAGACGACTTACATAGTTTTTCTTAATTTCTAATGATGAATGGACATATCGGTTAAGGGTAATAGCAGCATCTGCATGACCGAGCAGTTCACTGAGAGCTTTAGGATCAAATCCTTTTTCTATGCAAACCGAGGCATACGTGTGCCTGAGAATATGAAAATTCACATTACGGAGGCCGCAGACTTTCAAAATGGACTTAAATCTGTTCTGCATGGTACGAGGTTCGGTAGGACTAGCAGAATTTGTTATTATATAAAATCCTTCAAAGCTCTTGTATTCCTTTAAAAATGTCATCAAAAATTCAGGAATTGGAACTACTCTTACAGAGGTACGGCTCTTTGGTGTACCAATAATTACCTGAGATTTTCCATTCTTTGTTATACGCTGCACTGTTCTTTTTACGGATAAAGTGCAAGCAGTGAAATCGATATTCTCCCACTTTAAGCCGCATAATTCCCCTATACGCAGTCCTGTAAACAGACATAATAATACCGCAAGATTTGTAAGGCTCATATTATTAATAAGATAGTTTTCTAATCCTCGCCTCTCCACAGGAGTTAATACATCAGTATAATGTGGTTCTGTCTTAGGCATGGTGAAATTGCTTTCGCGGATCCCGTATTCACGATAAGCATAACGCTCAATACTGCGATATACGGTAAATATATCACGAACTGATTTCGCAGATAAACCGCCTTTACCGTTTAGTCTTCCATTGTTCAGCTTAAAATGGATAAATTCATTTATTCTACTTGCGGTAAGAGCCGAGATGTGTTCTCCACCAAGAACAGGCAGAATATGCTTATTCAATATATTCTCATAATTAGCATAGCTTGATTCCTTCACACGCAAACGTGCAGCATTCAACCATTCTTCGGCTGCTTCACGGACGGTCAGCTTTATTGTTGATGTAATCTTTTCTGACCTTACAGAATAAAGCTGTGCCATCTTATCCTTTACATCGGATAATGTCTTGCCATATACGGACTTATACTTTTTTGAGCCGTCAGCCTTGTACCCGACATGGACTCTGCCTTCAAAACGCCCATCCTTTCTTTTATAAATGTTACTTCCTCTTTTTGCCATAGATATCACTCCGTTCTGACTATATTTCTGACGGTTTATTGATAGTTTTTCCGCAGATAAACCGTCATCGATACCTACAGAAAAATTAATTTTTCATAAAAATTCGTGAAAAGGTATTTACTTTTCAATTCATTATGATTATAATATTATTAAAAACACCGTTCAAATCGGATACACCTCCACGTTTTAATGAGCAGAATTGACGAAAGGGCGCACCAATATTACGTTGATACGCCCTTTTTGTTATTTACACAACTGATCTGACCATATTCAGACTTAATCTAAGCTAATCAAAAAAATGCCTATATATCAATACATTTCTATACCACCAGGCTTTACACCAAGCTCTTGTTTCTTCTTTTGGATTATACGCATGAGCTTCTTATCAACTTTATGTGATACTCTTCTACGGCTTCGAGCGTTGTCTTCTTCTATTATCCGCCCGAAGTCAACAAGTAAACTGACAATGGTATTTGATATCATATAGTTGTGGCCGTTATCATAATTAATCAGCCTTTCTGCGTACTCGTTTCCTTCGGAAGCAGACTTCGTAAGCCATTCTAAAGCCTTTTCTCTATCGGAAGCGATTCCATCTTTTCCGAAAAGATATATCCTTCCAAGCCAATATGAAGCCCACGAATTATCATCAGCAATAGATTCAAACAGCCTGACTGCTTTGATAACGTCATATTTTTCTTGTGTAAGATATAGTTTTGCAAGCTGATATATCGCATGGCTGTTATTAGCCGATGCTGCTGCCGACAGATATTTTTCAGCTTTGTCATAATCAGCAGGAATGTATTCACCGTTAAAATACATCTTTCCCAGCATATATTGTGCATATTTGTTATCAGCCACAGCAGACTTTTCCAGCCACTTGAAAGCAATGTCAGGTGCTTTCTCAGTACCGCATCCGTACAAGTACATCTTGCCGATACGGTATTGAAAGTACGAACTCATTTTATTTGCTTTAGGCGCTATATCAATAAAACCTGCAAGTGCCGTTGCAAAATAACGCTTAACTGTTTCATCATCGGTACTGTACCTACCCATGTCATAAATAGCAAGTACATTTCCTTTTTCAGCCTCCGACTTCATAACAGCGAGTGCCTCTGCTTTTTCATCATCTGTCGGGTATTGTGATTTGAGTATCCTCGATGCTGCCTTGTATTCATCTGACCATTTGAAATAATAATTACTGTCATTTTCTTCAGTATCAACATACTCATAGTCATCAGCGAAAGATATATCAGTATCTTCCTCAATATCATCGTGAGTCTCTTCAGGCTCGATGTCAGGAATCTCAATCATATTTACGACTTTTCTTATGATCATATTTTTTACCGAGCGGAACTCCTTGTTCTCAGCAAGCTTTGGAAGCTCCTTATCCTTTTGCGTGTACATTTTATACTTAGCCTTTTCAAATTCGCACCACTTATCATACAGCTTTTGAATATCTTCATTCTGTAATAACAGAAAAAATATATCATCTACTGTCTGCTTGATCTCTTTAGGAAGATATCCATACAGTTTCTTTCCACCAATGCTTTGCAGTTGAGCATTTAATTCCCTGACCTTTGTAACAAGCCTTTCATCAACTACTCCGCTTCCGATTTGAGATAATATTTCACTCATCTGATCTTCGGACAGTGCTTTCAGTTCATCACGGGTAAGCGTTTGCTCCTGATAAATACTTTTCATATCTTCATGGAAAATATCGTTTGCAAAAGCTGAACGTATTGCAGCCATACCTTCTTTTGTAAGGTATCCTTGTCTTGGATCTGATGAATACACTATGAGGTGAATATGCGGATGATGTGTTGTGTCATGAAAAGCTGCATACCACTTCATATTTGCAAGCGGAATATTCTGTGCCTTTGCTATATCGTCAATGTGACGCTTCACAAGCTCACGCCACATATCAGAATTTGTATAGCCAAGCCGCACTGCGTCCTCACGACGGAGTGAGACTACATGAGTCCATACATATCCGGGATGCTCGGCGACTTCATTTGCAACTGCATTCAGGTCAATAGGCTCATCACTTCCATTGAATAATCCATGTTCGCCACGTCTTTCTGCTCCTGGTCTATTTGCCACATATCCTACGAAGTTCCTTCTGTTACCGATAACATCAGCATGACGTTCTATGATAGTTGATATTAGTTCCGAAGCGTTTTCTGATGAAGGATTCTTAGTGTAATCTGTATATTCAAGGTACTGCTTCGCCATTGGGAACTCTTTAATCAGCTCCGCTATGAGCTGCTTTTGATTTGCAGTTGTTTTACCTGTATTCTGCGGACGCTTTTCCACTGACTCACGGGTAGCAATGTACTTTGTAAAATTCCTGCGCTTTGTTTTACCACGCTTGCCGCTTTTTAGATAGCGGCTTGAAACAATTAATTGAGCCATACTCTCACCTCCATGATATATGTATAGCGCTGTATCATACAGCGCTTTTATTTATTCCTCACTCCGCTGATATCTCACAGCACTTTCAAAGTTTATTATACCGTTTATGCGTCTGACCTCGTCCGTGACCATATCACGAAGTTTGAAAAGAGTTGTGTCATCTATATCATTGATAGCTGCAAGCATGTGGGTCTGCACTCCAACCTCGACAGCTAACTTGAATATGGCACGAGACAACCTCTGTTCTGTCCCTTTTATAATTCCGTCAACAATCGTACCTACCTGCGGTGCAAGATATTCAATGAGTTCAGGCTTATTCTGCATAAGATGAGCGCAGTAGAAACGAATTGCTTTTTCCATGAACTCAGTTTTGGTAGGACAGCAGTCAGCCTTGTACAGACTATTGACTGTTTTCATTGTCTCCGGATAGATGTACAGCGGAAACTTTATTTTAGAGGCGGTGACTCCATCAAAATTCTCCGAATCACTGCTGTTTTTCTTTCCTTTTGTACTATTTGACTCCAAGTTTTTTCACCAACTTTCATTTTGACTCCAATCGATAAATTCTGAAAAGCTCGAAAATGCGGTCGGCTTTGCCGGTCCGCTGTGGAAAGGCTGGCGGTTTGACGCCAGCCTTTTACCTGCAACCCAGAAACCGCCCTCGGAAGCTCTCCGAAACCGCTGTTTCGGACCGCCGCCAAAACTGCCCGAAAACGGCTCAGCACTCCCCCGAGGTGGTATCCTTTCCCGACCGTGCCGCACAAAATCGCACACAGCGCATTCTCGCGCGACACGGGGCGAGTTACTCTTCGGGCTTCGGTGTGCTGTCTACAGACCTGCGAGGTCTGCGTATCTGCTGCTTTGCTGTCAGTTCGATGTACTCTCTGACGTTCTGCGGCACAACCTTGGTATATATCTGCTCGACCTGCTTGTCGAGCTCCGCCGCAAGTGTCGTGTTCTTCTGCTCGAGATACATCTCTATCGCAGACAGCTTTTCTTCGGGTATCTGTACTGTTATTGATCTTTTCATGTCATACCTCCCATGCTCATTGCCTCGGACTCGTCTTCTGCTTCAGCTTCGTCCTCGGTTAACTTCTCAGCTTCTTCCATTGTCTCAGACTCAGCAGTCAGCGTAGTATAGAGCTTCTGTCCCTTTCCTGAAAGCACACCGTACTCAGTTAGCTCTCCGTGTTTCCGGGCGAGCACCTGCTTTCCGAAGTCATTCATATCACAGTTCTCCAGAATGCTCCAGTCGAAGTTGGTCGGGAATACACGGCAGGCATACACCTTACCGTACTGGCTCTCATCCTGCACCATCGAATCGAATTCGTATTCATTCAGGCTGTCGATAGCCTCTCTTGCTCCTGAGAATGTCTGAATGTTCTCAGTCTCCATAACAGCTTTCAGCTTCACTACATCTGACTTTCTCATGCCTGCGAGCTGCTCCGAAAGAGCTATCATATCTTCAACCCAGTACGCTTCGTAGTAGGCAGCATCGGTGATGTTCGGCAGTACCGCCTCCACCTCTGTGATATACATCTGCTCCGGAGTTGAGTTGTGTTCGGCTGAGTATGCTCTCAGCCTGCGTATATCCTCGGGCAAGTTGAACCACTGTGCCTGGTCAGTAGTAGTTGCTGACGGAGATACCAGAACTCTGAAAAATCTCTTGTCAGGCACCTCTATCGTGAGGGATATGTCAGGTTCCTCGTAGCTGTCAGGCATACAATAATAGCCGTCAACAAATAAACCGTTATCTCTTTCAGCAAGAAGCTTTCCAACTTTTTCATAGTCCAATAGTCCTATGACGGCATCTGAACATTCCTCGATCTCAGGCAGCATTTCATTTTCAACAGCTATCTCACCAAGCTCGGCATAGTTCTTCGCCGGATACACAGGGACACAGTCGATGCCATAGGTCATCGCTATCATATCATCAATACTGCTTTCAGGATTCCTCATGAGCACACTTTTGAAGCCTGCTTTCTGATGATCCTCGAGCCGCTGAAAACAGTCTGCGAATACGTTCAGCTTATAAATGTCAGCCTTATGCCACTTATCAAGGATGTTCGCAGGCATATCAATCATATCATATTTTGAGAACATGAACTCTATTTCTCTGCCGCTCTGTACGTTCATCCTGTCGAGGATATCCTGCACATGAATCGCAGATACAGGCAGTCCCCAACGGACTTCCATGTCTCCATATCTAAGTGTTACTGTCATGTGTTCATCTCCATTCCTAATTTTTCTTCCTCTGCCATATCTTCGTTCATTGCCTGTTCCAGAGGTTCACGCTCATAGCAGAAGCAGTAACAGTCGTAGTCTCCGGGCTGCGGCTTACACCGCAGGTAGTAGGTATGCTCGTCCGTCTGAATCTTGTAACCGTTGCCACGACTGCCGAGATCCAAGGACGGATTCTCTCGGATAAATATACTCATTGCAGTCCTGTCCTTGAGCAGTCCCTGTCGGAGCTCCTTCGTTATCTCATTGAACTCAACCTTGAACTCTTCATCATTCAGTTCGCTTGTAGTTCCGAACCATGAGCCATAGAACTGTCTTCCCGTTCCAAAGTCGAACCGCATATGACCGATCTTAGATGCCTTTATTTCTTCTTCGTCGCAGGCATAGAAGAGCTTTTCTTCACTCTTGTCTGCCGTTGTAATTGTTATCTTCATATTTTTCAACCTCCTGTAGTTGTTTCAGTAGTCGCTTCTGTCGTTGGCTCCTGAAGCTCATTTATCCTGTCCTGTACCTCCTGCGGATATGCCACCGAATCGAAGGTACACCATGAAGTCCAGCCACCCTCTGTGAGGCTCTGGCACTGAACGCCGCCCATAGCAGAGGAGAAAACAACCTCTCCACCGCCGACATAGACACCAAACTCGCTGCCGTTAAAGACTCCCACACCTTTCACATCAGGCATCGTATCGATGCTGCCTTGTTCGGTATAGTACAAGTCGATAGTGTCGGAAGTGAACACCTTATTCTCCGTATCATACCTGACGTATCCCATGATAAGACCGACATTATCAGCACAGCGCAGTCTGTTCTCTCCGGTCCTTTCACCGAAGCAATTGTCAGCATACTGCCATTCCGACATATATGCATTCTCTGCCCAGGATGCAAGGTCGGCAGCATTTTTGGTGGCACTGTCTGTGAACATATGAGGATCGATAGTTGCATTCATCACAAAAGTATACGTCCTCATGAACTCATTGTAGTCAATGCTCAGTCCGTAATTCTGATTGATGCTGTCGATGAGTATCTCATCATTGGGTGCAGAATAAAAAAGATGAGCGTAGAAGTTCGCATTGAAACCTTCTACCTCATCAAAGTATGACATATATATGAGCTGCGCCTTTATGGTCTGATTTGGTATGCCAAGTGCTGTCAGCTCTGCTTCTATCGCATCACCTGCGGACTGTATTTCAGACATCCGCTCCTGCTGCTCGGGAGATAACTGCTCTATGAAAGCACTTTCATTGAAAGTGTTCCTGTCTATCTCAGGTGGTTCGATGTCAACATTACCCAAGGTGTAAATGGCAATTATAGGAGCCGCAAGCAGGAGCAGAAAGCCGACAACTATACTGCCAATAAATATCAGCACCTTATCTCTGGTCTTTTTATCAGCGAGTATCTTCGCCAGCAATATCAACACTTTTTCCATTTGCCGCCTCCTTACTGCATCTGCATTCCTGCGCCCTCGCTGAGTTCGTAGTCAGAATACTCATCTTTCTTGTCATACATCTCGGATACCATATCGCTGAACTGCTCCTTTACAGCTATGTTATTCGGATCATTGAGGGCGGTTATTCTGTCGACCAGTATCTCCAGCGGTTCCTTGAACTGTAGCAGGTATTCCGCTTCATCCTCTGTGAATGAGTCTTGGATATTATCCTTTACGAATCGGGCAGCAGATATTTCATCGGCTTTCTCTATGAGTTCTTCGTGACTCAGGTTCAGCCATTCTTTGTACTTATTCTTATATTCAACATTGATCACTGCGTCCAACTTATCAATTACGTTGCTCATTCTTCATCACCCCTTTCAGTTTATCTTCCTCCAGCCGAGCCGAAGAGAACCGCCTTGTATTTCGGTGCCTTGACCATGAGCAGATACCTCTCATTGCCGCATCGGTAGAGGCAGGTACCTCTCTCCGGAAACCTGATCAGCTCATATTCCGCAGGCTCGAGCTGAAGCGTATCTATGAATTCCTCTGCCTTTATGTTTCCTGGATTGAACAGAAAGTGATGTGTCGGTATACTGAACAACGGCTTAGTCAGCTCCCTTATATCAGGCTGCAGGAAGTCCTCAAGGTTCTGAGATGCGAGAATAAATGCAGATTCCTTCTTACGACAGCGTTTCATACCATTGCGGATATATTCTATCGCCGTTCTGTTGTAGAGGAAGAGGTATGCCTCATCTATCGCCGCTATCGAATTGCCCTTGCCAAGTATCTGGTCGTTCATATACGACAGAATATTGAAGAGTAGAGTATCTCTCAGCTTTTTGTTGGTGTCCATAATACCCTTGACTCCAAAGCATACGAAATCGCCGCTGCGGATATTTGTGTGACCGTTAAAATATTTCGACTCAGCTCCTTTGCACATAGAGTAGATTCCAAGACAGATTCCCTGAATCGTATCCTCGGTATAGATATATTTAGCCTCATTATCAAAGCTACGGTATTCCTTCTCGCAGAGCTCGTACAGGTCATCCATTACCGGATAGTCCTCGCTTGTGATAGTATCGAGGTCTGTTGTATCGTCGATACCGAAGCGAGCATACAGCCTTATGAGCATAAGCTCAATGGTGTCTATCTCCGCATCAGTAAAATCCTTGTATGCACGGAAGAAATCCTTGAGATATGAGATGTGCTGACTGAGCTTGGATATCTTTCTGAACGCCTCAGGTTCGTCCTTATTTCCTTTTTCGCCGTCAGTCCACGACTTAGGCTCCAGCGGATTTATCATATATTCACCGCTCATCATATCGATGTAGGTGCCGTCAAGGTTTTCACAGAGATCATGGTACTCCTGCTCGGGATCCAGTACAAGAATATTCTTTCCTGATTCCCGGAGATTGCAGAGCAGGAGCTTCATCAGGTACGACTTACCCTGACCGCTGTTTCCGAGGATAAGGATATTACTGTTGGTCTTATCTTCGGTTCTACGGTCGAAATCCACAAGCACATTACTGCCGTATTTGTCTCGCCCGAGATAGAAGCCGTGTTCATCAGTTTTGCCGCTGTAATTCAGGGGATAGAGGTTAGCCACCGCACTCGCAGGGAGTATTCGCTCGTACTGACCTCCGAACATATTCATTCCGCTCGGAAGCACCGACAGGAAGCCTTCCTTCTGACGGAGGATTAGTCTGTCTACGGATATCTTTGCTCTTGTAAGCTCCATTCTTGTGTCGTTCTGGAGCTCCCTCAGCTTATCATCACTATCTGCTTTCAGCTCAATAAAAACGGAGCAGTGGAGGAGAGGCTCCTTGTTGCGGTTCATGTCACTTACGAGCTCAACTATGTCATTGATGTTGTCCTGAGCCTTTATGCTCTCGTTGACGTTATTGACAGTAGTCATCATATGGTTTTTCCTCATTGCCTGCTGTACTATTTTATCCTGTTCGATACTGTCTACCAGCCTGTTGTAGATACGGAGCGTCACTCCGTTCTTGTCGGCAAGGTGTGCCAGTATTGCGAGCTGCTCTGTTGTGGGAGGGTACTCTGTTATTACCCATACGGATTTATAGTAATTACCGCAGATATAGTGGTCAGTGTAGAATTTGACTGCTCCCGGCACTATGCGGTCGAAGTAGCTCTTTACACTCATTTCTTCCTTCTGCTCTGCGGTAAGCTCCTTATTTCTTTTCTTCATTCGTATCAGCCTCCTTGATGTAGTTTTCACCTTCGATATCGGGTATCTCATCTCCGATAATGCTTGCACCGAAGTACAGTGCCAGCATTCTCTTGATCTCAGCCTTATCCATACGCTTGACAGTGAAGCCATGCTCAGAGATGTTCTTCTGCACCTGTGATATGATACCGAATATCTGCTCGGGCTTCTCTCTGCGGAAACGCACAGCAAACAGGAAACGCCGAGCCGACGACATCTCAAGCTGTATCTCGTCAAGGAAGTCGTGGTCTGCCTGCAGAAGCTCTCTTACCGCAGGATTTTCCTCTTTCTGAAGTCTTTCCTTGACGTACCACTTATTGCCGTCGAAACGCTCTGCACTGTCCATAGCGATTATTTCAAGGTCGGGTATCATAGACAGAACGGTTGTCAGGTCATGTACCTTCACCTCAATATTTGCTGACGACAGCACCGAGATATTTGTCGGCTCTACGGCGAAGAAGACTATCTCCGCCTTGTCCGTTTTCACGCCGTAATTAGTAAAGCGTTCAAGACCGATGAGGTCCTGAACGCCGTTTCTCTTATTCTTTGACATTATTTCGCTCCTTCCAGCGGTACTCCTGTTGACTTAGCAGGAAATATTTAACCGCATTTATGATATAGTCCAGCACCGACATATCGTCTGCTCTCAGGCTTATGAGTGCAAAGCAGACCGTCACCGCCGCAGGTATCACATTCCAGAAATTAGCGAATACAGCTACTGAAATGATGATGCCTGCACATATGATTATAAAGTCTCTGACCGACCAGAACCACAGTTTTACCGTAGCTCTGAGGTTCTCGGGATAGATATATGTTTTCATCCGACACCTCCTTAAGTTGCTACCTTGGATGCACTCTTTATGAGACCTACAGCTCTTGAGCCCATATTGACCGCATGACCTACCGCCATTACATTGACTCTTGTACTTGTATCCAATCCGTACATCTGTGCGATACGAGGAACCTCATTAGCTGATAAGCATATACCTGCCGCCAGTATCGGGTGGTCGGGACAGGTCAGCAGTCCGAGGAATAATATTGTTGTCTGCAGGAAAGCTGTGAGGCAGGTAGCTATGACCTGCTTGCACCAGTTTACAAATCCGTCTGTATATCCTCTCGGTACGCTGAACATATACAGGCTGCCTACCGCTATCTGACACAGCAGTATACCGCCTCTCTTGATATTTGCGAATACAACCTTTATGGTGCAGTATCCGAAGAGTATTATGAAAAACAGGCTTGACAGTGATACATCTGCTCTGAGAGCTTCCAACGCCTCCATTCCTGCACTTGTAAGAGTAGCACTTCTGTTTTGTATCAGTGCTCCAACAAGGTCATTGGCAAAGGTGTGCTGCAGAGATACGCAGAATGAATATAGCCGCTGCGGTACTACAGTCAAGAGACTACAAGCAAAGAATCCTTTCAGCACATTCAGACAAGTGTCCTTTATATTCGCATGACCGTTTTCATATGCTATCGCCGTATCGAACACTGCAACTACCATACCTGTGATAAACAGTATCCAGCCGATATTATGGAACAGTGTCAGGAAGGCTTGTATCCAGCCAAGCTGAAACAGGTCTGTTGTTGACTGATCAATAAAGTTAAAAATATCCGCTATGCCGTCATATACAAGCATAAACAGCCAATCAAACATTACATCGAATATAGCTCGGGCTGCTTCACTTGTAACAACGCCGACCGTGTTGTCCCACAGCGACGATATTCCGTCACCGATCCAGTCTATGGCATCGCCGATCCAATCAAACATTATCATCCACCTCCTTGGAAACATCCGTCAGCCTGTAGAGGTTTGAGCTTGAACCACCGTTGTTGCGAAGTCTCGGCTGTTTCTCTATGAGCCCTTTTTCAAGGAGCTCATGGAGAGCCCTGAATACTGTTCTTCGGCTAAGGCTCAGGTCCTGAGCTATGGTCTTGGCTGACGGAAAACATTCTCCTTTCTTATTCGACCTATCGCAGAGGTAGCAGTAAACCGTTACTGCTCTGTGGGGAAGACCTAAGTCATATATTCGTCTTTCAACATTCAAACTATCAGCTCCTTTTTTCAGTTTTCAGATTAACTTTTTTGTGTTCTTCGGGCATCTCCTGTGGTTCATAAGAATTATCAACAGGTATCGGTATAGTCTTCTTCGGCTGCGGATACTTTACCGCAACCTCTCTCATAAGCTCGTCACGCTCCATATATGTGACAGCTCGTGCCGCTTTATCTGCCATCATGAAAGGCTTTCCGAACTTGATACCCCATTTGAAGTACAGTTTTAATTTGCTTATCATCGGGTGAGTTCCGGTTTTCATAACTATGAACTGACCTTTCGGCATACTTTTGAGTTCGTCAACGGTCATCAGCGGTCTGCCCATCATCTGAATGGAACGTGAATGCTCCTTTCCCAGCGATACCGAGCCGCTTTGTACTGTCTGCTCACCGAGAGCTTTGGACAGCACCTCTGCTGACTGAGACTGCGGTGCAAATCCGCCGAATATGGTTAACTGCGTATTGTCAGTGATTATCTCCGAGCCTTCCTTGCCGTATTTCTGCTCAAGCTGTGCAAATGACTGTATAATTGCAACTATGGATATCTTTCTTGAACGTCCAGCGGAGAACATCGCTTCGGCTCCCTCTATCTTGGGGAAGGTGCCGAACTCATCACAATAGAACATTACTCTGTTCGGCAGTGCACCGCCGTGTTCATCAGCGATGACTAATATCTCACGGTATAACTGCTGTATGAGGAGTGATACCATGAAATATTTCGACTGATCTTCCTCGGGAAGTATTATGAATATAGCGGATTTCTCGTTACAGAAGCGTTCTGCGTCTATGGCTGTACCGAAGCACAGGATCTGCTCCATCTCGGAGTCCAGAAAGCTATTCAGTCGGGATAATGCTGTACTCATTACCGACAGCATCGCCTGATCCGCTGAATTCAACGCCGCACCTGCAAGCCACTTTGCTTTGTGGTCGCTTGGCAGGAGTTCCATCAGCTTTGTGAAGTACATCGGCGGCTTGTCCTTAGCATTCTTCGGAGGCGGCTTTGCTATGAGATCCTGTATCAGCTTGAAAACGGATACTATATGCCTCTCATTCTTCTCACCGAACTCAGCTAACAGCAGAATTATCGATGAAAGCAGTCCTTCCGCCGCATCATAGAAGAATGCATTCTGACCGTAGTTTGAGCTGTCACCACCGCCGATATTGATTATCGTCTTAGCTGTGATCTTTGCATATTTCTCGGCTTTAGCCTTTGCAGATAGGTTCGTTCTATCAGAAAGATAGATATCCATATACTTGTTCACTAAGTGCAGGATATTATCTTCATCGCTTCGAGTAGGATTTCTGAGATCAAGCACTGATACATTGTACCCATAGCAGTTCTTGGCTATATTTCCATAGTTTCGAGCTATGTCTCCCTTCGTATCCGTTGACAAAAACGACATTCCGCTTGCACAGCAGAATTCAATGTTCGGATACAGAAAATAGGCGGTTTTTCCGACTCCGGCTGCACCTATCATAAGGCTATGAACATCTCCTGTATCAACAAGAGCTGTTGTATTCAGCTTTCCATGACATCCTATGACCGTACCTTGTACCTTTGGCAAGTTCTTTCCTTGCCTCCACAGTTCAGGCTCGAATGGCAGAGAGACAAAAGTCTGCCTTATCTCCGGCTTGGTTGCCCACCTTGCTGTTCCATGCTGTCCGTCACCGACCGCCTTTGATTTAATACTGTTTATCCCGCGGCTGTCCAGTACACTTACAACTATTGCAAAAATTATCAGACATGCCGCCATTAATGCTAACAGATATATTTTCTTATCATCCAATATCTCACTTCCTCTTTTGCTATGTTAATAATTAGTTACTTGTATACTTAATATATGCCTATGACATATTGACGCGCCCCCTATGACAATGAAGGAAGCGGAGATAGCTCCGCTTCCTCGTCCTGGTCTTCATTTTCGCTCATTTCTTCCGCAGGTGCGGTGACCATATCTGTCTCTGTTTCGACTTTTACTGCACAGTCTGCAAGCTCATAGAGCCGTTTGGCTGTTGCTATGGACTGCTCATATGTCCTCGCAGGCTGTTTCAGGTCACTGAGAACCTCTTTCAGCTTATTGCTCAGATCTCTGCATTTAACATCGAGCCTTGCCTTATCCTTGTATGCTCTGTACTCTTTTCTCAGCTTTGCTTTAAGGGCAGAATGTGCCTTAGATTCGTCCTTTACACGCATGAAAAAAGCCGAGCCTGCTAATGCATACTCGGCAAGATATCTGTATTGTCCATTCTTAAAGGCTGCCCTGAGCTGTGATGTCAGCTTATCGGGACGGCAGGGGTAATAGCCTAAATTATCGACATTCCCATAGAACGTCTGCTTTCTTTCATGCGGTACTGCGATCAAAGCAGGCTGTCCGTTTCGTGCTTTCAGATCTTCGTTGAAGTCCTTGTTGGTAGGATATATCCTTGTAACATTGGTATATCCTCGCTCCTGAAGCAAGTCATTGAGCCTGTCGTATGCATCGATACCACCCTCGTCATTATCTGTACAGATAACGATATGTTCTATGTTATCGTGCAGATCCAACGCTTTCAGCACAGCAGACTCATACACTCCGTTCATTGCGATGTAACTGTGTTCCTGCCAGTTTTCAGGGTGGAGTGTGATATATGACAGCATATCTATCGGTGCCTCGAATACATAGAGCCGCCCTGATGTGCCGTAGTGTGCAAAACTGTAATCAGTATCAGAACCCTCGACGGTAATACGGAAGGTCTTTCCATAGCTGTTTGTAGAGCGTTTATGAGCCTGTTTCGGGACTCCGCTCTCGTCGTATCCCACGAATACAGCGTTATGATGCTCCGAGTCCTCATATATTTTTCCTTTCTTTGCGAAGAACGATACTACCTCGGGAGCGATATATCGCTGTTTGATCAGATATGCGTATACTCTGTTAATTGTCTTGTTCTTAGGCGGAAGAGTGAATTCCTTTTTAGGCTCTGGTGCTGTCTCAGGGACACTTCTTGCAAGGGGAGAGACTGTATATCCCAGCAGGTTCTGGACAGCATCTGTGAAGGACATACCGTAGAAATACTGCATGAACTTGATAGCACCGCCGCCGGTCTGATTCTTGTGATCAAACCATGTACTGCCGAACATAGTTATGCTGTCGTGTCTGCCGCTGCCGTCGGAATATATGAGCTTATACTCACGTCCGACCTTTTCAAGTGTTTCCCCACGACTTCGCAGAAAGTATTCAAGATCCACGGAGTTTGCCATGACCTTCTGTTCATCCGTGAATGGTATATATGGCATAGTTTCACCACCTTCTTTTATATCTCATGCTTTATCCGCTGGCTTTCCTCGGCTCTCTTGGCATTATTGAAACGGTCAAGCGTTCCCACGAGGTAGCCGGTTATCCTGCGGATCCTTTCAAAGGGAACGGTGTCGTAGTTATACTGAATATCCACATAGTTGCCGTTTATCGTAAGCGTCAGTTCGTTTATGATACGGTCGGGATGTTTCTTCCGTATTCTGCGGACATACTCGTCGATCTCCGCCTGTGACATAGTACCGCCGTTGACATTTACTTTCATATCAATATACCACCTTTTCCGCAAGCTGCTTTATGAGCTCCGAGAAGTTCTGCCTTTCGGTCATGTCCGTCGAAAGGAGCTGACCTGATATTACGGTCAGCTTGTTATCCCTGAGTACAGCATATACTTCGGCATAACCGAACTGTGTGGACATTCCGTCCGTCTTCTGGATAGCTCCATATCGCTGATACTTGCCCTTACTCACAACACTGGTTATCATACGGTAGTTTGAGGTAAAGTCCACACTGTTTATGCCGTTCATACCGGCAGTTATCTGCTCATAGCTGTAGTCACCGTATCTTCCAAGGACATTTTCAACGTCATTTTTCAGCGTACTTGCCGAAATATCCATAACAGAAACTTCTATCTTACCGCCGCCGTTCTTTCCCTTGACAGTGATCTTCTCAGTGCCGTTCTTGGAACTTTCACACTCGAAGTCAGCCTTTTTAATGACTTCATCTGTAATGCCTGCGGTATCTTCAAACTTTATTTGTGAGCCGAGGAATTCGGATATAAAGGTACTCTGCTCGAGCTGTCTTCTTTCTTCCTCAGTCATCGGAGGCTCGGTGGGAGCTTCTGTTGTCTCAGCTATCGTTGTCGGTTCTGCAGTAGTAGTCTCAGTGGTTGCGGGGGCTGTTGTTACGGTCGTATCTATTGCAGGCGGTTTTATCGTACCGCAGCCTGTTAAAGCTGCGGCAATTAAAATGACGGCTATCGCCGCTCTCATATTATTCTTCATTTTCATACCTCCGTTAAGTGAGCGATATATTCAGTTCTTCGTCTTCAGATAATTCCTGTTCAGCAAAGCATGACAGGTAATCGTCAACTGTTTCCGACATAGCAGAATAGTCATTACTGTTGGGATGATAACCATACCAGTCAACGTTATTTCCATCTTTCCAGATATATGGTGACTGGATATTGGAATATATCTTCTTATTCCCGATAATATCGCCAATCCCCATAAGCTGGGTATCGATAGGGCCTTCACTCTTGTTGAAGAGTTTCAACCGAAGTGAGTTGTAGTGGTTGGCTACGATACCTGTAACGAATTCCAACTTACCAGTAACGTCATCGGACAGCCTGAATACACAGGACTGTCCGACAAACTTTGGGTTCTGAATGTATTCGCTCCTGTCAGTTATCTTTTTAAGTTCGTCTGTAAAGAAATTCATATTTATCACCTTTATCCTTTTCAATCAGAGTATCGACCAAACATACAGCGGAGCTGTAAGGGAAAAGAGCAGACCGCCGAAGATAATGGCAATAGGAGTCCATTCAAGCGTACCATGTTTTCTGTACTCCAAATACGCCGTAGCGATCTTGACGAAGAGCAGAACGCCGAGTATAACGTCAATCACAGGGAATACAACGTTATTGACTACGCTTTGTATCTGGTCCTTCGCCGATGTCCATGTGCTCTCTACTGCACTCGCAACATCGCCTGCGGCATAGGCATTCATAGCTGCAAAGTTCAGCATTGCCATAAATGCCGTTACAGCACATACGAGCTTGGTTTTCAGTTTTCTCATTAGATCATGCCTCCTTGGTTTCTACGAGCTTTCCTGTCAGGATAGTTCGTGCGTTCTGAAATTCATAACTACAAGTTGATAGCGATATAAACCTGTCATCGTCTGAATAGGTTATCTCTCTGCCAACAACCGATTTATCGCAGATATGCGGAACCCACTCCGCCACGGGAGTATCTCCCTCATACAGGCTGTCATGCCAGTCTGCAACAGCACAGGAGAAAAAGTCAATCCTGTATACTGTCTCAGGGGTAGCAAGCCAGCCGTACTTGTGGCTCTCGAAATAGCTGTCATTCTTGAAGTTGGTCACCTGTGCGAACATGGAGCCGTTCTTCATGTTATGGGCGTACACGATATTTATCGGATTCCGGAATCGTCCTTCACAGCGATAATCAAGGAATACCGAGCCTGCTTTCAGGTATGTTCCGTCATACGCATGAGACAAATAATAATCATTATCGTCTGACTGCATAATCGGATATGATATTACGGTATCAGGGATATACAGCCAGCCAAGTGCATTTGGATATGCTGAATTCAGCGACTGTGCTGAGTCAATAAGACTATGTCTGACCTCTGCTGATAACTCGGGAGATGCTGTTGTTATCGCAGCTTCCGTAGTGTGCTCAGCAGTTTCGACTGTAATGCTTGTAGTAGTTGTGGTTGTTGTCTCAGTTTCGGATGCTTCGTCAAGTGCTAACAAAACTGTCGGAGTAGGCATATATGGCTTTATTTCCGTTTCTTTCAGTTTCTGACGGAAGTCATCCTTTGTGAGCAGATATGCGCCTCCTAAAAGGAGGGCGGCTGCCGAAACAGCCGCCAGAATGCGAAGTATAGTTTTCTTTTTCATTCGTTATCTTCTCCCTCAATAAAGTCGGGGCAGAGTTCTGCGTAATCGTCGACAGGCTCTTCCTTCTTCTTTCTTGTGAATAAAAGTACATTGACAATGACAAGTCCGAGGAATAACATAATATATCCGAGAGGACTCTTGCCTGTATCGCCTGTAGCAACATTAGGTGTTGTTACAATAACAGCTTCGTCCTTCATAGTTACCTCGGTAACGCTTCCGTCTGCATTGACGGTAAACTCGATATCCTCAGCGGTATTGTAGCCGTCAGGTGCTGTGATCTCACGGAGAGTGTAAGTTTCGCCTGCAATGAGCTTTGCCTCAATATAGTGAGGCTCGTTTGTGGATACCCATTCCTCGACGACATTGCCGTCCTTGTCGATGACCTGAAGTGTTGCACCTGCAAGCTCTGTACCTGTTGTCATATCCTGCTTGCTGATCTTTACAAGTGTTGCATCATCGATCATTGTAACAATGGGATTTCCGTCATCATCAAAAGCATTAGCCTCAACGCCGTCAACAGTAACATTGCCGTACTCATCAATAGTGAAGCTGATGTCTGTTGCGATAACATAACCGTCGGGAGCTGCAATTTCCTTGAGAGTATAGCTGCCTGCAGGAATGTTTGTAATGATGTGATTCTCGCCGTTAGATGTCCATTCGTCTACGATCTCGCCGTTTTCATCGATGAGCTGCATAGATGCACCTGTCAGCTCATTGCCGTAGAGTTCTTCCTTGCTGATAGATACAGTGATCGCCTTATTTTCCGCAGTTATCTCCACAACATCGCCGTCTTCGCTGATAGTAACATGATACTGCTCGTCTGAAAGGATATATCCGGTAGGTGCTGCTATCTCCTTGACGATATACTCACCGAAAGGAATATCTATGAAACCGAAGTTTCCTTCCTCGTCGGACTCGTCTGTAAGGTATGCGTTCTCAGCTGTGAACTCAGTCTCGTCAGCCTTGAACAGACCGAAGAGAGCGTTTTCGAGGGGATCACCATTTTCGTTGACCTTCTTACCGCTTACTGAACCTCTCTTAATGTCATTGATGAATGTACCGCAGTCGATGTTGACAGTAGACATTTCCTGTCCCATGTACTGGAAGTTAACAAGATATTTCTCGCCGTTAAGCATATAGTGCTCATCGGTTGCTATCTCCTGAACATAGTAGCGTGAGAACGGGAGCTTTTCTGTAAAGTCGGCTGTCATATCCTCGCCAAGCGATACCTGTGCGATAAAGCCGTCCTTGGGGATAACTGTGCCGTCTGCGGCTGTGATGTCCTCTGCAGCATAGAGTCCGAAAAGAACGGACTTGTACTCGTTGTTGTCGCCGATGCCAAAGAGCTCGTCATGCTCCATGAACTTGGCAAGATTGATGTTAACGCCCTGATAGTCGTTGTAGAATGTGTTGTTGATTGAGTCTGTGATAGAAACCTCCTGTCCTGCGTAGGTGAGTTCAACTTCCTTTGCCTCATCATTCAGTACATAGCCATAGGGAGCAGTTTTCTCCTTGACAACATACTTGCCGAGGTAGAGAGGCTCAGTTGAAGCATTTCCGTCCTTGTCTGTGATAATGTCAGCAACTACCTCGCCGGCAGATGCTCTGAATGTTCCGTCTGCTGTGTAAATGTCCTCGGCTGCGATAACTTCGAACTCAGCTCCGCCAAGCCCACTTTCCTCAAAAACGGGTGTATAGGTAGTAAAGCCTGCTGTTCCTGTTTCACCGTCTTCATTTGTATGGATAGCGGGACCGATTGCCTGAACTGTCTTGAAGATCTCGCCACGCTTGCTTACGGAAATTCTGCCTTTCTGAGCTGTGTCAGCCTTTGTGACCTTAATTATATTTACCGCATTTTCCTCATCAGCATTCTCAGCGTTTACAGTGAAAGAAACAGGCGTACTATCAAGTACATATCCAACAGGAGCCTGCACCTCAACGAGCGAGTAATCGCCATATTTAAGGCTGTCGGGAGTAATGAGATATCCCTCACTGTTGGTATAGAACGTGTCAGTACCGAGATTTATAAGATTTCCGTTACTGTCATAGATCTGGAAGCCTGCGCCCTCATAGGGAATTACCTTGCCAGTCTCAGCATCGACCTTTGTTACATGGATATATGATCTGAAAGGCTTATTATTGAGTATATATTCGTATGTCTGTCCTTCTTTTGCGATAGTTACATCAAAGTCAGCGACAAACGCCGCATCGTTTACGGTCTTTGTCTGATGAACAGTATATACGCCGTATGGCATATCCTTTGTCTGAGCGAAGCCGTTCTCATCAGTTGTGAGATAGTCTCGCTCTGTTTCCTTAGCCTTATCATAATTGCCTGCGGACTTGAGGTACACCTCGAACTCAGCACCTGTTTCAAGATTCTCGACTTTATCGTCCTCATCATCACTGTGCTTGATGATAGAAATATTGCCCTTTACTACGTCCTCTGTAACATCGAAGGCGATAGGATTGACCTCTAGCTTGTAATTCTGAGGTTCGGCACCAACCTTGTATATCTCGTCATTGAGCTGATATCCCTGTGAAGGTGTGAGCTCCTGAAGAGTATAGTTTCCGCATACGAACTCATCTGTAACGAAGTGTCCGTTCTCATCAGTAGTGTAGGTAGCTATCCTCTCACCGTCATGATAAAGCCCGTAAGTTGCACCTGCAAGAGTAGCATCGCCCTGTGCGGTGATGTTCTCACTGTCCTTCTTAATGATCTCAGCTGTGAACTTCTTCAGCTTATTCTCGAACTTTACATCCACTGTAGCATCTGCTGTAAGGGTAGTGGTCTGATCAGCAGGAACAACATATCTCACGGGAACATCCTTCTCGCTGATAGTATAGGTGATGGGCTGGTTGCTGCTGTCATAAACGGGAATACTTGCAAGGATAGCCGTACCGTCATTGGCAGTTGTCAGCGTATATGTCTCACCGCCGCCTGTGATAGTGAATGTCCTGTCGCCGTTCTGACCATCCTCGGACTGCTTGTTGATCTTTATATTGCCCTTTTTCAGTGTATTCTCAAAGTCAACAGCTACTGTCAGGTCAGCATTGCCGCTTGTGAGGGTAATGTCCTGAGCCTTTGGAGTAACATATCTTGTATCGGTATTTATCTCAGAAACATTATATGAGATAGCCTGTCCACTGCTCATATCATATACCTTAAGGTTTTTGAAATCAGCAACACCGCTGTCATTAGTCTTAGCTGTCTTGGACTGTGACTTTCCGTTCTCTGTCCATGTCACCTTGAACTCACGGTCGCTCACGATGCCGTCTTCCGCAGTCTTGTTGATCTTGATGCTGCCAAACTTGTAATCTTCAGTTACCTTTGTCATGCCGGGACTAATAGTGTACACCGTAGTGTCAAGCTCATATCCTGTAGGAGCCTTTGTTTCCTTTGCGTAGTAGGTGCCGTTGGGAAGGCTTATCGCACCTCTGCCGTCTGCACCAATAGTAATTGAGCCAACTGACTTTGTGCAAGCCTTATCTGAATATATGCCATACACCGCCGTACTGTTGTCAACAGTAGACTTTCCTACAAGATTGCCGTCCTTGTTGTACTTGTCTATCTCGAATGTCACATCTCTGCTTGTGACTCTGAACGCATACATATTCATTGCAGTGGCTTTCTTACCGTCAGTGCGATTATTGATAACACAGCCGTTGGAACCGTTTGACTCAATACGCCAGTGAGTTCCGCCGTCACCGCTGCCGTCGCCCACAGTACAGCTGTTGATGTAGCTTTCATTTACGCCGATGGATTTGAGGTAGCTGATGACCTCATTGCGATTATTGAATTCGCCCATGTAGATCCAGGAGTGGTCCTCGCCGTTGAGATTATCGGCAATGACCAT
The DNA here is from genome assembly GCF_900116855.1 of Ruminococcus flavefaciens. Classification (GTDB taxonomy): domain Bacteria; phylum Bacillota; class Clostridia; order Oscillospirales; family Ruminococcaceae; genus Ruminococcus; species Ruminococcus flavefaciens_R. The sequence continues at coordinate 37,624 of NZ_UETD01000019.1, forward strand.
AGAACCTGGAGTGATAGTTGAGCCGTCAGCACACTCCCAATATGGACGCTCTGTGTATGGGATATTTGCCTTTTCTACATCGATTTTGGATGTAACCCCCTTGTAGGTGATTGTACAGTTATCATTCACCGAAAGCCAGTGAGGGGTATCCACAGGAACAGGATTGTTCCAGCTGAAACCGCTTGTGCTGTAGCCCAGATGTGTCAGTGTGTAGTACAGAAGACCGGAGCAGTCAACGCCCTGCTGTCTGACATAGTCGAGGGAGAGCGGAGAATAGCTGTCCTGATAATATACACCTGTATATCCCTTAAAACCCCAGCCATATGGAGAGCCAAGAAGTGTAGCCGCCTGAGCGATGACCTCATCAGAGGAGGGAAAAGCGGTATTCTCAGTTGTCATAGCTGCACTTGCAGAAATGCTCGGAATAGTTGTTCCAAGCATAGAAAAAGCGCAGGACATCGCTAAGAGTCCTGCGCCGATACGGTTGAATATTCTGTTTTTCATCATATTATTTTCCTTTCATTCATAGTCGTTGTCACTCAGTGTTACGCTGAGCTCGTTTTCATATTCATCGAGTATGCTTGTGAAGCCGAAGTTTCCGCAGAGAAATCCGCCTGCCTGAGTGTCGAGTACATACCACACACCATCTACGTTAACAGCATTTGCACAGTGAGCATACCAATCGGAGATAAGTGCATATTTGCAGTCAAGTCCGATGCCCTCGCACAAGCACATTGTTACTGCCGACAGATATGTGCAGGAATCATCATTGCTGAAATTTGCCGTTACATAGTCAAATACGGCCTGAACCTTGCTGCTGTCGCTGCCGTCATTTGACAGGTTGCTGCCGACGTTAACGTAATAGTCTTTATTATGACTGTCGCTGAAATATGTCAGCCAGTGTTCTGTTATATTCATTTTTGCTGGCTCTGTATATATCTCGGCAGTTGTTATCGGTGGAGCAGTAGTTATCGGCTTTGCAGGCATTGTAGTCTGCGGAGCTTTTGTAGTGACCACCGGAGGAGATGTGCGTACAGTTGTTGTAGTCTTATTCTCCTTTACCGCAGGAGCTGTAGTTGACCTTGGAGGTGAAGCCTGAGCTTTTGTTGTATTTTTGCTCTCGGATTTCTTAACCTCTGGAGTACCATTATCCTGCGAGTTTTGAGATCGTTTGCTTTCCTTCTTAGGCTGAATATCTGTATTTGCGGCTGCTGTTGTCACACTCTCAGCAGTCTTCTCAGTTACCGACTGTGAGCTATTCTTCCTTGTGACCTCATTCGTAACTGTTACTGCTGAAGTAGTCGTATCCATTGCATCTGAGGCTGTTGTTTCCGTATTCTGACTAGCCGTCGTGGTTTCCTCTGCAACATACGGTTTATCTTCTGAGATATGACCACAGCCTGTGAGTATAGCGGATATGAGCAGGATAGTAATGAACTTTTTCATATGTCTGACCTCCTCTTTTTTTATCCTACTATACCACACCGCTTTTCAAAAATCCATACCTAAGTTGATTTTTCTACTTTTTCAACTATACGCGCCGCCTGATTTCCGACAATGTTCACATAGACATTTCGGGTTCAGGCTCCGGTTCTTCGAGTTCATCTTCCTCATCCTCGGGCAGGTCCTGTATCTCGATACCTTCGTCCTGAGTCTGAGAAAGTGCCTCGTCGTACTTGTCGAGTACAGCCTGAGTCAGAGCCTCACGTGATCCCTTGGTAATGGGGTGAAAAGTATCACGGTACTTGGTCTCGCCGCTGCTGTTGGTGTAAGATGTAGAAGGCATAGAGACGAAGAGTCCCTTTTCGCCCTCACAGACCTTAACACCGTGTACAGCAAAGTAGCCGTCAAGCGTTACGCTTGCGAATGCCTTGATAGATGAATCAGGCTTGTCGATGATTTTAGTGATCTTTGCGTTTACTTTCATACTTTTTCTCCTTTCGTTTTCAGAAACATATCATTGTCATTCCGATGTCTTCCTCGGGCGATATCTCTATCACCGACTGCGGAAACATCTGTATATACTTATCTACCTGTTCGTCGGTCAGAGTGCAGGAGTCACGCTCTCCCTCGTCGTTATAACCGTCGCCGCAGATAAAGCAAGTACCGTGAATAAGGGTGTTGCCTATGACTCTGTTCGGTGCAGAGTCATTGAGCAGAAATTCTTCATTGCAGAAACAAAGTGCATCGCCGTTTTCCTCGAAGTATACAGGTTCGATAAGACCGCCGACTATGCTCTGCATCGCATGGATATCCTTGCGTATCTCAGCCTGGTATGGCTCCCTGTCATTTTCAAGAATGACCACCTTCATGAGGTCTTCATGATCTGTCTGAGATACATCGAAGTCATCAAGTCTCTTGAATCCAAAGCTGTCAACAAAATAGAAGCCACTGTCTTTACCTTCACAAATCTCGATAACATCGCTGACAGACATTGTATGGCCATAGAAACCGAGTGGTGAGTTACCGATATTACACTGCATATATAGCTCTCCAAGATCATGAGCATAGGCAATGCCGCCGTAGACCTGCTGATATATGCCCGGATCCACACCGCCCTTGCTCATTGCGAAGTCGTAGTCCCTGAATTCAAGATCCTTCATATCCTTTTCGGAGTTGATCTGATAGATACGGACCTTAATCTTAGGAGCGGATATTGCTTCAAGACGCTTTGATGCCCATTCAGGAAGCTTTTCCTTGTCTGCAATACCAATGAAGTCACCTCTGGAGAAGTGAGACTTCTCGCCGTCAGCAATGAAGGTACCAAATACCTTTCTGCCGATACTGTTTGGATCACAGCCGAAGCCATTTTCTGCGTAAAAATACTGGAATGCAGGCTTTCGGGACTGATCATTGAGTATCTCAGGTCTAAGGATAAGCAGTTTATTTGCGTAATCCTCTTTGTAGCTGTCCTTGAGGCATTCCTCAGAAGACAGAAGTCCCAGAGCCTCATATTCAGCTCTTACACTGTCGATAAAGCCGTTAAGCACCGCAGGATGCGACTGCACTGCGTACTCATCGAACTCGTATTTATCAAGGTGTGACGGAATGATTGTGCGAGCCCAACCCTTGTTGATGTTTGAGAATCTGCCGTCGAAGCTCTTATTCTTAACGGTTGCCGCAAGTACCCACATTGTGCGGTCATATCCGAATTCATCGAATATATCGCCGACGCAGCTGGTATCAAGGTGCATACCGTCAAAATGAGTGCGGATGGCTTCTTCGATAGCCTCCTTGCACTTGATGTTCTCCTTCTTGCTTTCCTGATACTCTCTAAGCTCGTTCTCGTATTTGGCGGTTTCTCGAGAGTATTTGTATATAAGCCCCTTCAAATCACATCATCTCCTCATCGCAGTAGTTATAGAGCGGACAATCATCGCAGTTCCCGTAGTTCCTGCATATTGCCTCGATCTCGTCCTCTGTAAGCGGTCTGCCCACGTATTCTTCTTCGTCATCTTCGGGTATAGTTACCGATAAGCAGGCGTTTCCGTTTACGCAGACGAGCTCAACTTCCGCAGGAATACCTTCACTTGTGAAGAGTCCTGTATACGTTGTTTTTCCGTTAGCCATTATAGCCTGTGTTGATAATACTCTTTTCATAAGATTATTCTCCCTTCTTCGTTTATGGTATCGGACATATCCATCAGAGTGAGCTGTCCGTTGCCATAGTACATTTCAAAAATATCGAAATTTGCAATTATAACTTCATGGTAAACTGCTCCCGGATTACTGTGCAGGAGCATACTATGCGGTCTGTCCAGCCGCATTATGAACCATTTGTCTTCTGAATAAAGTTCATCTATGAAATCACATTCGTTATATGAAATTATGACCTTTGCCTTGCACTTCAGGAGTGCATCATGAAGTGCTTTATGCATCATATCGCCGAAAAGCGGAACTCCGCTGTAGCATTTCTCCGCCATATAGTACGGAGGATCACAGTAAAATATGGTTGTAGGACTGTCGTGAAGCCGTATTATATCAAGACAATCTCTGTTATCCACTGCAATGTGCTGTAATACCCTTGATGCTTCGTTAATGAGGCGAATGGCTGTTTCAGCATTTGTACCCTTACAAGCCCAGCTCCTTCCTGTAGCAGAGAAGCTGCACTTCATTAATATGAGGAACATGAGAGCGTCAAAGAGCTCAGGATCTTTTTCCCTTCTCTTATACAGCTCCCATGCCAGCATTGAATTCATCCAGACATGCTGTTTATCCTGAATACTGCCTGCTTTATTGAGCATTTTAAGGATTGAGTCATAGAATTCCTCGAATGTGTCAGCTCTGTAAAAAACAAGACAGCAAGCGTTGAATTGATCGCGTATATTCGCAAATATACGCTGTTCGATCTCTTCAACGAGCTTGCCGTCTTTTCCGAATGCACCTGCGAAAGCGTTTACAAGATCTCGGCACCGAGTCTTGATAATGGTATAGAAATTCGTCAGGTGCTGGTTATAGTCATTGTATATCTGAATGGGTGCGTACTTGCCCGAAAGCGATACCGAGCCTCCGCCGCCGAATACGTCCACGAATTTATTCTGTCCTTCGGGGATTATCCGCTTAATTACGGGAAGGAGTATCGTTTTACCGCCGATCCACGGTATCGGAGGTTCGCACCCTGTGGTCAAAATGCCTCCCATTATACTCCTTTCCGGAGGTCAGTTCATAGTTACCTCCATTCCTTCATCCTCGCTTTCATCCATATCGTCATCAACTGACGTAATATTGACATATTCTCCGATAATACAGAGAGCCTTATTGTAGTCGCCCGATGATGTGATGCGTTCACACATCTCCTTTGCCTGTTCAGCCATACCGTTCCTCTTGAGAGTTTTTGAAGCTATTCCCATGAGGTTAAAAATGTTTGAATCTTCGCCGATAAGCGGACAATCGGGCTTTTTCTGCTCCTGTGCAGGCTGTTCCTCGATAAAACCGCCGAGCCTGTTTGGTACATAGTCTGAAAGCCAAGTTCCGCCGAACTGCTCATGAGTCTGCAAGCGCCACATTGCCAGCTTTCCGACATCAAGCTCCACATCCTCGAAGGGAAACATGATATTTGTGTGGCCCTCGTTCTCGAAAACGTACATTTTTTCAAATGCCGTATGCCTGAGTATCTCAGTATCAATAAGGGCAGAATTTATACCGTCAGCCCATTCCTGAAGATCTCCGCCGCAGCCCTGAAGAATAAGTCCTTCCTTGTCACTCATCTTACGCAGATCCTCCGGAGATACCCTTATGATCTCTGCTTCGGGGAGCTCATAACAGTTCTGCATACTCATGCCGTCAGTCTCACACTTATCAAATGCGATATTTCTCAGCGAACTATGGGTGAAAACAGCAGATTTAAGGTCACACTTATCAAAGGACACATCTCTGAATGCTGCTTCTTCAGCAGTAAACATGGTGCAGTCACAGCCGCTGAACTTCACATTATTAAGCTCGGCGAAGCACATACCTGCATCTGTCATATCACAGAGCCTGAACTCGCAGTTTCTGAACACCGCATTATTGAACTGCATATTTTTGAATGATAATCTCTCGAAGGAGCAATTCTCGAAAACAGCTCGATCTCCGCATTTTTCATCCTCAATCCATTTATTATGCATGAATTCCGCTGATTCAAGCTCTTCCTGCGTTACTTTTCTTTTCTCGTCCATATCACACCTCCGACATTCCCATGCTCAGTTCCTCGGTCTGCCCGGGATCATACTCCCTGAAAGTATACAGGGACATAGTTTCACCGAGGAAGTTAGGACTGCTGTCCTCGTCAAGCACGATATATCCCTTATTCTTGAGATCAATGGGTTCCTTTGTAACGATAGAGCCTGCATGATTTACTGATACATTTTTTTCAATAGCAAAGAACTCTCCATCATCGTTATGACGCAAGTGATAGCAGTACATACCCTTCGGGATATTTGCGTCGGTGATGCGGTCGTTTGTGAAGAGAGCCGTATGTCCTGCAACCTCGATGAGTTCATACTCATCATCATACTCGATGTTGATATATTCAGTCTCAGTGGCATTGAGATAGAGCGAATAGTCTTCCTCGAGGCTCGCATCCATTACTCTTGCCGCAAATTCAAGGCAGTCTTTCTGGCTCTCGGGGAAGTATTCCTCGATACGTTCACCATCATAATAGACGTAGCGTCCGCAGTTATTGCCGATATCCTCGTCAGCCCATTCGTGCTCGAACTTGATATCCGGATACATCTCAGACAGCTTCTGCATTATGGGATGGGGAGCTGCCCATGCAGTGAGGAATTTCAGCCTACCGTCCTCCATTTCGACTCCGTTGTCGTATCCGTAGGCATTCCACTTGGTTCCCCAATTTCCGACAGCCCAATCGTACCACGTTGAGGCTCCGTACTGTATGAGGTTGGAAACGTATTTCTCGCCTTTATCCACAAGATACTTAACGCTCTCACGGTACCTGTCCTCAGCTAAGTTTATTGCTTCGTTCTCAGGCATGAGAATATCTATCTTCTGCGATAAGACAGGCAGCTTCTTGAGCATTTCACGGAATTCGGCGGCATCTTTCTTCTTGACACCTTCAAATTCTTCGTTTATGGGATTTATAGCGGAAATGTATACCGCAATTGCACTGTCCTCGATGGATCCGCTTGTCATATGCAAGGATTCAGGCATAGGCAGTATCTTATTAAAATCCACCGATCCTATGCCAACCTCATCGTTCTTGATCTGCTCAAGCATAGCTTTTATACGGCTTTCATCACCTGACAGGGTGATTACACTTGTTACATGATTAGGCATTAATAACACCTCCATACTCTCTCATCAGCCTTGAAAGGATGTACTGCTGACCCTTGCCTGTAACAAAGGTCTGCTGATACGTTCTTTTCTGACCATTGGTCTCGTATACAGACTCCTTTACACGGAAGTATCCGTTTTCAATGTACTCCTGGTACGGAATGTTTCCGCCCATGAGGATTCCACGTGACCTCATCCATGCAAACAGCCTGTTGCGTCCGATGCGGATACCGTGATCAGCACAGAGCTTTGCCATACGATTTACATCGATTACATTAGTGCTGTCACCAACATGATCTGCGAACTTCACCTTCGGCTCGTCCTTACGGATTCGATCATTGAGCTGATTGATTACTCTGCACTGTATCCTGAAGAGCTGCTTTATAGGTTCATCTGCAAAGGGAAGATATGTTTCAACGAACACATCCTCATTCGCAACATAGCCGCCGGTCTTACGGATAGTCGGGAGCACCTCAGCCGTTACCCAGCGTTTGAACTTCTTGGCATTCGGCATCTTGCTTGAAAGGACAAGACTGTAAAAACCAGACTCGTTTATAAGGGTAGCCATAGTTCCATTGACGGTGAACGATTCGTTCACCGTCCTATCTTCCGGATCTACGTGGTCTCTAATAGCTTTCTGAGGGTTAGTATACTTTAATATTAATGCCACATCTTTACCGACAAGCCAAGGCTCGCCGTCGATGCATACTGTTCTTACCGAGCCGAACTCGGGATTGTTAAATATCATCATTTCATTCATTATTGTTATCCTCCATATCAATTTCCTTTATGAATCTCGCCAGAGCTTCTATGACATTTACAGTCACAGCGTTTCCGGCTTGCTTGTATAACTGTGCATTTGACATTCCTGTCGCTTTGACCTTATTGAACTGCTCATCTGTAAATCCCTGCAATCGCCAGCATTCAAGGGGCATCAGCTTTCTTATGAGTCCGTTATACATAACGCCGTTCCGGTCTGTTACCGTAATAGTAAACATTGGCTCGTCCGGACTCTTGAATCTTCTCCCTTGCTGCCGTACCTTTTCTTTGGCAGGAGTAAGCACGGGTATCGGCTTGTCCATGAAGAGAGCCGCTGATTTTTCGCCTTTATGATGTCCTATGCCGTTATCCTGCCTTGCAGTTATACACCTTGCAAGATCGGTGATCTGAGGCTCGGGATTCATATCGATACATTTTACCGAATAGAAGCCCTGTGTTGCCGACGGAGTTACCGTATGGGCTATGTCATGTCCGACACGTCCTCTGCGGCTGTTCATGTCCGCATATGCAAGGTCGATACTGTCACCGGGGACAGCTATCTGATAACCTGACTTTGTAAGGGTCTTTATCGGAAGGCCAAGTATCTCATACAGCCCAGACTTACCGCCGAAACCGCCTGCAGTTCCGGTCAGCGTTATGCTCAGTCCTTCGGGAGAGTAGACTCTGCATCCTTCTTTTCCGGGTATGCGCTGGATAAGAGTTTTTGGATTTGCGTCTGTGAAAGACAGTATTCTTCCGGCACACTCGGCTCTAAGAAATCCGATAATGAACACTCTTTTTCTGGCTTGGGCGACTCCGAAATTCGCGCTGTTAAGCACCTGCCATGCGACATCGTACCCCAAGTCATCCAGCGCAGTGAGGATGGCCGCAAATGTCCTGCCTTCGTCATGCGATAACAGTCCGGGTACATTTTCAAGCAGCAGATAGCGAGGTCTCTTAACGGCAGCGATCCGAGCAATTTCAAAGAACATGGTTCCTCGGGCATCTTCGAAGCCTCGCCGTTTTCCAGCGATTGAAAAGCTCTGGCAAGGAAATCCTCCGCAAATAAGGTCGATATCCGGCAAGTCTTCGGGGATGATTTTTCTTGCGTCATCGTAATATACCTCCTTTGATGTGTCGTAAAGTGCTTCATACGCCTGTTTTGCGAATTTGTCTATCTCGCAGTAACCGACACACTCAAAGCAGCCGACTCGTTCAAGGCCTGAGCGGAAACCGCCGATACCTGCGAACATATCGAAATATCGTATCAAAACTAAAGTTCACCTCTTTTGTTTTTCTGTGATGTTCCTTCTGATGAATTGTGCTGTTCATTTGCCTCACATCCTTCCTAATGATAGAAAAACAGCCGCCTGCATTCTTACAAACGACTGTATGTAACGAAAAAAGCCCGCCGACAGCGGTCCTATTACGGACGCACTATCGGCGGGCTTGTGTATTATATATTCAGTTTTTTATTCAGCAGGAGAAAGGAAACTCTCAATTACTGACATTATTTCATCAAGACGTTTCTCTCCAATGCCATTGATTTTTCTTATTTCCTCACGTAAGCATTCGAATTCAACAGCTCCGTGCTCAACACTTTTTGCACCTTTATCATATATGTCAGCAAGTACCTTCTGCATTTGCTCACGATTCATAGCTTTCAATTCCTTATACATTGATCTTGGCAATACAAAAACTTGTTCTTCTTTTTCCATTATATCTTCCTCTTTCTGCTTTTATCGTGAACTTATTATATCATACCTGCCGTCATAAGTCAATTGACATTCCCTGATTTTCTTTGATTTCAGTATCTTCATCCTGTTCCATTTCATCGGCAGGCTGAGCCAAATGAAAGCTGTCAACTCCTGAGACAAGGCCGAGCTGCCGTCCATTATCGAAAGCACAGTGCACTGTGCCAATATCGTCAACGTACAGCACTTTTCCTGTAGTCCCCGAAGGTATCGGGGTAGGATCGTCGGACATATATTCGCAGCATATCATGGTTCCTTTAGGGTACTGCTGTCTCAGCCGCTCAACCTGTTCTCTTGACGGAAATCCTTTCATCTGATCACCTCACATATCCATAGATATTTCCTCGTCCTCAGATTCTTCCGGATCTTCGGATTCGTCGAGGTCTTCATCTTCGTCCTCATCCTCTGATTCTTCATCTTCCTCAGACAGGTCCTCGTCTTCGTTCTCGTCGAGTTCTTCATCCTCATCTTCGTCAGGTTCGTCCTCTGACTGCTGCTTTTCAGCCATTGCCTGCTGTTCCTCGTAGTCACGATCAAGCTCATCCTGGATAAGACCGAGTACGAACTGCTTCTGTGTCATGTGGTGCCTGTCCAGATAATCCTTGATCTGAAGGAATAAATCCTCTGGCACCTGAAACGCCATTGTACGCATATTTCCCATATATTTTTCCTCCTTGATAATTGTCTTCGGGTGGAGTTCATCATCAAGAGCTTTTGACACAAACTCCGCCATTGTTATTCCATTTGCTTCGATATACTGTCTGACCTGAGCGTGCAGGTCGGCGTCGATCTTTACTGTTATGCCTTTTTTCTCAGTTTCTGACATTCTCATCGCTCCTCTCCAAGAGTTTCTTCATAGCTCTTTCTGTCAGTTCGTCTGCGGTTATTCCTTCTTTTTCCGCAGCTTTCTCGATTGCTTCTGAAAACTGCGGAGGTATATTGATCTCTACTTTACTCACATACTCATCTCCATATCCTGTGTATTATCGCTTAAATATTCGTCCTCGGGTACAAGAGCCCATGATTCATCGTCTGACCAGAAGCTGATATTGATCTCTCCGACCTCTGTTCTCATGTACTTCTGCTCCAGCGATTTGCCCCAGCCGTCACTCAGCTGACCGACGCAGTATTGTCTGAATTTCTCCATTTCTTCATCGGATAGCTCACCAGTTATCTTTGCAGTTATAACTCCAGTCAGCTCACCGTTTATTACCTCTACTGTACAGTGTGCTGACTGGACCTTTTCCGATATCTCATCATCAGGACCTTCAGGAGAATACCAAAGCATAAGACCACGCTTATGTTCTGCAGGAAGATCATTTTCACGGATGAAGGTGTTGATATCATCCGCATATCCAGCCATATCTGCATTATCAAGAATACAGTTATCCTTCGGATGGTCCTTGATATGCTGATATATTTCTATTGGACAGCAAAGGTGTATTTCGTTCAAGTGAGAATCGAGAAACTGTTCATAAATGTATTTGGCCTGTGGTATATACTGAGCGTATCGTGTGTAGGTGCTACCCTCAGATTCTATAACTATACCATCACCAAAATCAATATCATAGAGGAGAATACAGTGATACATATTTCCCTCGTCATCATAGTACATGAAATCCTTGTTTCTTTCTAGAAACGCCAAACTCATAAAAGGGAACCGTGAGATATGCTCGAAGTTTTTATGAGTTACGGCAATTGCCTTTTCGATTACACATTTTTTAACATTAAAAGTGGCAGGTTTCTCCTCAAGATGTGTGTTCAACACCAGCTTATCAGAAAACTCCATAAAGTGATCTGCAAACAATTTTTTGATGCCGTTTATACATCTGGCATCACTACATAAGATGGTTTTAAAGATTAAATCATGATCTGCAACGTTATCCAAAATTCCACAAAGATTATTGAGTTCAAATAGATTATCATTATTACATAATCTATCTATAATGAGATCATCAAGTGGGTTATTGGTATAGAGACCGACAAGATACTGTTCTTTGGCACTGCTTCTGAGCTTTAGTTTTTCAGCAGGCAGGTCTATTCCTGCCTTTTTCAGATCTGCTCTCAGCTCATCATTACATTTAGGTAATATTGTTGATAGTTCTTTTCCCTTATATCGGATATTAACGTTTATCATTAAGTAGTTCACCTCACATTTTTAATCCGACATCTTCTAACGGTGACTCAGGAGCTGTCTTTACTTCTTCCTCAGTCATGAGCTCCCATGCACCGCTGGTATCGTAGAAGCTGACATAGATATCTCCCTCAGAAGTATGGATATCACGCTGCTCGAAGCCTTCGCCCCAACCGTCACTTGCCTGTCCGGAGAGTTCGTGTAACAGCTCGTCATACTCATAGCTATCAAGTTCTCCGCATATCTGACAGGTAAATACTCCCATGAGCCTGTCGCCGACCTTTTCAACGGATGGGAATATGGAGTAGACCTTATCGGCGAAACGCTTTCTGTCGCCGAGGTAAGCCATAATACCGCGATTTTCTTCCTCGTCACACTGGTACGCCTCAATAGCACTGCTGATCTCACTTTCGTACTCAAGCACCTCGAAATCCGAGAGTTCCTCGGTGCCCTCAAAGAATTCGTCTTCATCCTCATCAAATGAAGGCTTGATCTCTCGCTGAACTTTAAGGGGACAGTAGAACTTCAGCTCTGTGAACTTCTCAGCCTCAACATGGATATCCGGCTGAAAGTCTACGCCGATATCTGTATTCTTAGCCATTTTGATATCATCTCTCTGAGCGAGCTGCTGTACGATAGCATTTTTGACAAGACTCTCGACCTCGTCCATATCGATCATATCAGCTGATGTGAAGTCTGTCTTGTCTGTGTGAGCAAGTTCAGCGATCTTTTCGACAGTATCCTTGATCATATCGTGAAGTTTCAGTTCGGATTCGGAAGACTGGTACCTTTCGTAGATTGACTTAGCATCAGGTACGAACATTGAAAGGCGAGGATAATCAAATCCTTCAGCTTCGATGAGCAGTCCGTCTTCACCGTGCTCGTCAAGCAGCATTATGCAGTGATAGGCATTCTTGTCCTCGTACATAAGGTCTCTGGCGGCAGTTATCGCCTCATGCTCCTGATATGGGTTTGCTTTCAGCCTTTCAAAGTCGGAGTGAGGAAGAAATACCCATTTTTCAACCTCACAGCGTTTGGTGTTGTGATCGGAAGCCTTGTGTATCAGCTTACCGTTCATGTAGAATTTGTTCATCTGTTTTCCTCCTGTTACATAATTATTCCATAGACAGCAGGCGTGATCTGCTTTCTATGTATCTGGCGGAGAGCCTCCGCTGGCTTTTTCGCGTCATAATTTTTCTGTAATCGTAACTTATATTCCGCACAGGAGAAGTATACTGTTCGACCGCTTCACACACCGCACAAATCGCTCACAGCGGCTTTAGCTGCTCACGGTGGTGTAGTTTTCCAATCTACCACCGATGCCGTTAAAAACGGCTCACAAATCGCTGATAGGTTTACTATCAGTTGGTTTTCGGAGAAACAAAAAAGGACTCGATTCCAGTGTTTTCACATTTCGTGATAACCACTAAAACCGAGTCCTTGAACTTTATAATATGAACATGACAATTTAATCGCAGTATGAGAAAAATTAAAAAAAGACACTCAACCAAAAGATAGCCGCATCTCCATAAGAAACGCTATCTCAGTTGAGTATCTCTCTTCATTTTTGGCTCCCCCTGCCCGGCTCGAACGGGCGACAACTCGGTTAACAGCCGAGTGCTCTACCGACTGAGCTAAGGAGGAATATATTTAACTAATGTTGTAAATTTCTTTAACAACATTAGTCTTTTATATTAGCTCGTTTATCCTCACGGTGATTGGTATAATCTCTTACACTTGCTCTACCGACTGAGCTAAGGAGGAATATAAATGTCGGCACTGATTTAGTTTCCCGGGCCGTCACCAGCCAAGTATCGTCAACGTGAATGAGCTTAACTTCCGTGTTCGGAATGGGAACGGGTGTGACCTCATTGCCATAAGCACCGACTATATTAAGTGACCCGTACCAGAATCGAACTGGTGTTACCGGCGTGAGAGGCCGGTGTCTTAACCGCTTGACCAACGGGCCAAAAAAATTGGTGCACCATCGGGGACTCGAACCCAGGACCCACTGATTAAGAGTCAGTTGCTCTACCAACTGAGCTAATGGTGCATTTCAAACTGCTTAACTATTATATCACATTTAAAGTGATTTGTCAAGCGATTTCTTCAATTTTTTTTGAAAAAACTTTTGAAGGAATAAAGCGTAATGCGAGGCGAAGAACACATTGAATGAAGTAAAAAGGAAAAGCCCTCGACCGATTAGTACTCGCAAGCTGAACGTGTCACCACGCTTACACTTTGAGCCTATCAAACTCATAGTCTATGAGAGGTCTTACTCTTACGAAGGGATATCTTATCTTAAGGTCGGCTTCACGCTTAGATGCCTTCAGCGTTTATCCGTTCCGCACTTAGCTGCCCAGCTGTGCCATTGGCATGACAACTGGTGCACCAGCGGTGCGTCCATCCCGGTCCTCTCGTACTAGGGACAGCTCCTTTCAAATA
>NZ_UETD01000017.1 GCF_900116855.1 Ruminococcus flavefaciens
GGTGCTGTTGACAAACCCTCGACATTGAGTGCTGAATATGGTATAATATAAGTGTCGAAAGTGAGGTAGCAGCGATGTTAAAAAGAGCTGAAAGCAAGCAAATGAAAATGTCATTTGTGACACTTGAAGAACTAATGCCACAGGAGCATTTTTTGCGAGATTTGGATAGACTTGTAGATTTTGATTTCATCTATGACAAGGTAGCTGACCTGTATTCAAATACAGGAAGACCTTCGATTGATCCTGTTGTAATGATAAAAATGCTATTAATTGGATATATCTACGGTATCGATTCTGAGCGTAAGCTTGAACAGGAGATCACCGTAAATATTGCTTACCGCTGGTTCTTAGGAATTGACTTTGATGAACGTGTTCCGGATCACTCAACTATCTCACAGCTCCGTCGCAGAAAATTTGATGGTACAACAATTTTTAGAGATGTCTTTGATGAGATCGTTCGTAAGTGTTTCGAGGCAGGTCTTATTGACGGAAAGCTCCTTCTGACTGACTCTACACACATCAGAGCGAATGCACGTAATGACCTGCGTGAAGTCATTGAAGTACCTGATACTCCAAGTGAATATATACAGAAGCTTGATCGTGAGGCATATGAACTCGGTCTTATCAAAGAGCCTGTTGAATACGATACTACTAAAACTAAAGAGATCACCAAAAGCGTTACAGATCCTGAATGCGGACTGATGAAGCGTCCGGGAAAGCCTACAGGATTTCACTATCTGAATCATCAGACCTGCGATTCAAAGCATGGAATGATTACTGATGTTTTTGTTACTGCTGGAAATATCAAGGATTCTGTTCCTCACGTTAAACGAATCGAGTACCAAATTGAAAAATTCGGTTTCAATCCTGATGCAATCTGTGCGGATGGCGGATATGACAGTCGAGAAGTATATGAAGCAATGATAAAAAAAGATATTGCAGCATATATACCGCAACGAGAGAAACCTACTCCTAACTGTAATTATACTGAAGAATACTCGCCAAATAACTTCATATATGATACCGACAATGATTGTTATCTTTGTCCCGCAGGGAGAATACTAAAGTATTCATCTTATTGCAAAGGTAAAGGCGTAAAACGTTATGCTGCCAAAAAATCAGAGTGTCAAAACTGTCCACATAAGGAAAAATGTATAGGTAAGTCGAAAATTGGAAGACGGATTGAACGTCATCTTCATGAAGAAGCCAAAGAAAAACAAATGCAACATGCCGGAACGCCTGAGTACTATGAAGCTATGCGGCTGCGAAAAATATGGTGCGAGGGAAATTTCTCTCATCAAAAAGAACGACATAATTTAAGACGCACCCGAAAGAGGGGCATTGAACGAGTTACTGAGCAATGCCTCTTATCGGCATGCGCATTAAACTTAAAAAGGCTTGTAGAGATACTATTTTTACTTCAATATTCAGCTATTATTCCAGTCCGAAAGCTATTCGGACTGTTTTTATTGAAAAAATACCAGTTTGTCAACAGCACCGTTGAGATACTCCATCGGTGAGTTGATACCGTTAGAGTACGCTGTGCAGTTGATAACGTTCAAATCTTTCATCTACATCTTCCTTTCGCGTTTCGAGTTTTTACTTGTGATGTCAAGAGTTGTCCGGACGTCTTAACTGTGTTCAGTATACACCAGACCTTGACAGAAGTCAATAGATGTTGTATAATAACTCTATCAGTTTCGATTTATTATCTATTAATTGTAAACTTTTTGTGAACATTCAAATTTGAAGACGGAATATAGACGCTTTATATTTTAATAAGTCCGAACGACTTCAATGACGACTGCGAACACAAATTCTGAAAGGAGAAGCTATGTTTGAGATAGAAGCGCACTACCACGACCGCAAGATTTATTTGTCAGACGGAAGGGAATATCCACTCGGAGAAATACTTCTGCGCTATTTTTCAGCAAATATAAAGGATCTGGAAGATATTTATGATGTTTGTAAACGTGCAAAACCGCAGCTGAACATCGGTTCTGAGTATCAACCGTATGCGATCGGTGAGCGAGCACAAAAGGTTGAAGACGCTTATGAGCGTATCTTTGATATCGCAAAGAAGCTTCCGCCGTATGACAAGCAACACTTCCGCAGAGGTGTTCTGCAAAACCTGTTTGCATATTATGATGACCTGTTTGTGAATTATTATAGAGGGCAAAAATACAATGAAGACGATGACGATTATTATTTTATAGACAGGTCAGAAGGAGTAGACGACGGATATATCAGCGAAAATCTCAACGAACTGAAACGACTTCCCGACTATCATCTTGATGATGAGAAAGCATTGAATGATTCTGAGAAAAAGCAGTATGCGATAGAATTCATTGCACATATCAGAAGGATAGCTGATGAATTTAAAACATTTGTTGCAGACCTGCTGCGAGTAAAAAATGTTTTTATGCCATTCGCTGACGAACTCTGTGACCACAACAGCTATCCTTCAACCGAAAAGGTCATCGAAGTATTCCAGAAGTTTACCGCAACACATAATCTCAGCAATTCGTATATGAATCTGGAGTCCAGCGGCAGTATGTGCATGGGACATACGGTTATCGAAACGAAAAAAGGTCCCATACTTTGTGAGACCTATCGTTTCACATCGCTGGGAGCCTTTCTGTATTTTGAGCTGTTCAAGTGTATTGAGGAGAAGTTTATGCCTGTCAAGTGCCGCAACTGCGGACGCTGGTTCATCATGAAGCATACCACCTTCTCCCACTACTGCAAGCGACTCATAAGCAGTAATCCGCCCAAGTCCTGCCGTGACATCTCAATGCGTCACACCTTTAAGGACAAGCTCAAGAATGATCCTGTGTGGGAGATATACAATCGTGCATACAAGCAGCACTACGCTCGTTTTATGAAAAAGAAGATGAGCAAGTCAGAGTTTGCTGAGTGGGGAGAGTATGCCATTGAGCTGCGGCAGAAGGCTGCTGATGGCGAGCTGGAGATGGAAGAGTATCAGAGGTTAATGAGAATATAGCATGACATGGCTCTTGATTAAATCGCTCTGTTGTGGTATAATAACTACATTAAACGAAAGGAGGCGGTAACATGGCATATGAACTGCGGCTCTTTGATACTCCGCTAATGAGGTTCACAGCGACTGAGGATACAAGCACGCCCGAGATAGAAATACTCTGGGTGAACGAAGAAAAGAAGGCGTTACTGCCTCTTGACATGAATATTGACGGCGACAGCGTTTCGCGTTGGCTGAGGCACAGGACTATTCCGAAGAATCGTGCATACGTCCACAGCTTTCTCAGCAAGTGCGGACTCAACCTCAACCGTCCTATGAGCATACTCAGCGTATCAAAGGGACTGTCGCTGAATGACTGCTACTGGGTGGTTGAGGAAGGCTTTAAGGGCAGCTTTGCCGAGTACAACCTTTATGATAACAGATTCAGCAGAGTGCTGGGACTTATCGCCTTCACAGGCTATGGCAGCTCTGTGAGAACATCTCTGGCGTCCTGTCCTGAGTTCACAACTAACGGTATGCTGCCTAAGTGCTGGCGCAGAGAGAACGGAGTTATCAGACTTTACAAAGGCGGAACAAGCGGAGCTTCAAATACAGGCAATGAGCCATATTCGGAATTTTACGCTGCTCAGATAGCAGACGCTCTGGGTATCAACGCTATCTCCTATGGGCTTTCAAAATGGCAGGGTGAACTGTGTTCCACCTGCGAACTGTTCACAAGCAAGGACTACTCCTTTATGCCGATAGGCAGACTTGTCAGCAAGGGCAGTATGAAAGCTGTCCGTGAATATTACGAGTCGCTGGGCGAGGAGTTCATAAATGCGCTTGATGATATGCTTGTGCTTGACGCAATAATCTGCAACGTAGACCGGCATTTCGGGAACTTCGGATTTCTGGTGGATAACCGTACAAACAAGATAGCTGCTCCTGCACCGCTGTTCGACCATGGTAACTCACTTTTCAATCTTGCAGGCAGGGACGACCTCGCCTCAGGTAAAGCACTCTGCGATTATGCGGATACGCTTGTACCGTGCGTTTATGACGACTTCATCGGCACTGCGAAAAAGGTGCTAAGCAACAGGCACAGAGACAGACTTCGCAGTCTGCTCGACTTCCGCTTCAAGCGCCATTCAAGATATAATCTTGATAGTAAGCGACTGAAACTCATCGAGGAGCAGATACACAAACGTGCACAGGAATTGCTGAAGTAAACAAGCTGTTCAAATCGTCTAATAGTATAATAGCCGCAGGGATTACCCTGCGGCTTAGTTATTATCAAATATTCAAGAATTATCATACCTTGTACACTGAAAGTGTACAAGCTTGTTATTGTACATTTTTAGTGTACACATTTTTGTGATTGCAATTTCCGAGTCAGCATTGTATAATGATGGTAGAAATTCAAAAGGAGGTTACAGCTATGTATGAGCTGAACGATAAGAAAATCGGCGAGCATCTTAAAGCACTGATAGATGAAAGGGGCTATAAGACAACCGCTGATTTTTGCAGAGATTACCTTAAACTGAAATATTCAAATCAGGAAATAACAGATACTATTCTGCAAAATGAAAGAAATCGTTTTGGTGCAATTCTCAAAGGCGATAAGAAAATACAGACTCACGACCTTCCGATACTCTCGGAGCTTCTCTGCGTTCCCTGTGAGGAGATACTCTCGGCAGGAAAATGTTATGCTCCAACAAGAAATCATGTCACAAATTATGAAATTGCTCAGTCACACGACAGAAAAGTCTGGGACGAGTATATGAAGCGTGAGGACACCATTTTCCTCAATTGTGATGAATACTGTAAAACAGTTATCGACTACGCTCTCGAATTCAAGAACTATGCTTTTATGAAATATCTTCTTGATGAAGGCTTTATCTGGTTTGTTGATCCAAATGCAGACGTTTGTGATATGTATGGTTATAGAGCAGGAACATCTATAAAACCTAAAGAGCTTGCCAAGAACTATCCGGAGAACCGCCTCCCTACAGAAATACGATTTCAAGACAGACTCAGAACTCAAACTATTGCACTGGCAATAGAAAACGAAGATTACGATATTTTAGAATCACTGTGTGCAAGAGAAATACCCGAAATGCATCAACTGACATGGAATGGAATTAATCCTGCTTTTATTTACAAAAATGAAGATTTGATCGAAGCGATTGCAAATTCCGAAAACGAAAAAGTCATTGATTATTTCTCAGATGAATTTACTATCGGAATTTACAATAATAAAAATATCACTGTTGTTTTTCCATTCCTTAGTGATGTGATTGAAAAAATGCTTGAAATAGGAAATGAAAAAGCAGCAGCTGTTGCTTTAAAGAAAGCCATAGCTCATAATAAAGATACATTCAATAAAATCGATGATATGATAAAAATGGCTTGTAAACTGCATCATGATTCTCAGACTGAACAAATGGAGAGGCTCATAAAAGTATGCACCGAAACAGGCTGCAGCGTTAATGATGCAAATATGATAAAGCGTTTTAAAGAAAATGCCGATAATTATGCGTATATATATTCAACGTTTAATGTTGACGAATGCAATTATATATCCTTTCATTATCGTAATAATGGACAGTATCACGATATCATCACCAATATCTGCAAAGTAACAAGTAAAAAAGGCTCAGCTGAAATTAAATCACTTGTAAAAGAACTCAACAAGTGTTATAACAGGATCATTTCACTGGGAGGTGAAAAGTATGCCAAAATACTGCTATAATTACGATTCCGGCGATTACGAATACATAGACAAAGATGGTTACAGTTGGGACAGGGGCGAATACGTCTACAACTGGGACGACAGCGAATACCGCCGTGAAGAAGAGGAAGAAGAACGCCGCCGCTTGGATGATGACGAAGACGATTGGTAAAACATAAGCCGCAGGTATTACCCTGCGGCTTGCTTTTTATGTTGCAAAAACTGTTTCCGTATGGGTATTACATGGAATTAGTCTGCTATAGATTTACATACATAAAAATCAGTTAGTTTCAAAAATTCCCAACACTTCATCGGTAGCCTTTTCGCATTCTTCACATGAGAGATAAGTTATTCTTTCATTTTATCATATTCCTGTTAACGTCATTCGATTGTGACTACCTCTCCGGTCCAGTCGATAATTCCGCCGAACTCGTAAATATGTGTATATCCCATATCAGCCAGCTTCTGCGAAGCTTCCTTGCTGCGCCGACCGCTTCGGCAGTATATGAGAATTACCTGATCAAGGTCGGGTAATTCCTTTGGCTGTTCCGTACCGATAGACTCGTTGGGAATAAGTATCGCACCGGGGATATGACCGCTGTCATATTCGTCCTGACGCCGCACATCGACGATAATGTGTCCGTCCTCAGCCTGCATCATTTCCCTAGCCTTTTCCTGCGTTATCTGCTGATAGTTTGCCGCCGCAGAAGCCGTTGCTGTCTGGACTTCCGACTGAACACCTTCCGACGAACTTGTCCCATTACCGCAGGCTGACAGCAGCATAAATAATACGGCGAAAACAGCAAGAACTGCTCCCCGTGATTTTGAGTTTCCCATAACAGGTGCCTTCTTTCTTATAGTTCTTTAAGCTTCCCGTCCACAAAGTAATAAATATTCTCTTTCTTATACCCATATTTCGAGCCATTGACGCTGATATGCGGCTCAAAAGTGAAATAGTCCACCGATGAGAGCAGTGCAGTGTTGCCATTTTCAATGTAAATACGGTCGTTTTTGTCCTTTACGATCGAGTGACCGAGATTGCCGAGAAAGTCAAGGTTGATAAATCCGCGATTAGTTATTAGCTGATTGATATGGAAATACAGTTCCTCAAATGTGGTCTGCGGAGTCGCAAAGCTGAGCATTTCAGCGTGAAGTTCCTCCTCCATAAGCAGACCGTTCCGCCACTCATCGCTGCGGATACTGCTTATATCGTCAACTACTTTGCCGCCCTCGAGAATTATCGTTCTTGCGTAGTCGCCCCATATATTGTCGTTCTGCGGGCTGAGGTCGATAGTTATGATGTCGTCAGCAGCGATAGGTCTGTCGGAGGTCACATACTCCCTGCCCGAGACTGATACTGTGGTCTCGTCACCTGAGAATACAAATGCACCAATGTCCCAGTACCAGAACGAATCTGCTCCTAAGGCAAGCATTTTATCCTCGCAGAGGCGACGCACCTCGGGCAGCTTCATACCTGTGTGTATCTCTTTTTTTATGTATTCTATCGTGTCTTTCGCTATTTTCTGCACTTCGTAGTATTTCATATGATTGCCCTCTTTCTGTTCCGGGATAATTCCTGATAACTACATTCTATCATTTTATCTGCAATAATGCAATGGTCAGTTGAAGAAATAATTGCTGATCCGGTGTTATAAATGAAGAATCCCGGTAATCAGGCATAAAAATGCTCTGGTCACAGGGATACTGTTATTTTATTTCTTGTTCAAGGTCATCAAACAGGTCAGAATCGAAGAAATGCCTAAGAGAAATATCGAGCCCGTCGCAGATTTTCTTAATGGATACTACTCCGGGATTCTGACTTTTTTCATTCAGCATACTATACACAGTTGAAGGCGAAACACCTGAACTGTTTGCAAGTGCGTTTATTGCAATGCCATGCTCTTCACACAGCTCTATTATTCGTTTTGCGACAGCTTCTTTAGCATTCATTACAATCACTCCAGCGTTTGGGATATATCGTATATTTAATATTACCAAACATTGGAATTAAATGTATGGGATATATCGCAAATCTGGTTGAAATGTGTTATAATATACGATATATCCCATATTATGAAAGAGTGATTTTTATGACTTGTACGATCATATCAACAGGCGAGGAACTGAAGCTTGTCTGTAAAAATGAAAATGAACCTCCATATCCCGAGATAAAAGCAAAACTTCGAGAGAAGATATGGGAGCTTTACTGCAAGGGGTATGACAGGTTCTGGATTAACTGTGAGTATGGAGTGCCGCTGTGGTGCGGAGAAATAATAACGGCATTGGCTATGTACAACGACATCGAGCTGAACATCGCCATGCCATATGAGGAGCAATCTACAAACTGGGTTGAGGAGCACCGTGACCGTTTCTTCAGACTTCACGCCGATTCAGATAATGTTGAGATCATTTCACATCACTACACCGATAACTGCTACAATCTTGCAGATGAGTATATGATAGATGATTCTGATCTGCTGCTTGTAGTCGGAACACACACTGATTGTTACGGAGCTTCCTACGCGAAAAATAACGGCATAA
This sequence comes from Ruminococcus flavefaciens, assembly GCF_900116855.1. Taxonomy (GTDB): domain Bacteria; phylum Bacillota; class Clostridia; order Oscillospirales; family Ruminococcaceae; genus Ruminococcus; species Ruminococcus flavefaciens_R. The sequence continues at coordinate 8,253 of NZ_UETD01000017.1, forward strand.
AAGTCGAGCGGTTATTATTCACGCTGCCATACCAACTGTAATACAAATATGTGTCGATACAGCAATTATTCGCTATGATTTTGCGCGAAATGGTTGATTAATGACTATAAAAATGTGCAAACTGCTTGACTTTTGGCTCTGTTTATTGTATCATAGAGAGGACAGGAGGTGCAGTGTATATGTATATACCGCGTAAAATAGACAAGTTTCTCGCAGATTGGAAATCCGAACAAAACAGGAAGCCGCTTATAGTCAAAGGCTCGCGTCAGGTCGGCAAGACTGAGTCCATAAGGCACTTTGCCGCTGACAATTATGACAGCTTTATTGAAATAAATTTTGTTGAAGAACCGAAATACACGATGATCACTTCCGACGGATACAAAACCGACGATATTATAAAAAACATCTCGCTCATCGATCCGTCCAAGAAATTTATCGACGGCAAAACCCTCATATTTTTTGACGAAATACAGAGCTTTCCCGATATTGCCACAAGTCTCAAATTCTTCAAGCAGGACGGCCGTTTCGATGTTATATGCAGCGGCTCCATGCTCGGTATCAATTACCGAAAAATCGAGAGCAACAGCGTAGGCTACAAAAAAGACTATATAATGCGTTCGCTTGATTTTGAGGAATTTCTTTGGGCGAAAGGTTATGACGATTCATTCCGCGAAAACCTGTTCAGCCACATGATTGATCAGAAGCCGTTCAGTGAGCTGGAGCTCTCGGTTTGCCGCTCTTTATTCCTGGACTTCTGTGTGCTTGGCGGTATGCCTGCGGTGGTTTCGCAGTATATAGAAAACGGCACATTTGAAGGCTCCCTTGATACGCAGAGACAGCTTCTCGCAGATTACAAGGAGGATATTCGCAAATACGCAGAAGGCGTTGACCAGACTCGTATTCTTAATGTTTTCAATCGGATCGCTCCGCAGCTTGCAAAGAAGAACAAGAAGTTTCAGATATCAAAGGTCGCTTCGGGAGCACGTTTCCGCGATTACCGCGGCTGTATAGACTGGCTAGTAGATGCTGGCATCGTCAATCCATGTTACTGTCTAAACTTTCCTGAGTTGCCACTAAAGGGTAACTATGATGAGGATAAGTTCAAGCTATATTTTGCAGACAGCGGTCTGCTGGTGGCAATGCTCGACGACGAAGCACAGGACGATCTTCGTGCAAATAAAAACCTTGGTGTATATAAAGGCGCTCTCTATGAAAACATCGTTGGCGAAGCTCTTGTTAAAAGCGGCTGCGACCTCTATTACTATCGCCGTGAGGACTCAACACTTGAACAGGATTTCTTCATGCGTACTAAGGATTCGCTTGTGCCTGTTGAAGTCAAGGCAGAAAATGGTAGAGCGAAGTCTCTGAAAACGCTGATAAACTCCGATAAATATGCTGATATTAAATTCGGAGTTAAGCTGTTCAACGGTAACGTCGGCTATTCGGATAATGTATATTCATTTCCGTATTTCTGTGCATTCCTGCTTAAAGAGTTCCTTCAAACTAAATAATGATTATTAATAAATAGATAGTAAAAGTCCTCCCGACAGCTCACGCTTATGTGAGATCTTCAGGAGGGCTTCGTTATTTCGATTTAATATTATGTGTGATTATATGTTGAAGTATAATAATACTTACACATGAATTTTAGGATTCCATTTTTTTATTTTTTCACTTAATTCTATGATCATTTCTTTCACACCTAAAACATTGCTTACATCATTATCAAGTATATATGGTGAAACATTTTTTGCAAACTCAATTTTTTTAGAAGAAAAATTCTTGCATACCCTTTCGATATACTCAGGAAAAAGCTCATATTGTTTGCAATTTGTTTCGAGTTTTGAAGAATATGCCGAATTAATAGCACCATATGGAAGATAGTTTTCAATTTCCTTTCCTTTTGTTATCCAGCAGAGCATTCCTTTTTCTTCAAATTCTTTCTGTATTCGTTTTTTGGTATCGTTGATATGTCCCTGTTTTGATCTTTTGTCACTATCAATTACAATAGCGGCATTTCTATTAGTCGACAGAATGTTTATCAGATCTTCTGTTTCTTTAGTAGTATAATGTGAAAGCAATCTTCCGCCATAGTATAAAAATTGATAATCTGAACCCTCAATGAGTTCTTTATCTCCCCATATTTCTAACCATCTTTTGATATATATTCTGTCCGATGGACCTTCAACCCAGATTATTCCATTTGATTGAAATAGATCACTTGCTCTAACATCCAGATCTTCTAATACATGAGTTTTTGAAATAAAGCTGTCTATTGTATCTATAGTAGAAATACCGTTTTCTTTTTTGACATGAAGTATCTGTGTATCAGGTTTATTGGCAAATGTATTTATCGCAATATGTGAATGCGTTGTTAAGAATATATATGCATTGGGATGATCTTTTCCGTATTGAAACAGATAGTCAAAAAGGCGCCTTTGTAATGCTGGATGAAGATTATTTTCAAGCTCTTCAAAGGCAAAGAAGTGTATCTGCTCATCATTGTATTTATTTATTTCAGGGATAATGAGCAGATTCAAAAGAACAAGGATTATTGTTTTTAATCCACTGCCCATTTTAGAGAGGGCATATCTGTCATCTCCTTCGTATAAATAGACTTCCCAATTATCACTTCCAGCTGTTTTCTGTACTGTTATACCATCAAATTTTGAATCTGGATACATTACTTCATTTAAAGCTTCAAGCAAGTTTTTATGTATCAGTTTTTCAGGTAATTGTTCTTTGGTGAGTATTTGATTGATCAGGTTACAAGCTCCATTGCCGTTTTCATCTAAATGATAGTCTGAATTATATGGTTCCGGAACAATATCACGATCTGCATTGAGCCTTCTAAAAGAAATACTTTGAAGGAAATTGCTAATGGGAGGCTCCGAATCAATATAGCTCGTTTGGTAATTACCTTCTATTAAATTACATCTAAAAGTATTATTCATAGGCTCAATTCTATATGTTTTATAGCCTATATATTCTTTATACCCTGAGAACGGTTCATTTCTCACCTTTTGTCCGTTAATATCAATTAGAATAGAACAACGGTGTTTATGGAAAAAAGAAGGGGATGTTATTGATTCAAATACATCTATTATACTCGACTTTCCGCAGTTGTTTCGCCCAATTAGAAGTGTGATTTTTTCTGGCTTTAGTGATATATAATCTCCTTTAAACGATTTATAATCCTTAAAACGTATTTCCTTAATTGTAAACTTCATACATATCACCTCTATAAAACAATGTGATTTTCAAGAAGCTGTTTACTCTCTCTCCAATCAGGCAGCATTACCTGTAAAAGGGAGTAGAACTGCTTTGAATGATTAGGATGAATAAAATGGCAGAACTCATGATACACCACATATTCAATGCAGTTTTTGGGAGCTTCGATCAATCGTTTATTAAGCGTTATTATACCTTTATTCGGCAGACAGCTGCCCCAACGTGAAGTCATATTGCGAAGTTTCAACTGCGGATAATCCACTCCATACGGAATGAATTTCTGATGAACTTCGTGCATTATTTCGCTGAAGATAATATTGCACTGCTCATTCAGCCAGTTATTAAGTAGGTTCTTTTTTCTGTTATAATAGTCGGGACGTCTTACGTGAATGTAAACATATATACCGTCGGTATTTACATATTCCTCTGCATCTTTGATAATGCTTATCCGCATATTCTTTCCGAGAAGTGTAACATTTTCTCCGCTGACATACTTCATTTCAGCCTTAGGTATCTCATTGCTTTCAAAAGTATCAACAGCATTTCTGATATACCTGCACTTGCTGATAACAAAAGAATCTGCTATACTCTCGGCAACATTCTCAGGCACTGAAACAAAAATACTTCCGTTATGGCGTATTCTGAGATTTATGTTTTTGATATTCTTGCGCTCAAAAATATATTCAATATCTCCGCACTCAGTTTTTACTTTTCTTGTTTCTGTTAACAGTACTTTCATTAAAACCTCCTGAGTGCAATGGTTTTAACGTTATCAATGATCTTATCCATAATCTCAAAGCTGAGATCCCAGTTATTATTGTCGCTGTAATCGTAGAGAAGATCGTCCAGTGCATGAGATATTTTCTTGTGAATGTCAATGTTTGAGGTCCAGTCAACTTTGCTGTATTCCTTTATGATGTCTGTTATATCCGCCGACAGATCAGCTACTATATCTCTGTTCTCTGAAAGAGGTATTACTTCATCAAGTATCGCTGAAACAACTCCATAGAACGCCTGAGCATGAACATTGTCTTTAATTCTTTCAGGATATTTGAGTTCAGTTTTTCCGCTGCGGTATTCCTCCATGATCTTAGTCATCTTTTCAAGATACTCTGCCTCGCTTATTACTTGTTTTTTGTACAGTTCGAGAGCTTCTTTTATTTTCTTTGAGAAATTATCATAATAAGCAGGGTTTTCATCATATTTTTCGGATATGCTTTTAGTCATTCTTGAACGAATGGCATCTGCCTTTGATCTTGCTGAACCAAGTTCGTTCAGTTCCTTTTCAAGTCCGTCTGAATCCAGAATATCAACGGGAGCTGTAACGATTTTCAAGCCTGTTACAGAAAGGTTCTGATCAAGTAAATTCTGCATTATAGGCTCATATTCCTTATTATCGATAGCATCAGCATAGCGGAGTTTTACAGACTTTCTGATCTTAGAGAACATGATGAATTCGGATTTATACTTATTTATCTCCTCACGGGGAACAGCTTCATAAGCCTTCTCGGAATTGACTACAATAGCAAGAGCTTTTCCGAATTTACAGAGAAGATTGTAGAAGTCATTTCGTAAATCTTCATCTTCCAGCTTGTCCTCATATTCATTTACATCATTTTTGTTTCTGATGCTTATGAAGAGTTCACAGAGCTGAGAATATGCCTCACGAAGTTCTCCTACAACGGTCATAACGTCCACTATCGCTCCTGAAAGATCGGTTCCTTCATAGTTTTCAAGACCTGCACCACTGTACATATTCATAGCAGTATCGAGTTTCTGAATAAGACCACGATAGTCAACAATAAGACCATAATCCTTGCCGTCATAAAGCCTGTTTGTACGGGCAATAGCCTGAAGCAAGCCATGTTCTTTCAGTTCTTTGTCGATATAAAGTACTTGACATACTGGTGCGTCAAACCCTGTAAGCAGCTTACTGCAAACAATAAGGATATCAATGTCACCGTCACAGAATTTATTCTTGATAGTTTCTTCGTATGTATCAGCATCGCCATACTGTTTCATCATCTTGTTCCAGAAAGCTATGACTTTGTTATCTGTCTCGGACAGTATATCGTCTTCACCCTCACGCATATCGGGAGCTGATATAACAACAGCGCAGTTAAGACTTCCAAGCTGCTCAAATACTTCAAGATAACGAACAGCATCACGCTTGAAATTGGTTGCAAGCATCGCTTTCATACCCGTATTCTTTACGCTGTCTGTAAAGTGTTCCTCAATATCAAGAGCTATCCTGCGGATTCTTGCATCGGTAGAAGTCAGGCGCTTGATGCTGCTCCACTTCTGCTTCAGATCCTCACGCTCACGCTCGTTAAGACGGCGAGTAGTTTTCTCAAACCACAGGTCTATATTATCTTCATCAACTTTCTGATCCACAAAACGTCCCTCATAAATAAGCGGAACTATCGCTTTATCATCAACTGCATCCTTGATAGTATACTTGTGAATATAGTCGCCGCCACCGAAACGTCCAACAGTGGATTTCTCCTTTTTCATCAGCGGAGTACCTGTAAAGCCTATGTAACATCCGCAAGGGAATACTATCCTCATTTTAGTCGCAAGAGTACCATAGTTACTGCGGTGGCTTTCGTCTACAAGTACAAATATATTGCGGTCATTTATCTTGATTTTCTGATTTTCGGCAGTATTGAATTTATTGATTATCGTTGTTACAACATCAGCTTTATCGCTCTGTATCAGTTCAACAAGATGCTTTCCTGATGTGGCTTTTGCCGGTGAAAGTCTGGTGTGTGCAAATGTCTTGGCTATTTGGTTATCAAGGTCTTTACGGTCGGTAACTATGATAACTTTCGGGTGACAGCTTGTAAGTTCCATGAGGATATACTTTGCAAGCATTACCATTGTTAGGGACTTTCCGCTGCCCTGAGTGTGCCATATAACACCACTCTGACGGTTGCCGTTCTCATCGTCGGTGTTGATAGTCTTTATTATCTTTCGGATAGCGAAAAACTGCTGATGTCGGCATATTTTCTTTATGTTCGCATCAAAGACAATGAAGTATTTTGTAAGCTCCATAAGCCTGTGCCTGTCAAAGAGCGACACGATATCCCTGTCCTGTTGAGTGATACTGCGGTCGGTGATATGCTGTGAAAGCAGTCCGTCAAGCCACTCGGTATCTTCTTCTCGCCATACGTTCCAGAACTTCTTTGCAGTTCCTGTGGTCGCATATTTGAAGAAGTTTTTATTAGTCGCAGCAACTACCTGAGCGAACTTGAAAAGCTGCGGAGTGTATTCCTGTTTCTGATTGCGTATAGTCTGCTCAACTGCCTGTTCTACGGAGATTGTCGGTGCTTTGCACTCTATCACTGCAAATGGAATACCGTTGACAAAGAGAACAATATCAGGACGGGTATCATGCTGACGGTCTGCGCTGTGAACGGTAAACTCCTCGGTAACATGAAAGACGTTATTCGTAATATCGTCCCAGTCTATGTATTTCAGATTGAAATTCATAGTTCTGTCGTCGGGGAGAGTTTCGGGATAGCTTCGTCCGAGCATAATGTCATTGTATGCCTTTTCACTGGACACAACAAGATTATCAGCCAGCGGCTCGTCTATCTCATCAACTGCTCGCTGTATGTTCTCATTTGAAAATTTATACTCCTTACCGCCGAAAGTATAGCTGTTCAGTTTTTCAAGCTGCGAGAGGAGGATATCTTTGAGAATGACATTGTACAGTCCGCCACGCTGAGCCTCACACTCTTCGGGGGAAAGATAGGTATAATCCAGCTTCTGCAATAATTCGAGGGCAGGATTTTTGCTTATGTTGTCTTCGAGGTATGCGTCATGATTCATATAGTCACCACCTACTTTAACTAAGTAACGTTTATTCAATATTTCCTGAGAGTAAATCTTTCATCTCTTTAATGGTGCTTTCCAAATCCCTTTTCATTTTTTTAGGCGTTTTTTCATTAGCCAAAGAGCTCATTCGCTCCATTGCTTTTATAGCTCCGAACAATGCTGCATCAACATTTAATATCATCTGCTCCGTCTTCATTTTCTCTTTAGCAGCAACTGTATCAACTATTTTCTTTACATACTGCATTAATTCGCTACGAGAAGAATAATCTGCAGGTGCATAGTAGTTTATTCTTCCGTCATTAAAAAGCTGATATACCTTTTGACGCATATCTTTTTCCAGATCATAAACACCTATTGAAAAACCACCCTTGCTTTTAACAAGACGCATACACGGAATATCGGTTGCACTATCGCCTATATAAACGATATTTTCATAAGGTATGTACAGATTGCTCTCCGGCATAGAATCATTTACTGTTTCATCATATTCCTCGAATATACCTTTAGCGATTCTGAAAATGAACTGTGTCTTGTTGGTATAGTTTACCGCCTGTGCTGGCCATACGGCTACCCCATCAGAAGAATAGTAATAGGAAGAAGCATATATACGCTTAAATTTATCAGCGATCATACTTCCCTCGATAATCTCTTTAAGTCCGGATGAGATAATGTAATGCTCAAGAATGATACCTTGTTTTTCGGCATAATCGTTTATTCTGTCGAACCACTTATCTACGCCTTTATAGAGCTTTACATCTTTTCCAATTGCCTGAAAATACTCCTTTTTTATAGATTTATCCCTAAATGTTGAATGCTTGATAAGCTGATACATCCATGCGAGGTTATTGTCCATAAGATTATCATGAGCCAGTTTTCCAGTTTCCTCCCAGAATGAATTCTTATCAATATTAAACGAAGGGATAAGCGTAAAAGTCTGCATATCATCGGGAGAGAGTGTTTTGTCGAAATCGTAGCAGATTGCCATGCGAGGCTTTCTGTTTCTTATAGTTTCAATCTCTTTTTCTTTTACTTCCTGAGCCATAATTGTTTTATCTTCCATTACATACACCTAACCTTTCCTGTAAGCAATAATCGCTTACTGACTTATAATTACATGTTATCTTTCGTTTTCTTGTAGCCTTCGGGGTAATGCCTTTATTTATGTTTTCTATTCTTTTTGTTACGCTTGGGCTCGTTATTATTCCTCTTTTCATATTTAGTTTCACGCTCTTTAATAAGATTATAGACAATTTTCCTGTGATGTGCATTTGTCTCATCGATATAAGAATGTAATGATAATATATTCTTGTATGACTGTATAAGCATAAAGAAAAATATCAGAATAATAATTAGTGCTAAAAAAATTATAGCTATAATATAAGCTATTAATTCTATTTTGGAATTACCAGTATATGGAATCTTTGTTTTGACTATTTCACAAATCCAAGTTGCTAATATACCTGAAATAATTCCTATTGATAACTCTTTAATGGCAGAAGGATTGTACATTTTGTTGTATACTTCAACAAGCACATTGTCCTCAATTTTATTTTTGTTTTTTTCATAGTAATCTGAAATGGCTTTTTTACGCAAATAGACTTTTTCAATTCTGCTATCATCTTTTTCAATCGGATATTTTTTGATTATCTCTTTAATATCCTTTTTAACTTTTCTTGCTGTAAATTCATTCGTTTTTTCTTTAGCCATTTATACCCCAAGCTCCTTCAACATTTCATCCATCTTCGCCTGCACCTCAGCGATTTCCTTTTCTGTTGCGGCAATGTCAGCCTTGACAGCGTCGATATCAATGGGAGCTTCCTCCTCGAAAGTATCAACGTAACGGGGGATATTAAGGTTGTAGTCGTTCTCGACGATCTCACTCTTTTCAGCAACATAGCTGTATTTGTCCACGGCTTCACGCTTGCGGTAAGTCTCCACTATACGCTCGATATCACTGTCACGGAGAATGTTCTGGTTCTTGCCTTTCTCGAAATTTCCGTCGCCGCTTGCGTCAATAAACAGCACATCGGATTTACTGCGGTTCTTCTTGAAAACAAGAATGCAGGCAGGAATGCCCGTACCGTAGAACAGATTTGCAGGCAGACCGATAACAGCGTCAAGCAGGTTAAACTCTATTATTTCCTTTCTGATCTTGCCCTCGCTTGCACCTCTGAAAAGTACACCGTGAGGCAGTACAACCGCCATACGTCCGCCGTTTTCGTCAAGGCTGTGGAGCATATGCAGGACAAAGGCATAGTCGCCCTTTGAAGTGGGAGGAACTCCCCATGCGAATCGTCCGAAGGGGTCAAGTGAAGCGTTCATCTTCTCTTTTTTCTTGTCCTCGCCGCTGAGTCCCGAAAGGAAACCGCTGTCCCACTTATCGAGAGAGAAAGGCGGATTTGCCACAACACACTGGAACTTCATCAGCTTGTCTTCCTTGATATTCTGAGGGTTAGCCAGTGTATCGCCCTGCCAGATTACAGCATCGTCAACACCGTGGAGGAACATATTCATCTTACACAGCGCCCATGTCTGGTTATTGACTTCCTGACCGTAAACGGCTGCTTTGTGGGACTGCACTTTATTGTACGCTTTAAGGAGCAGACCGCCGCTTCCGCAGGTAGGATCGTAAATTCTCTCATTCTCCTGCGGCGAAACAAGTTCTGCAACGAGCTTTGAGACCTGACTTGGGGTAAAGAATTCTCCGCCTTTTTTGCCTGCATCGGAAGCAAAGTTTGCTATCATGTACTCATAAGCGTCGCCGATAATATCAGCGCTGTCCAACTGCGTAGGACGGAGGTCAAGCTCATGGAAATCCTCAAGCAGATTGCGGAGGATAGCGTTCTTGTCCTTAGTCTCGCCGAAATCAACAGTGGAGTTGAAGTCGATAGCACGGAACACATTGCGGAGCTTCTCGCTGTTGTTATTTTCGATCTCGGCAAGGGCAACATTTATCTTCTGACCGATCTCGTTATCGGTGCGGTTGTCGTAGAGATAATCGAAGGTAGAAGTCTCGGTCAGAGTGAAACGCTCGTTGCGCATAGCACGTTCAACACGTCTTTCGTCGCCCTTGTATTCCTCGATATACTTAGCTTTTGTCTCGTTGTAAACGTCATTCAGATACTTGACAAAGAGCATGGCGAGTATGTAATCCTTGTAACGGGAGCTGTCTATCTTGTTTCTGAAGCTGTCGCAGGCACTCCAGAGCACCTTTTCTATATCGTTTTTAGTAGTCATTATTATTTACCTCACTGTATTTATTTCGTTCTTACTATGCCTGTAAGCAATAATTGCATAAGGGCTTTTTTCTTTTGTTTTTCCTGTTCTGACTTACGCTGATGAAGGGTGATAAGGTTGTCGAGAGCCTTGAAAAAGCAGCTTATTTGCTTTTGTTCAGCTATATTTGGTACTTTTGTAGTCAGTTGAATAATCTTATTTACAGCTAATCCGGGCTGTGCAGATTGACCTGAATATTGTCCTAAATTCATCAAATCTAAGAGGTAGTACAAGAACAATGTATCGTTGTCATTATTTCCGTGAACAGCAACGGCGTGTTCCGTAAAATAGGCTTTTCCAGAGGAAAAGTTCATGTTTCCACATAACGCACCTTGCCTGCCGATTAAGGCAAAATCACCATCATGATTGTATGTGTTCGTGTAACCTCTAAACCCATTTCCACCATAGACAGCATAGCGCCCCGAATCTGTTATTTCAGACGCTTTTATACTCTTGCCACTTTGGAACTCATCGCACATATCACCCAACTTACGCTGTTCCCAAGGATCAGTAAATCCTTTAAACCTTAGTTCGGGATATTTACTGCCTTTTTTCGGAAACATCTTTTGCAGATAGGCTTTTTTCAGTTCTTTCAACTGCTCTATCTTCTTTTCCTGCAATTCTATCAGCTTGTCCTGCGTGGAGAGTATCTCCGCTATCTTTTGCTGTTCGGGGAGTGGGGGAAAAGATAGTTGATACATTGAAAGATTTTTATAATATAATCTGGTTCTTGTACCGCCTAATTTTTGTGACCTACAAAAATATCTGAAACGTGGCATTTCATTCAAACATGAAATAATATAGTAAAGATTTGCATTTGACTTAGCATTAAAGACAGGATATTCACTGCTTACCAAGACAGATTTCCCTGTTGTGTTAAGATTAAAATGAAAAATATCATCGTCGCTCATATGCCGGTAGGTTACATATCCGACAGGAACTATTTTATAACCTAAATTAGTCTGTGTAGCTTCTTTTTGATCGTAATAATCTGACTGCGGAATCAAGCCTTTGCGTGACGAGGAGTAAACAGGATATTTTTCAATATCATTCGATAATTCTCGATATTCTTGTAAGTGTTCACCTATATGTTCAACTTCCCACTCCACAGGCACAATACCGACTTTCGTTTTCTTGTAGCCTTCGGGGATAATGCCGCTGTTTATGGCGGCTATGCGCTCTTTTATCTCTTTATCCATACTTCTCACATCCTGTTTACCTTATTTATCAGCGCCTTGTAATAGGCTTCTTTCTGCCTTATCTGCCTTTCCAGCAGAACTATTTCCTGTCGGGAAATATTATAAAGCTCAACCACCTGCCGCTGACGTTCAAGGGACGGCAGTTTTATCTCAGTCTCACCGACCATAGTGGGCTTTATCTGTTTCAGCATACCCGTACAGCTCATGCGGAAAGCCTTTTTTATGCGGTCTTTGTTCAGATACCACGCGATATACTGCGGCAGAGCCTTCGTTATATCTACTCTCACCACAACAAAATGCGACGGTATGACCAGTCCCGTGTATTCCTCTGTGATATATGCCGCCGTGTACGGCTCGGAGGTCTTGACAACTATGTCCCCCACCTGCGTGAGGTAGTTCGGCGAGAGCTCCTCCGAAGCGTAAAACGGTATCGTTTCATCTGTATTTATAGTACCGTCGTCATTGACAGCTTTCAGATTCAGCTGACGGTATTCCCAGCTTTTATCGGTAGTTTTGGCTTCTTTCCGCGACAGAACAAGGCCTGTTTTCACGGCAGCCAGTTTAGTAAGTTTCATAAAGCCTCCTAAATATTTCGTTATGTACATTATGTAACTCTTTGAGGATAGTATAGCATATATGTCAGAAGATGTCAAGGTTTTTGGAGAGTAATTTTTGTTATGTGTAAAATGTTACTCGCTGTGAGGATGAAAAAATCCCCCTGAACCATAGTAGTTCAGGGGGACTGTTATTAACATCAGTTATCCGAATACACGGGCGCAAATGTTAATCGTATGTGCAGATCAACTCTGATGAGTTATAATTACTTCTTGTCAGCGATAGCAGCCTGAGCAGCAGCCAGACGAGCGATCGGAACACGGAAAGGTGAGCAAGATACATAGTCGAGGCCGATCTTGTGGCAGAACTCAACAGATGTAGGATCGCCGCCGTGCTCGCCGCAGATACCGCAGTGGAGCTTAGGATTCTGGGGCTTGCCGAGCTTGATAGCCATTTCCATGAGCTTACCAACGCCTGCCTGATCGAGCTTAGCAAAAGGATCGTTCTCGAAGATCTTCTTGTCGTAGTAAGCGCCGAGGAACTTACCTGCGTCGTCTCTTGAGAAGCCGTATGTCATCTGAGTAAGGTCGTTTGTACCGAAGCAGAAGAAGTCAGCGTTCTTAGCGATCTCGTCAGCTGTAAGAGCAGCTCTGGGGATCTCGATCATTGTACCAACTTCGTACTCAAGGTTTGCGCCAGCCTCAGCGATAACAGCGTCAGCAGTCTCAACAACGACCTTCTTAACGAACTTGAGCTCCTTAACGTCGCCTACGAGAGGGATCATGATCTCGGGCTTAACGTTCCAGTCGGGGTGGTTCTTCTTAACATTGATAGCAGCCTTGATAACAGCCCTTGTCTGCATCTTAGCGATCTCAGGATATGTTACAGCAAGACGGCATCCTCTGTGACCCATCATGGGGTTGAACTCGTGGAGTGAAGCGATGATGTTCTTGATGTCCTGAACTGACTTGCCCTGTGCCTTAGCGAGAGCCTCGATGTCAGCTTCCTCTGTAGGAACGAACTCGTGGAGAGGAGGATCAAGGAATCTGATTGTAACAGGGTTGCCCTCGAGAGCCTCATAGAGAGCCTCGAAATCGCCCTGCTGCATAGGCTCGATCTTAGCGAGAGCAGCTTCTCTTCCTTCAACTGTATCTGAGCAGATCATCTCACGGAAAGCAGCGATTCTGTCAGCCTCGAAGAACATGTGCTCTGTACGGCAGAGACCGATACCCTCAGCGCCGAGCTCTCTTGCCTTCTTAGCGTCAGCAGGAGTATCAGCGTTTGTACGAACCTTGAGAGTTCTGTACTTGTCAGCCCAAGCCATGATTCTTCCGAACTCGCCTGCGATCTGAGCGTCAACTGTAGGAATGATACCGTCGTAGATGTTACCTGTTGTACCATCGATAGAGATGTAGTCGCCCTCGTTGAATGTCTTTCCGCCGAGCTCGAACTTCTTGTTAGCTTCATCCATCTTGATGTCGCCGCAGCCTGATACGCAGCACTCACCCATACCACGGGCAACAACAGCAGCGTGTGAAGTCATACCGCCGCGAACTGTCAGGATACCCTGAGCAGCCTTCATACCTGTGATATCCTCAGGTGATGTCTCGAGACGAACGAGAACTACCTTCTCGCCCTTTTCAGCCCACGCTACAGCGTCGTCAGCTGTGAATACGATCTTACCGCAAGCAGCTCCGGGTGAAGCGCCGAGGCCCTTGCCGATAGGAGTAGCAGCCTTGAGAGCCTTTGTATCGAACTGGGGGTGGAGAAGTGTATCGAGGTTTCTGGGGTCGATCATTGCAACAGCTTCCTGCTCTGTCTTCATGCCCTCATCAACGAGGTCACAAGCGATCTTGAGAGCAGCCTGTGCAGTTCTCTTACCGTTTCTTGTCTGGAGCATATAGAGCTTCTTGTTCTCAACAGTGAACTCCATATCCTGCATATCGTGATAGTGATTTTCGAGAGTCTGGCAAACTTCCTGGAACTGCTTGAAAGCCTCAGGGAATGTCTCAGCCATCTGCTGGATAGGCATAGGAGTACGAACGCCTGCAACAACGTCCTCGCCCTGAGCGTTTGTAAGGAACTCGCCCATGAGCTTCTTCTCACCTGTAGCAGGGTCTCTTGTGAAGGCAACACCTGTACCGCAGTCGTCGCCCATGTTACCGAATGCCATTGACTGTACGTTAACAGCAGTACCCCATGAGAAAGGAATATCGTTATCACGTCTGTAAACGTTAGCTCTGGGGTTGTCCCATGAACGGAATACAGCCTTGATAGCTCCCATGAGCTGCTCCTTAGGATCGTCAGGGAAGTCTACACCGATCTTAGCCTTGTACTCAGCCTTGAACTGGCCGGCGAGAGTCTTGAGGTCCTCAGCTGTGAGCTCAACGTCCTGTGTAACGCCCTTTTCTTCCTTCATCTTGTCGATAAGCTCTTCAAAGTACTTCTTACCAACTTCCATAACTACGTCAGAATACATCTGGATGAATCTTCTGTAGCAGTCCCAAGCCCATCTGGGGTTGTTGGACTTTTCAGCGATCGTGTTAACAACTGTCTCATTGAGACCGAGGTTAAGGATTGTATCCATCATACCGGGCATTGAAGCTCTTGCACCAGAACGTACAGAAACGAGGAGAGGATTCTCCTTGTCGCCGAACTTCTTGCCGGTGATTCCTTCCATCTTTGTGATGTACTCATTGATCTCTGCCTGGATCTCATCAGAGATACCGCCGTCCTCATAATACTGAGTACAAGCCTCTGTTGTGATCGTGAAGCCCTGAGGAACAGGGAGACCGATGTTTGTCATCTCAGCCAGGTTTGCGCCCTTACCGCCGAGAAGCTCTCTCATGTTGGCATTACCCTCTGAGAAAAGGTAACAATACTTATTTGCCATTGGTGTATACCTCCATTTTTAACATTACCGGACAAGAACCCTGGGGGCATTATCCGAGTTATACCTATTATAACACATCTCAGAAAAAAATACCATATATGTGATGACAAAAATTACCCCTTTATTTTATTGCAGTTTGTACAAAATTTAACAAACCACTTTGTTTTCTGCGAAAAAGGCTTGCATTTATTGTTAAAGTATGTAAAAATAAATACATGGCAGCGGATGGTAAAAGCTGCAAAATGGTTTATGAAATAAGGAGTTTATTATGAAAAAGATCACAGCGACTATACTTTCATGTATACTTATCGGCTGTACGGCAGTTTCCTGCGGCAGTAAGAAAGAAGAAAACACAGCGAGCAAGGTGCTTCCTGCGGAAGCAGATGCCTGCATAAAGGATTTCGTAAACAATGTTTTCGAGGGCGACGGCAACGGTATGCTGAACTGTATGTACCCTCATGCACTCATATCGGGACTTAAAAGCAGCGGACTTACAAAGCAGCTGTATTCCGCATTGGAAATGGGCGTGGACGGTTCGCTTGATAAGTGTACCACCTCAGACGAGGTCAAGATCAGCGAGAAGGCTATGAAGGGCGCCGGTGTGTATTTCGACTCATACACCAATATGCTCAAGGTCAGCGCTCCTCCTTATACCGTGTCGGACGGCTATAAGCTGAAGATGAATGTTACTGTCAAGAGCGGCAGCCAGAAAGACAGCACCTCGGAGGATATAATCGTTGTTGATGTTGACGGTGAGGGCTGGAAGATAATACCCATGGATGAGGAAACTCTTGAGTCGGCTGCCGACGGCGGTATCGGCTGATAAAGGGGAGCTACAAACGTGAAAAAGCTTTTATCAGTGTTTATGGTATGCGGCTTGCTGGCGGCTTCGGCGGTCTCCTGTGCAGGAAAAGGCGAGACCTCGTCTGCTACGGTGGAAACTACAGCTGCCGCGACAACTGCGGGAACTGCAACAGAGACGGAAACAGAGCCTGCAACGGAACCGACAACAAAAGTGACCGTTGAATACTACGATGGGCTTATCTGCTCGGATAATATGACCGAAAAGGAAAAGGAGAGATCAAGCTTCCGCGAATTTACGCTGCTTGATGTTGACAAATGCTTCGAGATAGGCGAAAACGGACGCAATTCCTACTATTTCTATCCCGCTGATATAACGAAGATAACCAAGATCAAGGATTATTTCCGCGAGCTGACCATATACGACGAACAGCTTGACCAGCAGTTCCTTGCGCACATAACACTTCCGCCGAATTATGACAAAGACAAGGAATACCCGGTGGTATTCATCACTGATTCGGCGTATCATCTGAAAAAAGTTCCCGACCTCTGGAAAGTCATAGACGAGGGCGAAGCCGCTCCCGTTATATTCGTAACTCTCGGCTACGATTACGACACACGTGAGGAAGAAGAGCGTTTTGATAAGTTTATCCTGCAGGAGGAAAAGCTCCTTGACTTTATCACCGATGACCTTATGAAAACCATTTCTCTCAATTACAAGGTGGACGCTTCACGTTCTGTATTTTTCGGGCATTCATTTGGCGGGGTGTTTTCACATTATGCCCTTTGCAATTCGGATAAGTATGATTATCAGCCCTTCGGGAGCTATATAATAGGAAGTCCCTCATTCTACGCATATTTCTATCCCGATATGGAGTATTTTGACAACAGTTCCATTAAGGATCCGTATGCTTTTCAGCGGGAGTTCGATTATTTTGACCGCAATGAGACAATGGACAAGAATGTGCTGATATGTGCAGGCGGCAGAGAGAATTACTATGATTTCAAGGCACCTGATGACCTCCCCACTATCCCCGAGGAGGCAAAGCTTCTCCATGAAAGGCTCGTCTCTCACGGTGCAAATGCTGAATTGAAGATATATGAGGATTGCTACCACAATAATTACCTTGCAGATATGCTCAAGGATTACCTGAAACAGAATTTTCCGCCTGAGAACTGACACTATTACGCTATGGAGAATACAATGAAGAACAAAGCACTGACACTTATGTTGTGCGGACTTATGGCGGTTTCTGCTGCTTCCTGCGCGGGAAAAGGCGAGACCTCGTCTGCTACGGTGGAAACTACAGCTGCCGCGACAACTGCGGAAGCTGCAACAGAGACGGAAACAGAGCCTGCAACGAAACCGACAACAAAAGTGACCGTTGAATACTACGATGGGCTTATCTGCTCGGATAATATGACCGACAAGGAAAAGGAGAAATCGAGCTTCCGTGAGTTTACACTCCTTGATCCTGAGAAGTGTTTCAGCCTGAGCAAAAACGGTCGTAATTTCTACCCCCTGCCTGATTCTACGGAACTTAAAGTGAAGAAATTCACTGATGATATCCGAGAGATAAAAATATACGATGAACAGCTTGACACAGACTTTCTCGTCCATGTCATACTTCCACCTGACTATGATGAAAACAAGAAATATCCTGTATTTCTGATGACCGATCCTGCGTATTGGTTCAAATTAATACCCGATCTTCGCCAACTTATCAGCGACGGTGAAGCAGCTCCTCTGATATTCGTTACACTCGGCTATGATTATGACAGGAATGGCGGCGGTGATGAAGAGCGGCTTGATAAATTTATAATTCGCCAGAATAAATTCCTCGATTTTATTACTGACGACCTCATGCGGACTGTTGCTCTGAACTATAAGATCGACGAGTCACGCTCCGTATTTTTCGGACATTCCTGCGGAGGAACGTTCTCTCACTATGCCCTATGTAATTCGGACAAATATGAATATCAGCCATTTGCAAGGTACATAATGGGAAGCATGGCATTCTGGAATTATTATCATTCTTTCGATGAGCAGCTTTATGATCCGAGTGTTATTACAGATCCCTATGCGTATACACGGGAATTTGACTATTTTGACCGCAATGAGACTATGGATAAGAACGTATTAATATGTGCAGGCGGCAGAGAAAATCCTTCTTTCGAGGATAACTATAACGGCAATAAAAATATGACTGAGGAAGCAACGGCGCTTTATGAAAGACTTACCTCACATGGTACAGATGCAGAACTTAAAATATATGAGGATTGCTATCACAACAATTATGTGGAAGATATGCTGAAGGACTATCTGAAGCAGAATTTCCCGCCAGAGGATAAAACTCAAAATTGACATATAGGAGGAACGAATATGAATAAAGCAGTAATTCTTGCAGGCGGACAGGGCAAGCGCATGAAGGCGGAAATGCCCAAGCCTCTTTTCAAGGTGCTGGGCGAGCCTATGCTCCGCTGGGTGATATCTGCCTGTGAAGCAGCAGACCTTACGGATATATGCGTGGTCAAGGGCTTCAAGGGCGAGATGATAGATGAGTATCTGGGCGGCGCTTACAAGACCGTTCTTCAGGAGGAGAGACTTGGTACGGGTCATGCAGTGAAGCAGGCTGTGCCCGTCCTTGAGGAGGATACGGAGGGCAATACCCTCGTGCTCTGCGGAGATGCTCCCTTTATCGACGCCGAGACTATAAAGGAGTCGCTTATCATACACAAGCAGCAGAAAAACGCTGTTACGGTAATTACTGCGGAGCTGGAGAACCCCTTCGGCTACGGCAGGATAATCCGCTCGGCAGGCGGCATCAGCGGCATAGTTGAGCAGAAGGACGCTACCGAGGAGCAGCGCCGGATAAAGGAAGTAAATTCGGGCACATACTGGTTCAGGACTGCCGACCTCATAGAGCTTCTCGGCAAGCTCAGCAATGACAATGTGCAGAATGAGTACTACCTCACCGACACCATCGCCATCGCTCTTGCAGAAGGCAAGAACGCAGGCGCATACAAGTCCGAGAATGCGGATATCATCAGGGGCGCCAACGACAGAAAGGACCTCCTCGAGCTGAACACCTATGCAAGAATGGCTGTTATTGAGAAGCACCTTGCCAACGGCGTTGAGTTCACCTGCACAGACGGCGTTGTCATCGAGCGCGGCGTTGAGATAGGCGTGGGCACGGAGATACTTCCCAATACTATAATAAGAAAAAATACCACCATCGGCAAGAACTGCAAGATAGGTCCCAATACCGTGGTGGAGAACTGTAAGATAGGCGATGATGTAAACCTCCACACAGTGCAGGCTTACGAGTCGGAGATAGAGGCAGGTGTAAAGATAGGTCCCTACGTTCATATACGTCCCGACAGCGTTGTGAAGTCGGGCGCCAAGATAGGCGATTTCGTGGAGATAAAGAACTCCACTATCGGCGAAAAGACCGCCATTGCACATCTTGCCTACGTCGGCGACAGCGACATCGGAAAGCGCGTGAACATCGGCTGCGGGACTGTTACCGTAAACTACGACGGTATCGCCAAGAGCCGCTGCGTTATCGGTGACAACTGCTTCATCGGCTGCAACACCAATCTCATCGCTCCCGTAAAGCTGGGCAAGGCTGTATACACAGCCGCAGGAACCACCGTAACAAGGGACGTTCCCGACTATGCGCTGGCTATCGACAGAGGAGTCATGAAGATAAACGAGGGCTATACTCTCAGAAAGCTCAAGAGCAAGCTTGGAAAGTGAAAATTAAAGTAAAAAAGGCTGTCCTGAGACAGCCTTTTTTATATAGGTATAGAACCGGAACTGGCAAAATAATAACGACCTTCATTGACACCCTCTCAAAAGCCAATCAAGGTCGCTATCGAGTTGGCGGCTGCGCACCCTCTATACGCAGATGCCGTACGGCAGGCACAAATTCCGTAGTGCCATATATCCCTTTGCATTGTTATCACTACTGTTGTAACGTTTTAAGCGATCTGAAAAACTGCCTTAGGCGATTAAACATATTATAGGCATTAATGTTTAATAACAGTTGTGAATAAGTAAAATGTCTTTTGGAACTGGTTGATGTGGCTTTGATACGGCGGAGTTTAAAACCGTATCGAGCAAAACAGGATATAATTGCCGATTTTGTTACAGGACACATAATATATCTTGATGTAATTATGTGGTGGATGGAGACCGATTTTTCGGTCTCTGTTCTTCCAACAATTGTATTATAGCCCATAGGGGGAGAAAGTTCAATTGATTATATTGCCTGAAATTAGCACTATATTGCTAAATAAAATTCAATTATTTATATTAAGTGTTTATGAACAAAACTGAATATTTTATGCGTTCATACAATATTCATATATGCAGATTTTGATGTATTTTACGTCTTTCGGCAGCAGTTTTTTATCTCTGAAAACAACGCAGATGCGTTGTTTTCGGCACTTGCACAAATTGTGCTTCAAAAAACCGAGTTTTTAACAATCTGTAATATTCGGTCGCGATTATACAGATGAAATTTGTTGGTTAAATCATACACAATAATACCTCGGAAGAAAATTCATAAAAAATACGGAAAATCTTCATATATTTTTTTGTTTTAACGATTTTTGTGCTACAAAAAAGCTCCGAAGTCTGTCTCCGGAGCCTTATGTCATAATATTCCGTTGGCTGCATCCTCGATACGCCTGCGGTAGTAGGAAGCCTGCCACGGGAAGTCGAACTGTTTGAACAGTCTCAGGCAGCTCTCTGCGTTCTGAAGCGCTCCGTCCAGTCCCTCGTCGTCCCCCGCCTTGGCGAAGATATACACAACCGTAATGAATATCTCAAGGAGAGTGAGGTCCTTGGCACCCTGCGGCTTATAGCCGAATTTCAGCAGCTTCAGCGCCTGCTGGTAGTTCTTTGCGGCGCAGTCAGCCAGCGCAAGGGCAATGTAAAGATCAGCCTCTCTCTGCGGCGAGACCTTTATCGTATGCTTCTGGAGAAAGCTTATGTTCCTCGTGCGGAAGTCCTCAGCATCGCGCCAGTTGCCTATTTTGCTGACAGTGGAGAGAGTCTCGATGCAGTAGGCGAACCTCTCGTCGCCGCTGAGCTTCTTGTCTTCAAGCTTTTCAAGATAAAAGGCGGATGTCTTGTAGTCGTGTATCCTGCCATAGAGCGCTGCAAGCTGGATTATATCAAAGGGCGAGGGCTTTTTTGCGTTGTCGATGAAGGCGTCCGCATAGGCTTCGCACAGATCCTTGGTATATCCCTTTTCAATGTATAAAGCATACACGTCAACGTACTTTTTCATCTCGGCGCTGTGAGATGTCAGCAGCGAAAATCCTATTTTTTTACGTTCTGACGGTGATATCATATTATCAGCCCCCTGTCCTGTGGGTATTCGTAACATTGCAAAATGAGTAAAAACAGTAAATTATTCTTGCTTGTTTGCATATTCAATTCTAACACAAATTTATTACTTAGTCAACATTTGTCGGCAGCTAAAATATAAAACTGTTGATATGCACAAAAACCGTGCGGATTTTTTTCCTAATCAACATATTGAACTAATGCATCTTTTAAGCTTATTTCAATAATTTGTGATATAATAATAGTAGAGTGGAGTGGTGTACTCTCGGAGTGGCTGCTCCCGTGCTATGACATACCCTCTGCCGCAGGGGCAGAGCAGTTCCAAGGGGGAATTTATATGAGAGTTCTCGTAGTTGAAGACGAGATGCAGCTTGCGGATGCTCTTTCGGAGATCCTTAAAAGAAATATGTATAATGTTGACACCGCTTACAACGGTATAGACGGTCTTGATAATGCCATGACAGGTGTGTACGACTGTATCATCCTTGACATCATGCTTCCCGGCATGAACGGTCTGGAGGTGCTGAGGAAGCTGAGACAGGAGAGGATAAGCACTCCCGTCCTGCTGCTCACCGCGCGAAGCGAGATCGAGGACAAGATCAACGGTCTTGACGGCGGTGCGGACGACTACCTGACAAAGCCCTTCGTTACGGGAGAGCTGCTGGCGAGAGTCCGCGCCCTCACCAGAAGAAAGGGCGAGATCGTCGATGAGAACAGGCTGGATTACAACGGTCTTGAGCTCAACAAGAACACCTGCTCTGTGATGTGGCAGGGAAATGACGTAAAATTGTCACTGAAGGAGTATCAGATCATGGAGCTGCTTATCTCCAATCCCCATCAGATACTCCCCAAGGAGCGCATAATCGAAAAGATATGGGGATATGAGAGCGATGTTGAGTACAACAACATCGAGGTGTACATATCGTTCCTGAGAAAGAAGCTCTCTGTCATATCCGCTCCTGTTCAGATCAAAACCGCCCGAGGCATAGGCTATTCGCTTGAGTAAGGAGGAATGCTGCTATGTTCAGGAAAAATAACGATCAGATGTTCAGAAAAGCGCAGATGAAGCTGTTCACCATGATAGTGAGCATACTGCTTGCAGTGTTCATCGCGCTCATAAGCTCCATAAATGTTATCACCAAGGCTGTCATGAGAGGACAGTCAAAGGAAGTCCTCATGCAGATAGCTGCGGGCACGGAGTATAACGACAAGGAGCTGAAGTTCATGTTCACTCCGCCCGATAACGGCGAGCCTAAGAACGGCAAGCCCTCGGAGCCTGCAAAAAAGCCTTCGGAAGCGCCTGTGACTACCGCGCAGGCGACCACTGCCGTTATCACTACGGAGACCTCGGCGACTACTACAAAGGCGACAGAGACTACCACTTCGGCTGTGACCTCCGAGGAGGAGACCACGAATACCGAGAACTACGAGGAGAACGAGTACGAGCAGCAGGAGCAGCCTGAGGCTCAGCCAAGTCCCAATGATGATCAGGGCAATCAGAACGAGGTGCCCTTCAAACAGCCCGAAACTCAGCCAAGACAGCCCGAGACCCAGCCCAGAAGGTCCGAAAGTCAGGAGAGCCAGCAGGAATGGACGGCTCCCACTCTGCCCAATAACGACAACAACAATAACGGCGGTCAGGGCAGCTGGGGCGACTGGGGAAGCTGGGGCGGCGGTGACGGTCAGAACGGCGGCTGGGGCGGTGACGGCGGTCAGAATGGCTGGGGAAACGGTCAGTACGACCCCAACTGGAATCCCTATGACCCGTGGAACCCTTGGAACCCTTGGAATCCGTGGAGTCCTTGGAATCCGTGGAACCAGCAGCAGTGGGGACAGGCTCCCAAGGCATACAGCAATGAAAATGACGACTTCGACTATGAGAGCTACCACCGTGAGCACGGCGGCGAGGCTGAAAGATATGATGACAGCGAGCCCCGTCTCATGCAGACCGTTTACAGCGGCGAGGACGTTCTCGACGGTTTTACCGTGCTGGCAAACAGGGACGGCGGCGACGAGGTGACTTACGCTGACAAGAACGATAAGAGCAGAAAGGCTGCACCTAATCCCGAGGCCAACCCTATGGGCGCCTCAAAAGTAGAGCCTATCCCGAAGAGCCTCGGTTCCATAGACTTCTTCGTGCTCATGTCCGACAAGGACGGTCATTACCTTGCAAAGCTCTATAACGAGGACCTGAAAGCCGATGACGCTCAGGAGTGCATAACCGATATCCTTGACAAGAACACCGACACTGGTATGTACCACTCCTATCAGTACTATCAGGCTGACAAGTCCAACGGAAACCTCATAGTGCTGACAGACAAGAGCTATGAGATGGATATGCTCAGACAGCTCAAGCGCACCACTATCATCATCGGCTCCATCGCGCTGATAATACTGTCCATACTGGCGTATTTCCTCAGCAAAAAGAGCATCCAGCCTATCAAGATAGCCTTCAACAAGCAGAAGCAGTTCGTATCGGACGCAAGTCACGAGCTCAAGACTCCTCTTACGGTAATATCTGCAAATACGGACGTTCTTCAGGGCGAGATAGGCGAGAACAAGTGGCTCAACTACATAAAGTCTCAGACAGACCGCATGAACGTGCTGGTAAATGACCTGCTGAACCTTACAAGGCTCGAAAACAACACCGTTGAGCTGGAGTACAAGTACTTCAACATGAGCAAGGCGATAGTAAATACAGCCCTGCCATTTGAGTGTCAGGCGTTTGAGAGCAACAAGCAGTTCGAGGTGGATGTGGACGACAATATCATGCTCTGCGGAAGCGAAAAGCACGTTAAGCAGATGGCTGCCATATTCATCGACAATGCGCTGAAATACTCAAACGACGGCGGTACGGTAAGAGTTTCGCTGAAGAAGGTGGGCGGCAGAAAGGTGCTGTCCGTATTCAATACGGGCGAGGGCATCAAGGTGGAGGATCAGGACAAGATCTTTGAACGCTTCTTCCGCAGCGACGAGTCGAGAAACCGTGCAACAGGCGGCTACGGACTGGGTCTTGCCATAGCAAAGTCCATCATCGACAAGCACAAGTTCAAGCTGAATATCATCAATCAGCCCGGTGAGAGCGTATGCTTCGCCGTGACTATGGATTGACATTCATACAGCAGTTTTGCCCCTGAGTGCTGCAAAGCACCCAGGGGCATTTGTTTATCCGGATAAATCATAATTTAGCGCAAGCGCTAATAGTGATTAGTGCATAGTGGTTAGTGATTAGTTAATGTGTTCGCTGCGCTCACATTATTTAAAACGTCGCCGAAGGCGACACCACAACTATTCACTATTCACTAATCACTATTCACTCAAATCATAATTTTGCGAAGCAAAATTATGATTTGACATCATCTTCAAGGTATATTATAATAATAAGGTACCGTGTATGCGGTCCGATACAGAAATCATAATGGAGATATTGCTATGAAAACTTCCGTTGTTATTGTGTGCGCAGGAAATTCTACAAGAATGGGCGGCGTCAATAAGATACTCCTCCCGCTGGGAGACAGAAAGGTCATAGGCGTTACCATGCAGGCTTTCCAGTCCTGCGAAAGCGTTTGCGAAATAATCATCGTTGCCCGTGAAGACGATATCCCCGCCATTCAGGCTGAGGCGGAAGCCGCAGGCATAACCAAGCTTGCCGCCTGCACTACGGGAGGCGCTACCCGTCAGGAGAGCGTTATCAACGGCATCAGAAAAATATCCAAGGAGACCGAGCTTGTGGCTGTCCACGACGGCGCCCGTCCCCTTGTAAAGCCCGAGCATATCGAAAAGGTCATCAAGGACGCTTCCGTGTTCGGCGGCGCGACTCTGGGCGTTCCCGTAAAGGACACCATCAAGACCGTGGACGGAGGTCTCATTATCGATACTCCTCCGAGAAGCTCACTGTATATCACCCAGACTCCGCAGATTTTCAAGCGAAACCTCTATTTTGAGGGCATTGATTTCGCTCTGGAGCACGGTCTGGACTTCACCGATGACTGCCAGCTGGTAGAAGCTATCGGCGGCAAGGTCGCCATGACGGTGGGTGACTACACCAATATAAAGATAACTACCCCCGAGGATATAGACATCGCGGAGGTGCTCCTCAGACGCAGATAAGTCGGGAGCGAAAGGAGAATAGGATTTGTTTGCGAATTACCATACCCACACCGCCCGCTGCGGTCATGCAAGAGGCACGGACAGGGAGTTCGTGGAGAGCGCCATCGCTCACGGCATGAAGGTGCTGGGATTTGCCGACCACTGCCCGTGGGTGTTCGGCGACGGTTACAGGTCGGGCATAAGAATGACCGATAAAGAGGCAGAAGGCTATTTCAGGTCCCTTACCGACCTCAGGGATGAGTATGCCGATGATATTACCATATACATAGGCTTTGAAGCGGAGTACATACCCCAGCTCATCGAGGCGCAGGATAAGCTCCTTGCGGACTATCCGCTGGACTATATGATAATGGGTCAGCACTTCAATGACCCCGAGTACTGTCAGGTATATATGGGAGTCCCCACAGGTGACGAGACGGTGCTGAACAAGTATGTTGACCGCATAATCGAGGGCATGGAATCGGGCAGATACCGCTATCTTGCTCACCCCGACCTGCTGGACTTCACAGGCGGTCAGGAGATATACGAAAAGCACTTCACAAGGCTGTGCGAGTACCTGAAAACAAAGGATATACCCGTGGAGATAAATATGCTTGGCATGACAGGCGGCAGGCACTACCCTTCGGACAGGTTCTTCCGCATAGCTCAGCGTGTGGGGAATACCGCCATTATCGGCTGCGACGCCCATTTCCCCGAAGCTCTCCGTGACAGCGAGGCTATGGAAAAGTGCAGGGCATTCGCCGGAAAGTACGGGCTGACAGTCCTTGAGACCCTCCCGGGACTCGGTGCAAAGAAGTAAGATTTCAGAGTTGAAAGTTGAGATTGGAAGGATAATATGAGTATTTTTGATGTGTTCGACAGGATTTCCGCAAATTCTTCCTCGGCAAGAGGTAAAATAGAATATGTTATCGCAGGTCTGGGCAACCCCGGACTTGAATACGAAAACACACGCCATAACGCCGGCTTCATGGTCATGGACGAGCTGGCAAAGCAGCTGGGCGAGGACATAAGCCGCCTGCGCTTCAAGGGCAAGACCGCTGAGGTCACTGTTGAGGGCAAGCGCTGCCTGCTTCTCAAGCCCACCACATTCATGAACAACAGCGGTGAAGCCATAGTGCAGGCGCTGGAGTTCTACAAGATAGACGTTTCAAACCTCATCGTGGTCTGCGATGATATCTCCCTTGACTGCGGAAAGCTCCGCATACGCCGCAAGGGCAGCCACGGCGGTCACAACGGCCTCCGCAGCATATGCGAGCTCACAGGCAGGGACGACTTCCCACGCATAAAAATGGGCGTTGGCAAAAAGCCTCACCCCGACTATGACCTTGCAAAATGGGTGCTGGGAAAGTTCGGCAAGGAGGACTCGGAGAAAATGGCAGAGTCGGTGAAGAATGCCTGCGAGTGCATAAAGCTCATGGTGCAGGACAAGACCGATGAAGCCATGAATAAGTATAATTCCTGATAACGGAGATGTACAATGGATCTGTTTAAAGAACTTTTCGGCGAGCTTTCAGGCTTCAAAAGCCTCAGGGAAGCCGTCGATAAAAATATCTCACCCGTCTCTGTGACGGGCCTTTCCCATATACACAGGGCACAGCTCATACACGCCCTCAGCGGCAAAAAAATAAATCTTGTCATCACAGGCTCCGAGGCAGAGGCGAAAAAGCTCTGCGACGACATAAACATGATGGCAGGTGCGGAGGAGGCTGTGCTTTTCCCCTCAAAGGAGCTGGTCTTCACTCCCGTTGACAGCACCAACCACGAATACGAGCATATGCGCATAGCCGCCCTCATAAAGGCGGCTAAAAGCCGTTGTTCCGTAATATGCGCCAGCATCGAGGCTGTAATGCAGCCCGTTATCCCCGTGGGAGTCCTTATCGCTTCGGGTATCGAGCTCTCTCAGGGACAGGAGATAGACCTGAAGGAGACCGCCGTTACCCTCGCAAAGTGCGGCTATCAGCGCTGCGAAAAGGTAGAGGGCGCGTCACAGTTCTCCATAAGAGGCTCTATCCTCGATATCTTCCCCGTACAGGCGGACAAGCCCGTCCGTATAGAGCTCTGGGGCGACGAGATAGACTCCATATCGGAGTTCGAGACCGACACTCAGCGCCGCACGGAGCCCCTCGAAAAAATGGAGATATATCCCTCGGGAGAGGTGCTTTATGACAACGAGGAGCTAGCCGACAGGATAGAGGAGCTGTGCAAAAAGGTCCGCGGAAAGCACATGGAGCAGGTACGCGAGCACCTCGGCGCAGACGTTCACAGGCTGAGAGCAGGGGAGATACTCGCTCACAGCGTCAAGTACTACCCTCTGGTCTACGGAGAGCCCTCCACCGTGTTCGACTACATCGACGGAGCGGTGCTTTTCAGCGACTATTCCGACATTATGGATAATGCCGCAGGTGTGCTCACAAGGCACAACGAGGACGTAAAGATACTCATTGAGGACGGTCAGCTCTGCAAGGGGCTGGACGGCTATATCCTTGAGCTGGCGGATATACAGCACAGGGCTGAGAAGCGCGTCTGCCTCTATATGAGCAGCTTCATGCAGGGCGGCGAGCGTATAGACTACCGCAGGCTGGTCAGCTTCGAGGCTATGCAGACCGCTCCGTGGAGCGGTGAGATGAAACAGCTCATCGAGGACCTTGAGGACTACCACCGCCGCGGCTACCGCATGATACTTGCGGCAGGCAGCGATAAGACACTTCCCATCATACAGCAGGACCTCTGCGACAAGGGCATTCCCTGCGACCTGCTCTCACAGGGCATCGAGCCCGCGGCAGGCAGAGTGCTGCTCATGTCGGGCAGCTTCGGCGGCGGCTTTGAGTACCCCGAGAACAAGACCGTTCTCATCACTCAGGGACGCTCTATGGACGCGGTCCGCAGGAAGCGCCGCAAAAAGAAGAACAAGGCGGAGGAGATACGCTCACTTGCGGACATCACCGAGGGTGACCTCGTTGTACATTCGGGTCACGGTATCGGCAGGTTCATCGGTATAAGAAAGCTGGAAATGGACGGCGTTACCAAGGACTATATCACCATACAGTACGCAGGTACCGACAAGCTCTATATCCCCGTAACTCAGCTGGATATGGTGTCGAAGTACATCGGTCCCAGAGACGACAGCGGCGTAAAGCTCAACAAGCTCAGCTCGGGTGAGTGGCAGAAGACCAGAAGCAACGTAAAACGCGCAGTAAAGGATATGGCGCATGAGCTCATAGCACTCTATGCAAAGCGCGAAAAGAGCGTGGGCTTCGCGTTCTATCCCGATGACGAGATACAGCACGATTTCGAGGAGCGCTTCCCCTATGTGGAGACCGACGACCAGCTCCAGTCAATCGCCGAGATAAAGGCGGATATGGAACGCGCCCGTCCTATGGAGAGACTGCTCTGCGGAGACGTGGGCTTCGGCAAGACCGAGGTGGCACTGAGAGCCGCCATGAAGTGTGTTCTCTCGGGTAAGCAGTGCGCTATACTGGCACCTACTACGGTGCTTGCCTATCAGCACTATCAGACCGCACTTCGCAGATTTGAGCACTTCCCCGTGAATATAGAGCTGCTCAGCCGTTACCGCACTCCAAAGCAGCAGGAGGAGATAATCAAGAAGCTGAAGCAGGGACGCATAGACCTTATCATCGGCACTCACAAGATAATCCAGAAGTCCGTGGTATTCAAGGACTTGGGACTGGCTATAATAGACGAGGAGCAGCGCTTCGGCGTTGCCCACAAGGAAAAGTTCAAGGAGAGCTTTGCGGGCGTGGACGTGCTCATGCTGTCCGCTACACCTATTCCCCGTACACTGAATATGGCTATGAGCGGTATCAGGGATATGTCCGTCATCGAGGAGCCTCCTCAGGACAGATACCCCGTTCAGACCTATGTCATCGAGTACAACATGGGCACTATAATACAGGCTATCGTCAGGGAGCTCCGCCGCGGCGGTCAGGTGTACTATATCCATAACCGCGTGGAGACTATCCACGCCTGCGCTTCACGGCTCAAGGAGCTGCTTCCCGAGGCGCGTATCGCCGTTGCACACGGTCAGATGAACGAGGATGAAATGTCAGATATATGGGAGCAGCTGGTGGAGCATGAGGTGGATATCCTCGTCTGCACCACTATCATCGAAACAGGCGTTGACGTTCCCAATGTCAATACCCTTATCATTGAGGACTCCGACCGCTTCGGTCTCTCGCAGCTCTATCAGCTCCGCGGCCGTGTGGGACGCTCCAACCGCAGGGGCTATGCATACTTCACCTATCAGCGGGACAAGGTGCTGACGGAGATAGCTACAAAGCGACTCAACGCCATGAGGGAGTTCACACAGTTCGGAAGCGGCTTCAGGATAGCTCTCCGCGACCTTGAGATAAGAGGCGCGGGAAGCATACTGGGCGGCAGACAGCACGGTCATATGGAAGCCGTGGGCTACGATATGTATTTGCAGCTTCTCTCCGAAGCTATCGCCGAGGAAAAGGGCATTCAGCCCGAAAAGGTGCCCGAGTGCCTTGTGGATATACAGATAGACGCCCATATTCCCGAGAAGTACATATCCAGCCTAAATCAGCGTATAGATATGTACCGCAAGATAATGCTGGTCAACGAGGACAGCGACAAGTCCGACCTCATAGACGAGCTCATAGACCGCTACGGCGACCCGCCGAAATCGGTTGTGGGACTCATAGACGTTTCCCTGCTGAGAAATAAGGCGGCACACATGGGTATCACCGAGATATCCCAGAAGAACGGCGCTATGTACTTCTATACCGAGTACCTTGTGCCCGAGCAGATAGCCGCTCTCCAGCAGGCTTACAAGGGCAGGATAACCTTCAACGGCGTGGGCAAGTCCTATGTTTCCGTGAAGATATCCCCGAAAATACGTCCTTTCGACATGATGAGGGAGACCGTGGAGCTGCTGTATCAGAACAGGGAGAAGAAATAATACTTGTCGCAATATTTGGTCAAGTTTTTATGATAATCGCAATTTTTGTGTATTATGTATTAAAAAATGTGTAGGAATTTGTATGATATGTTACTTTACACGCTTTGGTTTTTGTGCTACAATGAGGGTGTAAAAACAGAACATTCACACCGTGACGTACAAAGGAGATACAGATATGGACTATAAAAGAATAATGGCAGGAGCCGCAGCTTTTGCACTTGCTGTGTGCGCTGTTGGCTGCGCCAAAAAGGATTCGGGCAAGAAGTCCGAGGATAAAGAGCCAACCACCGTGGGAACTACCGCAGAGATTACCACCGAGGAGGAAACTACCGAGGAGAAACAGCCCCCTACACCCGTAGAGGCTGACGACCCCAATGCCATCACATTTGATGACGGCGTTTTCGATTTCGCCGAGGTCAAGACCGATGACCCCGACTGCGCTTCGGGAGAGCTCTCCGTTGAGGAGCTCATGGGCAATAAGATGCTGAAATTTACCGATGACAATACAGTTCCCCTAAAGGGAAAGGTGCAGAAGATAGACATTCGTGTGCTTCCGCTCCTTGGCGCTGAGGGCGCCGCAAAGGTCCGCAGGATAGAGTTCGACCTTTACGCGCAGGCTACCGCAGATGGTCTCAAGACCAATGACGCCGAGAACGTAAGAGCTCCCGGCTGGATAGGCGGAGGCGGCGGTACTGTAACTGCTGCAAATGACAAGTGGTACGATTTTCAGGAGTTCGACGGCGGCGAGTATGACTTCGAGACCTCGGGACCCGTTCACGTCAAGTTCAAGTTCCTTCTGGCTGACAGCGGCCAGTGCTGGAGCGAGGAAATGGAGGACCCCAACTTCCTCATCATGCGCTGGGGCATCGCCAATGAGTCTGACCTCTATATCGACAACCTTGTGTTCTTCGACGAGGACGGAAACTCCATACCCGTTCAGTCAGGCGGCTCCAAGATAGAGGAGAAGCTGGAAGAAGCAGGGGACAAGATAAAGGACGAGGCTCAGAAGGCAAAGGAGGAGCTTCAGGCTGAGTACGAAAAGGCTGTCGAGGATATGAAGAACTCCGAGGACTATGAGGCGGCAAAGGCTAAGATCGACGAGATCAAGCAGAAGCTCGAGGACTTCAAGTCAGACGAGAATATGGCTGAGCTGGAGGAGAAGATCTCACAGGCTGAGGCAGAGATAAAGGAAAAGACCTCACAGGCTCAGGCTGCTATCGAGGAAGCCTCAAAAATGATCGAAGAAGCTAAGAATAACTAAAGAAGATCAAAAGGATACCAGTATAGAAATTTTGCCCCTGAACGTTTTATAGCGCTCAGGGGCATTTTTGTTTTATTCGGGTAAATCATAATTTAGCGGAGCTAAATTATGATTTGAGCCCTTAGCCGTTAGCTAATGTAGGGGACGCCGCCCTCGGCGTCCCGCGAGATATATTACACTCCCAACGGAACGCCGAGGGCGGCGTTCCCTACAAATATAAATTTTGATTTACATTTGCAGGACTCCAATGGGGCGTCTGATTTTTAGTCAAAGTAAAATATGTCCTCGAACTTCTTGTCGAGAGCTATGCACAGTATCAGCGCCAGCTTTGCTGTGGGGCTGAACTGTCCCGTCTCTATGGAGCTAATGGTGTTTCTCGACACGCCCACCATCTTTGCCAGCTCATCCTGTGAGAGCCGCTGCTCCTTGCGTATCTCTTTCAGGCGGTTGCGGAGTACAAGTGAATCGTCTATCATGCTTTCACCGCCTTATGGTTTTAAGCCGAAAAGCTCGCAGACAGCCATAAAGGCGAACATAGCGAATACTAAGCCGTTAAGGGCTGCCACGGCAATATCCGCAGAAGTCCTGCTTTTTATCGCCTTATGCAGGTTCATTGCAAAGATCATACAGAATTCCGTTGCGATCATTCCGTAGTTCACGCGGCTTGTAGCAAAAAGCGACAGCATAGTGTATATTACGATAAAGCATAAACTGAAGAGCATAGCGAAGCGTGAAGCACTTCTTGCTCTGTCTATCTCCGCGATATCGCGGTTTTTATTTTCTTGTCTGCTTTTAGCCAGTATTTCTTCCCTGTTCATAATGATCTCCTCCTATATCATGCAAAGTTTTGTTGCCAGTTTTTGATAAGTTTAATTGGTATGGCTCTATTATAGCATCGGCAAGTAACTTGTCGGAATTGCCTTATGGCATGGAGCCAAAGTTCTCCGGACAGCTACGAAAGCCGATACTGCAAATGCAGTGATTTATGCACCGTGTCCCGTAAAGTGGAGTATAAGCGAAACTGCGGTCACAAAGCCCATAAGTCCTGCGGCTATGCCTATTCTTGTTTCTTTTGTGCGTGAAGCCTTATAGCCCCAGAACGCTGTGAGAAAAGCTGCAAACAAACTGTAGTATCCATAGTTGCGTTCATCAAAGAATGCCATGTCGGCAAAGTAGAGGATGAATGCCATTGTTATGCCTATCTTTGCACCTAACTGAAGCCCTTTAGCCTTGATGTCAACTGCTACTGGATCATTACCTTTGTTTTCCTGTCTGCTTTTTGCGAGTATCTCTTCCTTGTTCATAATGATTTCCTCCTATATCATGCAAAGTTTTGTTGCCAGTTTTTGACAAGTTTACTTGTCATGTCTGTATTATAGCACCGCCAAGTATACTTGTCAAGGCTTTGCAAAGAAAACTTGTCAGATTTGTATGACTGCACAATTCCAACGTGCTGATACGGATGGTTTATAGTTGGATATAAACAAAAGGCGAACCATTCGGTTCGCCTTTAATTAAGCATTATGCATTATGAATTATGCATTGAATATCAGCCAAGTACTACCTTTATCTCGTTAACATCAGCAAGCTTGTCCGCGGGAACATAGTTGCCCTCCAGCTTTGTGCCGTTGAGGTAGAGCTCCTTGACACCGCTCTGAACGTGTGCGGAGTTGTCGATGTCGATGTTCAGCTTCTTGCCGCGGAAGTTCTTGTGTATCTTGAAGCCGTCCCACTTTGCAGGGATAGAAGGTGCGATGGCAAGACCGTTAAGGTCGGGCCTCATACCGCAGATACCCTCTACGCAGCCTACCATTACTGTGGAAGCTGTACCTGTGAGCCAGTGTACATGAGCGCGTCCCTCATAGGGTGAAGCCTTTGATTCGGTGAACTGTCCGTGTACATAGGGCTCCATAACTCTTATCTCAGCCTTGTCGTTCATTGCGGCAGGCGAGCTCTCGAGGAAGTACTCGAATGCGCGGTCGCCGTGACCGAGAAGTGACTCGGCAAGTATGAGCCAGCCCTGTGACTGCGAGAAGATACCGCCGTTTTCCTTTGTGTCAAGGTTGAATACCTGCATGAGTGCGCCCTCGAAGTGGTGGTACTTGTAGGGCGGATCAAGAAGCTTTGCGCCGTAGGGAGTGTTGAGTATGCTGTGGACGCTTTCCATAGCCTTGTCAGCCTGCTCTGCATTGGCAAACTGTGAGATAACGCTCCAGCTCTGGGGATTGAGCCACATATTTGCCTCGGGGTCCTTCTTTGCGCCGACGATAACGCCGTCCTCGCGGATACCGCGGATAAATCTGTCCTCGTCCCAGCACTTTTCGAGTGCTGCTGCAAGCTTTGCTCTTGCGCCGTCGATGTACTCAACGTATGCTGTATCGTTTCTGTCCTCAGCCATGCCGCGGATAACGTTCATAGCGTAGTAGAGCTGGAATGCAACGAATGTTGACTCGCCCTGTGCTCCCAGACGGAGACAGTCGTTCCAGTCTGCATGGAGACCTGCGGGCATATCGTGGCTTCCGAGGCGCTCCATTGAGAAGCGGATAGCGTTCTTCAGATGGTCGTAAACGGTAGCCTCTCCGCCGCCTTCCTCTGCGTAGGTGATGACCTCGTCAAGGAAGCCCTTGTTTCCGCTCTCGCCAAGGTACTTGACAATAGTGGGGAAGAGCCAGAGCGCGTCATCGGCACGGTAGGAGGGATGTCCTGTCTCCTTTGCGTAAACGCTGTGCTCGTCGTTCTCGTCGGGGCAGGTCTCGTGACCTGCGTTGTGGTCGAACTTTACAAGGGGAAGTCCGCCGCCGTTGCTTACCTGTGCGGACAGCATGAAGCGTATCTTCTCGGCAGCCATTTCGGGATCGAGGTGGATGATACCCTGAATGTCCTGTACCGTATCACGGTAGCCGTAGCCGTTTCTCAGACCGCAGTATATGAATGAAGCCGCTCTTGACCAGATGAATGTGATGAAGCACTGGTAAGCGTTCCATACGTTTATCATGTTGTTGAACTCGTCGGAGGGAGTCTCTACGCGGAAGTTCTCCAGCTGGCTGTGCCAGTGGTCTTTGAGCTGCTTTATCTCGGCATCTACCTTGCCTGCTTCCTTGTATTCCTCAAGGATAGCGGCAGCCTCTGAGTCGGTGCGCTGACCCAGTACGAAGATGAACTCCTTTGTCTCGCCTGCTGCAAGAGTGATATCGCTCTGGAGAGCACCGCAGGAGTTGGAGTTGAAGTTCATTACGTTGTTGCACTTGCCGTTTTCAACGGCGATGGGGTTCGAGAATGTTCTGTATGGACCGATGAAGTCGCTGAGGCTTCCGTTGCAGGCTGTGACGGGCTGTCCCACCATACCGAAGAAGCGCTCCTTGCCGTTGTAGCCGTTCTCATCGAAGCCTGTGTTCTCGTTCATGTGCTGGATTATCCTGTTTCCGCCCTCAAAGCTTGTGCGTGTGATAAAGAGGGTGTACTGGAGGTTTACCTGATCCTGCTCATAGTTGGGCTCGTTGGTGAACTCTATAAGTCCGAATACGGACAGCTTTCTCTCCTTGTCGGAGTTGTTTGTGATCTTTGCACGCCATACCTCATAGGTCTTGCCGAAGGGAACATAGTATGAAGTCTCTGATTTTATGCCCTCGTACTCGGCAGAAATGATGGTGTAGGCTGTACCGTGGCGGCATTCGCTCTTGTACTTGTCAAGGGGCTTGCCCACAGGCTGCCATGAAGCCGACCAGTAATCGGCGGTGTCGTTGTCTCTTATATAGATGTAACGTCCGGGGAGAGCCATATCGGAATTGAAGCGGAAGCGTGAAAGTCTTCCGTTAGCTCCTGATTTAACGAAGCTGTATCCTGCGGCGTTGTTTGAGATCATAGCGCCGTACTCGGGGTCTCCGAGATAGTTTGCCCACGGTGCGGGAGTTGCGGGGTTAGTGATGACATATTCTTTGTTTTCCAGATCAAAATGTCCGTACTGCATAATACCAATCTCCTTCTCAGCTGCCGTTGGACAGTGCTCTCCGCGGGCAGAAAATATCATTCTAATTAATGTCTGCTCAACAACTAAAAAATGGCTTTATATAGCTTGCAAAAGCCATTTTTTAGTTGCCAAAGTGCAGGAAAAACTTTTCCGCAATTTGTTTTGCCCGACAGGGCAAAATGAGCATGACATAAAGGAATGTGATGCGCAAATTCCAAATTTTATAAAGAATTTGCGCTCCCGAACGTCGTTCGGGGCAATAACCGCCATAAGGCGGTTATTGCGGACACATTAATTATAGCATTTAGCAGGGAGTTTGACAAGGGGGTAAAGATGAACATATCGTTAACAACTGACCAGAAATTGCGATTTATCGATACTTATAGTAATATCGGACAAGGATTGTGCGGAGAGTTTATAATAAACTGCTGTCAGACCGCCTGTATTTTGCAGTTTTTGCGTCGGGCAAGCCGAGGGAAGAAGTGCGTTGCAGCCGTGTGACATTGCTTCGCTCGTCACACTGTTTCTCAGGAAGGGCGCTGCCCTTCCCCATGCCGATCACAAAACAAGCCTGAAGCTTAACGTAAATGAGTTTGGTCAGGTAAGTATAGTCGAATAAAAGAAAGCAAACAGGCGGCTGTTTTAAGCCGCTTGTGCTGTTTGTGCAGATAGTGACAAATGTCACTGACAAAATGACAATACTCATCTTCACATTTTTCCTTATCCGAGTATAATAAAAGCATAGGGTTGCGCAACACCTTGAACAAAGAAATGAACATATACACCGTACATCTGTATTACAATTATTTTATTTATAAGGAGAATTATTATGAAGGTTAATTTTAAGAAGATCATTACAGCGATCGCAGCGACAGCTATGTGTGCAGTTCCCATGGCAGGTTCACTTTCCGCAAATGCAGCATCTTCCGATACATTAATACTTGCAGAGCAGGCAACATTCAAAAAGGCAGCAGTACAGAATATCGCGGAGTTTAAGAGTGAAGCAAAACTTGCCAAGGGCTGGCAGCATAGCAGTGAATATGTTGGCATTCTGGACAGTGCTTCCTTTAGCAGGATTACAGACGGAGAGGAAGGATGGTGCGGCAACGAGCCGAAACCTTTTCCCGTTCCCGATGATGATCCATGGATCATTGTCATAATCCCCCGTCCCAGACCGTCAGGTCCTGCCGGTCCCTGCTTTTACAAAGAGCTCGGCGAATTCCGCAGAGCAAATTGATACAATGATGCTTTTTGCATGATAAATGATATATAGGGATAGAACAGGGACTCAATAATATATGAAAGCTCCTCTCAGAGCCGCCGCATGGCTGCTGAGAGGAGCTTTTCCGCGTCCGCAGCACCCTTTCCCACCGCAGAAAATCATTGACAACTCGGAAAGGCGGTGATATAATTAAAAAGATGTATACACAGGCGGTCTCCGCCTTTTTTGATCTTATGATATATTGAAAGGAGCAGGCTTTAAATGAGCAGTATGTTTGATCCCGAATTAAAAATGAGAGAGGTCGCCGAGCGAATAAAGCTCACAAGAGAGTCGGTAGGTCTGTCTCCCAAGGAAATGGCTGACAAGATAGGCGTTTCATCCTATGAGTACCTCGCCTATGAGGGCGGCGCAAAGGACTTCAGCTTCAGCTTCATATACAAGTTCGCAAATGCCTGCGGTGTCGAGATAACCGACCTTATGGAGGGCGAGTCCCCCCATATCAGGAGCTTCGACATCACAAGGGCAGGCGAGGGACTTCCCATCGCCAGAAGAAAGGGACTGAGCTACATGAGACTGGCTCCCAAGTTCCGCAACAAGATAGCAGAGCCTTTCCTCGTTACCATTCCCTATGTTGACGAGGAGTACAGAGTTCCTCACCCACATACCCATGAGGGTCAGGAAATGGATATTGTCATCAGCGGTCAGCTGAAAGTGCAGGTGGGCGACAATGTTGAGATACTCAACGAGGGCGACTCCATCTACTACGACAGCTCCGAGCCCCATGACGAGTGGGCTGTGGGCGGCAGGGAGTGCAAGTTCTACGCCATCGTATGCGGTGAGAAGCAGCCTCAGCACGCTATCTCAAACCTTGACCCCGTTATACTTCCCGGAGTTACCAACTTCGACCTTGCTCATATTCAGGATCCCGTTGCCGATAACTTCATAAAGCTTGAGACCGACACCATGGGCTCACTTACGGGCATTAGCTTCATCAACGAGGAGAAGTTCAACTTCGGCTTCGATGTGGTGGACGCTCTTGCGGCTAAATGTCCCGACAAGGAGGCTCTCATCTATGTGGGCAACGATATGTCCGAGAGAAGATTTACCTTCGCCGACATGAAGAAGTACTCCAACATGACCGCGAATTATTTCCTGTCAAAGGGCATAAAGAAGGGCGACAGAGTTATGCTGGTGCTCAAAAGACACTATCAGTTCTGGTTCTCTATCCTTGCTCTCCACAAGATAGGTGCAATAGTTATCCCTGCTACAAATCAGCTGGTGCAGCATGACTTCACATACCGCTTCAAGGCGGCAGGCGTAAAGGCTATCGTATGTACGGGCGACGGTGACGTTGCTCATCAGGTGGACCTTGCCGAGGAGGAGCTGGGTATCAGCCTCATAAAGATGATGGCTCACGGCGAGCGCGAGGGCTGGGCTGATTTCGACAAGGAGATGTCGGGATTCAGCGACGTTTTCGACCGTCCCACAGACCCCGAAAAGCTCTCCTGCGGAAGCGAGCCAAATCTCATGTTCTTCACATCGGGTACTACGGGATACCCAAAGATAGCTACACACAGCCACAAGTACGCTCTCGGTCACTTCATCACCGCCCGCTACTGGCATAACGTAGACCCCAACGGTCTCCACTTCACCATTTCAGACACCGGCTGGGGAAAAGCTCTCTGGGGCAAGCTCTACGGACAGTGGCTCAGCGAGACCTGCGTATTCGTTTATGACTTCGACCGCTTTGACGCCCACAAGATACTTCCCATGTTCAAGAAGTACAATATAACCACATTCTGCGCACCTCCCACAATGTACCGCTTCTTCATCAAGGAGGACCTGTCCAAGTACGACCTGAGCTCTATCAAGTATGCGACCGTTGCAGGCGAGGCTCTCAATCCCGAGGTATACAATCAGTTCCTCAAGGCTACGGGAGTAAAGCTCATGGAGGGCTTCGGTCAGACCGAGACCACCCTTTCCATCGGAAACTTCGTGGGCATGACCTGCCGTCCCGGCTCTATGGGCAAGCCCAGCGTCCTCTATGATGTGGACATCGTTGACCCCGACGGCAAGCCCGTCAAGACAGGTGAGACAGGCGAGATAGTTATCCGCACGGACAAGAACACTCCCTGCGGACTCTTCCTTGGATACTTCAATGACGATGAGAAGACAAAGGAAGTATGGCACGACGGTCTCTACCACACAGGCGATACCGCGTGGAAGGACGAGGACGGCTACTTCTGGTACGTCGGCAGAGTTGACGACGTTATCAAGTCATCGGGCTACCGTATCGGCCCCTTTGAAATTGAGAGCGTTATCATGGAGCTTCCCTATGTTCTGGAGTGCGGCGTAAGTGCGGCTCCCGACCCCGTAAGAGGTCAGGTGGTAAAGGCTTCCATCGTGCTTGTCAAGGGCACAGAGGGTACGGACGAGCTGAAAAAGGAGATACAGGACTATGTCAAGAAGCACACCGCTCCTTACAAGTATCCCCGTATCGTTGAATTCAGGGACGAGCTCCCCAAGACCATCAGCGGCAAGATAAGACGAGTTGAGCTCAGGGGCTGAGAATAAAGAAAAAAGACGTTTCTGCGGAAACGTCTTTTTTAGTGGTTAGTTATTAGTGATCAGTGCTTAGTTGCAGGGACGCCCATCGGGCGTCCGCTGTATATGTTGGCGCTTATTTTTCGCTGACTGTGAAATCCCATGAAGCACTGCTGTCGCGGCGGGGCCATATCCTGCCGCTCCTGTCGGTGAGGTCGTACACCACTGACCACTGGAGCCTGTCGGATTTGTCCCTGTTGTAGAGTCCCACAGAGTTGAGAAGCTCCTGACAGGTCTGCATATCAAGCCTGTTGCCGCTGTCCGTGATGACCTGCTCTACGGCTTCCTGCCTTGTGAGAGAATCGGGAGACTCAAATATATTCTCGTTATTGTAGGCGATGTGGTTGGCGGCTATCTGATAGTCCTCAGTGGAGGTAACAGCCTGCAGTGCTCCGTCGTAGTACTCCGCGATAACGGAATTGCCCTCTGCGTCGCCTATGAGTATGTGGGACTTCAGATTATTGCTGAAGTAGACGTTGTACTGTCCCAGAAGCTCCACCGCTTCGTCAACGGTTGCCGCCTTGTCAAGTATGAGCCTTATGGCGACAGTCTGGTTCATTGAGACCTTGTTCTCATCGTATACTGTGGATACTACGGGGACTACCAGCAGAGCAGCGGAAACGCCCTTTTCGTTCATGCCGTCACAGGCAAAATAAGGAACTGCCAGCAGCGGAATGTTCTCCTTGGATAAGCCGTCTGCGGGGGAGTGCCGCTTGTCGAAGCCAACGGCAAGCAGCGGCACGGTGGATACCGAGGCATAGCCGTCCTTGGGATGTGTGTATACCTGCATGAATGGAGAGGCGTCAAAGTCGAAATTTCTGCCGAATATCACATTGCCCTTGTCGTTTCGCGCCACAAAGGCGGTGCAGGCGGCATCGGGAGTGTCCTCGTCGGGAGCGAAGCCGTGCATCAGCTCCTTCTGAATGAAAGAGTAGAGCTCCTCATCGTTCTCGGCGCCTGTTTTCAGAAACTTGTCCAGCTTGTAGTCACTGTCGTAGTCCATGGTATAGGCTCCGTTGCCCTCGTTTTTCAGGCTGCGGAGAGTCTTTATGTCCCTGCGGAGATACAGAAACAGTGCCAGTGCGGCAATAACTGCCAGCAGAAGTATCACAAGGACTATGCTGCGTATTATCTTCAGAGCTTTCATGGTAAGCACCTCGTTTATCTTAAAATAGTTATATAAACTATATCACAGGGGGACGGGATTGTCAATAGACTCTGCGGAATACCGCCTGTAAAGGGACTTTTTACGGCGCACGGGGACTGCCGTGGGCAGCTGCGCGATTACTGTCAGTAAAAAATCGGGAAATTTTGAAAAAAATTCCGAAAAACACTTGATTTTTGCGAAAAACCGTGATATAATAGTTGATGATGATAGTAAACCCAAAGACCGGAAGCCTTCCGGTCTTTAGTATTTATATTGGGACTATTACTTTACAGAGAAAGGAGAAACCCGATATATCGGGAAAAACTGCCTATGAAATTCAAGAAATTCGGCGGTACCGAGCAGAAGGTCTACGACCTTATCAAGCCCATCACCGATGAGCTTGGCTACTACCTCTGGGACGTCTGCTACGAAAAGGAAGGCGCTATGTGGTATCTCCGCGTGTTCATCGATCAGGACGAGGGTATCACCATTGCGGACTGTGAACGCGCCAACGCTCCCATAAGCGATATCCTCGACGAGAAGGACCCCATCCCCCAGAGCTATATGCTTGAGGTGGGCTCGGCAGGTCTGGAGCGCGAGCTGGTCAAGGAGGAACACTTCGAGGTCTGCTGCGGCGACAAGGTGAAGATACGCTTCATAAGAGCTGTTGACGGTGAGAAAGAAATAGTCGCACAGCTTGCAGGTGCTGACAAGGAGGGCGTTACAGTCATCCTCGACAGCGGAGATGAAAAGAAATTCCCGTTATCGGATATCGCTTTCGTAAAGCTCTATCTCGATTTCTGAAATGTAAAAAAACAAAATATAATATATTGGAGGAATTTACAGACATGAACATGAATAAGGACTTTTTCAAGGCGCTCGAGGCTCTTGGAGAGGAAAACAGCGTTGAGACCGAGCTTCTCATCGATAAGGTAAAGTCGGCTATGCTCAAGGCGGCAAGAAGAGCCTATCCTCACAGCGAGGAAAGGATATCCGTCGAGATCGACCCCAAGACAAAGAAGTTTGAAATGTATATCCGTCAGGATATCATCGACGACGAGCCTATCGATGTCAACGAGGTGAATATCGACGTTGCGAAGACAATGGACCCCAATGCTGTTGTCGGCGGCACTATCCTCAAGGAGCTGGATATATCCAAGCTGGGCAGAATGGC
The DNA here is from genome assembly GCF_900116855.1 of Ruminococcus flavefaciens. Taxonomy (GTDB): domain Bacteria; phylum Bacillota; class Clostridia; order Oscillospirales; family Ruminococcaceae; genus Ruminococcus; species Ruminococcus flavefaciens_R. The sequence goes on from NZ_UETD01000017.1 coordinate 49,831, forward strand.
GGCTCTTTCCGCCAAGCAGTCCATCAAGGGCGACCTGAGAGAGATCAACCGCGAGCAGATGCTCAGCAAGTTCGAGCAGAAGGAGCATGAGTGCATCACCGCCAAGGTTTCTCAGGTAGAACCCGGCAGAGGTACTGTTACCGTTGTTTACGACGGAACAGAGCTCTATCTCTTCCGCAACGAGCAGATCCCCGGTGAGAACCTCGAGGAAGGAAAGTCCGTAAAGGTGTACATCACAGGCATCATCGGAAAGAACAAGAAGCCTGTCGTAAAGATCTCCCGTACACACAAGGACCTTGTAAAGCGACTCTTTGAGCAGGAAGTTCCCGAGATATATGACGGCACTGTTGAGGTAAAGTCCATCTCCCGTGAGGCAGGCTCAAGAACAAAGATCGCTGTATGGTCAAAGGATGAGAACGTTGACGCGGTCGGCGCCTGCATAGGTCCCAAGCGTTCAAGAATAACCGCTGTCGTAAACGAGCTCAGCGGCGAGAAGATAGACATTATCCCGTGGAGCGAGGTGCCCGAGGAATTCATCGCAAGAGCACTTGCTCCTGCCGAGGTGCTCAAGACAGTCATCACCTCTATGGAAGAAAAGGCCTGCACAGTTATCGTTCCCAACAATCAGCTCTCACTTGCTATCGGCAACAAGGGTCAGAACGCGAAGCTGGCTGCAAAGCTCACAGGCTTCAAGATCGACATCAAGCCCCAGTTCGATAACCTCACAGGCGAGGAGGCTCCCGAGATGAGCCCCGACTTCGTGGCTCCCGTATTCGAGACAGCTCCTGCTGAGGATGAGGAGAGCACAGAGGCTCCCGCAGAGGAAACAGCCGATGTGGAGACCGCTCCCGAGGAGAATACCGAGGAGGCTAAGGCTGAGGAAGCTGCTCCCGAGACTGAGGAATAATTATGAAGCCGAGAAAAATACCAATGAGAATGTGCCTCGGCTGCGGAGAGATGAAGCCCAAGATGGAGCTCATCCGCGTGGTAAAGTCCCCCGAGGGAGACATAAGCCTTGATTTCAAGGGCAAGGCAGCAGGCAGAGGTGCTTATATCTGCCGCAGCACGGAATGCCTTGAGAAGGCAAGAAAGGCAAGGCGCTTCGAGAAATCGTTCTCATGCAGGATAGAAGAAAGCGTATACGAGGTGATGTTGAGTGAACTCAGTGAAGGCTCGCAGGACAGCTGATCTGCTCAGTATCTGCATAAAGGCAGGCAGGACCGTCAAGGGCTTCGACAGCGCAGTGGAAACACTGAAAAACGGCACTGCACACTGCATACTTACAGCCTCCGACGCTTCGGAGAAGACCGTCAAGGAAGTGGATTTTCACTGCGGAAAATACGGCGTGAGACACTTCTGCACAGAGCTTACCAAAGCCGATATCGGTAGGCTCTGCGGCAAGGAGACCGCTGTCATGGCAGTGACCGACAAGGGATTCGCAGACGGATTCGGGAAAATATTATCCGATGGATCGCAGTAATGCGTTGATATAGATGGTTATATGAGAACATTCTGATACTGCTGCCGCCATTGCGGCAGACAAAACTGGAGGTAATAAAGCCTATGGCAAAAAAGATAAAGTTAAGCGACGCTGCAAAGGATTTCAACGTTCCCTCACAGGAACTTATAGACTTCTTCGCAGAAAAGGGCGATAACAAGAAGAAAACAGGTTCTTCGCTCAGCGAGGAGGAAATGAATTCCCTTCTGGAACACTATACTAAAGACCGCTATTCCGTAAAAAGTCTGGATGAATACTTCAATTCCAAGAACGATCCCCGTCCCGTAAAGGAGGAGGCTCCCAAGGAGGAGAAGAAGCCTGCGGTAAAGAAGTCCGCAGAGAAGAAAGAGGATAAAAAAGAGGAGAAGAAGGCTGCTCCCGCTAAGAAGGCTGAGCCCGAGAAGAAGCAGGAGGCTGCTCCCGCTAAGAAGGCAGAGCCCGAGAAGAAGCAGGAGGCCGCTCCCGCGAAGAAGGCAGAGCCCGAGAAGAAGCAGGAGGCCGCTCCCGCGAAGAAGGCAGAGCCCGAGAAGAAGCAGGAGGCCGCTCCCGCAAAGAAGGCTGAGCCCGAGAAGAAGCAGGAAGCTGCTCCCGTGAAGAAGGCAGAGCCCGAGAAGAAGCAGGAAGCCGCTCCCGTAAAGGCTGAGGAAAAGCCTGCCGGGGAAAAGGCTCAGGAGCCCAAGAAGCAGGATAAGAAAAAGGACAAGAAGAAGGAGCAGGCAAAGGCTCAGGACAGAGGCGAGAGAACAAAGTTCAACGCAACTATCAGCTCAGAGACCGCTCAGACTTCAACTCAGCGCAGAACAGTTGACACAAGAGGAAGCTACGTTGACCTCGACAAGTACAACGAGAGATACGACCAGATGGCTACCTCAAACAAGCATAAGAACGACAACTATTCCTCAAAGAAGCAGAAGATCAATCAGAAGTCCGCTCAGAGGAACCGCCAGCAGTTCTCCAAGAAGGAGTCGGAGGCTGAGAAGCTCAAGAGACTGGAGCTGGAGAGAGCAAGAAAGCAGCAGCTGAAGGTGCTCATCCCCGATACCATCACAGTCGGCGAGCTGGCTACCCGTCTGAAGGCTGCTGCTACCGAGGTCATCAAGCAGCTGATGAAGCTGGGCGTAATGGCTTCCATCAATCAGGAGATCGACTTCGATACAGCTTCTCTCGTAGCTGAGGAAATGGGTGCAAAGGTAGAGAAGGAAGTTATCGTTACCATTGAGGAGCGTCTTATCGACGATACCGACGATGACGATACAAACCTCCAGCCCCGCTGCCCTGTTGTAGTCGTTATGGGTCACGTTGACCACGGTAAGACCTCTATCCTCGACCGCATCAGAAATGCTCACGTTGCCGCAGGCGAGGCAGGCGGCATCACACAGCATATCGGTGCTTATCAGGTAAACATCAACGGTCAGGACATCACATTCCTCGATACCCCCGGACATGAGGCATTCACTGCAATGCGTGCAAGAGGTGCGAATATCACCGATATCGCTATCCTCGTTGTTGCCGCAGACGACGGTATCATGCCCCAGACAGTTGAGTCCATCAACCACGCCAAGGCTGCCGGAGTTTCCATCATCGTTGCCATCAACAAGATGGATAAGGAGGGCGCTAACCCCGACCGTATCAAGGAAGAGCTCACAAAGTACGACCTCGTTTGCGAGGACTGGGGCGGCGACGTTATCTGCGTTCCCGTATCCGCAAAGACAGGTGAGGGCATTGACGACCTCCTCGAGAACGTTCTCCTCGTTGCCGAGGTTAAGGAGCTCAAGGCTAATCCCGACAGACTTGCAAAGGGTACTGTCATAGAGGCTCGTCTCGACAAGGGCAGAGGTCCTATCGCTACGCTCCTCGTTCAGAACGGTACTCTCAAACAGGGCGATGTGCTCATCGCAGGTACTGCTGTGGGCAGAGTCCGCGTAATGACCAACGACAAGGGCAGAACTGTCAAGTCCGCAGGTCCTTCCGTTCCTGTTGAGATCACAGGTCTTGCAGAGGTGCCCAGTGCAGGCGATACCTTCAACGCTGTTGAGGACGAGAGACTGGCAAGAGAGCTTGTTGAGCAGAGAAAGCACGAGCAGAAGCAGGAGCAGTTCAACGCTTACCGCAAGGTTACTCTTGACAACCTGTTCAGCCAGATCGCAGAGGGCGAGATCAAGGAGCTCCCCATCGTTGTCAAGGCTGATGTTCAGGGCTCTGTTGAGGCTGTAAAGCAGTCTCTGGAGAAGCTCTCCAACAACGAGGTAAGAGTAAGGGTCATCCACGGTGCTGTCGGTGCCGTTAAGGAGAGCGACGTTATGCTTGCAAGCGCTTCAAATGCGATCATCGTCGGCTTCAACGTAAGACCCGATCCCGTTGCAGCCGAGAATGCAGAGCGCGACGGCGTTGACATCAGACTCTATCGTATCATCTATGACGCTATCGAGGAGATCGGCACCGCTATGAAGGGTATGCTGGCTCCCAAGCTCCGTGAGGTCGAGCAGGGCCGTGTTGAGGTACGTCAGGTATACAAGATATCCAACGTTGGCATGGTAGCAGGAAGCTACGTTCTCAGCGGCAAGGTGACAAGGGGCAGCAAGGTCCGCGTTGTAAGAGACGGAATAATCATTGCAGATGACGAGATAGCAGGTCTCAAGCGTTTCAAGGACGATGTCAAGGAGGTCGCAGACGGCTACGAGTGCGGTATCAGCCTTGAGAAGTTCAGTGACGTCAAGGAAGGCGATATCTTCGAGACCTACATCGTTGAGGAATACCGTGAAGATTAACTACTGAATAATTTTTATCAATGATAAAGGGGGAATTTCTTATGGATAACAGCAGAATGAGTACTGCGGATATGCTGCAGTACTGCAACGAGGCACTGGCATGGGACGACTTCGGACCTATCGACATCTTCTTCTTTGAATCGGTAAAGAAGATACTTCTCGGTCAGTGCAGCGCAATGGAGGAGCCCGAGGAATACGCAGACGACCTTATGGGCATCGAGCGCCCTGTCCGCGACGTCGAGCTTGAGCCTGAGTACGGCAACTATGCCGATATCTACTACGGTGAAGAAGGCGACGAGGATATTCCCGACTACAGCCGAAGCGCCGAGGACGAGGCTTTCTCGGCAGAGATGTTCGGCGCAGGCTTCTTCGAGGAGGAGACAGCACCTGAGGAGGCTAAGCCCGAGACTGCCGAGCCCAAGGCGGAGAAAACAGCAGAGCCCGAAAAGAAGGCTCCTGCCAAGAAGAGCACAAAAAAGACCGCTTCAAAAAAGTCGGGCAGCAAGGCTTCCGCGAAAAAAGGAAAAGCTGCCGAGTCCGATAAGCATGAAGAAACAGCAGGAAGCGGCTTTACAGTAAATCTCTGACGACAGAAAGGAATATAATGCCTAATTTCAAGAACAGCCGTATGGCTGAAGATATAAAACGGGAAATGACCGCTATACTCCGCGAACTGAAGGACCCGAGGATAGACAAGATGCTCACTATCGTGAGAGCCGACCTCTCGGGAGATATGTCCAGCTGTAAGATATACGTTTCCAGCTTTGAGGGCATGGAGCGGTCAAAGGAGTCTGTTGAGGGGCTGAAAAGCGCCGCAGGCTTCATAAAGAGGGAACTTTTCCACAGGCTGAAAATGCGCAAGGCTCCCGAACTGAGCTTTATCGCCGACAACTCCATCGAGAGAAGTGCGGAGATAAGCAGGAAGCTCCATGAGCTTCTGTAAGGAGGGCGGAGTATGTTCATCGGTTTCAGTGAGGCTGAGCTGTTCCTCAGAAACTGCGAGGACGCGGTGATAATCACTCACCGCAACCCCGACGGCGACTGTATCGGAGCAGGCTTCGGTCTGAAGGATATACTTGCCCAGATGGGCATAAGGAGCAGAGTGGTCTGCCACGACGGCTTCCCTGCACGTTACGGCTTCCTCACAAGCGAGGGAGCAGGGGAGGACTTCGAGCCAAAGGCCATCATAGCTGTTGATATCGCCGACGAGAACCTTATGGGCGACTATAAGGACATCTACGGCGGCAGGGTACAGCTCTGCATCGACCATCATATCTCAAACAAGAACTACGCGGAGAAAACTCTCCTGCGCGGCGACGCCACTGCTGCCTGCGAGATAATCTATGACCTTGCACAGTACATGGGCGTAAAGATAACAAAGCACTGCGCTATGTGCCTTTATACGGGAATATCCACGGATTCAGGCTGCTTCAAGTACGGCTGCACCACTCCCCGCGCTCACGAGATAGCGGCGGAGATGATGCGCAGCTATGATATCAATTTCGCAAGGATAAACCGCTATATGTTCGATGTCAAGTCAATGGGCAGACTGAAGCTTGAGGCAAAGGTCAACGAGCTCATGGAGTACTGCCTCGGCGGAAAGCTGGCTATCGCTGCCATAACGCAGGATATGATGAAGGACATGGGCGTATCTATGGAGGAGCTGGAGGGCTTTGCGCCCCTGACCATACAGCTGGAAAACACAGAGGTGGGCATTCTCATGCGCGAGCGTGAGGACGGAGTGTTCAAATGCTCATTCCGCTCTGCCAACGATGTGAATGTTTCGGCTATCTGTCAGCTCATCGGCGGCGGCGGTCATGCCAAGGCTGCGGGCTGTACCATAGACGGTCCCCTCGAGGACGCGAAAAAACAGCTCATCGCAGCTGTTGAAAGGGCACTGGGCTGATGAACGGTATCCTTTGCGTCAATAAGCCGCAGGACTTCACCTCATTTGACGTTGTGGCGAAGCTCCGCGGCATACTACGGATAAAAAGACTGGGTCACGGCGGCACTCTCGACCCTATGGCGACGGGAGTACTGCCTGTCTTTGTGGGAACTGCCACAAAGGCGTGTGATATCATGCCCGACAATACCAAGAGCTACCGTGCAGGCTTCCGTCTGGGAGCTGTCTCGGATACTCAGGACGTATGGGGGCAGGTGCAGACCACCTCTGACATGGCGGTCAGTCAGGCGGATATTGAGGCTGTTATCCCCGATTTCACGGGGAAGATAATGCAGCTTCCGCCTATGTATTCGGCTGTTCAGGTAAACGGAAAGCGGCTCTACGACCTTGCGAGACAGGGCGTTGAGGTGGAGCGTCAGCCCCGTGAGATAGAGGTATCTCAGCTTGTGCTGGAGAGCTACGACAGCAGCACCCGTGAGGGAGTGCTGTCCATTTCCTGCGGCAAGGGCACCTATATAAGAACTATCATCAGCGACATCGGCGACAGGCTTGGCTGCGGAGGCATCATGACCTCTCTGGTCAGGACATCGTCGGGAGGCTTCACCCTTGATGACTGCCACACTCTTGAGGAGATACAGCAGGCAAGGGACGAGGACAGGCTGGAGGAGCTCATACTCCCCATTGAGCGCGTCTTTGAGAAGCTGCCGAAGCTGAGACTGGGCGAGGCTCAGACAAGAATGTACAGAAACGGCGTAAAGCTGGACTTGGAAAGAGTCCGCGGCATAAGGGACGGCATCAGCGAATATGCGGTGTACGGCTCCGACGGAGGCTTTATCGGCACCGCCTTTGCAGACCGTGAGAGCGGACTGCTGAGAGTGGGAAAGAATCTGGGGTGACGGCATGGAGAAAAAGTATTCCGCTGTTGCTCTGGGGCTTTTCGACGGCGTCCACCTCGGACACAGAGCTGTGCTGAAGGCGGCTGCGGTACAGAAGCAGCAGGGACTTATGCCCTGCGCCTTTACCTTTCCGTCGGAAAGTGCAGCTAAAAAGGGCACAGGCGGCTTTATTTACGGCGACAGCGAAAAGGCTGACATTCTCACGGAGGAGTGCGGCATCGAGCGCATATACTCACCGCCGTTCGCGGATATATGCGGCATGGAAGGCGCTGAATTTGCGGAGGAGATACTCCGCGGAGAGCTGAACGCTGCTTTTGTGTGCTGCGGAAATGACTTCCGCTTCGGAAAGGGCGCTTCCTGCGGCACAGCCGAGCTGAGAAGCTTCGGCGAGAGACTGGGCTTCCGCGTTGAGACCGTTGAGGACGTCCTCTGCGGCGGCGAGAGAGTCTCATCCACCCTTATCCGCAGACTTCTTGCGGAGGGGGATACGGAAAGGGCGAATACCCTTTTAGGCAGCCCATATACCATTATGAAAACTGTCAGCCGCGGAGCTCAGCTGGGACGCACTATCGGCTTCCCTACGGCTAATCAGCTCTTTGACGCGGGACAGCTGGTGCCGAGATACGGCGTTTACGCATCATCGACCGTCATAGACGGGAAAAGCTACCTATCAATGACAGATATCGGCATGAAGCCCACCGTGGATTACGGCGGAGCTCCCCTTGCCGAAACCTATATACACGGATTTTCGGGAGACCTTTACGGAAGTCCGCTGAGAGTATCGCTGCTGCGGTTCATACGCCCCGAGATGAAGTTCTCATCACTTAATGAGCTGAAGGCGCAGATAGACCGCGATGTGCAGTCGGCTCTGAATATATTGTAAAAAATTCGCATTGCTTTCACTCTGTTATCACATACAGGTATTAACATAGTAAAAGCTGTGAATATAAGCGGCTCATGCCGCAACATACGCAATAAGGAGGGTAAAACCCAATGATAGAGGTCAGAAACCTTACTAAGATGTACGGCGACAAGCTTGCCGTAAACAATATCAGCTTCAAGGTCGAAAAAGGCGAGATACTCGGCTTCCTCGGACCTAACGGCGCGGGAAAATCCACCACCATGAATATGCTGACAGGCTATATCTCGTCCACCGCAGGAGAGGTGCTCATCGACGGCACGGATATCCTCGAGGACCCCAAGAAGGCCAAGGCAAATATAGGCTATCTCCCCGAGATACCGCCACTTTATGTGGATATGACCGTTGATGCCTACCTCAGCTTCATGTATGACCTTAAAAAGTGCAAGCTGCCCAGAAAGGCTCACCTGAAGGATGTCTGCAATCTCTGCAAGATACAGGACGTAAGAGGCAGGATAATCAAGAACCTTTCAAAAGGTTACAGACAGAGAGTCGGCATGGCACAGGCTCTTATCAATAATCCCCCCGTGCTCATCCTCGACGAGCCCACTGTCGGTCTCGACCCCAACCAGATAATCGAGATAAGAAGCCTTATCAAGAAGCTGGGCAAGAGACATACCGTTATCCTTTCATCTCATATACTCCCCGAGATACAGGCTGTCTGCGACAGGATAATCATTATCAACAAGGGAGAGGTAGCTGCCGACGGTACTGCCGATGAGATAGCAAAGAACATCACAAACGAGCATAAGATGACTCTCCGTATCGAGGGTCCCGAGCACTCGGCAGAGGACAAGCGCGTCATTGCCGATGCCATCAGGGGCATCAGCGGCGTCAAGTACGTCCGTGCAGATATGGAGCGCGAAAAGGGCATATACGATTACGATGTTGAGACCGACGGCAAGACCGACGTCCGCCGCGCTATCAACAAGCTCTGTGCAGACAAGGGCTGGAATATCCTCATGCTCCAGCTTTCAGACCTCACTCTCGAGGACATCTTCCTCAAGATAACCATGGGCGACGGACTGGACAAGGCAGGCTCGGAAAAGAGCGGCAAGTCAAAGTCAAAGCCAAGGATAGACCTCAAGACCTCCGAGGGCGGCAAGATCAGTGCCGTTCAGGAGGACGATGACGAGAAAGAGGAAAACGACGACACCGCCGTTTCCGACAGCAGCGAAGAAAATAACGGAGGTGAGGAATAATGCTGGCTATTTACAGGCGCGAAATGGGCGCATTCTTTACATCGGGCGTAGCATATGTATTTCTTGCTGTGTTCTGGCTCGTATCGGGCATATTCTTCTATAACGGAGTCGTTGCGAGCGGCACCACCGATACATCATCCATGTTCAGCTCAATGTTCTATATAGTTCTGTTCCTTATACCCGTTCTCACCATGAAGCTCCTCAGTGAGGAAAAGAAGAACAGAACAGATCAGGGTCTCCTGACAGCTCCCGTAGGTCTGTGGGAGATCGTTCTCGGCAAGTATTTCGCAGCTCTTACACTGTACATCATTGCCGAGTCAGTAGTTTTCATCTACGCATTCATTCTCAATTATCTCGGCGACGTTGTCTGGACTCCGCTCCTCGGCAACTACGTCGCAATGATATTCCTCGGCGCGGCTTTCATCGCCGTGGGACTCTTCATCTCATCACTTACCGAGAACCAGATGGCTTCTGCGGTAGTGAGCCTTGTTGTGCTTTTCGTTATCTACCTTTCCGAAATGCTTGTTTCAAGCTTCGAGAACGGCGGTAAGTTAAAGAAGGCAATACACTTCGTGGTATCAAAGCTTGCTTTCTATTCCAGATACGTTGAATTCACAAGGGGAGTATTCAGCCTTCCCAGCATCGTATTCTTCATCAGCGCAGCCTTCCTCTTCAACTTCTTCACCGTAAAGGTGCTTGAGAAGAGACGCTGGAGCTGATCTAACAGGAAAGGAAGGTTTTGATACAAATGAGTAAAAAAGAGATCGACGAGAAAAAGGTCAAAGAGACCGTCGATGAAGTTACCGAAGCTGCCGCAGCAGTGACCAAGGCGCCCGATAAGTTCAGAAAGCTTAAATACGGCACAATGTTCTATGTTATCATAGCTCTTGTTATCGCTGTGGTAGTTATACTGAACATCATGGTGAATGTTTTCGCAAAGCGTTCACCCATGAAGATAGACATCACCCCCGACAACAGATATGAGCTCACCGACGAGTCCATAAACGCCGTAAAGGCTCTGGACAAGGACGTTGATATCGTTGTCACAAATACAAGAGACTACTTTGAGTCTCTGGGCAACTACTGGGAGAGCTATTATACAAGCAACTTCGGCGTTCCCGCAGAGGTGCCCTATGAGATGATCCCCGAGCTTCTGGACAAGTATTCCGTATACGCTCAGCAGGGCAAGGGCAGCATCAATGTAAAGTACGTTGACCTTGACAAGGATCCCGATGCCATCGCCAAGTACAAGAAGAACTACAACGGCGATATCCAGCGCGGAAGCATAGTTGTTGCTTCGGGCGACAGAGTAAGAGTTCTGAACGAGACTGATGTCATGAATATGCTTGCAGCCGATCAGACTGCTATGCGCAGCCAGCAGCTCAAGTTCTTATTCACAGGCGAGAGCACACTTACCTCCGCCATCACAAGCGTTACCGACGCCCACCCCGTAAAGGTAGCTTTCGTCAAGACCATGAACGGTCTTGCTGTTTACGACGAGCAGACCTACGCCAATATAGTTCAGTCCTTTGAGAGCGAGCTCTTTGCAAAGAACGGCTATGACACAACTGATATCGACATCGCCAAGGACGAGATAAGCCCCGAGGATTACGATATGGTAGTTCTCCTTGCTCCCTCTGTTGACTTTACAGAGGATATCATCAAGAAGTTCAGCGACTTCCTCTACAACGACGGAAAGTACGACAGGAACATGGTATATGCTCCCGATGTATCAAAGACCGATCTCCCCAATATCAGCGAGTTCCTTGCGGACTGGAGCATAAAGGTGGAGAACAATATCATCCTCGATGATACAAATGCAGTACAGACAAGTTCGCAGATAATACTCTCCGTAAGCGACAGCGAGGCTGTAGGAACTCTGCCCAATGACAGACTTCCCATCATCTCGCAGTATACAAGAGAGCTTACTCCCATATCCAAGAACAATGAGGCTATCGTAAAGGAAGTCCTCAAGTCATCGGCTGAGTCCTATACCGCAGACATTACAAAGGATAAGTCCGAATACGGCGAAAAGGGAGAGAGAGACGCTGCTATCCTTTCACAGAAGCAGCATTCGGAGGAATTTGCGGTATATACCAGCAGTCTCCTCGTACTGGGTTCACCTACAATGGCTAACCCCACTTTCTTACAGCAGACTTCATCTGTCAACAACGCAAACGTGCTTGTAAACATGATGAACACAATGACAGGCAAGGAGAGCAGCATTGCTGTTCCCGACAAGAATCTCCAGACTTCATTTATCGCTCCCACTTCAAAACAGCTCAAGAGGATATATGTAGTTGTTGTATGGATAATTCCCTTCATCATTGCAGCTGTGGGAGTCGCAGTACTTTTAAGGAGACGAAATAAATGAAAAAACAGGCTAAGGGCATCATCGCTCTCAGCGCACTTCTCGTGGCAATGCTGGGAGGAGGCTATGCCTATATGAAGCTCTCGCCCGATGAGGGCAGCGGTGAGGGAAGCAGCTCAATGCAGCTGCTCGCCACCGAGGCTGAGGGACAGGGAACTGTCCTTGTCAGCGACAACGGCGGAAACGGCGTAGTAAAAGAGGCTCTTGTGGTAAATGCCACAGACGAGCTGAAGGTGGTCATGAAGGACGCTCCCGATGAAAACGGCGTCGGCGCTACCTATACCCTGAAAGATTATAAGGACCTTGACGTAAATACCTCTGTTGTGGGTACTCTCGTCAATAACGGCAACGGCATACAGGCACAGTCCCTGATCGCACATGACTGCACCGACCTCGGAAAGTACGGTCTTGCCGAGCCTAAGGCTACGGTGGAGTTCACCTATGAATCAGGCAATAAGGTCAAGTTCTATGTGGGCGATACCATGTCCTCAAAGGAGACGGTTTATTTCCGTGTAGACGGCAGCAATGACGTTTATGCGGTAAATGCGTCCACTGTGGCAAACTACTCAAAAACGAACAAGGAGCTCATCGAGAAAACAGTTCTCGCCAAGCCCGCAGATGAGGACTTCCCCATTATCAGCAGCCTCAGGATAGAGCGCAGCGATATGGACAGCGATATCCTCATTGAGTACGATAAGTCAAGCGAAGATGAGCATTCGGGCGGCACCTCGGCTACACATATAATGGTGGAGCCTGTTGAGAGCTTCCTTGCCGTTGAGAAATCAACGGACATAACAACAGGTATGTTCGGCCTCAAGGGCTCGGATATATATGCACTTCACTGCACGGAAGCCGATATCGCAGAGGCAGGTCTCAGCGACCCGTTCTGCAAGGTGACTATGGACTGCGACGACGGAAACAGCTATGTGCTGCTCCTCAGCGAGATATTCACCGACGAGAGCGGCAGCAAGTGCTGCTACGGCATGATGGAGGGCGGAAAGGTGATCTATATCATCTCTGCTGATAGTGCCAAGTGGCTCACAGTGCAGCCCATCGACATCTGTTCAAGACTGCTGATAACCAACTATGTATGGAATATCAGCGAAATGACAGTTAAGAGCGGCGACGTGAAGTATGATTTCAATATCACCCTGAAGGAGGATGCGGAGGATCCCGAATCGCCCGTAGCTTCTGACTATGTCGTAAAAAGAAACGGCGATGTATTTGATACGGAGCGATACAGATTGTTCTATTCCTTCCTCGTAAGCACTAACGGAGAGGAATTTGCAGTCGGTGTTCCCGTACCCGAGGGAGAGCCTGCGGCTTCTGTAAGCATAAAGGATTCCTATTCGGGAAAGACCACCACCTTCGATTTCTATGACGATTCGGTAATGCGTTCACTCATCGTCGTAAACGGCGAGAGCAAGTATTACTGCACAAAGTCTTATGTGAACACCCTCATAGAGAATATAAAGAGAATAGAAACAGGAGAGGACTACATCAAAACCTGGTAATATCCCAAGGAGGTATATAATGAGCGAGAAATTCAACACATACAAGGGCTACCCTCTGGTAAGAAACGGCAACCAGATATATTACGGTTATATGTCAGACCCCTTTGTTATCTTCATCCAGATACTTGAAACAAAGGAGGAGAACGGCGAACAGGTCACCTCAAAGGTGAGAGTTGTCCAGATGGACACCAACGAGCCCAATCCTCTGAAAGCTTTCGTCAAGAACGCCGAGAGAGAGTGCGGTCTCTACGAGGCACTTGATGTTGCCAGCGTGTGGCTGGAAAAGGCTCTTAAAGGCTGAGTAATGTAAAAAAGTCCCCCGGAACGGAGCAATATCGTTTCGGGGCTTTTTTCAGTTGAAAGTTGAGAGTTCAGAGTTGAAAGTTGCGGTGTCGCCTTCGGCGACATTATTTATAATGTGAACGAAGCGAACACATTAACTCTCCACTTTCAACTTTCCACTCTCAACTCTAATAAAAAGCCCCGAAGCATTTTTGACTGCTTCGGGGACTGTTTTTTATTCTACCGAGATGATGTAGTAGTAAACGGGCTGTCCGCCGTTTACCAGCATTACCTCTATCTTGTCGCTGAGCTTGGACTGTATGAACTTCTGGAGCTCCTCTGCATTCTCCTCGGGCACATCAGCGCCGTGGATAAGGGTTACATAGCTCACATCGCCCTTCGCCAGTTTCTTCACCAACTTGTATGTAGCCTTGTTGATATCGCGCTCTGTGAATGAGAGCTTGCCGTTGTCAAGAGCGAGTATCTCGCCCTCCTTTATCTGGTGACCCTCGAACTCGGAGTCTCTTGCGGCAAAGGTGATAAGTCCCGTTGAGACCTTCTCGAAAGCCTTTGTCATGTCGATGCGGTTCTCATTGAGTGAGCGTGTATCGTCGAATGCCAGCATAGCAGCTATTCCCTGAGGGATAGTTCTTGTCTGGAGCACACATACCTTTCTGTCGGTAAGCTTTACAGCCTGCTCGGCTGCCATGATTATGTTCTTGTTATTTGGGAGCACGAATACTGTGCTTGCAGGAGTTTTCAGTATAGCGCGGAGTATATCGTCGGTAGAGGGGTTCATGGTCTGACCGCCCTTTACAACAACATCTGCGCCGAGGTCGGTGAACATAGCCTCAAGACCGTGACCTGCGGCAACTGCCACAAATCCGAACTCCTTCTCGGGCTCTGCGGGAGTGAGTCCCTCCTCGGCAGCTCTTGCGTCCTTGACCTTGTTTTCGTGCTGGATACGCATATTCTCGATCTTGGGACGGGGATCGTTGATGAAGTGACCGAACTCAAGACCCTTCTGGAGTGCCTTTCCGGGATTATCTGTGTGAACGTGTACCTTGATTATCTTCTCATCGTCAACTACGACCACACAGTCGCCTATGGTCTCAAGGTAAGCGCGGAGCTTGGATACGTCGGGACAGTTATCGTCCTTTTCAAGCATGAACTCCGTACAGTATGTGAATGTGATATCGTCGTCATACTCGCTGACAGCTGTTCTGAACGAGTCGCTCTGGTTCTCCTGAGGAGCGGGAGCTTCAGTGGGCTCGGCAATGGCGCCGCCTGCGAAAACGTCTGTCATAGCGCGGAAGATTATGCACAGACCCTTGCCGCCTGCGTCAACGACTCCTGCTTTTTTCAGCTGAGGGAGCATTTCGGTGGTCTTGGCGAGAACTGCCTCAGCCTCGGTGCATATCTCCTGCCAGAATGTGACCTCGTCGTTGGTCTCTGCGGATATCTCCCTTGCCTTCTGAGCAGCTGCCTTGACTACGGTGAGGATAGTTCCCTCAACGGGCTTCATAACAGCCTTGTATGCTGCCTCTACGCCGAACTGCAGCGCGTCTGCAAAGTTCTCGCAGCCTGCCTCTGTGCAGCCTGAGAGTCCCTTAGAAAATCCTCTGAAAATAAGTGAAAGAATTACGCCCGAGTTTCCTCTTGCGCCTCTCAGGAAAGCTGAAGCTGCCGTGGAAGCTACCTCGGATACGGGAGCCTTGTCGTCCAGCCTTTTCAGCTCGGCAACGGAATTGCCGATGGTCATGGACATATTCGTTCCGGTATCGCCGTCGGGAACGGGGTAGACATTGAGCTCGTCGACCTCACGCTTCCTGTTGGCTATGGTGATGGCAGCGGAGATAACAGCGTCTCTGAGCATTGAACCGTTTATCACAGTAAAGTCCTCCAATTCTATATACCTGTACGCCTTATGCGTTCATATCGTCAACGAAAACGTTGACCTTGTGTACATCAATTCCTGCAGCTTCTTCGACCGCGAAGCTGACCTTGTGGGTGATGCTGCTTACAGCGGCAGTGATGTTTGTGCCGTAGGTCACCTTGATATGCAGGTCTATAACGAGACCGCCCTCCTTATCGGTGCGGATCATCACGCCCTTGTTTTTTCTGAAGGCTTTTCCCGCAGTGAGAGCGGAAACTGCCGAACGGAAGGTGGAAACGCTGCATACATCGGCAACGCCGAAGCAGTCTGTGACAGCGTGCTTTACCAGCTCGGTGAGATAATTCTCAGAAATAGTGATCTTTCCGATATGATTTTCAAAGCCTACCATAGGTCATCACTCCTTTTGTAAAATGGGGTGCGGTATAAAACCGCTATCTAATCAATTATATCACAAATAATAACGATTTACAATACCTATATTAAAGAATATTGTGAAAAAATTGTTTATCCGCGAGGAAAAATCCACTGTTTGTATTGATTATCGCGGCGGTTTGTGCTATAATGAATGAGAATAATTATAGTTGAGAGTTGAAAGTTAATGTGTTCACTGCGCTCACATTATTTGAATAATGTTGCCGCAGGCGACTCCGCAACACTCAACTGTCAACTCTAAACTCTCAACTCTTAAACTTCTCTGCTCCTTGGCAGAGCGCTAAAAAGGAGGTCATATCATGGGATTTCATTTCAGAAAGAGCTTCAAGATAGGCAAACTTTTCAGATTCAACAAGAACAAGAAGGGTGGCAGCATTTCCATTGACGGTCCCAAGATCGCAGGAAAAAAGGTAAAGGTCACGGTAAACAACAAGAAAAAGGCTACAGTAAGCCTTCAGGGCACAGGCATCTCCTACGATACCGACCTTGGCGGCAAGAAGAAAACAGGCAAAAAATAACGGAGGAATATGAAGAAACTTCTATTTATCGGCGACGTTGTGGGCAAGGCAGGCTGCGAGTTCCTCACGGCTAAGCTTGGCGGCATCAAGCGTCAGCACGGTATTGACATCACAATAGTAAACGGAGAAAATTCGGCTCAGGGCAACGGTATAACACGGGCTTCCGCTGATATGCTGGTGAGAGCAGGAGCCGATATCATCACAACAGGAAACCATGCATTCAGGCGGAAGGAGTCACTTGATATCTTCGAGGAGGAGCACATCGTCCGTCCTGCAAATTATCCCGAGGGCGGCTGTGTGGGAAGCGGCGTCAGGATACTGGACGCAGGTCCGTATTCCGTGGCGGTCATAAACCTTATGGGCACAGTCTATATGGAACCCCTCGATAATCCCTTCACCAAGATAGAACAGCTCCTTGAGGGAATAGATACTCCCAACATCTTTGTGGACTTCCATGCGGAGGCAACCTCGGAGAAAAAGGCTATGGGACACTTCCTCACGGGAAAGGTCACGGGAGTTTTCGGTACCCATACCCACGTCCAGACCGCAGACGAATGTATATTGGGCGGTCATACTGCATATATTACCGATGTGGGAATGGTGGGAGCCGAGCTGTCATGCCTCGGCGTAGAGATAGGTCCTACGGTGGATATGTTCCGCTATCGTATGCCCGTCCGCTTCAACGCCGCGGAGGGGGATTGTTTTCTTTGTGGAACAATAGTAGAATTTGACGAAAAAAGGGGCAAATCGCACAAAATCGAGAGATTAATTATAAGATAGTCTACAAAGTTTGTATCAGGTACTTGCATTTTTTTAACTTATATTGTATAATACAATTGTACAATAGCCTAAGAGATTTGGCAGTCAACGTACAATTATTTCTAACAGGAGGGTTATTTGTCATGGAAATTCTGAAAGTATCATCACATTCGTCACCGAATTCTGTTGCCGGAGCAATTGCCGGCGTGATTAGAGAGCAGAAGGCTGTTGAAGTACAGGCAGTCGGCGCAGGTGCTGCTAATCAGGCGATAAAAGCGATCGCCATAGCAAGGGGATATCTGGCACCTATTGGAATCGACCTTATCTGTATTCCTGCTTTTGCCAACATCACTATCGACGGCGAAGAGAGAACCGCTATCAAGCTTATCTGTGAGCAGAGATAATCGGTAAAAACCATTGGGCGGACAGTTGTCCGCCCTTTTTTATGCTTTCGGCTGTGGGCGCAATGCGCTCATAAAGGAGAAATATATGCCAACTACACTTTTCAGTGAAATCGAATACCTCAAGGGCGTGGGAAAGGCTCGCGGAGAGAAGTACCGCAAGCTGGGCATAACCTCGCCCTATGAGCTGATATACCATATACCAAGAAGCTATCTGGATTTCCGCACCCATGTGCCTGTGGCGCAGGCGGTGCTCAATGAGTACAACGTGCTGAAACTGACGGTATTCCGCAAGATGCCGCCTCAGCGCATAAAGGGCGGACTTGTCATATGCAAGGCTGCCGCTACCGACGGCATAGACGATATCCTCATCGTGGTGTACAATAACGTGTATTACTTTCAGGCGCTGAAAGAGGGCGAGACCTACTATATGTACGGCAAGGTCGCAGGAAACTTCCTGCGGAAGGAGATAAGCTCGCCCGTGTACATCAGGGCGGATGAGCAGGTGCTCATCCAGCCCATATACCACCTTACTCAGGGACTATCCGTGAATATGGTCCGCACCAATATGCGTCAGGCTCTGGAGATAATGCGCCGTGAGCCCTTTGAGACCCTGTCTGCGGATATACTGAAGAAATACGACCTTGCTCCACTTATGTGGGCGCTGGAGAACATACACTTTCCCGAGAGTGAGCAGGCTTCCGAGACTGCAAGGCGCAGACTTGCCTTTGACGAGCTGCTGAAGCTCCAGATAGGAATGTCCGTCATGAAGTCAAGAAGCCGCAGGAATACCGCCTTCCGCATGGACTCCTCCATAGATGTGGGAGAGTTCACAAGGGGGCTTCCCTTTGAGCTCACAGACGACCAGCAGAAGGCTGTGGACGACATAGTTGCAGACCTTTGCCGCGATGTGCCTATGAACAGGCTCCTGCAGGGCGACGTTGGAAGCGGCAAGACCGCTGTTGCAGCCGCAGCCTGCTTCTTTGCGGCAAAAAACGGCATACAGTCCGCGCTCATGGCTCCCACGGAGATACTTGCCACCCAGCACTTCCGCACTCTCAGCGGATTTCTTGAGCCTTTCGGCGTAAAGGTCTGCCTGCTGACAGGCTCCATGACCGCAAAGAAAAAAGCTGCCGTCCGCGAAGAGATAGCAGCAGGGGAGATAGATGTGGTTGTGGGTACTCACGCCATAATCCAGAAGGATGTGGAGTACAAGGCGCTGGGACTGGTCATCACCGACGAGCAGCACCGCTTCGGCGTGGCGCAGAGAGCTGCCCTTGCGGAAAAGGGGGACGCTCCCCACAAGCTGGTAATGTCGGCGACTCCCATACCGAGAACGCTGGCACTCATCATCTACGGAGACCTTGATATATCGGCGATAACTCAGCTTCCCAAGGGCAGGAAGCCCATAAAGACCTATGCGGTAACGGGTAAGCTCCGCAGCAGAGCCTTCGGCTTTGTCAGGGAGCGCCTTGACGAGGGGCGTCAGGCTTATGTGGTCTGCCCCATGATAGAGGAGAGCGAGAGCGAGCTTTTCGCGGTCAAGACCTACGCGGAGAATGCCGCAAGGAACGACCTTAAAGGCTACACCACGGCACTGCTCCACGGAAAAATGAGGGCTGCCGAAAAGGACAAGACCATGAAGCTGTTCCGTGACGGTGAGATACAGGTGCTTATCTGCACTACCGTTGTGGAGGTAGGCGTGGACGTGCCCAATGCGGCTGTAATGGTCATAGAGAACGCCGAGCGCTTCGGACTTTCACAGCTCCATCAGCTCCGCGGACGAGTGGGCAGAGGAAGCTTCGAGAGCAGCTGCATACTCATAACGGACAACACCACCGAGGACTGCGTCAAGCGAATGAAGATAATGTCCTCAACCTCGGACGGCTTCAAAATATCCGAGGAGGATCTGAAAATGCGCGGTCCCGGAGACTTCTTCGGCAGCGCACAGCACGGACTTCCACCGCTTAAAATAGCGGATATCGCCTGCAATATGGAGCTTATGAACCGCGCACAGAGCTGTGCAAGGGAGCTGCTTGCCGACGATCCGCTTCTTGAAAAGCCGCAGAATAAGGCACTGAAAATGGACGTAATGCGCCTGTTCAGCAAGGATATAATAGGATAAATGCCAAAAAGGCTAATATAAATCATAATTTCGAGCTGAGCCAGCTCGACCGCTTGCCACGTTGTCGCTCGTAAACTCGCTTAATAATATCAAAAATGATATTTGTACATCGCTTACAGCGCAATAAGTAAGCCGAGCCTATGTAAGGGATTCCAAAGGGACTGTGTTCCTTTGGCGGAGTGACTCCCCATAAAATGGGGAGATGTCGCGAAGCGACAGAGGGGACGTACCGGTTAGGTCAGAGGCGGCGCCTCTGGTCGCCGCTTTCGGCTTTTAAGGCGGCGAAATAAAACAAAGCGCTCCGCAAGGGTGAATTTCAAAAACAGTCCGGTGGACTGTTTTTGAAAGAGGGACGCCCTGCAAGTGAGGGCGTCCCTTGATTGAGCGGATGATAGTCACCACTATAATACGAATTTTTCGGGACGCCGAGTGACTCCCTACGGTGTAGGGAGATGTCAGCAAAGCTGACAGAGGGTACGTGCAGCTGTTAGCTGCGCCGTTCCCTACATTAGCTAACGGCTAAGGGCTAAGGGCTCAAATCATAGCAGCTGAATAAACACAATGCCCCTGAGCGGTCAAACCGCTCAGGGGCGAAATTATGCATGGTATAACGGCTGTGAACGCCGTTTTTATTACATAATGTCGTTCTTCTTGTCGCTTGAAGCACTTGAAAGTGTGCTGCCGATCTTGCCCTTTACCACCTTGATGCTCTGGAGATTTCTCGAATAGTAATTCTCGGTATCGTTGAGCATCTTTGCAACTGAAGCTGCAGCGTTCTGCTGGAGGTTCTTTGCTGCTGTCTGAGCCTTTGTGAGCATATCCAGAGCCTTCTTCTTAGCCTCTGTAACGATAGCCTCTCTTGAAACTATCTGAGCGGCACGCTCTTCAGCCTTGCGGATGATGGATTCTGCGTTGAGCTTAGCTTCGTTGAGGATACGCTGGCAGTCAAATTCTATCTTCTTTGCCTCTTTGAGTTCGTGAGGCATATTCAGACGGACGTCGTTGATGAGCTCTCTCATTCTCTCGCCGTCAATGACCTTCTTATGGGATACAAAGGGGACTGAGGACGCCTTGTCAAGAAGTTCGTCCATTTCTTCTAAAATCTCATCAATGCTCATAGTGATTACCTCTCCTTAATTAGTCTTTGTTTTATATCATCGAGTATTTCATTGGGAACGAAATGAGTGATATCGCCGCCGAAATAAGCTATCTGCTTTACCAGACTGGAGCTGAGATACATATTCTCGGTCGCTGTGGTCAGAAAGACCGTTTCCGCTCCTGCATAAAGCTTTTTGTTTGCCAGAGCCATCTGGAATTCATATTCAAAGTCGCTGACGGCTCTCAGACCCTTTACTATGGCGACGGCACCCACGTTCCTGACGTAGTCCGCAAGGAGCCCGTCAAGGATATCTATTACAACATTGTCAAGGTCACGGGTGACCTGTTCTATCATAAGCATACGTTCCGTAGCCGTGAAGCTTGGCTGTGCCTTGCCTGCGTTTCTGGATATGAGGACTATCACCTTGTCAAAGAGCTTTGAGGCTCTTGTGATGATGTCGAGATGTCCCAGAGTAACAGGGTCGAAGCTTCCGGGGCAAACGGCTATTCTTCTCATTCGTCAGCCACCTCCTCGGATGGTTTGCAGAAGATCGAGACATTTATCTTGCCGTAGCGGTAGGTCTTTCTCAGTCTCATGCCCTCGGGAGCCGCAGGCTCATCCGCCTCTGTCTCATACTCGCATATGATGATGCCGCCGTCCCTGAGCTTTTTAGCTGCAAAGGGGAGGATATTTGCGATATGGTTATATCGGTAGGGGGGATCGAGGATAATGATGTCGAAGGTCTGTGAGGTGAGCTTTATATAGTCGTAGCTGTCGCGGTTGATGACCTCGGACTGACGCTCAAAGCCCGTGTTCCTCAGATTTTCGTTGACACATCTTATGGAACGGAGCGAGCTGTCGATAAAAACAGCGCGTTCTGCGCCTCTGCTCAGGGCTTCTATGCCCATCTGACCGCTTCCTGCGAAGAGGTCGAGGACTCTTGCCCCCTCCAGTTCAAACTGAACGGCTGAAAAGATGCCTTCCTTTACCTTGTCGGCAGTAGGTCTTACATCCAGACCCTCAGGTGCCACAAGTTTGCGGCCTCTTGCAATGCCTGTGATTACTCTCATGTTTTAGTGCTCCGAAGCCGCAGACGAAACTGCGGTTTCCGCATTTACGGCATACGGATGCCGAATTATATATACATCTTATTATATATTATTTTTCGGGACTTGTCTATATTATTTCTTAAAAATAGGCGATTTTGACTAAAAAATGTTGTTTCCTTTTGTCTATCATATACACAGTTGTTAGCGGTTAGTGCATAGTGCTTAGTATTTCGGGTTCGGCAGATAACTAAGCACTAAAAACTGATAACTGAAAAATTACATCACAAATTTTCAAAAAGGTCTTGACAAGTGTATATACAGATGCTATAATGTGTATAATGTATATATACAATCATGCATGAGGTGAAATATGGATATTATTATCAGCAACTCATCGGGTGAGCCTATCTATCAGCAGATATCCTCTCAGATAAAGGCTCTCATCCTGAACGGTACGCTGAAAGCAGGGGACGCCCTGCCTTCTATGCGTACTCTTGCTCAACAGCTCCGCATAAGCGTCATCACTACAAAGCGCGCCTATGAGGACCTTGAAAGAGACGGCTTCATCGAGTCCTATACGGGCAAGGGAAGCTTCGTAAAGGGGCAGAATACCGAGCTTTTGCGCGAGGAATACCTGCGCCAGACCGAAGCCCTCCTTACTCAGGTCTGCGATAAAGCCCGTCAGTGCGAGCTCAGCCTTGACGAACTCAAGGAGATGCTCGAACTAATTTACGGAGGGGCAGAAAATGAATGATTACGAAAATGCTATCGAGATAAAGGGGCTTACCAAGCGGTATGACGGCTTTACTCTCGATAACGTCAGCTTTGACGTGCCTAAGGGCAGCATTATGGGCTTTATCGGTCAGAACGGTGCAGGAAAGACCACTACCATAAACGCCCTGCTCAATATAGTAAAAAAGGACGAGGGCGAGATAAAGCTCCTCGGACTGGACAGTGTAAAGGACGAGTTTGAGGTGAAATCGCAGATAGCTGCGGTATTCGATGAGCTCCCCTTTGACGACAGACTCAATGCAAACGACATAAACAAAATACTCCGCGAGGTTTTTGAACAGTGGAGCAGCGAGACCTTTTTCGGCTATCTTGACCGTTTTGCACTGCCGAGAAAGAAGAAGTTCGGCAAGTTCTCAAAGGGCATGAAGATGAAGCTCCAGATAGCTTCCGCACTGTCTCATAACGCAAAGCTCCTTATAATGGACGAGGCTACGACGGGTCTTGACCCCGTTGTCAGAAACGAGATACTGGACATCTTCCTTGAATACCTCCAGAATGAGGAGCACACTATCCTTATGTCCTCACATATCACCTCCGACCTTGACAAGGTGGCGGACAGCGTTACCTTCATTGACAAGGGAAAGCTGCTCATAAGCGGCTATAAGGACGATATACTGGACAGCCACGGCGTGCTCAAATGCACCAAGAGCGACTACAAGGAGATAGACCCCGAGGACATCATCAGCGCCCGCCTTTCGGACTTCGGCGCCGAGGTCATGGTGGCTGACAGGGCTGAGTGCAGCCGCAAGTATTCGGGAGCCGTTATCGATCCTGCTACACTTGAGGAGATAATGATCTACTACGTCAACCGCAGCAAAAAGGAGTGGAGATGAATGAAAGGTCTTATCTATCGTGAGTTTTATCTCAGCCGCAAGTCTTTTATACTGATGCTTCTGGTATATGTGCTTTTTGTGGGTATGCTCTCGCTGGTCTTCATAAGCACCTATGCGGGAAATCTTGCAGGGACAGAAGGCGTTGAAGAAATGCGGAGCTCCATGTATTCGCAGATGTACATTTATGCAGGACTTATCGCTATAGGAGGCACTGTATATGGTCATAACGACATCATAGAAAAGGACTATCAGTCTCACTGGCAGCTCTATACATATACTATTCCCGTAAGCGAAAAGAAAATAGCTGCTTCAAAATTCATTGTACGCGGAGCTTTTTTGCTTCTGGGGATGATGCTTGCCTTTCTTGCGGATATTATTTTTTCGGCAGCTGCAAAGCTGCCTCTGAGTACGGGACATTTCAAGAATATCTTAATTGCAGGTCTGCTCTACGGAGTTGTATGCTTTTTGGATATTCCGAGTATGCTCAGATTCAGGACACAGGCAAAAAATGCAGCCATAGGTCTGGCTATTGCGGCGCCTTTGTTTGCAGCTTTGGGCTACGGCACATTTAAGGTGATAAGGTTCGGCTATGCAGAGGCGAAAAGGCTCTATCCCGATCTGGAAGGCGATGCGGGAATGGGAAAGGTGCTCATGCCATATATTGTGAAGTACCGCGATATGGCTGTGTGGATAGCTCCCATAGTATTTGTTCTTACGGTCCTGCTTATGTATATATGGTCTGTGAAAGAGCTTAAAAGGAGGCGGTACTGATGACGGGTTTCCTTTACAGAGAGCTCAGACTTAGCTGGTACAAAATAATATTATTCATGTTCGGCATGATGATATATCCTGTATTTATAGCGCTGCTGATGCGGAATTCTCCCGATATGCAGGATATAAGCGGCAATATCAGCGCTCTTGTTTCGGGAGTCGGCGCAGTTATGGCGTTTCTGGTAGGCGGCACATTCGAGGTCACAATGTTCAAGGACGACGAGCGCCGCAAATGGGCGTATTATACAGCTTCGACCCCCAACGGCATAAATAGGCAGATCGGCGCAAAATATATTGTCACTCTGTTTTTTGCTATGGCGACAGTTACAATGCTCACCCTTGTGAACAGCTTTGCATATGACGGAAATCACGATATAGCTATTGCAACATCACTGTATATGGTGCTGTTTTATGCTCAGCTTTTCATGCGCTCGCTGGAGTATCCTCTCATAGTGCGATTCGGAGGAAAGATGGGCAATGTTGTAAAGATGGTGCTTATTGCTGCCGTGGTACTTGGCGGCGCTGTATACCTGCTGTTCGGCGATCTTTCGCCCTTTGCCGATATGAGCTCTTTCTGGGACAGATTGTTCGAGGCTCTTGAAGACCCCGAAGCTGCCGGAAAAATAGCCCTTGGCACAGGTATAGCGACTGTTGGCATAACGGTGCTGTACTACCTTTCCTACAGACTTTCCGTAAAATGGTATCTGAAAGGAGTTGACCACTATGCAAAGTAAGAAGAAAACTCTGCTCAGAATAGCTCTGTACATCGTACTTGCGTATCTTCCCGTGTATGTACTGGGATTTGCCTTCTCGGACAAGGAGGGCGGCGTTACCAGCGCACTGGCAGGCAACAGTCTCATGCTCTTTCCTGCAATAGCGGTGATAATAACAAGGCTCATCACAAAAGAGGGCTTCAAAGACGCCCTTCTCGGCACAGGCAGAAGAAAAAGCGGCAAATACTACGCTGCCGCTGTGATATTTCCCGTGCTGCTGCCGCTGGTAAGCGGACTCATACTCCACCTCTTTATAGTAAAGAGCGGAAGCATAGGGGACAGCGCATTCTGCGACAACGGTATGCTCACGGCTGCCCTGCTGCTGACCGCACCTGCAACGGGATTGGCTATGGCTGCCCACGGCTTCGGCGAGGAGCTTGGCTGGCGCGGCTATCTCACTCCAAAGCTTGAGGAGCTCATGCCCACACCGCTGGCAATAGTGGTAACGGGTATTATCTGGGCACTGTGGCACGGACCCCTCCTTGCATACGGCTATGACTTCGGCAGGGACTACGATTTCTTCCCCTACGGCGGCTTCATAGCAATGATAGTCATGTGCATAGCACTGTCGGCTTTTCTCACATGGCTCACCAAGCGCACGGACTCGGTATATCCTGCGGCACTGTGCCATATGGTGCTTGACCTGACCCTCACGTCGGAGTTTTCTCTGTTCGCCGCAAGGGCAGACGGAACTCCCTTTGAGTACAGGGTGTCGGAATTCTGGGTGCTGATACTAAGTGCCTTCCCAGTAATGATAGTGTGCGGCATGGTGTGTATGGTGCTGCTCCGCAAAAAGAGGATAAGTGATTAGTGTAGGGACGCCCATCGGGCGTCCGTTTTTTTATCCGCCGGGAAATTTTTTCTGCAAATTCCTACCGAAAAACAGCCGCTTACTCCTCATTTGAAAAAAATCTCAAAAAAAATTTCAAAAAATGCTTGACAAACCTGTTTTCCTGTGGTATAATTATTTTCGTCGCCAAGGATAAGGCGTCTGCAAAGTGGGGGTTTAGCTCAGCTGGGAGAGCATCTGCCTTACAAGCAGAGGGTCACAGGTTCGAGCCCTGTAGTCCCCACCACATGGCCTCGTAGTTCAGTTGGTTAGAACGCCTGCCTGTCACGCAGGAGGTCGACAGTTCGAGTCTGTTCGGGGTCGCCAACACGCTTCTGTAGCTCAGTCGGTAGAGCAGGGGACTGAAAATCCCCGTGTCGTTGGTTCGATTCCGACCGGAAGCACCATATAGAACGCGGAAGCGTTCTATATACAATGCGGATTTAGCTCATCTGGTAGAGCGCCACCTTGCCAAGGTGGAGGTAGCGAGTTCGAGCCTCGTAATCCGCTCCATAGTACTGGGGTAATAACCTTGGTATTACACAAATCCCGAAGCAATAGTTTCGGGATTTTTTATATTCTCACGAAGATAACGCAGAAGCGCTTTTTCTGCGGCACTAAATAACAGCAGCTCTTTGAATTCCGCACAAAGACGGCTCTTTGTCTTTGTGCGGAATTACTATATACAAATTTAAATATAAATGTTATAATAAATATGTATCACTATACTACTATGAGGTGAAATATGGAAAAGGAAATGCGCTATGCCGTTCTTATCGACGCGGATAACGTTGCGGCAAAGTATACCAAGTATATTCTGGACGAGGTGTCCAATTACGGTATCGTTACATATAAGAGAGTTTACGGCGACTGGACCCGTCCCAACCTGGCGGGCTGGAAGAATATGGCTCTTGACAACGCTATTACTCCCGTTCAGCAGTACAGCTACACCACGGGAAAGAATGCCACTGACTCGGCTATGATAATCGACGCCATGGACATTCTCTATTCTCATAATATAGACGGATTCTGCATAGTGTCCAGTGACAGCGATTTTACCAGACTGGCTATACGTCTGCGTGAGTCGGGTATGCACGTTATCGGCATGGGCGAGCAGAAGACTCCTAAGCCCTTCAGCACAGCCTGCAACGCTTTCAAGTACCTTGAGATACTCGCTGATGAGGAGCTCCAGAACACGCGCGAGAGCGAGAAGGTGGAGCTGAAGGCTCTCGAATCGGCGATAGTCCGCATAATAACCGAGAACGCAAACCTCAGGGACGAAATAAATATCGGCGAGCTGGGAAGCAGACTTCTCAACCGCTATCCCGATTTCGATGTGAGAAACTACGGCTATTCCAAGTTCTCACAGTTTCTCAAGGACTTTGACGGTCTCAGCTTCCGTCAGGAGGGCAGCAGCATACTTGTCTCCCAGAAGACAAGCATGACCGACCTTGAGCGCATTGAGTCAACTCTTGCGGCGATAGTCCGCACCAACGGCACAAAGGGCTACAACCTCGGCGAGCTGAAAAAGCAGCTCTGTGTGAAGATACCGGGATTTGATGTAAAGTCATACGGCTATTCCAAGTTCAGCAAGTTCGTGGAAAATCTGCCGTCATTCAAAATAAAGAACAATACAGTAATGATATCGGAGAATTGAATTGGGAAAAAAAGTAACTGCGCTGTTCCTTGTTATAATATGTTCAGTCTTTCTGCTGATCGGCTGGAGGTTCATAAAGAACTCGGGCATACTGAAGTCATACCCCGACAAGGGCTATCTTTCCACGGTGGAGTCAAAATACAGACCTGTATACAGACAGCTGACACCGGATGAGCAAGCTGTGTATGCGGCACTGTACCGCGGTATAGCTGAGCATGAGGAGGAAATACCTCTGCCGGTGGAAATGGACGGGGATGAGTATTCAAAGGTCTACCGCATTCTCGAAAAGCAGGAGAGCCGCTTTTTCTATCTTGACTCTGTGTACTATACAGCGGCAAAGGTCCGCGATGCAAAGGTGGTCTATCGGAAGATGGGCGACTTTGAAGGCAGGCGCAAAAAAATGGATGACGCTGTTGATGAGGCTGTCGCAGGGGCTGCGGATCAGAAAAGTGACGAGTACAAGGTTCGCTACATCAATGATTATCTGGTGAAAAACTGCAGATATGTCTCGGGAGATAATGAGGAGTTCGCATCTACTGCCTATGGCTGTCTTGTAGACGGCGAAGCGAACTGTGAGGGCTATGCGAAGGCTTTCAATCTGCTTGCTTCCGAACTGGGGATCGAAAGCGTGGTCATAACAGGAAAGACAGACGAGGGCGAGAACCATGCGTGGAATCAGGTGAAACTGGGCACTGACTGGTATAATATAGACGTAACATGGGCGGATACGGACGTTTCGGGAGAGGTGAGACAGATGTATTTCCTGTGCTCCGACAGCAGCTTCCGTAAGACTCATTTTGCGGATACGGAGCTTTTTGAGCCATATGTATGCAGCAAGGATGACAGGAATTACTACGTTCACAGCGGTCTGTACGCGGAGAGCATGGAGGACGCAAAGGACATCGTCCGCCGCGAGCTGGAGAGCGGCGAAACTACCATTGAGATAAGATTTGCAACACAGGGGCTCTATGACACCTTTATGAGTGAGTTTATAGATGACCAGAATATATTTGATCTGCTTCAGGAAGCGGGTTATCAATACAGCGGAGAAGTGACGCTGTCACTTAAAGAAAACCGTCCCGAGCTGTGTATGACGCTGACATTTTCGTAGCAGTTGTGTTTTTTTGACACAATTCGGCTTGAAATGATTACCAAGCTTGTTTAATATTCCGTGTTGACTTTGGCTCATCATCGTGCTATAATAATTAAGTCGCCTCGAGGGGACGCGAACAGTAAGCCTGCTGGCGCAGCGTGGGAGCGTAACGAACGAGAGGACGGCAAAAAAATCACAGAAAAATTTTCGAAAAGGTATTGACAAAGAAAAGAAACTGTGATATAATATTAAAGCTGTCTCAGAGAGACAGAGGAAACAGCATCTTGAAAATTGAACAATGCGAATAAAAAAGTAACGACCCTTGAGATTCCTTTATGAGAGTAAAGGGAAGTCAAGAAAAGACTTTAAAAAAACACGAAGAGTAATAACGCAAGCGTTATGAATTAGGATCGATATTTTAGATGTGAAAGCATCTGATATATACAACTTTAATAAAGAGTTTGATCCTGGCTCAGGACGAACGCTGGCGGCACGCTTAACACATGCAAGTCGAACGGAGATAATTTGAGTTTACTTAGATTATCTTAGTGGCGGACGGGTGAGTAACACGTGAGCAACCTGCCTTTGAGAGAGGGATAGCTTCTGGAA
>NZ_UETD01000020.1 GCF_900116855.1 Ruminococcus flavefaciens
CGACTGTGATCTTGTTTTCTGAATAATAAAGCTTTTCATTCTCTTTTTCAGCCATTCGATCATACTCCTTCTATTTGTCTTGTTCATGTTTCCTGTGTGAATTAAAGTGTTCATTTTCATCTTTCCTTTACTAAAAATTAAAGGGTACGGTGTTTTACCGTACCCATTCCGTTTAATTATTATGTTATTTCAGGTTCTCGCTACTGCCGAACATCACGTCAATAATCAGTTCAGTGCAGTCGCGGAAGCCTTGTATGTAACTCTCTGCTACCATTGTTTCGGACAGCATTCCCTGCATATCCGTTATCTCGTTCAGCAGCTTTCTGTCGTCAGCCGACAGCCTTTTCTCAAGCCTATCGCACATTTCAAGCAGCTCCAGACTTCGCTTTGCGTAGTCGGAATCCTGCCTCACGTCGTGCTGACACGGTATGACGTTTCCGTAGTATAGATCCTGCAACTTCATCGCCGCGGTCACCTCCCGACCAACAATCATACCACAGCTCGCTGTCGAAATCCATTCATCAGACTTGACGAAAACCGACTGTTGAAACAACGCACACCTCACAGGACTATCCCATGTGTATTCCGTGAGCTTCCTTGCGCTCTCGCTCCTCGGCGAGTGCTTTGCTGTCAATGTGTTCCCGAGCGTACTCGGTATCGTCGACAGGCTCGTCCTCGATTATCGAAGCCACAGCTGTAACGCTGCCGATAATGCTATCAATACCGACTGTGATATCACTATCCACTTGGCTACTTTCAAGCTGAGCTTGTACTTGTACTCGTCGAGCTCTTTCAGCTTCGAGCCATATTCCTCGTTCAGCTTCCCAGCCTGTGATGACAAGTTTGCTGTTGCTTTCTCCAGTTGAGCCGCCGCTGTTTCCGACAGTTCCGCTGCCTGATTCAGCAGTTCCCGACAGGTTTCTATGGTTGCTCTCTGCTCGGAGCGTACTGTTTTCAGCACCTGTTCTGTATCCGCTTTCGTCGCCAGCACCGAGAGTCGGCTGAGTATTTCCAGCTGCTCCTGCAACATCAGCTTGTTCAATTCTATCAGTGCTCTCCAGTTGGCATCGAGTACCAACACTGCTGGCTGAGTTTCCTCCGCAGCCGACAATTCCTTGTCGTACATCTGCTGCAATTCTTCTTGTTTCGAACTCATATTCCATATTCTCCTTTCTGTATTTGTCGCCGTGAATCTTATTGTCACGGCATCTTCTGCCATTAGGACAAGTGTAGGTAATATACTTTCGGTTGTCCTCCCACCGAACATCATAGCCCTGCTGCTTCATTAAGTAGCAGAACTGCTTCTTTGATTTTGCCTGTTTCATCACCTGATTGATGACATTCATCAGCTCCCACTTGAAGCTCTCGCCCTTCTTCGCTGACCTATACTCACGGTCGGAGAGGTAGTCTATATTCATTTTCTTCTTAGGAGCATCGAGTACATGGACTCCGTACCGCTGACAAATTTCATCGCTGAGCTTCATCAGTTCCTCGACTGTTTCCTTGTTGGAATGGTACTTCTTCCCGTCCTCGAAGCTGACGGAGTTGAAGACGAAGTGACTGTGAATATGCTCCCTATCGATATGAGTTGCCACAATAACTTCATATTTGTTGAACGCTTTCTCTGCAAGCTCTACTGCAATTTTATGAGCGAGCTCAGGTTCGATTTCATATCTGCTCGGAAAGCTCTGCACCAGATGATAGTACAGCCGACCGTCGGACTTGTGATATAAGTTCTTGGTCGCGGTCATTTCATCGAGCGCAGTCTCGGGTGAGCAGTTGACTCCCGTCACGAAACGCTTGTCCTCTGACACGGTCTTTTCCTTTCTGCTGACGTAGTTGAGGACGTTCCTCATGCCGCCAGCGGTCTGAGTTTTGTTGTTGATGAAATGAATGATAGGCACTATCTCACCTCCTTGGCTATGTCGCAAACGGCTTGGGTGACAGCCTTGTGCTGTTCAATAAGCTCGTCCAGTCGGACAGAGTGCAGCCGTCCTTCGTGAGCCAGCATTGCTATCTGATTGAGGTTACGACCGATTGCTTTCTGCTGTTTTGCGACCTCGTCCAATCCGTCTGTTACTACGATTTTCTTATCAAGTGCCGACCTGAGAACGAAGTCGCTGAGGGACAGCTTGCGCCGCTGAGCCTTGTTGTGTATCCGCTCATACTCGTCATCGGTGCAGCGGATAGTGATCGTTCTGTTTCGTTTTCTCATATTATCACTCTCCTTTCATTGTACGATTTTTGAGAGGGGGTTTGGGGTTCGCCCCGACCAGCAAGCGTTCGGCGGACTGCCGAATGCGATGCTGGCTTTTTCAAACCTCCGTCGCCTGTACGGCTCCGTCAGCGGTGGTTTTCTCCTTATGCCAATTCCGCCACACTCGCTCCACGTTGCGCAACAATCGCTTTTGTGGGTACGGGTGGGATAACTACCCGATTTGGACTACTGCGGCAAAAATGGGCGTTTTTGTACGTGACAGTAACTCTGCCGTGACGGTAAAACTACCGACACGAAAACTTACTGACACGCCCCGCAGATGAAGCTATATAGAGCTTTGTGAGCTGTCATGCAGTGCCTGCGCGTCGGTAACATTTCTACCGTCACTACTGTCACACTGTCATTAGCAGAGAGAGGACTGCCTCCATATATATACCGATGGGAGAAGACAAAAACGAAGATTTCAATAAACGAGAAGCAATTGTTTGTATAGATGCACAAGCGGCGTAATAGAAAACATATATTCGATTAGTAATAGTTGCCAACAAAGAAAACTCCCCACAGCAATTACTGTGGGGAGAGGTTTACGACGCCGGATCGTTATTGGAAGTATTTGGTTGATTGGAAGATGTGTCAGGCGATTCGTTTTGCGAAAAGATGATCTTACACTGTTCAAACAGTTTCAGTATCCGTTTATAGTTGTAGCTGACTAATCCCGGATAACCGAAAGCTTTAGCTTCTTCATAGAGCGAGATATATTCATCACGAAGCCTGTCTAAAGCCCGTCGGCGAAGATCCTGCACAGCTCGGACAGTTGTACCCATTCTTTCCGCAATTTCATATGTATCAAGATCACTCTTGAATGAACAATACAGCACACTGTACTGTTTTTTATTTAACGCTACATAATGTACATATTTAGTGAAATGACTTGATTTTTTTTAAACGTCATGCTATAATCATGCTATAGTCTTAATAAATATATAAAGCAAAGGAGTAAATTAATGCGTAAACTAATTTCATCAATCATTGCTGTTACAACTCTTATAAGTTTATCGTTTAACTGTTCATCAATGATTCCCGAAACAAATGCAGCATCATACAGAACTTCATACAAAATATATGGTGATCTCAACAATGATAAAGCAATTAATTCATTTGATGTAATATCAATGAGAAAAGCAATTATCAGCAGAGATACCACTCAGGACTTAGACTTTAATCGTGATGATAAGGTTGATTCAGCCGACTTAACTCTCTTGAGTGACTATGTCTTGGGCAAGAATACTTTTTTCGATGCGTATCTTTATGATGATGCAGATGAAGACTCTGTTTGTGATATGTTAGAAATAGCCATATTAGAATCAGATCCTGATTCAAAGGATAGCGATGGTGATACACTTTCCGACTTTGACGAAGTAGTGTACACCAACACTTCTCCAACAAATAAGAACACCCGAGGATTATCAGTAATGGATGATGCTGATGATGCTGATGGTGATAAGCTTACAAACAAAGAAGAAATATCAGCAAATACTAATCCTCAGCTTGATGACTCTGATTTGGACGGAATCAACGACTATGATGAATTAAAAAAATATAAAACTGATCCTAATAATGAGGATTCTGATAATGATGGTATAATTGACGGAGATGAGATCAAACTTGGTCTGAAACCGGATTCAGACAAATCTGATGGTCAGACACCTGATAATCAGAGGACATTTGAAAACAAAATATCAGCTTCAAATGATTTGCTTTCACATATAAACACAGAAGATACTCCTTATGAAGTTTCTATTGATATAAAGTCAGCAGGAAATATTGAAAAAACTTTAACTATTCATACTGGAGCATTTTCAAATACTTCCGAAGATGACCGTTTTATAGGCAAGTCAATAATGTTTTCATATGATGAGAAACTGACTGTTGACACCGCAAAGATTTATTTCAAGCCCAAATCTATTGACGGCAGCATTGAAAACTATATGATCTTTGAGTTTTTTCCTGAAACTAATTATCTTCTGCCTGTAGAAACGAAGTACACATCAGATTCTGCATATGTTGAAACAAATGAATTGGGTACATTTACACTTGTTAAAATCAAAGATTCTTCACGATCATCAACTTCAGTGAAAATGGCACCATATAATGTCCTTGCTGACGAAAAGTCAGAAATATCAGTAGGAAAGAATGATGTAGTTTATGATTACGAACTAGGAGCACTTGAAGTTGCTTTTTTCGTTGATATATCTGGAAGCCTAACAGATAATCTTGAAGAAACTAAAAAAAGCATCCACGACTGCAGCCAGGCTATATTTGAGCACTCAAATAATGCTTATGTAGAAATCATTGGATATTATACCGCTCCGAAGCAGTCAGCAACTAAACTGATCGTATATAAAAATTCTGCAAATGATAAGCTGTTTAATAGCATTGATTCAGTTGATGAAGCTCTTGAAACATTAACCCCCTTTACAACTAATACACAAAACACGTTAAATAGTGCTATTTTTACACTTAATGGCATAAAAGGCGATTTATTTTCAAATGACAGCTCTCAAAAATATGCTTTTATAATGTCTAATTCAGATTATTCATTTACTAATAGTAATGAGTATAAATTAACAATACCTATCGCTGTTTGCGATTCTTTTGAGGAAATATACGATTCTAATATTCATCTCAATTTTTTATTATCAAGAAGAATATTCAACAATACTGCTGCTGTAAATAATTTAAAAGACGCTTGCAGACCATATAATTTTGGCATATATTCTAATTTGGAAAACGGCTATTTTGGTAACTCGGGATTTGCAAGATTGTATTCTGATGCTATTACGGATATTTATAAAGAATCTATCTGTTATGTTTCAACTTTAACACCGCAAAGTATACCTAAAGAAGTAAACAGAAATGCATTTTTAAATAGTCTACCATTTTCTTACGACAAATCAAAAGTACCTGCTGCTGATGCTAATGGAAATATAAACTTTAAAGACGCAGCTGTAAAAATAGGCGCAGCATATTATGATGCAAACGGTAGCCTTGTATTTCCGTCTATGCTGGATGTTTGCAGTTACAATGAGCTTACAAGAATCGGTTACGAGCAGTATATGAAAAATCGCAGTACTTCTGAACGCCTTATCGCCGGGTCTATACAGATCACACCGTTTAGTGACAAGATATTGTATGAAGATAATGATGGTGATGGAATTCCAAATAAATGGGATGCAAGTCCAAACACTCCTATTGATTCAAACTTTAGAGTGTTAAATAGTTTGGATGGATTAACAATAGACGATCTAATGTCGGATGCTTACAAACAAAATATACGCGAATCAGATGATAGCTTTAATTCAATTCAACCTACAAGCGGTCATATATTTACTGAAATAGCTGTGTCTTTGGCTGCGTGGTTTGGCGGAACGTCTGATGTTATAGATCTTGTTTTTGGAAAAGACCATAAATTGGGTAAATCACCAATTGCTGAAAAAGCTCTATTGCATTATATTAATGGTTCTGGAAAAACGCTAGATGTTCCCTTGTCAATTGCTGTTGGAACAACAAAATGTCAAAGGCTGAGTTATTATTGGCAACTTAACAGTTTTTTTAGAATGGTTGAAAATACAGTAAAGCCGGATTATTCATATAAATTTGCAACTATAGGAAATACTGATAAGGACCTATGGCAAACGGATTATCATCTGAATGAAGGAAAACCGCATCAAGCTGGTACCGATTGGTGGTTTACTATAGGTGGAGGAAGAAATGCTCTAACAGCGGAGGTTAATTGTATAACAAATGCAAGTGGAACATTTTATTCAGCACAAATTTTATATTACGTCTATGATTTGTATGATTGGAGTAATAAAGAGGCTTTGGGCGCTTTGCATAAATGTGGAAAAGCCAGAAATTTTCTTGTAACTGGAGTATATCCAATAAAGATTACATGGGAAAAAGGGGCAAGATACCCTCAAATTGGAGAACGCATCGATGCGGAAGTAGCCTTTGATTATGATAAAACCGAATTTGAAGGAATAGATGATAATGGCGCTTTGGCTAATGCATACAAAAAAGGGTGCGATTTTTATCATTTCAATGAAGCTAGATAAAACTCAAAACAATCATATTTGAGAGAATGTTGATTTTTATATGTAATAGAATGGAGAAAAAAGAATGATTTCTATTATAAAAAAAGGACTGATAACAGTATTCCTTATTAGTATATTATTGTTGATCTTTTACTATTCTTTTATAGTAAAACATTATGTTATAAAACACTACTCAAATATATATGCTATATTCGGAATAATTATATCAGTAGCATTGCTATTGATTATAATTGTATTTGAACATTTAGCAGATAGGAAAATCATAAAATTAATATGTTCTATATTGATTATTTGCGTTTCCATTTTTGTCGGATGTGTTTCCTATGTAATTAAAGAAATTATTTGTGATGAAGAAATATTTTATGCTCCATTTGTTGCTAATTACGATGGAGATTCAGAAATTATATTATATGAATATAGCGGAATGCAGTCCAAGATAGGTTGCTTGTGTATAAAAGAAACCTCAATTATCTATAAAAAAATACCAGATTCAGATTATATTATTGAAGGAGATTGTACTCTTACAGATCCTAATAATATATCACTAACTTACAATCCAAATGAACATTCACTATATATGCAATACATTTGGAATAAGGAAAATGGAATCCATGAGAAAAAAATAACAATTGATAATTAAACTTACATATAGCATTATAATATTTTGTATTCGTCCACTATTATCTCATGAAGAATTTAATAGGGGCGTAAGAGAATACAATTAGGATTAATCTTCAATTTTAAAAAGTAACATGATAATTAAAGCCGATACGTAATGTATCGGCTTTATTACTATTCGATTTGGTTTGTCAATTATTCCGCTAAGAGTAGCTCCCATATTGCGGAGGATTATGTTATGTAGTAAAAAACTCGCCTTAAAAAAGCCGATACTATATGTATCGGCTTTTTCCTATTCGGTTTGATGATGTTTTCTTCGATAAGGGAATCTTTCGTTGCAGGGCGTCCCCTCTCAAAAAACAGTCCACCGGACTGTTTTTTGATTCACCCCTTGCGGAGCGCTTTGTTTTATTTCGTCGCCTTAAAAGCTGAAAGCGACGACCAAAGGCGCTGCCTCTGGACTCCGCCAAAGGAACACAGTCCCTTTGGAATCCCTTACATAGGCTCGGCGTACTTATTGCGCTGTAAGCGATGTACAAATATCATTTTTGATATTATTAAGCGAGTTTACGAGCGACAACGTGGCAAGCGGTCGAGCTGGCTCAGCTCGAAATTATGATTTACATAACGGGGAGTGATATCACAAAGGACGCGCCGCCCAGAGGGCTGTCCTCGGCGGTTAGTGTGCCGTGATGCAGGTCGGTTATCTCCTTGGCTATGGCGAGTCCCAGACCAAAGTGGGAGCGGTCCTCACGGGAGCGGTCGGCGCGGTAAAATCGCTCGAAGATGTGCTCCTTGTCCTCGTCGGAGATACCGCCGCCGCTGTCTGATATCCTTATCCTGTGCCATGAGCGGTCTGCGGTGTAGGCAATATCTATTTTACCGCCATTGGGAGTATAGCTTACAGCGTTGCTGAGAATGACGGAAACCACCTGTTTTATGCGCTCGCTGTCCACATCTGCCTTGGGGACGTTCTCATCGGGCAGGCTTATATTCATGGTGATGTTCTTCTCCTTGGCAGGTGCGATAAAGGCTTCATAGCAGTCCAGCACCAGCGTATCCAGCTCTGTGGGTGAAGTTCTCGGTGCGAAGCTGCCGTTGTCCGACCTTGCAAGTGTGAGCAGGTCCTCGGTGAGGAGAGTGAGCCGCTTGCCCTCCTTGCGGGCAATATCCGCGAACTCCTTCTGCTGAGCTCCCTCAGAGCTGTCCATGGCGTCAAGTGCGGATATGATGGTGTTGACGGGGTTGCGTATCTCGTGGGAAGCCGCCGCGATGAAGTGCGCCTGCTGTTCGTGGTTCTTCTTTATTGGCAGCAGCAGCCTTCTGGTGAACAGGAATGCGAACAGGAACAGTGCTGCTGTGGTAAGCAGTATTATTATGATGAAGTTGCGGAGCAGCGAGCGGAACTGCTCATTTTCCGCGTCAAGAGAGTCTGCCGCGTAGAACTCCGTAAAGCCCTTTTCGCCGCTGATACAGATGATACCCACATAGTACTCCCTGCCGTCCCTTTTGTAGGTCATTTCCTTGTGGCTGACCGAGCCCGTATAGCGGAGCTGCCTTATCTCGTCGTCAAAGTGCTCGCGGATATCGGCAATGAGTCTGTCATTTTCCTCGGTGGAGGTCTTTGCGGTGAACTGAATGGGCTTTTCGTTGTCGTATATGAAAAAGCTGTAGTTGTAGTTGCTTCTCACCGAGCTGAGCCAGCTCTGGGTGATAACGTGCCTGTCCGACAGCGAAGCGCTGAATGACGCCATATCCGTGCGGAAGCTCATGAAGCTGTTCTCGCGGATATTCTGCCTGCTCAGGTAGAGGTACAGCCCCGACATTATTACTATGACCAGAGCGCACACCGCCGTGAACAGCAGAGTCAGCCTTATATGTACCTTTCTGAACATGGTCAGCCCTCCGTGGAAAGGCGGTAGCCTATGCCGTGAACGGTCTTGATGGCAAGGCTGCTGCCCACCTTTCTGAGCCTTCTGCGGACAAAGTAGATGTAGTTGTCAAGGTTGCCGCCCTCGATCTCGTAGTCCGCGCCCCATATCCTTGAGAGTATGGTGGAGCGTGAGAGGGTCTGGTCGGGATTTCGCAGGAAGAGCTCCATGAGCTCGCCCTCCTTGTTGGAGAGTGTGCAGCTGTCGCTGGGACCCGTCAGCACCTTTTCCTCCGCGGAGTACTCAACGTCGCCTGCTTTCAGCCTGCTCAGGCTCTCTATGCCCGAGTGCCTGCGGAGACGGCAGCGTATCCTCGCCATAAGCTCCCCGAACTCATAGGGCTTTACGATGTAGTCATCTGCGCCGCTGTCAAGTCCCGATATCCTGTCGCTGAGCTCTCCGAGAGCGGTGAGCATGATAACGGGAGTGGTATTGCCGCCCCTTCGCATTTCGCTGAGGATAGTGAGACCGTCCTTGTGTGGGAGCATACAGTCCAGCAGCACAAGGTCATAGGCGTTGCTGCTGAGGTAGTAGTCCGCGTCGGCACCGTCAAAGCATATATCAGAGGAGTAACCCTCCTTTTCAAGTCTGAACTGAAGGAGCGTACACTGCTCCCTGTCGTCCTCTATAATAAGTATACGCATAAAAACTGTCCTTTCGGTTTTCTTATGACTATTATATCACATTGATACCCAATTGGAAAGAATTAGAGAAAAATTAGAGATTTTTTAGAGGAGATTTAGAGATTGATGTGATATCATATTATCATAGAACAAGGAGGTAACTCAACATGAAAATGATAATGAAGATAACAGCATTCATAGCAGCCCTTGTCATGTCGGCTTCCGCAGTGTCATGCAGCAGCGGTAAGCATGCCGAGATAAAGAAGCTCTCAGCAAAGGGCGGATACGCCGAGAAGAAGCTGGAATTTGCATACGGGGATCTGGGACCTGCTTCCGAATTTACCGATATAGGCGGAAAGGTGGGGGCTGTGCTTCCCTTTACCGACGAGCTCTGCTACATCTCCAAGGACGGCACAAGGATATTCAGGGACGTTCTCCCTGATCTTGATGAAGCCAACAATGATGACATTGCCACGATATTTGCCGCATCTGAGTACGGATATCTGTACTGGAAAATGAACAGAAATGTATGGGTGCTTTCATCTGACGGCACCGAAAATCAGGTAAGCGGTCTCGAAAATATCATGTATGCGGAGTTCTCTGAGGACGGCAGGCTTTTTGCCTGCAACACCATGGGAGACATACTTGAGGTGGATATAAGCACAGGCGATACCAAGAAGGTCACCGGCGGAAACGGAATATTCTCCGCCTTTGATATCATTGGCAGCAATATTATCTACATCGACGATGACGGTGCCCATTTCTATGACATTGACAGCGGCAGGGAGACAGAGGTGCCTGATGCTCTGAAGGATTTCCTCGGCAGCTACAGACACGAAAGGCTGACCAGCGGCGTAGCTGTGGATATATGCCGCGGAAATGATGATGACATATACATCGGCTGTCCTGACGGTCTCTACCGTTATGTGATGGGCGGCAATATCATCGAGCAGCTCATTGACGGCTTTGTGAGCCGCTTCGGAGACCCCTCCGACGAGATGATCTCGCTGTACTGCGGAGAGGACGGAACGCTCTATGCTGCATTTGTCAGCGGCGTTTACAGCTACCGCTTCGACCCTGAGCTTGAGACCGCAGCCGCTTCGGAGCTGAAGATATACACCCTTGAAAAGAACAACACCGTCTCAAAGCTCATAAGCGGCTTTGCCTCCGAAAACAGGGGAGTCAAGGTTGACCTTCAGGTGGGTATGAAGGAGGGCATGACCTACAGCGACGCCATGAAGGAGCTCACAACTCAGATACTCTCGGGAAATGCTCCCGACGTCATGATACTGGACGGTCTGGACATAGAGAACCTCATTGACAAGAATATGCTGATCGATCTGTCGGAGAACAGCGAAAAATGGCTTCCCGAGAATGACCTGCTCAGCAATGTGGTCAACT
This sequence comes from Ruminococcus flavefaciens, assembly GCF_900116855.1. Classification (GTDB taxonomy): domain Bacteria; phylum Bacillota; class Clostridia; order Oscillospirales; family Ruminococcaceae; genus Ruminococcus; species Ruminococcus flavefaciens_R. Next base: position 10,907 of record NZ_UETD01000020.1, read on the forward strand.
GGAACGACCATGACGGAAAGCTTTGCAGCGTGGCGTGCAGGTTCAGACTTCCTGCCGTAGGTGCAGAGGAGGACGAGCTGAAAAAGATACACAGCTATGCGGACATTGCCGACCTATGCGAGGAATACAGGGAGAAATACGATCCTAAGGAAACATTTATGGGCTATTATGACGTAAACGACTCCGTAAGGATAGGGCTTATTTATGAGTGGAACAGGCTTTTCGGCAGCTCTCCCGACAAGGAGGCTCTGACGGAATTCTTTGACAGCTGCAAGCGCATACATGATGCTGAATATGCCGGTAACGCCGAGGGATCCACCTACTGGAGCCCCGATGTGACCTCCGAAAATGCTTTCAGCGCAAGATTCTGGGGTGCTCTGGGCTATAAGATCATAGCTACGGGAGCCGTAAACGACATAAGCAGGGATATGAGTCTGCTTACCTCTGTTGATGAATCCGTGCTGGGCAAAAAGCTTTCATACAGACTGGGTCTGAACAAGGACAGCCGCAGCTTCCTGCCTGTCTGCAATATCGGCATAACACAGTCCGCAAAGAACGCCGACGACGCATACAGCTTCCTTGCCTATGCACTCAAAGATAAGACTCAGGAAAACGGCAACGATTACGACGGCTTCCCCGTAAATGTAAAGGCGCTGAAAAAGATATATTCCAGAAATGTAAACGATGAATATGATTATACCACATCTCTGGACGTTTACGGCGATGACGGAAAGGTGAAAGACACTGTCGAGCTTGATATAAAGAGCATGGACAATGCCGAGGTCAAGGCGTTCGACGACTATATAAAGAGCCTCGATGAGCCTGTGTACATTGAGTATGCGGTCAGAGAGATAGCAGAATCCGCAGGAGAAAAGTGCCTCAGCGGCACGGAAACTGCGGAGCAGGCTGCCGAGGAGACCATGAAGCAGCTTGAACTCAGAATGAAAGAATAGTTATGATAAACAGATATGCTATAAAGAGAAAATATCGTTACCTGCCATTCCTGCTGCCAAGTGCGGCAGGAGTGGCGGTATTCACATTCCTGCCCTTTGCCGATTCTGTCCGCAGGTCATTCTGCACCGCGGTAACGGGCGATCTTGTCGGGGTAAACAATTATAAAGCAGTGTTCGGCAATGAAGCCTTCGGACTGGCTGTGAAGAACACGGCAGTCTTTACGGCGGTTTGCATACCGCTGCTCATAGGGATATCATTCTTCATAGCCTACGGGCTCAGCCACGTGAAGCACATAAGGCTCATAAAGTCGGTGCTGCTGTTTCCCATGGCAGTACCAACGGCGGCACTGGTGCTCATCTGGCAGATACTTTTCGGGGACTCGGGCTGGATAAACCACATCATCACCTCCCACGGTCACGGAGCGGTCAGCTTCCTCGGCTCATCAAAGGCTTTCTGGGTGCTGGTGGGGAGCTATATCTGGAAAAATCTCGGGTACACGGTACTGCTGTGGCTGACGGGCATAATGGGCGTTTCCACCTCTGTCATCGACGCGGCAAGGGTGGACGGCGCAAACGAGAGACAGGTTCTGTTCCGCATAATACTGCCCGAGCTGAAGCCTGCGCTCTACACCATAACCATAATCTCGTTCCTGAACTCATTCAAGGTGTTCAGGGAAGCCTACCTTGTGGCAGGCGCATACCCCCACAAGAGCATTTATCTGCTCCAGCACCTGTTCAACAACTGGTTCGTGAATATGGACCTTGACAAGATGGCAGCTGCGGCTGTGGTGGTATTCTCGGTCATTTTTGCAGCGGCGGTACTGCTGCAAAGGGTATGGGACAGAAAGGAGGTCTGACCATGAGAAAAAAGGCGGCAGGACTGCCGCTGTACATCATAATGGCGGTCCTCTGTACGGCAGTGCTCTTTCCCGTCATACTTGCGGTGATACTGCCATTTCAGGCTCAAAGCGAGCTGAAGGACACCCTTTCGCCCCTTGTGAACTTCACGGGAAAGTACTCCCATATCGACCTGCTGCCGCAGTATCCCTCAGCGGAGAATTTCAAGGAGCTTCTGGTCTATTCTCCCGAGTTTTACAGAGTGTTCTGGAACTCCCTCCTCATGGTGGGGGGCATACTCTTTTTCCAGACTCTTGTGGCAGTACCTGCGGCGTGGGCGTTTGCAAGGGCTGAATTCAAGGGCAGGCGGCTTCTTTTCAACGTCTATGTCATATTCATGCTCATGCCATTTCAGGTCACCATGCTTTCACAGTATCTGGTGCTGGACGGCATGGGACTTATGAACAGGCGGCTTGCGGTGATACTTCCTGCGGTGTTCTCGGCATTTCCCGTATTTCTCATATACAGAGGTTTTGCGGACATTCCCCGTGACGTTGCGGACTCCGCAAGGATAGACGGCGCAAACGAGTGGCAGGTGCTGAGGTACATCGGACTTCCGCTGGGAAAGTCCGGCATACTTGCCTGCGTGGTCATAAGCTTTCTGGACCTGTGGAACATGGTGGAGCAGCCCCTGACCTTTCTCAGGGACAAGGCTCTGTATCCGCTGTCACTGTATCTCCCCACGCTGGGAGCTGACAGGGGAGAGCTGCTGCTGGCGTCAGCGGCGGTGACGCTGATACCTGCGGTATTTGTATTCGTAATAGGACAGGAGGAGCTTGAGCGCGGCATAATCGCTTCGGCGCTGAAAGAGTAGATATGAAAGAAAACATGAAAAGCAGAGCTGTGAAGCTCTTTGGGATATTTCTGGGAGCTATGCTCATCATGACCATAGTTTCCCGCATGATCGTCACGCAGAAAATGCCCGTGGTAACTACCACAGGCATAAAAAGTGAAAGCATCGCTCACAGAGTCGAGGTGGGAGGTACTATCGAAGCCGAAAAGCAGACCCCCGTATTCATTGCCGAGGGACTGAGAGTGTCGGAGGTATTCGTGAAGCAGGGCTCAAAAATAGGCAAGGGCGAACACCTCCTGCGCCTTGATGAGGAATACCTTGCGTCTGTGACGGCAGATGCCGAGAAGGAGCTGGAGGAGTTCATGGAAAAGGGCGATGCCTATGCCGACGGTGACAGGACTCCCGTATTTACGGAGTCGGGGCTCCGCGTGTCGCAGGTTTGCGTGAAAAAGGGCGACAGCGTCTATGCAGGTCAGCCTCTTATCCGCCTCGATACGGACTATCTCTATCGGAAGATAAGCGACATGGAGGGTGAGCTGGACTCACAGAGGCTCACCCGTGACGGTATGTACGAGGCTGAGGACAGCCGCTCCGCAGATGCGCTCTCAAAACAGATAGACGAGAAGCAGCGCGAGCTGGACCGCTATAACAGCATATGGGATAACGGCGGCACCGTTTACAGCTCCTGCGGCGGAGTGGTGACGGATATACTCATCAAGGCGGGGGACATCACTATGGAGCAGGCTGTGGCGCTCGTAAGCAGCTCTCCCGAGCTCAGCGGCGAGGCGGAGCGGCTTCGTCGCAGGATAGATGCACTTAAAAAGGCAGCCGAGCACATGGGCTACATAAACAGTCCCGCAGGAGGGATAATCACCGAGGCGGCTCTCCGCGCAGGAGACCTGACCGCTGACGGAGCAGCCTTCATCATCTCAGACGAGAGTTCGGGAAAGGTGTTCACGGGAATAGTTCCCGATGAGGAGGTGGAGTACCTCAAGGTGGGGGACAAGGTGAGCATCTCCGCAGGCGGCAATGCAAGGGCGAAGGATCAGAAGATAAGTCTCATGACCCGAAAGGGCGGCGACGGATGCAGGATAGAGGTGCCTGTGGAGAGCGACGATATAAAGCTTGGCGACATGGCAGAGCTGGTGACCACAAAGCTTTCCGACGAGCGGTACGACTGCCTGCCCTTTGAGACTGTTACCGCAGAGGGTGACAAGGGAAAGGTCTTCTACATCACCGAGAGCGAGGGCTTCCTCGGAAAGGAGTACACCGTACACAGCGCAAGCTGCAGGATCAAGGAGGAGACGGGAAATATGTACGCCCTCACCGATCTGGGGCTCACTCCCGAGACTCTCATAGTCAGGACAAGCTCCAAAAAGCTTGCCGAGGGTATGAAGGTAAGACCCGAATAAAATAAAATGCCCCTTTAAGCAGTTATGGCGTTTACCATAGCTCCTTAAAGGGGCATTGATATTGATGATATTGTTCAAGGGAAAACCTGACTGTATCAGGTCGTCAATGATGAAGCATTTACAGGAGCTTTACTGGAATACAACGCCCCAGCCAGCGCTGACCTTTCGGTACAGCCGCATTTTTTCCTTTTTCTTCATGCTCTTGAGCAGATAGAGTGCTCCGAAAGCAACGAGGAGTGTAGCAAAAGCTCCCACGATGATACCTACTACGCCCTTTATGAGGAACAGAGCAAGTACCCAGATGATGATAGCTGCAATAAGGATTATGGGAAGGCAGAATGAAGTGAAGTTCTTATTCTTGACCTTTATGTAGTGCTGTATGTCTCTGAGACTGAAGCACTCATAGTTACGGGCAATGAAGTTATCAGGCTGAGCCCATTTGCAGAACGCAGCGAGGTTTTCAAACTTTGCCGTATAATCCTGATAATCGTGGAATTTCTCGTTATACCTTGTGACGCGGTAATAAACTATAACAGCCTGTCCCTGCTGCTCGGCGTCCATAACGTGTATGATAGTGCCGACGTCAGCCTGACCCTTCATAGCCTTTGTCACAAGGAACTTTCGGTCTATCGCTTCATCAATATTGAGCAAGTAATTCATAGCTATCCCTTTCCTTAACACGAAATTTAACTGTGCATCTGAGAATATATAAACAGGTCAGTAACTTTACTGTAAAAGATCCGAACTATAATCATATAAAATTATTATAGCACAAAACTAAAGAAAATGCAATACTAAAAATAGTTTCTTAGTTTTCAGATGTAAAAGCCGCGTATCTAAGCCTTGCATGAGCTTCCGATGGGCGGCTCTGTAAACCTTGAAATGTCATATTTATGACATATGCCTCAAGGCAGGCGTCACATCTTTTTCTTGAAGTTCAGGTTAGCTTTAGCGACCTTTTTTCTGTCCTTAGCCTGTTTGAGCATATCTTCCTTTGACATACTGTCGCCTGTTTCAACGTCATCGTCGTCACCAAGGAAGTTATTGAGACGCTTCTTGAAAGCGCTCTCGCCTGAAGGCTTGGAAGTAAGGGTAACGCTTACGCTCTGCTGGGGCTGCTGCTGATACATACTGCCGCCGTGGAGCGATTGACCTGTATAGCCCTGTCTGTATGGGGCTGCATTCATATTCTGCTGATACATTGAGTTCTGCATTCCGCCGCCGTAGGGTGCAGGCTGAGGGAAGCCCTGCTGAGGATAACCCTGCTGAGGGAAGCCCTGCTGCTGAGGATAGCCCTGCTGAGGGAAGCCCTGCTGCTGAGGGTAACCATGCTGCTGGGGATAGCCCTGCTGCTGAGGGAAGCCCTGCTGCTGGGGATAGCCCTGCTGCTGAGGGAAGCCCTGCTGCTGGGGATAACCATGCTGCTGAGGATAGCCCTGCTGCTGAGGGAAGCCCTGCTGCTGAGGATAGCCCTGCTGTGCGTATACATTGGGGAATCCGCTTGCGCCCATCTGCTGAGCCTCCTCGGGATGCTCATAGAGCGAGTTGAGGGAATCGGCCTTGTTGTCAGCCTCACCGTTATTGAAGGGATTGGTCGAGTCAACGTCGAAACCGCTTGCGAATTCTGCGGGAGCTCCCAGCTGTTCGGGAGTCTCATCATAGCCGCTGAGGAAGTCGCTAACTGCCGAAGCAGGAGCCAGACTTGCAGCGGTAGCTGTCTCGTCGGGAGAGAGAACTACCTGACAGCTTCCGTTGTCAACGCTTGCATTGACAAGGAGAGCGATAGCCTCGTCCTCGGGCTTGAAGTAGCTGTAATCGTCAAGAGAGATGACTATAAGCTGCTTGGCGATAACGTGTTTAGCTGTGATAGCGGACATTACCGCGATCCTTTCGGCGGGGACCTCATTTACCGTACCCTCGTTGATGGATACAGAGGAGACACCTGAGTAGATATCGCCCGAATCGGCGACTATAAGGCAGAGGCAAGCGTCATAGTTTGTGAGCTCGGGTCTGCTGTGTTTCAAAGTTTCCGCGAAATTCTTGGCTGTGTTGTAGAGAGAACCTATTTCCATAACAAACACCACTTTTCTAAATTTATTAAACGCGATACACGCGTTCGGTATCAGACTTTCTTTTCAAGCATAGCTGCTTTTCTGTCAGCAGCAGCTTTTTTGTTTTCGGCGACCCTTTTGTTTATAAGGTCTATCCTGTCCTTCAGGAGATTCTCGTTGTAGATACAGGAGAGTGAGATATCGTCCTCTGTACCGAAGCGCGATCTCTTTGTGAGATTGTTCTTGATGATCTCCTTGAAGGTATCGAGGTTCACAAGCTGACTTGTGATTATTGTATGATAGTCGAGGAAGTCATGCTCGCTGCCGAAGGAGGTATAAAGACCGTCGGTTGAGCCGTACATGGCGATGAGCTTTCTGTTTGGAGCATAGAAGCTGCTGAACATGGAAGCTGCATTTGAGTTGCAGACAGAGGCTGTAACGTTAGCGGGGGCGGATTCGTTATACTCCATAGGCATAACAGCCCTTCCGTCCTCAAAAATAGCTACAAAGCTTCCGTCGCCTATCTGTACGCCGAAGGTGTAGTTATCTCCTGTGATACCTGCAACGAGGGTAGAGCCGTAGTAGGACTCAGGCGGTATCGCCTCGAACTCCTCCGGGGTGAACTTGCTCTTTTCCTCATCGGTAACGGGATTTTCAGCCAGATGCTTTTCGACCTTCATATTCCAGTTTGAGATTATCTGCTTTTCGATATTTTTGATTATGAGTTTGTGGTTGGTGGGAAGGTTTGCTTCAAGCGCCTCGCGGTCCTCATAGAACCTGTCGATAGCCTCGATAGTAGCCTCAACGGCGAACTTGGAACCGAGGTGGCTCCTGAAGTGCTTTTTGCTTCCGTGGCCGTCGGCAACTACAGCGACAGCGTAGTGGTCGCCCACCTTGAAAGCGGAGCTGTCCTGACAAACCAGATTGGTCTTTTCATGGCTTGCGCCCATGACCGAATGGCTGAAGCCGTTAAACATTATCATTCAGTCCTCCTAACGAAATATTGCGATATTACCAGCCTGTATCGAAGGGGACGTCATCTCCGTCGGTCTGGGTGCTTACCAGCTCCTGTATCTGCTGACCGAGGAGCTTCTGTTTAGCTGCGAATACATCCTCCTCGCCAAGCTCGTGGTTGGTGTCGTCGGAGAGAGTCATACTCTTGCTTCCGATCTGTGAAGATGTAACAGCGATTATCTTTATCATCTGAGCCAGCTGTCCGCCCGAATAAGCGTGAACAACTGTATCCTTCGAGCCTGTGAACTCGGCAAGGATATTGTCATTGGCTTCCTGACCGATACCGAGGGCGGCTTTAAGTCCGAACTTGTACCAGCTGTTTGTCTGAAGCTCTCTCAGACCCTCCTTATAGTCGTCCGAGGGATAACCGTCGGTCATAAGGAAGATAACGGGTGCGAATGAGAGAGAAGGTGAACTGAGGAAGCTGTTTCTTGACATTCTGTGGTTGAGCTCCTTGAATGCAGCGCCCATGCTGGTAACGCCGCTTGCGCGGAGTCTTGCCCACTCAAAGTCCTCTATCGGGATAGGAGTCGAGTACATCCATCTTACTTCTGTAGAGAAGGTGAGTACAGCGACCTTGACCTCTGTATCAGCCTCGCCTACGCGGCGTATCTCGGGGATGAGCTCCTCCATAACGGTATTGAGCTCGCCCATTTTCTTGCCCTTCATTGAACCTGAAGTATCTATCAGGAAGAAGATAACAAGGCTTTTCTTTGAAACGCTGGTAGCGCTGAGGGGATCGTCATCGAAGTCAAGAATACTATCGTCGGATACGGGAGCGGTAGAAACTGTTTCTGCGGTATCAAAATCATCCAGAGGAGAAACGTTCTGAGTCTCGTTCACTTCCGGTTCTGTAACATGTTCATTGCTCATAATTTACATACATCCTTTCAGTAATACTGCTTATGAGAAAGCAGGTTAGATATGTGCTTTCACTTCGCCGAAATCGATCTCGAGCCCCTGCCATACGGGGAAGCCCTTTCCCGGGGCGATGTCGTAGAATACTCCGTCAGGCATTTTGGCTTTCCATTGCCTGTCTGAGCAGTTCTTTATACCGAGGACTCCCGGCTTGAGCTTATTCTCAACGAGCTCTCCCGCAACGGCTGAGAAGTCGTCGGATTCGGGGATTATCTCGCAGGCATAGAATTTACAGCCCAGATAGAGGGGAGTACGGTAATCGCGGTTGCTGAATCCGATGGTGACGAATTCCATACCGCACTTGGGGCACTTGAATGTTTTCTCGTTCTGATGAATGAACATCGAACTGAAATTCGTTCTTCCGCAGCCGCACTGTATGATCTCGGACCTGAGGCGTATGAACAGCTTCTGCCATTCGTTCTCGATGATACGCTTTGAGGGGTCCGTGATGCCGGTAGTGAATGAGCGGATGAAGGCGTCCTTGATATAATCGGGGTATATCCTCCAGAACTTGATGATGTTGTCGTGGATACCTCTTACGGGACGGTTTGAATCGTCGTTGGGGTCATACACGAAAACGGCGTTCTGACCGTAGTGCTTCAGCTCAGAGGACTCTGTAAGGCAGACATCGCGGACTACCTTTTCACCCTCCATGGGGTCTCCTCTGAAAAGGAGCTTGAAGAGTACTACGGCGAGGGAATACTTATCTGTCTGGACATTCGGCTGAGCGATGCCTCTTACGATCTCGGGAGCCATATAACCGGGCTTACCGCCGATACCGAAGTTGCTTCCGTCAGGGGCGATGTTATCGCAGTCACAGACGAGAACGGCGCCTGTATTCACGTTGATGAAGAAGCCTCCGTCGTTAAGGTCCTGATAGCTCTTACCTGCACGGTGGAGCTGTCTGAAAGCGTTTACTATATTGATGACGCAGGTGACCATAGCGCTGAGGGTATTGAATTTTACGGGGCGTTTTACGGCTCTGCCCGTAAGGGGGTCGATCTCCAGCTTATAGGTATTGAGGATATCCACGAATGAGTCGAAGCCGTCGGGCTTGAGCTCCATGATATATCCGAATGTACCGTCCTCTGCCTCCTTGGTGAGGTATTTCGGCCAGAGGAACTTATTGCTGGGGGGGCCGTCGTTTATGTTGTTCTGGAGATTTTTGCGGAATGCTGCGGGCTTGGCCATCTTATTGATGTCGTACCATTTCAGCGCCCATTTCTGACCGTTGAAGCGAACGAGGTAAACGATACCCTGACCGCCGCTGCCGATGACGCTGAGCACCTTGGCTTTGCCGCCGAATTCCATCTCGACCTCCTGACCTATTTCAAGCTCTATCATATGATCTCATCCTTTCCATTGTTAGTCAAGCTCATATTCTTCAGCCGAGGTCACGAGGACGTACCTTATTCCAGTGGCTAAACAGTATTTATGAACGTAAGAATTTTCCATGCAGTAAATAGTGAGATTGGGGCAGTACGAGAAAGCGTTGGCGTCAATGAACTTGATGCTCTCGGGGAGGTAGAGCTTCCTGAGCTTTTCACAGCCCGAGAATGCCTCCGCACCGATGCTGCTGACGCTTGGCGGTATCTCGATGACTTCGAGGCTCGTACAGAATGAGAATGTACTGTCCTCGATCTCAAGCACGCCGTCGGGTATCTTTACGACCACCAGATTAGCGCACTGGCTGAATGCGCCCTGCTTGATTATCCTCAGACCCTCGGGGAGCTCAAGACCTCTCAGGCGCTTGCAGGACGAGAATGCATACTCACCGATAGCAAGCAGAGTAGAGGGAAGCTTGATGGTCCTGAGGGAACCGAACTTGTCGAAGCAGAAGGCTTCCAGCTTTGTATATCCGTCGGGGATGGTGATGTTTCCGCTGAGCCTGTACTTGAAGGCATTACGCGGCATGAATACCATCTCGTTGATATCCGTTGATTTTTTCTTGGTCTCGGGCTCCTTTTTCTCGGAGTCTTCCTCGCTTTCGGGGAGGACCTTCAGATGTGACTCATACGGCCACCCCAGCAGATATGTATAGCAGGCGACAACGAATTCCGAAGCATTTTCCGCAAGGAACAGGTCACCGAGCATAAAGCTCTTTGCCTTCATGACAGCTATCTCACGGTTCTTATCCTCGAGCAGTATCTTCAGGACGCCCATACGGTACATATTAATAAGTAGCCTGCGTTCCTTGTCGTAATCGGGGATATGGTCGCTGAGAAGTCCGATGAATCTGTCTTTATTCATAACGGCACGGGCGCCGTAGTTAACGACGATAGACCTAAGCTCTTTCTGGAATTCCATAGTATTCTCAAAGCCTTCTATATTCTGCGGGACAGGAGCACCGCATTCGGGGCAGGCTGTGAACTTCGGGTCAAGTTGTGCGTTGCATTTCTCGCATTGCATGGTCTCTCCTCCTGACATAAAAATATAGCAGCGCAATAAATGCGTATTTATATTGTTATCACGATTAGTATAACACTTTTCTATTTTAATGTCAAGCAAAAAGGAGGGCTCGGACAAAATTTGAATTATCTTTTACAAAAATGACATCTCTTGTTTGTGCAATATTAAAAATCCTTTTACAGTGCGTAATATCGGCTTGAAATATTATCACCCGTTCAGTCTCTCCGGAATACTGTAAAAAAATGAAGTAAAAAAACTTTAGGTATAAAATTGATTAAATTGCATATAAAATTTTTGATTTTTTTGTACAGGGTTGTGGGAATGTATTTACAAAATACTGTTGAAATTCGGGAAGAAATGTGATAGAATTAGGTATGGATATCAATAAATAGCCTGACAGGGGTGTTACCGCAAGCTAAGACACGTTTTAGGCGCAGCAATAATTGGTCACGGCAGGTATCCTGCGGTAGAACAGGCTTATTGATCAAAGGAGGTTCAGTATTATGAACAAGAAAAACAGAAGAGGTGTTTTCAGAGCCATCGCTGCCTGCACTCTTTCTGCTGCAATGCTCCTTTCGGGAGGATGCGGAAGTAAGGGCGCTCAGAGAGGCCCGGGCGGTCCTAACGCTCAGCAGGGCGGTACTATCTTCGTTATCACCAAGCAGAGTCTCAGCTTCTGGGATGATGTTAAAAAGGGTGCCGAAGATGCAGGTGAGGAATTCGGTTACGATATCGTTTTCAGAGAAGGAACCAACGATAACGACTATTCTTCACAGGAAGCAGCTATCTATGATGCTGTAAAGAAAAAGGCAAAGGCAATAGTTATTGCCCCCAACGGCAAGACAGAGCTCAACAAGGCTTTTGAAGAAGCCGAAAAGAACGGCATCAAGATCATCAATATCAACTCAAGAGCCGATTATGAAGGCGTTGCTTCATTTATTCGCTGCTCAGACTATGAGAGCGGATCTGTTGCGGCAAGAAATGCTATCAATCTCTTGCAGGTGAAGGATCCCGAGCTGGCAACACTGAAGAATATCGCTATCATCCCCAGCACGGCTGCTACTTCCGAAGAGCGTGTTGCAGGCTTTATCGATTCATTCACTTCACAGGCTGCCGATGCTATTGCTCCCATTGATATGACAGAGACCAACGAGAAAAAGGTACAGGATGCAAGATCTGCAAAGATCGACGCATACAAGAAGGGCGTCATCCAGGGTGCTGCCTGCTCAAGCGAGAGCGCTGCCAAGGACGCTGCAATGAAGATACTTCAGAGCAATCGTGACTCGATCTCGGTTATGTTCGGAACCAACACAAATACCACACTCGGTATCTGTGAGGCTATCGAGGAGCTTGAGCTTGAGAAAGATATTACCGTAATCGGATTCAACTCCGATGAGAAGGAGCTGGCTTACATAAAGACTCACGTTCTTGACGGTACAGTTATTCAGAATCCTTACATGATGGGATATGTTGGAGTAAGATACGCAAAGAGAGCAATTAACGGTGACAGCGTTCCTTCAAGAATGGATACAGGCGCCGTATTCGTTGACGCAGAAAATATCAATGATGATTTCATTCAGCTCATGATCTACCCTGACGGTAAACCTGATGCGGCTGAAAAAACCGACGGAGGTGAGGGTTAATGGCAAAGAATAATAAGTCGAAGGGTTCAGGTGCATATATATTCGCGGGTATTCTTATCGCTATTATCTATATCATCAACACCTTCCTTGTTGAAAGCATCTACTGGGGCAACCAGGAGGTTTCACAGAAAACAGGACAGGCAAACAGTGCTCTTAATAAGATCAATTCGGAGCTGACTGCTATCAATATGGACAGTATCAGTATCGCAGCAGGTATCATTCCTCCCGAGGATATCGGTATCACAATGGGCGATACCAACAAGAGATACGGCAACATCATCGCTGCCGAGCATCAGTTTGAGGCTATCGAAGACCTCAGCCCCACAGTTGTAAAGAGATACAATTACGCTAAGTCTCTTATCACAGCATTCAAGGATAAGCTCGACAGTCTCGGTACTAAAAACGTAAAGGAAGGCAACGAGGAAATGATGTCTGATATCCTGAAGCAGGAGATATATCCTCTTCAGACCACCGCTTCCGAAATGCTTATATCCACTATCGACGTTGTTAACGTTGAGACCGCAAAGATGAATGCTGCAAACACCAAGAGAGCGTTCGCACTCATGACAGTAATGATGATCGTTGCTATCCTCGGTGAGATCGCTGTATGGCTCTTTGCAAGACGTGCAAAGAAGATCAGGGCAGAGCTCGAGGAGCGTGAGAAGAACCTTGCAGAGGTCGATGCAAAGCTCAAGGCTACACGTCAGAAGGCAAGCGACCTTGCTGTTATCAACGTTCTTACAGGTATGAAGAACCGTTACGCTCTCGACAGCGATGTAAGCGACAGACTCGAAACAGGCAGATTCAATATTGCTGTATTCGATATGGATAACTTCAGAAGCATCAACGATACCTACGGCTATGACTTCGGTGACGAGTATCTCGCTGCCGTAGCCGAGAAGCTCAAGGAGGAGTTCGGCGATGTTGCAGAGATCTACAACATCACAGGTAATGAGTTCTGCTTCCTGTTCAATTCAAGCGTTACAGAAAGTCAGGCAATGGGTATCGCTCAGAATATCCAGCGTGTAATGAGCAGCCCATATGAGGTGCTCAACCTTGCGGTACAGCTTCCCTGCTCGGGTGCCGTTTACCACTACCTGCCCGGCGATTGTCTCAACGTAAACTCACTGCTTGTTAAGCTTGATACAGCTCTGAGAACCGTTAAGATGAACGGCGGTAACATGATCAATACAGTAATGAATATGTAAGATCGCTAACGGAGCGGCTGTCGGAAACGGCAGCCGTTCTTTTTATTGCCGAAATGATTGACAGATAGTAGGAAAAGTGATAGAATATACTTATTGAATAACGAAAGGCAGGTGTGATCGGTGAAGAAATATGCAGTCTATGGCTCTCCTACGGGAGAATACTGTTACAGATATGCGGATACTATGGATGATCTTGCAGGCACAGGCTTCGAGGAGCTTATCACCGAGGAGCAGCTGCCTGTTGTTTTTGACGGCAGAGGCGGATACTTCCGCTTCCGCGAGGACGACCACAGCTTCAGGAGGATAATCGAATCTGACAAGGAGTATCCACTTGAGCTGGAGGAGATGTTCAAGCTCAACGATCCCGACTTCAAGCTGGGCTGGATATCACCCGACGGCGATACCTATTCCTGTGCGTTCACCAATCACAATAAGTGCGCGAAAATGATCGCCATGAAGTACTACCCCGGGGCGCGTTTTCCCGAGAGGACCCTTGATAAGAACGGCTGGCTTCAGGTCATGGATTCGTGGGACGGCACCCAGCAGCACCACGGTCAGTTCGTGTATACGGAAAAGGGCTTTATAACCAAGCGTCAGGCGGACAAGCTCTTTGATCTTGGACTGTACAACAACTCGGAGGTACAGCAGATGATAAAGGACAGCGAGAACGACTGGTGAAATAAAAAAATGAGCATTGGGCGGTTTACATAAAACCGCCCTGTTTTTTGTGCAGTTTTTTTATTGACTATATTGCCGATATGGTGTATAATTATTTTATATCATACTCGATAAGTGCGCTCGGCGGCATTTCTGATGTAACCGTCGGAGTATCGGGTGTTGTAAGGAGGATATACTTATGGCTGAGGCAAGATTTATTAAAACAGTGACCTTCGGCGGATACGAGAAAGAAGCCGTTATAAAAAGACTGGAGTTTCTGAATACTCAGGTACACGACCTCAGAAACGAGCTGAGAGAGACAAAGCTCCTTCTGGATGCCTATAAAAAAGGTTCGGATCAGGAGAAAGCTCTGGAATCGGTGCTGTCAGAGGAACGCGCCAAGCTCACACAGGTACAGGTACAGAACAACACCCTGAACGTCAAGCTGAAGGCTACGGACGATGAGAACCGCAGTCTGGAACAGCAGATAAAGGATCAGAATGCACAGATAGCCGAGCTTAACGACAAGCTGAAGGCTGCCGAGTCAAAATGTGCCGCTCTTATGGCTCAGGACGAGGCAATGGCGCTGAGCAACGTCTTCATCGAGGCTCAGAAGTCATCCTCAATGCTTGAGGGTACAGCAAAGGCTAAGGCTGCCGAGATAGAGTTCAAGTCAAAGAAGCTTGCCGAGGATATAGTTTCCGACGCAAACGTCGAGGCTGAACAGATAATTTTTGAGGCAGAGAGAACTGCCGCAGAAACTATTGCAGATGCCAAGAACAGAGCAGAGCAGATGGAAGTCGCTTCCAATAATCTGAGAGCGGCTGCCCTTGACGACGTTGCCACACTGAAAAAACAGGTGGCATTCATGGCTGATGCATTCGAGACTCTTCGCGATGAGGGCATAGACAGACTGGAAAAGGCCAAGGCACTTCTCGACGGTACCGAGAATACACTTAAAAGCGGCGGAGTTCCCGTGTTCAGGGAACCCAAGGTGTATGAGCCCGAGATACCCGAGCAGCCCATCACTCTTTCAGAGAAAATGCGCGAGGACTCCCGTAATGAGGATGAAAGACGCAAAAAGCAGGAGGAGCTGGATAAGCTCAGACAGATGGCAGAGTCCATCGGGAGTAAAAAAGAAGGCTCCGATAAGGATAACACCGAGGAAAAGCCGTCCGCTCCCACAGATAACAGCGGAGAAAAGCCGGCGGAGGGCGAGAAAAAAGGCGGAAAGATAGACCTTGCCGCTCTTGCAGCTAAGGCAAATGCCATCGGCAAGAATTAAAGAGGATCAATTCCGGATTTGCAGTAAGGAGTTATTATAGTTATGAGTGAACTGATCATTGTAAAACCTGAAAAGTGCGTCGGCTGCAATGCCTGCGTCAGAGAATGTCCCGCCCCCGAGGCAAATATGACAAAGCAGCTCGAGGACGGCAGATTTATCACCATGGTAAATCACGATAAGTGTATCGGCTGCGGTGAGTGTGTAAAGAAGTGTAATCACGGAGCAAGAGACTTTATCGACGATACCGATGAATGTATCTCCGAGATGATAAAGGAAAAGATAATCATTATGGCTTCGCCTGCCATCAAGACAGTACTTCCCACAAAGTGGAAGGGCGTCCTTGACTGGTTCAAGAAGCAGGGATGTACAGTATTCGACGTATCATTCGGTGCGGATATATGCACATGGGCTCACCTGAGAACTATCGATCAGGACAAGATAGGCAATATCGTAACACAGCAATGTCCCGCTATCGTAAAGTATATCGAGACCTATCAGCCCAAGCTGCTCCAGAATCTCTCGCCTATACACAGCCCTGTTGCGTGCAGTGCCATATACATAAAGAAATACCTGAGAAGAAACAATCCCATCGCTCTTGTGACTCCGTGTATCGCATCGAGAAACGAGGCTAAGGATACAGAGCTTTTTGATTATAATATCACTATCAAGAAGCTCCTTGAATACTTCGACAGGAACGATATAACCATACCCATAGACACTTCAGAGGATTACGAGTATAAGTTCGACGAGCCGCAGGGACAGCTTGGCTCTATCTACTCCCGTCCCGGCGGACTCAGAGACAACCTCTGGGTACACGATCCCGAGATCAATATCACCAACTCCGAGGGAGTTCACAAGGTGTTCCGCGAGATAGATATGTACGGCAGGATGCCCGAGTCAAAGCACCCCAAGGTATTCGACGTCCTCTCATGTGAGTTCGGATGTAATATAGGACCTGCTTCGGGTACAAAGCAGACCGTTTTCGATGTTATGTCAACTATGCGTGCTATCGAGAACGACGCCAAGGGACGCAGAAAGTCAACAGGTATCATGGGAAGGGGAGACGACAGGCTCTTCAAGAGATTTGATGACGAGCTCCGTGTGGCTGACTTCCTCAGGAATTACAAGCCCTCAATGCCCACTCCCGTGCCCAGCAATGCACAGCTCGACCCCATTTTCAAGAAGATGGGTATGCACACAGAGGAGGACCGCAAGTACGACTGTCACGCCTGCGGATACGACACCTGCCGCGATATGGCTATCGCTATCTCACGCGGACTCAATACTCCCGATAACTGTATCGTCCATGCAAAGTCAGTTCTCCTTGCAAGACATTCAGCCCTCAACAGGCAGAATGAGCAGCTTGAGGAGATCACAGCAGAATGTCTCGAGCTTTCGGACAAGCTGAAGGAGAACGTTGCAAAGATCAACGAGAATATGCAGAATATCGGCGAGTCAACCACAGCTACCAGCGAGAGAGCTGCCGTGGTAAAGGACCTTCTCGAGAACGTTGTTACCTTCTGTAACGACAACTCAACTATGGACGCCGACAGCGTTTCACAGCTCACATCTATCCTTGAGACAACTATCTCGGCATTCAGTGCCCTCGATGACAATGTCAGCAGGACAAATGAGAGCTCAGAGACCATAAATGAGTCCATCAAGGATATCATCGCACTTGTGGGCGAGATAAACGAGGTCCTCGTAAAGACCGATAACAAGGAGCTTGCAGCGGCAGCTGCCGACCCCATGGCTCAATAAATACAAAAGTCCCGAAAACGGGGCGGATACAGAGGTAATACGCCATAGTGTTTCTGATATGCATTCAGAAGTACTATGGCGTTTTTATTGATAAGCTAAATCAGAATTTATATGTGTAGGGGACGCCGCCCTCGGCGTCCCGCGAAATTTATTACACGCCCAACGGGACGCCGAGGGCGGCGTCCCCTACATTATGCCAACGGCTTAAATCATAATTTAGCTATGCTAAATTTTGATCTATAAGTATGGGGTCACGCGAATAATACCGCCTTTTTCGTGCATAATAGCTCCAAAGGAGGCTATATCATGGCAGAAAAAACGGCAAGGGGAGTCTTCCGAACGGAAACTCCCGTAAAAATAAGGAGCTATGCCGCTGCGGTCGGTGAAAAAGAGGGGCAGGGACCTCTCGGACAGTGCTTCGATAAGGTGGTTGAGGACAGTCATTTCGGTATGGAGACGTGGGAGCAGGCGGAGAGCCGCTTTCAGCTTGAAGCCGTCAGTATCGCTCTCGGCAAGGCAGGTCTAACCAAGGATGAGCTTGATGTGATATGTGCAGGAGACCTCATCAATCAGTGTATCGGCTCCGCTTACAGCATGAGGGAGCTCGCTGTGCCATTTCTCGGGCTTTACGGTGCCTGCTCTACTATGGCGGAGGGTCTGCTCATAGCTTCGGTGCTGACAGACAGCGGTATCGCCGGAAATGCTGCCGCCGTCACCTCGTCACACTTCTCCACCGCCGAGAGACAGTTCCGTTTTCCTCTGTCCTACGGCGGTCAGAGGACTCCTACTGCACAGTGGACCTGTACCGCTTCGGGAGCAGTGATACTCTCCCGTGATATGGGCGCTGTGAGGGTGGAAGGTGGCTGCATAGGCAGGATAGCGGACCTCAGCGTCAGCGATATAAATAATATGGGAAGCGCTATGGCGCCTGCTGCCGCAGATACCATTCAGCGCTATCTTGACGCCACGGGAACAGCTCCTGCGGACTATGACTTCATAGTGACGGGAGATCTTGGACTGGTAGGAAGTCCGCTTCTTGTGGATATAATGCTGAAACAGGGCGTCGATATCTCGCAGCAGCACCGCGACTGCGGAGCTATGATATTTGACCCCGACACTCAGGACACACATTGCGGCGGTTCGGGCTGCGGCTGCGGAGCAAGCGTGCTCTGCGGTCACTTCCTGCCAATGCTGGAAAGGGGAGAGGTGAGTAATATCCTCTTTGCCGCCACGGGAGCGCTTATGTCGCCTATGTCTTTGCAGCAGGGCGAGACAATTCCTGCCATCTCCCACCTCGTTCACCTCAGAAAGGACTGATACTGTGATAGCAGATATATTGAAAGCATTCGTGGTCGGCGGTGTTATATGCACCGTGGGACAGCTCCTCATCGACTTTACAAAGCTGACTCCTGCAAGGATACTGACGGGTTTTGTGGTGGCAGGAGTCATACTCTCGGCGCTTGGCGTGTATAAGCCCCTTGCGGACTTCGCAGGAGCAGGAGCCACTGTACCGCTGACAGGCTTCGGACACCTTCTGGCAGAGGGGATAAGAAAGACTATCGTCAGCGACGGGCTCCTCGGCATATTCACGGGCGGCCTGACCGCCGCAGCAGGGGGCGTCACAGCAGCTCTGCTGTTCGGGCTTGGAGCGTCGCTTCTGTTCAGACAAAAGGATCGTTTATGAACGTAATAATAAAGGGCAGGCTTTTTCAGCCTGCCTGATGTCATATATGTGAGAATACAGGCTCTTCATTTTTAACAACAAGAGCCTCGGTAAATAGCTGCAATTTGTATATGCAGACGAATTTCAGAGAATATTTCTCCCTTTGCTTGACTTTTCTCCTTATTTGTACTATAATAATTTAGTCGCAGGTAACGCCTGCTCAAATGTGGCGGCATAGCTCAGTTGGCTAGAGTACTCGGTTCATACCCGATTGGTCGTTGGTTCGAATCCTACTGCCGCTACCAAATGGCCCGTTGGTCAAGAGGTTAAGACATCGCCCTTTCACGGCGGAATCATGGGTTCAATTCCCGTACGGGTCACCATTCAGCAATCCCACAGATGGCTTAAAATAGCCGTTTGTGGGCTTTCTTTTTTCTCAAAAATGCCCTCAGCCCCTTGTCAGCCACTTATTTTCAAAATCAGCCACTTGGACTGTGGTTTTCTTTTCGCATGACTGCAGAGAGTATGCTCCCTACAGCTGCTTTTTACTCACATCGACAGACTCATCGTTTCTTCTTCCAACTCGTCATCAGCTTCATCAATATCGACCGCTTCTTCGCTCTCGACTGTGTCCTGACTTTCCCCTGTCGGTTCATTGTTGAAGGACAGGGCGTTAGTAATTGCATCACAATTCCTCGTCCTTGCCTCTTGAAACATATGAGAATACAAGTTCAGAGTTGTTCCTACGATGCTATGTCCCATATCGGCTGACACTGCCACTACATCCACTCCTTCAAATATCAGGAGCGATGCGTGCAGGTGCCGCAGCGAATGAATATCGCAGAATCGGAAACCGTTGTGCTTGCAGAACTCTCTGAACCAACCGTATGGTGTCTGCGGATTCATAGGCTCGCCGTTCCACTTTGTGAACAGCCTGTCATGATCCTCCCACTTTGTTCCGAGCTGTGCGGCTTCTGCGTCCTGTTCCGCCTTGAACTGTTTCAGCATATTCATTATCACGGGCGGAAACTTGCTCATACGCTTTGATCGCTTAGTCTTGGTTGTGTCTGTGTATATGCCTTTCTCCTTTGTGTACTGTGACGTTCTGCGGACAGATATTGTACTGTGTTCAAAGTCTATATCCTTCCACTCAAGTCCCAGCATCTCGCTTCGGCGGAAGCCGCTGTATATTGCGAGCATAATGTACAGCTTCCATTTAAGAGGCTCGCTGTCGAGCTTCTGAAATATCTGCTTGACCTCGTCAATAGTATAGATTTCTTTCTCCTTCGACTCGCCTTTGGGTACAGTCACTCGGCGACATGGGTTGTCACTGAGCATATCCATTTTTATTGCGTACGCAAATATGTCTGAGATAAAGTTCAGGTGATGTACTACCGTCTTTCTCGACAGCGGCTTGCCATTACGCTGATTTTTACCATTGACATACAAGTCCGAGATGAAAGCCTGTATGTGTCTTGCTGTTATTTTGTCGAGCTTCATATGACCGAGTGCCGGATAGACACGCTGTGTGGTCTGTCTCATTCTCTCGTATGAAGTCGGTCGAAGATTGATCTTGGCGTATTCCTCAAACCACTGCTCCGCAAACGTCTGGAACTTTATTGAGGCTGTTATCTTGCCTTTCTTGCACTCTTCCTCAAACAACACTGCCTGTCGCTGAAGCTCCTTTTCAATTTGTCTCTTGGTCAGTCCCTCGGGCGGTTTCCAGTGCTTGAACTGGAGAACCTGTTTTCCGTTGACATCATATCCGCAGGAGACCTTTATTTCATAAGTGCCGCTTTTTCTTTGTCTTATTGTCGCCATATAAAACCTCCATTCAGTAATACGGCGCGTTTTTGCCAACGACATCATACCACAACTCGCTGTGGAAGTCCAGCAAAATCGCGCCGTTTGCACTATTTTTTTACGCAGTCTCCCCGCGCAGATATCTTAGGAATAATTCCTTGTTGATGAGATATTTCTTGCCAGCCATGATGTGCGGTACTTGGTCATTGATGCACATCTGACGGACTCTGTATTCGGTCAGCCCTTCCACAAGAGCTGCCGCTTCCTTTATGGTCAGCATTACGATTTTAGTTTCTGTTTTGTTTTCAGCCATTCGATCATACTCCTTCTCATTGTCTTGTTCATGTTTCCTGTGATTATTACGTTGTTCATTTTAATCTTTCCTTTCGTTATTTGATTGGGCATCAGCCCATGTGTATTCCGTGAGCTTCCTTGCGCTCACGTTCTTCTGCGAGTGCCTTGCGGTCAGCCTGTCCATGTTCGCAAGTGTAGCTATCTGATTGAGGTTTCGTCCTATAGCTTTCTGCTGCCGGACTATCTCATCGATGCCGTTGGCGACAACGATTTTCTTGCCGAGAGCGCACCGCATTACGAAGTCGTTGAGCTTCAATCCGTGCCTCTTTGCTAACTCATGTACACGCCTGCTTTCTTCCTCTGTGCAGCGTATTGCTATGGTTGTGTTTCTCCGTCTCATAGAATCCCTCCTTTTCTTCCGTTTTGTAAAATGTTTCAGTGTGCCGACAATTGTACTTCCTGTCCGTAGGGACTATGCGGAGGCACAATTGGGAGCGGCGGCTCGCCGTAAGTGGGTTTGGGCTTCTGCCCGACAAGCAAGGCGGCAGGCGGAATGCCAGCAGCTATGCTTGCCTTCCCAGAAGGGAAGATTATTCTCGGGGTACCGCCACTTTTCTCCCTCTGCCGATAGTATCTGTGCGGTATCGCCACACACGCTCCACGTTGCGTCACAATCGCTTTTGTGGGCATAGGTGGGATGACTACCCGATTTGTGTATCGGCGGCAAAAACGGGCGTTTTGCGTGTGACAGTAACTCAGCCGTGACAGTAAAACTACCGACACGGAAACTTACCGACACGCTCCGCAGATGAAGCTATATAGAGCTTTGTGAGCTGTCAGGTAACGCCTGCGTGACGGTAACGTTTCTACCGTCACTACCGACACGCTTTATTAGCAGAGAGATGACTGCCTCCATATATATACCGATGGGAGAAGGCAAAAACGAAGATTTCAATAAACCAGAAGCAATTATTTGTATAGATGCACAAGCGGTGTAATGGGAAACATATATTCGATTGGTAATAGTTGCCAACAAAGAAAACTCCCCACAGCAATTACTGTGGGGAGAGGTTTGCTTCATCAATAATATAAAAAAAATATATATCCATTTCACGCAGATACGTTGATTTCAGCCTGTGAGATGTGATAAAATATATATGCTGCAATGCAGCGTATACGCAATACCTCTACTCAGTTACAGTAACATCTTCACTTTATTCTTTCTACTGTTTTTTATCATTCATTCCGCTCTTTCGACTTCACGGTATTGTCTATTTTTTTATCCGAAAGGAGGCAGACTTAAACTACCATTCTTTGCTGCAAAAACTATAATAAAAATGATATCTGTATTTTACGCAGCATAAAACAGCATGATATCGGGAAATCGGAGGAAAAATGTTTAAGAAATTATTATCAGCAGTACTTTCAGCAGCTACCGCAGTAAGCTTCATCCCGCAGATACCTGCAAAGGCAGAGGAGGCAGTCCGCTACCCTTACGTTATGTTTGCAGGCTCAGCTGATGAGGGAGCTATTACCATCAACTCAAACAATGTCTGCATCAACGGCAGTATTGCAACAAACGGAACTATATCCACAACGGCTCAGAACTTTAACGTAAACGGTTCAAGAACCGAAAATGCTCAGGAAACTATGAAGTTCTTCTTCGATAAGATCGACAGCAGATACTTTACTTCTCATGTTGACACCTATTTTGAGGACTATTTTCTTGAGGACACAAACATCAATGTAAACATACCTATAGAGGCAGAAGGTGATATAGGTCTTACAGGAAATATCAATATCACCAGCGGCATTAAGGCACTTAATGATGTTGTTCTCAGCGGAAACGTAGAGAACTCTCAGGACTCTGTTATATGTGCCGAAACAGGTGATATTATAATAGATACGGACAACGTCAATCTTAACGGACTTGTCTATGCACCAAACGGCTGTGTAAATATCACTGCACAGAATCTGAATATCAACAGTGTTATTATCATTGCCGATACTATAACTATAACCTGTCC
Source organism: Ruminococcus flavefaciens (assembly GCF_900116855.1). Classification (GTDB taxonomy): domain Bacteria; phylum Bacillota; class Clostridia; order Oscillospirales; family Ruminococcaceae; genus Ruminococcus; species Ruminococcus flavefaciens_R. The sequence continues at coordinate 33,695 of NZ_UETD01000020.1, forward strand.
CAATCTCAATGCAAATTATAACTCTCAGATGGCAGAGTTCATCGGCAATGGATCTGAGCCGATAAACAACGATGATATTGAGATAGCGGCTTACGGTGAATACGAAGAAGAAACAGAAGCTTTCAATGTATACTGGAACACAACAGTACCCGACGGAAGCTTTGATATACAGGCGTCAGACGACGGCGAGAACTACACCTCAATAGGAACTGTAAATAACACTGACTCCTTTGAAATTTCATTCACTGAGCCCTTTGAAAAGAAGTACATAAAAGTCATTGAAACTGCAAACAGCGGCAAGATCGCAGAGTCGGTTCCATTTGTAGTCATAAGCACTGAAGACGACTACGATATCGAAGTTCTTGACAGTGATGAAGACGGACTTCCCGACATATATGAACTGAAGATAGGTACCGATCCCTACGATCAGGATACAGACGACGACGGTCTGACAGACTATCAGGAATATGTCTACACTCAGACTGATCCTCTTGTTTATGATTCAGTAACAGAGGGAGTTTCCGACGCTGACATTGATACCGACGAGGACGGCCTCAGCAATATAGACGAATTCACAAGGGAAACCTATCCGTGGACTACCGACACAGATCAGGACGGTCTCAGCGACTATGACGAGATCTATGTATACGGAACAGATCCGCTTGTAGCTGATAGTGACGAGGACGGTGTTGATGACGGTTCAGAGGTAAAGTTGGGACTTGACCCAAATGATCCTGCAACAAACGGTGTGCCCGACGGAGAATACGTTATCCCTCAGACCATAGTTGCCGATAGCAGTATCCTTTCAACTGTAAATACAACTGAAAGCCCCTATGAACTCTCAATCGACATAAAGACCAACGGTGATGCAGAAAAGGAACTCACTGTTGACGAAAGTGGTTATTCGGCTGCTATCGAAAACGACGCTATGATAGGAGCAAGTTTCGATGTGGAGATAACAGATACTTGCAATCCTGAGGAAATAGTGTTAAAATATGACATAAAGGAAGGCTATACCCAAAACACCCTGAATAAATTCTCAAGCCTTGAGGAGTTTCAAGGCATAAAGCGTCTCAACGTGTTCAGATTTGATGAGGATGAGAGAATGCTTCTTCCTGTTGAGACCGAGTACGACGTTAAGAATAACAAGCTCTGTGCAGCAGTAAATGAAACAGGCACATACTGCCTCATGGATATGGAGATATGGCTTGATAACCTTGATGTGGAAATGCCTGCCGAGAATAATGTTCCTGCACCTAAGGCGGCACCCAAAGCCGCTTCTAAAGCGCCTTCAGTTCCAACATCTAAATGGGAACCGGAATATGTAAATGCGCCTATTGATTTAGTATTCTTTATTCAGAATGAAGACAGCACTATTCAGAATGAAGACAGCACTAATGAGCGTGAACTTTATTTTGAATCTGAGAAAAATCTAATCAAACAATTATCGTTATATGTTTTTTCAAAAAACAGCAACGTCAGAGTATATATCATACCATACGATTCTACATACGCATCGCTTCTCTTGACAAATAAAGGAACTGCATTCAGCTCAGACTATATGACCTTGAATAATACTTTAAATAATTTGAAGTATATAACTCCGGGACAAGGCGGAAGTAGAAAAGAAGTATCTTATTATATAAGAAATACTTTATCATTACGAGATGATTCTGATAAGTTTATCTTTCACTTGATAAACAGCAGCACAGTTGGAAAACTGGATGAAGATATAGCCGCAATTGAATATGCATACAGCCATCAAATTAATTATTCTCAGATCACTCCGGTAGAAAATTACTTTACATATACAGATTTAATGCACCAAACAATTACAGCCAGAGATGGTCTGGATCTGATACTTGCTGATGACAATTATGAAACTATAAGGCAGCATATTGAAGGACATCTGTCAGCGCCGCGCCCTGTATATGATATTATCGTTCCGACAAAATGGAAGAAAATATCGCTTAAAGGTGAGCTTATTCCCAATGGAACAACAAACTCCGATACAGACGCTCTTACTGACTGGGAGGAGATCGATGAAGGAAAAATAAAAGTAAATTCTGATAATAGTATAGAGCTTCCTGTTTTCTGCATGGCTGATTTAGTAGGACACCTTACAAAATTCAATCAGAACGGCGATTATAACTTCCTTGTAAACGATTTTGCTCCGAGATACTATTTGCCTATCCTCTCCGATCCTACCGATGAGGACACGGATGATGATAAAATACCTGATGGTTATGATTCTGATATGAAAATGCCTGACGATTGGTACGCCTTTAGTGATCCAAACCCACTAAAATCAGATATAAATGAAACTGTGCTTGAGCATGATTTCTTTTCAGTGGACTATGAATTTAAAGAAGGTGCACAAGAAGACTGGAGCCTGGCAAATAATAATAATCATGCATCATATGGAGGATATCAAGGTTGGTTTGGAACCTATGGAATATATGAGAATCAAAAGATTTTTGGCTCAGGATTTCCGTTTGGTCATATCACAGGACACGACGTTCGTAGTGAAGGTTGTGGTCTGATAGCAGTTGCCGATATGTTTTATTACTTGTTGCTACAGCGTAATATTATAGATGGTTCCGTCAATCAGAATAATCGATACTCTCATTTGTCATTTGATCAATATACTGATTATGTAAAAAATCTTTCACAAGGAGTTGTATTTTTTCCTATAATTGGCGGTACTGTATCAGCATATATATCAGGTAATCTTTCTCAATCAATTGATAAAATACAAAAAGCTTTCGAACTCAACTTGGATTCAAATTGGTGTATAAGTACTGATAAGAATACTTGTTTGAAGAGGATCAAAGGAATGCTCAATAATGATATTCCTGTTATATATTCTTGTTGTGTTTCTGAAGATAATGCATTACAGCTATATTGTTTTCATAATGATTATGATATAGTCTATAATACAATCGAATACAAAGATCAGGACGGAAATAACAAAGAAGTATATCCTGTTAAAAACCATTATATGGTTGCAACAGGTGTAATTGAATTCAGTGATGATGTTGAAAATATCATTGGTAGGAAAGCAATGATAAAAACAGCAACATACGGAAAAATGTACTATGTTGATTTTGATGAATACAGCGAAAATCTTTCTGTTGTAACTAATATATTCAATATCGAAAGGAGTAAATAAATGAAAAAAGCTCTAAATATAGTTGCCCCCATACTAACAGTAATTGTTCTTATCTTAGGATGCTCCTGTGCCAATAAAAATGATTCTTGCCCTGATTATTGTAAGGATATATACAAATCGCTTACAAAAACCACAGGACTGTTCAGATGTTCTCACATAAAATATGATGAACAAGATGACAGTGTCCATTTTTATTTTGAAGCGAATAAAGATGCGGAATATAGTAAAGAAACTGAGACAGATGATGTTATTAAAAAAAGAAAAATCATAACTAATTATTTATACAAAAATCCTAAAAATGAATTGTCGTCCAAACATATAATCTTGCTTTTTTCGCGATTTCCTGGCGATTCTTTTAATCTAAACAACTTTAATGAGAAAAAAGAAGGATTATATAATGACTTTCCATTCTGCTATGATGTAACTGTCAATGCTTCAAATTATGAGAGCTTTATTAATGTTTTTTCACTGAGTATAAAGATAGAATCTTCTGAGGAACTAAAAATACTTGAAAAATTTGAACGACTGGAATATTTAAAACTTTATGGACCTGAAATATCCGATGATGAAAGGGAATATCTCAGGACCACTCTTCCCGATTGTGAAATATATTATAATGGCAAGCTTATCAATAAAAGGGTAGGATCATAGAATAGTTAATGGAATAATACATCATATATCAAGTTTTTAACCAGTGGAAGTATACAACAACTTATAAAGGATACAAAATAATATTCTTTCTATCCTTTTTCTTTAGTAGCGTGCTCCTCAGCCACTTGTTTGCCACATATTATTACTGAAAACTGCTTGAAATCACTAAAAACCACTCGAAATCAAGCCCTTAAATCAGGCTGTTTTTCGGTGAATTTTGCACAATACTCAAAACTGGCAGAAGCCTTTCGGTCAGTTCAATTCCCGTACGGGTCACCATTTAGCAATCCCACAGATGGCTTAAAATAGCCGTTTGTGGGTTTTCTTTTTTCTAAAAATCAGGCTTTGGCACTTGTTTGGCACTTATTATCTTTTAACTATTAATTTGGGTATCCGCAGAGCTTTCGCTCTGCGGTACTTTTTTGCTCATAATGCCAGTGCCTGCTGTTCAGTCTCGGCTTCGGTATCGTCCTCGGCAGGACTTTCTTCCTCTGTGCCTATATCGTTTGTGAAACTCAGCGCATTGCTTATCGCATCACAGTTGCGAGCCTTAGCTTCCTGAAACATATGAGAATACAGATTCAAGGTAGTTCCTACGACGCTGTGTCCCATGTCCGAGGATACCGCTACTACATCTACGCCCTCAAATATAAGCAGACTTGCATGGAGATGTCGCAGTGAATGGATATTCTTGAACGGCACTCCGATACGCTCACAGTAGCCTTTAAGCCACTCAAACGGTGTCTGCGGATTCATCGGTGCTCCGTTCCATTTGGTGAACAGTCTGTCATGGTCTTCCCACTTGGTGCCAAGCTGCTTGGCTTCCGTGTCCTGTTCCGCCTTGAACTGCCTGAGCAAGTTCATTATAGAGACAGGCATCTTGGACACTCGCTTCGACTTTCTCGTTTTCGTAGTGTCGGTATAAATGCCCTTCTCAGCAGTATACTGTGATGTTCGGCGGA
>NZ_UETD01000022.1 GCF_900116855.1 Ruminococcus flavefaciens
AAGCCGACCTTAAGATAAGATATCCCTTCGTAAGAGTAAGACCTCTCATAGACTATGAGTTTGATAGGCTCAAAGTGTAAGCGTGGTGACACGTTCAGCTTGCGAGTACTAATCGGTCGAGGGCTTTTCCTTTTTACTTCATTCAATGTGTTCTTCGCCTCGCATTACGCTTTATTCCTTGAAAACTTCATTAATATTTAGTCGGTGCTTATGGCAATGAGGTCACACCCGTTCCCATTCCGAACACGGAAGTTAAGCTCATTCACGTTGACGATACTTGGCTGGTGACGGCCCGGGAAACTAAATCAGTGCCGACACTATATAGATAATCGGAAGCTAAAAGCTTCCGATATCTCTTATAAGGGCCATTAGCTCAGTTGGTTAGAGCATCCGGCTCATAACCGGACGGTCTGGGGTTCGAGTCCCTAATGGCCCACTGTAAAAGCCTCACTGTGAAAACAGTGAGGCTTTATTTTATTGTTCGATCATTGCATCAGGGCATAACTATAACAGTCACGAACTTAATCTGTCGTGACAAAATCAAGGATTTCATTTACATCGTTTCTGCTGATGCCTTCAACGAGAAGGAGTTCATAGGTGTTATGAAAGCTTCCGTTTTCATCTCGGAATGCAATGATGCTCTGAGCTTTCTCCTCATTGATATTGGGAAGCAGCATAAGCGCTGCTGCATCTGCGGTGTTTATGTTTATGGGCGCAGCTTCCTCAAGAGTCAGAATCGGTTCATCGGCTTCAGTTTCATTCTCTTGTTCTTCGTAATCGCAATCCGGAGCGAATTCTTCCTCGGTATCATAGATCGGATCAATTACATAAATATTATCTTCGATATCAGCAAATATGCCTTCACCGATACCCTTGACATTCATGATCTCCTCGATATTTCGGAAACCGCCGTGTTCATTACGGTATCTGATTATCTCATCGGCGAGAACGGCGCCGATGCCTTTAAGTTTTGCAAATTCATCTGCTCCCGCGGAGTTTAGGTCAATAAAGACGAACTCGGTAGTTGGCTCCGCAGTATTTGTTTCAGCAGCTTCTGATGTTTTTGTAGTCGTAGTTTTGTGGGTACGGGTTTTCTTTGATGTGGTTTTTATGGTTTGTATTTCACTGACCTCAGTGGTGATGTCCTCATCATGCCTTTCTATTATTACTGTTGTTGTGTTTTGCTTTGTATCGCTGATGTGGAAGTAAAACGTGGCTGCAAGTACAGCTGCCACTGAACAAATAGTGTAGAGCAGATATTTTGGCAAAGAGTTTTTCCTTTTCAAAATATCACCTCTGCTATTATGATAGCATATTAATCGACAAAAATCAACAAAAACCGACAAAATACAGCTTTAAGAAAAGCTGACTTCCATAAGAGCAACACTCTTATAGAAGTTTTACGAGTAATATTGAGGAAAACCCTTTTGAAAAAGGGTTCTTCCTCAAACTCCTTTCCTAAAACTTTCAGCATTAAATTTTGCCCCAACAGGGCGCTCTCAGTATTATTACTGATTTTCACTTTTTGTGTGGAGCGCCCTGTTGGGGCTAAATTCAGTTATAAAGTCTTTGGAAAAGGGGCTCGGGGAAATAACCTTTCCTCAGAAAGGTTTGTCCCCGATAATAACGCATAAGCTGCTATATAAGTACTACTCTTAAGGAGGTCAGCCTTTTTTACATGGAGTACCTTTTTATATATTTCTTACCGCCGACGATAAAACGCAGAGTAAGTGAATCGTCTGTCAGGTCTGCCGAGACTATTTCGGCATCCTTTATCTGCATTATTCTGGAAAGCTCCTTTATCTCTTTCTCGGTATAATCATAGAAATTGTCAGAGGTGAACAGCACACTTCCCATCATCGCATTTACCTCTGCAAGGCAGTTTTTCTGCTCGTCCGAAAGTGAATTATTGCAGGGACGAAGCAGGAAAACATCGGGGTCACTGAGAAATGCTCTGTTGTTGAGCTGTCTGCGGAACACAGTATTCAGTATGGAATTCCTTGTACTTATTCTTTCGCGGTGCATAAGCCTCATATGTGGCTTATCGTTCCAGTCAAGGCTTACATCGCAGCCGATACGGCAGTAGTCCGCTTTTCCGAAAGCAGATGCCAGCGGAACACCGCAGGCAAGTATAAGGGCGTCGCCAGCATATTCTCTCAGCAGGTTCATAGCGTCAGCCATTATCTGCCCTCTTGTTTTATCGGGACGGGGAACGATACAAGCCGCATACAGGAAATCAAGCTTCAGAAGCTTGTAGCCCCATTCGTTCACGATGGTGTCTATGACGAACCGTATGTACTCACGAACCTCGGGATTATATATATCCAGTGCGTAGAAGCCGCTCCAGTTCGAGCCCCCTTTTACATAGCCGTTATCGCAGTCGAGTACCATCCATTCCTTGTTGTTTCTGAACAGCTCAGAGTCCTCCTCGCAGACAAAGGGAGCAAGCCAGATACCGGGAGTCAGTCCTGCGGCTTTGATATCGTCAGCCGTTTTCTTCATGAGCTTGGGGAATTTTTCCCTATCTACCGACAACCAGTCTCCCACGGCAGTCTGCCAGCCGTCATCTATCTGGAAAACGTCTGCTTTCAGAGTAAGGGCATTTAGACCGATAAGGTCATTTTTTATAGTATCCTCGTCGATATCCTGATAGTGGTCGTACCAGCTTGTATATCCGAAGATAGGTTTATCGGTTCGCGGCCTGACATTAAGCTCGCGAAAATAGCCGTCAAAGACCTCTTTTTCGCAGCCCTCTGTGATATAGAGTTTGAGAGCCTGCCATCTGCCGTTTATGGTAAGTCCCTCGCAGTCCTTCTGGGCGCAGATAAATCCTTTTCCGGTCTGGGTTATGAACTGTGTAAATCCGCTGTCCTCGGCAAGAGACCCGAAGAAGCTATACCTGTCATCCTGCCTTATATACCCGTAGGACCAGCCGTGCATATCGTCACCGTAGCTGCTGAAATTATAGTCGCCGTACTGAGAAAAGGCATATTTATTGCGGATAGCAGAGGGAATGTGACTTATACCGTGCATTTTGTCGCTGACACTGTGCTCCACCGAGTCCGTCCATGACTGATAACCGTTGAGGAATATTTTATCCTCCTCAGAGAATTCGTACTCGAACAGCGCAAGTATCTTCATTATGGTTATTTCCTTATTAGAGCTGACGGAGACAGAGAACACATCGCCCTCTTTTGTGATCTCCAGCTCCATTCGGTCATTCCTGAGTGAGCTGGAGGTCATAGCCATGAAGTCGTCGTCGCCGTCCTTGTAGAGAAATTGCAGGGATTTGAATTTAAGCATTTTTGCTGCCCTCCTCTATACGGTTGATAACTTTTTTCTCGTTATATCGAAGAAATACCAGTCCTCCAAGCAGGCACAGAACGGCTGCCAGCAAAGCTGTGAGTCTGTAACCGAGACCATATCCGCTGCTGCCCTTTTCGGCGTCGCTGTTAATGAGGGCGATACTTGTGAACATTAGCATTGCAAGAGACTGTCCCAGCTTAAAGGCAAAGGTACGAGCCGCATAGAACATTCCCTGACGGCTCTCGCCTGTGTCAAGCTTGTCCGCCTCGGAGATATCAGCCACAACAGCCTGCGGCAGTATGCCCAGTATAGCCATGGGAACTGCTGCAAGAACGGCGATGATAACACCGTATACCATTGCAGGTATACCTATGAGACCTGCGGCGGCAGTTACGAGGAATGCAAATGAGAAGAACAGGAACGCAAAGGCTATGAGCTTCTTCTTCCCCATCTTCTTTGAGAAGATATTGACGAGGGGATAGAATGCCAGCGAGACCACTGTCATTATGGCGAACAGAGGGAAGGTCATACCCGAGTCAAGTCCCAGAAGTACTGTGATATAGAATGAGAGACCTGTCTGGAACAGGGTCAGACCTATCCAGTAAAGTATATCAGAGCACACGAAAACGCGGAAATCCTTATTCCTGAACGTAGCAAGGAGAGACTTGAAAGCTGTGCTCTTGCTGGGAGTTGTGTCCGCGTACAGATTCTCGTCAATGAGAAAAGCAGGAACGAGCATACAGATGACCGCAACTGCTGCCAGTATAGCGATGGTCACTCTGAAGCTTGCGGCATAGCCGAGACTGTTCATGAATATGCCTGCTATATTGGGCACCAGATAGGCGATAGCTGTTCCGAAGAAGTAGGTAACAGATATGAATGTGGAAAGGTTTATCCTTGTGTTCTGAGTGCTGCCCAGCTCGGGGATGAGAGCGTTATACGGCGTGCAGTAACAGGTCATGCAGAAGTAGAACATCATTGCAAAAACAAAGAGAAATACTGCATTTCCCATGCTTTTTTCACCGAAGGGAGACACGAACATGAGGACAGTGACTACGCCGAAGGGGATAGCAGCAAAGCGCATAAAGGGTATACGTCTGCCAAGCCTGTGCTTCAGCGAGTCGGACTTTCCTGCGATATATGGGTCGGTAACTGCATCAAAGATACGTCCGAAGGCAGTTATGATACCGATTGCAGTGAGACCGATGAATGTTCCTTTAGGTATGAACAGGAGCTGCCCCTTGTCAAGCTCCTCACTGCTGGGCTGATAGAAGAACACCAGCCAGTTTGCTATAATACCCGAGAGCAGTGACCAGCCCAGCTGACCTACTGCAAATATCCATAAAATCTTGTTTGTCGCAGTCTTTTTCGTCTGCATAAAGACACCTCATTCCTTTTTTAAAAAGAAAACGGCAGCCTCGATTATCATGCTTAATTCTTCCTCAGCGTGTGAGAAGTCATCATTGGGGAGGAGCTCTCCCTGAATGAGCTTTTTACTGAGTTCCATGAGCGTATGTGCGAATGAAAGGTAGAACATTCTGATATCGGGTATCTCACGGACAGTACCGTCCGCAATACCCATCATGTAGGAATTCTCGAATACGGGGTAGAAGTTGATGATAGACCTTTCGTATTCCTTCAGATCCTTTTTAGGGATATCCTCGGAGATGAGAAGGAGGTCAAATTCGGACAGCAGCCGCATGAAGCCAGGGTGAGCTTCATAGAGGACGATGAACATTCTCATGAGGTCGTTTAGCTGCTTTATGCCCGACTGTGAAAGAAAGACCTCGGACTCGAATATGCCGCTGAACATCTTGTTCAGTTCATTCCACATATAGGTCATTGCTGCGATGGTGATGCCGTTTTTTGTTCCGAACCAGCGATAGAGAGTAGCAACGCCGATACCGCACTCATCAGCGATGTCGGTCATTTTTACTGAGTCGATACCGTTTTTGAGGAAGAGCTGTGCACTTACCTCAACAGCCTTCTCATATCGCTTATTTTTTAAGCTATCGTGAGAAATTTCATTTTCCACTTGACAAACCTCCTTTTTTGTGATAGACTATATATCAAATGATAGACAATCTATCAATCTTTTGAATTATTTTAACATATTTCACGAACTTTGTCAAGAGTCTGGAGGCGATTTTATGGACAGATCCAAATTTATTTTTGAAAATGAGATATCTGAGCGTGCCTACAGGAAGGCTGTGAAGAACAAGGCTAAGTTTATCCGCAAGTACGGAGATGATACGGACGCTGTCTATCATCTCGCCCCGCAGCCTGCACCTGCTATCGGAAAGGCTCTCGGAGTCCGTCAGCTTGTGCTGTCGGACAGCAGTGAGTGCAGATTTGACGAAAAAAGTCTCGTGATAGGCAATATCCGCATGGGCTTCGGACACTACCGCATTTCAATGGCGATAGCTTCTGCGGCACATTCAATGGGCTATGAGCCTTATTGGTTCGATCTTCATTCGTTCAAGGATGCAGCCTGCGGAAAGATAATAGCCGAGCAGAATGAGCTGTATTCTCTTGGCTCACGGCTGTCACAGAGGTTCGGGCTTTTCAATAAGCTTGTATGGGAGCCGCTCAACAGTGAAGGCTTCAGGAAGCTTACCTACAACAGCTCCGACCAAAAGACGGCAGAACTTATGACGGCGGTATTCCGCGATCTGCCCAAGGATATCCCATTTGTGGCAACTCATGTATGGCCCTCGCAGGCAGCAGTTCACGCAGGGCTCACTAATGTAGTCAATGCTATTCCTGACAACTGGCCTATGGGGCTCCACCTCTCAGAGGGAGCTATCCATACGGTGCAGACCCCGTCCTCATATCTCGGCTACCGTGCTCTGAGGGGAATGGACAAAAAGCGTCAGCTGAAGCCCATGCCAAAGGAAGCTATTGTTTATACGGGGCATTATATCGACCACGAGCTGGTCTCTAACATCGAAAAGGACTGCATTAAGCGCGTATACAGAGCGGCAGGCGGAAAATCCAAACGCTGGCTCATGTCCGTAGGCGGTGCAGGCGCACAGAAGGAGATATTCGCGGCTGTAATCCGAAAGCTTCTTCCGGAGATAAAGGCAGGCAGAGCGTCACTGTTTATAAATGTGGGGGACCATGCTGCGGTGTGGCGTGACCTTCTTGCAGAGATACCGCAGATGAAGCCTTTTCTCCATGAGCATTTTGACGACTTCAAGGAGACACAGAGCTTCTGTGCAGATGTGTACGAAAGGGAAGTCAGCGGTATCCACGCATTCTGCCACTCTGATATATTTGCGGCGGTGTACTCCACTAACCTGCTCATGAGGTGCAGCGATATCCTCATAACAAAGCCAAGTGAGCTGGCGTTCTACCCGATCCCGAAGCTTATGATCAAGCGCGTTGGCGGTCATGAGGCATGGGGAGCCATTCGTTCTGCGGAGATCGGCGACGGCACATATGAGTGCTCAACTCCTGCGGAGACTATCGCAATGATAGACATGATACAGAACGGCGGCGATATCATCGAGAAAATGTGCAAGCATATAATCACCGCAAAGAAGGCAGGTATCTATGACGGAGCCTACCATGCGGTTGAGCTTGCAGTAGGTTCTGATAAGTGATACTATTGTGCTTAAAGCTAAAATGTAAAAATAGTGCTATCGATATATCGTATGTGCTGTATCACCGTTATATAAATTGCAATTCAGCAATTTTTGGTCAGAAATCCGCAATTATTGACATTGATTTGCAAAGCTCGCAGATTTGCCTGTTTAAAGGCATTTCTGTGAGCTTTTTTCAGCATAAAACTGCTATTATGTCAGCAGGAATATTCCTTGACTTTTTATTGGAAATAAGTTATAATTAATTCAAGTTTTAATGTGCATTTGTGTGCATATTCATTAAATGATGATGGTGCTTTAATTTAATTCTGGCATTGTCATTTTCGCACAAATCCAAAGGCTCAGAGCTGTGCGAAATGCCGATTTTTTGCTTATCGTCGGATTGTCCACCCGATATGTAAAAAGTAGGTTGTTTTATTTTTACCTGCACGGTATAATAAAATCGGAGAAATTTTGTTTATAATAAGGAGTGATGCAAATGAAAACAACAAACATTTTCGGAAAAATGCTGTCTGCTGTTACGGCTGCGGCATTGCTGTTCTCAGGCACAGCAGTTTTTTCCGGGACTTCACCTCTTGAAGCTTCAGCAGCAGGTGCGGCGGTTATCGATACTACCGACATACACCAGACTATCAGGGGCTTCGGAGGCATCAATCTTCCCGAGTGGATCTCACAGGGCGATATGACCGATGCACAGGTGCAGAAGGCATTCGGAAACGGTGAGGACGAAATGGGTCTCACTATCCTGCGTATCTACATCAGCGATGATTCAAACGCATGGAAAAACGCTGTTCCCACCGCTAAGCGCGCTCAGGCTCTGGGAGCTACGGTATTCGCATCTCCGTGGTATCCTCCCGCAAGCATGAGGAGTGCTGGCTCAAGCAGCCGATATGTACTCAACAAGAACCAGTACGGCGACTATGCAAAACATCTCAACAACTATATCAAGTACATGGAGGGGGAGGGCATCGACCTCTATTCCGTATCGGTACAGAATGAGCCCGACTACGCTAAGGACTGGACTGCATGGAGCACAAGCGACCTTGTAAGCTTCATCGCCAACTACGGTAAGCAGGTAACAGCTGGCACAAATGCCAAGCTCATGTCACCTGAGAGCTTCCAGTACAGAAAGGACATCTATAACGGTATTCTCGGAAACCAGCAGGCTTTTGCAAATACTGACCTTTTCGGTACTCATTTCTACGGCACCAGCCGCAATGATATGGACTTCCCCGCACTTGAAAACTGCGGAAAGGACATCTGGATGACTGAGGTCTATGTACCTGATTCAAACTCCGACGCAGACGAGTATCCTAAGGCATTACAGGTCGCCGAGAATATCCACAACGGACTCGTTGTCGGCAATATGAACGCCTATGTATGGTGGTACATCAGAAGATCATACGGTCCTATGAAGGAGAACGGTCAGATCAGTAAGCGCGGCTACTGCATGGCTCAGTATTCAAAGTGGGTACGCCCCGGCGCTGTTCGTATCGGCGCTACTGAGCAGCCCAACAGCAACGTTCTTGTTTCTGCATATAAGAATACAGACGGAACTATCGCTGTTGTCGCTATCAACAAGAATAAGAGCAATGTAAATCAGGAATTCCAGATGGGCAGCGGTGAGACTCTCACCTATGTTGACAGCTATACCACATCTGCTGCCGGAAACCTTAAAAAGAATGAGCTCTCAGCAAGCGGAACAAGCTTCTCGGCTACACTTCCTTCAGAGAGCGTTACCACTTTCGTTCTCTCAGGCGAGGGCGGCGGACAGGATCCCTCAAAGGTACTTGACGATGACGGATACTTCTTCCACGACACCTTCGACAGCTCCACAAATAGCTGGACAGGCAGAGCAAGCGAAACAGTTGAGACTGCTTCCGGCAAGGGTATGGACGACACAGGCGCTCTCAGCGTTTCAGGCAGAACAGCTACATGGAACGGCGCTGCAAAGTCTCTCAGCTCGAGAACATTTGCCGCAGGCAGCGAGTTCAGCTTCGCTGCAAATGTCAAGTATGACAGCGGTCCTGCCGAGCAGGGCTTCCAGCTCTCTCTCCAGTATTCCGACGGTACCGATACCAAGTACGCTCAGATAGCCGCAGGAAAGGCTGTAAAGGGCGAGTGGATGCAGCTTGCAAATACAAATTACACCATTCCCGCAGGCGCTACAGATCTGAAGCTCTACGTTGAGACAGACGAGACCGATTCGGACTATATCAGCTTCTATGTGGACGAGGCAGTAGGTGCTCCCGCAGGAACAGTCATCAAGGGTGCTGAGCCTCCCAAGCAGGTCATCCTCGGCGATGTGAACTTCGACGGAGCAGTTGACTCTCTTGACATGATCACTGCAAGAAAGGGCATCATCGCAGGAAACCTCACAGGCTCAACTCTCAAGGCTGCCGACGTTGACCAGAACGGCAAGTTCGAGGTAGCAGACCTTGTGAATATCCAGAAGTTCATTCTCAAGAAGATCACAGAATGGCCCGAGCCTGAGATCATTATCCCTCCCGAGCCTCAATACGACTCAAAGTGGGATACATATCAGGAGACAGCTTCTGCACAGTATATCGACTTCTACAAGAGCTCCATCAAGCACATGGGCAACACATACAGACTTGACAAGAAGCTCGCAGGCGCTGAAAACGGCGATCCTCTTACAATAGCTTACCTCGGCGGCTCTATCACCGAGGGCAAGAACTACACAACACCTTTCTCTAATTATGTAAGGAACACCTTTGCAAAGGGCAGCTTCAAGGAAGTCAACGCAGGTCTTTCGGGTACCTCATCTGTTGTAGGTCTCGTTAGAAGCGAGCAGGAGATAGTTGCACAGAATCCCGACATCATCTTCCTCGAGTTCTCGGTAAACGACCACGAGGATATCATGTACAAGAAGTGCTTCGAGAGCTGTATCAAGAAGTTCCTCGACCTTCCCAACGAGCCTGCTGTTATCGTACTTATCACAAGGGCACAGGGCGGCTTCTCCAGCCAGAACCAGATGTACCCCATCGGTAAGAACTTTGACATCCCTGTTATCAGTATGGATGACGCTCTTACAAAGGCATTCAACAGCGGATTCCTCAAGGCAAGCGACTACTACACTGATGAGTATCATCCTCATCAGAAGGGCGGACAGCTCATCGCAGACTGTCTCGGATACTTCTTCCGTCAGGCTATGAAGACCGAAAACCGTTCAAGCTCATATACTCTGCCCTCTAAGGCAGTTTACGGCTTCGAGTACGCTGACTGTGTAAACATCAATCCCAAGAATATGACAGGCTTCAATGCAGGTTCATGGACCTCAGGCATGGGCTATAACAGCAGTCCTTCACTGAACTACTCATACACCCTCAACGGCGGCAGTCCTATGACATTCAAGGCACAGGGCAAGGGCCTTATCATCGTATTCAAGGCTAACAGCTCCGGCATGGGCAGCATCAATGTTACTGTAAACGGCAAGACCACAAAGGTCAACGGCAGCAAGCAGTACACATGGGGCGGTCCCGACGCAGAGCTTGGCTACTATCAGGATACATCCGGCGAGCTTGATGTTTCCATCACAGGAAGCGGACAGTTCACCATCTGGGGCATGGGTCTCATCAAGTAAAACATACGTTAAAAGCTCCGACGCAAGCGTGGTGCTGATATGTAAGTTTATATGTAACTATCGGGGGAAAACCTTTCTGAGGAAAGGTTCTTCCCCCGAACCTCTTTTCCAAAGACTTTTGGCTGGTTTTTCTATGGAGAGGACGCTTTATACATGAGAGAACGGCATACTTTTTCGGAAGTCCTCTCCATAGAAAAACTAAAACAGAGTCCGGAAACGGAGTTAAGGGATGTACTTTTCAGAAGTGCTTCCCTTAAAATTGCGTGTAAAACTGCAATATTAGTATAACGCTTAAAGTCGGAGCTTTTTTCTGCCAAATGATATGAAAAAGCACAAAAAACTATTGATTTTTCGGAGAAAATAAGATAAAATGAGCTTAGAGCTTAGAGGAAGATCATTATTTATCCTGAAAGCTGTCTTTTGAGATCTACTGACTGAAGTATAAATATTTTTCGTGAAAAGAGGTTTTGAAAATGAACAGACTGAAAAGAGTGCTTGCAGCTGCAAGCACGGCAGCACTGGTCGCTGCTGCCTGTCCGCCTGTGCAGTCCTTTGCGGTAGTGTCCGCCGACTATGCCGACAGCTTCGGCGAGGTCATAAGCGGCGGCGACTATACCATTATGGTGCGGCTCAGCGGAAAGTACATAACGGCTGCAAGTGACGGTAATGTCCACCAGTGGGAGAAGCTGGGGGACAATTCTCAGGTCTGGCATATCGAGAGCGCAGGGGACGGAAAATGCTGTATTTTCTCAGGTGCGGACAGGCGAATGGCGCTGACGGTCGAGAACGGCGACTCCACCAACGGAAACAACATTTATCTCTCTGAATACAGAGATACAGCGGCTCAGCACTTCATTCTTCACAGGACAGATGACGCTTACTACATCACAGGCGAGTGCTCGGGCAATGCTGCCCTTGACGTATACGACATAAGCCACGAGAATGGCGCCAATATCGACCAGTGGGACTACTGGGCAGGCGAGGGACAGAAGTTCTATATACGCCCTGTGGGAGGCGATCACAGCTTTATCCGCGGCGACCTGAATTTTGACGGCTCTGTGGACATTTTCGACAGGACAGTTATGCAGCGAGGCGTTATCACAGGCTTTGACGAGACTATGGCTGCCATAGCCGATATGGACGGCAGCGGATCGGTAAACACTGCCGATCTGGTGCTGCTTTCTCAGTTCCTGCTGGGAAATGATACAGATATCGAGACATACAGCACTATTTCCACAGAAAAGCCCGATGTTGCTTATCTTTTCGCATACTTCCTCGGCAATTCTCCCGAGCAGGAGCGCCTTTCCTATGCAGTCAGCACCGACGGCTACAACTTCAAAGCCCTCAACGGCGGCAGAGCTGTATGGCAGTCAAGCGTGGGCACCGAGTGTCTCCGTGACCCATATATATTCAAGGGCGAGGACGGTCTGTACTACCTGCTTGCTACGGATATGAAGTCCTCACTGGGCTGGAACAGCAACAGAAATCTGCTCAGCGCAAAGTCCACCGACCTTGTACACTGGTTCGACGAGACAAGCATTGAGATAGCCAACAAATACCCTCTCATGCAAGGGGCTGACCGTGCATGGGCTCCGCAGGCGATATATGATCCCGAAAAGGAGTCATACATGATATACTTTGCGGCAAGAGTTCCGAACCGCGATAACAGAACCATAATGTACTATGCATACAGCAAGGACATGAAGAAGCTTGACACCGATCCGCAGCTGCTTTTTGCGCCTCAGAACGGCAATGATGCCATAGATTCTGATATAATCAATGTGGACGGCAAGTACTATATGTACTACAAGAATGAAACAAACAAGCGTATCTATCTTGCGACCGCCGACCACGCAAGCGGTCCTTACACTGAGATAAAACAGGTCTCCGAGGGCAATCTTGGCGTTGAGGGTCCTAACATATACAAGCTCATAGGTGAGGACAAGTGGCTTATGATGTCCGATGCATATGGTGACGGCTACTATGTTATGCAGGAGACCCGTGACCTTACCAACTTCACCACACTCAGCCGAAGCAGTTACAGCTTCAACTTCACTCCCCGTCACGGTTACGTTATTCCAATAAACGCCGACCAGTACACAGCGCTGATAAATGCCTATCCCTCGGCAGGTCTCACTACACTGAACACGGGCTTCAGGTCAACTTCACTTAATGTGGGGCTGGGGGAGAATATGTCCGCAGTCCCGAGGGTGCTCACTGCGGAGTACTCCGACGGCGGTACCTGCGATATGAGCTTTGACTGGGCAGGATTGTCCTATATGGTGGATACCTCAAAGCCGGGCGTTTACGACGCACAGGCAAAGGTCAAGTCCAGCTCGGAGCTTTACGCAAATCCCTTTATAAACGAAAGGGCTGACCCTTACATTGTAGACGGCGAGGACGGATACTACTACTTTACGGCGTCATATCCTGCATACGGAAGCGTTGACAAGGGTTATGACCGAATTATCCTCAGGCGCAGCAATACCGTTGGCGGACTTGCTTCCGCAGAGGAAAAGACCATCTGGAAAGCACATTCAAGCGGCATACTTTCCAAGCACATCTGGGCTCCCGAGATGCATAAGATAGGCGGAGCGTGGTATATGTTCTTTGCGGCTGGCGCCAGCGACAACATCTGGGCGATACGTCCCTATGTGCTCAAGTGTGACGGTGACCCCTATAACGGAAACTGGACGGAATGCGGACAGATGCAGGCTTCCTCGGGGGACACGGAGTCATTCAGGAGCTTCTCTCTGGATATGACCTACTTTGAGAATAACGGCAGGCACTATGTGATCTGGGCTGAGATAAAGGGCGACTCATCGCTGTTTATGGCTGAGATAGACCCATCTGAGCCGTGGAAGCTCATCTCCAAGCCTATTATGCTCACCAAGCCCGAGTACAGTTGGGAGCTTGTCAACAACCGCGTTAACGAGGGCGCGGCAGTCCTCAAGACGGACAAGAAGGTATATGTGTTCTTCTCGGCTTCGGGCACAGGCTCGGAGTACTGCGTTGGCAGAATGGAAGCGGATATAAACTCCGACCTTATGAATATAAACAGCTGGAAGAAGCTGAGCTCTCCCGTGCTCCAGACCGCTGATCTCAGCGGACAGTCGGGACCGGGGCATAACTGCTTTGTAAGAGACGAAATGGGAAATCTTCTTATTGTTTATCACGCCCGTCCCTCATCACACTCAGATCAGAAGTGCGGCACTTATAACAAGGACCCGCTTTACGATCCCTGCAGGCACACCCGTATAAAGCGTGTGGCATTCGACGGAAACGGTGACCCTGTTATCAACCTCAGCGACGAGGCGGAGCTGACTCCACAGAATAAGAACATCACAGTAAAAATCGTGGTGGGATAAAAAAAGACCTGCTTCACATCAGCGTGGAGCAGGTCAGTTTTTTAGTGGTTTACAATGAGCATTTTCCTCAGAAGGATCATGTCATAGATATCAATTATGCTGTCTTCGATCACATCTGCTGCTTCCCAGTCGGTAAGCTCAGTGTTGCCGAGGAGGAACTGCTGAGCCATTATCAGATCGGCAACATTTACAGAGCCGTCCTTGTTGGCATCGCCCATGAGCTTTGACGGAGCAGGCTCCTTATTGACATACTTCTCTTTCAGTGCAAGAAGGTTAGTGTGGAGCTCAGTATCCTTCATTTTATATGTCTTTCGGTCGTAGTGAAGGTCTGTTACGTCCCACATAACGGGGCAGATACCGCCTCGTGAGAGAGCTGCCTCGCACACTGAGGTGATGTAGCGGCGGACAGACTCAGGCTCCTTGTTGTCCTTGGTAGCGCCGTATTCGCCGATGATAACAGGTATGCCCTTATCTACAAAGGTGGACTTTAAAAGGTCCATCTGCTGCTTCAGCTCTGCAAGCTCCGCATCGCTTCCCCATGTGTAGGCGGATTTGCCCCAGTCAGCGTCCTCTGTGAGGATGGTGAATGTGGACGGAGTGTAGTAATGAACCGATACAGCGCAGCGGTTTGCGGGATCGGCAGGCATTTTGAACAGGGGATCGCAGGTGAGGTCGATGGAGGTATTGTAGCCCGAAATGAGCAGGTGACGCTGGGCGTTATTGCCGCCCGAATTCCTCACGATATCCACAAAGCTCTGGTTCACCTCATTGACATAGCCGAAGCTCTCAGCCTTGCCGTTGGTGCTGCCGCTCCACTGGTTCCAGACGTCGTTCCAGCCCAGCTCCTCGTTCTGGGACTCAAAAATGAGCTTGTCGCCGTAGTCCTTGAACTCGTCGCTTACCTGAGTCCAGATGGCATTGTATTTTTTCATAACGTTGTCGTGGTCGGTAGGGAGCTTTTCCAGCCAGCCGCCGTCCCAGTGCAGGTTCACGATAACGTAGAGATCAGCGTCCAGCGCCCAGTCCGTGACCTGTTTTACTCTTGCCATATACTTGTCAGAGATGGTATAGCTTCCGTCCTTGGACATCATATTAGACCACGCAACGGGAATACGCAGGGAGTCAAATCCCTCTGCGGCATAGCCCTTGATGAGGTCCTCGGTGACAGTGGGGCTTCCCCATGCAGTTTCGTACGCATTAGGCGTACCGTCGCCCCACTGCTCTATCCAGTCCCCCGAGGATTCAAAGGTATTTCCGAGGTTGATACCTATTCCCATGTCGCTGACTATTTCCATAGTTGTCATATCGCGCATTGCAGGTGCAGCGCTGATATCTGCCGCGGAAGCGCTTCCTATGAGAGAAGCTGCAAATGCGGCGGAGAGAGAGGTGCTGATGATCTTTTTGAACATAATAATTCCTCCGTTTTCTAATATCCCTGTAAACGAACTATGTTAACCAAGAACATTATAGCACTTCCAGCACGAAAATGCAACACAATTTTTATATTATTATGCAAAAATCGGTATGAATTTTGCTGTAACTGTATATCTGCAATAATATATTGAACTGTTGGTGGATAAAACGAAGGTGCAGCATATGCTGCACCTTTTTTCATTTTGCAAAATCAGTTATCAGTCCGAGAAGCTTTCTCTGTATCTCCAGAGCGTCATTGGAGGTAAGTCCGTTCTTTCCGCCTTCAACATCGCCGTTGATACGTCCCTGTTCGGTGAGGTGGTTTTGGTCGCTGCCCTCTATGCCGTACTTATTGGGATTTGCCAGAGACTGCATGATAAGAATAGCGTCGCTGAGCTCAACTGTGCCGTCACAGTTGGTATCTCCGGGTACATCGTAGCCCTGCGGCGGAACCTCGGGGACAGCTCCCACGACTTTGACGATATTTACTATATTTGCAGTAGTTTCGATACCCTTGGCATTGGTGAGCTTTACGGAGTAGCTTCCCTCGTCGGCGGCGGACGGTGTGGGAATGATGTAGGACAATTCTGTAGCGCCCTCAATAGCCTCTCCGTTATGGTACCACTGGCAGCTGAGGTCTTCGTTTGCTGTCTCGGCAAAGAGCATAAACGCTTTGTCGGCTTTGATACGGATGTCGTGTTCCGCAGTATAGACAGTTATCTTTGACGGGATATCCACATTCTTTGCGGTCAGATCACCGAGCTCCTTCCAGTCGTTGGCGCTGTCCTGCAGGAAAAGTCTTATGGAGTCCACGGGAGTTCCGGGACTCAGCCCCATAACTTCAAAGGGTATCTTGAACTCGACCATGCCGTTGTTCCACTTGCACTGACAGCCTGCATATGAGTCGTGGTCAAAGTAGATGTAGCCGTTGGAGGCATAATACAGCCAGTAGCGTTCACCGCCGCTGTGTACTTCAAGATTGTATACGGGAGCGGAAGCCGCGTCGGACATCTTTCCCATAATATAGATGGCTTCCTCATCAGCTCTCAGGGACAGAGACTGGTCCTCTGCGGACTTTATGATATTTTCTTCCTTCCATTCGCGGGGATTGGACATCTCTCCGTCAACAACGGTGATATCGTCATAGGTTACGGGAGCCGAATACTGCGAAAAGCCGACGATAATACCGTTCTGCACCATGTAGTTGTCCGTTCCGACAGTGTCGGACTTGGTGATGTTCACCTTGCCCATGTAGTTTGCGCCCAGCTGTGGGTTCCAGATGTCATCGTTGGCAAATCTGATGCCATATTTTGGCGTATGACCGATATTGTTTACCGCAGGGGTTATCCTGAGATAGATGTTCCATTCGCCCGTATCTATACTGTCGGGGAGCTTTATGGAAAGGTCGTTTGAGATATTTCTTACGGTATCCCACTCGTCACCGCCGTTGAAGCTGACGTTGGTGCTGTATATTACACTGTTCTTTTCCAGTATCACCTCTTGTCTTGTGGGGAACACTACCTCTCCGAAGCCTGTGTTTTCAAGGTCGAACTTCATCTGAACATCGCCGCCCTGAGTGGTCTGTTCTGTGTTCTCAGCCTTTCTTACCACAAAGCGGTAGCCGATATGGTCGCGGATGAATTGGAACACGCTCTGTCCGTAGTATGCGGAGTTGTCCACGCCCTCAACGGAGTATTCCTCGCCGAAGGTATAGTCCTTGTAGAGCTGGAAGATATTGCTGTTTATGTAGCTGAGACGAGTCTTGTACATCTCGGGGATAGCGTTTTCGGGGAGGTAGGTGTTAAATTTCTTGGCGTAGTCGATATCCCCTGAGAACTCACCTCCGAAGTAGGTGTGGTGAGTAACGCGGCTGAGCCATTCTGTCTCGATCTCACGGTCTGCGTATGTGCCAAGATCGCTGTCGCTGCCCATGTATCCGTCGTCGTAAAGTCCCACTCGTTCAAAGTCGAGTATACAGGGGATAGGGTCAACAACAACGTCAGGGTCAGAGAAGCTGTATCTCTTATAATACTGGTCATCTGCAAGATCGTCACGGCTCAGACCGATAAGATTTGCAAAGGTATCGGGAGTTCTTACGGTTACGGGAACGGGCTCGGGAACAGCTCTCAGCATTGCTGACAGCAGCCTTGTCTTGTAGTCCACAGTGGTGAACTTACCGCCGTGCTGTTCGCCCCATTTTCCCACGAAGCCGCTCTCCACATAGGCGAGAATGTCCGCGTTATCCGAAAGTATCTTGCTTTCCTTTATCTGATTTATGTGTGCAAGGACCTTGTCAAAGGTGGCAGGCTCGGGGTTCTCTTTGCCGACAGCGTCATAGCGGAAGCGTACAGCTATCATGCAGCCGTTTTTGCGGCAGTTGTCGAAGGTCTGGCGCCACGAATCAAAGAAGGTCTTGTCAAGATCATAGTCCTTACCGGGAATGTAATTCCCGTCGGCGTCGGTAGTACCATTGACTCCAGAGGAGAAGGCTCCGATGTCGATAAAGAACAGGACGAGACTTCCTGTTGGGCTGTATACCGGAGTTTTCCCGGGTTTGCAGACCGCCCATACAGTGGAAGTATAGCCTGCGCCGGGGTTCTGTATGGTCTCAACGGATTCGGTGTAGCTGATACCGCTGTCTGCAAGTCCGTCGTCAGCGCTTGCAGCGGGTATCTGCGGCAGAGCGGAGACGATAAAAGCGGCAGACAGCAGAGATGAGATGATCTTTTTCATGTGTGATCTCCTTTCGGTTAAAGAATAGGCGCTTTCTCAATGGGAAAGCGCCCTGTGTGTCAAGCACTTAATTCGGGGGATATTTTCAGTTCACCTGCGGAAATCCTTTCCCTCAGTGTTTCTATGGGGACGGGCTTGCTGAATAAGTAGCCCTGTGCGCGGTCACAGCCAATGGTCTCAAGGAAGCTGAACTGCTCCGCAGTTTCAACGCCCTCGGTAAGGGAGAGCATTTTCAGCTGCTTGGTGAGACTTACGATATTTTCCAGAATAGGTCTGGTCTTTTCGTTATCCTTGAAGCCCGACAGGAACTTCATATCGATCTTCAGAACGTCGAACTGGTAGTCTTTCAGAACATTCAGTGATGAGTAGCCGCTTCCGAAATCGTCCAGCCATACCTTGTAGCCGAAGCTTCGCAGGTTCTTTATTGCGTTGGGGAGGAAGTCCTGCTGGTCTGTGAGAGCGCTCTCGGTTATCTCTATGTCGATGAAGTTTTTCGGTACGCCGTACTTCTCCACAGTTTCACAGAGATATCCGACTATATCGCAAAGTTCAAAGTCAAGGCGCGAGAAGTTGAGGGAAACAGGAGCAAATGGCTTTTTGTTGTCAGATGCATCGCGGTAGTCCCTGCATACGGCTTCGATAATGTACTGGTCGAGCTTATATATCTGGCGGTACTCCTCAAGTATCTCGATGAAGGCGCCCGGGGACAGGAGACCGTAGTTGGGGTCCTCCCATCTGGCGAGAGCCTCAAGACCGCAGATACAGCCGTTCTTGGTGGATACCACGGGCTGGTAGTAGACCTTGATGTAGCCGCTTGCAATGGCGTTGTCGATGTTGTTCACTATGTAGTGCTTCAGCTGGAACTTGTCCTCAAGGGACTTGTCGTATATTCGCAGAGTGCGGTCGTAGTGTTTTTTGATGCTGTTGCAGGCAAATCTTGCGCGGTCACAGGCAAGACTTACATCTGCTTCATCACCTACGGGCTTGTATGCGCCGCATTTCAGTTCGAGATGGACTTCTCGCTGGAGCTTCTTTATCTCGCCCGACAGATGTCCGATAATGTTTTTTGCGCCGTCTATCCGTGTGAGGACTACGAAATGGTCATCGGAAAAGCGAGACACAAGAGAGCCCTTGAAGGAGTCCTCTATCATGTGAGCCACCTTTATGAGAAGCTCATTTCCCTCGTGAAAACCGTATTTTTCATTGTACGACTTGAAGTTCTCGATATCAAAGAACAGGAAAACAGCATTCTCTCTGTCGGTAGTTACATAGCTGAGGACCTTTTCAGCCTCGTTTCTGAAATACACCATATTATGTATCCCCGTAAGCTCGTCCTCAATGGATATTTTTGAGAGATAGGTGTTGACCTTTTCGAGATTTTCGTCTTTCAGTGCCTGCATTCTTGTATTGTTGTAATTGGCTATGCAGACCATCATTGTGGATATCCACATGATGAAGAAGTTTATCTGTGTAGCAACTGTGGTGCCGACTTCTCCCGTGTTCACAGCTACCATTTCATTCATGCGATAATAGAAGTATACATAGGAGGCTGAGGCGAGAACGAAAGCGATATAGGGCTTCCATGTCAGCAGACAGAGGGAGAAAAGCTCCATGGTAAGGAATGTGAGTATCTGCTCGCCCTTGGAATAGTCATTCAGTGATATTTTTATGCCGAAATAGATGCATACCAGTGTGAACACCCATTTAACCACCGTACACAGGTATCGGTTATCCTTTTTTCCCCTCATGAACCTTACTGCAAGGATCAGCATTATGATTCCCGTGAAGGTCAGTATGAAGTAGTTGACATAATACTTTTCTATGTAGTGCATCATGTTGCTCTGGAGATTGTCACGGAAGATAGTTACAGTCATGCGGATTATCATCCATACCTCCAGAACGATCACGACAAGCGACATATATATACTCGCACGCATATTTGTGGTGAAGAAGTAATCGCGGACATATTTACTATTTTTTTCAAATCCGAGTCCGTTTAGTATAGCTTTCATATTTCCGCCCCCTAATGAAAAAAATGAAATATTTGTCAGTTTATTATAACATATTGACGGTAAATTGTCAATAGAGCGGCGAAAATATGTGATATTTCAACATAAAGTCATAAATGAGAAGTAAAATACAGATTGTCATATAATATTGCTATTTCATTATCGCTCACCTCTTTGCGACAAGCTGTATTGCAGCCATGACACTTGCCTTTTTTCAGCACTTATGATATAATATTATCTGAAATAACAAAAAGGAGGGAGAAGATGAAAAGGTCGTTACTGAGAAAGGCTGCGCTTTCTGCCCGTGAACAGATAGAGTTTTCTCTCGGCAGTCATGCCGAAAGACTTGGATTTGAGGCTTTTTTTCGCAGTGCGGCAGGGCTGTATATGGCTGAAAACTGCCTTATCCCTCGAAACGACCTGTTCAGGCTCAGTGACCTCCTTCCAGATATATTCCCGTCGTGCGGCAGCGATGAGGAGAGAGTGCGTGAAGCTTCTGCAAAGGCGTCGGAAGTCCTCGGTGAATTGACATCGGATGTGTGGAGAAGCGGCGTTGAAACAGTCGGTCAGCTCTATCAGTATTTCATCAGCGGCGACAGGGAATGCACTGAGCAGGGCATGAAGAAGAACTCAAAGGTGAGCGCGGAGTGTTTGCCTGCTGCAACACAGATATTTACTCCCCGATGGATAGCGCGTTATCTCACGGAAAACACTCTCGGGCGTGTGTTTGCAGGGAGCTGCGGATCTGATATCTCGCAGCTTGAATATTATGTGGAACGTGATGTCACTGTACGCAAGCGGTCTCCCGAGGAGATAACTCTCCTTGACCCCTGTGTGGGAAGCGGCAATATCCTTGTATGCGCCTTCGATATGTTTATGGAGCTCTACCGCTCTCTGGGATATGACAACAGCACTGCGGCAAAAACGATCCTCGCCTGCAACCTGTTCGGACTCGATATCGACAGCCGCGTTTGCAGGATAGCACGATTTGCCCTTATGATCAAAGCTGCGGAGCAGGACAGGGAACTGCTTTTCAGCGGTGTTTCCGCAAATATCTATGACATGAGTGAACCTGAGACAGCAGAGCAGCTTTCGGGAAGCGATGTTTTCGGCAGCCTTATCAGACCGGACCATGTGATAAAGCCCTTGTGTGGAAGTGCAAAAGCTGTTCATGATATCCTCACAGGCAGATTTACCTGCGTGGTGACAAATCCGCCTTATTTGTCGAGCGCCCGTATGAACAGAGAGTTACTCACCTTTCTGAAAGGTGAGTACAGCCACTTCTCCGCAGACCTTTTCGCGGCGTTTATAGTACGCTGCTGTGAGCTTACCGAGGAGGACGGCTACACAGGGTTCCTTACTCCATATGTCTGGATGTTCATAAAGAGCTACGAACAGCTGAGGAGAATGATGTTCACTGAAAAGACTCCCGAGACCCTTGTGCAGCTGGAGTATTCCGCGTTCGGTGAGGCAACTGTGCCAGTCTGCGGCTTTACTCTAAGAAACTGCCGAACAGATGTGAAAGGTGTGTATTTCCGTCTCACCGACTTCAGGGGAGGACTTGATGTCCAGCGTGATAGATTTCTTGAGGCGGTAAGAAACAGAGAATGCGGCTATGTATATGAGACTGCGGCATCGGATTTCGGCAGGCTGCCGGAGTCGCCTGCGGCATACTGGGTGAGCAGCAGAGTGAGAGAGCTCTATGAGAAATATCCCTCCCTCGGCAGCATTTCTGCTCCGAGAAAGGGCAATTCCACCTCGGATAACGGAAGATTTCTGCGTTACTGGTATGAGGTGGACTATTGCAGGATAAATATTGACCGCAGTGCCATTGACAGGGAGGAGACACTGGATAAGCGTTGGTTCCCTTACAATAAGGGAGGCGGTTTCCGAAAGTGGTACGGCTTCAATGAATACATAATCGACTGGTATGACGACGCGGCAGAGATAAGAGCGGTGCCTACTGCGGTGATCGCCAACTATCAGTACTTCATGAAAGAGGGGCTCACATGGTCTACCCTCACAAGCGGCAAGTTCAGTATAAGGCAGTTCGGCAGGGGGTATATCTTTGATAACGGCGGCTGCTGCATATTTGAGCTTGGTGACAGAAAGAACTTCATCTGCGGACTGCTGAACTCCAAGGTCTTTGCTTATATCTTCGGACAGCTCAATCCGACTCTTAACTTCCAGTCGGGTGAGGTGGCGAAATTTCCTGTGATATGCAAGCCGTCGGAGAATGCAGACAGGCTTGTGGAGGAGTGTGTGGAGATATCAAAGTCCGAATACGATTCGTTTGAGACAAGCCGCGGATTTTTGCGGCACCCGCTGATATGAAAGGGGGATATGATGTCAGATAATCCGAAGCTTTTTATGAGAAGGGCTTTTCCTGTGGTTCTTATTGCCGCAGCAGCTGTCTGCTGCGCTGTGCTCGCTGTAAAGATAAGCAGGGGCAAGGATACGGTGGGAAAAATAAGTGCTGTTCCTGCTGATGAGGAGACCACAGCTGCCGATGAGACAGAGACCGTTATTACTACTGTTCCCGTTACAACTGCGGAGCCCACTACCGAGCCTCCCGATGATGTGACAGTCCGTATCGGCGAGATGTCCCTTCATGAAAAGGTCTGTCAGCTTTTCGTTGTGACTCCCGAAAGCCTGACAAACGGAGAGAATTATTCGGTGGCAGGTGAGATGACGAGAGCTGCGCTGAAGGACTATCCCGTGGGCGGATTGGTATATTTTGCGAAAAATATAGATTCTGCGGAAGCTATCTCGCAGATGATAGCAAATACGAAGCAGTATGCCTCGGAGCAGGGAATGGTGCCGCTTTTCTATTCCGTTGATGAGGAGGGCGGCACAGTAGCCAGATGTGCTCAGAAAGCAGGCACAACGTGGTTTTCGTCTATGTATTACTACAAAGATGGCGGAAAGGATACTGCCTTTGCCAATGCTGAGACTATCGGCTCGGACATTGCAGGTCTTGGCTTTGATCTTGACTTTGCTCCTGTTGCGGATACATGGTCAAATCCATATAATACAGTCATAGGCGCCCGTGCTTACAGCGATGATTTCCATCAGGCAGCTGATCTTGTGGGCGCTGCGGTAGAGGGCTTCCACAGCGGCGGTGTTTACTGTACGCTAAAGCATTTCCCCGGGCACGGCGATACAGCAGGTGACTCCCATTACGGAGCTGTCTACACAGATAAAAGCGTTGCCGAGCTCATACAAGGGGAGTACCTTGCCTTTGAGAGCGGTATTGCTTCCGGAGCCGATATGGTCATGGTTGGACATATAACCATGAACGGCGTTGATGGTCTGCCTGCAACTATTTCACATACAATGGTGACAGATGAACTTCGCGGCAGGCTTGGTTTTGACGGAGTTGTGATCACGGACTCACTGTCAATGGGGGCAGTTGCCGATATGTACGGCAGCGGAGAGCTTGCTGTAAAGGTCATAGAAGCAGGCGGAGATATGCTGTTGATGCCCCGCGACTTCGGAGAAGCTGTCAGGGGAGTCGAGGCTGCTGTCAATGATGGGCGTATCACCGAGGAGCGCATTGACGAGAGCCTTGACAGGATATTGCGCCTTAAATCAGAAAGATCGGATATAAAAAAGAGCTGAATATAAGCGTCATGATATCATGTTAATAACATAAATCATAATTTAGCTCCGCTAAATTATGATTTAAGCCGTTAGCCCATAGCCATTAGCCGTTAGCCTGATGTAGGGGCGGCGTTCCGCCGCCCGATAATAAAGCGGCGAAGCCGCTTCCTAATGGCTAAAAGCTAAAGGCTAAGGGCTTCGGAATTTAACACCTGCGGTGTTAAATTCTGATTTATAATAGCAAATGAAAATGCCCCGAAGCGTTTTACAGCGCTTCGGGGCAAAACTTATGTATGGTTATATATCTTCATCTGAGTCCCTTTCAAGCTCTACGGTCTTCCTGCGCCAGTCGTTTGCAGCAAGCTCATAGGCTGTATTGAAGTAACGCTCCGACTCGTTCATATCGCCCATGCGCTTAAGACACCTTGCCTTGTCCAGAGCTATGCCGAAAGCTATGGACTTTACGTCGTCGTATTTTTTCAGCAGCTTCATGGCGTTTTCGTACTGACCGTGGACCATCAGTGACTCAAAGTAAGCGGTGTCTATGAAGTAGTCCACCCACTCGTTTTTGCCGCGCATCCGTGAGAAGTATTTCTCGCCGTGCTTCAGCCAGTACTCTGTGCGCTCGGTGTCCTTTCTCGCGGAGCTGAGCTGTATGAGCAGGACGTGGTACATTATCATGTTCTGCTGAGCATTGATATCGGCACGGTTTTCGGCTGCCTTTTCCATGTAGTCCATATCGGCAAGGTCCAGCTTTTCCTCAGCATCATCGAAGCGATGCAGCGAAAGGTAAGCCTCTCCGAGAAACATGGCGTACTGTGATATATACAGCTTGTTGTTCTCTCTGTCGCTGAGACAGACACGAAGCTGCTCCTCCATTTCATTAATGAGGGGCTCGGCATAGCCTTCATCGGCAATTCGCATGACAAGGCTTCGGAATGTCTTGTACTGCCGGTTCATACGGGGGGCTATAAAAAGTGCGGTTAAGATATTCACGATAACAGATGCGACTGCGGCAAAGACAAGTCTGAAAGCCACAGAGCCCGAGGTCTTGCTGCCTGCAAGAGCGGTTACAGCATCAACTCCCGTTATAAGACCGAATATGATAACAAATACAAGAGCCCACCGTTTAAGAGCTCTGATGAAAAACAGTGCAGGTCTGTTTGCTTTTGAAGAATTATCCATAGATTATCACGCTTCATTTTTTATGAAGCCCTTTCTGAGTATGGGGATAAGGATACCTCCAACAGAGTTTCCGAGAGTCATTATCATAAGCCATACAAACGCTTTGCCGCTCCAAGCTTTCGCAAGAGTGAAGTAGAACATATTGGCAACGCAGTGCTCAAATCCGCTTAGAATGAAGACTACAACGGGGAGAAAAACTGCAAGTATCTTACCTGCGCTGTTGGTGATAGTCTTGTATCCGTCGGCGGCGATGAACATAAGCAATCCGCAGAATGCTGCAAGAATGAATATGCTCAAAGGGGAGTCGGCGAGCTTTGTATCGCACATATCCGAAGCTTTATCGGCAATACAACAGATACGGGTATTGAGCACCAGAAATGCGGATAGCGCGGTACCTGCAAAGTTGCCGAGCCAGATGACTAAAAGGCTTGATATGTATGACGGTTTGTTTTCAACAGCGTATCCCACCTTACCCGTGAACAGATTGAAGCCGAAGCTGAGTATCACGAACAGTCCCGTACCGAAGAGGAAGGCGCCGAGATATCTGTTTTCACAGGAGAGGTAAACTATGCCGCCTATGGCTATAGCGATACCTGTTGCAAAAGCTCTGAGGAAAGTATCGGTGTTTTTTTTCATTGACAAACTTCTTTCATGGTATAATAGTTTTAGACTGCTAACATCAGCTATTCCATTATATCACTCAGACAGTTTTTTGTCAAAGTATGTGTGCATCGGAAAGGCTCCGAAAATCTCGGAGCCTTTATATTCAGGTCTGATCCGACTTCAGGTCAATGAGGATATGTCTGAGTTCGATCAGGTCGAAAACGTCCTCTGTACCGTCGGCGTTAAGGTCGCAGGAACGGCTTATCTTCACCTTTCCGTGCAGGTAGAGGTGGTAGTATACAAGGTCTGAAACGTTGACCTTTCGGTCGTTGTTAAGGTCACCTCTGAGTGACGGGATAACAGTCGAGGTTGTGGTCGATGTGGTGGTAGACGTGGTTAACGAAGTTGTGGATGTAGTGGCCGAGGAAGTAGTAGTAGTAGTAGTAGTTGTTGTTGTTGTTGTTGTGCTGGTGGAGGTAGTAGTCGTTGAAGTAGTCGTTGATGTGGTAGTAGTTGTGGTCGTGGTAGTCGTCGTTGAAGTTGTTGTGGTCGTGGTCGAAGTAGAAGTACTGGTCGTTGTGCCGACAGGAACGGTCAGTACATAGTTATCCTCGGATATCTCGGGGTAGGAGAGCATGGTGATATTGAAGTCGGACTCGGGAGTATGATTGGTAAAGAAGCTGTTTGAGCCTTTGAGGAAGTAATCGTACTTTACCTGCCTTCCGTCCGTACCGTCTGTATCGTCCCATGTAACGTCCATGGCGTACCACTTATCGTCCTCCATCTTAACATAGTTCCACATATGTCCCGTGTTGTTCTCGGCATTGAGATTGCCGAAAACGCAGACACATGGGATATCCAGCCTGTCGCAGATAAGCTTGAAGGCTTCTGAGTAGCCCTCACAGACAACACCCGGTTCTACAAGGGCGCCGAGAGCAGAATTGCTGAATCTTGCTCCTGTGTCATAGTAAGTGAAGTTGGCTATGTAGTCGTGGATGTTTTTGAGGGTAGCATATCTCGTGTCTCCCGATATCGGAACAAGATCGATGCCCTCAGCCAGCTTTTCGCCGTACTCCTTAGCCTCATCAAGTGACTCGAAGCCTTTGAGATAGGCGGGAGTAATGACAAGGGTGCGTATTCTTATGGTGTAGGTGCCTGTCCAGAAATTTGATGAACTGGTGGTGTCATTTCCGAGTCCGATGTTTATTCCCGAAGGCTCTACCCAGTAGAGCTCGGGCTTGTCAAGGAGAACCGCATCTATACCCGGCTTACAGCTGCCGAAAATGGCAAGCTGATAGGTCTCGTTGTCTTCTTCGGTAAATTGTGTGGAATTTGGCAGCGCGGAGACCTTTATCGTTACTGTCTCGGGAAGCTTTATGCTTACGGGGGAGACAGACGGTTCATTCAGCTCTGCCAGAGCGTTGTAAACTGCCAGATTGTTTGCATCGAGCTGATCCTTGTAGTTGAATGAGCCGCTTTTGTAGTTGGACTCCACAGCAGGATACTCAGGCAGTTTAAGGTTTGTGTCAAGATCGCCCAGAAGCAGCTCGGTTTCCGAGAACGCAGGATCAAGATGTTCCTCTGTGTTCTCTGCGGCGACTGCTCCGAACCCTCCGCACATGAGAAGTGCGGCTGATGTGATGAATGAAATTGTCGATGAGATTAATTTTTTCATACAGATACCTCCTAAGTGAAGCAATTAATTCCCATCCCCTGAAATTATTTCTGTATACTTATATTATATACAAAATATCCATAAAAGTCAATGTTTTTTTCTGCTTTTCATGTATTATACACATTAGGCGGCGGCGCGTAAGTGCTATTCCAAACAGGAATATCGCTATATATAGCCGAATAGTGCCGAAAACCACAAAAAAAAGAGTTTTCCTTTATTATAATTTGTTATATTGTCTCTTGAAAATACAACTATGCTGTGATATACTGTTATGTGGAGATTTTGTGCGATTTACTGCACTTAAAATATTTGAAAGGTGAGATTACCGATAATGAATTTATCACAGATGACAAAGGAACAGCTTCTCTCGTTCAAGAGCGAGAACGAAAAGCTCTATAATGATTTCAAGGGTCAGGGGCTCTGCCTCAATATGTCAAGAGGAAATCCCTGCAAGGAGCAGCTTGAGCTGAGTGTTGATATGCTCAGGTCCTTTGATGACGGAAACTTTATGAGCGAGTGCGGTACAGATGTCCGCAATTACGGTGTGCTTGACGGTATCCCCGAGGCAAAGAAGCTCTTCTCCGATATGATCGGTGTTCCTCAGGATCAGGTCATCATCTTCGGTAATTCAAGCCTTAACGCAATGTTCTTTGCGGTACAGTGCGCTTTCAACAAGGGCGTTCTCGGAAACAAGCCCTGGTCACAGTGCGGAAAGATAAAGTTCCTCTGTCCTGTTCCCGGATATGACAGACACTTCAAGGTAACTGAGTTCTTTGGCGTTGAGATGATAAACATCCCCATGACTCCCACAGGTCCTGATATGGACATGATCGAGGAGCTGGTCAAGGACGAGTCTGTAAAGGGAATCTGGTGTGTTCCTCAGTATTCAAATCCCGATGGTATCTCATACAGCGACGAGACAGTAAAACGCTTTGCCGCTCTCAAGCCTGCTGCCAAAGATTTCCGTATCTTCTGGGATAACGCTTACTGCATCCATCACCTTACAGATAAGCCCAAGTACATCCTCAATATCCTTGATGAGGCAAAGAAGGTCGGCAACGAAAATATCGTTTACATCTTCGGTTCTACATCAAAGATCACATTCCCCGGTGCAGGCGTAGCAGTCATGGGCGCAAGCAAGGAGAATGTTGAGGATCTGAAGAAGTACCTCGGCATAAGCATTATCAGCTACGATAAGATGAATCAGCTCCGTCATGTGAAGTTCTTCGGCACATTCGAGAATATGCTTGAGCACATGAAGAAACACATGGCAATTATCGCTCCCAAGTTCAGACTTGTATGCGATGTTCTTGACAAGGAGATAGCTCCTCTCGGTATCGGCGAGTGGACCACTCCCGAGGGCGGCTACTTCATCTCGTTCAATGCTCCCAAGGGCTGTGCAAAGAAGATCGTTAAGCTTTGTGCAGAGGCAGGAGTAACACTTACAGGCGCAGGAGCCACATTCCCTTACGGTGTTGATCCAGAGGATAAGAACATCCGCCTTGCTCCTACATATCCCACTATTGAGGAACTTGCAAAGGCTATGGAGCTGTTCGTTATCTGTGTAAAGATCGCAGCAGCAGAGAAGCTTCTTGCTGAATGATATAAAACTAAAAAACCATAGTATTCATAATACAGAAGTCTTGCCCCTGAGTGTTTCGCAACTCTCAGGGGCAATGTTTTTTATTAAGCTAAATCGGAATTTATATTTGTAGGGAACGCCGCCCTCGGCGTTCCGAAAAAGCATATTGTAGGGGAAGATATCATCCGCCCGTTAAGGGACGCCCTCACTTCTAAACATTCCCTTATCAACAAATTATTTTTCATGTCTCTCCGAGGGAGTTATCCCTCGGAGATTTGCTTTATACAGCGGTCGGTATCTTTTCTTTACCGATCATTATACCATCCGCCTCAAAAGCCTTTGTCGTGGTAAATGAGAAGCGAATATTGATACGATTTGTGCATTTTCTCGAATGCTTGACTCCCTTTTCATAAACTTCAATACGGCTGATGAAGGCTCTGAGCAGTGTCGGAGTCACTTCTGTGACTTTTACGATCTTCTTTGCGTTGGCAATAAAGTCACGAACACATTTTTCACGAGCACTTATGACATTTGTCTTTGAATCAAGCTCCTGAAGTTTCTGCTTCAACTCGGACTGCTCCTTCTCATATCCACCTGCAAGGCTGTCATAGCGTTCTGGAGTAACTCTGCCTGTTACTCTATCCATGTAGAGCGTGCTGATAGCATTTTCGAGCTGTGCTATCCTTGCTTCATACTCGCTTCTCAGGTTTTCATTATCTTTTAACTGCTCTTTTGCTTCGAGTTCACCATTGCTCATAGCCATATTGTAGAATTCCTCGGAGTGCTCTCTTGCAAATGCTGTGACCTTTCTCAGCGATTGAAGTACAACTTCATCAATAACTGATTCTTTTATATA